>NZ_JAVDXA010000002.1:0-1701551 GCF_031457695.1 Dyadobacter sp. BE31
GGTAAAATTGTCAGCCCATCAGAATCTCTCAGATCAGAACCTAAATTAGAGGGGTCAGTATGCCCGGTACGGGGTCAGCTTCAACGGAATATCCATTAAAGGCATATGAGACCTAGAATACGTTGTTGGAAGTGTCCTAAACCGACAGAGAATACAAAACGCACGAAATGACCAATCTAAGGAATCTACTCGACTCCTTAGTAGACATTATCTTCGTTCAAACAGCGCGGCCAGCTTCCTTAAATCCTCCAGCAAAAGGTTCGACTTTTGTACCGTGGGGTGCACAACTAAGTAATTTACTGGTATTTGACGTAGAGTCGAGAACACCCCCAACCGCCCAAAATTCAGGGCGGTTTTTTTGTTTGGGTAATATCTGAGGTAAGGCACCTTTTGTCACTTTTATATTACCTAACTACCCTCAAACTCACCTATGAACACCAGTCGTATGAGCCTCTCAGTGTATTTCAAGCCGCGAAAAACTGGCAAACAATCATTTATCTATTGCAGAATTCGGTTATCCGGGGACTACGCAACGGACTTCACAACACACATCCCGTACTCTGAAAGTTGGGATCAACAGAGCCAACAGTTTATCGGGAAAGCTTTTAAGGACGATAACCAAGTGTTGGCGGAAATCTGTGACGACATACAGATACTTTACAAAGAATTGCGCCGGGGTGGGGAAGTGTCCGCGCATGCCACATGAAGACTTTTGACCTGATGGGCATTGGCCAACATAACTTCCACCTTGATTAGGCGTATCTGCGACCTGATCGGTTCCAGTACATGCAGAACCATCGTCTCCCCAAATGTGAAATAGAGAAAGCCAGTGCCCTACTTCATGAGTAGCAGTTCGACCTTTGTTATACGGAGAACTTACATTACCCGTACGACCGAAGGCATTATATTGTACAACAACTCCGTCAACATTTGCTGCACCACCGGGAAAAGTTGCGTAGCCCAATAAGCCTTGATTTAGGTCACATGTCCAAATATTAAGATACTGCTCGCGATCCCATGCAGGATCATTTGCCTTTATGCTAGTTGAAGCTTCGTTGATAGTTCCATCTTGGTTCCGGACAAGCGTATAGCTTGGGAAGTTGCCTTGCACGCGGCGAATGCCATTCGTGGGATTGCCATTTGGATCTGTACAAGCCAAACGGAATTCAATTTTTGTATCGGCTGCTACAACAGCAAATTCAGAAGGGGTATTGACTCGATCAGCATTTAATCGACGAAAATCTTCGTTTAGCACAGCTATTTGAGATGTAATTTGAGCGTCACTAATATTACGTCCCACACCAACCGGCTCGCCATTATGAATTACGTGAACTACAACTGGAATAGTGACGATCGTTCCAGTATTTGGAATGCTTTTAGGGGAAATTTGACCTTGCGTCTGCTGTTCGGAATACTCGGCGGCTTTCCTGTCGATTTCTTTAAAAATGTTCAAAAGGGCTGGATTGTACTTTTGTAACTGTTCATAATTAACGGAAGATGCACATCTTTCACCTGTTTGATTCTGTCCTAATACTCCGAAATAGGCAAAAACCGATAGGAAGAGCAAAGGTAATTTCATAAGACAATCAAATATTTAGGTGAAGAGTAAATTTTACTAAGGTTTGATTCCAATGGAGGTTAAGTCAACGTAGTAGCCATAGTTAGAACGGAGGTCAGGGTCTGTGATAGCGCCATAGCATTTCTTGCGTTTGTACGATACTATGACCTTTGTACGCGCTTTCTGATACTGTGCAGGTAAAGAATCGCATGGTACTAGAACATTCTCGCCGATACTATATTCTGCACGTTCAAAATCCTTAGAATCGGTACTTAATACGTATCGGTCTGGCCCTTGATTACCGCAAGGCGCTTTGTTGCCAGCAATAAGAACTATGACCGCATCAACATCTTTCTTTTCTTCGGCTACTGTCGCAGTTTGGCAATCACACTGTTCGGCTTCAACTTCTGGATCGTCAGATGTGCATTGAATTAATGTGCAGAGCAATGCAAGTGCTATCATGATTGGTCGTAGGTTGTTTTTTTGCGAATCCATAAAAATCCATGTTTGGGGTTAATAAAAATGCAAGACATTAGATCACGCAAGAGCATTGAGGTGTAATGTAAACTTACAGGCACATAAGTAGTAGGAAGCGTTGTAAAGGGCAATAAAATATTTGTATGTTTATAGAAATAGTTCTTTCTATTTGCTGGAATCGTACTTTATAATAGATTTATAACGATATTTTATACCAGTTTCTCCATTGTTCTGGAATCGATTTACTTAAAAAGCCTCCTAGCATCAACCTCTTGTACAGTTTTTGCCCAAATCCTAACCTCCGGGGATGACGGTCCTTTTACATTAGAATTTCATACCTTTCAATCCACTCAAACACTGATAGAGGAGGGTAATAAAACAGAAAGCCTGGTTATCCTTTAACCAAGCTTTCTCATCTTTGGAAGCGCTATTTAACATAAGAGTCTTATACAACCGATAAGAAATGCAAATTCGATGCTAAATTCGGATAAATTGTCACAAGAATTGAATTATTTTGCTTTAATGGAAATACGATAAATATCGTATTGATGCCTTTTGGCGGCTTAATTTCTTCTTTTGTTTTGTTGAAAATCTCCTTACAAAAAGTTTTTGTTCAATTTATTGTAAAAATAGTTTTATAATATAACTTTGAGTAACCGCCGGATTCATTTTTGGAATCACCCAGCTCAAAGCGCCCCCAATAAGAATTTATCGCGTTGGCGACACACTATTACGGTGTTTCGACCTCACTATGAAAGCAAAGTGGCAAATGCTTTCATAGCAAATCATGTTGCGTCTTATCGACACCTCTAAGCGCAAAAAGCATTCCGAACCATAAAGTACTAATATTCAATAATCATGAAAGCGATTGTAATGTTTGTTATAGCTGTGCTTTTGGCTGGCTGCAAAAAAGACGAGATTGATCCCCGCCAGGCCATTCTTGGGAAATGGGAAAACTTCTACGTAGGTAATGGGGAATACCGACCGCCTATCGAAGACTCTCTGGGCTATTGGCACTTTCTTCCCGACAGTGTGCTGCTTGAATACGATTACTCTACAAAAAAGACTTTAGAAAAAAAATACTGGATCGACTCACTTTTGCACGTGGGTATCCAGCGTGAGGACGGCTTTTGGCTAACGTTACAGTATAGTCCTAAATTTTACGCCGATACAATGGAGCTTCATGTAGAACATGCGTCGGCCATTTTTTATGTATCTAAATGGAAACGCATTAACTAAACCAAATATATATCTATGAAAAAACGATTACTTTCTGCAATGATGCTGGCCTTGCCTATGCTAGCTATTGCACAACAGCGCGAAACAGGCCCAACTGTACTGAAAGACAAAAAAGGCATTGTCCAGGCGATGGAGTTTCCAGAATCGGATGAGAGTAAAAGCATGTCCGATCAGGACTTTATGAAACAGTACTTAAAGGTGACAGCTGACGATGGCTTTGAAAAAGCAAAAGACAAACAGAGAAGCACCGAATTTACTGACGACCATTTTGACCAGTTTTATAAGGGAGTAAAAGTGGATCGGGCCGGATATAATTTCCATTACAAGAATGGGAAATTATTCTATGCGCACGGTCATTTTGTCAAACTGGAGAACCTTGATGTGACTCCGGCCATAACACCCACAAGGGCAAAGGAATTATTTTCGGAATACAAAAAAATACCTGCCAACGAAATTTCTAATTTCATTCATGAACTGCTGGTCAAGGAGATTACATCGTCGGATAGTGCAGCCTATCTGGTTTATAAAATATCCCTGTATAGCAATTCACTTTCAAATGACGAAATTGGATTTGTCGATGCCAAAACTGGTCATGTATTAACAGTCGAGCCTAGGTTTAGCCATGCTTTGTCTACTTCTACGGAAACTGGGACAAAACCTAGGAATAGGCCTATTCCAAAGACCACGTTCAGCCATGCTTTACCTCCGGCCTCGGGCACCTTTGCGACCCGGTATAGCGGGTCCCGAACTGCGAGTGCGTTCGATGACGTCTCCATAACCCCGCGCTTCCGCTTATTTGACAACACCAGGGGCGCCACAATCCACACCTGGAACTTGCAGGGGAGTACCAATTTTACGACCCGTATAGAATTGAGGGACAATGATAATAATTGGACTACGGCAGAGCATGGCGGTAACGAAAACGATATGGGATTGGATGTACATTGGGGGCTTCAAAGGATCTACGACAGGCTCAATACCGCGCACGCTGTCAACAGCTTTGATGATCCTGTTTCCGGGGCCGGGTTTCCTATCGATGCACATATCCGGTTTGGAACTGTAGCCAATGATAGGGACAATGCATTCTGGGATGGCTTAAATCAAGTTCTTCTTTTCGGAGATGGTGCAATCATTTTCAATCCCGTGGCCAGCGTGGATGTTGTTGCCCATGAATATGGGCATGGGATTACCAATTTTCAGATTGGATGGGGCAATACAGGGGATCAAGGCTCCTTTAATGAAGGTCTTAGTGATATTTGGGGGGCTATGATGCAACACAGGATCACCGGAGGGAATATCTGGCAAATCGCTGAGCAGATTACAACTGTCAACTCCTGTTTGAGAGATCTGGGTAACACCAACTCTGCCAATGTTAGACAACCAATTGCTAATACGTATGCAGGCGCACAGTATAATACCAACTCCGGAAATCCTGATATCGACAAATATGTTAGAAGTGGTGTGTTATCTCACTGGGCCTTCTTGTTAGCTAACGGAGGATCTGGGACCAACGATGTAGGTGGCTTTTACAACGTATATGGTGTAGGGATGGATCTGTTAGAGAATTTAATCGTCCGGGCAGTCTTTGGAAATTTCCTTGACAATACTACAACTTATGCGCAAGTCAGAACCGGGATGGTAAATGCTGCCAGGGCGTTATGTGGTAATCAAAACGGTGTTTTGGTTCAGCAAGTTGAAAATGCATGGAAAGCTGTTAATGTTGGAACAGCAACCCAGTCAAGTATCTCCGGGGTTGACCATATTTGCCCGAGCTCAACTTTTTCTGTTGCGAATCTTCCGCAAGGTTCTACGGTGGCGTGGTCAAGTAGTAATACTAGCGCAGTAACGATAAATAGCAGCGGTGTTGCAACAAGAGTGGGCAGCTTCCACGGAAGCGTTACACTTACGGCTACCGTGTCCGGTGGTTGTGGGACACTCGTATTAACAAAAACAATCAGCGTAGGTAAGCCTATCGCGACCAATATATCTATTAGTGCACCAAACAACTGCGCGGGTACCAGTCAGCTTGTAGTTGCTACTATGACTGGCAACCCAACAAGTTCGGTTTGGTCGATCACCAGCGGAAATGCTTCGAATGCCTCTTTAAGCGATTTCGGAAACGGTAGTGCCTCCTTTTATACAAATGTGCCAGATTGTTATGGATTGACGCTGAACATGTCCAATTCTTGCGGTTCTGCCAGTGCTGGCACAACTATATGTATTGATAATTGCTCGGCCCGATACACAGTATTTCCAAATCCAGCAAAAGATCAATTATCTATTCAGTTCGAACACTACGAAACTACCGCTTCCATGCCGGATCAAATTTCCTTATTTAGCGAAAAAACACAAGAGGCTGTTTATAGTATAAAATCTGACGGGATTCATTCGAAAGTTGGCTCAGACGGAGTTTTCAAAATTGATGTAAGCTCACTGCCGCGTGGTACCTATTATTTGCATGTGACTTATAGTAAAAATGGTGAAAAAACGACAGATAGAACAAGAGTTCTTTTACAATAAATAAAGACGCTCAATTCTAGTTATGTTGATAACCGGGCGAGTAGCCCGGTTTTTTTTGCTACAACTCATTCTGTCTGGTTTTGAGAATGTTTGAAATGACAGGAACGAAGTGTTTAATGGGAGGGAAGGCCTGATAGCGGCCGCTCCTGAAAATTATGACCACCTTTCAAAGGCGGGGCCGGAATAGTGGATTATTCAACACTTTACTATATTTTGGCCACGCAACCTTAAATGCACAACTTTTTGAAAAAGCTAATTTATCTCTTTGCGGCGTGCCTGGCATTGTTGGTCGCTTGTTCAAAAGACCCAAAGCCAGACCGAGCGACACCATTTATTGGAGATTGGAGAACGGAAGGAGCAGACTCGGGTATCTTTAAATTTCAGACATTTTGGAAAATCGAACGAGGTGGTCCTAATACGGTAAATATAGCAACCAGCGATAGTGTCGTGATAATGGACGACTTTCTACCCTCTTTTGCTGTTGAAACATTTGCATACAATCAAAGAGTTGACGAGTCGGACAAATTGATACTGGATTATACACATGCTGGCTCTGGCGTTATTTTTATGTACTCGGGAACAGCAAGTATTATTGACGGTAAATTAATTGGCAAAATACAAGAGACAAGTAGCATTGATGGATCCAAAAGTTCCATTACTCTAATGTTTCATCGATAGAAAATAACCTGTAATCATGGCGGCCCGAGGAACTGAGCCGCCTTTTTTGTCTAGATCTATCCAGGTAGGAGACTTTTTAATTGCTTCTTAATAGCTTGATCGGGGATGAGTACACAGAACTGACACCCCTTGATTACCGCAGAAGGTATAGTGCACGGCGTTATGGATATTGATCGCTTCTCCCGGTCGCCGAAACAGGTGTTACTATCGAGAACAAAATGGACATCCTTCCGGCGGCAGAAAAACGGTCATCGTCTGTGGAGCACCCAAAATATCCGCATTGCGACAGCTGCATAAAGTGTCAGTAATTGAAATGGAAAACCCGGCCGCGAAGTCGAGGACTTCGAAGGAAAGCTCCGCCGGAGGCGATATCCACCCATATGAGAGTTTGGTGGCGCGCGATTTTTACTTTGACACCCGCCACACAGTTTTTGCACTGAGAACTGTTATTGGGGGCGTCCGGACACCATTCCGGTTTTGCCAGCACCTCCCCAATGGACAGGATAGTCGGGAACAATGCCCCGCCCTGGCTAAGTGCCGGGTGTCACTGCATTAGAATACCTGACGTTGGGAGCCGCCAGCCGGATACCCGAATGCGGAAGATTGACCCACCCGAATTGTTGCCCTCATAACCTCTGCCGGTTTCTTTACCGACAAAATTACCTCTTGCATTACTTCGGGCGGTGGCGCAAAATCGGCAGCAGTAGGAAACGTCCGCCCATCAATTAACACGTATACTTTCCGCCGAAACTGACATTTGCCGGTTGCTGCACAGCTAACACGGGATGATCCTGCACGGGCATTACCGGCTTGGACTTGGATTGAAGGAATCGCTGGTAAAAAAGGAAATTAACCAACAAATGACTGTCTGAGAAACGGGGTACTTACAAGAGAGTCCGGGTAATGCTTGTTAGTAGCCCCACATAGCGGCTTGATCTGGCGTTTCCCGACTGGTGATTTCGTCCTTTCAGAACTTCACTAACAACATGAACAATCGACGCCATAGCAGCCTCTAAGTCTATATCATAAGCGCTTTCTTCATTTCTACCACCTCTGCGTCCCTGTCACTATCAAGTGAGAGGTAGCCACTAGATGTACTAAACAAATATTTCTTGCCGTCGTGAAAGACGATTTGATACAATGGGAAAGCCCGCGTGACGATACGGATGTCGAGAAAATCAGATTTTGAATAGGTCACTTTGCCATAAAAGTTATGAATTATGATGTGATGCTGAGTGTGAAAGACATTTGAAAACTTCGTGACAATATAAATGAAACCCGCGAATGGCACATTGTCGAAAAGAATTCCGGGGGCACTTGACCAGATGAAGTCGGGAGAACTCACAGTTGAATAAATCAACCCAATCCATATGAGAAAAATGAAAGCAACAGCGAGGCGAATTGCCGTGGTCGAGCCGAAAATATAAGAAATTCCTGAAAGAGATTTGGGTTTCATTGAGTTGTTGTATTAGCTGAAAACCTAGCCATTGAGGCCAGCATCATGTTCTGCTTCAAATTAATAATAGTTTAAATTCTTGCCAACGCACTAAGTGACATTACGCTCGTCCCCTATGATAAATCAAGAGCCTATCCCGAACGCCGCCGTTCCTTACAGAATCACCGGCGTTTTGGTTGCGCAGGTGCTACATCAGTTGACTAGCATGTATAGCGCATCGTCATTCATACAGTCCTGGGAGGAGGCTTCGAAACATGGATTATTCAAATCCAAAAGTAATGTGGCTTCCGCAGCTGTGGCAGTTGAGGCTACCGATATATTGATGTTCAGGTACTTCCATCCAGTTTCAATGTCGTCTTGTTGCCAAAGATATTTGTGCGGGTCCACCGTTCCCGAAGCAGGCGCGGAGTGAATCACTTTTCCTCCCCAACCGCAGGACACAGTGTAGGTAAAAGAGGTGCTTTCCTCCTGGAACAGCTTGTCTGTGTCGGATTAAAGGGATGCTCCCTTTTCCTATAAGTATCTTGCCGGTTGCCATCACAACCCGGCTCATGTAGTGATATACCGAAGCTTAAGTTTCTTCCCCAATAAATGCTGTCTTATCTAAGCTGCAACCGGAAAATGTCGAACTAGGTGCTTTTGCCGATGAATCTGGATTATTTTTGGAGCCGGCCTTAGAATAGCTTTTAAAAGACTAGCACCGGGGTGCCTGCCTGTATCAGCGCACCACCGATTGTCGTCTTCCAATCCAACGGCTCGCCGAGTATAAAACCGATAGAGCGATAGCGATTGCGACACTGAGCTTGTCGATAAGGGCAACCTTAGAAGCCGGACCGGTTTCAAGGGACCCCGAAGCCAGGACAGATCCGACAGGCCGTCGCCCGCGTGCTAAACGATAAATCCTACCGCCAGCGGGTGCAAACACTCAGCGAGGAGTTCGCGCAATACCAACCAGTTCAGCTGGTGGAGCAATATGTGAACGGCCTGTTAAACGAACCGCATCAGCGGTTAGCCCGTGCTATCTAAACTGTCTCCACTGGCATAATACGGGCAAATTGGCTACCGCAACACGGTAGCCGTTTTTTTTGATGCCGTCTGCCCGTCTATTTCCAAATACCGCTTCATCGGCAGTTTTTTCCGTTTCAGCAACTTCATTATTTCTAACTAATGAACATTGGCTGAACTTTGGCATCATAATAGAACAATCCAAAACAAGCCATGAAAAAATTTTATGTTTTTCTTCTGAGCCTGGTGCTCTTAACGTTATCGATCAGCTGCGAAAAAGACGCAAACACCCCTGGTCCCGATCCGCAACCCACAGAGCAGCCTGACGTGACACCGGTAGGCAATCCTGTGGGCACCGCCGTCTCCGTCACCATCGGTCCGGCAGGTGGGCATATTGAGTCCGGCGATCAGCGCGTCCGGATCGACATCCCGGCTGGCGCGCTGGCCAGCAGTCAGACTATTTCGGTGCAGCCGCTGGACGAAAATCATTGCCCCGGCGGATCCGGAGCGGCATTTCGTCTGATGCCTCACGGGCTTACATTTGCCAAACCCGCTACCATTACTTTCCGCTACGAGCAGGAGGATATGACCGACACCGACCCTGAACTGTTGCGCGTGGCCTTTCAGTCTGACGCTCGAGGCTGGTATTCGCCATCCACCTCACGCGTAGATACGACGGCAAGGCTGGTTATTGCCAGTACCACGCATTTCAGTGACTGGACAATACTTAAAAGCGCAGTCATTGATCCAAGTGTTCAGGCCATTGATCCAGGAGCTTCCGCAAATCTCAGTGTGCGGGCCCACATTGAAGTCCATGAGCCGGATGGAAAAGATATTCCTGTTTTTACAAAAATCGATTCGAAATTTGTAGACAAATGGACCGTGCAGGGAGCAGGACATATAGAAGACAACGACAATGCAACCGCCACCTACACCGCACCGGAGCGGATACCCGCTACGAATCCGCAAGTTGTAACTGTGGTGCTGAGCCAGACCATTAACAATGTAAAACGGCAAATAAAGTTACATGCCAAAATATATGTGCTCGGCGAGGGACTGGTTTTCCGGATCAACGGGGGGCAGTGGATACCTACCACCTCACCTCTGGGTTTGTCCAAGGTCGTTCATGGGAACATCAAGCGCCTGCTTGTGACCAGCGGGCTATCGGCCCCCGGTCTGTTTGCAAGTGTTACGCTCAGTTGGCCCGAGATGAGCGAAAAAGTGAATAGTTATATAATGCCATGGCAGCTGAAAACCAATGATAATGAGATGCGGATCCCCATCATCTACCTTACAACCAACCCGAAAGGAACGCCACTGTATGCGTTTTTCTACGAGCAGAACAAAGCGACGTACCCGAGCCCGGGAAACTTGCAGATTGCCAAGATCGGGCTCACGACTGACGACTACTACATTGGTTCGTTTACATTGAAAAGAGCAGGTATACTGGAATACTCGGGTGGTACTGACCAGGTCTTTGATGGCATTGCCGAAGTGGAGGGCTACTTCCGGTTAAAGGTTGGCAGGAGTTTCTAGCATCGTAAAGCCATAGCAGTATACTAGCGAAGTGAAGAGTGGTCCAGAAAAGGGTGAAAGCAGGTATACGTTTTGATTTGTAAGAGAAAATTCATCTCTTGCCCACAACAAAAACAGTGCATTCAAATGCTCAATAAAACCATTGTGATGGCCGCATTGCTGGCCAGTTCGTTTTGTGCCCAGGTGCAGGCTGGTAATCCGTCATTTCCCCGGCACACCTTGGCAAAGGCAGTCCCGGATTCGATTGACTTGACTAAAATCCCTTACAGCGAAAAGGAACTGACCGCATTTCCCATTTTTGACCCGCCGGCCGACATCGTCCCTCTGAATAAGCCCCTTATCCGCGATTTTGACAGGCTGTTTTTCCCCACCAAACAGGGAATGATTCCTTTGGAAGGGAAAGTTTACAAAGCATTTATGACGCGTGTGACAGGTAAAGAATGGTCGTTGCCGTTCTTTGAAAAGAGTTATCGTGACCTGATCATAGCGGCGGGCGGCGCGTTGATTTATCAGGGAAAAGTGGCGGCGACAGAGCTGGAACGCATTAAGGATGAGGCCACATATTTCGGTGAAGAGGGTTCGATCGACTACACCGATACGGTGGTGAAAGTTTACGCAATCCGTAGAAAAGAAGGTGATCATGTCTTTGTGCAGTTTTCGGGATACAGTGCAGGTGGGTCTATCCAGATTTTACAATTGCCTAAAAAGGAGAAATGAGCTTAAACGTGCAAAAGTCCCCGGCTATCCGGCCGGGGACTTAACACAGATCTAATATCGGAAATCATGAGGCTCATCAATCCCTGGATTAATTTCAACGGTAATGCCGAAGAAGCATTCATTTTTTTGCAAATCAATTTTCGGCCGAGAGTATACAAAGATCGTCGGTTTTTGGGACTTGGCCAGCGACGGATTCCATTCCCCGAAAGCGACGAAATTATGACCATCGTGTTTGCCGAGCGGCAAACACAACGACTTGATATGCAACGGTAGTTCACCCTTTATGGGGCGCGTCGACGAAAACGAGAACCGATCGAAAATCGCTGTCAGCTACAAAGAAGGCGGGCGTCTATTCGAAGGGCTCTGCCCCGGCGGAAGTGTCGTGGGCCATTTGGCGAAAGTCTGCGGGGAACCTAGGCAGGCATGTCCCGCGACCGGTACGGAATTTTGCGGATTATGGAGTTTGATCCGAAGGAGTAAAAATGCTTGCGCGTTAAATGCAAGTTGAAATGAAGACCGAACACGAGGCAAATGCAAATTATTGAAATGTTATCAAATCGCGCAGCTACTGCCATGAAAGACGAAATACAACCATTGTTCAAGCAAAATTATCCAGACATTCTTAACGTTTGGGAAGCGTCGGTACTAGCCACGCACCATTTTCTTTCAGAGCAGGACATTGCATTCTACAAGCCTTTGATTCTGAATGAGTATTTGCAAGCATGAAAGATATATGGTATCCATCGATCGGGAATATTGGCAGGCTTTATTGGCGTGGCTGAGGATAAGATTGAAATGCTTTTTATTCATCCGGATTATTTCCGTCAAGGTCTCGGGCAACGGCTGTGCCTTTTTGCCATTCAGAAGCTGAATGCGAGGAAAGTAGATGTCAATGAAGCGAATCCGGACGCTTGGGCATTTTACAAGAAGTTAGGATTTGATTTATTGGGGCGTTCTGAAAAAGATCCGAGCGGGAATGATTTTCCGATTCTTCATTTGGAATTATCTGCTTACACTAACTGACTTGCATGTTTCGCATCCATCTTGAATAGCTGTTAAAGCGAGTGCCGGTTTACCACTACCATATGATAACTAAAGTGCCACCGACAATCATCAACGCACCTAAAAGTTTTTAGGCTCAACCGGCCCTTTCAAAATGAGAATAGGAAGGCCGGTCGCTACTGCGACACTCAGTTTGTCGATGGTGCGATCTTGGAAACGTCTCCGATTTGCAACGCTTTGAAATAAAAATCCAGGATAGTGCGGTTGCAGCTCCTGAAAGCGTCAGAAACAGCAGGGTGCTTCCATTGATTTCTCTTATCTGGTTCAATTGTCCGCCGAAGAGCACAATTCCCTACGCAATAACCAGGGTGACGACCGTCCTTACTGCCGTAGCTACATCCCCGCTTATCCCTTTAAACCCGATTTTAGCGAGAATAGACGCAAATGCTGCAAAGAGCGCCGAGAGAAGCGTATAATACTTCCACATATCAATTTGGTCAAGGCCTGCTCATTTAATGGTTGCGCCGCTTGAAGTTGTAATAATATTTGATAGAAACACAATTCAATAAACTGTTTCCGCCTGTGCTTTCTCGATAAGTAGCAACAATGTCCCTTTCTTAATTTGGCCGGGGATCTATTTGAGCATTCACTGCTGAGTGGGCCTATTGACTACCTTGATCACCTCGGTGGCCAGCATGCCCGGTCGACACGCCGTGAAAACACCCGAAATCCCGGGAATTTCTAACACCTATTTTAGTATTCTTCCAAAAAAATTCAGTTTTGGTTCGGAGTTTTATGTCTATCAGCTATCGGTATAGCGATTCGATATTTAAACAATAACATCGCAATGAATTACGGAATGTTAGCCGGGATCGTGGAAAGCCATATTATCCGTCTTTTTGAGCATCATCCCAACCCGGCCCTGGCATTTCATAACCTGACCCATACGCGTACGGTTGTCTCACGTACTCGGGAGATCTCGGCTCATTACCAACTTTCGGAGCGCGAGCTGTTCATTGCGACCACCGCGGCCTGGTTTCATGATATCGGGTATTTGTTTTCAGGACAGCAAGGTCACGAGCTCCTGGGGGCTGACATGGTTCGGGGATTTTTGATGGAGCATCACCTGCCAGGCGGGCTTATCGACCCCATCGGAGGCTGTATATTGGCTACGCGACTACCTCAGTGTCCGGCTGGCCTGTTAGAGCAAATCGTTTGCGATGCTGATCTGTATCATTTTGGCACACGGGAATTATTCACCCGTGACAAGTTGATGCGGCGGGAAGTAGAAACGGTCAATGGCTGCATGATCAGTGAAACAAAGTGGGTGGCGGGCACAATCCGGTTGCTCGAATCGCACAGCTACCACACAACCTATTGCCATAGTACGCTTAACGAACAGAAGCAAATTAACCTGGATATTCTTAAAAATCATCTTAAAACGTATTCGTAGCGGTACCTCGCCGCTTTTTCCCCATTCGTATCGATGCGTCTAGTAAGCGGTTTTTATCGCAAGGTAACCTATACCGCCCACCAGTGCGTCGCTGATGTAATGCCGGTTGTTGGCGATACGTAGCAGCCCGACCGACGAAGCGACCGAATATGGCATTCAGGGATAGCGGTCTTTGTACTCTTCGCCCAGAAAGGTGTCGGCTGCAAATGCCTGCGTCGTGTCCCGGACGGGAATGAGGTACACGAACCTGAGTCAGGCCTGAGTGTGTGCATGGCCTTCTTCAATACAGTGGCCGTGCCAAGCGCAACGATTTCTCCCTTTTCCAGAATAGCGGTCCGGTTCGCAAATCGGTTTTGGATTTAATACCAAATGCATCTAGGCCACAAGCGACGGCGAGCGGTGAAAATTGCAGGTAGTCGTCCAGGCGTGTTTTAAAATGAGGAATTATTTCATTCCGCTCTTCATCGAGTTCATTTCTGATGGATTCTTCGGAACTTCCGTTAGAGATCAGTCGGCCCAGGACCAGCGGGACGAGCGAATAGAGTTGCCGCAGACTTAATTATCGCTGCTTGGGGCGCTGTGCAGAAAGTCGTTGCCCTGCTCTTTGCCTTTCTTGAATTCGAGCTTGCCAAATTTGTAGGCGAGGCTGACGCCGAAGGACCGGTAAGGGATCAACACGGTGTTGGTTGAAACGTAGTTGGCGGTCCGGATGGTAGTGACCTGGCTGATGTATTTGGTAAATGGATTGGTGGCAGTCAGCCCGATGCTGGCATTTTTGTGATGAAACTGCTTGCGGAAAGCGAAGTTGTAAGTCAGTTGCTGTGGCCGCTTACCCTGAATGGTGTTGATCGCCGACGAATAATTTCCAAAACCTTCCAGGATCATGTCCTTGGGAAGCTGATAACTGGCATTCAGATTGAAACGCCAGTTAATGCCGTTGCTCACATTGCCGTCGAGCAGGTTGTTGACCACGCGTTTCTGGGTAACCATCACGTTCCCGCGCACGTTGAGCTGGCTGATAATGGGTATGGAACCCGAAACGCTCACGCCGGAGTTGTATTCTACCCCGATATTTTGCCGATTGGTAACCGAAACATTCACATAAGTCGAATCGCCGATCAGGTAGGTAGGATATAGGACCGTGTAGGGTTTGACGTCGTCGGTATTGATGCGTTCGATCAATGCTAGGTAGATATTGCCGCCATTTTTGAATGTTTTATTATATCCCAATTCAAAGTTATTGCCGATCTCTGGTTTGAGCAGCGGGTTGCCCGTCGTAATATTGTAAGGATCGCTCAGGTTCATGAACGGGTTAATATCCCGGTACTCGGCCCTTTCGATTCGGCGCGTGAATGCCAGCTTGAGTGACTGCTCATCCTTGAAATTGTGCGAGAAAATCAAAGACGGTACCAGGTTGTTGTACGATGGAATGGAAGTATTCGGGTAAGTGATTTTAACATCGGTATGCTCGAAGCGCGCGCCTGCTTTCACATTCAGGAAATGAAAAAGAGGAAATGTCGCTGACAGGTAGCCGGCGTAGATCTTCATATTGTAACCCAGCCGATAAGATTGGGCGGGATCGGGGATATAGGCATTTTGCGATGGGCGGAAAACCTGAATATCGGCCACGCTGGAAATCTCCTGCAATACCGTTTTAACACCGGTTTCAATCACGAAACCTTTTTTAATAGGGTGGGAGTAATCGATGGAAATGTTCGTTTGCTTGTCGTTACCCGGCGTGCTGCCGGTTGTTCCTGCATAAGAGACCCGTTCGGGTGCGAGACTTTGTACCTGGTTGTAGCTGTTGCGTGGCTTACCAAAGCTGGAACTGTACATCACATTCAGCTCCTGACCGTCCTTTTTGAGTTTTTTAATATAATTCAAACTCCAATCTACTGCATTGATACCGCCTTGGCTGCTGGAATTGCGCAAGATATCCGAGGTTGACACTGGCATACCATTTTCGTTTAATGCCGACTGGGTGATATTTGTTATGCCGCGGCTCGCATTGCTGAAACTATTATAACCGATCGCCCCGATCAGGTTGTCTTTTTTCGACGGGCTCCAATCGAAGCCGATACCCGACCGGTAACCACTTCTTTGAAAATCCTGGTAGCCGTTTTGAAGCAGGTGGGTCTGGTTGCCGGACGGTTCCGTGGAAATGCGGTCCTGTGTGCTCGGCGTGCGCGAGTTGAGCTGTTTGTTGCCGCTGAAAAATGCGTTCAGTCCAAAATTGTTTTTCCGGAAATTCAGGTTTACCGAGCCGTTCTCCAGCCTCGTACCGGCGGTCAGGTTTGCGCTGCCGTTGACGCCTAGCAAGCGGTTGTCTTTCAGTATGATGTTGATAATGCCGCCTGTGCCTTGAGCATCGTATTTCGCACCCGGACTGGTAATAGCCTCAATGCTTTTGATCTGGCTGGCGGGAATAGAGGCTAACGCGTCGGTGAGGCTGTTGCCAAAAACGCTCGATGGCTTGCCATTGATCAGGAAGCGGACATTGGGATTACCTTGCAGCTCTACATTGCCGTCGATATCGACTGACACCTGCGGCACTTTTTTGAGCACATCCAGCGCAACGCCGGCTTGCGAGGTAATGTCGTTGGCGGTATTGTAAACGATTTTATCAATCTGATTTTCGACGATGGCTGCCTGCCCGGTAACCGTCACTTCCGCCAGTGTTTTCACGGAAGGAGCCAAGGTAATCGTATGTAGGTTAACCACTTTACCAGACACTACCACAATTTGGACTGACTTTTTTTCATAGCCAATAAAATCAATGTTGACCATAAATGTACCGGCGGCCAGGTCGTTGATTTCAAAATAACCCGACGAATCTGTGACCGCTCCGTTAACGACCCGATTGGTCAGTTGGTCACTGATGCCTACGGAGGCGTATTCCACAGGTTTACTTGTAGCAGCATCGGTGATGTTGCCGATGATTTTCGCATTGGACTTGCTTTGGCCGGAAGCATTTATCCGGACAAAAAGTAAGAGGAGTGCGGTAGCAATAAGGGGCTTCATGAGGTACGTTTGATGTTGAAGCAAACGTAGAAGTCAATTTTGAAGAATTTTAGAGGAGACTCCTGGCCAGAAACCGTCACCGGAAAATTTAATCCCAATTTAACCTAAACCGGTGCTGCTATTGGCAGAACCACGCCGACTATATTAATCTGCTGAGGATAGGCGATAAATGGGTAATTGCGACAAAAGATACTCGCTTCTTCTTATTTCGATCGCAAATAGATAATCCCATATCACCAGGATGACTTTTTTCTTTTTTATCTAAGTTTCAATAAGGCATAGACGTTGCGTGTTCTCTCAACAGGTGGCATATTGGTTTTATTTCCTTCCCGACCGAAGTTCTTAACGCATATTTTGGGGTTATTGCTCTTTGTCATCTAATTGGAACAATACTTCGACTGTAGTATTAAAAGCCTTTGCCATTCGCAGGGCCAGCACAGTCGATGGAATGAACTTGCCGGTTTCGATTGAATTTAAGCCTTGCCGCGAGATCCCTATCTCCTTTGCCAGATCGGCTTGGGTCCAGTTTTTCTTTGCACGTTCCACCTTTATCGTGTTCTTCATACACCGTATTTTTTCTTCGAGATGAACCAGCCAATAAAATAAAAGATCCAGCAGTATCCTACCAAATGGCCATAACCGAACCAGCCTGGATTTGAAACGCCACAAAGTTCCAGCAAAAACAGGAGCATGACCAACATGGCTGTCAACGAGAACCCGATCACTACTGCCTCCAACTGCACCCGCTGCTTTACCTCGTCCATCACCGAAAAGGCCCTGATTAATTTCAGAATATAAAAGGCGAATGTGGCAATCGGCACTATCGCTATAACTAGCGATAGCGGCTTGCTTACCATCTGATGTTTTAATAACAACGCCGCGGGCAGGTAGGTGGCTCCGTAAACGAGCGCGAAGATTACAGAATTTCGGCTTACGTTTTTTTCAGATCGTTCCATAAGTTTAGATGTTGAATGTTTAGCTATTGTAAAGATAGGTAAACATTTCTTTTTGTCAAGTATATATGACAAAATATCACTAATAGTGGACATGATTGCCTCTCTATTCACTTGCAGGAAAAGCGTCTCTCTTACAGATATGAACACGTTACACTTGAAATCACTCCCGCACAGACAGACAGGCGGAACAGTTGAGACTGCGTCCATTGACGACACCGGCAAAATATTAGCAGCGGAGATACCACGTCCGACATTGCCTAGCGCCGGTAGGGAAGGTCGCGTCGAGGTATTCAAGTGCGGTTAGCAGGGGTCATGTCCGGCGAATCCCCGCGGTTCTTTTCGTTGTTTAAATCAGACCCCGTATCTTTATTGTTAAAGCGAAAGCGAACTAACGAAGGTGTTCAGTAGGTCCTATTATGAAAAAGCCAGTACGAGTATACGTCCTTCTTACTTTGCTGGTCATATTTTTCTGGCGGCCCGTGTCTACGCGAGCGCAAAGTCTTCCCTTACCGTCTGGGAAGTCCGATATAGGGCATTACAGGGTTGAATGGACTGATACATCCAGGCAAGAAATCCTGGGTGGGGAACCCAGCAGTCGGCGCATTGTGGCAGATATATGGTATCCTGCTGAACAAACCAGTCAGGCATTAGTGCCTTATCTGGATACTACTGCAATTAAGCGCGCCCTTGGTGAGAGGGGGCTGTCGTCTTTTTTGGTTGATCGTGGCGTGGCGCTGATCCGGTCGGGCTCCATTCGCACGCATGCGAGGGAAAATGCCCATTTTAATCGCCACCTGAAACGGGCCCCGGTAATCTTCTTTTCACACGGGATGGGGATGATCACCCAGTTGTATACAGCACAAATCGAGGACCTGGCAAGCCACGGGTACATTGTAGTAGCACTTTCGCACCCTTACGATGCCTGGCTCGTATCGTTTTCGGATGGCAGGCAGATAATTTTTGAAACCAAACAACGGAAAGCTGCTGGCAGCACGGAGTTGGAGCATATCGCCTATGAAAATCAACGGATTGAATGGTGGGCCGCAGATATTCGTTTTGCATTGGACCGGCTATTTGCGATTAATGGAGCAAAACCGTCGGCTACAACGCCTATTGCCGGGCATATGGACCTGGCTCGGGTGGGCGCTATGGGGCACTCTTCGGGTGGCCGAGCGGCGGCCCGGGCCTGTCAGCTCGACCCGCGCATTAAAAGCTGCGCAGATCAGGATGGCGTAGCTATGATGCAACCATTTTATCTGACAGCAGATGGTAGAGGAATGGCGCAGACCTTCTTGCTCTTTGAAAGGGTCCGTAATGTACCACCCGATGAGAACGATGCAGCCTCTTTGGGCATGACGCTCGTAGCGCTGAACATGCTGGTGGACAGTTTGCGCGATAGCAAAAAGCGGGCGCTGGCTGCTACGGGAGGTAGTTTTCATGTGTTGCTCCGTTTCGACAGCACCAGCCATATGAGTTTCAGTGATTTACCGTTGTTGCAGGCAGAAAGCGCCGCAAAGGCAGCGCTGGCTGTGCAAGTATTGCAGACCACGTGCAGGTATACGCGCGAATTCTTTGATAAAACGCTAGGTAATTCAGCTTCTGTCCTATACGATCGTCACCAGGCATCCCATTACATTGATCTTGTGGAGTATTATCCGAAAAAGCAGGGGGAGAAATGATGATTTCTCCCAACTGCTTTCTTGGGGAGCTGCCCTTAACCAATGGACATTGTGCCGGGCGGTTAATATTGTTTTTTCTTAATTTTAGATATCGTCTTGCCTGTCGATTTTGTTGGCCTGTCCATATCTTTTTTGGCAAAGTCAACCGCTTCTTTAATGAGATCCTCTACTTTGGGGTTTCGATAATCGCCAGGTTCATTTACGTTTATGTGCCTGATTAGATTCCCTGTTCCGGTCAATAGCTTTTCCGGATCTTTTAAAAGCGTTCCTTTGTTAAAACCCAAATTCAAATGATTTGTGTAGATGGGCAACATGCAAAATGCATCTGATAGTTTGTCGGAAATTGAAAAAACGGCGGTTAGCGCATGCGTGTGATAGAGTAGTTCATTGCTGTCCGGACACAGGTCCAAAATGTATTCTCTTAAATCTTTGAAAAGGTAAACCAGATCGGGGTCCTTAAAGGCCAACAGGGATAGGAAGTCCGGATGGATGGGCCTTGATATTTTCATCTCGTATCATGATGGACAATATGGCGTTCACAATAAGTGTTTCAGAGAAGTTGACGACCTAATTCCGTGGCAAATCTCAGGGTAAAAGATCTCAAATCGATGCGCTTTCAGTTTCAGCGCCTGCTTCCGGGTCAGTGCCGAACCTGAGCACATGCCCGTCAGGATCTTCTACGTGCAATTCTACCGCCCAGTCATATCTTACCGGAGGCTGCCTTATTGCAACGCCTTTCGCTTTTAGCTCTTCATATAATTGATAAATATCTCCATCAAAGCCGATCCAGATCCAGGTTCCCGGATTGCCCTGCCCACCTTTGCACATTTTCCCGGTTCACGCTGGTGAAATCATCGGTTCCCCAGTCAACTTCTTCGAAACCGAGTATTCCCTTATAAAATGCCCTGCTGGCTTCCATGTCCCTGACGTTGAGAATAACCTGTATTCCCTCAATGTGTATACCCAACGGGCCGCGAATTCTCTTTGTGTTAGTCATGATCGAATTGCATATAAGTAATTAAGGTAATCGGTCCCCCTTGGGATAACGGCAATTAAAAAATCGAGACTTTTAACAAGAAAGTAATGGTGTCCTTACAGGTATTCCGACGATTGAAAGCAGGGTTTCCTGGATGTAGTGGTATAAAATTAGTTATTTCTTTTCACGACAGATCTTGGTCCGTGCATTATTTTCGGTCTGAGTTATCCCAGTTCGAAAGACAAATTATTCGCTCTGCAAAGAGTTTACCGGATTGGGCAAGACAGCTTTGACGCTCTGAAAACTCACGGTCGCAAACGCCAGGAAAATTGCGACGCTGCCCACTGCGACAAATATATCCCAGCTGACAATTTTATCAATGATACAATGCCATCCTGAAAGCAGAAGCGGCCGCTTCTGTTGAAAAAGAAAAAGTTGTATAAATCGAAGCATCTTCACGTCTCAGAGATAAGGCAGCGCATCCAGATCGCCAGAGATAAACAGCAATATTATTTTTAATTAGTATAAATAATTTTACTTTTGCGAAAACTAAACGTTTGCTTGATGAAAGTAAGATTACACTCCCTACTATTCTTTATCGCTTCCATTTGTTCCTTCCACCTCGCTTACGCCCAATCTGATTCTGGAGTGATCCGGGGGATCGTTTTAGATAATAATAATCAGCCCATCCCGTTTGCTTCTGTCATTGTAAAAGGGACCAATATAGGCACCACCGCAAACGGCGACGGGAGTTACCGGCTTGGTAATTTGCCCAAAGGAAATGTCTCAATCAGAGCTTCTTTTATCGGATATACGATTCAGGATAAAGACATTACACTTGATGCGGGCGCGGAACAAAGCCTCGATTTTGAGCTAAAAGAAAGTTCTTCGCAGCTCGATGAAGTTATTGTATCCGCGGGACGCAGGGTGGAGTCGCTGGCAGAAACGCCGTCATCTGTAACGGTCGTCAATTCGAAGGAAATTGGTGCACTCTCAACCATAAGCCCCAACATTGCCAACATTCTGGCTTTTTCAGTTCCGGGCTTGGGAGCTTCTACCAATCAAACAGGTAACTCAGGACAAACATTGCGTGGCCGAAACCTGCTTGTGCTGATTGATGGGATACCACAATCCACTCCGCTCAGAGCCGGAGGACGGGATATCAGATCGATCGACCCTTCGGTGATCGAGCGGGTGGAGGTGATTAAAGGTGCCACGGCGATTTACGGAAACGGTGCCGACGGCGGGCTAATGAACTACATCACAAAAACGCCAAAAACGGACCGGAAAATCGGCGGATACAGCCAATTGAGCCTGACTGGAAATACCCGGGGAGATAGCACGCTGGGTTTCCGTGCCTCACAGCAACTGTACGGACGGGTAGCCAAGTTCGACTATGTAGTAAGCGGAATGTATGAAAAAACCGGCGTTTACCGGGACCCAAAAGGCTTGGTGATATCTCCCGATTACGGACTGGGAGAAACCAAAATATACAATGCATTCGCGAAGGTGGGTTACAATTTCAATGGTTCGCAGCGAATTGAGGCCATGTATAATTATTACAGCTCCAACCAGCATTCGGCTTACGTGGCCAAAGCCGGTGTTTACAGGCAATCTCCCGCGATCGGCGTGTGGGGAACCCGGAAAGGAATTGACGAGGGAACCCGCTACAACCACAATGCCAATATTCAGTATACCAATAAAAATATTGTGGGTCGGACTTCTCTGACTGCCAATGTGTATTTGCAGGATTTCTGGACGGTTTATTCCAATTCAGAATCATTTTTTGGCAGCGGACAATCCGCCATCATTTCCACCAAGAAAGGTTTCAGGCTTAACCTGAACACACCCTTCACCGTTTCGTCCAAACTGTCGGGAGACGTCACTTATGGCGTGGATATATTGAACGATAAAACAGAGCAAAATCTGGTGGACGGCCGCTCCTGGGTACCGCGCATTAATATGAACAACCTGGCACCTTACGCCCAGCTTACGACGCAATGGTTTGAATACCTGAACCTGAAAACAGGCTTGCGTGCTGAAAACATCAAAATGGACATCGCCGATTACGCCACGCTGGCCACAGGTCCCAACGGCGCAGGAAGCATTAATGTAACGGGCGGAAAGCTGGATTACAATGCGTTTGTGTTCAATGCAGGGCTTCGGTATTCAAAATTTAAGCGGTTCAATCCATTTGTCAGCTATTCGCAATCGTTCTCGATTTTCGATCTGGGAAGAATATTACGGGCTGCGAACGAGAATACGGTGGCCAGTTTACAAACCGAGCCGATCATTGTAAACAACTATGAAGTTGGTTTCAGCAGTGCCCTGGGGCCATTGAATGTGTCGGCTGCTTATTATTACAGCACGTCGAAATTAGGTTCCAATTTACTGCTGGTGGATGGCAAATACGTGGCAGAACGGTTGCCCGAGCGGGTTTGGGGTTACGAATTCCAGGTGGATTATCAGGTAACGAACAACTTCGTCTTGGGAGGTAACTATGCTTTTGTGGAAGGTAAAGGGGACAAGGACGGTGACGGCAATTTCAACGGCCCAACCGATAAATATCTGAACTCAAACCGCATCACGCCGGTGAAAATCGCAGCTTATGCCAGGTACAGCAAAGCCCGTTTTAATGCTGACCTGAACTGGCTGTATGTGGGTAAAAGGGACCGGTTTGCACCTAACGAAAAAGGCGTTTATCCAATCGGGGAAGGGCCGATCGAATCTTACAATACATTTAATTTGTCTTTGGGCTACAAGATTACGGAAAACCTGAAAGCTGATTTGGGTATCGAAAACTTACTTAACACAGTTTATTACCCGGCTATCGCCCAGTTTTATGGCACAGCCATTGATTACCGGAGAGGAAACGGGCGCAGATTTAACCTTACCGTAGGATATCGGTTTTAGCGAATATGAATTCAAAAAGGTGGTCAGCTTTTTACACCTCTGGCTCGGACTTGTGTCCGGGCTTTTTGTGTTTTTGATTGCTGTCAGCGGCTGCCTCTATGTTTTTGTCGACGAGCTCAAACCCATCGTTTACCGTGAGCGTCTTTTTGTTACCCCGGAAAATAAGGAAAAGCTCCCTTTGACCCAACTGCTGAGCATTGCCTGGATAATTCGGAGTCACTGACCACCTCAATTCGGAATTCAAGGACAGTCTATTACGGGAGAAAGTGACCAGGATAAGTGGTTGAATAGATGCTTAACCTGCGTAGGTAATAATCTATCGATGGTCAATCTGGCACGGAATCCGATGGTCAACGGCACCGGATTGTCCAATATAACTCGCATATAACAGTACTATTGGACTCATTGAAGTCCAAACCGAATTGGTGCGGTTGAGGGGAGTGCTAGTTGAGGTTCCTAAATTCCTGCGGAGTAGTTCCTGTCTTTTGTTTGAAGAGTTTACTGAAATACTGAGGATACTCGAAGCCCAACGCGTACGCGATTTCGCTCACCGACGCATCTGAATTCAATAGTATGTTTTTTGCCTCTTCAATCAGGAAGTAATGGATGTGGTCCTGCGTATTCATCCCTGTTTCCTTCTTGAGAAGATCACTCAGATAGTTTGGCGATAAATGGACCATTTCGGCCAGGTATTTTACTGTTGGTAGTCCCTTGTCGCTAAGACCGTCGGTCGTAAAATATTCCTTCAACAATGTCTTGACCTGAGAAACTACGTCTTTGTTTGAATTCTTCCTGGTGATAAACTGTCTGCCGTAGTACCGCGAACAGTAATTCAGCAATAGCTCTATGTTTGATACGATCAGCGTCTGGCTGTGATTATCAATATTTTCTTCAAGTTCAGTCTGAATCTTTAAAATGCAGTCGAAAAGTGTTTGCTTTTCTTTCTCGGAGAGGTGCAGCGCTTCCGCAGTTTCGTAGGAGAAGAAAGTGTAGTCCTTCATTTTATCCCCAAGAGAAGTTCCCCTTACCAGATCCGGGTGGAAGAACAGCCCCCATCCGATCATGTCGTCTTTCTTTTCAATTTCGGAGTCCATCGTCAGTACCAATCTTGGAGCGATGCAAACAAGGCTACCCTCTTGAAAATCATAGGTTTGCCTACCGTAACGTATTTTGTTGGCACAGTAGTTCTTAAACATGATAGAATAGAAGTCGCAGCTTACACGGATATCCTCATCGATATGCTCGTCGAGCTTACTAAAATCCACTACGGCGACCAACGGGTGCTTAGTGACCCCTTTTACAAATCTGTTGATTTCAGAAATACTCTTTATTTGAACGATCGGTTTCATCTTAACTACAATTTACTTTGTTTCAAGCGATATGCAAAATAAGGCCTATGAGCTGCCAAGACTGACATTTCCGGCGCGGCTGCAATCTGGCCGAGGTAGGCAGGAATATGGCTGTCGGTGAAATAGAAGGCGCTATCCGGCCCTGTTGCTACGCCGTCCGCCCAAAGAATATCTTTCGAACGCGCAAGTGTATACGCCCTGCCGCCCTGCGGAGGCAGGGAAACCAGCCCGCCATGTTCAACATCTGTTATGATCACGTTTCCGGCTTGTCAATGGTTATACCGTCACTCATCGGCTTTTGCCCCAGGTCCTGCAACTGTGTTTTGGCTTCTTTAGGGTTTAGTTTTTCATCCAGGGCCACTGACATCGGCAACCTGTACAAACGAGATCCCGACATGGGCGCCAGGTAAATCCACTGGCCGTCTTTACTGATTTCGATTCCGTCAAGACCGCCACCGAAATTAAGCAAGCCATAAAGCAACCTGTATGGCTTACCGTCGTTTGTCTTCATTAGCCAGTTTTCGGGGTTCATTCTGCCTCCCGCCAGCACGGTCCTGAGCGTATGGTCGTTTAAGGAATATGCCAGAAGTGTTGAATTCGTGAACTGGAGTACGCCCGGGTTAGCCAACAGTGCATGCTTTCCATCAGCGGTGATGCGCAGATCCTGGGAATATTGCGCCTGGCCTTTTGGAAATTCGTAGTAGTGGACTTTTTGCCTGGTCGCAAGATCAAAGGCACATACCCGGGTCTTTTCAAAATCGAGCGCAGCCGGTTCAATTAACCATAACCTGTTTTGCCTGTCTATGGTCATGCCGAACGTACCGCGGAACCCTTTCTGCGCTTCAAGGGATGGAAAGGGGGAGATTTTTCCGTTGTGCCATTCAAACACCGTTGCAGCTGTAAAGCTACCAGGCCGGCAAAGCGGATGGTAATTAAAGTAAACGTGACCGTTTTCGGCAATGGCAATGTTACCTGGCGGATAGTCAAGCTGTATAATCTTTTCAAGGTTCAGGATATCGGCAGCACCACTGCCACTGAAATCAGGATAGTATTTTCCGGTACCATATCTTATCTTAACGAATATCAATCCTGCCAACAATAGCGCTATCGCGCAGCCTGCGAATATACTTATTGACTTTCTCATAACTTTATTTTAAGGTGGTACAACCCAGGTTGATCCGGTTGGATGTGTTTATTAAGCATGTACATTGATCCTTTGGATGATAATACCTTCTGGTGTGAGATTGATGGCTCGGTTAATATTGACCTGAGTCAACCCCGCAGTTCAAGACAAAGCCTGTCGAATCGCTTTGTAGTAGATATCGGCGCGCTCTTGTGAGAAATAGTCAATGACTAGCCCTGAAAGAGCAAAATAGGCCAGGCCAATGCCGATCCCTTGCCATGTCGGGTTCTTGGTGAGCCAGAAGATTAGTACGGTCATCGGGAAGAAAAGGGAGGCAACTATTTTCGAAATAGTGTAGCCATACTGGAAGTCTTCTACACGTTTTTTTTCAGCCTGGATGAAAGCGGCCCTGTTCACTTTGTACTCGTGCTGATATTTGGTCATTCGTTTCGGGTTGCTGATCCGCATTCCGCTACCAATGGTGGTGTAGACAAGGCCGCATATCAGCAAGGGAAAAAACAAGGCCTTTGCATTGGGTGTGGTGCCGAATTTCCAGAATAGGAATGCAGCGAGCACTGTAACCAGGCCAAAGGAAAGGATTAATGAGGCCTCGAAGAGCTCGCCCTTAATCCAGTTGATGGTGTTCTGAAAAAAATCCATAGCAAATATATTATGGTTAAAAGCGCTCAAAAAATTTCGGGTTGAAATCACAATAGCCGCTGGCCGGTCAAGTGACGGCATTAAAATGGTTGTTAGTTACAGCCGATGGAAAGTTGCGGTCTGTCCGAACATAGAAACGCCCATATATCCCCGCAAATTGAGCTTCCCTTTTTCGAGCCAAACCTTACATTTGTAAGTATCGCCCGATGGTGGGTTATAAATTTTGCCTCCGGTAAACTCGTTGCCATCCCATGTTAATCCCGTTACGCTGGTGATGCCGAGAATATTCCTGGAACGTAGCTTTTCGTCTGGGTTTTTGGTATCCTTCCTGGAAGTCACCCCATCGCTTTCAACGACTTTATTGCCCCAGAGCAGTCTTGCCTGGTATTCATTACCTGCCTTGTAAAATTCCAGACGAACGTCTTTTTTATCGGATTCCCACTTGCCCAGAATGGCATTTTCCCCGGTCTGTGCGAAGGTTTGACAGAACACTGCTAATAACAGCGCAATTGTCAGATTGATAATTCTCATATTATTTGGTTTTTAGAATGATTGTGATTGATGTGGCGACCCATATTTACTTCAACTGGCTCATTACAATGCGGTCATACATTTTATCGCCTAAGGTGTTTCTCATCCATATGAGCATTTTCGCACTTTTCCCCTTCACATACCTTGTTTTAGGGTTTCTCTTCGTAATCGCCTTGGCTACCACTTTGGCAATAACATCAGGCTCCGACATTTTAGGCAGGGGGGCTTTGGCTATGGGTTCAAAGATGTGTCCGTATGCCGTGTTCGCTCCATATTTTTTCCCGTAATCTCCGGAAACGTTGTAGAAATTGGTATTGATAAATCCCGGTTCGATGATAACCACCTTGATACCAAATTCCTTCACTTCCAACCGTAATACATCCAACCATCCTTCCAAAGCGTGTTTAGAGGCATGATAGATACCCGCGAGAGGGAAATAGATTTTTCCACCCATTGATGTGGTGTTGATGATACGTCCTGACTTTTGTGCCCTCATTTGTGGTAACACGGCCTTTATCATCCTTACATAACCATAGAAATTGACGTCCATTACTTTTTGGGCGTCTTCCATCGTGGTCTCTTCGTTGGTGCCCATGACACCAAAACCGGCGTTATTGAACAGGATGTCTATTTTACCTTGCTCTTTTATTACCCGGTCTACTGCTGCTTTTACCTGGTCATCTTTGGTTACGTCCAATATAAGCGAGTGTCCGCCGGTCTTGTCCAGATACTGGTTTTTTTCTAATTCAATATCGCCACCATATACGATGTATCCTTCTTTCAAAAGCCGTTCACAAGTTGCTTTTCCGATGCCTGAGGCGGAACCGGTTACGATAACTACTTTTTTATCCGAAGCCCGTGTATTGAATGTGGTCAATAGGGCCAATGCGGCCATTAAGATCTTTACAATTCTCATGAATTTTAGTTTAAGTCAATGAGTGTTATTTACTTACATCCGGGTTGTAATTTCAGATGCTACATCTGACTCATGACAATTTTATCAAAGAGCTCATCGCCCAGATAGGTACGCATCCAGACCATCGGTTTGGCGAATTTCCCGACACGGTAGCGTGTCTTGGGCTTTTTGGTATTGACAATTTTACTGACCGCGTCCGAGATGACGGTTGGTTTTGAAGATCCGGAGCCTTCAGCGGCTTTCTTGGTTCCTGCTATGATCTTTTCCATCACATCCCTATAAGCGCTGTCCTTTCGAATTTTTGCAAACCCATCAAGCAGCACCGAACCGAACTCGGTAGCAATAAATCCTGGCTCGAGCACGACTACATTAATGTTAAAAGGTTTAAGTTCTAGTCTCAGGCAGTCACTTAACCCCTCAACGGCATGTTTTGAGGCATGGTACCACGCTCCCATGGGAAAATACATTTTGCCTCCCATCGATGAAGTGTTGATAATGGTGCCGGATTGGGCGCTGCGCATATAGGGAACAACCTTTTGAGTTAAAGCCGCCATTCCGAACACGTTTACTTCAAATTGCCTTCTGGCTTCGTCCAGTGATACGTCTTCGACCGACCCGTAGAGGCCAAACCCTGCATTGTTCCATAGGACATCGATCCTACCTTGCTCCTCAATGATAGTTTCTACCACACGCTGTATGTCGGTTTCGTCTGTTACGTCCATTTGCAGGGGGTGACCGCCAATTTTTTTCAGGTCTTGCATCAGGTCAATCCTGCGGGCGACGGTATACACTATATGCCCTTCTTTGATGAGCTTCTGGGCGGTTTCTTTACCCATACCGGAGCTTGCGCCGGTTATTAAGATTACTTTTTTCATTAGTTCTAACATTTAACTTGATGAAGCAAAATTGGCGTATAAGCAGGGCTGTCAGTTAACACAAATCCCCGTTTGTTGTATGCTTTTTACTGATTTGGTAAAAAGCAGCAATAAACTCAGAAGGGCATACGCTTCGGAAATGCTTCGGTGGCGAGCCATTCATGTTTCCGAGTTTCTCCCGCTGACAAAATGCACGCACAGCGGCCAGGTTGTGGCCGTCAAATGGAGTGCTTACCGGGAGACAACGAAAAATCATTGATTGGAAATCGCGACGTATCACGCAAGAATTGCTGAGCTCACCTTGCAAGGGAATCCATTGAACAAAGCCATCGAATTTTCTGTATAGCACTAACTATAAAATGGAGAAAAACTCGAATCAGTGAAAAGCAGGTTGTTGCAATGTTTGCGCTGCGGGAAATCAGGAAATTCAACAGAAACAGAATCTCCGAGGAACGGAGCCCCAACATCGTTCAGCTCCGTTTTTTTGAAAGGCTCAGGATAGCTAACATCCGGAGAAAAGCCTGGTTACCGAATAGGTTACTGAATGTTTCGAACTGGATTGAGTCAGAATAACATACTCAACTCAGCAAACTCTGTGGAAAGCAACGTTTTTGAATAAGAAAGCGCCCTTTGAGGCGCTTACAGTTATCCCGCTGGGAACAATTTAAACTTTGAAAGCGCTTGTATATCAATTACTTGTAATTCCTTTCGAAATAGGTAACCGAAACGGTAAGCGATTCTTTTAGCTTGTTTTGATGCATTTTAGTTATCTAGCATCAGTATCAAAGATAAAGCTTTATTCCAGGATTTTACCACCCCTTCTTTACGATAAAAATCGATTGCCAGTTATGGGGTAGAGTGATATCGAATACATCTTATAAATAGTGAACAACATGCGGTATTATCGGGGTTGCGATCGTTCTTTACTGTAACGAAAAAATAGAGTTGTATTTGTGGCTCAGAAAACAGTTCTTTTATCACTTACTTGCATGAAAAGAATGATACGTGTAAAATGTTTCTGATATCGCTGGAAGACCAAATAGCTCTGAATCAATTTGCCCAATCCTTACAAACTGCGGATAGCTTATTGGGCCGATTTTCAGGCCTTACTTTGGAAGGTAAAAGAGCTTTTTTATTGCAATTCTCGGGCATGCTCCAGCAGTCTAAACCGATTGATGAGGATATCGAGTTTGCTATCGAAGAAAGCCGGTTGAAGCCTACGTTTACCCCGTGTGTGCTTTTGCGGACTCACCGTTTGAAAATTGGCATTCCCAAAGTTCTCGCCCTGCCTAGCGATGAATTGAATAAAGCCTATGTGCTGCTGATGTACATTTTTAAAAGAGCTTATCTGCGTCGTTATCTGGTTGAAACAGGCACACCTGATAAGTGGTGGTATGCCGACCTATCAGACGTGGCGTTTGTAAATTCGTTATTGGCCACTAGATCCAGCGATGACCCAAAGGATGATTAAGAGAAAATTTGTTTTGCAAAACGGGATGTTGAAGAAAACTCCAACGATGATTAGCTACAATATTACTTCATTGGCAGATAGACCACTTGGCATTCTAAGTTAAGTGCTTGGACTCTTCGTCCGCTTCGATTTTCGCTCCTCATAGTCCCTAATGAGCTTGTTTAAAATCTCGATTTTCTCACTGTCGATCGGCTCAATTTGACAAAGTCGATCTACCATGATGTTTGTATCATAAAACTGATTGTCAGTCATAATTTTTCCTTTGTTTATAATTTTCTCGATTCTATGGAAGTGTGATTGAAAAATATTCACATCATACTTTGTGTTGTCTGAAAGATATTTGTTGAACTTCAGGTCACGGCATTCTACGAACATTTCTGTCAAGTCATGAAACCATTGTTTTAGCCTTGTCAGCCGCCCCCTTTGGTAATGCTCTTCGACATCCACTTTAAGCTTTGTAAAATAGTCGGAGTTGCCATACAAGCCCTTACCATTGATATAATAGTCAAGTGTTACAGTGACTAGATCGCGGTATTTTTCGAGTTCTGACTGTTTTTCTTTTTTATCCAGTTTAGCTTTTGTCATTCGTTATAACTTTTTAGAACGCTTATATTTTGCCAGAAAACGTTGCATTTCAATTAATTACCGTGCCTTAATTTCGAATTAAATCAGCGATGGACGGAGAGCCTATCACCAATTTTCGAACCTGGTTGATATTACCACCGGAGCTCCAAAAATCACGCTCTTTGTTAATAGCAGTAATCACCTTGTTTTTTACATCCGGCAGCGTTAACTCTTGTGTTTCAGTTGATAAAACCAATTTTAGACGGATATTTGGTTTAAGAAGATGTTGTATCCCCAGAATGGGCCAATACCTTTCAGCTTGGCTGCTGATTTAACCAAGTATAGATTTCCAGAAGAATCTACAATCTGCGGGTCTTTGAAAAGCCCGTTTGCCAGACCTGCGGATGTAGTCCTGGTTAATTGATCTGAATCATGAGCGATATTGAATGCAAAGCGGTCGAAAGTGATTACCGGGAAATTGATTTTTTGAATCATTACATTACAGTTTGAAACGACCGACTAGTGTTTTTGAGTGAATTGCTATCTTGATGTAATATTCAACTATCTCTTTCCCAGTGGCTTCCAATCTCCTTTCTTGAAAAATATATTGCCGAATTTTTGTGAGTTAAAGACCAGATAGAAGCTCCAAATGCTGCGATACGTGGTAGGATTGTCAGCTACTACATGATGGGGTGATGTATCCATTATGATTCTTAGTCTCTTAGATTGATATGGCGCCATCATATTAACAGATCCGCGGTATCTCTTCACAATCTTTCCCTCATCAGTTACATGAAAGTAAATCGAGTCATTGGTTTTTATCTCAAACCGGAACGTGTTGTATTGCCAATCAGCCTGTTTTCCGGGAAAATAATCCCTGTTAACCATATAGTTTCCATAGTAGTCATCCTTCGCTAGAACCATGTTCGACGTCAATAGCTGAATAAGCATGGCAAGCAGCACAAGTACTGTTACACCCACCAAGTTACTGCAATCGCTATTATCAAAAGTTTTCTTTTCGTAAATAGCCAGACCACCAGCCCAGCGACTGTAAAAGGAAGAAGAAAGAATACAACGAATAGATTAAAGCCAAATCCGATTTGAAGGTGATCGTTTCAGCGAATTGCAATATCCGATAGCTCAGCATGAAATCCAACAAAACAGGGTCTAAGGCACTGTATTAATAGACGGCTGTCTCTTCAAGAATTAGCCGGCTCCATAGAACATTCATTATGAACTTACTTAAAAAAGCGGCCATCGGCGTGCTTTGTCTTTTTATGGTTCGCTGTGGCGCGTCTGAGGGCGGCCCAGGAGCAATGGTCGATTTGACCTATATCGACGTGACTAAGGCATTCTCCATCCAGCATATGTGGGGTGATACTGTATGGGTTAAAAACTATTATTCTGACGAAAAGGTCGGCAAGGTGCCCGAGGGCGAATATTATTTTATCTTAACGGAGCGGCAGATCAGCTATCTCGATAGTATTTTGATGACAATCAATCCTGACACGACGGACTCGAGTTGGGCAGAGTCGACGGTTGTCGATGGAAGTCATTATATCCTCGCTATTAAACCTACGGGCACTTCGCCAACTTATATCCACAATAGTGTTAATTCTGATGGCCCTGATCCTGTTTCAGAATGGTTAATTAATGCCAGTCAAAAATCAAAATGGGTACCTTCTTCCCACGGCCACGTGTTCATATCAGAAATGTATTTGCTGCGGCACAAGCCGACAGAGATAGATAAAGAGCATACGGAGAAGTATTTGCCTCGCAGATCGCTGGTAGATTCTCTTCCAGGTTCGCCATAAGGGAGGTTTTCAGAGCAACATCCGTGGTCGAGCTCGATACAATTTTGCAATGGTGTCCTTGACAAATTTGTACTCAGGTTGCTCCAACAAAATTTTGGAAATACTGTCGTGGAAGGCTCTGACTGGACCTTCGCCGTCTGACGCAACTTTCAATTCGGCTACGCGGATGCTATTTTTGAAGGCAATGATATACTAATTTACACTAGTATCGATTACCAGCACAAGCCATGAGAATTATGTCTAGTACAAGCGGTCAAAAAGACGCAAATTAAAGGTTTCGAGGCATATAGCAAGTTCTAGGTCTGCTTGAACTCTACAAGTATTTTAGAGTCTCATTTAACCAGAGACAGCATATGGTACGAAAAAAGGTAAGAAATGTGGTAACCGGTATCGAGGGAGTCACTACCGGTTCAGCTACTAGTGGTACAATTGACTTTATTGGCGGGGAAAAGGCATGGCATGTGCTAACCAATCTTGTGGATGAACAAGGTCGTTCTATTTTGATGTGCACCAATCCCAAATTTTGGGAATTCATCGACTAGCCCCTACTTTCATGAAAAAGACCACTGCTATCAACGGTGGTCTTTTACTTTTCGAATTCCTCCATATTTATAGGAAAACGATAGATATGGAAAAAATCAGCATGACGTCAGAAAAAGAGTTATACTATAGTGCTCTGATTGAGCAAATTAAAACAAGGGTGCCGGAATCGACCGCCGAACGTGATCAGTTTTTGGAAGAACTGAAATCACTAATTTCAGAAGACGAGTCTGAGGTCTCCTTTAAAAACAAAGTCGATATACTTCACACTCTTGCTATGTATTGTGGAAGTTACTGGATTACGATTTTGCCTTATTGCGTTGAGCTTGAACCTTAACTTCTTGGTCTTTGTAAAAATCCACAAGTTTCTGCAATGGATATGTGCGTAGCTCTTCCGATTTCAATTTTCGTAAGACTGCGGTGTCCACACTAAGCTTAGATGTTCCAATGAACTTGTAGTGATCGTGGCCGAAGCCGTCTGCTCTGGGTATGCTATATCCACTTTCAAAGTATTTTTCGGCTTCTTTTTCTAAGTCCGTTAATTCTCTTTCATCCATTTTACGACATTTTTTGAGATTCAATAATTTTCTTCAAAAATAGGATTTCTTCCTTTTGTTGTTGAATTATTTGCTCATAAAGTTTTCTTTCCTGATCAGGCAGTCCATTATTGACCACATAGCCGTTCCCGGTGTGATTATGCATGACGTTGAAAATCATCTTCTCATTGAAGTTGATAATGTCTTCGACGCTGACTTTCAGCACTTCAGCAATCTTTATCAGTTTGGGATAGGATAGCTCTGATTCGTTCCTCTCGATCTTGCCGTATCCGGCCTGAGTCATTTCCAGCTTTTGAGCCATGTACTCCTGCGTATAGTTCTTAAGCTCCCGAATCTTCTTGATTTTTTCTCCTATCTCCATTGAAAGAATTTTTTTGTTCCAAGTTCTAAATAAATCCTGACAGTTTTGACACGTAACGGCCATTTAGTGCTGCACGAGATAGATTTGCGAGCAATGTAACCTCCAAACTAATCTTATGGAAGAAAATGACCCTGAACAGCTACAGGAAGAAAAGAAGCCGTCTCACCTCTTGGGATATAGCTTACTGGCATTATGTATCGTGTTGATTGCATTTGAACTGCGACTACAAGACAATTCAAAATTTGAAAGTAACCACGTACTGGAGCAGGGATTGCCTAAGCCCATATTAAGTGAGTATTATTCAGGAACTTACAAAGGGATGCAAGCCTCCTACACAATGAAGAATAAGTATGGAGATGATTTAGTCGTAAACGGAAACAGGATAATTGTTCCTTCTGTTGACCATACGCTAAAATTGAATACTGATGGATCGATTACTCTTGTGCAGACAGAAACCTCTGGGGGGCAAGCGTATTATTATGGCGGTATTTTCGAAAAAGTATCTGAAAGTGAAGACTTTATCGAACTAGAGTGTCGTCTTTCAGAAAAAGGAACCAATAGAGCTTCGGACATCAGTTATCACATTCAACTAGAAAAAAGGGGGCACAGTGCAACGTGTACCGGGGAAAACCAGCCCGGATTTTATCTGACTAAAATACGTGATTAGTCCTCTTTCTTTGGAGGCTTGACTTTCATGAGGGCTATGAGTTTGCCATCAAATTCAGCCCTCATAACAATCTCATTTTCAGGCTCATTTGCTTTGATATACTTACCTTTTTTCTTCACAACCTTCTGTTTCTCAATCGTTTTCATGCTGTAAGCTCCTTATAGGTCAATCGACCAGTCATATTTTCCAAAGCTACGTTAAAACGCTGTGAAGTGGTATAATTTCTTGTATTAAATCGGTAGGAGAATTCATCTACATAGGATTGAAGGTGGCCGACGCTTACCCAATGGTAGATTCCGTCAATGCCTCGCTTCAAATGACTCCAGAAGTTCTCAACTCCGTTCGTATGAGCCATACCGTTTACAAACTGCTTAGCTCCATGATTAACCCGTTCGTGATTGAACTTCTGGTTTAGCCTATTGTAAGCTTGCCATTCATCGGTCATGACAGTAGTGTTACACTTGATACTCGCTTCAATGACAGGCTCGATTGTGGCCTGTTTGGTATCAGATACGACTTTAGCGATCAAAACACCACCTCTCTGACGCATACCTAAAACCGGCTTTTTGGTTTTAACGCTACGTCCCTGTGTGCCCTGAGTCTTCTTAGATTCGTGTTTGTTCTTTTCCTCTCCACCAATATAGGTTTCATCAATCTCAACCGTGTTCTCGAGTGCCTGTTTAAACGCTGGATGATCAAAGGCATATCTCAACCGGTGCAACAAGAACCAAGCGGTCTTCTGAGTAACGTCTATATCCTTTGCAAGTTGATGGGACGAAATGCCCTTTTTGTGGGATGAAAAGATGTACAACGCCATAAACCACTTGATAAGTGGAATCTTGGTATCCTCAAAAATAGTACCTACTTTGACATTGAAATATTTCCCGGTATTCTTGCATTTATACCGGTTGCCTGAACACTTGTAGACCTTGGAAGTTTCGTCAAACGGAGAGACGACGTTCCCATTCCACCGGAGCTTTTCCAAGTGTTCGATGCAATCCTGTTCGGTCGGAAATGCTTTGACTAAATCAAGTATACTTTTGAATTCACCTATCATAATATCAGAGAGTTACAGATATAAAGATAAGAAGAAATTTACACTAAATCAAATATAATATGGAACAAAAATTCAAATTATCCGACAAGGTAAGACACTTAACCACCCCAGAAATTGAGATGGTCGTAGTAGGTTTTGATGTTGAATGGCCGAACGATCTTAAGAAAACTGTTGACCGAGTGCCAAACTATGAATTTCCTATTTGCACGTATTTCAATAAAGTTTCAGGGAATTGGGAAAGGAAGGTGTTTTCTATTTATGAATTGGAACTAATACCAGAAAAGTAAAATATACACAGCAAACATAGAAAATAGCTAACGGTTGCTCGTTGGCTATTTGGTGTAAATTGATATATCATTGCCTTTTTGAAAACAGCTATCGTTCTAAACATGGAATGGCTAACCTCCACTTTATCAATGTATTTCACGCCTTTGATACGATCGATCCGGTAGCGGTAAAAGTTGTTGGCAATCCTGTCCATATCTCTTTGGCTTAATTTCATCGTATCCTTGTAAACCATTGATTGGTAAAAAGTACCTTTTAGAGAATCGGATTTGGAATCATAGACTACGTCGCCTATGCCGGAAGAGTAAACAAGGTGGTACTGATCTGAGGTGAAGTCACGGTAATTCTTCTTGCTTTCATAGTGTACTTTCTCAGGTCCAGTTGATCCGTTGCACGAAATCAAAACCATCGAGATCAGAATAAAAGTTTTGCGGATTGAATAAAATTTGCCCAAAATCTTAGTTTCTAACAGGTGGGCTGAACGGCGCATTCTGGCCACTTAGCGATATGTCAATGGCTGTTCCCACCGGCAGCAAACGGAATGGAGCGGTTCATGCTTACTGTTATATTCAGCAAACCAGTAGTGCGGATCGTTGACCTCTAAATATTGAAAGGTGTCGTGCTCGTAAAGTCCCACAAATCGTCTTTCCAACAAGACAAAAACAGAGCCGGTGTTTGGCCAGCCGAGTGCGACTTCTGCAATCTTGTTGCCGCATCTAAGCTCGTTGTGCAAAAGTACGCTCAAAGATTCGTTGAGTAGCGGAGCCAGACTCACCATCTGATGAATATCGCGTTCAGGAAAGGAAGAGTGTTTAGCAAAATGCTCTCTGGTAATCGCAAATGACATGTTTGAAGTAAAATCAATATGACAATTAAGACTTAGAAAATAACGTAAGAGATTGTCTGCTAATCTATCTACGAACTGCTCCATGCCGCTATTTAAGTCCTCTCATCGATACATTATCGTGAACCCATTTCGCTTCATCGTAGGGTGTCACTTTATCCAATGTGCTGCTAATCCGGGAAAATGTTGCCTGCGGAGGGTCATACGGCTTGCTATCGTCAAAGTACGGACCAACTACACCCAAAAACCAGCCGTCTTTGGCAGCCCAGTGCGGTTCATTGACCCGGCATTTAAAAACCTCGTAGTGAACGTAATTGTTTTCCCCGTCGAAGTCGAAAGTTACCCGCTCTATATGCTCGATCTCGTCCGGGCACGCGTCAAGCTCTGTCGGGAATTCCAGCCAGTTCGCAAGGTTACTTTCAGCGGCGGCAATTAAGGTATTGAATTCCGTCGGAAAGAGATGCGTTTTCTCCTGGTCGGATAGCAGCTGAAAAGCCATCTCCCTGGTCATTATGTTTTGGGCAAACGGAAGCACCTCTATTTCAGATACAAGCTGGCCGCTTTCAAGCTTGTCATACAATGGTTTTATTCGCTCGAATCGCTCGTCGTTAAGTTCGTTATTTTGTCTTTTGACGGTAATCAACCGGTAAACTATGAAGGTTACTATCAGCAAGATAACTCCGAGAATTATGTAAACTGCCTGCATGCTATTTTCAGAAATGGGTTTTGAACTAGGACAAAGTATTATACTATATTGAATGCGACGCAAGTATTTTAGGGGTTATTGTAAAACTCGTAGGTCTCTTTGTTGTAATAGTACAGCTGATCTGAGTCTTCGTCTCTCACTTTTTCTATAAAATTCTCTTCAAAGTATTCTTCGAATCGCTCAGGTGTAAACTGTTTGATATTCACTTTGCGATCTTCATCTATTCCTCCGAACAGCCCGCCAGTGATGGTGGCTGTCAGAACAGTATCCAACCGAACAAGTGTTGTCTTATCACTACCAGCCACAATTGTAGCCAGAACTTCCATGTCTGCACGATAGTCCGGGATATTAAAATATAAGTAAAACAAGCTATCCGTCAGATTTTTAGATAGTGTGTCTGTGTATCTGTTTCCGGGTTGCAGCGATTGGAAGAATTCGGATTTGCTCATTGGTAATTTGTATACTTTACCAATCGGGGAATTCAGTGCGATCTCTTCATGCGGGAGCGTGGTGGCCAAAATCGCAAAAAGGCTGATGGCCGCAATGAATATACCCATCCGCGGCTCTACTTGTTTTTGTGCCTGCCTTTGCAGCTCTTTGTAGGATACTGGTAGTATCAGCAATGCCATTAAGTCTGTATAATCAACAACCCTGTTGACCCCGATTCCTTCTGATCGCACAAATTCAATCAGAAATTGTGAAAATTCAGACTTCCAAAAGACAAACAGCAAAGCTGAAATGAGGTAAATTTCTTTTGCCGATTTTATTCTGAATGCGGCAAGAAAATAGGGGAATATGAACAAGCCGGCAAAGTCCGACATTTTGCCGGTCCAGAAATTGGTATATGCCTGTTTTAAGTAAAAATCGTTGACCAGCAGCAGACCAAGACAAATTAGAAAGCCCAGTCTTGGTAATATGTCAAATCTTATCCGCATCATACGTGCATGGTTTTGTCAGCAGTTTTCAGAATGCTACCTTCGCATAGGTAGTACCGAGTACACGGCCATAAAGGGTCAGTTAGTTTTAAGATTTATTCTTTGATAACAATGAATGTAGCTCTTTCAGCCGAAATTAGTGCAGATATTAGAAGTAGTAATCCGATTCACACGCTGGCTGGGTATTTGACTCGTCATTTTCGGGACCGGCACTATGGTGATGACGTGGAGGAGTTCATCGTCGGCATAATATGTACACGGCCGGAATTAGATTTCTTTTTTAAAGTTCGTGGCTTAAAATACATTGCACACAAGACCATCACGCATGACGGAATATCGGTCATAGCGCACAAAAGCTTGTCCTATGATGTTAAGATTGACTATTCGGCGTTTCTGGCAGGAAATGAAAGTGAGAGAATCGCTTTACTGGCCAAGTCGCTGGTGGATTCGTTATCCATTCTTACGAAAATGCCCAAAAAGGTGAAGCAATTTGATGTCGCTAGTTTTCAGCACGATATGACAGTTTTTTTGAATGATCCATCGAATCTTGCTAATTGATAGATGTATTATTGTGCTCATTGTCAATGTATTGTTATATCTAAATTGAATAAGCCGTTCTGTTTCGTTTTGTTGTTATCATTGCTGCGGGCATGCTTAGTGTTAGACATGACCAATTGATCAAATGCTTTTAAAACAATCCGTTAAGAATCATTTTCGTGTCTCACGTCTCACTTGGCTACCGCTGATTTTTTTTACATTCATTTGGTACTACACCGGGTTTGATAGGGACTACTTGCGGGTTGTCGGGATTTTTTTGTTGGTGATGAATATTTCTGCCATTCTCCTTCACATACAATATACTTTCAAAAATTGGAACCAGACGATCGAAATCTACGATGGACACCTATATATCAGTTCGGAAAATAGCACCAAGGTGTTAAAAACCAACGAGATATGTCAGGTGGCCTTGTTCATGTCAGCGACGCTGGATAACTCGGGAGCTGCAATGTTTCTTCCTAGGGAAAGCTACCACTACATAAAGCTCACAACGGACGAGGGAGAGGATATCATCATAACCTGCCTAATGTCAACTCAACTGGCTGAAATCCGACGGTTATTTAAGCACGCGACATTTTTGCGCTATAAGGGCGGCCCTTTTTGGCTATAATGATGCAATTTGAATAGTTTAAATGATTGACCAGCAATCATGACCAGTTTGGATCATAAAAGCAGGAGAATTTTCTTCGTGAAGGAGGTGGATTGATTTGGCTAAGTTATTCGCTACAGCGCAAACCAACGTACCAATAGTACTGTCTTAATGTAGAATTTTCGCTAACTTCTTGACCGGAAGCCGGAATCCTATGTGCGTTCTCAAACCGATTGTGGGAGGACTTCGAGCTGCTAATCAGTTGGAGTAAAGAAGAATAGTTCTCCCAATTAAAGACGCGGCCAGATAAAGGGAGATGACTTAATAAGCCAGGTCGACCGCGCCTGTACCCACAAGAAAGGTTACCGAAAAGGTTACCAGATGTTTTGACGTGAATTGAAGCACAATGACGGACTTATCTTTAAAAGATTCACAATAACGACTTTTTTAAATGAAAAAAACGCCCTTTGAGACGCTCTGGGTTATCCCGCTGGTACTCCAACTCAGGATCCATTCGGTCAAGCATATTTACTCTCTCCATCGCTACTAGGTTTCCGTCTTTATTGTCTGAATTAGGGTTAGAAGCCTCGTTAGGTGTTCGATTGACATTCTTCCATCTCCGGATCCAGCCTGTACGTAGTTACTGTCGTAGCGGTACTCATGATCTTGAAAAATTCTGAAAATTTAAGTACTTTTGAATCTGGTTTAAGCTGCCAAAAATAATGGTGAGCAAATCGAGAGCAGTTGGATTGAGAAGCAGGTAATGTGTTGATATATTGAATGTTATAAATTTAATGTCGCACCCTTCGGGAGTACTAAATAGCTGATAATCAGCAAGTTGAGGAACTTACGCTCTTTTTTGCACACAAAAGCACCGGTTTATAGCTGGTGCTTTTGCGTTTTCAGGAGCTAATCACGCGGCGCTCGGTAGAGAATTCGTCGAGCGCGTCGGCGATTTCCCGAGCCACTGTTGCCAGGTTCTCTTCTTGCTGAGGGCCGCATTCAGGGACGACAGTTTTCACGTAATGCATTTCTGATATTTCATCCAGGTAGATGCCGAAGTCCGGAAACCGAGCCTTGCCGGAAACCGATCAGTTGAAGACTACTCGTGGGAGTCGCTCTTGCTAATGCTCCTGAAAAGCAGGTCTTTTAAAAACCCGACAACAAATGCGCGATCATCACCGGTCTTATTGTCGGTGAGTCTTGGCAGATAGCTGCAAAAAAACTGTTGGTAATGCGAGGTTTCGATCAGTGTGCTGCTCAATGATCTGGGATAAGGGTAGGCGGGGTTGTATTCAGTAATGACCTGGGCGATGGTGGCACAAAGATCCTTGTAGGGTTTAAAAACCTCAGACTTGTTGATTTCCCCTACCTCCTTGACCAGGTATACCTTGCTGCTTTCACTGATAATGATTTGGTTCAGGAATTTTACATTATAATTCAATGCTCCCGCGCTCTGCGGCAATTCTTGCGTAAGTAGCTCGATAATTACATGCAGTTTTTGCCCAGGATCCGCGACGTTCTGTAATTTGAACATTACAAGGAATTCCATATAGCTCCAATACCAGTTCAGGATGTAGAGCAATAGCCGGTGTTTGTTTTCGAAATAGCGGTAAACGGTTGCCTCAGTAGTATTGACCTGTAATGCCAGCTTCTTAAATGTAAAGTGCTCAAAACCAAGATCGTAAATGAGCTCAATGGCCGTTTTGATGAGCTGTTTTCCCACCTCGCTACTCTCAGGGTCTTTTAGGTAGACCTTCTCGTTCAAATGAAAACTAACATGAAATTCCATACAACCGTCGATTATTGCACTAAAATAGTGAAATGTAGATCATGAGTAGTAAATACACCAAAAGAAAAATTTTGCTTTATTGAAAAGTAGTAATACTATTATTGGTGTAAGCATAGTTATATTTGCAGTGAAACCCAATTAAGAACTATGAAAAAGGTAAACCCCTTCAAGCGATTATGGGATTTGATATTGCTTGACCGGTCGGACATCATAGCGGTGTATTTCTACGCAATGCTGAGCGGTTTGGTCAATTTAAGCCTTCCGCTGGGCATTCAGGCAATCATCGGGTTCGTGTTAGGGGCCTCCATGGTCACCTCGATTTACGTACTGATAACCCTTGTAGTAGCCGGGGTAGTGGTGGTAGGGCTCATGCAGATCAACCAGATGAGGATCATTGAGAAGATTCAGCAGAAAATTTTCACCCGCTACGCGTTCGAATTTGCCGATAAAATACCGCGCTTCGACCTCATCAAAACCGACAAGTTTTATCTGCCCGAGAAAGTCAACCGTTTTTTCGACGTTCCCAATGTCCAAAAGGGGCTATCCAAGCTACTGCTCGACGTCCCTGCGGCAAGTATACAGATCGTCTTCGGCCTTATGCTGCTGGCGCTTTACCACTCCTTCTTCATTGTATTCGGTCTTACGTTAGTCGTCGTCCTCACCATTATTTTCCGCCTTACCGGCGCGAAAGGCCTCAATACCAGCCTCGAAGAGAGCGTCCATAAATATAAAACCGTGGCGTGGCTGCAAGAAATGGCGCGGGTTATCAACCCGTTCAAGCTCAGCTACGACACCAATTTCAACCTCACCCGCACCGACGTCCACGTAAATAAATACCTCCACAGCCGCACGGAACACTTTTCGGTGCTGCTGCTGCAATATAAGACACTCGTATTCACGAAGGTGGCCATTACCACCGCCATGCTTGCCGGAGGGGCATTCCTGTTGCTGCGCCAGCAATTGAATATCGGTGAGTTCATTGCGGCCGAAATCGTGGTGCTTGCGGTGATCAATGCAGTGGAGAAGCTGATCGTGAACCTCGATACCGTTTACGATGTGGTGACCGGCCTCGAAAAGCTCGCGTCCGTGACGGAAAATCTTTCGGAGAAAGACGGTACACTTCCCATCGACCTGGCAGGCAAGGGCGTGGCCATTGAGTTGCAGAACTTCTCGTTCTCGTTTCCGGATAACCGGAATGTGTTTTCCGGTATCAATTTGCAGATTCCAGCCGGTAGCCTGGTAGGCGTTTCCACGATGGGGCGCCTTGGTAAATCAACTTTTCTGAAAATCCTGGCAGGGCATTACCAGGATTTCTCCGGTTCTCTGCTGTACAACAAAGTGCCGCTCTGCAATTACCGGCTCGCCGCGCTTCGGATGAAGATGGGCTTGTACCTGAACCAGCGGGAAGTGTTCACAGGCACGGTTTGGGACAACATTATCGACGGCAGAAGCCACATTACCTCCGAGGAAATCATCGACCTTGCCGAGCAAGCCGGGCTTTCGGGCTTTCTCGACCAGCTTCCGCAGGGATTCCAGACGCAGGTAGCGCCGCATGGCAAAAATCTTCCGGGACATTATATCAAACGCATTTCGCTGCTGAGGGCATTGCTTAACAAGCCCCGGCTGCTCCTGCTCGAAGACCCGTGGGAAGGGCTGGCAGGGCATGAGAAGCAGAAGCTTACGCAATACCTGACGAGCAGGCCCAACAATGCGACGATCATCGTGGCTGGCAGCGACCCAGCTTTCCTGAAAGCATGCGATTATCAGATTTTGCTTAGTAACGGCACAGCAACGCTAACCGAGAACATCGAAAATGGATCAGGCGAACTATAAAATACCCCTTAAATCGTTCGACACGATTTACATGCGCGGACACGAAAGCAAGGTCCGCTACTGGTTCTACGGAATCATGTTAATCCTCGTGCTGGGGCTTTTCCTGCCCTGGACGCAGAATATCAAGGCGCGCGGGTCGATCACGACACTTTACCAGGAGCAGCGTCCCCAGGATATCGTCTCTCCGATCCCAGGCCGTATCGCCAAATGGTATGTGAAGGAAGGAGACTTTGTGCAGAAAGGCGATACGATCGCGCAGATTTCGGAGATCAAGGAAGATTATCTCGACCCTAACCTCGTGGACCGCACGCGGCAGCAGCTCGATGCGAAAAAGGGCTCCGTGCGGTACTACAAAGGCAAAGCAGCGACAGCCGTCTCGCAGATACAGGCATTGGAAACATCCAAAAAACTGAAAATTCAGCAGCTCAAAAATAAACTCGGCCAACTCGACAGCAAACTGGCCGGCGAACAGGCGGAGCTGGAGGCGGTGAATAATGAGTACAACCTGGCCAAAGATCAATACGAGCGCCAGGAAAAAATGCAGCAGGAAGGGCTCGTGTCCAAAACCCAGCTGCAACAGCGCAATACTGCATTCCGGAATGCTATGGCCAAGCGCGTGACGGCCGAAAACAAGGTAGCGCAGACCAAACAGGAAATCCTGATCACGCAGATCGAGCAAAATGGGGTGGAGCAGGAGTATGCCGAAAAGATCAGTAAGGCCGAGGGCGACCGGCTACAAAGCCTGAGTAACATCGCCTCAGGCGAAGGCGAAATGGCGAAGCTGGAAAACCAGGTGACCAACTATACGATCCGTAATGGGATGTACATTATAACCGCCCCGCAGGACGGGCAGATCGTACAGGCCAATAAGGCCGGTATCGGAGAAATCCTCAAAGACGGCGAGCGCATTACGGTGATCGTGCCCACGCGTACGCAATACGCGGTGGAGATGTTCGTCCGCCCGGTGGACCTGCCGCTGATCAGCGTCGGGCAAAAAGTGCGATTCATGTTCGATGGCTTCCCGGCAATCATTTTCAGCGGCTGGCCCGAAAATAGCTACGGTACATTTGGTGGTAAGGTCGTTGCCTATGAGCATACGATCAGCACCAACGGGCTTTTCAGGGTACTGGTGGCCGAAGATACGACCGACCGTCCATGGCCGCAGCAGCTGAAACTCGGCACCGGGGCCCAGGCCATTGCTTTGCTGAAAGATGTGCAGGTATGGTACGAGCTCTGGCGTAATATCAACGGCTTCCCTCCCGACTATTACATGCTGAAAGAGCCGGCTGCAAAAAGTAAAGAAAAATGAAGCGGCAGCCTATGAGAACAATCGTAATTCAGCTGGCCTTGCTGGTGGCAACGGGGCTTTTCGGTCGGGTATCGGCCCAGGATTCGACCCGTACGCTAAGCGGCACGCAGGTGCTCGAGCTGGTGCGCAAATACCATCCCGTGGCCCGGCAGGCGCGCATTCATGTGGATAAGGCCCAAGCCGACCTGCTGGTAGCCCGCGGCGGCTTCGACCCCGTGTTGGGCGCGTATGTAGCCCGGAAGCGGTTTGGCGGAGTGGAATATTACAACCGTACGTCGCCCGAAATCGTGATCCCCACCTGGTACGGGATCGAAGTACACAGCGGCATAGACAACTATACCGGTGAGCGCCTTGACCCAACCATGTCCAAAGGGCAATCGTCGTTTATCGGCGCGAGCATTCCGCTGGGCAAAGACCTGCTGATGGACAAGCGGCGTGCATATTTAAAGCAGGCCAGAATTTTCACTTCCATGGCCGAAACGGAGCAGCGGCTATACATCAACGATTTGCTGATGGATGCCATGGAGGCCTACTGGGGCTGGGTAAGCAGCTATAACCTCTATCAGGTAATGCGCACCGCCGTGGCTGTCAATGCGGAAAGGATGGGTTTTGTGCGGAAGGCATTTGAAAACGGTGAGCGCGCGGCTATCGACACCGTGGAGGCGCTTTCGCAGCTGCAAAGTTTCCAATACCAGGAAATGCAGTACCGTATGCAGTTCCGCAATGCTGGTCTGGCGCTTTCCAGCTTCCTGTGGACCGATTCCGGGGCTCCCTATAATCTCCCTGAAACGATTTCCCCACCTGCCGCTTGGGACGACCAGCAGGCGTTGAAAGACATGGAGCTTGATTTGAATGCGTTGCTGACGATTGTCGAAAATTCACACCCTGCATTGCGCGTGTACGACTACAAGCTGCGTGCACTGGATGTAGAAAAGAAACTGAAATTCCAGGAATTGCTGCCGAAGGCCGATTTCCGCTATAACCACCTCAGTAAGGGCTACAATGCGTTTTCCAGCATTTCTGAATCGTCGTTCCTGGGAAATAATTACCAGTATGGTTTCAAGTTTGAAATACCGCTACGGCTTTCTGCGGGGCGGGGCGAGTACCGGAAAGCCGGCCTGAAAATCATGGAAACGCGCCTGAGCCAGGCGCAAAAGCAGCTCGATTTGCAATTAAAAATAAGGCAGTACTACAATGAATATGTGGTACTGAAAGAGCAGATCAGTCTGCAAACACTGAATTACGCCAATTATCAAAAGCTGCTGGAAGCCGAGCAAACGCGGTTAAACAACGGCGAAAGCTCGCTGTTCCTTGTCAACAGTCGCGAAAACAAAGTGCTCGAAGCGCAGCAAAAACTGATAGAACTGAAAGCCAAGTTTTTCAAAACGGCCTATTCCGTGCAATGGACGGCGGGCCTGCTCAATTAAATAGCGTATTGGTATTTGCAAGGCGTATACATTTACACATTTGATAGGCAGGTACTCAACGCATTTTCGGCTCAATGCGTCACCTTCCGCGCCCCTTTTTCCTCAGCATTACAAGCTCCATACCGCGACTTTAAGCCACGGATCGCGCCAAAGTACCTGTTGTGCATTCGGATATACTGTAAAAAGACCGATGAGCCTGCGAAAGGGCCTGTAAGTGGGATAATCACGAAATTTTATGGATATAATTTTTCAAAAAGTGGAATTTAAAAATTCTTTTCTACCTTTACGGGCACGTGCCCGTAATTCATCAATCATCCTTCTTTCACTTACAAACCAAACCCTTTTACTTTGGAAAACTTTAAAGAGCAATTTCTTCGTTGGCTTAGGTCGCTGGGACCTGGTATGATCACCGCCGCCCTCGTTTTCGGGCCGAGCAAACTCACTATTACTTCAAAACTCGGCGCGGTCTACGGCTACTCGTTGCTTTGGATTGTGGTTGTCGCGATTTTCTTCATGGGAGTATTTACGGCGATGTCGACGCGCATCGGCGTAGCCACCAATCAATCGTTGCTCGCTTCGGTGAAGCAGAAATGGGGAAAGCCGGCGTCGGTTGCTATGGGCATCGGGGTATTCCTGGTTACCACTTCTTTTCAGGCAGGCAATTCCGTCGGCGTGGGCATTGCGGTGGGGGAGCTGTTTCATACCTCGCCCGTGCCGTGGATTATCGCGCTGAATGCATTCGGTATCAGCCTGCTGTTTTTCAGGAGTTTTTATAAAGTGCTGGAAAGCGTGATGGTATTGCTGATTTTCGTAAAGCTGTTTTCCTTCGCGACCACGTTCTTCTGGGCCAACCCCGATCCGGTACAAATAGCGAAAGGCTTTACCACGCCGACGATCCCCGAAGGTTCCACGGGCCTCATCATCGCGTTCATTGCTTCGTGCTTTTCAATCGTAGGTGCATCGTATCAGTCGTACCTCATTCAGGAGCGAATCCGTATCAAACCGGAGCTGCGCGGGGCTAAGAACGATAGTACCACGGGCATTATCCTGCTCGGAGGTATGTGCAGCATTGTGATTATCTGCGCGGCGGCGGTTCTCAACCCCAAAGGCATTGCAGTGAACTCGGCCACCGATATGGCCAGGGCGCTCGAACCGATTTTCGGAAGTAATGCATCTACATTGTTCCTGATCGGGCTGTTTGGCGCGGCGTTTTCGTCGCTGATCGGCAATGCGTCGGTCGGAGGGACCTTGCTGGGTGATGCGCTGGGCCTTGGCAGTAATTTTAGCTCAAAACCAGTTCGTTACCTGGTGGCATTGGTAATGATGATCGGCGCAACGATCGCGATCCGCTTTGGTAAGTTGCCGCTCGAATTGATCGTGTTCGCACAGAGCGTGACGATTTTCGTGGTTCCATTCATCGGAACAGCATTGTATATGGTGGGCAACGACCGCAAGATCATGGGAGACAAGGTGAATAGCCCGCTGGTTAAAGTGGTGGCGGGCATTGGGCTGCTCATCGTGTTCAGTCTGGCCGTCATCAATAGCAAAGAATTATTTTTTAACAATCCGCTTTTTAAATAAAATGAACGGAATACAATCTTTTGAGGAACAATGGCTTAGTCCGTCCGACGCGCTGATTGACGACATGAAGCGTATCGAAGGCGACATTATGATCCTGGGGGCAGGAGGGAAAATCGGCCCGAGCATTGCCCGGCTGACCATGCAGGCCATCGAACGTGCCGGGCTCGACAAGCGCGTAATCGCTGTGTCGCGTTTCAGCGAAGAGGGGCTGGTACAGGAACTGAATGCCGAGGGGATCGAGACGATCGTCGCTAACATTCTGGACGATTCGCAGTTGCAGGACCTGCCGGAGGTCGAAAATGTACTTTACCTGGCAGGCCAGAAGTTTGGTACTTCCAGCAATGAACCCTACACCTGGGCGATGAACACCTACTTGCCGGGACGCGTGGCCGAGAAGTTTCGCAAATCGCGCATTGTGGTGTATTCTACGGGTAATGTGTATCCATTCACGCCGGTGGGCGCGGGCGGGGCAACAGAGGAAATGCGGACAGACCCGGTAGGCGAATACGGGCAGTCGTGCCTCGGGCGTGAGCGGATGTTCCAGTACTTTTCATCGGTTTACGGCACGCCGATCCTCCTTTACCGCCTGAACTACGCGATCGATTTCAAATACGGTGTGCTGCTGGAAGTGGCCAAGTCGGTGCTGAACGGCAAGCCGCTGGATGTAACAATGGGACATGTGAACGTGATCTGGCAGGGCGACGCCAACGAAATGGCGATCCGCTCGCTGCTGCATTGCGACGCGCCCGCGAAAATCCTCAACATTACCGGCCCGGAGACAGTTTCACTACGCTGGCTGGCAGGAGAGTTTGGACGTATATTCAACATCGAACCGCAGTTTATCGGCGAAGAGCAACCGACGGCGCTTTTGAGCAATGCAGCGGAATCGTTCCGTTTGTTCGGCTATCCGCGCACGACATTGAAGCAAATGATCGGTATTACTGCGCAATGGCTGCTCGAAGGCGGTAAGACCATTAATAAGCCCACGCATTTTCAGGAGCGGAAGGGGCAGTTTTAATTCAGGGAAGAAAGGGAGGAAGGAGGAAGGGGAGGATGGGAGTGGTCATGAATGGTCGGGTTTTGTCATGGGTTCACGGGACGTCATGAATGCGTGAGGGGTTGTTTGTTTGGTTAATTGTTTGATATTTAAGTGCTTATTTAGGTATGTTGAAAGAGGATATTAAAAAGCTGCTGTTTGACGGGACGGTGATTCCGGCGCATCCGCTGGCGCTGACCCGTGATTTGCAGCTTGACGAGCAGAAACAGCGCGGGTTGACGCGCTACTATATGGCCAGTGGGGCCGGTGGAGTGGCGGTTGGCGTGCACACGACGCAGTTCGAGATCCGCGATCCGGAGGTGAATTTGTTTGAAAAAGTGCTGGCGATAGCGGCCGAGGAAGTCGACAGGGCCGCATTGGAACGCCCGTTTATCAAGGTAGCCGGTATTTGCGGCCTGACGGGCCAGGCTTTGAAAGAAGCTGAAATCGCTGTGAAGCACGGCTATGATCTTGGGCTCGTGAGTATGGCAGCATTCAAAACGCAGCCTGAATCCGAGATTATTGCGCATGTGAGGAAAGTGGCGGAAGTAATTCCCGTGTTTGGATTTTATTTGCAGGCAGCCATCGGAGGGCGCGTTTACAGCTACGATTTCTGGCAGAAATTTGCCGAAATTCCAAATGTGTACGCCATTAAAGTGGCGGCATTCAACCGCTACCAAACCCTGGATGTCGTTCGTGCGGTGGCGCATTCGGGCCGTCGGGAGGAGATTGCGCTGTACACGGGCAATGATGATAATATTGTGGCGGATCTGCTGACGCCCTATCGCTTTGAAATTGACGGGGAAATAGTCGAAAAACGTTTTGTGGGCGGTTTGCTGGGGCATTGGGCCGTTTGGACGGAAAAGGCTGTGGAGCTTCTTGCATCCGTGAAACACACGCTCGCCAGCGGGTATGCCGACGCCGCTTCGATGCTCGCTACCAACGTCGCGGTGACGGACATGAATGCGGCGATTTTCGATCCTGCCAACGCATTCCACGGCTGCATTACCGGCGTGCACGAGGTACTGCGCCGCCAAGGCCTGCTGGAAGGTATCTGGACGTTGAACCCCAGCGAGACCTTATCGCCGGGCCAGCACGAGGAGATCACGCGCGTGATCGCCGCCTATCCGCAGCTGGTAGATGATGCGTTTGTTGCCCGTTTTCTGGAAAATGAAATGAATATGATCTAATGGATTTGTTGCGTTCCATACCGGTTTGGTTAGCTGCCCTTGCGGCGGTATTTGTGGCGGGACGTCGCAATGACCCAGCACGGCAGCGCCCCGTCGAACCTGATTCTTTGCCGCTTTCCGTGCACGTGCACGTAGTGGCTTCCGGGCTGAATGTACCATGGGAAATGGCCTGGGGTCCTGACAACTGGATCTGGTATACCGAGCAGAGCGGCAGCATCAGCAGGCTTAATCCCAAGACCGGAGAGAAAAAGCTGCTCGTGAAAATCGACGAGGTGTACCGCCACCGCTCGCTGGGGCTCCTGGGGATGGCTTTGCATCCGGATTTTCCCAAGAAGCCATATGTATATGTGGACTATACCTGTAAAAAGGATTCTGCCATTACGACAAAACTGGTGCGTTTCACCTATCGCCAGAACCGCCTGACCAATCCGATGACCATGCTGGAAATCCCTGCGCATACCGGCCATAACGGTTCGCGGATTGTGATTTCACCTGATCGCAAGCTGATGTTCGCGACGGGAGACGCGGTCACCATTACCAATGCGCAAAATACAAGCTCATTGAACGGCAAAGTGCTCAGAATGAACCTGGACGGAACTGTACCGAGCGGCAACCCGATCAAAGGCAGTTTCGTTTGGTCGTGGGGCCACCGGAATATCCAGGGGTTGGCCTATGGACGGAACGGTATCCTTTACAGCTCGGAGCACGGCGACGCGGTCGAAGACGAGCTGAATATCATCCGAAAAGGCCATAACTATGGTTGGCCTAAAGTCGAAGGCTATTGCGACCAGCCGAATGAAAAAGCGTTCTGTGACTCGGTGAAGGTAACAGAGCCCGTCAAAGCCTGGACGCCCACGATCGCCCCTGCGGGTATAGCTGTCTATGAGGGCAGGCTGTTCCCCGAATGGAAAGGCGCGATCCTGCTCACGACTTTAAAGGAAGCCGATTTGCGTGTCCTGAAAACGGACATGAAAGGCCATAGCATTACATCCGAAACCATTCCCATAGATGCTACCTACGGCCGCCTGCGCGCGGTATGCGTGGCTCCGGACGGAAGCATCTACGTTTCAACCAGTAACCGGGACTGGAACCCTGGCAGCGGTTTTCCCAAACCGGAGGATGATCGCATACTGCGCATTACGCGTGGGACGCAGGCGGACCTGCTAGCCCGCAATGCACAAAGCCAGACCGTAACCGACCATCCGTCGAACGGGGCAAAGCTCTACCGTCAGTATTGCGCCTCCTGTCACAAACCCGACGGCAAAGGCATAGCCGGCACTTTCCCGACTCTGCATGGCACCCAGCAGGTGAAAGATAAGGACCAGTTTGTACAGATCATCCTGAATGGCCTTTCGGGGAAGATTACCATCAAAGGCGAGGAGTTCGATCAGCATATGCCGGCGATGGGCTTTCTGCCCGATGAGTCGATCGCGGAGATCGGAACCTATGTGCGGCAGTTCTTTAACCAGGACCTCGATGCCGTCAGCGTACAGGATGTTGCTAAAATGCGAGCCAAGTAATCATTTTACTTGTATTCGTGCACGTGCACGTCACCAATTGTATATCTAGTTAAACCCAATACTATGATCCAAATGAAGTTTTACCTGAAAAAGCCTCTGCTGGCGGTGATGCTGGCGCTGGCTTTGTGTATGTCGGGCCGGTTATGGGCCCAGGATGCCGGCAATGTGTCGGGATCGGTGGTGGACAGCGCCGGCAACGCCACTTTGCCCGGTGTAAGTGTCGTTATTAAAGGCACCAGCAAAGGTGTTACCACGGATGTGGATGGCAAATTCCAGATCCAGGTTTCAGCGGGCGACGTGCTGACATTCTCTTTTATCGGCTACAAAAAGGTAGAGGTGCCGGTCGGTAATCAATCGGTGATCAGGGTGGTGATGCGGCAGGATAATACCGTGCTCGACGAGCTGGTCGTGGTCGGTTATGGAACCGTCAAGAAAAGCTCGGTTACGGCTTCGGTAGCCAAGGTCGAAAACACTGTGCTCGACCAGATTCCCGTCGGAAGGCCGGAGTCGGTACTGGCAGGACGGCTTGCCGGGGTGAACGTAACACAAAACAACACGTCGCCCGGCAGCGCTCCGCTGATCCGCATCCGCGGCGCAAGCTCCATCGACGCCGGTAACGACCCGCTGGTGGTAATCGACGGTTTTCCGGGTGGGAGTCTGGGCAGCGTGAGCACCAACGACATCGAATCGATCGAGGTTTTGAAGGACGCATCCGCAGCGGCAATCTATGGTTCGCGGGGTGCGGGCGGTGTAATTATCGTTACCACCAAAAAAGGTAAATCGGGCAAAGCCAGGTTCAATTTCAATGCATATGCCGGTGTGGCAAAGGCCAAAGGTCATAAGGATTGGATCACGGGTCAGGAATATTATGACTACGCCGTGCGCTACCAGAATCGCGAGTACAAATGGATCGGAGGAGATACGAGTATCCCGGTTTGGAACGACTCCCGCCGCCCGAACGCCTATCAGGTGAGCGACGTATTGAAAAACGGCAACAATGTAATATGGGAAGACGCGGTGATGCAAAGCGCGGCCATCCAGAACTACAATCTTTCGGTAGGCGGCGGTAACGACCACGTGCGGTATTATGTATCCGGTACCTTAAAAGATGAGAAGGGTACCTTGAAAAACACCTGGTACAAAAACTACGGCCTGCGCGCGAACGTGGATGTGACGGTCAATTCCGTGGTGAGCCTGGGTTTTATGCTGAACCCGTCGTACTCGAAACGTCGTTTTGCATCCTCGGACATCAACAACTATGTGAAGTTCCCGAGCTTCGTGGCCGTGCAGAATCCCGATGGTACGTATCCCAGCGCGCGTTCGTACTGGGGCGCGGTGGTGAGCGGGCAGGCGAACCCGATGGCGACGCTCGACGGCAGCTTTTACTACGGAACGACCGTGAATAACCTCGGCGAAGCCTTTATTAACCTCAACCTGGCCAAAGGTCTTTCGTTCCGCTCGTCATTGAGCACCAACCTGGCATCGAATACTACCGATCGCTTCCAGGCATCCTGGGCCACCAGCACCAGCTTGAACTCCGGTTCGCAAGCGCTGAGCTCGACTACCAGCATAGCCAATGAGAACGTTTTGAGCTATACCAATACTTTCAAAGGGGTGCACAATGTGAGTGCGATCGCCGGCGCCTCCTACCAGAAGTACAATTCGAGCAGCTCGTCGCTGGCTGCGGTGAATGGTTCTTTCAACAACGATATTATCCATACACTCAACAACGCGATCATCAACCCATCGGCTTCGTCCTCGTCCAGGTCGCAATGGGGGCTGATCTCCTATTTCAGCCGGGTTAATTACGGATTCAAAGACAAATACCTGCTTTCGGCATCGATCCGTACCGATGGTAGCTCGCGGTTTGGCCCCGAAAATAAATGGGGTTACTTCCCGTCGGCTTCCGTAGCGTGGCGCATTTCGCAGGAAGATTTTATGAAAAATGTCCGTCCTGTGAGCGAGTTGAAACTGCGCGCGAGCTATGGGGCCACCGGTAACTTTAACATTGGTGATTTTGAATACCTCGGACAGATCGGCGATGTATACTACTCGCCCAACAATACGCTCACCAAAGGCCAGACCCAGACATCCTACGGAAACAAGAGCCTGAGCTGGGAGAAAACCAAAAGCTACGACTTCGGACTGGAGTTGGGCCTGTTCCGCAACCGCGTGAACCTGGTGGTCGACTACTATGACAAACGCACGAGCGGGCTGCTTTACAATGTGTCTATCCCGTCTATTACAGGTTTTACGAGTTCACTGTCAAATGTCGGCAGTGTAAGCAATAAAGGTTTTGAAATTGAACTGACCACGAAAAACCTCGTAGGGGAGTTCAAATGGGAGACTTCATTCAATATGGCTAAGAACGTCAACAAGGTGGAAGACCTCGGCGGCGTACAGGAGCGTATCACCACCGACACCTACGGAATGGGCTGGATCCTGCGTTTGGGCCAGCCGATGTTCTCCTATTATGGCTATAAAATCGTGGGAGTGCTGCAAAATGCGGAGGATGTGAAGAATTCACCGGTGCTGGCCGGATCGGTTCCGGGTAACCCCAAATTCCAGGACGTAAATGGGGACGGTCAGATCACTTCGGCGGATAAGGTGATTCTGGGCAACTTTCAGCCGAAGGCCTATTTGGGTTTGATCAACAACTTTGCCTACAAGGCATTTGATCTGAGCATCGCCATGCAGGCTTCGGTGGGCGCCAAAATGTACAATTTTGAAAACGAGTACTATCAGGGTGCGCTGCTCGGTGCAATGCGCCGCTCGCTGGTGGATACGCAGTGGTGGTCGGAAGCGGAGCCGGGCAATGGCATGGTGCCTGCCAGCTCGTTGAGCAAGCTCACTTACCAGTCCTCGTCGGACGCTTACATCGAGGACGCCTCGTTCCTGGCGGTCAGGAACATTAATTTCGGCTACACAGTACCTGCCAAGGTATCGCAGAAGCTGCATTTGTCCGGCCTGCGCGTGTATGCTTCGCTTGCGAATCCGTTCATGTTTACCAAAAAAGGTTTTCATGGCTACAACCCCGAGGGTTACACGGGCGGCGAGATTGCCGGAACGGGCAGCAAACCAGGCTATAACAATGGGGCGGCGCCAATCAACCGGGTATACACGCTGGGTCTTAATTTCAACTTTTAATGCTTGAAAATCAGGATATGAGAATTACAAAACATATGAAAACCGGCCTGATGTTGATCACCTTGGGCCTGACCAGCTGCGAAGACAAGCTGCTGAACCTCACACCGGAATCGGTACTCACGCCGACGAATTTCTATAAGACAGCCAATGATATCAACCAGGCTGTACTTGGCGTGTATAATTCACTACAAACCCGCCGCCCGACCGACTACCTGCTGATGGAAGTGCCGGCTGACAACCTGTATATGTCGGCCAACACGACCATCGCCGGCTCTAACGATGTCGATTTCCTGACTGTGAACGCCGACAATGCTTTGACAGCCGCATTCTGGAACACGACTTACAACGGCATTTTTCGGGCCAACGCTGTATTGCTCAATATCGACACGCCTACCAACTATGGCGCAGGGTTGAAGGACCAATATATCGGAGAGGCCAAATTCATGCGGGCGCTGTTCTATTTCGATCTCGTGCGGGTTTTTGGCGGTGTTCCCAAAGTCGTCGATAAAATTTCCATTACCGAAGCGGCGGCATTGCCTAAATCGACCGAGGACGAAATATATGCGCTGATCGTCGAAGACCTTACCGACGCAATTGCCAAGCTGCCTGCGCGCAAATCCATTGCCACCGGGCGTGCCAGCAAAGGGGCGGCAATGGGCCTTTTGGGTAAAGTGTATGTTTACCGTCAGGACTGGGCAAACGCGAAAACACAGTTGGAAAAGCTCGTCAATGAGCAGGATTATAAGCTGGTCAGCGATTTCGCCTCGCTCTGGAAGCTCGAATCGGAAGACAACGACGAAATACTGTTCACGGTCAAGTATGTAGACGGAACCAACGGGCAAAGCCTGTCAACATCCTACACCCCTAATGGCGGCCTGGTAGGGATCGCCGATCGCGGCGCCGAAACTTCGCTGCCGTCATGGAGCCTGATGAAGAAATACGAGACGGGGGATAAGCGTAAGGCAGCTACGGTTCAGGAATGGTGGACTTCACCGGCACAGCCCAACGCCGAGCCAATATACTACCCGTATGTGAGCAAATATGCCGTCAAGCATTCCTATGGCGCATCGGGCATTGACATTCCGGTGCTGCGTTATGCGGATATTCTGCTGCTGTATTCCGAAACGCTTTTCAAACTGGGTGACAAAGCCAATGCATTGATTCAGCTTAACAAAATCAGAGAACGCGCTTTCGGAAATGCAACGCACAACTATAAAGGCACGGAAGCCGCCGATTTTATGGACCTGATCCTCAACGAGCGGCAACTGGAATTTGCCTACGAGCACGAGCGCTGGTTTGACCTGGTACGCACCGGCAAGTACCTGACCGTGATGACGCAGGAGGAGCGCCTTTACAATTATGCGGCCAAAACACCTGTCGTGGTGAATCTTGCGCCAAAGGATTTCATGAAGGTCTATCCGATCCCGCAGGCGCAGATCGACCTGTCGAACGGTTTGAAACAGAACAACGGCTATTAATCCGCCATTTCGATGCCCATAGCCGGCCGCGGCCGGCTATGGGCAGTCTCTACCTAAACCCTTATTTTTACAGCATCCATAATCCTTAACCTCCCGAACCCGTGAAATTCCAGTACCTGTTAACGATTCTTTTGGTTTGTGCCACCGCATTTTGTGCAATTGGTCAACAGGACGACACCAAAGCTCTGCAAAAAGCCATCGACCGCGCCGCCCAAAAAGGGACCAACCGCCTGGACATCCCGGCCGGTCGCTATATACTGTCGGCTCCTCTGCTGCTCCCTTCCAACTTCACGCTCGTTGCCGATCCGGGGGCGTATCTGGAATTGAAGAAATCGTCCAACCAGTACCTGCTCCGCAATAAGGATATCCGGAAAGGAAACGAAAACATCAGGGTCTTTGGGGGGAAATGGAACGGCAACGCCTGGACGCAAACACGTACCATTCGCGACAAGGTCGAAAACTCGGACTTTTGTTTCGGGTTCTTCTTTTACAAGGTCAAAAACCTGGAAGTAGGCAAGTTGCAGATCGACAGCACCCGCAGTTGGGGGATTGCCTACATGGAATGCGACAGTGTGTACATACACGACATTCGCTTTCAGCAAAACCCGTTCCGCGATGCCCGGTTTACCAGCGCATTGAACCACAACGGGGACGGTGTTACCGGTGGGGGGAACAATGTACTGATCGAGAATATTTCGGGCTTTACCAACGACGATCTCATTGCATTTGCGTCGGGCGGTGCCAGTTTTCAGGGGAAAATGTCGCCGTTCCCTGCCAGGAACTACGAAAACGTGACGGTACGCAACATCTTCCCGGAAAGTATCTACGACTCTATCCCGGCATTGAAAGGTGTAGCATTCTACACGTTTGAACACACCCGCGTTTCGAACATCACGATCGACAATGTCAAAGGCAATACTGCTGCCGCCTCGGTGTTGTTTTATAGTTTGTTCGATAAGAAGGGATATTTCTCAAACGTCAAGGTTTCCCGTATCGAAGGCACCAACGTTTATTCCCGATCGGAGCATCCCGATCTGCACGCTTCCTATGCGCCTGTCACATTTAAAAATTCGGAAATCGACCGACTGGTCATTGAAGGCGTCAGGAGGGAAGAGGGCCGGTATGCTGAACCAACGTTCCGTTTTGACGATCACATGGATGTGAAAGAGTTGCTTTTAACGAATGTGTCTATTGTGCATAAAGGATTGACGGGCAACCTGCTGATCGATTTCGGAAAAGCGAATATTCCCAAATTCAGGATGTCGGATGTTGAGGTGCTGAACAGTAAGTAATTCTGTTTTAAATGACCAAACTATCCATTACAAATACACTTCTCCGCGCATCAAATGCCTTGTAAGTGCTTCCCGTGCTCTTTCCAGGTCTGCGTTTCTGATGGCCGCCAGAATTTCCCTGTGCTCCTGATCGGTAAGCAGGTAGTCATCCAGGTGGCTCTTGATTTTTCCGAGTTTTTGATGGAATAGGGGAATATTACTTGAATGGTAGATATTTTCAATCTTTTGATTGCCGGACGCGGCGATCAGCGTTTCATGAAATTTCATATCGGCTTCAAGCGCTCCTCCGTAATACCCTCTGCTGACCATCGCCGTAAACTCGTCACAAATCTTTGAAAGCTCGTCCAATTGTTCCTGGTTGATCTTGCTAATCGCGATTTCCAATGCGCCCATTTCCAGTACTTTACGCAGTTCGCGTATCTCGGTCACATTCTCCTCGGTAAACGATTTGACGAAGTAGCCGCCTTTTTCGCCGGGTACCACCAATTGCTCTCCCAATAGCCTTGTAAGCGCTTCACGTACCGCTGCCCGGTTCACTTCCAGCTTTTTTGCCCATTCATCCTCGCGCAGTCTTGCACCGGCCATCACCTGATTGGACAGTATTCGTTTGCGAATTTCATTGTAAGCCGTGTTGGCTTTGGATATGTCTTTCATGTTTTAGTTTTTCTCTAAGGCTACAAAAATAGTAGCCGCAAGGAACATCTTTTACCCGCCTAGCCGACGAACAGATGAGGCGCGTACCCCTGAAAAGAAGTGTTCCTGCAAATAAAAAGCGAGCCGGCCAGTGGCTGCTGTTGCATTTCATGGCCAGTCAGGCCAATGCTGGCCGAGGTAATGTACAGGTCGCGCAGGTCCTTTCCCCCGAATGTGCAGGAGGTTACCAGACTCACCGGCAAGCCGATTTCATGTAGGATGATGCCGGTGGCAGGGTTGATCCGTATCACTTTGCCGCCGCCCCATAATGCCACCCAGAGCATCCCTTCCGTATCGACGGTCATGCCGTCGGGAATGCCATTTTGCGGCGGTATTTCCAGAATAGTACGGGAATTGCAGATTGTACCGGTGGCTACGTCATAGTCATAGGCAACCACATTTCGGGCCAGCGAATCGATAAAGTAGAACGTTTGCTGGTCCGGGCTCCAAGCGAGCCCGTTGGAACAACCCAGGCCCCGGATCTTCACCGATACCGTGAGGTCTCTGTGGAGGCAATAGAGCTTACCGGCTCCCGGTTCGTCTCGAACGGACATGGTTCCCGCCCAGAAACGTCCGGCCGGATCGCATTTGCCATCATTAAACCGGTTACCAGGCAAATGCCGCTCAGGATCTGCAATCGGTACTTGGGTCTTATCCCGCAGGTTGATCCGAAAAAAGCCGTTTTGCAAGGCGGCTACCAGCTGTCCCGACCTTTCCAAAACGATCGAGCCTGTTTGTTGTCCTGTAAAATAGCTAGAATGGGCGCCCGTGTCGGGGCAAAACTGATGGATGTTGCCCGCTGTGATATCCACCCATAATATACTTTGGCTGGCCACATCCCACACCGGGCCTTCGCCTAACTGACAGCGGAAACTACCCGCAACTTCCCAATTCATGATCGCCGGGTAGGTATTGATCGAGGTAATAATAATTTGTATGCAAATATACTTAAAAAATGTATACTTTGATGTTTCTGGAACGATTTAAACGCGGTAGCGGCACCCTAATCGACGCCTTCCAGCACGGCAGCTTCCCCTCGCAGCAAATGCTTGTTGAGCAAGGATTCGGCTGCTTCCAGGTCGTTGGCTTTGATGGCTTCCAGGATTTGCCGGTGCTCGATGTCGGTAAGCTCGTAGTCGTCCATGTGTGATTGGGCTTGCCCAAGTTTCTGATGAAAGAGGGGGATATTGCTGACCTGGTACAGCATCTTCAATTTCTCGTTTCCTGCACTGGCAATCAGGGTTTCATGAAATTTGATATCCGCTTCGCACGCGCCGCCAAGGTAGCCGCGCTGGATCATCGTTGAAAAGTCGTCGCAGATTTCCTCCAATTTGGTAATCACCTGGGGATCCCTGTTCTGTACGACCAGTCTGAGCGCGCCTATTTCGAAAATTTGCCGCATCTGGCGAATTTCTTTCACGTCCTGGGCAGTCAGTGATTTGACAAAATAGCCCCCCTTTTCCCCGAAAACGATAAGTTCTTCGCCTAAAAGCCTGGTCAGCGCCTCGCGGACAGAAATCCGACTGACTTCCATTTTTTTTGCCCAAGCATCTTCTTTCAACCTGCTTCCTGCCGAGAGCTGGTTGGAGAGGATTTTTCGCCGCAGCTCCATGTACACTTTGCTGGCCTGTGAATCTTGTTTCATTGTGTATACAAAAAGTATTAATTCAAATAAACGAATTTATAAAGTTAATACCTATTTGAACGCGCTCGTAAAGGCCGGCATACCTCGATCCATGTCCTTACCATACACTTCGTCAGGCAAAACGAATGTAGAAAAACAGCACGGCGGCGGTGATCAAGGCCCACCAGTAGAAAGGGTTTCGAATGCCGCGTTGCTGGTCGCGCTCCTCGGGTAACAGGCGCAGGCTTTCGCGGTTCCAGATCAGTCCGGAGAGTTCAGTTTCGGGCTTGGGTTTGGTTAGCAGGCTTGTCAACAGGCACAGTAGCATACAAATCCAGAACACGATACCCGTTCTGTTGAAAAACGGCATTTGCGGGAATGTAAATTCTATCAGCAGCGAGAGCGGGATGGTCAGGATGCCGGCCGCCAATGCGCCTGCCTGCGTGGTCCGCTTCCAGAAAATTCCCATCAGGAACATGGTCGCGATTCCCGGCGTAAATAGTCCGTAGGCATTCATCAGGTAAATGAAAACCGGCTTATCGGAGTAATTCATCAACAATCCCGTACAAAGGATACCTGCCACCACAATGAGGGTTCCGGCTACACGTCCGAAGCGAACAGCCTGCTGGTCGGAGGCATTTTTGGCAAAATGGGGTAGGTACACATCGACTGTCAATATCGTCGTGCAGGAATTGATAGCCCCGGACAAATGCGACATCACGGCTGAAATCAGCCCGGCCATTACCAGGCCTATCAGCCCGGAAGGCAGCAGTTTGGCTACCAGCATCGGGAAAAGCAGGTCTGGGTTGTCCAGGTGCGGGATCAGGCGTGGCGCCACGAGTGCGGGGATCGTGATGATCAGCGGCACGAGGAATTTGAGATAATCTCCAAAAATAACGCCCATCCGTGCGTGCCATTCGTTTTTGGCGGCCAGCACGCGCTGCACGATAAACTGGTTGGTAGCGCAATAGAAAATGCTGATACAGAGCAGGCCGCCCAGGTACATCGTCCAGGGGAAATCCGGATCGTCCGAAGGCAGGATGAGCTCCCAGTCTTTGGTCGTTGCCAGTACAGATTCCACGCCCCCGGTAGCATTCAGTGTGGCGACCGTCAGGATAATCCCGCCGGCAACGAGCACGACGAGCTGCAACATTTCCGTCCATATCACCGCCCGCAAGCCGCCCAAAATCGTGTAAAGGCCGGTCAGTAAAGCCAGCAGAATGATACTGACGATCACCGGGATATCCAGCAACGCGTGCAGGGAAAGTGCGCCCAGGTACAGTACGGCCGCTATTTCTACAAAAATGTAGGTCATTAAAATCAAAACGGAATACGTGCTCCTGGCCGCAGTGCCGAATCTTTTATGCAGAAATTCAGGGATGGTGTAGAACCCGTTCCGGATGTAGAAAGGCAGAAAAATCCAGAGCAGTGCATTAAAGCCGATCAGGATCGCCCCCCATTCCATGGCGATCACCACAAAGCCCCGGTTGTAGGCGGCGCCCATCGCGCCTACCAGGTGATGACTGCTGATATTGGAGGCGATAATGCTTCCGCCGATCATCCACCAGGGCAGCTTGTCGCCTGCCAGGAAATAGTCGCGTTTGGTCTGTTTGCCTTTTCGGGAAGCGTACAGGCCTAGCAGGAGAATACTCAGTATGTAGAGGCCAAAAATGACGGCATCCGCCAAGGTCAGGTTTATATTCATTCTCCGAGGATTCTTTGAGCGGTTTCAATGGTTTTTTCGATCAGCAATTCCAGGGAAGCTGCTTCGAAGGGCGTCTGCCAGACGGCATAGGTGTCCCTGGTATACATATTTTCGGGGGGCAGATACCCCGCGTAGCCGTTCGCAATGTTGATCACCGCCACAGCCTTTCCCTTAAATTGGGCGCGAAGCTGTTGCTGGAAGTCCGAATAGGCCTCGTTCGGCTGGCCAATGAGCAGGGAATCTCCCAGGCGCCATGTCCAGAGGGGCATGGCGCTGGTGCGCCCGTCGCCTACCGTTTTTCGGATCCCCCTTTTTCGCCACAGCCTTTCCCTGGTCACCGCGTCGGTACAGGCAGCCCACTCCGCCTCTATTTCGGCAAGCGAGGGCATATCTTTGAGGATGAAAGGTATTTCCGTCAGGGCGTATGCGATGGTTTGGGGCGGTACCAGCGGGGTTTGCGTCCAAATGCCCAGCGGGGCTCCCGATTCGACAGCTCCCTGAAAGGAGAGGCCGGTTGCTGCCGGAAGCATGTCTTCAAGCGTTGTGAGCACGGCGTGGCCGAGCTGTCTGCCGTAGCGGTCTGCAATGGCCGTGTCGCCCACGTACTGCTCCTTCGGCGAGAGCTCGCCCGACGCGCCTTGCAGAAACAGGGTAGGGGCTCCCGTGGCCGTTTCAACCATTTCGCGCATGGCCCCTATGTAGTCAGGCGAAATCAGCTTATTCTCCCAGGCCAGGGTGGTAGGGTGGCAGGCGTAGTTGACGATCGTGGCGATGACCGTGTTGTTGAGGCTAGTAATCCTTCCCACCAGCAGCGTATCATCGGCGGGCTGGCCGGGATTCATCGCGACCAGTAACCGCTCCTTTCCCTGTTCGGGCAAATCGCGGTTGACGGCCAGGGAGCATTTGCCGTAATTCCAGGTCAAGGTTGCCATGGTTTCGGCTGCCATTGCCCGGCGAATGGCAGATACGGATTTGTCCCGAATTTCGATCAGGTAGGGTTCTATCAGGTGCCCGCCGGGCTTGGCCGCATCTTCGCGGAAGAGGCTCGGGCCGGCATGGGTATGTGACAGGCAGAACATAAGGTGCTCAGCCGGTAATCCTGTTTCGGCCAGGATCCCGTTCCGGAGAAACTGCTCGTCATCCGCGCTTTTCCACCAGCCGAGGTCTGCCCCGATCAGCACGAGGGGCTGATCCATCCCGATCGACCGGAATGTAATACACGTTAAAAACAGCGGTTTGTGTACACCTTCCGCGGTTTCGTGCGTCGCAGCGCCCCAATTTTTTGCATAAATACCCGCCGGAGGGGTAATGTCTGCCTGCGACACGCCGATCAGTCCTGAAAAAGAAGGGTTGGCTACAATAGGGTAGGATATCATTGTTTTCAGGTTAAAAGGGAAAGGCCACCATCCATCAGCAGGGTACTGCCTGTCATATGGAGATTGTCGGGGTGGCAGAGGTGCAGCACCTGTCTGGCCACTTCCCCGATGGTTATCAGTTTTTTCACCGGCACGCGCTGTCTGGCTTGTTCGGCGAGTTCCGGCGCGGTTTTCCAGATGGCCGCGCTCAGTCCGGCCTCCACATAGCCCGGCGCGATTTCGTTCACCAGGATCTGGTGCGGCGCAAGTTCCAACGCCATGCATTGGCAAAGCATTCGCACACCGGCTTTGGATACCGAGTAGGCCGGCAGATTAGGATGGACGGCATGCGCTGCCCAGCTTCCCACGAAAATGATCCGGCCGGGAATTTGCCGGGCGATCATGCGCGAAGCCGCCGTGCGGCTCAGGTAGAACGAGCCGTTGAGATTGATAGCGATCTCGCTCGCCCATTGCTGGTCGGTCACGGTTTCAATGCCGGCTATGGTGACTGTGGCCGCATTGGCGATGACGATCTGCGGCGTTCCCAGCGCATTTTCAACGGCCGCGATCCAGCTGGCCACCTCGTCGGGGCGCGAAACATCCACCTGCCGGTAATGTGCCTGCACGCCCTGCGAGGTGATTGCAGCAAGCAACGATTCCGCTTCCTGCGCAGGTTTCACATCACCGATCGCCACCGATGCCCCTTCGGAAGCAAATGCTAGCGCAATGGCAGTGCCGATATCACCCAGCCCACCGCTGATCACGACGACCTTTTCCTGAAAGATTTTATTCATTTATTGAATCCTGTTTAAAGGCACCGGCTTACTACCAGTCGCCGACGCTTCCGTCCTTGTAAAAACTGCGTTGCAATACTTCCTGCTGAAACGGATGCTTGCTTACTTCCTTTTCGTTGATTTCGATTCCGAGGCCGGGCAATGCGTTCGGCTTCACGATCCTTCCTTTTTCTTCCACGACAAAGCCTTCCTGCACTACATCCTGCCGCCAGGCCACATCGTTGTGCACGCTTTCACAAATGATGTACGAAGGCGCGGAAAATCCAAATTCTATCGAAGCTGCCGTGCTTACGGGGCCCTGCGGGTTGTGCGGCGCGACGGACACCCGGTAGGCATCGGCGAGTGCAGCAATTTTACGGACTTCGCTTAACCCGCCGCAGTGGGTAATATCAGGCTGGATCACACTCACCGCACGTTTTTCAAGCATATCCCTGAATGCGTGAATGCCTGTGAGCCGCTCGCCGCTGGCGATGGGCGTTCGAACCGAACGCTGGATCAGCGCGATATCCTCCATCGTTTCCGGCCAGCATGGCTCTTCGAAAAAGTACAGGCCGTAGGGTTCCAGCGCTTTCGCGAAAAGCATTCCCATCCGTGGGGAAGGGCGGGCGTGGCAGTCGACCATGATGTCGATCGAATCACCGACCGCTTCGCGCATGGCGGCTACGCACGCTTCTGCATAGTGCACGGGCTGCAAGCCTTCCAGGGGTGCCGTTTCCGGCACAGCCATGGATTTGAAGGCCGTGAACCCGTCCTCTACGGCTTTTTGGGCAAGTTCACCGAAACGTTTGGCGTCGTCGCGGCGGGTTTCATAAAAGTCTTCCATCTTGCCCCCGCCCAGGTGGCAATACAACCTGATGTAATCCCTCACGCGGCCGCCCCATAGTTCGTGACAGGGCACACCATGAATTTTACCGAGAATATCCCACAAAGCAATGTCGATACCGCTGATCGCCGTGCCGCGCACGACGCCGTTGCCGTGCCAGAAATGCTGGCGGTACATCATTTGCCACAGGTACTCGATCCGGCGGGGATCTTCCCCGATCAGCAGTTGCGAAAGGTCTTCGATCGCGCCGACTACCGAGCGGGTATGCCATTCGAGGGTGGCCTCTCCCCAGCCCCATAGGCCCGGCTGATCGGTTATGATTTTAACAAATATCCAGTTGCGCATGCGGGCATGGCAAACTTTGGTTTCAATGGCGGTGATTTTCATGATTGGGTAACAAATGTGTTTATGGCACGACAACGCCTTTGAACAGGCTGCTGACGACCTCGCGGGTCTTGTCCAGGGTTATCTCGATATCCTTTTCGGTGTGGGCGAATGAAATGCTGCCTTGTTTGATCGGCAGCGGGAAGTTGTAAATGCCCTTTTCAATCAATGCAAGGCGGTAGGCTTTGTCGAGCGCAAAATCGTGGTTATTCAGGATATCGTGGAGGTCTGCCGGCGCGTGGTCCATCAGGTAGAGGCAATAGGCAGAACCCTGGCGTGCAAGGTAATAAGGCTGGTCGGTTTCAGAAAAAATGGAGTTGAGCCCTTCTTCCAGCATCGCTCCGAGCCTGTTTACGTGGCCGTACACGTCATGTTCGGCTGACGCGAGTTTTTTCAGCGTCGCAATCGCGGCCATGGTGGTCAGCGGAAATGCGTTGTAGGTGCCCGCGATCAGTACCCGGTTTTCTTTTTCGGGATGAACGAAGTAATCCATGTACTTTTTCTTTCCGGCAATCACGCCCAGCGGGAAACCATTGGCGATGGCTTTCCCGAAAGTGCTCAAGTCGGGCGTCACACCGCAAATACTTTGGTAGCCGCCCAATGCATGGCGGAAGCCGGTTTTGACCTCGTCGAAAATGAGCAGGAAATTGTGCGCATCGGCCAGTTTTCGCAATCCTTCGAGGTAGCCCGGTTGGGGCTTGACGATCCCGATGTTCTGCAGCAGCGGTTCCAGGATGATACAAGCGATATCATATCGCTTGACCACATACTCGACTGACGCCAGGTCGTTGTAATTGATGATATGGACCAGCGATTTGTGCACATCGGGGATACCGGCCGAGAGCGAGTCGAATGGATATTCGCCCGGGCTTACGCGCGGGCCCACGTCCGCGAGGCTGCTGATCACATTGCAGGCCACGTCGTTATGCCAGCCGTTGTACCCGCCCTGCATTACGATCACGTGCTGTTTTTTGGTCGCGGCGCGTGCAATGCGGATCGCGTGGTAAGTCGCTTCCGAGCCTGTGGTTGTGATTTGCAGGCTCTCTGCGGTGGGAACACTGCGAATAAACATTTCCGCAAAAATTCCTTCCAGGTCCGTCGGTCCGGCTCCCATCAAAACAGCGTCGCGTTCCAATGTTTCGCGCACGGCCTGGTTGATGTCCGGGTCGTTGTGCCCCAGAAAGGACGCGGCAAAACCGGCCTGATAGTCAATGTACTCGTTGCCGTCTACGTCCCATACGCGGCTTCCATTCCCTTTGGTAAAGCATATATTAGGATCCGACTTGCGGTTGAGCGAGACAACCCCTCCCGGAATGTAGTTCTCATTGCGTTTTAAAATTTCAGATGATTTGATTAGCGTGTTCATATCATTCATTTCAGTTATATAAAAAATGTATTGGTTACTGTGATTTATTCGGTTTTATGCTTTGATTCTCAGGGTTTTGCCGGAGGTTGCACATCCTGCGGCTCCTGGGATCTTCCGGGCGTTACCTCCAATACGCCCCCCGTTGAAGTGAAATAGATCACGTTCTGGCCGGGTTTGACGTCATAGTTAGCGGCCGCGACATCCTTGTTGCCCTTGACCGACCAGAAACCGGACGTTAACCCCGTGAGTACCACCTGATAGGTAGTGTCCACGGGAACGGTTACCGTGAATGCGGATACGGCGAGGCCGGGCGAAGCACTCATGCTCACGACCCGGTCAGCGAAAGTCAATTGGTAGCGTCCGTCATGCTCGGAGAATTGCACGGGGAGAGGCTTAGTACTATCGGAAAGCATTTGGAAAACCGTCAGGAAGCGATCCTGCCTGTTTTTGTTTTTAGGAGAAACCATGATCCGGTGCGCGTTGGCTTCCGGTTTGTCGGACTTGACCTCGAATTGCTGTCCGAAGGTGCTGTTCGCTTCCTTGCCGCTTTTGATTTCAAGGTTTCTGGCCGATGGAGCCGGAACGAGCATATTGACATGCGTTCGGCCCGTGATGCCATTCAGCTGGTTGTGCAGCGTGATAACCGAGCCGGTTGTGTCAGGCACATTGAGCGTATTGATTTGCCAGTATTTGGTGAAATCCGCATTAGAGCTGGCGATGTCGTCGGAAAGGATAATGACCGCCGGGACATCTTTTCTGTTTAAATCCAAAAAGCAGAACTCACGGGTAAAATGACTGACCTTTTGGGTATAGGCTGCTGTCAAATCGGCCTTGAAATAGCTGTATGTAGGCTTAATGGCGTCAGGACCGAAATGGGACGAAACCACCGAGCCGTAGTTATACCAGGCGTCGCTGACCGTTTCCTGCGGCGACAATGGAAACCGCTGACTGAACCTGGAACCGCCGTCATGTCTCTTGGTGCGGAACAACAGCTGCTCATTCGGGTCCAGCACGAGCATGGTGCTATGCGATATAGATCTTTTATTGAATTCCATATCATACGGCGGGCCGTAGGAAAGGTAAAGGCCAATATCCCCCATTTGAATGCCTTTGTAAAAAATCTGCATCGCGCCCGCATCGGCATGCTGATGGTTCCCGAAATTGTATCCGCCACCTTTGATTTCCGCGATTACATCGCTACTGTTCAGCGTGTTGTCCCAGCCGGTTCGTGCGATCATCGAGCCGAGCACCGGACCGAAGTCTTTGGTATGCGGTAGCTTCGTCAGGTCATGGTCGGCTTTTAATGACGGGTCATTGACCAGCAGGTATAACACGGGATTATCGGGAAGGCCGCCCTGCCGTTCAAACTCGCCTTTGATCAGCGGGTTGTTCGAATAGGCGTAGGAGAGGAGCATGGTCTGGGGCTGCTTCCAGTAAACAGGCTGCGATCCTTTGTTTTTGATGCTGAACATATCGCCATCGCGCAGCATGTAGCCGTCGGGCAGGCGCATATAAAGCCAGTATTCGGGCAGTTTTTTGATGTTGTCGTCAAAGCTGGTCTGGCCGCTCATGCGGTACAGCAGCCAAACCGCATGCATTTCCCAGCCGAAGCGGTAGGCGCCGTAGTCCACGCCCTGGTTATGCCGGGGCGACTGGTATTCGAATTTGCGCATCGGCACCAGCTGTTCCAGGATGCGGTAGGAGGTGTAGCGGTAGGGCTCCGGGTCTTCGTCGTACACGGCGATACTCATCGCCAGCAGATCGCGGCTCAGCTGGGCCTCGTTACCGTGGCCGTTCAGCAGCGATTCGTCGAACGGCGGCCAGCCGATTTCCATCTCGGTAGCCAGTTTATGCATGGGGTCGAAAAGCGCCTTTTTTTGCTTAGCATCGAGCAGGTCGTAGCACCAGTCGTACACCAGCGCGGCCGTGTAGATCGAGCGGCCGACATCACGGGTAATGTCCCCGTATGTGATATTACCGAATTCGAGTACCGATAAATAATTGGTCATCAAAGTCACTGCTTCCGCACCCACCTTTTTATCCCCCGTCATCAGGTAATAAAAGGCTTTGGTTTCGGCTGCTTTTTCCACATCCTCCCGGTAGAAAATCTCCTGGTCGGCCTGGAAGTCGAACCGGAACGGCGCCAGTGCGCTTGCGGTAACCTTTTCCCAGGCTGCTTTATTTTCTCCCTGCGTGAGCCGAGTCCTTACCACCGGCAAAGATTCCTGGTTTACCCAAAGCCTGGGCCGGCTCGCGGGCGGTTTGATGCGCGGCTGGTAATTTCTCACAGCTTCGGGAACAGCCGGCGGAATGAATTCTTTGAACTCTACTACCGCGAGTTGAATGCCATAGGGCAGCCAGAGCTTTACTTCCTGATTCTGGCCGGTGAAATGAAACTTGCCTGCCACCTGCGCCGCCCCGTGGTACGAATCGAACACGATGCGGCGGGTGACCCGCTGGTTGTCGATCTGAATGCCGATATGTGAGGCTTTACCCGTAGGCGGCCCACTCTCGGCTGCGTAGGTGCGCAGGTAGTACAGGCCCGCGTGAGGAAGCTTTACTTTAAAAACTACGTCGGATTTGCCGACTGAATCGGCGGCGGACCTGGGGTGGGCGCTTTTGAGTGCTACCCAGGTTTTCGACCGCTGATCTTTCGCGGTACGGATAATGTTTGTCGTGGCTTTGTTGATATGGCCCTCCGAAGCATTGATTTTCAATACGATCTCGCCGTTGTTGTTGTAATAGGACTGAGCCCCTGCCCATAAAGGAAGCAAGCTCAGTAAGAGCGCTGATAACCCCAGCCACATTTTGCTATTTGAAACTACTATCATCACAAAGGGAAAAAGGAGTCCGGATTCAGAAGCTGCCGGCACCCCTTTTTCGTAAGTTGTTTAATTGGAATACCCCGGATTCTGGCCCACGTTTGGATTGGCTGCGATTTCCAATTCCGGAATAGGCTGTAATCTTCTGAAATCCGTGGTGGTTACCGAAGGATAGATGGCCGCCGCCTTGGCTCCCATATTCTGCCGGGTGTAGCTGACATTGGTACGTGTGAGGTCAAAGAACCGCAAGCCTTCGAATGCGAGCTCTTTCCGGCGTTCGAGCAGGATTGTGTTGATCAGTTCGTCAGCGGACAAGGCATATGCCTTTTGCTCCGGATCGCGATTTTGGGCAAGCATATTCAGGTATTTCAGCGCGTTAGCATTGTCGGCCAGCCTCGCATACGATTCGGCGAGCGTTAATATCACTTCCGCATACCGTATCATCTTGATCTCGTCGCGGTCGGTATTGGCCGTGTTCTGGTATTTGTTTACATAATAAACCTGATTGTTCCCCCGTGTGCCGTCCAGGATCAGGTCCCTTCTCATGTCTGTTGCGCTGTAAATGGCGTAGGTGTCATCGGTCACGAGCAATTCCCCCAGGCCGCCTTTGGCATACATCCAGTCCATTCCCTCCACGCCGTTGTTGGCGGTAGCCGAATTGTTCAGTTCGAAAAGTGTTTCGAGCTTGTCGGTGCGGGGTGTTGTAGCGGCCCAATAGGCGGAGAAATCCGCTTTGGTTGGAGACAACGTGTACCCGCCATTTTGCACGACTTCCAGCGCGGCGTCCTTGGCTTTCTGGTAATCGCCTTTGTACAATTGCGCTCTGGCTTCCAGCGCTTTTACGGCATACCGGGAGAGGAAATTGGTGTTGTTGATATGAATGGACGGGGTGGTGCCGGGCATTAGTGCAAAGGCCGTTTGCAAATCGCTCAATATCTGCGCATACACCTCTGCGACGGTGCTGCGGGCCGGCAATACCAGCGGACCTGCGATATCGGTCGAAACGGTCACGACGGGCACCCCGGGCGCGGATGGATTTACGGTATGAGGGGTGGCGAACCAGTTAACCAGATTGAGGTAGCACAATGCCCGCACGGCATAGGCTTCGCCTTTGAGGTATTTCACATTATCATTTTCGGCGATTTCCGAGCCGATGATGCGGTTGGCCTGCAAAATGGCATAGTAAGCTTGTTGCCAGAGCATTCTGGTTTCCGCATTTCCCGCAACGAAGGTGAAATTGTTATGCGGAATGAGCCGGTTGGAGTTGGAGCTGCTCAGGTAGACGTTGTCGGCCAGCATATCCCCGAAAACGGTAGCATTTCGGCCGAAAAGGTAATAACCCTGCAAAACGCGGTACATCCCGGCGGTTGCCTCCATCATATCGCCATCCGTTTTGATGGCATGTTCGACCGAAATGGCCGTTGTGGGCGATTCGTCCAGGAAACTGTCGCTGCAAGAGGAAGCGGTCATCAGTATCGCCAGCGCCAGGGCGGTATATTTATTTTTAATTTTCATGTCAGTAAGGATTATAGTCCGATGTTTACGCCAACTGTATAGGTTCTGTATTGCAGCATATCCTGCGAGTCGAAGCCTGAAAAGCCAACCTCCGGATCGAAAGGCAAACGGTCATCGAATGTTTTGGTAAACAGGTTGGTGGCCCTGCCGTACAGATGGAGCTTGTTTACTTTCAGATTTTTGAATACGCCCAGGTTTTTGAAGTCGTATCCCACTACCAGGTTGCGGAACCGGATATGATCGCCTTTATAAATACGGTAGGTGCTCACCGAGTTGTCGGTTGTAGTCGACATTTTAGGCACGTCGGTAACCTGCCCCGGCGTGGTCCAGCGGCGGTCGTACACAAACCGGTACTTGTTGTAGGTATAATAGGTGCCCGAAGTCTGGTAAAGGTCCGAAGCGCCGTAGATCCAATACCCCAGGTTGAAATTGAAATCGACGCCCAGCGTAATGCCCTTGTAGGTAAACAGGTTGTTGAATCCTCCCGTGTATTTCGGGTTAGATTGTTTCTTTTGAACAATCAGGCTTGCGTCGGCAATGTTGGCTGTTTTCTCTGTTCTTGACTCGTTCGTATAGTACAACGGGCTGCCGTTGGCCGGATCAACGCCCGCAAACTCACGCATGTAATAGGTGTAAAAGCTGTATCCTTCTTTCAGGTAATACTGGCCGTTGGTAACCGCGGTCCCGGCCGGCAGGCTGGTAATTTTGTTGCGGTTGAGCGAAAGGTTGAAATTGCTGTTCCAGGTGAAATCCTTGATACGGAGTAAGTCGCCTCTCACCGTGAATTCCCAACCGTGGTTCAGCATCGAACCAACGTTCTGGCTCACTGCCGTAAAACCTGTTGTGTAAGAAGTCGGGATAGAGCGGATCAATCCGTCGATATTGTTGCGGTAGTAATCGACTGTGAGCGAGAAGCGATCATTGGCCAGTCCGATATCAACCCCTGCGTCGAACTTTTTGGATGTTTCCCATTTCAAATCAATGTTGCCCACGCTGGAATATTGTTGTCCGTTGTAACCTGCATACCCGTAGGCGATGCTGTAACTCGCCTGTGGTACCCACGCGTAGTTGCCCAGATTGGCGTTCCCGGTAGTACCATAGGACGATCTGATTTTTAAAGAAGACAAAAAGCGTTGTTTGACAAAGAATGCCTCTTCATGCACATTCCAGGTGCCGCCTACCGAGAAGAAGTTGGCCTGGCGATTTGCTTTCGGGAAGCGCGAGGAGCCGTCCCGGCGGAAAGATCCGCTGATCGCATACTTGTTTTTGAAATTTACCTCTCCGATCGCGTACAGTGAAGTGAATGCATAGTTGCTGTATTGTCCGTACGTTCCCAGTGGCGTGGCCGCATTCGTGAGGGCGGTCAGGTCTTCGTGTGCGGAAGGGAATCCGCTTCCGTCGGCCGCCAGCAGGTATTCTTTTGATTTTTGCGCTTCATATCCGACCGAAGCACTCACATAAAAGTTGTTAAAGCCAGGGATATTGTAGCGATAGTCGAACTGATTTCTGGACAACCAGTTGAAATACCTCGTGTAATAATTCTTGCTGCGGCCTTTAAGGGAAGCGCCGTCTCCCATGGTGGCATTCAGGAAGAGTGTTTCCTCCAACCCGTTGTAATCGACGCTGGTGTAGGTAGAGAAGGAAAGGTTTTTCACAATGTCCCATTTCAGTTTCAGGTTGCCGAGCATTTTGGTGGCCGACAGTAATTTTTTATCCTTCTCTGCAATCCACAGCGGATTGTAAATGCCGGGGAAGTTCGTGTTGCCGGGCGTAGTCGTGTTAATCGAACCATCCTCATTATACGCAAGCTGGAACGGACGTAGCGACCGCGCAGCCCAGGTGGGATTGCCGGAGAACTGAGAACTGTAAGGCGTATTCTGGTTTACGTTCGACACGTTGAAACCGGCCGATAGAGCCACCTTGCTATTGATCTTGTGATCGATGTTGAGCAATGCGGATATCTTCCGGAAATCGGAACCGATGGTGGTGGCCTCCTGCGAGAAGTAGCCCAGGGACCCGAAGAACTTCGATTTTTCCGAACCGCCGTTTACGCTGACATTGTATTGGCTCTGCTTTCCCGTGCGGGTCACCAGGTCGTACCAGTTGTTGCTTTTGCCGCTGTTGAGGCCATAGCTTTCAGCTAATGTTTCCACCTGTGCGGGCGTGAAATTGCTGTTGGTCAGTGTCTCCCTGAACAATTCGGCATATTGACTTGCGTTGAGCGGCATACCGGCTTTCGGCGGGTTCATGGCCGCGGATACGCCTATTTCGGTATCCAGGCGTACCTGCGTCCGGCCCGCGCTTCCTCTTTTGGTAGTGATCACGATCACCCCGGTGCTGCCGCGCGCACCATATAATGCGGTGGCTGCTGCATCTTTGAGTACGTCGATACGTTCGATATCATTCTGGTTCAGCCCCGCCAGGGCGTCGGCTGTGGTGGTATTATAACCCAGTTTTCCGGAGTTGACAATCATTCCGTCGATGACGAACAACGGGCTGGAAGACAACGACAAGGAGCCCAGGCCCCGGATGCGGACATCCACCAAACCGCCGGGTTGTCCGCTCGTCACCGGGGCCGTAAACCCGGCTACTTGTCCCTGCATGGAGCTGATGACGGTCGAAAATGGTTTGTTTTCCAATGCTTTACCTCCTATGGTGCCGGTCGAGGCGGTATTTTCGGCGATATGCGTCACCCGGTAGCCATTGGTGATGGTAACCGCTTCCAGCGAAACGTCCGACACTTTGAGTTTAATATCCAACCGGCCCGAGCCCGCAATGACCTGCTGCGGCTCGTAGCCTATCATACTGAATACGAGCAGGGCGCCTTCCGATACATTACTGAGTTTGTAGGCCCCTTTCTCGTCCGTGATGGTCGCATTATTGGTGCTTTTTACCCGAACAATGACGCCCGGTATAGGGCTCCCCAATGTATCGGTAACTATGCCCTTTATCTCTGCCAGGGCTGACGCACCGGCTCTTGGGGGCGAGGCAGGCCCTGCCGTCGCGTTTGTGAATAGCAACAGCAGCATCAAGCCCACGAGCAAGGTAAAACGCTCCCTGGATTTCGATAGCTGCCTGATTGCGGGCGCAAAACTTAGGTAAACCGAATGATTCATACCACCTTGGTTAAATGAGTGACTAATTGGATTAACGATTGGAAACGAAACAAGCTTAGTGTCAATGCGTCGGGTGATCGCATTTATGAATACAAAACTATGTAATTTTTGTATACAAAAATAAAATTCGCTGTTTTTTGTTTTTTGGAAGCCAAAAGGAAGGTGAAACTCTTAAAATACGATGTTTTAATTGGAGATGATTGCTTAAAGGGTCATATTTTGCTTGGATTTATATGGAAACACGCCCTGTGCTGGTAAGTTGAATCAGTCTTTGTAACCAGTATGTTAGAATTTTAACCCAAATAATGTATACAAAATCAATGACCTCTGCTTCTGAGGGACGAGCATTCGCAATTTGTTCGCTCCGCCAGCCTCTTGGCGATGGTGTTGCTGCTAATCCAGTGGAAAATTCATGATTCATTTTTTTTGAATCAATTGTTTCAGAATTTAGTTACCTTTGGAAAAAAAGCGCGTATGGCAAGAACAGTGGAATTTGACCAGCATCAGGCGATTGAAAAGGCGCTTGATGTTTTTTGGCGAAAAGGATACAACGGGACGTCTATGCGCGATCTGACCGACGCCATGCAGATCAATTCCAGTAGCCTGTACAACACTTTGGGCGATAAGCATCAACTTTTCGTACAGTGCATCAAACACTATACGAAGAGAAGAAGGGCACTGCTCGAAGAACGTGCCAAAGCATTCGATTCGCCGCTGAAGGCACTGGAAAGCTTTATCAATGACGTGGCGGATGTGGTCATCAAGGATGCCCAGGGATGCTTTGCGATTAAAACTGCTTTCGAGGTGTCGCCCGAGGACAAAGCCATACAGGCGCTATTGAAAGACGACAATGATTTCACCCATACCTTTCTGTACACACTGATCCGCGAGGCAGTCGAACAGGGAGCTATGAATGAGGATACGGATCCAGATTTACTCGCAGACTATATTATAAGTACCTACACGGGTTGGTATGAGCTCTATATCCTCCACAAAGACCCGGCAAAAATTAAGCAATTAGCGGCCTTTATGGTGCGCCAGTTGTTGCGATAAGCTTTTTTTTAGTCCTTTTTGAAACAATCATTTCAAAATTCACATCCAATGCAGTTCAAACAAGAAACCGGCTTAGTGCTGGAAGGCAAAATCGCCCTCGTAACGGGCGGGACAAAAGGGATCGGCAAGGCCATTGCCCAAAGATTGAGAATCTCAGGGGCGACCGTCGTTGTGACTGCCAGGCGTAAGCCGGAGGAGACCGACGAAGGTGTACACTTTATCGCAGCGGATCTATCGGATGTAGTCGCGGTAGATCCGCTTGTGACATCAGTCAAGGAACAGTTCGGTGGGCTGGATATCCTGATTAACAACCTGGGCGCGAATACAGCTCCTGCCGGTGGTTTCAGCGCGCTCAGCGATAAGGACTGGGACAATGTCCTGCAAGTCAACCTGCTTGCGGCGGTCCGACTGGACCGGGCTTTTCTGCCGGGTATGATTGAGGCGGGCGGCGGGGTCATCATCCACGTCTCCTCTACCAGCGGTATGTTTCCCCTGTGGGATACAACGATGGCGTACAGTGCTGCCAAAGCAGCCCTGAATGCTTACAGCAAGTCTCTCGCCACCGAAGTCGCGCCGAAGGGCGTACGTGTGGTGACCGTCTCTCCCGGACTAAACAAAACCGGCGCAATGAGCAGTTTCCTGGAAGGACTGGCTACCTCGGCGGGTATCAGCACTGAAGAGATGACCCAGAACTTGCTGCAGCGTGTCGGCGGCGTGCCGCTGGGCCGGATGGCCGATCCGGCAGAAACAGCGGAAGTAGTTAACTTTCTCGTCAGTCCGGCGGCTTCTTACCTTACCGGGACGAACGTCGCTGTCGACGGCGGCAACTTCCCGGTAGTTTAGATGGGGTAACCCGGCAATTGTCCATTGCCGGGTTTATTGGAAAATGTCGTACCACTGACCAATTCATTGGGTGGCAGAGCCGGGGACTACCCGTGGTAGGCGGCAGTTAGTTATCTGGCGTTTAGTCTTTTGGGCGCTATTCCTATTATCCAGTCGATAAAATCGTTATTACAATATCGTCTCCCGCTAAGGACCCATTCGATGCATTCACGGATTTCCTTTACGTCGGCATCTTTTTTCAAGAATCCATGCGGGCCAAGTTCCAGAAATGGCCGGACCATTTTACGCTGCCGGTAAAAGACGATTATTTTGCAAGCCGGCCAATAAGTTGTAATCGATTTACAGAACGGCATGTCCTGTTCATAAGCCACTTGATTGATGCTGATGACAGCCAGGGCGGGGCTGATACCCACATGGGTCATGGCGTCAATCATGGATTCAGCGGACGCAAATGGGAAAATGTGTATGCCTTCAACAGAGTCGCGCAGAATTTGCGTCAGTTTTCTGATCGAATTCGAATGGGCGTCTATTATCGTAGTGATCATAACCGGAGGGCGAAAATTTTATCACACTATTACGGACCGATAGCACAGAGAACAGCCCCGGCTTTTAACGGGATAGCGATGTGAAGTTGTGAAAGCCCCCCTCAGTCGGAGAGGGGCCTTCATTTCACTTACAGAGAAGCCTTATTTTTGGATGACAGTCCTTAAATGGTGGGTCAGGCCATTTTCCTCGGTTACCTCGATCACATATAGCCCTGATACCCAATTGGCTACCCGCAATCCTGCGGATGGGAAGCCGTCGGCAGAATAAACCACGGTACCGCTGCTGTTGGTTATCGATACGCGGGCGATTTTCCGTCCTGCCAGGTCGCTGAGGAAGATCTTATCGGATACCGGGTTAGGGTAGGTCGCTAGACCACCAATACCGGATTCGACATTTCTGATGCCACTGTATGCAAAAGTCTGATCTTTATCGACCATTTTGAGGCGATAGTAGTTCTCTCCGGGAACCATACCGGCATGAACGAACGTGTAGTCACGACGTATGGCGCTTTCCCCGAAGGATTCGACCTTGCCAACAGCACGCCAGTTTTTGGCATCTTTGCTGTGCTGTACCTCAAAATAGTCGCTGTTGGTTTCCCAGGTAGTTGTCCATGAAAGCAGCGCCTGACTGCCTTCCCGAACCGCCTTGAATTCAACCAGCGTCACGGGCAATGCTGCCTCGTCCCCGGAGATGTACAGCGTCGCATTCGCGGTTGCTCCCTGCGAGTCTGTGGTGGTGTATGGGAATGCGACGCTGCCTTTGAAAGTCGCAACGGGAATAAAGGTGTAGCTTCCGTCAGGTTGGAGCGTTAAAGTTCCCTTGCCGGCTACAGAGGTTATCTGCGCAGTCACAGTTTGGGTGTCCCCCTCCGGATCCGTGTCGTTCGCTTTTACCCCGTTTGCCGCGGTAGCGTTGATTCCGTTCGCCGAAGACAGCAGCGCGTAGTCATCGCTTGCCAGGGTACTGTTGGTCGTTCCCGTAAGCGAAATAGTGACGATCTGGTAAGCAGAGGCGCTCAGTGGGATAGGCCGGCTATCGCTGACTGTATACAGGATCGTGTCTTTACCCACAATCCCGGTGGGAGGGGTGTAGGTCACAGCTCCCGTTGCCGGGTTTACGACCGCAGTACCGCCAAGGCGGGTGTTACCCGGGTTGCCTCCGTTAAGGTCTGTCAGCATAACCGAAGCAGGCACCAGCTGCACATCTTTGTTTCCGGCTGCGTCGTTGACTAGCGAATTAATAATTACCGCGGTATTCATTTTAGTGGATGCAATGTCCAGGTTAGCAATCGGCGGGTTGTTCGTTCCTGTGCCGTATACGGTGATTACCAGCAGCTCTACGGGGCAGTTTGTCGTTACAGAAGGCGGGCATACCGGCACCAGGAAACGGTACACACCCGGGGTAGCGGAGCTAAACGTATAACTTCCATCAGCGCTGACAACAGGCAGTTCTCCGCCAGGGTTTGAATATCCCGGCACTGTTGTTGCGCTTCCATAGGTGGTTCCTGGAAGGATAACATCGTTGGTAGAGACATTTCCCGTGATGGCAACGCCGGCAAGCGCTACATTGATATCCGGATTTGTCTTGTTACAACTAAGCCCGATAGCCATGCGGGTATCGACAATGGCGCCGTATACATCCACATACTGGTCGATTGCCTGTGCCAGCGAGCCAATCGAGATCTTGATTTCGTCAAATGGTACCGTGGTATAGAACCCAGGGTTGTAAAAGTCGGATGGGGTGCCAAACCATTGATTTAACACGGAGAGGTCAAGCAAAGCCGCATCGCTTCTCGATTCCTGCTGTACCCCATTCAGGTAGGTGGTAATGGTAATGCGGGTGAATAGCCCTCCCGAAAGCAGGAATGGGTTTTTCTTGATGGTGAAGCCCGCGAAAGTACCGGCCGGGAATGATGTGGCAGGGACTGCAACGGCCAGAGAGTTTACTTCCAATCCGCTGGCCAGGTTGTAAATCCGGGCGAAGTCTGTGGTAGAGGCTGAAACTGCGTTCCAAGGTGCTTTCACTTCGCAGCCTGCACAGGCTATGCCTTTGGTTCCGGTCTGCGCGGCATCAATTACGGCGCCATGGTTCTGGTCGTTTATCGTTACATTGAAGTCACAACCAACAGTAATGGCGCAGCTGCGCTGCATGTAGGCCCGATAGATTAGAATATTGCCTAAGTCTGCTCCTGCCAGGTTGGTGATTTCAAGCTGCGCTTCATCGAATGGGACGGTGCTGATGATGCCGACAATTTGCCTGTTAGCACCTCCGGTCACCAGGGAAGAGCTCACCCCTGCGGCCAGCGAATTGCCTGTGCCGCTTTGTACGAGTACGCCATTGTTATATAAATGGATCGTCATACTACCCAGCGCACTTGCTGACAGCAGTGCGCCTGACTCGATGTCAAAACCCGCAAAAGACTCTGCCGGATAGGTTTCAATGGCATTGGCTACCGAAACAGTTGCTTTTGAGCCCACGCTTGCACCCATCACCAGCGTGGCTGGCACTACCACCGATCCATTCACGATGTTCTCCGAGTTGTTCAGCTGGCAGGCAGCGCATCCTACCGCGTCGATCGAGGTCCTTACGCCATTGACGTAGACCGGATGAGTAGGGTTTGAGACGGCTGTCAGTGTATTACATGCCAGCTCGTTGGCACAGAATGACTTAAATACCGCGTTGTAGATCCGGGTGGTACCTATGTTGGCATTGATCACAGAACTGACCGTGATCTTAACCCCACTGAATGGAAGCGTTGTCAAAAAGCCGAGGGTTTGCCGCCCTGTGCCGTTGAGCACCGAGCTTTTAGCAGATATCAATCCGGTATTGCCGGAAAATGATTCGATCACAGCTCCGTACTGATCTGTGGTCGAGATGGTTATCCCCGAAAGCGCGTTCGCACCGATCAGGTTGGGGTTGTCGATGTCAAAACCGGCGAAGGTATTGGCCGGGTAAATTTTTGCCCCGTCTGTCACGGCGTAAGCAGCCGTAGTGCCGATGTTTGCCGGCACTACCAGCTCGGTATAGTTGTCCGGATCTGCGTCGATCGCATTGCCGGAGGCTACTATGTTACATTGCACACAGGCGGTGGCATCGATCCCGGTATTGCGGGTGTCGACAAAAACAGGATAATCCGGTTTGACCAGTTTGGTGTTGGTATTACAAGCCAATGCGGGGCCTTCACAAAAGCGCTCTGTCACAGCGCCATACACCCTTATCGGGGCGACCTGCACCGCACCGAGCATGGAAACGCTGAACTGGATTTCGTCAAAAGCCAATTTGGTTTTGAAACCGGTAATAGCGTGTCCGGAAGAGGTGAAAAGGCCTGCGCTGCCCAAAGCACCTCCGTCGGAAACCGTTTCCTGCTGTACGCCATTGAGGTAAGTCGTAACGGTATGGCCTGCCGCGAATGCAACCCCGAGCGTTCGCTGGTCTTCTATCTCAAAACCGGCGAATGTCCCGGCAGGGTATACCGTCTTGGTGTTTTTGATCGAGACCGATCCTGTTGAAGCGACGGAAGCAACCAGGTCGATTTCCGCATAATCGGTTGCGTCCGAATTGACCAGGTTAGTAGTGTTTCTCACGGCGCAGTTCACGCAGGCGACGTTGGTACTGATACCGGTCCGGTCGGTGTTCACGTATACCGGGAAGGTCGGGTTGTTCCACTGTTCCACGAGATTACAAGGGCGGGGCGTCGATTCTGCACAAAATTTGGTCGCGACCGCATTATAAATCTCGGTTGTACCCAGGGTAACGCTCAATGACGACGCCTGATCGATCTGGATCCGGTCAAAGTTCTTGGTAGTCAGAAAGCCTACCGTAGTTCTGCCGCTGGTACTGACGATGTTTGCCGTGAGCAAGCCACCGGGGCCGGTATACTCCTCCTGCAATGTGGTTCCCAGATAGGTCCGTATCGTCAGCGAGCCCAGTAGCGAGGCGCCAGCAAGGCCCGAGTTTTGAATCTGAAAACCGGCGAAATACCCGGCAGGATAATATCCGTTATCGCTTTGCACGGTCAGGCGTAACCCACCTGAGGCGGTAAGCACTGCAACGAAGCTTGCGAAGTCAGCTGTGCTGGCACTGATGGCATTGGGTGCATTATTGACCGCCGACAGGGATATGCCATACCGGCCCGTCCACACAGTTGTACACCCGATCCCGCAGGATTCATTGGGGACAATGCTCATGTGGTACGTCGGTAAATTGAGTGCAGTTGGCGTGTTGCATGACAACAATGAGGTATCCGGTGAAACTACCTGTGCGACGGAGAGAAAAGGGAGCGTCGCAAACGCCCATAGCACAAGCGCCTTAGCTGATAAAAGAACAAGGCCGGATTGTTTGACAGCTCTGCCGGGAGCGCGTCGGGGTAACATTTTTTCCATAGCGTTTGTTGGATAGAATAATGGAATGCGACCATCTGAATTTTTCAGGGCCATAGTAGGAACTTGTCGACCTTTTGCGGGCCGGCAAGCAAAGCGGATTTAACAAAGTTGCTTTGGTAAACTAACGGTTATTTGTATACGTAGAAATAATTCGTAGCGTTGCCTGGCCTGGGCAAAATCGCCAGGGGACGAGATGGCCTAATATAACTTCGGCATACCTTTCGAGAGGCAATACAATCACTCACCAAAACCAGTTATTGCATTGGTGAACAGCTGCTTATTGGTAAGATATTAATCTATACAGCAAGTGCTTTGGCTAAAAGGGGCCAATAGACTTGCATTCTATCGCAGTCCATAAATGGAGGGGCTCTCTCGCCTTCGTACGCGAGCGTCAGATGATCGGTTTCAGTAGGGGGTGAAGTAGAAGTTGCCATACTATTTATCTGCCTGGTTATGTAAAAGGAATAAAAATAGCACAAGCCGGTGGCTTGACTTTTCGATTTGTAGTGCTAGAAGAATACTTGTGGTTTAGGACCGTTTCAGAGGCAATCTCAATAGAAATATTTACAAGTGAAGCTACACAATGTAGCTCAATGAAACAATAAAATAAGTTCTATGCGGTACATGATTTGTGTAGGAATATTGTACGATATTAGTAGTATTTATTTGAATATTGCCTTTCGCCAGGCTAGAAATGTGTCATTTTGTATTGTAGGCGCACTTTTCAAAAAACAGGTCCATATGTTTTGTCGCGAAAATTCTACAAAAAAACTAGAATAACATAAAATATGGGCATGATCTCACGTCCCCTAAGGCCCGTTCATTGCATACCTGCGATGTGAAAATCGGTTAGGTAAGCAGATTGATCCCGACGTATATTGATACAGGTTGCTTTTCGATCAAAGAAGATGTCTTTGATTGGAAACGTATATTGGTATAGTGTATAGTTTTTTTGCCAAATGTTAAGCCCATGGTTTGTGAAAGGATACAATTAATCTTAAAAAAATGATACTTAAACATGAATCGTTTTAACAGTATTGCTGTCGAAATTCCCAAAAAAGATTCACTAGTTGTTTAATAATAAGTTTATTATCGGATACATCTGCCGCAATGAGTCTGAGAGGTGCGGAAAAACGCATTTTGAAGAAATCATTTTAAAATGTAATTGTAGAATATTATCAAGAATTTTAGCTTGCCGACTTTATAATATTTTTTAAAAATGAATAGCCGTATCCGGATGCCGCTCAGAATGATGATTTTGAGTCGATATTGCCTGGCGATTTTATTTGGAATTATATTTCAAGTTTTGAATTATAAACAAAATATAATTTTGTTTATATATCGAATATGCAACTATCATATATGTGTTTTGTGGAACATTAGTTGATTTGTATTGAAAATGTAAAAGGGTATTTTTGTTTTGAGACAAGTCTCGATACCAACCTAACTATTGTTTACGTATGAAGAAGATTTTACTGCTGGGCACCCTGCTGGTGTGCTGCTGCTCGTCATTGCTATGGGCACAGGAAAAGTTTGTAACAGGTGTCGTCACCGCTGCGGAGGACGAATCACCAATCCCGGGAGTGAACGTGCTAATTGCCGGCACCCACAACGGCGTCATCACGGACATGGATGGCAAATACAAAATCGCCGTGCCCGATCAGGGTAAATTGACCTTTAGTTTTGTTGGAATGATCTCACAGGAAATCACTTTCGATGGCTTATCGGTGATCGACGTGAAACTGGTGTCTGACGCCAGGATTTTAAGCGAAGTGGTTGTGACCGGTAGCGGTGTGGCTACCAGCAAAGCCAAGCTAGGGATATCGGTCGAAACGATTTCCGGTAAAAGCCTGCCGCAGACGCCCTCTGCTTCGGTGGATCAGGCGCTGGTCGGGAAAATTCCGGGAGCGCAGATCACCAGCGGTAACGGGACGCCGGGTGCGGGAGTCAACATTTTGCTGAGAGGTATTAACTCCGTGAACCGGGGAACTTCGCCCATGATCCTGATTGACGGTATTCAGATGGCTTCGACGGATCTGAGCGCGATCGACCTTAATTCAATCGAGCGGGTGGAAGTCGTTCAAGGCGCCGCCTCTGCTTCCATTTATGGGGCCCAGGGCGCGAACGGCGTTATCCAGCTTTTTACAAAAAGAGGGAAAAGCGGCCAGCTGAATATCGATATTTCCAGTGCGATCACAAACAACACCTATCTGAATGTGGGTGGAGTGGCCAAATCCCGCTTTCATGGGTATAATACCGACGCAAACAATAACATCATCGGTTCATCGGGCGCTCCGATTTCGATCGACCCGCAGACCGGCTTGTACACCGAAAACGTAATCTGGAACAGTACGGACCCGCTTAACAAGACCGATAAGCCCTACAATGCCAATCTTGCTTATCATGATCACTTCAAACAATTTTTCGTTCCCGCCAATACGATCAACAATAGCATTTCCCTGTCAGGAGGCAGCGAAAAGTTCGATTTCAGCACTTCCGTATCCAATAACCACCAGAAATCCAATTTTCTTAACAACGGCTATAACGACCGCAGCAACCTGGTTACCAACCTTGGTGTTCAGCTTGCCAAGGGGTTAAGGCTGCGCAGCACCACGCAGCTGGTTTATACCAAAAACACCGTAAATGGGAACAATATATACTCGATCTTTAATAGCCGTGCTTTTGTGGATTACGATTTCAAATTGCCCGACGGTAGCCCAATCAACAAGTTGGGGGATGCAGCGGGCGTGAACGGAAGTAACCCTATTTACGCCCAGTATTATTCAGACAGCGACGATAAAAAGGTTGATATCATCCAAAATTTCAATCTGAACTATAAAGTCAACAAGTATCTGGAGTTGGATGCAAAGTACGGCCTCAACTATAATAGGGAAGACTACATCTACACGGCGCAAAACCAGTCAAATAATGCCAATTCCGTAGCTGCCTCGACCTGGGTCGGCTCCGCGATCAGTCCCGACAACACAGGCGGTATCGATAAATATACTTACTCAAGAACATTCCAGAATTTTTTGGGTACTGCATTCATCTATACCAATTTCGAGGACGATTTTCATTGGAATGTCCCAATTACGACATCTACCCAGGTATCCTTTGACTACCGCAACCAGAAACAGACACTGTATGCGGCAGCGGCTGCCGGATTGCCGACTTACACGCCGTTCAACAGCACGCAGGGAACATCCTTCAAGGTTATTCAGGATTACCGCGAACCGTTTATTACTTACGGGTACCTTGTCAACCAGAAAATTGAGTACGGGGACATATTCGGTGTTGCCGGCGGGTTCAGGAGTGACTATTCGTCCGCATTCGGAGGAGGTTCGAAGCCGTTTACCTTTCCAAGAGGCGATGTTTATTTAAGAATGTCGTCACTGGGCTTTTGGGAATCAGGAGCGATCGCCGACCGCATTCCCGAATTTAAATTGCGTGCCGCATATGGAGAGGCAGGTATTCAGCCCAAGCCTTTTGATCGCTATGTTACTTTAAGTACAAAGGTTTTGGGTGCCAGCAATGCCTTCTATTTCGATCCAAATCAAAATAACCCCGATCTGGGTGTGGAAGTATCCAAAGAGCTTGAAATCGGAACGGATTTTACATTGAACGTCATGCCTAATGCCGATTGGCTGAACGATGTGCGACTGTCGGCCACTTATTGGAAACGGACTACGGACAATGCGATATGGAGCATTGACGTGGCGCCAACTTCCGGTTCAGGAACTTTGAAAACCAATGCTTTTTCACTGGGCTCCCATGGTCTGCAGGCTTCATTGAACGCAGCTGTATACCAGGGCAAGAATTTCAGCTGGAACCTGACTACCAACTTCACGAAACAGACTTCGAAAATCAATTCTGTCGTTGGCGATCAGGAGATTGTTGTTATCTCCAATGCGGGAAGTACCAATTATGTGCTTCGCAAAGATGAAAAAATCGGACAGCTTTACGGACATAGAATGATCCATAGCCTGGACGCCACAAAGCCGGACGGCACCCCCTTTCTTTCGGAGACGGAAAAGGGTAACTACACGCTGGCAAGCAACGGCTATGTGGTCAACAAAGCCACCAAATTCCCTTACGTAACCCCTGACAAATACAGCTTCGGCGATCCGAATCCGAAGTTCAACATTTCGTTCATCAATGACTTCACGATCAAGAACTTTCTGACTTTCAACGTTCAATTGGACTGGATTCAGGGAAGCCATCTTTACAACCAAACCAAGGAATGGATGTACCGTGACGGAATCCATGCCGATTATGCAAAACCGTTCACGATCGACGGAGAAACCGGAGCATGGACCGCGTTTTACCGGGGTGTATATGCGGCCGTTACCAGAAACGGCACCAAAGATTATTTCTATGAAGATGCCTCTTTTCTCCGTCTGAGAAATATTTCTGTTGCTCTGGATTTTGCAAAACTGACTCACATCAAAGGATTCAGAAGGCTGCAACTGGTGCTCTCGGGACGTAACCTGTTTACTTTAACCAAGTACACCGGTATGGATCCTGAAATCGTGTCGGGTGCCAATAACTCGGCATGGGACCGCGGAACTGACCACAGCAGTATGCCGAATTACAGATCTTATCAGGTCGGTTTGAACTTCGGTTTCTGAAAACACTCATTGCATTCTTAAAAAGATAAAACATGAAAAAAATAAAATTGCTATCGATGTTGGTGCTTCTGGCGTCTGTTCTTTCCTGTAAGGACCAATTAGACGTTAAGAACCCGAATCAGCCAACAACTGGAAGCGCTGATTCGGAATCCGGCCTGATTAACCTGGCGCAGGGCGCTATTTATGTAAATGGCTTCCTGACTGTGAAGTATGGCGGTTTTTATGGCGGGTTTTTCGGAGATCCGTTTAGTTATCACGATATTATGGGAGACGTTGTCGGGGTGGAAGCTGCCAACCAGCGGCTGAACGAAATCGGGGTGGCCAACTACGTGATCCTTGATAACGGCACCAAGGTAATGAACCCCAATTCTCCGACCCGTCAATTGGATATGCTGCGGCAGGTAAATATCAATGCAAATGCCAGCGACAACCCGCTGTATTACGAGTGGGCCTACATGTACAGCCTCAACACCGGAGCCAATAACGTGCTGGCGCTGGTAGATAAGACCACATTTACCGGAGATGCCGAAAGTAAAAAGAACGCGCTTAAAGCGTGGGCATATTGGTGGAAGGGTTACGCTTATGGCCGTATCGGCTCACTTTACTATGCCGGTATCATCAACGACCAGGCCGTGGGTACCAACAATACCTTTGTGAGTAAGGAAGCTATCATTACCGAATCCAATGCCAACTATGATAAAGCGGCAGCAGCTCTAAGCGCTGTTAGCAGTGTTGCCGATTACTCCGCGGTGATCGGTAAAATTATCCCGGCATTTTTTCAGGTGGGGAAAGGTGGAATTCTTACGCCTGATATGTGGAAGAGGAACATCAACTCTATGAAAGCACGAAACCTGCTGGTGAATACCACTGTAAAAAACATGACCGCGGCACAGTGGGCGTCCATTATCGCTCTTGCGAAAGATGGAGTTACGGCTACGGATTATGTTTTTACGGCCAGATCAAATGAGACCAGTGATTTTATTTCCGCCACCGGAAGCACGCCTTCGGCCCTTACTACGGGTACGACCAAAACCAGTAGTTTCAAAGTCAGCGAACGCCTGGTACAGGATTTTAAAACGGGTGACAAAAGACTTGAGAACAATTTCGCGATTGAAACCAACCCATGGATCGGCAATAATGACCGCGGAAACATTTTCAATACCCGGTATGGCTTGATCGACGGTGGAAAGGGGCTTGCGGGCGTGGTTGTGCTGGGAAATAAAAAGGTGGGGGAATATGAATTCTATATGGCCACCACCTACGAAGAAACTCAGCTGACATTGGCCGAGGCGCTTATCAACACAGGAGATATCGAGGGCGGTCTTAAAATTATTGATGCCATCCGGAAACTTCAGGGCGCCGGCCTGGCTGCCGTCGCAGGCAAAGGGCTCACCCTGGCAGCTGCCAAGGAAGAATTGAGAAGCGAGAGAAGGGTGGTTCTGCCTTTCCGGGGTCTTGCCTTCTACGATGCCAGACGCTGGGGAGTGATCGATGATGTTGCAACAGGCGGAGGCAGAACTGGCGCGGTTGTGGTTGATAAGGCGGGTGTGGTTAGCAAGAACGCGACCATTAACTATAACTTCCTGGATTACTGGGATGTGCCAGCCAACGAGCTTGCCTATAATAAAGCTGGTGATGGGAGTGTGGCGGTTCAGAATCCAAAGGGATTATAGGGTTTTATCTTATGTAGCGTAGTGGTATCGCAGCCACGGTGTTCCGCAACGGATTGACCACCACTGAAAATTTACGAATTGTGCATCGCTGCCGCTTCCAGGCGCGATGAATGAAAGACAGGGTGGTCAATCCGGGCGGAAATGCCTGATCAGTGGTGGCGTTGAACCGAGTTCAATTTCTTAAAACCCGTTTTCCGCCAGCCAACTTTTGAACATTCTGAACCAATTGTCCTTACTATTCAAATCGGTAAGGGCAAATCCATGTCCCCCCGACTGCTGGATGTGCATTTCGGTTTTTACTCCGGCGTGTTGCAGGGCATTAAAAAAACAAAGCGTGTTTTTGACGGGGATTACATCGTCATCGGCCGCATGTACCAGAAACGTTGGTGGTGTAGCGATACTAACATGCTTGTCTGTACTATACTGATCCAGTAATTCGCGGGAAGGCATCTTGCCAATCAGGGTTTCACGAGTACGGGGAATGTCCGGGTCGTAAATGATCACCGGGTATAGCAATGCCATGAAATCGGGGCGAAGGCTGATTTTTTCTTTGTTGTCGATCACCACCCTGTTTAGTTGCGTACCTTCCATCGATACCAGATGACCGCCCGCGGAAAGTCCCATCATACCAATTCTATCGGGGTTGATGTTCCATTCAGCTGCCCGTTTACGCACGATTTTGATGGCCGCCTGTGCATCTTGCAGAGGGCCAATCGATTTATCGACCATGATTGTGTCGTTGGGTAGCCGGTATTTCACGACAAAAGCGGTAATGCCTTCCGATTGGAGAGCCCTCGCTATTTCTTCGCACGCGCCAAGCGAAAGCAGGCGATACCCCCCGCCAGGGAAGATTAAAATGGCTGTTCCCGTAGCGGTCCGTTTCTCTGCAAAAAAAGGAACGAGTGCGGGTTGTGTTACCTTTGTTACCCGCCCGTCGGCATCGGTTTGCTCTACATAATCTGCCGGAGCCTTGCGGGCATTCGGCACACCGTTTTCGTAAAGTGGTATTTCCCGCTGCTGGGCGGTAGCAGGCAGCCAATAAATCATAAATATCAGTGCCGGGACAAAATTTGCGGATTTCAAGAGCCTGATCATACTTCGGATTGTGAATGACCAAATGTAATGACGTCCATTTACCGGCACTGTGCAAAAATGCTCAAATTAGTTTTCCAACCTGAAACGTGTCGGCTGCACGCCATAGACCGATCTGAATGCCCGACTGAAAGCCCCGGCATTTTCAAAACCGCATGCCCAGGCCACGTCCTGTACCTGTTGGTCGGTATGTTGCAATAACCCGGCCGCTTGTTTGAGCCTGATATCGGTTAGATACTGATGCGGGGTAGTTTGAAAAACCGATTTAAACTGCCTGACCAGTTGAGGAACCGACAGCCCGGCCTGAGTACCGACCGTATTTAAATCCAGACTTTCTCCGAGCGACGAATGCAGAAGATCCCTTGCGATGCACAAACGTCTGTATATTTCCCTTCTGGTACTGGCTTTAACTGCTTTTACCAAACCAATGCTCTTTATATCCGACCGGTAGATGCCGATTAGGTTGCGCAACATAAAGATCAGATGCTCGTCGACCCCGGCCTGATGATACTCTCCCATCTGCAGCAGGCCTTTCAGGCCGGAAAACTGTCTGTCGATATCGGGCGTTATCTGACGAAGTGTTTGATAAAATTCGGGTATTTCACTGCCATCCCTATCTGGATTGTCCAGCAAGAACGCTTCGGTATGCAACGTGTCGGTCAGTACCGATGAGGCAAAATCATTTTTAAAGAAGATGGAAAAGCACTGCACATTCTCCCTGCTTCTGATGCGGCAGCTGTAACGCTGATCATTATTCAAGACCAGTAACTGGCCGGGGCGCACGACCAATTGCCGGCCGTCAACGCCATAAATTTCTTCACCGCTCCATACCGTCTTGATGGACAGGCAGCCTACATGGTCATCACAATGACTTTCGTTGCTTTCCGCATGAAAGATAATATTGTGCTTTCCGAATTTATCGAAATGCCTGGTTTCATCGAAACCGGCCTTGGAGTGATCAGGTAAACTGGTGAAGTACATCTTGTTAGATTGAGAGCGCTTTTGCTTGCCCGGTACCATAAAGTTATGCAGAAAATAAGGCGCAACAATGTTCAACAATCTGTTTATCGCTTTCGTGGGCGTACGGTTATTGCCCGGGCTGCCGCCCCGTTTCAGTTTCTGGCCAGTGCGTAGTAAAAGCAATATATTCTGAAGAATATATATAAATTATATTGTATTCTGCTATGTATCCGATATTATATATTGCATTATACTGTTTTTTCAATATTTTCAACGTATTAGCCGCGCATTTGATACAATCACACCATGCAGACCCGGAACGGGGGCTGTTGCTATCAGACTATGTCCATCCAGTCTGATCCTTTGAAATGAATATCCAACTAAAATCACTCCATTACTATGAAGAGAAACTTACGAAAATGCGAATTCGTGGCCAGGCCTGCGATGCTCTTTCTGCTTATTTGTTGGTTACCGTTTACCGCGCTTGCCCAAAGCAAAAAGATTTCCGGTAAAGTGTTTTCCGCGTCCACCTCGGAGGTGTTTCCCGGTGTTAACATCATCCTGAAAGGAAATACAAACAAAGGTACTATTACGGACAATCAGGGTATGTTCTCGATCGACGCCGCGCCTGGCGATGTGCTGGTATTCAGCTTTATAGGTTTTAAGACGAAGGAAGTTAAGATAGGCTCCGAAGCAACGTTAAGCGTTCCGCTGGAAGATGGCGGCACGGAGTTAAATGAATTAATAGTGACCGGATCCAGAAACACGGGGCGAACGATTCTGGAAACCCCCGTCCCGGTGGACGTCATTTCCATCAAGGATATCATGGCAGACCTTCCCCAGATCGATCTGGCCCAAATGCTGGCTTTTGTTGCACCCAGTTTTAATGCGGTCAGATCCCAGGGTGGTGACCTTGATTCCCATGTAGACCCGGTCCAGCTCCGCAATATGGCCCCCAACCAGATACTGGTCCTGGTGAACGGGAAACGAAGGCACACTTCCGCCTTGCTTATTACCGGAACGGCTGTCGGCAGCCCCTCTACTTCCGTCGATTTGATGACCATTCCGGCTTCCGCCATAGATCGGGTTGAAATTTTACGCGATGGCGCTGCGGCTCAATATGGTTCGGATGCAGTGGCCGGCGTAGTCAATATTATTCTCAAAAAAGGGACGGACAAGCTGACAGGCAGCTTTACCGGCGGAGGCTATGCCAATACCGGAGGTAAGGCAGGGGAGCTGACAAAGGATGGTAAGCCCGACGGATTCAATTATCAGTTTGATGCCAATTACGGCTTCAAAATGGGTGACAAGGGTTACTTTAACCTGTCCGGCCAAATTACACAGAAACGCCCGACCCTGAGACCTTTTGTGAATGACTGGGGATTTTTTGATAAAACTTACCTGAATAACCTGCGGACCGATAAAAACGGAAATCCGGTCATCACCAATCCAGAGCTTGTTGCTGCACAGGCCTCGGGCAACACGGCGGCACTTGCTTCGCTGACCACGGAATCGGGGTTAATGGCTGCACGCGGCCTGACCAAAGCTGATTTTGCCGTTTATGCGGGTATGCCTGCCATTACCCTCGGCAGTACTTTTTACAATGCAGGTTATCAACTGAATCCTACCACAACGCTGTACAGTTTTGGAGGAGCGTCTTACAAATACCTTAAAGGTTTCTCGTGCTACTTCCGCCGTCCTGCACAAACCGACCGTTTCAATTACCTGCTGTATCCCAATGGCTTCCGTCCGCAAATGACTTCCAATACTTCGGACCTTTCCAATACAACCGGTATTAAGAGTAAGCTGGGGGAATTCAATGTTGATTTCAGCAACACATTTGGTCGTAACCGGATGCGCATCGGAATGGTCAATACCATGAATGCTTCACTGGGCTCCAATTCACCGGTTAACATGTATCTGGGTACACACCAGTTTACACAAAACTCCACTAACCTCGATTTTTCGCGCTATTTCAAAGATGTACTGGGCGGTTTGAACATTGCCTTTGGCGCTGAAATGCGTATAGAAAATTACAAAATCATGAAGGGCCAGGAAGAGGCCTATACCTATGGAGATGCAGGTGTACTTACGGTAGGTAAAACTGGTTTGCTTGTCGGGCCCGACGGAAAACCTTTGGAGGACGCCAGCAGCACACCGATCGTAGATGCAAATGGAAATCCGATCAGTGTGAATGCGGGCCAGCAGGTTACCGTCAAATCCTTGTCGTCAAACTGCCAATGTTTTGCCGGATTCGGCCCGAAAAACGAAAGGGACGAGTACCGCACCACCATGGCCGCTTACCTCGATGCCGAACTTGAAGTGACTAAAAGCCTGCTGGTCGCCGGCGCTTTTCGTGTAGAAAATTATTCGGATTTTGGCGGCGTTACAATCGGCAAATTGGCCGCCAGGTATTCCATCGCCAAAACGCTTTCACTGCGTGCTTCGATTGCTTCCGGATTCCGCGCACCATCTCTTCAGGAGTTGAATTATACCCATACTGCCACGGCATTCGTGCCCGACGCAAACGGTATTCCGCAACCGCTTGATGTGACTACTTACCCAACCAACAGTACCGCAGCCAGGGTTTTAGGGATTCAGGGCCTTAAGCAGGAAAAATCGAGAACCTACGGTTTCGGCCTTACCTACCAACCGGCCCATGGATTTGAAGTGACTTTGGACGCTTATCAGATTGATGTAGATAACCGTATTTTCAGGACCAGCTACTTCAATGCTTCCGAGGTTGGCAATCATTACGACGAGGTAATCGGTGGGGGTGAAGCCCAGTTTTTTGTAAATGGTGCAGACGTGCGCTCCAAGGGAATTGAAGCAGTAGGAAACTATACATTGACCCTGAGTCGTGGTAAAAGCTTCATTTTCAGCCTTGCCGCTATTTTCAGCAAAAACACCATTCTGAACAGGAAAGTACTTGACCTGAATGTGGCTAACCTGACCGAAGACCAGATTGTGGCCAAGTACCTCGACCGGGCCACCATTGGCCAGTTTGAAACGGGAACACCAAGACAGAAACTAATCGGCTCGGTTACCTACCGCGTCAATAAATTTCATGCTATGGTGAGAGGAACATACTTTGGGACGGTTACCTCCCGATCAACTTCCTCCGATGCGGAAGGCAACTTTTATGATCAGAAGTTTTCTGCGCAATCTATTTTCGATGCCAGTGTTGGCTACGACCTGACCAGGAACCTGAAATTGTCCATCGGCGGCAGTAACGTTTTCAATAAATACCCTGACATTTTGCGCCCCGAAAATCAAGGCTTTTACCTGTACGACAACAATCAGCAAGGCTCCAACGGATCTTATTACTACGGCCGTGTTTCTTTCAACTTTTAATGATCATCCCGACATGAAAACATATATCAGCAAAATCACCCCGAAGTTGTTCTCGCTTATCACGATGACGCTATTCGCGCTGCTCAGTTCTTGTGAGCAACAGGACTACCCGCCCAACCTAAGTACGGCACCAGGTGGCGGTACGGTATCGACGTATAAGGCTTACACGTTAGCTGCCGCCAATACGGAAAACATTTATGGACGCATCGTCTTTTACAAGTACAACAAAACGATCACTTTGGTACAGATGGGCCTTTATAACGGGGCGGAGGGTAGCTCTTATACAGCCGCCATTTTTCCCGGAAAGGTGACGGCAGCGCCCGCCGCGGCCCTGAAGGTGCTCGACACAGTCGCCGGTGCTACGGGGGCATTCGCGACCAGTAAGTATTTCAGCATTAATGAAGAGGGGTTTTTCGATAAGCTTGACGCCTACAATGCAAACGTAACGGTTAAACTGGGTGCGGTCACCGTAGCCGCTGGTAATATAGGCGCTAACGCAGCACCGGTAGCCGAGTCCAAATGAAATAAGGCGTAGTTAAACAGAGTCCGGGAAGATGTCTAATAGTTTCCCGGGCTCTGTTACTTTTTTGTGTACCGCCCTCGCGCTTATCTTGGCTAATGTGTTCTTCGAAGTTTTCGATGAAGCTGTTGGAGGCTTCCACTAAGGAGTGTTATAAAGTTTGTTGTGTTTCCTTCCCGGGATTATCATCTTGGATCCAAACACGCCGAATAGATGCAAGGTTACCCGGTAAAAGCGGGTAGGATGTACCCGGTTTTAACTTTTGAGTTTTTTGTCAATGAAGTGACCAGATTAACACTCCCAATTTAAATTGACTACAAATGAATCGAAAAGTATTGATCGTCACCGGCGACGGTGGCGAAAGTTATGAAACACTTTATGCCGTGCACCGCTTTCAGGAAGAAGGGGATATTGTGAAGATCGCCGCACCCAGCAGACGCCGCCTTAACCTGGTAATGCACGATTTTGAACCGGGTTGGGATACATATGTGGAGCGACCTGGCTATTGCCTTGATGCAGATTTGATGATTGACGAAGTGGTGGTAGGCGACTATGATGCCATACTCTTGTTGGGCGGCCGCGCCCCCGAATACCTGCGCAATCACGCGGTACTATTGGAGATAGTTCGCGAGTTTGACCGGCAAGGTAAATGGGTGTTTGCCATCTGCCACGGTATCCAGATTCTGGTAACAGCAGGATTGGCCGATAATCGGATACTCACGGCCTATGAACATGTGCGTGCAGAAATTGAGATGGGAGGCGGTACGTATTCCACCCGGCAGGCTGTTCGCGACGGAAATATCATAACAGGGCAAACCTGGCAATCACACCCGGAGTTCTACCGTGAAGTTTTCGCATGTTTCAATCAGGTTTCAACCAATGCCACTGCTGTAAATGCCCAATAATCCTAGCATTATTGCCTGTTGACAGTGAGTTGAGGTCAAGCGACTTAACCGGTCCCGTGATCGCAAGATTATAGACGGCGGTTCCGGCTAGGTCGTAGATCCGACCAAAGCGGTCAGTATTCTGGAAACGAGTAATCAAAAATGCTTGTGCCGGCGACTATTTATCTGACGTTTAGTCTTTTCGGGGACGTTCCGATAATCCAGTCGATAAAATCGTTATTACAATATCGTCTCCCGCTAAGGACCCATTCGACGCACTCTCTGACCTCCTTTACGTCGGCATCTTTTTTTAGGAATCCATGCGGGCCAAGTTTCAGAAATGGCCGCACCATTTTCCGCTGCTGGTAAAAGACAATTATTTTGCATGTGGGCCAGTAAGTTGTAATCGATTTGCAGAATGCCAGGTCCTGTTCGTAAACCACTTGATTGATGCTGATGACAGCCAGGGCGGGGCTGATGCCCACATGGGTCATGGCGTCAATCATAGATTCAGCGGATTCAAATGGGAAAATGTGGATGTCTTCGACTGACTCGCGTAACGTTTGGGTCAATCTCCTGATCGAAGTCGAATGGGTGTCTATTACCGTTGTGATCATAATAAGGGGCGAAAAAATTATCACACTGTTGCGGACCGATAGCACAGAGAACAGTCCCGGCTTTTAACAGGATAGCGATGTGAAGTTGTGAAAGCCCCTTCCAACAGGAGAGGGGCTTTCATTTCATTTGCGGGGTGCGTCCTTATTTTTGGATGACAGTTTTTAAATGGTGTGTCAGGCCATTTTCCTCGGTTACCTCGATCACATACAGCCCTGATACCCACTTGGCTACCCGCAATCCTGTGGTTGGGAAGCCGTCGGCAGAATAAACCACGGTGCCGCTGCTGTTGGTTATCGTTACGCGGGCGATTTTCCGTCCTGCCAGGTCGCTGAGGAAGATCTTATCGGATACCGGGTTAGGGTAGGTCGTTAAACCACCAATACCGGATTCGACATTCCTGATGCCACTGTATGCAAAAGTCTGATCTTTATCGACCATTTTGAGGCGGTAATAGTTCTCTCCGGAAGCCATTGCGGCATGAACGAACGTGTAGTCACGACGTATGGCGCTTTCCCCGAAGGATTCGACCTTGCCAACAGCACGCCAGTTTTTGGCATCTTTACTGTGCTGTACCTCAAAATAGTCGCTGTTGGTTTCCCAGGTAGTCGTCCATGAGAGCAGCGCCTGACTGCCTTCCCGAGCTGCCTTGAATTCAACCAGCGTGACTGGTAATGCTGCCTCATCCCCGGAGATGTACAGCGTAGCATTGGACGCGGCTCCCTGGGAATCGGTCGTGGTGTATGGGAAGGCAACGCTGCCTTTGAAAGTAGCTTCGGGGACAAAAGTGTAGCTTCCGTCAGGTTGGAGCGTTAAAGTCCCCTTGCCGGTTACAGAGGTTGTCTGCGCGGTCACAGTTTGGGTGTCCCCCTCCGGATCCGTGTCGTTCGCTTTTACCCCGTTTGCGGCGGTAGCGTTGATTCCGCTCGCCGAAGACAGAAGGGCGTAGTCATCGCCAGCCTGAGTGGTATTGGTCGTTCCGGCAAGTGAAACGTGAACGATTTGATAAGCAGAGGCGCTCAAAGGGACCGGCCGGTTATCACTGACTGTATACAGGATCGTGTCTTTACCCACAATCCCAGTCGGAGGGGTGTAGGTCACAGCTCCCGTTGCCGGGTTTACGACCGCAGTACCGCCAAGGCGGGTGTTACCCGGGTTGCCTCCGTTAAGGTCTGTCAGCACAACCGAAGCAGGCACCAGCTGCACATCTTTGTTTCCGGCTGCATCGTTGGCCAGCGAATTAATGGTTACGACCGTATTCAGTTTGGTAGCAGCTATATCCAGGTTCACGATCGGCGGGTTGTTGGTCCCGGTACCGTTTACGGTGATTACCAGCAGCTCTACCGGGCAGTTTGTCGTCACAGAAGGCGGGCATACCGGAACCAGGAAACGGTATACACCCGGGGTAGCGGAGCTAAACGTATAACTGCCATCGGCAGCCACGACCGGCAGCTCTCCGCCCGGGTTTGAAATTCCTGGCGCTGTTGTTGCACTTCCATAGGTGGTTCCTGGAAGGATAACGTCGTTCGTAGAAACATTTCCGCCAATAGCAACGCCGGCAAGGGCCACGTTGACATCCGGATTTGTCTGGTTACAACTCAAACCAATAGCCATGCGTGTATCGACAATGGCACCATACACATCCACATACTGGTCGACTGCCTGTACCAGTGAGCCAATCGAGATCTTGATTTCGTCAAATGGTACCGTGGTGTAGAACCCTGGATTGTAAAAGTCAGAAGGGGTGCCAAACCATTGGTTCAAGACAGAGAGGTCAAACAAAGCCGCGTCGTTTTTCGATTCCTGCTGTACCCCGTTCAGATAAGTGGTGATGGTGATACCGGTGAATAGCCCTCCCGAAAGCAGGAATGGGTTTTTCTTGATGGTGAAGCCCGCAAAAGTTCCGGCCGGGAATGATGTGGCAGGGACTGCAACGGCCAGAGAGTTTACTTCCAGACCGCTGGCAAGGTTGTGAATCCGGGCAAAGTCCAGAGTAGAGGCCGAAACTGCGTTCCATGGCGCCTGTACCTCGCATCCGGTACACGCGATACCCTTTGTTCCGGTTTCTTCAGCATCGATTACCGCGCCATGGGCCTGATCATTCAAGGTTACATTAAAATCACAGCCGACGGTAATCGCGCAGCTGCGCTGCATATAGGCCCGGTAAATCAAAATATTGCCCAAATCTGCACCTGCAAGATTGGTGATTTCAAGCTGCGCTTCATCGAATGGGACGGTGCTGATGATGCCTACGATCTGCCTGTTGGCACCTCCGGTCACCAGGGAAGAGCTCACCCCTGCCATCAACGAATTTCCAGTGCCGCTTTGTACCAGGACGCCATTGTTGTACAAATGGATTGTCATACTACCCAGCGCGCTTGCTGACAGCAGTGCGCCTGACTCGATGTCAAAACCCGCAAAAGACTCTGCCGGATAGGTTTCAATGGCATTGGCTACTGAAACAGTCGCTTTTGAGCCCACGCTTGCACCCATCACCAGCGTGGCTGGCACTACCACCGATCCATTCACGATGTTCTCCGAGTTGTTCAGCTGACAGGCAGCGCATCCTACCGCGTCGATCGAGGTCCTAACACCATTGACGTAGACCGGATGAGTAGGGTTTGAAACGGCCGTCAGTGTGTTGCATGCCAGCTCGTTGGCACAGAATGACTTAAATACCGCGTTGTAGATCCGGGTGGTACCTATGTTGGCATTGATCACAGAACTGACCGTGATCTTAACTCCACTGAATGGAAGCGTCGCCAAGAAGCCAAGGGTTTGCCGTCCTGTGCCGTTGAGCACCGAACTTTTAGCAGATATCAATCCGGTATTGCCGGAAAACGATTCGATCACAGCTCCGTACTGATCTGTGGTGGAGATGGTTATTCCCGAAAGCGCGTTCGCACCGATCAGGTTGGGGTTGTCGATGTCAAAACCGGCGAAGGTATTGGCCGGGTAAATTTTTGCCCCGTCGGTTACGGCATAAGTAGCCGTTGTGCCGATGTTTGCCGGCACTACCAGCTCGGTATAGTTGTCCGGATCTGCGTCGATCGCATTGCCGGAGGCTACTATGTTACATTGCACACAGGCGGTGGCATCGATCCCGGTATTGCGGGTGTCGACAAAAACAGGATAATCCGGTTTGACCAGCTTGGTGTTGGTATTACAAGCCAATGCGGGGCCTTCGCAGAAACGCTCTGTCACAGCGCCATACACCCTTATCGGGGCGACCTGCACCGCACCGAGCATGGAAACGCTGAACTGGATTTCGTCAAAGGCCAATTTGGTTTTAAAACCGGTGATGGCATGCCCGGAAGAGGTGAAAAGGCCTGCGCTGCCCAAAGCACCTCCGTCGGAAACCGTCTCCTGCTGTACGCCATTGAGGTAAGTCGTAACGGTATGGCCTGCCGCAAATGCAACCCCGAGCGTTCGCTGGTCTTCTATCTCAAAGCCGGCGAATGTCCCGGCGGGATATACGGTCTTGGTGTTTTTGATCGAGACCGATCCTGTTGAAGCGACGGAAGCAACCAGATCGATTTCCGCATAATCGGTTGCATCCGAATTGACCAGGTTAGTAGTATTTCTCACGGCGCAGTTCACGCATGCGACGTTGGTACTGATACCGGTCCGGTCGGTGTTCACGTATACCGGGAAGGCCGGGTTGTTCCACTGTTCCACGAGATTACAAGGGCGGGGCGTCGATTCTGCACAAAATTTGGTCGCGACCGCATTGTAAATCTGGGTCGTACCCAGGTTAACGCTCAATGACGACGCCTGATCGATCTGGATCCGGTCAAAGTTCTTGGTAGTCAAAAAGCCGACGGTCGTCCTGCCATCGGTACTGACGATGTTTGCCGTGAGCAAGCCACCGGGGCCGGTATACTCCTCCTGCAATGTGGTTCCCAGATAGGTCCGTATCGTCAGCGAGCCCAGTAGCGAGGCGCCTGCAAGGCCGGAGTTCTGAATCTGAAAACCGGCGAAATACCCGGCAGGATAATATCCGTTATCGCTTTGTACGGTCAGGCGCAACCCGCCTGCGGCGGTAAGCACTGCAACAAAGCTTGCGAAGTCAGCTGTACTGGCACTGATGGCATTGGGTGCATTATTGACCGCCGACAGGGATATGCCATACCGGCCGGTCCACACAGTTGTACACCCGATCCCGCAGGATTCATTGGGGACAATGCTCATGTGGTACGTAGGCAGGTTCAGTGCGGTAGGTGTGTTACAGGGCAATAGGCTTGTATCCGGTGAAACCACCTGGGCAAGAGAGGCGAATGAGGTAAGTACAAACGCCAATAGAAGAACGATCTTTGCTGATGAGCGAAGAGTGCCGTTTTTTCGAGTTTTTTCGAATAAAAATCGACATAGTAATTGTTTTTCCATAAAATCTTGGGATTAAGTGTGGCAAACATGACTGAGGTGGGAAAATAGTTGTTCACCTGATGATTGGCTTATGGTCAGTTTTATGCCTTAGCTGATATTAATACCCCCAGTCAGGTAATAAGAGGTTATTGGAACATCACGGGCCGAATAGTACTTGCCCGATACCTTTTGGTGGAGCTCTTTTGTTGGAAAGATCCCTCGGATTTAGAGGCTTCCGACGTGCTAAATTTGAAACTGCCATATTGAATTGATTTTAGTTTGAGAATTCCATTGGACGATCAACATCCTTTGTATTGCTGGGGAGTGATTTCAATATGAGTGTCAACTGTCGATGGCAAAGAAATAGCTGACACATTGTGGAGAGTATTTGGAAAGCTATGTAGGATTAGTGGCATTGACAATAGAACTATTGCTTTTTTATTTGTAGAACTTGATCAGTATTCGTAGGTGTAATTCGATAATTATGACCTTCGTTGATCATAATTTTGATAGCCGGGATTCTTGCTTATGGGCCTTCGGTGAAGTTATAGCGGAACTTTCAAACAGAGCTCGATTGACTTGCTCGTGGCTGCTATTCTATGACTATGAAGAAAGCATTACTGATGATTGTATACAATTTCAGACAAATTGTCTATTTGCGTGAAGTGCAAATTATAGGCCGATCGAGTGGAGATAGTAGTGGATTAGATCGTTTGGCCAACGACCTGGTTGCTTTCTTACAACCACCGGAAGTGTCACTATATCCGGTACAATTCAAATCCTGCGTCCTTGTGCTTGCTGAGGGTGCGTTTTAAGCCATTGAAAGCCAATGTGGTGCGTGGCTCTTTTTGAAGTTTGTGGCTACTGAGCTACAAACAGTAAGAAAATAACTACAAACTATTGATATGTATTTTTAAACATTTGTAGATAATTTTCACAAGTCGTTCTGTCGAATATTCAGGACCTTTCAGATGATACAATCATTTATCCAAGGCTTATTGTTCTGTTATACTCGTAAAATGCTTTAATGTACTATTAGATAATTTGACCTGGTGCTCAACTAGTCTGTGTTGCAGAGAATTTATGGAGATTTTATAAAGTAAATGGCATGTTTTAAATAGCAAGCAAATGGTCAGAGTGATACTGTTTGATTCTCATCCCATTATTTTTCGTGGCATAAAAGAGGTCTTTAAAGAATTTGGGCAGGAATTTGTTTTTTTAGAAACCTCTGATAAGAATGAGCTTTTGGCTTATCTTGATCAAAAGCATATAGACCTTGTGGTGGCTGGTATTAATGAAAATTCAAACCTGGATCCGAAAATAATTAGAAAGCGAAAATCCACGCCTTGGATTATCTTATATAATGATAATTTGTACAAAAAGGCTCTTGCGTGTTTTTTGAACGGAGCTCGCGGGCTACTGTCCAAATCAGCAAATTACGTTGAGACCATTTGCTGTTGCAGAGAGGTATTTGAAGACAGATTTTATATTTGTGAGCGGACATCAAATTCCCTGAGCCAGGAGCTGCTATTTGATTATAGCTGTCGGGCCTTCCTTCGTCTCTTTTTAAAAGCAAAATCAAAACAGTTGCATAAGAAGTTGTCCAATAGGGAAAAAGAAGTGGCGAGTCTGCTCCTTAGGGGTTTTAGGACTTCCGAAATTGCTGAAAGGCTTAACTTGAAGATCACGACAATCAGCACAATGAAGCGATCGATACTGCAAAAGAACAATGCCCGGAGCATTGTCGAGTTGGCAAGCTCTTTCTATTAATCACGAGATAATGAGGCTACTGCACGCAGAAAGGTACTGGATCGTAAGGCTTAGTGTAAGGTTAAGCTTATCCAGGATTGATCAGCATCCGCTTATTTCCGAAGTGGACGATTATTCAAAGTTGCTGCGCGAACTTTCGGTGAACAAATATGATTTTCTGTTGCTTGATGACTCAATTCCCGGCGGGGAGGGATTCCGGATGATCAACAGGATCAAAGCTTGTCAGTCTGGGATCGCCATACTGGTTTTTACTGACCTGGACGAAGCCACTTTTGGCAGGCATTATATAGAGGCCGGGGCAGAAGGATTTCTTTCGAAGACAGCTAGTTTGGATGAGTTTTATCAGGCATTTTTGGCTGTTGCCTCCGGGAGAACGTACATCAGCGAGAAATCAAAAAAAGGATTACTGACTTCTTTGGCCGGGTGTTCCACAGATGCTGACAATCCATTAATGGGGCTTAATGCAACAGAGCTATTGATTGCCGACATGTTAGCGAAAGGTAAAATGCTGAAGGAGATTGCAAGTGTTTTGCAAGTGGCACAAAGCACCGTCAGTTTTCATAAAACACAGCTATATAGCAAGATCGGTGTCCAAACGCCATTTGAACTTTATGAAGTGATGACGGCGCATCGATCCGGGATCGGCCAGCCGTCATGTTCAGGCCCTTATCAGGACAACCTATATTGTGGTGAATAACGCAAGCCAGAAATTCAGAGCGCTAATTTTGCTGGGTCAGCTATGACGCTTGCAAATAAATGAGCCAAGGGTTACCTTGGAGAATGACAAGATTTAAGTAATTATGAATTTATATGCCTTTATCTGTTCTTATAGCAGATGACCACCAGTTGGTGAGGAGAAGCCTCCAATTGATGGTCAAAGAAATACTGGGATTTAATGCTATTGTAGAATTTGCGGGCGACGGTAGACAGGTGCTCGAAAAGCTGAACAGGAACAGTTACGATCTATTGTTAACTGATTTGAATATGCCTGATACTGACGATATCAGTTTTATCTCAGCAGCTTTGGCATTAAGGCCCGAACTAAAAATCTTGATTATAACAGTGAAACCCGACAACGTGTTTGCTGCGCGTTTTCTAAAAGCCGGAGCAATGGGGTACGTTAACAAATCAGAACCTGAGGAAGTGATCTATGATGCTATCAGGCTGGTTAGTCAGGGGAGACGTTATGTATCGAGAGCTCAGGCGGAGTTGCTAGCCTTGTCACTCACAGGCAAACATCGTGAATCTCCATTTGATAAGCTGTCTCCCCGGGAATTTGAAGTTATGTTGCTGCTTCTTAAAGGACATGGAATAATGGAAGTAGGCGAGGCATTGTCCATCAAAGCGTCGACTGCGAGCAGTTTCCGTTCCCGTATATTCGAAAAACTTGAAATTAAGAATTTGATGGCGCTTAGCCGTCTTGCGCAGCAATACCAGATTTCGGCGGAGCCGGGAAATGGATAGTAAAAGCACTCCCTTTGTCTATTTGACTGTTTATTGTTATTGTGCCTCCTATCCGGTCGAGCATTGTGAGAATCAGGATACTCCCGGTACCGTTATTTCGGAAACTTTTTTCGCGGCTCAAAAACGCAGTGATTTGGCGACTATCCAAACCCCTTCCCGAGTCTTTAACAGTTATCGATAAATTCTCGTTTTGGTATCTTGCCGCTACCGCGATAGTACCGCTAGTGGTGTGCTTATTTGCATTATCGATCAGATTACGGATTATTATTGACAGGATTTGGTAGTCGGTATAGCAATCCAGGTGAGTTGGTTGAATGACAAGCTCGTTTTTATTTACTTCAACGATTTTATCATAAAGTGCGGCAATTTCGTCGAAAAGAGATTGTAATGAAAACCAACCCTTATTGACTTTGAAACCCTCCTGCTGAGAGGCAATCCAAAGAAAAAAATCCTCGGAAAATCCTAAAAGGGTTTGCGTCCCTGTAAGAAGGTCAGATAGTAGAACATGTAGTTCGTCCCTGCTGAAGTTATCGTGATTTTCGTATATTTTTCCACTCAGTACCGAGATAAACTTGATTGGAGAGCGAAGGTCATGCAGTATCATAGTCAGTACCTGATCTTTAAAGCGATTGCTTTGCGTCAAGGCGTGCTCTGACCTCGCAAGATCTTCGATAGCCCGGTGGAGTTCAATCGTTCTGTTTTCGACAGTGTTTTCGAGCTCCTCAGATTTTTTTCTTAACAGGTTTAGCCTGCGTTTTACAAGCAAGTAGGAGAGGAAGAATAACCCGAGCCCGGTGACTGTTCGGAACCACCATGTATTATAAAACCACGGGTCGACACTCAACGGTACCGATAGCTGAAAGTGAGGATTACCGGGTGTATAGCTAGCCCGTCGGAGCACCAGGTTGTAGTCGCCGGCGGGCAGGCCGTTAATTGTCAAAGTTCCGTTTTCACCAAGCGAATGCCAATGTGAGTCAAACCCTTGAAGCATGTATTCCAGATTGAGGTTGGCCGCATGACCAAAATATGGAGAACTGGCGGTGAGGGCGACACTGGTAAAATCCGGGCCAAGCCGAATCCGGTTATTACGAAATTCGGCTGGAATGTTATTTACTTTCAGGCTGTCTACGAAGATTGGCCTGTTCGGATAATTGGGGTGCAATTTGTTGGGATAAAACCACTCAATGCCTTCCAATGATGAAATAGAAAGTAAGCTGTCTTTGAGCCAAACGTGAGTAGGGCGGCACGCGCCGTTAAATTCGTTGGTTGCCAGGCCATTCCCCCGGTCGAACCTGAAAAAGGGGACATCTTTTTGCTTCGCAAGCGCATATTGGACAAGATCGTCTTTCCTGACCTTAAATAATCCGTTGTTGGTGGGTATCCAAAAGAAACCCTGACCGTCATCAATAAACGAATGAACCGTACTGAGTGCCTTTTGGGAGCCATAGGGCATTTTGTAGAGTCTGTTTTTAATCAAAAGATAGAACCCGTTGCCATAAGTGCCAATCCATATTCGCTCCGCATTATCCAGGAATATCGCCCGAACCTGAACCGAATCCAATACCGATTTATAGACCGTATTTTTTTCGGCATCATACCATTTCATTCCATCTTCGGTGCCAACCAGATACAGATTACCTGAAAGGGGAGTCACCGCCATGATTTTTGCGCTGCCCGGAAATGCTTGGGATTTAATAAGAGAGTCATTATGGACCTTCCCGTATCCCTGTTCTGTGAAAAATGTATATGATCTTGCCGACGGATTATCCGCTTTTACGAATACCATCAGATCGCTCGTCGACCGCAGATCTGTTAGTTTCCGGCTTCCGAGATCATATCTTATCAGTCTGCGGTTTTTGGTTCTTTGAAATAGCATTTGTCCTGCCGTAGAGACATCCACGGCAGAGAAAGGGTCTTGATGCAAGTTGGCGCTCGTGGTCTTGTTGCCGGGGCTCAGCACCAGGTCATTGCAAATGACGGTTGTGTCATTGATTTTAGCCTGTGCATAGAAGCTTTTTCCTGAGGCGGGGCTTGACACCTCCGGATGTTTAAAAGATGCTTTCTCAACAATGAACAAACCTTGTATAGAAGAGCCCATGTAATATTTATTTTGGGACTTCTCATAAAATACCGATGAAAGCGCCGGGATGGCAATTCCTTCCAGGACCTTTTTTGAGGCAATTTCGCCATTCCTGAATGTGAGTTGATACAGGTTATTGTCAACATATACAAAGGCCCCTGATTCATTCGCGAAGGTAATGAAGTTCCCCTGCAAGAACGCACTTTCTAATGCAAGGGGGCCTTTGATCGCTTTTACTCCCTCGATCAACTGACCATGATCCCAGGCCTCGACAATGTTTCCCGCTTTGACAGACACAAAAACATTGTCGTCTAAAAGCATATGTTCATTCCTTTCGGCTGCCGAATGAGTCTGCAATGGACGTGGAGCCATGCCGTCATTTCCCCAATAGAGAACTGTTTCGGACGAAAAGAAATACATGGTTCCATCGGAAAGAGCCGCGGTGAAAAGATTTTTCGCTTCGGGATTGCTTAGGTAAAATTGTTTCAGAGCATTCAGCCTCGGCTGGTTGGTAATGGCTAATCCTTGTCTGGGCACAAAGACCGAATTTTCCATCATCAGTTGCGGCGAGGGAATTGCCAACGACATCGCCGGTTTTACCTGGACAACTTTGTCATATTCGCCGCGAACATAAAGAGCCCCGTTTTGGTCACGGTTCAATATACGCATTCTGGCCGACCGCAGTCCTTTGATCTCTGATTTTCCAAAGGTGGTAAAGGATCTTCCGTCATAACGGACCAACCCCATTTCGGTGCTAAGCCAGCAAAAACCCCATTTATCAAACGCGATAAACTTTACACTGTTTTGAGGCAAGCCATGGTCTGTTGTGTATTGGGATATGATTAACTTGTTTTTTTGAGAAAGACAGGGGTGTGTATAGCAAGTAATCAGGACCAGGTGCAGAACCTTCATTTTGTGGAGCTTCACAATGTGCCGGATCTTGCCGCTCGTTCCGGGTAGAAACAGAGCCAGTACCTTTTTTGTCATGAATGAGCAATAATCTGTTGTCAGAAATTAAGAAAGTCGGCTTCGGAACCTATTAGGGACCGGGCGCCAGCCAAATGTTCAATCTGCACGATCTGATTTAATGTCGCACGTTTGTCAAAAGATAATCTGCGAACAAATGGTTGCCCTTTTTGCAAATCCGACACCTGTTAAGGTGCGGGGGGCGTTGCTATGGATGACAGGAAGGATTTGGGTTTAAATGTAGGGTGAATTTCGATAGAATGCGCACTTTTATAGCATTTATCGCGGGTTTATAGTCCTGATAAAGGGCGTTGCGATTGAGTAATTGATTGTTACACAATTGTATTGCGTCGAAACTTTATCCTCATCGGGCTAATTACCAAATTGTCGGGTAGGCTGGTATGTTTTGGATGGCTAGGAAGGTGTGTGCGCCCCGTTTTTAAGCGTTGTTATAAAATAGGGGGTCAGATGCACGTACATCGCGTTGCGAAACTGCGCGGCGGTGCCGTTTTTCAGTACGTCGAAAAGGTCGGCATGGGAGACCGGATTGGGTAAATCCGCATGAACCCCCTTATCTAAATATTCCCTGAATACATGATCGAAGACCGGGAACAGCAGCGTTTGAAATCGTCTGAATGTATCATTGCCCGTCATTTCGTATAGTTTGCCATGAAACTCAATTTCGTCTTCCCGCGAAAGCGATTTGAGCCCCTTCTGTTTGTTGACAATCGCTTCGAGTTCTTCAAGGTCCTTATCGGTCTTACGGGCGAACAGAAATTCGGCAATACCCATTTCGAGGATCAGCCGTAGCTCGAAAAGGTCTTTCTGGTTGTCATGGCTCAGGATCGACGGGCTCATTACTTTTTCAATACCCGCGAAAAGATCGGGTTGCGCCATGATCATCCCGCGCCGTGTGCGGCTTTCGATCAGCCCCAGCATTCTCAGGCGGCTCAGCGCTTCGCGGACCACATTCCGGCTTACATTCAGTTTTTGTGCAATCTCGGTTTCATTGGGCAACGAATCACCCGGTTTGAAACCATTGTCCATCAGATACTCCCTTAGAATGTTCTCCACCCTGTCGGTCATCGACAGGCTCTCCATGGGGCCTAGTGCGCTCGCTTTCATTGATCTCAGTTTCCTTTTGGTCGCAAAGGTAAGTTAAAGATGGCTACATAGGCAACTTTTATAATATTTTCAGACAAACACTTTTATATTAAAATCCTATAATTACATTTGTAGGACAAATAAACAACCGATCATTCTTTTGTATTTCTGACAATTCCCGATATAAACCTTTATGATTTGAAATTTTATGCGTTACATTAAAAGCAAAACGATCAAAACACTGACGATTCTCGCTGGCCTGTGGTTTGCGATTTCGGCGGTGTATGCGCAAGATCTGGTACTTTCCGGACAGGTGAAGTCCGGGCAGGACAACCAGCCGTTGCCTTTTGTGACTGTCGTGGTAAAAGGCAGTCAGCAGGGAGTGAATACGGATGCCGAAGGGAAATTCAGGATCAGCGTAGGCAGGGAGAGCATTTTGATCTTTAGTTTCGTAGGCTATCGTACGCATGAAGAACGGGTAGGAAGCAGGACCGAGCTGAATGTGGTCCTCGAACCCGACCAGAACAACCTGAATGAAGTGGTGGTAGTGGGTTACGGAAAGCAGGAACGCGAAAATATTACCTCCTCCATCTCCAAACTCGACAGCAAGGTTCTTGAAAATATCCCCTTCGCCAATGCGGCTTCGGCTCTTCAGGGATCTATTGCCGGCCTGCGGGTGCAGAGTACGTCCGGTTTGCCCGGTAATGCGCCCCGCATTATCCTGCGGGGAGGGACGTCGATCAACAACCCCGATGGCTCGGCGCCGCTTTTCATTATCGACGGTGTGATCCGTTCCAATATGAATGACATCAGCTCGGAGGAAATCGAGTCGATGCAGGTGTTGAAGGATGCGGCCGCTACGGCCATTTACGGGGCCAGGGCCTCCAACGGAGTAGTGATTATCACGACGCGGTCGGGCAAGGCCGGCAAGGTGCGGGTTTCGTATCAGTACGATGCGACGATGTCCAGCCTTGCCAAAGGATACGACCTGCTTTCTGCACGCGACTGGCTTTATTTTCAGCGGCTGGGTACGGTGGCTTCCTCGGTAAAGAACCCCGCTAACCTCAACAAGCTGACATTGCCCAATAGCTCCGGCACCGGGAATGACCTGACAAACAACACCGCTTACACGACCCAGTATCTGACGCCCGCCAATGAGTTCAAGCTCAAAGAAGGGTGGGAAAGCATGCCCGATCCGGTCGATCCCAGTAAAACGCTGCTGTTCAAAGGTACCGACTACCAGGACCTTCTTTTCAGGACGGCGCTATCGCAAAATCACCATGTTTCGGTGAGCGGCGGGACGGAAAAGGCTACTTACAGCGCCGGGCTTGGTTATATGGATGCCGAAGGAATCGCCATTACCACCAAGTACCGAAGGCTGAACTTCGACCTGAATGGTGATCTGACCGTGAGCAATAAACTCCGGTTTTACAGCCGGTTGATGTTTTCCAGTTCGGGCAATAACCAGGGGATTTCCGACAATGCGCTGTTCGAGCGCTCCATTGGTCTGGCCCCGACGGCCAAGTATGCCTATGAAGACGGGACGCTGGCCCCCGGAACCGGCCAGAGTATCGGAAATCCGGTGTATCACCTGAATAAAATCAAGGCTAAGAACAACCGCGATAACCTGACGCTGGCGATCGGCTCGCACTGGGATATTTTGCCGGGACTCTCTTTCGATCCCCAGCTGTCGTTGTTCAAGTCTACCGTAGAGGCACGATCGTTCCAGGAAGCATTTTACAATGGTCCGGGCTTGTACGTGGACACGCGTAATGCGACGGGCTCTTTCGACAAAACCGAGCAATACCAGGCCGACGGAGTGCTGACCTACGCCAAAACACTGGCAGGCAAGCACAACCTGGAAGTAAAGGCGGGTATTTCTTACTTTAATCGGATCAACAGCGGGTTGAGCGCGACCGGTAGAAAAGCGGCGTCCGATCTGGTGCCGACCCTGAATGCATCGGCTGAGCCGGTGGCGGTCGGCGGGTCGGAGAGCAGCCAGGTACTAATTGGCTATTTTTCAAGAATCAACTATGATTTCGATCAGAAATACCTCGTGTCGCTCAGCGCCCGCTACGATGGGGCCTCCAACCTGGGACGCAATAACCAATGGGGCGTTTTTCCCGGCGTGTCTGTCGGCTGGAACCTGCATCGGGAGGAGTTCTGGAAGGTGCTGCCGGAAAATCTCCTGCGCATGAAATTGCGGGCAAGTTATGGCGTGAATGGGAACATCAGCGGCCTGGGCGACTTCACCGCCCAGGGGAATTACAGCGTTGGCAACCAGTATTCGACCAACGCGGCCGTACTCAATACAACCATCTCCAATTCGGACCTGAAATGGGAACGCTCGAAGACATTTGATGTCGGGGCTGACGTCGGTCTGTTCGGAAACAGGATCAGTTTGCTCTTCGACTACTACCGCAGGGTGACCGATAACCTGCTGACCTCGCTGAGCCTCCCTATGTCGACCGGTTTTTCGAGCGTACTTACCAATCTGGGAAGCCTGGAAAATAAAGGGGTAGAGCTCGAATTGAGCGCGCGCGTGCTTCCGTCCAGCAGCGCGGTCAACTGGAATATCTCCTTCAATGCGTCGCAGACCAGGCATAAGATTCTAAGCCTGCCTTACAACGGCATTGAAAACAACCGGATCGGAGGGGTCTACGTCTGGAACCCCGCGACGAATGGTTATGCCTGGATGGGCGGCTTGCAAGAGGGCGGGCGGATCGGCGACATGTATACCTATAAGCAGTTGAGTATCTACGCCACCGACGAGGAAGCTGCCGCCGGTCCGGTGGACAACCTGGTAACCGGTGCCAACAAGACCAAGTATGGCGGAGATGTGAACTGGCAGGATGCGGATCAGAACAAGGTGATCGACGAAAAGGACAGGGTGTATGTCGGAAATCCTTACCCGGTGTGGACAGGCGGTTTTACCAATTCATTGGAATACAAAGGGATCAGTCTGCTGCTGCGGATGGATTACACGACCGGCCATACGATCCAGAATTATCCCAGGGCACAGATGATCGGCCAGTTTCAGGGGGAAATAGGGCTGCTTTCGGACGTGAAAAGATCCTGGCAGAAACCCGGTGACATTACCGACATCCCCAGGTTTTACTGGGCCGACCAGCAGGTGCAGAACAACCTGTACCGGGGCGGCATCGGCGGAGGAAACTCGATGTACTACGAAAAGGGCGATTACCTGGCCGTGCGGGAGCTTACCCTGGCATACAGCATACCCAAATCCATCTTAAACAGGGCCAAGATCAACGGTTTGCGGCTTAACATCACGGCGAACAACCTGCATTACTTCACGGGTTACAAGGGGTTGAACCCCGAGGAAGGCGGAGTCGACCGGGGAAGATACCCGATACCCCGCTCCATTATCCTGGGCTTGAATATTTCATTGTAAAACCATCATGACTGTTCAGATGAAGACAAAATATAAAATGCTGACCTGCCTGGCATTGTTATGTGCCGGGATGAACCAGTCGTGCACCGATAACCTCGATGTCGCGCCTGTGAGCGTGATCACGGAGGCCTCGTACTGGAAATCGGAAAACGACGCAAATGGTGCTTTGAACGGCCTTTATGTGCTCTTGAGAAGACAGGCATCGGAGAACCTGTACCTGTGGGGCGAAGGACGCAGCGAGGTGATGGGCTTGGGCGTGCAGGGTTCCGGCGGCCGCGAGCGGTATCACGACAACAGCCTGGATGTGACGACGGCCGGGCCCAACTGGCTGGGGATGTATTACATTGTCCACCAGGCCAACCTGATTCTTAAGTATGTGCCGCAAATCACCTTTACCTCCGAGGCGACTAAGAACAATATCCTCGCCCAGGCGTACACCATGCGAGCATTCACGTATTTCACCATGGCCAAAACCTGGGGCGACTTGCCACTGGTAACCGAGCCGACCGAGGGTTACGACCCGGCCTCCATCCAAAAGCCCCGCACACCGGTGAAAGAGATTTTTTCTTTTATCAAGGAGGATATCACGAAGGCCACCCAACTTTTTGGTGAATCCAATACCCTGGCGCAGGGACGGCAGTTCTGGTCGAAACCTGCTTTGAATGCCCTTAAAGCGGATGTGTTTCTCTGGACGGCCAAGAGGCTCGGCGGGGGTGAGGCCGATTTCAACACTGCGCTGGCAGCCATTACCGAGGCTGAGAAGGCAGACGTAAGCCTTTTGCCCAAATTCGAAGACGTTTTTGACTATACCAATAAAGGCAACAAGGAGATTCTGATGGCAGTCCGTTTCAAGGATATCGAAGTGACCGACAACCATTATAGCCTCATGTACTTCCCGCAGGCATTTTTGCCATCCGACCTGGATGCGGCAACCAGAGCGGCGATTGGTCTGCCGGCTGGCCAGAATTACTGGGCACCGTCCGCGACGATCCGTAGCCAGTTTACGGCGGACGACAGCCGGAAGAATGCCTCTTTTATCGAAGTATACACTTCGGCGTCGGGCACGCAAAAATTTGTGGGGTCGCTGGCCGTGAAGTTCAATGGTTTTGTCAACTCCGGCATCCGGTTGTTTCTGGACGATGTGATTCTGTACCGCTACGCCGACCTGCTGCTGATGAAAGCAGAAGCGAAGAATGCATTAGGCCAGGATCCCTCTGCGGAAATCAACAAGGTGCGGGAACGGGCCTATGGCGCTGCCTACAAGCAACATGTATTCGTAAGCGGTAGCAAGGATGCCAACGACGAAGCCATTCTGCAGGAGCGCCTTTTCGAACTGGTTTTTGAAGGAAAAAGATGGTGGGACCTGGTGCGTTTTGGTAAGGCATTCGAAAAAATACCCTCGTTGAAGGACCGTGCCGGTAAGGATTATCTGCTGCTTTTCCCGATTTCAGAAGCTACATTAAGCCTCGAACCGCAGGTTAAACAAAACCCCGGCTATTAATCAGATCATTGCTGAATTAAACTCTTAACCTCATGAAACAATTAGTTCTTACTGCTCTTACCTTCCTGGTTGTTACATCGGGCATTTGCATACGCGCCCAAAAGCCGTCGGGCGGCGAGCCGCAGCTTGCATTGCAGCTCAATCCCGGCCCGGATAATCCGCGAAATAGTGAGGGGGATTTTATTACACTCAAAAACGGGGACATCCTTTTTATATACAGCCGTTACACGGGCAGCTCCACCAGTGACCACGCACCTGCCTACCTGGCCGGAAGACTATCCCGCGACGGTGGTAAGACCTGGACTTCTTCCGACCGATTGATCGTGCGGCAGGAAGGCGATATGAATGTGATGTCGGTATCGCTGCTCCGGTTGAAGAATGGGAAAATTGCCTTGTTTTACCTGAAAAAGAATTCGGAGACGGACTGTATTCCGCAAATGAGAACTTCGGCCGACGAAGGCAAGACATGGAGTGAGCCCATTCCCTGCATTACCGACAAAAAAGGATATTTCGTGCTGAACAACAGCCGGGTGATCCAGTTGGCCGATGGCCGGCTGATGATGGCCGTCGCGCTGCATCGGGCTATCGACGGCAAATGGCAGAATCAGGCTACGCTGTACAGCTATTATTCCGATGACCAGGGTGCGAGCTGGAAGTCGTCTTCCGCGGTACCTAATAATTCACAGATTATTACCCAGGAGCCGGGACTGATCGAATTGAAGGACGGCCGGATTATGATGTTCATTCGCGCGAGCGGTGGTGTACAGCAATTGTCCTATTCGTCCGATAAAGGAGCCAGCTGGTCGCATATTGCGCCGAGCAACATTGCTTCGCCGCTTTCGCCGGCTTCCATCAAAAGAATTCCCGGAACGTCGGATCTGCTGCTGGTGTGGAACAACAACGACGGCAGCCAGCCCGAGATGAAAGACAAGCGTACGCCGCTGGCGGTGGCTATTTCCAAAGACGATGGTAAAACCTGGATCAACACCCGGAATATCGAAACTGATCCGGATGGCTGGTACTGCTATATCGCAATCCATTTCACCAAAAATGACGTGCTGTTGGGTTACTGTGCCGGAAGTCAGGCGAAAAAGACGCATTTGTCGGTGACGAACGTAAAGCGGTTCTCGCAAAAATGGCTGTACCAGTAAGCGGCCGTATGAAAGAGCTTCATTATCGTGCACGTAGATTTTTTCTGCTGCGTGCGCTGGCATGCGCGTTCGCGGGCCTGTTGCCCGCCCGGGCGACCGCGCATGTACGTACGGGCAGGAAAGCGGCCTCGGCAGAAGAGGATCTGAAAAAGGTCGCGGCTTTGCTGAACGGCAAAACACGCGATGCTTGGGTTTTTACCGGGGACAGCATTACTCAAGGAGCCAAGCATACCCACGGGCATCGGAGCTATCCCGAAATTTTTGCGGAGCGCCTCCGCTGGGAATTGGCCCGGGTAGGCGACATCGTCGTTAATACCGGCATGAGCGGGCATACTACCCGTCACATTATGAATGATATGGATTGGCGTGTGGGGCAATTCAGGCCGCAGGTGGTATCGGTCATGCTGGGAACGAATGACTGCGCGCGCAATCAGGTAACCCTGGCGGATTTTGAAGCCAATCTGACCTCGATCGTAGCGCAAATCCGTGCGATGAATGCCGTGCCGATCCTGCATACACCCAACCCGATTATCGCGGAAAAGGCCCCGGAGCGGGTGTCACTCCCTGAATACGTGGCAGTGATCCGAAAAGTGGCCGGGCGGGAGAATGTGATTCTGGTGGATCATTATGCCGAATGGAGCGCCGCGATGGCGAGCCGGTCGGCCGAAGTGGTCCATCGCGAGTGGCTGAACGATCCGCTGCACCCCAATCAGACCGGGCACCGGCAGCTTGCCGCAGCTCTTTTTAAAACGCTGAACATCTTTGACCCAGCCCAGCCCACCTGCGGGGCAGCCTACTATGAAGGAGCGCATTGAAAACGAACTGGCCACCGTCATTGCAGCGGAGCAGCAAGGCCCTGCCGTACTGATCTCCGCCGGCGTGCATGGCGACGAATATGAGCCGATGGTTGCGGCAGTTGAGCTTGCGGCAATCTTGCCTGGGATGCTGACGCACGGTCAGGTCACGGTGGTCCCGGTCGTAAATCCCGATGCCTACGGGTGGGGGAGCCGGCAGGGGAGCGACGGGCTGGACCTGGCGCGGATTTGCCCGGGTAACCACATCGGATCGGCTTCCGAAGCCTATGCGGCCCGGATCAGCTCGATGATAGAACAGGCTGATTATTACGTGGATATGCATACCGGCGGGCTGACCTACGAGATCCACCCATTGGCAGGGTATATGCTTCATCCTGACGAGGGTATCTTGGATATACAACGACAAATGGCCCGGTGCTTCGATGTGCCGTTGATCTGGGGTACCGATTACCGGCCGCAGGGGCGGACCTTGTCGGTTGCACGAGATGCAAAAGTTCCGGCTGTTTACCTTGAATTCGGGGGTGGGACCGGATTTCGCCGCCAAGTAGTCGATACCTATGTGGCCGGGGTGATCAATCTGCTGAGGTATTTGGGAATGATTGAAGGGGAGGTAAGCCGGTCGCCCGAACCCTATTGGTTGGAAGATCACCGTCCCGACAGCGGCTATCTTCAGGGCAAAATGCCCTCGCCTGCCGAGGGTATCCTGATGGCCGGCGTTGCATTGGGGGAGACAGTCAGTGCAGGCCAATACTTCGGACGCATTTTTGATCCGGTGTCCGGCGTCAGCCATTCGGTTTCGGCAGACGTCGCAGGGATTGTCTTTCTCAAAAGGGCCATCGTGAAAGTGAAATCCGGCGATGCGCTGGGGGGCATTCTGCCCATTACGCAAAAAGGAAAACATACGATTTATGAATAGGGATCAGGTGGTATTGATTACCGGGGCTACCGGAGGGATTGGCCGTGCCACAGCCAATGCATTTGCCTCGGCAGGCTGCAAGCTGGTATTAACCGACCTCGATACATCGGCCTTATCGGCGCTGGAAGAGGAGGTGAAGGGAAGGTATAACCAGCAGGTTTTATCGCTACCAGGCGATTTGAGCGAAACCGGTTTTTGGGACGAGCTTATCGGCAGTGCTTTTGCAAAATGGGGAGTTGTGGATGTGCTGGTGAATAATGCAGCCTGGCGGACAATTGAAACCATGCGAACAATACCGGTTAAGACCTGGGAGAAAACGCTGCGGATTTGCCTGACGGCGCCGGCGTTCCTCTCGCAGGCTGTGGCGCTGCGGATGGAGGCATTGCGGCGACCCGCTGTGATTGTGAACGTGTCGAGCATGATGGCCGACCGGCCTGCCGGCACCTCCCCGGCCTACATTGCCTCCAAGGGCGCACTTAATAGCCTTACCGCCGAACTCGCAGTTACCTACGGGCGCAGCGGGATCAGGGTGGTGGGCGTGAGCCCGGGTTACGTGGAGACCGCATTGAGCCGCGACTACCGCGATGCCGGAGGAGATGATGTAAGCACGCGGTTGATTGACGCGGTAAATGACAACGTGCCATTGGGAAGAGGGGCAGACCCGGAGGAAATAGCTGAGGCAATATGCTGGCTAAGCTCGGAATGCGCTTCCTATATTACCGGAACGACATTGGTCGTGGACGGCGGGTTCAAACCCAATTTCAGCGGGTACAGTGTAAAAAGAAACCAATTCCCTGATCAATTTTGAAAAACATCTGGAGACATTCCGCGCTATTGCCCCAGGTGGCGGCAGAAAGCCGGGTTTTGCTCGGTGAGGCCGAGACCCCATTGGTGCGGTCGCGCAGTATCGGGGCGGCTCTGGGCCTGGATGCATTGTATTTCAAACTGGAAAACCTTAATCCGACCGGCTCGTACAAGGACCGGTTCGCGGCCGTGCTTGTTTCGGAAATGAATATGCGTGGCCAGAAGGTGTGCATCGCTACGTCCAGCGGCAACACCGGCGCGGCGCTGAGTGCTTACTGCGCGGCCGCAGGCATCCGTTGCATGATTGTCGCAGTGGACGGGGCGCCCGTTCAGAAGGTACGGCAAATGCAGCTTTACGGAGCGGAAGTTGTGATGGTGAAAGACTTTGGCAAAGATCCGCAGACTACCACTTTCGTTTTCGATCACCTGGAGGCGCTTTGCCATATGCATAACCTTCCGCTGCCGATTAGTGCTTACCGGTATTGCCCGTCTGCGATGAGGGGCGTTGAAACAATCGCCGCCGAAATAGCCGAGGTATTGCCGGCCGACGTACAGGTTTTTGTGCCGGCCGGTGGCGGGGGCCTCACATTGGGGCTATGTCGTGGAGCGGAGCAGTCCGGCGCGGGCTTTACGGTGCATTGCGTGCAGCCCGAGGGAAACGACACGATCGCGGGCGCGCTGCGAAACGGGAAAGCTGCGGCAGTTCCCGTGAATGCGTCCACAACGGCGGTCAGCGGATTGCAGGTAGCCAGCGTTATCGACGGCGATGCCGTCATTGCGCATTGCCGGCGGTCGGGAGGCAATGGGTACAGCGTCAGCGACGAGCGGGTGTTCGGCTGGCAACGGACATTGGCGCAAAAGGAGGGCATTTTCTGTGAACCGGCCGGCGCAGTGGCGTTGGCGGGGCTGGAAAACGCCCTCAGACAAAACGAATTGGACAAGAGCCGCCCGGTAGTGTGCCTGGTAACCGGCAGCGGCTTCAAAGATATGAACGCGGTGGACCTGCGTTTTCAACTCCCTCCGACGGATACAATGCCGTCACATCAATGGATAAAAACAATTCAAACTCTTTTTAATCAAGATTATGCGTGAGCAAAATACTATTTTCCAGGGCCTGTGGCCGGCGCTTTTTACACCGGTGAACCCGGACGGAAGCCTTAATCCGAAGGAGCTCGAAAAGCTCATCGAACTGTTGATCGCCCAAAAAGTGGACGGACTATACCTGCTGGGCTCGACAGGCCAGGGCTTCCTGTTTTCAGAAGAAGAGCGCAAACAGATTACCCGCCTGACGCTGGAAATAGCCGGAAAACGTATCCCGGTGATGGTACAGGTGGGCGCCCTCAATACGGAAGAATCCATACGCCTCGCACGGCACGCCGCCGACCATGGTGCTGACGGTATTTCGGCTGTCGGCCCGATTTACTACGGTGCGTCGGCCGAAATGGCCTTTGAGCATTACCGGCGCATCGCGCAAGCTACCGATGTACCTTTCTTTCCCTACCAGATCGGCAATGCGGCCAATATGCAGGTGATCGACCGGCTGCTGACCTTGCCGCAGGTGCACGGCATGAAGCTGACGACCGACAAGATGTTGGAAATCAGTACGATCAAAAACAGGGCGGGAGAACAATGGAAGCTTTTCAGCGGGGCCGATGAGCTGATGTGCCAGGCTGCGCTTTGCGGTACTGTGGGGGCAATCGGTACGAGCTACAATCTGTTTGGCCCGACCTGCAAATACATCAGGGAGTCGTTCCTGGCCGGAGAAACGATGCATGCCATGGAGTATATGCTTACTTTCCAGAAGTTTATCGAGACAATCATTCCGGTTATCTGGTCCTTTTTCAATCGTGCGATGTATTTACGCTACAATATCGTCATTGGCGAACCCAAGCCGCCTTTGCTGGCTAAGCCCCTTCCATGGACCGACGATCAGATTATGGCCATGATGGAGGAAATAGAGAATTTCTATACGCCTGTCAGCTAGTTAAGCGGTATCACCGACTGATTTATCAAGAATATCCTGCAAACCCACAGTTCATGAAGATCGCAAAACCCTTTCCGGAAGACAAGCCGGCTTTGTATGCCTGGCTGGTGGTTGTTATGCTTTGTCTGGTGGGCTGTCTCAACTACCTGGACAGGATGATGATTACCACCATGCGCAGCTCCATTGTGGCGGCGATCCCGATGTCGGAGACGCAGTTCGGGCTGCTTACCTCCGTTTTCCTCTGGGTGTACGGGCTGCTCAGCCCGGTTGCGGGATTTCTGGCCGACCGGTTCAGTCGCAGCAAAGTGATCATCATCAGTCTGCTCGTATGGTCACTCGTGACCTGGCTTACCTCGCAGGCGGTCACTTTCGAGCAACTGCTGGCGACCAGGGCGCTGATGGGCATCAGCGAGGCATGCTACATTCCCGCCGCGCTGGCCCTGATCATGGACTATCATCCGGAAAAGACCAAATCGCTGGCCACAGGTATCCATATGGGCGGCGTGATGTTCGGGCAAAGCCTGGGTTTTATCGGCGGCTGGCTTGCTGAAAACCATTCCTGGAATTTTGCATTCAAGGTTTTCGGAGGTTTTGGCATCGTTTACGCAGTGCTCCTGGCGCTCACGCTGCGTGATCCCCGGATAGGCATTCAGCAATCCGGCAGGAGCTTAAACAGGCCCACGGGTTTTTCGGGGGCGATCGGCAGGCTGCTCAGGACGCGGTCTTACCTGTTTGCGATCCTGTACTGGGGATTGATCAGCATTGTCGGCTGGGTGGTGGTGGCGTGGTTGCCAACCTACTTTAAAGAACATTTTGCATTATCACAAAGTATGGCCGGGGTGTATTCGACCGGGTATTTTCACACTGCATCGCTGGCGGGCGTATTACTGGGCGGCTTTCTGGCCGACCGGTGGAGCAGGTACAACCCCCGTGCGCGGGTGCTGGTACCCCTGTATGGTTTGCTGATCGGCGCGCCGGCTATCTTTCTGGCCAGTAATACGGCCGTGCTTGCTGTGGCGATCGGCTGCTTCATGCTGTATGCGCTCACACGCACTTTCACGGATGCGAACATGATGCCTATTCTGAGCATGATCGTCGATGCGCGCTACCGGGCAACGGCGTATGGCATTCTCAATATGTTCAGCTGCATCGTAGGCGGGCTGGGAATCTACGCAGGCGGGATGCTCCGGGATGCCGATGTACCGCTTTCTGCCATGTTCAAGGTCGCGGCAGGTATGATGCTGGTATGCGTGGTGGTTTTAAGATATATCAGGACAGAGCCTGTTGATAATCAGGTATTAAATCAAATTGAAAAATGAATATTGAAGAACTGAAAGACAAACTCTACGTGGCCGTACTTGCGGACGTACTCGACCAGCTGGGGTTTACCGGCCAGGCTACCCGTACTCCCTTTTTCGCCTATACCGGTACCGACAAGCTGATGGGCCGCTGCAAGACCACACTCTGGGCGGATATGTACCATCAGGATCCCAACCCCTATGAACTCGAATTGAAGGCGGTTGATTCATGCCAGCCCGGCGATGTGCTGATCTGCGCGGCCGGCGGTTCCAACCGGTCGGGTATCTGGGGCGAGCTGCTTTCCACCGCCGCAAGTAATGCCGGCTGTGTGGGCGTAGTCGTGCACGGTTCGGTGCGCGATATCGACAAAATGACCGCCATGGGATTTCCTGTATTTGCAACCGGTAAAAACCCCTATGACAGCCAGAACCGTCAGAAGGTGGTCGACCTGGATGTAGTCGTGGAAATCGACGGAGTGAAATTTGCGCCGGGTGATCTGGTGATGGCCGACCAGGACGGGATTGTGGTAGTGCCGCAGCAGGTAGAAGCACAGGTGCTGGCTGCGGCGCTCGAAAAGGTCTCCGCCGAGAACATCACGCGCGACGCGATCAGGAGCGGAATGAAGGCCATGGAGGCATATCAGAAATTCGGGGTACTATGAAAACAAAACACGTTGTTACCGGGCCAGTCCCGCAGAGCCATTTACCTTTTTCGCCGGGGATCGTCTCGGGAGAATATCTTTTTGTCTCCGGACAGGCGAGCGTCGACGATCAGGGTCAGATCGTCAACGACACTTTTGAGGGTGAATGCCGCCGGGCGTTTGATAATCTGAAACGGATCGTCGAGGCCGCGGGTGCAACCCTTGACGATACCGTGCAGGTGAGAAATTACGTTGGCCGACAGCAGGACCTGGCCAGTTTCAATGCCATTTACCGGGAATATTTTCGGGAGCCATTTCCTGCTCGCACTACGCTGATAGGATGTTTGGGGGACCTGCTCAAATTCGAAGTCGACGCGGTCATTCATTTAAGTAACTAACCCGATTATGATTGAATCAGCGCCGCAGAAACGGGATTTTCAGCATACACCCTTGCGGGTGGGATTGCTGGGGATTTATCATGAGACTAACACTTTTATCCAATCCGCAACGACGCTGGCCGATTTTCGCGAAGGGTACTGGCTGGAATCAGGCCGGATCCGGGACGAATACCAGGGTGCCAACCATGAGATCAGCGGATTGATCGAGGTAATAGACGGTGCTCCGGATATGGAACTGGTGCCGATATTTTACGCCATGGCCACGCCCGGAGGGCTGATTACCAGGGACTGCTACGAACAATTGCTGGATCGTATGATGCAGCTTCTGGACGAGGCGGGGGCATTGGATGCCTGCCTGGTAGCGCCGCATGGCGCAGGTGTGGCCGAGGGGTACCCGGATATGGACGGACATTGGTTGTCGTTGCTGAGACGGAAACTGGGAAGTGAGGTGCCGGTCATCGGTACGCTGGACCCTCACGCCAATGTTAGTGATGCGATGGTTGATGCAACCAATGGCCTGATTGCCTATGCTACCAACCCGCACATCGATCAGAAACGTACCGGTATGGCGGCCGCCCGGCTGCTGGTCAGGACGCTGCGTGGGGAGATTTCGCCCGTGCAATTCCTGGTTAAGCCGCCTGTGGCCATCAGCATCGAGCAGCAGTTTACTTCAAATCAGCCTTGCCTGGGGCTTTATACGCTAGCGCAAGAGCTGGAACAACGTTTCGGCCTGGCCGCGGTGAGCGTATTGCTTGGCTTTCCCTACGCGGATGTCGAGGAAATGGGATCCGGGTTCATTATGATCGCGGACCGTAACCACTCGCCAGCGGCGGCCGGCCAGGCACAGGAGGCGGCATCGCAGCTGTCGGACTTTTTGCTGGATAACAAACAGGCATTCAACGGGAAAAAATCGGGGATCGGGGAGGTGCTGAGAGACTTTGAAGATCACCCGCAACCGGTATTGTTGCTGGATATGGGCGACAACATTGGAGGCGGGGCACCGGGCAATAGCACGTTGATCCTCGAACATCTTGAAGCAAGCGGATTTTCGGACTTTTTTATTTGCTTACACGATCCTGAAAGTGTGGCACAATGCGCTGAGGCGAAGGTCGGTGCGGGTGCATCCCTTTCCCTGGGAGGAAAGAGGGGCTTTCAAACGAGCGTTGACATTCTGGCATTATACGAGGGGCACTTTACGGAGGATGCTCCGCGGCATGGCGGGTTTGTCCATTACGACATGGGCCCCACGGCGGTGGTCCGCACGCTGAGCGGCAATACGGTGATGCTCACAACCAGGCGCACGCCACCGTACAGTCTGCGGCAACTAACCGCCTTTGGTCTGGATCCGCATAGCTTCCGGGGGATTGTGGCCAAGGGGGTCAATGCGCCTATTGCAGCATATTGTGAGGTTTGCCCATCGATTATTCAGGTCGATACAGCCGGGGTGACCCAAGCCGATATGACCCTTTTTGAATACAAAAACCGAAAGGTGCCCCTGTTCCCTTTTGAAGAATATGTCTGACAGCTTATGGACCTGCAAAGCACTACGGTGAAACTCCTGGATCTGCCTTTCTATACGGAGGGCCCTTGTGTGGATGAAGGAGGGAATTTATTCTTTACGACTTTAAGCGGCGGTCAGCTCCTGCGGATGCGGCCGGGCGAAGCCCCGTTGAGATGGGCCGAAGCAGGCTGCCCGAATGGTCAGGTTATCACGAGCGGGGGCACCCACCTGGTGTGCGACAGTGCGGAGAGGGCCATCGTGCAATTCGATCGCGCAGGCAGTCGGACCGGAGAGCTGCTTCATGAACAATGTGCAGGGTATGCCGTGCAGTGCCCGAACGACCTGGTCGAAGACCGCTACGGTAATGTATTTTTTACCGATTCGGTACGCGAAAGCGGGAGGGTTTTCAAAATTGGAAAAGAAGGGTCGCAGCAATGCATTGCCGACGGCCTGGATTATCCGAATGGACTTGCTCTGTCCCCGGATCACGCACTGCTCTACGTTGCTGAAAGCTATCAGAACAGGATATGGGCCATTTCGTTGAACGAGGGGCCGGTTCCGCCGGCTTTTGTTTGGGCGACGTTGCCCGGGCATCGCTCGGGCAGGCCGATCGATAACCTGCCCGACGGGCTGGCAACCGATGCACAGGGGCGTGTGTGGGTGGCCCATTATGGCATGCAGGCTATTCAGGTGTTTTCGGCTGAGGCGACGTTGCTGGCCAGTTTGGATACCGCATTACCGCTTACCAGTAACCTGTGTTTTGTCTCCGACCAGCCGCATCGGAAATCGGTTTTAATTACCGGTGGCTATGCCGAGCCCGGGCCGGGAGCTGTGTTGTTGATGACCGTCGACATGTGATATGAAAGCATCTATGAAATATTTCTTAATTATAGTAATGATGATGGTAGTTGAAGCGGCCGTTGCACAAACCGCATTGAAATGGAATGCCTTGCCCGACTTGCCTGACGAACGCGGGTTTGCAGGCATGTATGCGGGCGTAAGCCATGGTGCGTTGCTCTGCCTGGGCGGCGCCAATTTCCCCGACGGTTATCCCTGGGATGGCGGCTTCAAGAAATGGTATGACGGGATTTATTTGCTCGAACAGGGCCGTAGCTGGAAAAAGCTGCCACAAAAAATGGAAACCGCTGCCGGATATGGCGTTTCGGTTTCCTATCAGAACAAAGTAATTCTCATCGGGGGGAGCAATGCAAGCGAACATTTGAGCCGGGTGATGGGCTATGAATGGGATGGTGCCGCCCTGTTGCAGCATCAATATCCTTCATTACCTTTCGCATTGGCCAATATGTCCGGCGCCGTACTAGAAGATCTTCTGATTGTCGTCGGGGGGAATGTTTCACCCACCGGTCCGGGGCTCGCTAAATGCCTGGTGCTGGATTTGAAGGATATCCAAGCCGGTTGGACTGAAATGGAACCCTGGCCTGGTCCGGGGCGTATTTTCCCGGTTTGCGCGACATTCGAGGGAGCCTTTTATATGTTCAGCGGCGAGGCTACCGCGATTAATTCCAAAGGAAATTCATACAGGCTGATTCATCAGGACGGATACCGGCTGAGCATCCGGCATTTGGCCGGACGGCGGAGCGTACATTGGGAAAAGCTTGCAGCGATGCCGAGGGGGATGTCCGCCGGTGGTTCTTTGCTACCGGTTTTAAAGGGCGACCGGTTTCTGTTCTGGGGTGGGGTCGATGCCGTGACGGCCCAGCATAAGACGCCTTCCTCGCACCCGGGTATTACCAACGACCTGTTGTACTACTTTCCCAACACCGATTCCTGGGAGTTTGCGGGCAGACAGCAACGTATCCCAGCCCGCGTGACACTGCCGGTGGTACATTGGCAAAACCAGTGGTTTTACATTAGCGGGGAGATTAAACCCGGCATCAGAACGCCTGCTATCACTGGTGTTTATTAAAATTTTATTGATTTTCGGCAGGCATTCATGAAAACAATCACATTTAGAGGATACCGTTTTTCCCAGCTCACACTGGGGACTGTTCAGCTGGGTATGCCTTACGGGATATCCAATTCACAAGGCATGCCCGGTGATCGGGAAGCGCTGGATATGCTGCGCATGGCGACCGAGGCAGGAATTACCACTTTCGACACGGCACGGCAGTATGGTGCCTCCGAGGCATTGTTGGGCCGCTTTTTGGCGGGGCATACCGGAGCGGATCTGAACATGGTTTCGAAGTTTAAGATTGCCCCGCAGGATGGCGGTGCATTGGAGCGCGCCTGGAAATCGGTAGAGGCCAGTGTCAGGGCTTCTGTTGAAAGCCTGAGAATCAGCAAGCTGCCCGTGTGTCTGCTGCACAAGGGAGAGGAGCCGATGGACGCTGTGGCAGGCGTACTACCGGTGATCATTTCGCGGCTTAGGGAGCAGGGGTTGATCGATATAGGCGGCGTGTCGGTGTATGAGCCGGCAGACGTTGCTTTTTGCTTGTCGGAGCCTCTTATTGAAGCGGTGCAGGTACCGGTGAATATCTTTGACCAGCGGCTGGTCGTTTCGGGCGCATTGCAGCGTCTTGCGCAGGTGCAGAAACTCGTTTTTGCGCGCAGTGTGTTCCTGCAAGGATTGTTTTTTATGGATCCCGGGCAAATCAAGGGCAACCTCAAACCAGCCATCCCATTTTTGAAGCAGCTTCATGCTTTTGCACAAGACTATCCCGCTGATATCGCAGGCCTGGCTTTTGCTTACGTTAGAGATCTGCCAGGTATCGGCAGTATTGTCGTGGGGGCGGATACTTCCACTCAACTGGCCGAAAATGTGCAGCTGCTCGGCGCGCCGGAGGTCCCGGCACCGCTTCGAAACGAATTTATTCAAGTGTTTACAGCTGTCCCCGATGAAATTCTTACGCCGGGAAGATGGAAAATTTAATCAGATGATGAACCAGTTATTCAGTTTGACGGGCAAAGTAGCGATCGTCACGGGAGGGGCCGGCTTCTTTGGTACACCCATATCCACAGCCCTAGCGGAGGCAGGCGCTCACGTAGTCATTGCCTCGCGTAATGTCAGCACATGCGAGCATTTAGCGTCCGGGCTGTCGGCCCGCGGTTTTCTGGCCACGGCCATGTGCGTAGACCTTGAAAAAGAATCTTCGATCCGGGCATTTGCCGAGAATGTGATGGGTATGTTCGGGCGAATAGATATCCTCGTCAATAACGCGGTTTCGAGGCAGGGATTTCAGAATCTGGAAGAGGTAGAGGTTACTGGCTGGGAGGCGGCACAGCGTGTCAATGCGACCGGACTTGTGCTAATGACGCGGGCGGTTATCGAACCCATGAAGGCGGCGGGCAACGGAAGCATTATCAATATCGGATCGATCCAGGGTGCAGTAGGGCCGCATTTCCCGGTTTACGGACAGACCGGAATGACGAGTCCGGTCAACTACACTTACGACAAATGGGGAATGGTGGGTTTCACCAAATGGCTGGCCAATTTTTACGGCCGGTACAACATCCGCGCCAATTGCATTAGTCCGGGTGGATACGGACCTGGTGTTGCGCAGCTGGAAGGCAAGGAGGAATTCATTGAAAATTATAAAAGACTCACCCCGTTGGGGCGGTTCGCTGATGACGCTGATATCAAGGGGCCAGTCGTATTCATGGCTTCGGATGCATCGGCATTCATAACCGGGCAAAACCTGCTGGTCGATGGCGGCTGGACGAGCTGGTAGTTGCTCACAGCATTGCCTGGGGCAAGATCAAATTGATTTACATGCGTTAGTGTGTCGACGCCGATCACTACTCCGAAAATTCCAGTGCATCATTCGAAGTAATTGGGTCGGTATTTAGGCGTCCGTTAAAAAAAACAAATCGTAATATTGCGATTAATTTTTTTTCTTATGTTTGCATCATGGGAGTTACGAAAACGGAAATATTTACCGAGCAACAAAACCGGATCGCGGATCTGGCGAAAGCATTTGCACACCCTGCGCGGGTGGCAATTTTACAGCTGCTCATTGCCCGCAAGGCATGTGTTTGCGGTGACTTGGTGGATGAACTGGATCTTGCCCAGGCGACCGTGTCCCAGCATTTGAAGGAGTTGAAGCGAATTGGAATCATTCAGGGAGAGATTAACCCTCCCCGCGTTTGCTATTGCATTAATCCACCGGTGTGGGAAGAGGCAAGGCAGGCCTTCGGCTCATTACTGGAATCCTTTGAACAGGTTACCTGCTGCAATTAGGCGGGTATTTTTTTGACTAAATCCATCGTAATATTACATTATAACAATTAAGCTATGACAAATCAACCAAATCCGGTGACGCGGCGTCCGATGACGTGGGGTGACTTCAAAAGTACGCTCGAACAAAATCCTGATCTGCACCTGCAATTCGAATATGAAGCAGGAAAGTTCGTAGACAGCTCATATCATATTACCGAAATCAAGCAGGCGCCGATCGCGTCGGTCGATTGCGGTGGGCAGATGAATAGCTGGACGGAGGTTATCGTGCAGTTATGGGAGCCCTCGGTCAAAGAAGCTGACCGGTCCATGAAAGTGGGCAAGGCGCTTAAAATCGTTGGGATCGTAGAAAAAACACTGCCTTTGAGCCCGGATGCCATAGTGAAGATTGAATTCGGCAATTCGAAGTTCGACACGCGGCAGATGTATCCGGGCGAGCTGGTTACCGAAGACCAGACATTTACGGTAAATTTGGTCCCCGACTTCACGCAGTGCAAGGCACTTTCGCGCAATCAAAGCTGTGGAACATCGTCGGCCGACGTGTCTTGCTGCAATTCCGCCGATAAAAAGGAAGAGCCGAAGTTGGTTGCGGCCAGCGAGGAGGCGTCTTGTTGCACACCGGGAGGCGGCTGTTGCTAATTAACCATCATAACAACCTATCGATGACGATCAGAGAACTGACACCCAAAGATTGGACTGCCGTCCGGGCCATCTACGCTCAGGGTATTGCAACCGGTCAGGCAACGCTCGAAACAAGTCCGCCGGAATGGGAGGTGTGGGATCAGTCCCATGTGGCGAATCTCCGGTACGTAGCCGTTTCCGATAGCGGAGAAGTGGCGGGCTGGGCTGCCTTGACACCGGTTTCCGGTCGCTGTGTTTATGCCGGGGTTGCGGAAGTGAGCATTTATATAGCGGAAGCTTTCAGGGGACAGAAAATAGGGGATTTACTTTTGAAGCATTTAATTGCCGAAAGCGAATGCAAGGAGTACTGGACGTTGCAGGCCAGTATTTTTCCGGAAAATCCGGCTAGCATCAGGCTCCATGAGAACAATGGTTTCCGCATCATCGGCTACCGTGAAAAAATCGGCAAAATGAAAGGAGCCTGGCGGAATATTACTCTGTTGGAGCGTAGAAGTAAAACGATAGGAGTCAATTAAAACTAACATGAAAAAAATATTGGTGCTATGTACCGGTAACAGCTGCCGGAGCCAGATTGCCGAAGGGTATTTGAGGCATTTTGCCGGAGATAAGGCCACCGTATACAGTGCCGGGGTAGAGACGCACGGTGTGAATCCCAAAGCGATCGCGATCATGGAGGAAGACGGGATCGATATTTCCAATCACACGTCGAACAACCTGAATGAATACGGCGACATCGATTTTGATTTCGTCATTACTGTTTGTGACAATGCCCTAGAGCGGTGCCCTTGTTTTCCCAATAATGCAAAGAAATTCCATCACAACTTCCCTGATCCGGCAAAAGCGACGGGTACTGATGAACAGGTTCTGAAAGCGTTCCGGGCCGTCCGTGAGCAGATCAAAACATACGCTGAAAACTTTGTAAAAGAAAATCTGTAAACATCACAGGATTGTCACTGGTAAGCGCAGCCACGGATCAGATCTGTCGGAACGCCCATCCATAATATACGAGCAGGCTAGTGTCGCTAGTGCAGTAATATCAGCGTGCTTTCAACCATTCGCTCACAGTTGGCCTGACTCATTCCCGCTTTGGCTGAAACCACGATCCCGTTAATACAATTCTGCAAATAGTCTGCCATGGTCTCAGTATCGAGACTATCCGAAAACTTCCCCGTTTTTTTGCCACAAGCCACAAAGTGGAGCAATGCGGCCCTGGTAGCATCAATACTTTTCTTGACAATTTCAACTGCTGCCGGCTCGTCGGGACCAAACTCTATAATGGAGTTGATCAAAAAGCAGCCCTCGGGCATACCTCCCGGGTAGGTGCCTTCAATCGACAATTTAAAGATTAACTTGATCCCGGCCAGCGGATCCTCCGTGTCGGCAATAATGTGTTCCAGGGCAGTTACTGTCTTTTCGTAATAGCGGTGAAGTGTTTTGAGCAGCAATGAATGTTTGTCGCCAAAGGTGTTATAGAGGCTCGATCTGCTGATACCTAACGTATTGACTAATTCCTCCGGCGTAGTACCCCGATACCCGCGAACTTTGAAAAGGTCGATTGCCCTGTCCAAAATTTCCTGCTCGTCGAAGTTACGGTTTCTAGCCATTGGATTATGATTTAGCGTCAGATCAATTGTGTCGTGATAAAAATACAAACTTATTGGAACTATAATTCCAAAATATTTATTCTGGAACTATAATTCCAAAATAAATCAGTTTGATCATGAAGACATTAACAGAAAAAGTCGCATTTGTTACAGGTGGTACACGTGGCATGGGTGAGGCAATTGTCAGAAGACTTGCCTCAGAAGGCGCGAGTGTTGTTTTTACATACGTCAACTCAGAAGAAAAAGCTAAGAAGTTGGCGGACGAAATTGCACAAAATGGGGGAAGTGCTCTCGGGATCAAAGCAGATGCTGCGCAGCGTGGAGCATTGACCGAGGCAATAAACGAGGCCGTCAGTAAGTTCGGAAAAATCGATATCCTGGTCAATAATGCTGCCATCGCAGTAGCAGGGCCATTGGATCAAGCCGTCGAAAGGTCGGGTGAGTATGATCGCCAGGTCGATGTCAACATCCGGGCCGTTTCCGAAGCGGTGCGGGCGGCGGTGAAATATATTCCGGAAGGCGGCAGGATCATCAACATCGGCTCAGTGGGAGGCAAAAGGATAGGAGGGCCTTTCATGTCGGATTATGCCGCCACCAAGGCCGCGATCAGCGGCTATACCCGTGGACTGGCCTGGGACCTGGCTTCCCGCAACATCACTGTGAATACCGTTGAGCCAGGTGCAATCGACACAGACATGATGCCCGCTGACCCGGCGATTCGCGAAGCGTTCACTAACGCAATTCCACTCAAAAGGCTAGGCAAACCGCAGGAAATTGCCGCCATGGTCAACTTCCTCTCCGGCCCGGAAGCAGGCTATATTACCGGGAGCAGTTTTGCGGTTGATGGAGGAATCAACGCATAATCCAGGAATATTAATTGTTGAGTAGCCAGGTGGCATAGGATCCGAAACTGAGCCTATATCACCTGGATTTATGCATATGAAATGCTCAATTGACGAGTAATCAATACTTTAAGCACCCGGCGACCTGCTTGCGTTTTTAAGACGACCGGGTAAAGGCCGGCCGCCGCCGGCCTTTCTGCCGCGGTCGGTGATGCGTAACGTATAGGAATAGTTTGGAACTGCGGCTAAGTGTAGCCCGATTTGGACTGACTGTCGAATTTGGGTTCACTGTTTGAAACAGTACTGAATGTGTTTGTTTGGGGACTTTCGATGTAACACGCCCATTTCGTGAGCGGGATGTTCCAATGCTTATGTATTTGTATAATGCGGATGATTAAATAACAAATGTCAAGCGCCGGCGATTCGGAAGTCTTGAATTTTGTCCCGAACAATCAGCAAGAGTAACAATGGGACAAAAGAATTTAGCGTTGGTTTCCGGCGCAAACGGACATCTGGGCAACAACCTGGTTAGACTTTTGATATCGAAGGGCATCCCGGTGAGGGCTTCGATACGCAATATTGAAAACAAAGCATCGCTTTCGGGGATGGATTGTGAGGTAGTTCAAGCCGATATTACCGATAAAGCCTCGCTTGCAAAAGCACTCGAAGGTGTGGAGGTGTTTTATGCGGTAGGCGCGGCATTTAAGCTTTGGGCAAGGGATCCGCAAAAGGAGATTTACGATGTAAATCTGAACGGTACGCGCAACATGATTGAAGCCGCTGCTGAAATGGGGGTCAAACGAATCGTGTATGTAAGCTCGGTTGCCGCACTTAATTATTCGAAACTTCCTACTAAGGAGCGCTACGGTTATAATCCCGAAAGACGGGACATGTATTACAACTCGAAAAATGACGGCGAACAGTTGGCATTTCGGTTGGCCGACGAGCTCGGCGTTGAGTTGGTAGCCGTATTGCCCTCGGCGATGATAGGAGGGGACGCTACCCTTCCGTTGAATGTTTCTTATGGCGTTTTGAAATTGATCCTGAACAAGCAGATTCCCGTCGACACCAAAATCACCTTGAACTGGATCGATGTCAGGGATGTGGCCCAGGGGTGTTACCTGGCTGCGCAAAAGGGACTTCCGGGCGAACGGTACATCCTGGCTAACGAGCAGTGTATGAGCATTACCCATACGACCCGGTTGGCCAGCCGCCTTTACCCGGAACTGAATTTGAAGGTGCCGGGAGCCTTGCCCAGATTTATGCTGCTGGGCCTGGCGGCCATGATGGAATTGTCGGCGAAGTTCTCGGGAAAGGCACCCCTGCTGACCCGAAAGGACATAAAGATATTCTCGGGACTGCAGCAAAATTTCGATATTGAAAAAGCGCGAACGGAACTTGGTTTTAATCCCGGCAAACCTGAACAAGCTGTTACATCGGCACTGGCCTACCTGATGGAACACCAGAACCTGCTTCAATAGTTTTGCTTATATTGAAAGCCTCGATCAAGCGACGGTCAATGCACAACAAACTCATCGATTTTATCAGGCAGGATCACGCTCTTCCGGAACCAGAAGCAATGCTGATCCGGAAGGCGTTTGATCCTGTCCTTTTTCCGAAGAACCGGGTCATTGAGGAGCAAGGGACAGTTCCTAAATACTTGTACTACATCGTTTCCGGCTTCTTGCGCCTGTTCCACTATAATGAGAACGGGGACGAGGTGACGACGCACATTAATTGCCCGCCCGGTTTTTTTACTTCCTATGGCCATTTTATTGCCCAAACCATCTCGGGCGAAAATGTCGAATGCATTACAGAATGCGAACTCCTGAGAATTACGAAACCGGAACTGGACCAACTGATCGCTTCCAGCCCCGTAATGAAGGATTTCAGCATATCCGTTTTTCAGCACTCCATTACTTATAATGAAAATCGGTCGAAGGAACTTGCCACGCTCAACGCCGAGCAACGGTACCGTAAGCTTATCGCCTCGCACCCGGAAATACTGCACAATGTGCCGGTCCAATACATTGCATCTTTTCTGGGCATGAAGCCGGAAAGTTTGAGTCGGATCCGGCGCAAAGTCGCGCTCGAAAACTTCCGGTAGGTAATTTTTCGACAAATCCTTGCCGGTTGAAGCGTGGACGCATGTCGCTCTTTAGAAGCTTGTAATCACCTGTTCACGAGCCCTTTCTCTGAGCGAACAGCCTTTCTGAAATTTTATAGTGAAGATTTGATTTTTTCGGTCAAGGCGCGGAAGGAGTATGTGTCACCAGATCTCCAACCACTAAACGCTGATTTGATTGACTAGCCAATGGGGAGGCTAGGTGGGAACACGAAGGAAGCTTATTGGTCTGGTCTGTTTTTCAAAAACATCAGCAGCGAGTATGCGCCTTTCGTGACGCAGCGCGTGTCCCGGAGATTGACAGGGCTCAGGATTTCGGTTACTCCATTTTCGCTATGGCCCGTCTGGACGGCCGTCAGGGTAAATCCGTCCTTTTCGGGAATAAATATGTACTCTTTCCCGTCAAAGCTGACGATGGCATCATCGGGCAGGACGGTCGCGTTGCGGGATTCCAGTGCAAGTTCCGCATTCATAAATGTGCCGGGCAAAAGGTCATGCTCGTATTTTTGGAAGTGGCAATGGACTTCGGCGGTGCGTTCGGGCGACAGGTCTTTGCTGACCAGTATCACTTCGCAAGCCAGCTTGCGCTCTGGCCGGGAGTTGGTAAAGGCTAGTACCTGCTGCCCCTTGCGGATATTATCAAGGTCCTTTTCAAACACTTTCAGGGCCAGGTGGATATCTGACGGGTTGATCAAATCAAAAAGTACCTCGGTAGGGGCCAGGTATTTGCCGATGTTTACATTGACCCTTGACACATAACCCGAGATTGGCGAATAAATGTTGACGCTGCGCGAGATCCGGTCGGCGCTTACGTGATTCGGATTGATTCCGGCCAGCAAGAGCTTTTCGGCCAAAGCCCCCACCGCCACCTGTTGGGCCAGGAAGTCGGCTTCGGCTTGCTGGTAGGTTTTATCGCTTACCGACTTGGAGCTATTGAGGCTCTTTTGGCGCTCATACTCGGTTCGCAGGTATTTGATGCGGGCGCTGCCGGCCAGATAGTCCTGTTGTAGCTGAATGTACTGCTGATCTTCCAGCACGGCGAGTACTTGCCCTTTCTGCACGTGCATTCCGGGCAGCAAGTTAGTAGATTTGAGATACCCGCCGAGCGGGGCGCTGATCGATACCATATTTTGCGGCGGGACGTCGATCCTGCCGTTCAAACGCAGTACGGATGAAACCTGCCTCACTTTCGGAAAGTCAAGGGCAATTCCTGCATTGCGGATTTGCCGGGGTGTGAGTTTCGCGACGTTTTCTTGTGTCGGCATCTGGCCGGCAGACTCCTGGTCAGCCGTTTTTCCCGCGCAGGAACCAAGTATAATGCCCAGCGCAGTGTAAAGGAGAAATTTGATATTCATCATTCGCTTATTGGCTAAGGAAATAGTCCAGTTCTATCGCATTTTGATTCAGGTTAGCAATCGTGTCGAGGTATTCGTTTTTGATCGAAGTGGCCTGCGCGATCAGCTGGCTCCATTCCAGGTAGTTGATATTACCTTCCGCAAGCTGGCTGCTCGCCGTCAGGACCATCAGCTCGGCACTGGGAAGGGCTGAGTTCCGAAAATAGCCGAAGCGTTCGAGCAGTTGACGGTAACTCGTAAGCGTTGCCATGTAACGGGCTGTAAACTGGCGGTGTTGGCTCTGAGATTGCTGCCGGACAGCCTCACCGGCGATCTTTGCCGCCCGGATGCGCGCTTTCTGTGCACCTGCGAAAACGGGAATACCCACTCCCACCTGTGCAGCCTGAAAGCGCGGCCAGCCGTTGTACATTTTATTGTCTGCGCCGGTACCACGCATGCTCATGTTGTTGTAGGTCAGGTTTAATTCGGGTAAAAGCCTGGCTTTTTCAATGGCGATAGCCGCGTCGGCAATGTTTTGTTGCCTGCCGGCCAGCTGCATGTAGGGGTGCGATAATAATTTGGCGGTGTCCGTGTATACGGTGGAAGAAATGAGAAGCGGACTGTCGAGCGGTTCATGCGGTTCCGATCCGTTTAGCAGCAGGTTGAATGCGACCAGCGCCAGTTTGTGATCAGCGTCCAGCTGCCCCCGCTGCTGCCTGATTTGTCCGAGCTGCATTTCAGCGCTTGTCTTTTCGAGCACGTTGGTCTCGCCCCGCGCCAGGCGCTCGTTGGCGCGCGCAGCTACCGCAGTGAAAAGGCTGTCGAGCGAGCTTAGAAGCCGGGCTTTTTGTTTGAGGTAAAGCAGCATATAAAACTGGCGCGTGACATTGCGACGCAGGTCGAGCGCGGTGGCCGAGGCTTGCAGGACACCTGCCTCAAATTCTTGCTCCAAAAGCGAACGCTGCCGCCGGTAGACCACCGGAAGCAGTACTGATTGGGATAATGCAAACTTTGTATCGGTGTAGGCGCTGTTGATCTGGCCTGTCTCGATACTTATAGTGGTTTGCGGCAGGTCGACCGCGGTTTGGATGAGTGCCTGCCGGTACTCTGCCCGTAACTTTTCGCTTTTTAACTGACTATTATCTTTCAATGCGAGGTTAATGGCAGTTTCCAGGCCGATCTCCTTTTGGGCCCGGGCATGACCGGGTGCGAGCAGGCAAGCGGAGATCACCAGGCCAACAGCCCCTGCTTTGAGATGGGAACGGTTTTCGAATACCATGTAAAGCACCGGCAAGACGAACAATGTCAGCGCCGTTGCTACCAGAAGGCCGCCGATCACTACCGTTGCCAGTGGCCGTTGCACTTCCGCTCCGGCACCATTGCTCACCGCCATTGGCAGAAAGCCTAGCGAGGCGACAAAAGCAGTCATCAGGACCGGGCGAAGCCGGTGGCTGGCGCCTTCGAGTATGGCTCTTCGAATAATGCTTTCACCCGCTTTACGAATCCGGTTGAACTCGGCCACGAGTACAATTCCGTTCAGTACGGCCACACCGAACAGGGCGATAAAGCCGATCCCGGCGCTGATACTGAACGGCATTCCACGGAGCGCAAGCAGGAAAATCCCTCCGATGGCCGATAGCGGGATCGCCGAGTAAATCAGCAATCCGTCGCGCACCGAGTTGAAGGCAAAATACAGCAGCACAAAGATCAGCACGAGCGACACGGGCACGGCGATCATCAGCCGTGCTTTGGCCGCATTCAGGTTTTCGAAAGCGCCGCCGTAGGTAACGTAGTAGCCAGCCGGTAGCTGCAAGTTTTGGCCGGCTTTGGCTTGAAGCTCGTTCACAATGCTTTGTACGTCGCGTCCGGCAACGTTAAAGCCCACCACAATGCGGCGCTTGGCATCCTCCCGCTGGATTTGATTGGGGCCGGTAACAATGCGGATGTCGGCCAGCTGCGAAAGCGGGACCTGCGTGCCGCCGGAGGTAGGTACCAGCAGGTCGCGGATCTGTGCAATATTCCTTTTTTGAGTCGGGCTGAGCCTTACGACCAGGTCGAAGCGCTTTTCTCCTTCAAAAACCATCCCCGTGCTTTGACCTGCCAGCGCGGTATTGACGATGCGGTTCACCGCCCCGACGGTAAGGCCGAATTGCGCGATCGTGTTCCGATTGTACCGTATAACGATCTGCGGCAGGCCCGATACCGCTTCGATGTACAGGTCCCGGGCGCCATCGACCTGATTGACCAGTTTGCCAAGCCGGGCCGCATACAATGCCAGCGTATCCAGGTCCTCTCCGAATATTTTGCAAACCACATCCTGTCGTGCGCCGGTCATGAGCTCGTTGAAGCGCATTTGCACCGGAAATTGAAACCCGGCTGTGACGCCGGGTACTTCCTGCAATGCGCGGCCCATTTTTTCCGAAAGCTCGGGGAAGGTGCTTGCCGAGGTCCATTCGCTTTTGTCTTTCAGGATTACCATCATATCGCTCGCTTCCATGGGCATAGGATCGGTGGGGACCTCGCCGCTGCCGATTTTGGTAACCACCTTCTCCACCTCGGGGAAGCGGGTTTTAAGAATGTGTGCCGCCTTAGTAGTATTGGCGATTGTGGTGGTCAGGCTGCTGCCCGTAAGCACACGCGTGTCCACGGCAAAATCCCCTTCTTCCAACGCGGGTATGAACTCGCCCCCCAGGGTAGTAAGTGTAAATATCGCCACAGTGAAAAGGAGCAATGCGGAAAGTATGACGAGTTTTGGGAAGTGCAGCAGTTTATCCAAAGTGACCAGGTAGCCAGCCGTAATTTTGCCCATTACGCGGTCGGACCAATTGGGCTCATGGCGTACTTTTTTGCTCAAAAACACCGCGCTCATCATAGGAATGTAGGTTATCGAGAGCAGGAACGCGCCCAGCAGGGCAAATGCCACGGTTTGGGCCATGGGCTTAAACATTTTCCCTTCTATACCTTGCAGGGTGAATATGGGCAGGTATACAATTAAAATAATCATCTGCCCGAATACAGCGCTGTTCATCATGCGGTCGGCCGACTCGTTGACCTGCTCGTCCATTTGTGTTTGTGTGAGTCGTTCGGTGCCTGAAAACCGGGCACTCCGGGCGATCTGATGCATCACCGCTTCGACAATGATCACGGCTCCGTCGACAATCAGGCCGAAATCCAGTGCGCCAAGGCTCATCAGGTTGCCGCTGACGCCGAACGTGTTCATCATGATGACCGCAAAAAGCATGGCTAGCGGAATTACAGATGCTACCAGCAGGCCTGCCCTGAGGTTTCCCAAAAAGAGTACCAGCACGAAAACGACGATCAACGCCCCCTCCAACAGGTTCTTTTCAACGGTCCCGATGGCATTGTTAACCATCTTGGTGCGGTCCAGAAAAGATTCGATCACCACACCTTCGGGAAGCGTTTTCCGGATCTGCGCCACACGTTGCTTCACGGCCGTAATTACCTCGCTGCTGTTGGCCCCTTTCAGCATCATTACCACAGCTCCCGAGACTTCCCCCTGGTCATTGTAGCACATGGCCCCGTATCGGGTGGCGAATCCTGTCCTAACCTCGGCAACATCACGGATAAACACCGGCTGCCCATCGGGCAGGTTCCTGACGGCAATGTTGCCGATATCTTCCAGGTCTTCGACAAGCCCTTCGCTGCGGATGTAAAGCACCGACGGTCCCTTTTCGATATAAGCGCCCCCGGTGTTCGCGTTGTTTTCCTGCAACGCAGTAAATATGTCGTTGATATTTAACCCCATGGAAAGCAGTTTCGCGGGATCCACTTCGATCGAATATTGTTTGAGCTTTCCGCCGAAACTGCTCACTTCGGCAACGCCCTTCACACCAAGTAGCTGTCTTCGTACGATCCAGTCCTGAATTGTGCGAAGCTCGGTCTCATCGTAACGGTGTTGGTAACCTTCCCTGGCACGGACCACGTACTGGTAAATTTCACCGAGTCCGGTGCTGATGGGCCCGAGCTCCGGCGTACCGATACCCTGGGGAATTTGCGACTGCACTTTCGCAAGGCGTTCGGAGACCTGCTGCCTTGCCCAATACACATCCACATCGTCCTCAAAAACGATCGTGACCAGGGAAAGACCAAAGCGCGAGAAGCTTCGTATCTCTTTTAACCCCGAAATATTATTGTTGGCCTGCTCAATGGGAAAAGTAACCAATCGTTCGATGTCGGTCGCACCGAAGGATGGCGCAATGGTGATTACCTGTACCTGGTTGTTGGTGATATCCGGCACAGCGTCGATCGGCAGCCGGGTCAGCTCATAGCTGCCATAACCTATCAGCGCAAGCACCAGCAGCCCGACTATCAGTTTGTTCCTGACTGAGAAAGAGATGATTTTGTTCAGCATTGAATGGCTAAGGGTTTTTCTTCAATGTGAGAACGAACCTGTTTTTAACTGATATGGACTCCGCGATTTTGGCGATCACCAGGGTGGGGACCTGAATGTTGTGATCGGAGAGCTTTACCTCGAATTCACAGCTGAGTGTGCATTGTCCGTGGTCTACTGACAGCTGACCTTTCAATACCCGTTTTTGCTTAACACCGTGGATATCGAGAACACCCTCCGCGCTCACACTATAAGTACCATCCTTGCCGTAATCGATATGCTCGCTGACCTTGCCTGTAAAGCTGGCGGCCGGATATTTCTCGGTTTCCATATAGTTTTCATTGTAATGCTCCTGCATGAGCTTGTTTGGAAAACTAAATGCCCGGTGCTGCATCCGAACCGCGATTTCTCCGCTGGCGCTGTTGAGCAGCACCGCTACCTGCTGGTTTACGGCCGATATGTTTTCCAGGGGCGTTTGCGAGAAAAAGCTGGTTTGCCCGGCTTTGGTCATGTAAATCTGCGCACTGGCGCAGATGGCCAGCAGCTGACTGGCCATGAGCAGAAATGCCAGTCTGAAAAGCTTAGTATCCATTGCTGTTGCTGCGTTTTTTGCTTTTGTCGAAACTGAATGTTCTGGCGACATTAAAGCCATAGAAGATGTCGCCGTTACTCCATTTGCCGGTGGTCTGGCCCAGGAACTGCTTCTCGATCATGCCGCGCGAGTTGGTCAGGTGAAGCTGGAACACGTGTCCGCCGGTCTCGATGTCGAAGCCGAGGGAGAGCGTGTTGGTGTATTGCGGATCCCGTTGTGTGGTGTTTCCAATACGCTTGGGGGTGTACCAGTACTCGGCATTGAACGAGGTCCGCTTGGTGAGCTTGTAGCGCCCGCCCATCCCTAACGCATACACATTGTTCGCATCCAATGGCTTTTCCGCCAGGTTGCGGTGCATCACAGTGGGTGTGAGTTGCAAGGAGAGCCTTTCATTGAATTTGCGGGCGACCAACGCCTGGAACGTGTAGGTCTGGCGCTGGGTAATGGTGTAAAAAGGAAGGTCTGGCGTGGAGGTGCTGGCATTGTGCGCGTCGCTGGCAAAAAGCGTGACGGATACGGGCATGTTGCGCAGGCCGCTTGACTGGCGAAGCAGGCGGTATTTCACAAAAACGTCGATCGTTTTTTGATAGCTGCTGCGGCCCAGACCTACCATTAGCCGGTCGGTAAGACCGTATTCCAGCGCGAGCCGGATCTGGGACTCGTCTAACCCGAAAAAGTTGCCGGCCCCGGAATTGATCGCCCCGAAGCGGTGCGAAATGATGAAGTCCATATTGTTTTTCCCGACCGTTTCGACTGAATGTCCGTTGATAATGCGGGTGCCCTTGAATATCGCCGCAGCATAGTGTACGGTCGAATCGTCGGCTTGCTCCAACTGCTTCATCAGATCGGTCTGGGCCATAGCTACTGAAGTGATCAGGCTGAAAAAGAGGACAAACGTTGTTTTGAGCATGGCTTAGGCAGTTATGGTAAGGATTTGGTCGGTAAGGGAGGTCGTGTAGACGGCTATTCCTTTCCTGCCTTCACTATTGAGGCCTTTGCCGGTGTTGTCGTATTTGGCGCCGTGTGCTGTGCAATAGAAATGGTCGGTTTGGTAGATTACCTCGTTTCGGCCTTCATGGCTGCACGTGCGGGTGGCCGCTATATAGGCGCCTGTATTGCTTCGGGCGATGACGACGCCATCCTTTACGACGTATCCGCCGTTGGATTTCAGGGCTGCGTAAGCGGGGTCGTTCAGATCGAGGGTCATATTGGTAGGCGCGGGGTTGACCCGGTCGTTGGTGCATGATTGCAGATGGCTGCCAAAATAAATTGCGGAAAGTGCAGCTCCGCCAAAGCCCAGCTTGCGCAGGAAGGCATGACGGCTCAGGTTCTCAGCGTGTCCGGTGGAGTTCATAGATGATTAGCAGGATTAACTCTGATTGTTTTCTGTTTGAATCAAAGGTATCCCTGCTTTTCTTAAGGGATTCTCAAGGGATTCTTAAGATTGGCTTAAGATTGGAAATGAGAGCGTAACATCCGTGCCTTTGCCTAGCTGGCTATGGATACTGAAATCCACTCCAAGCATTTCGCACATGCGGCTGACGATCGAGAGGCCGAGGCCGCTTCCTTTCACCTCGGGATGGGACAGGGGCGCCGAACGGTAGAAGGCGTCACGTATGCGGTTGATGTCGTTTGCATCGATGCCGATTCCCTGGTCGGTGACCGAATACTGCGTACTTTCGCCGGAAGTGGCAATCCTGATGGTAATGCCGGCCGGGCCGGTCGAATATTTTACCGCATTGGAAATAATGTTGTCTAACATGATCTCCACCATGTACGGATCACTATATACGACGTGCGATCCGTCCGTTTCCAAGTCTACGGAGAGTTTCTTTTCGACGATCTGCTGCTGGTGACGCCCCAAAACGTTGCCCGTGAGCTCGGAAAGATCCACCGCGCCCATATCCATGGCCTTCTGCTGGCTTTCGAACCGGGTTAGCAACAGGAGCTGGTCAACCAAGTGGTTGATGCGGTCCATTTCTGCGATGCAAAAGGAGATTTTCGCGATGTATTCCTCCGCCGATCGCGGCTTCCGTATCAGTACTTCCAGGGTGCCTTTGATCACCGCCAGTGGCGTACGGAGCTCATGCGAGGCGTCGGCCGTGAACCGTTTTTCCCGCTCTATCGCATGCTCAACACGGGTCATCAGTTCGTTCAGGGTGGTTACCAGCAAATGAAGCTCGTCGCGGACCGCGGGTACCGGGATGCGGCTGCCCATATTGTCCTTGGAGATCTTGCTGGCTGTTTCAATCACCGTCAAGACTGGTTGAATGCTTCTGCCGGCGCTGTACCGGGTGAAACCGAACAGGATTGCCAGCACCGCCGGAAACGCCACGAGAAGTACAACTTTGAGATTAAAAAGCACTCTTTCCGATTCGTCGATAGGCATAGCTACAACGATATAGCCAGCTGGCCGGTTATTTTCCTTGATGGCCAGTTGCACTTGCTCGATCGCCTGTCCTTGTAAAGTGGTTTTGAACACAGCGCGATCCACCGTCGAGAAATGAAGTTTGAGCGAATCATTTTTCAGATTGGGCGATTTATCGATGACGTTTCCCGAAAGGCTCGTCAGGACAACGAATACCGGGTTGATTTCCAGTTCACTATGCTCGCGTTCCAGCCATTCGGCCTTATCGGCGAAGTAGGGTTGCCCATCCCGGACGCCCACTTCATAGAAATGCTTATCCAACTCGTAGCCAAGGTCTTTTTCGAGGCGGTTGAAAACCGTAGCGCTGACAATGTAATAGATCAGCAGAAAAACCAGGGCTACCAATAGCCCCGTGCCCAGGGTAAAGTTAAGGGCGATCCGGTTTCGATAAGAGGAGTTCATCCGCGCATTGTTCATATTTCCTTTGCAATGTAGCCTACACCGCGGATGGTCTGGATATAATCTTCCTCTTTGGTGAGCCCCAGCTTTTTGCGCAGCGAGTTAATGTAAACGTCGATTACACCGGTGTTATACTCGAAATGAATATCCCAAACGCTTTCGATAATCCGTGTCCGCCGGCAAACCTTTCCTTTGTTGCGCAGCAGAAATTCCAGCAGGCCAAACTCTTTCTGCGTGAGCTTAATTTCCTGTGAATCCCTGAAAACCTGGTGGGATTGGGTATCGACTACAATGGGGCCCAACCGAAATTCAACCTGTTCGCCCGAATGTGGCCGTAATTGCACCTTGATCCGCTCCAAAAGTTCTTCAAAGCTGAATGGCTTTTTGATGTAATCGTTGGCACCGGCCTGCAAACCGAAGACCGTGTCCTGCACCGTATCGCGGGCGGTAAGAAAGATGATGGGTGTTTTAATCCCTGCTCTTCTGATTTCCCGACAGACCTCGACCCCGCTTTTCCCCGGCAGCATCCAATCGAGCAGTACCACATCATACGCTTCTGCGAGTGCCATTTCAAGCCCATCCAGGCCATTCGTCGCCGTATCGACCGAATAGGACTCTTCTTCAAGTCCCTGCCGGAGGAAGTTTAAAATGCCGGGTTCGTCTTCGATGATCAGGATCCGCATACGTTGGGTGGTAGTACTATGTCAGAACGCACGAAGTAAATAAGAAGCTATGATAAAATTGTATCCCTGACTCTTAAGATATGCTTAAAACATTTCAACATAAAACACGATAGCCTGCGGCTCAAAGATAAGTCGCAGGGTTGGTGGCGGTGAGATAGCTCGCCCGGCTTTCGGCTCATTGGCAGGCCTCATGTTTTTTTCCGAGCAATACAAAATCATTACGAAAGAGATTGACACAAAAAAGCACCATCCGGCTCGACCGGAATGGTGCTTTTTTTAAAATATAAAATTTCACAACCCGAACCCAACGGCAAGCCCTTTTACAGGTCCGCTGAACGGAAATTTGTGCATGGTAGCGCCGGTACTCAGATCGACGGAGTAAAAGCTGGTGTTGAGTCCCACCGTGAAAACGGCGTAGCCTTTGCCGGAGACATTACCGATGTCGAAGCCGAGACCAGGCTCAACATCGATTCCCAGGGCCTTCGGATCGGTCATTACACCGTTGTTGGGCGGTGTTTGTACATATAAAGTATTTGATTGACTGTCGATATCGAATAGCGTCGTAGTTGTAGTGCCCGGATAGCTATTAGTGTAGGCAACCGCGGTAATAAACGGAATGGGCCCTGCAACACCGATTTTGAGAGGTTGATCAACGACCGTCACGCCGTCAGTTACATTGATGCGGAGATTCTGCCCGTTGTCACTTACGACGCGCAGACGGTCCGCGACGGGATTGAAATCGACGCCGAAATAGGTGCCGCTGAGCATTAACGGGGTGTTGTCGGCCAGTTTCAGGCTTGCCAGCTCGGTAACAGCTCCGCTTCCAAGGTCTATTCCGTAAATTTTGCTGTTATTGCCCAGTGCGTAAAGCCTGCCGTTGGCAGGACGAATGTCTATGCCCTGTAATGTAACGCCTGGAATTGCCGGAATTGACTTGGTGCCGTATTCCATGCCGTTTTCCGGGTTGAAAATTTTCAGCATACCGCCGTCGGTCAAAGCATAGGCGACGGGGAGTGGGGGAATGGCAATACCGATGACATTCGCATTAGCCGGGAAATCGCCCAGCTTTTGGAGCTTGCCGGTGGCCAGATCCACGAAGTCGAGCTCCCATTTGCCGCCGAATTTGACAGAGACAATTGGGTAAATATCAGAAGGGTTTACGTCAGGGGAGATATCGAACCCGCCTACTTCCTCGATGTTCAGTCCGAGCGCTCCTACCGGCACCAATCCTCCGGGATTGGGAGGATTTTGTATGTATAACATGTCCGTTGAAGGGTCGATGTCGTAGAGTGTCGTACCTGCGCCCGCGGGTGCGGCAGTAACCCCTGCGCGACTGTTGGTGTAAGCAACCGCGCCGATCATTGGGTTGGCATAACCATTCAATGGTGAGTCGCCAGGAACAATTGCCCCGGTCTCAGGATGCAGGCGCAGGTTCTGGGTCGAGCTGGTCACCACTCGGATACGGTCGACGGTGGGATTGAAGTCGAAACCAACATGGCCGTTCAAAGTAGCGGCAATCGGTGCCGAGCCAATGCGGGTAGCCTTTCCGTGCTGATCGCCGGACTTAACATTCACTTGATAGAGATTATTCATCGAACTGATCGCGTAAAGTTGTCCGGTGGCAGGGCGGAAATCGATGCCTTTAAGCATATCGCCCTGTTCAAGACCGACTACTTCAAAAGTGCGTAACGGTGTGCCTGTATTTCGGATATTGATCTCGTGCAGCAGGTTATTATCCGACAATGCGTAGAAAATCCGGTCGGGAAGCGACGGCCCGGCAGGCGGCACGCGGTGATCGTCGCAAGAAGACATGGAGAACAAGAGGATGAAGCTAAGGGCGGCAACCACCAGCCTCAGGCGAAAGTTGAGTGATTTCATGGGAACGTGATTGAGTTATGTAGTTTTGATAACCCATTTACGCCGCCAGTCGGTCTTTGGATTTGTTGGTCATGTTAAAAAAAATCCGCTGTGCTATCACAACGGATTTTAAACTAACAATCAATTTACTTTACTATCAACTCAATCAACCTTTTATGAATGGACCGGCAATCGCCAGTACCGCGTCTTTTGTCAGGGGCTCGTCGAATGCTTCGGTAACAGCAGCATCCGTCTTTGATGCCAGGCCTTTGATATTTACTCCGCCCTGAGTCATATTGTCTTCGCCTGCGTAAATAGCAGGTACTGCGCCTTCCTTGCCCGTGATCCAACCTTTCATGGCAGGCGCCCCAAGCAATGTTGCAGCTAACCTGCGGGCAACAGCCGCGTGGCGGGCTTCTACGGAGTGGACCTGCAATGCATATTCCAGAATTTGCGGGTCCGGGATCAAAACCCCTGCCTGACCTTTGTAAGCTCGCACACCTGTATCTTCAAGCGCACTCGAAACTGTTACAAACGTCTTGTAATTACTGAATACATCGGCAAATGCACCTTTATAGGTAAAATCAAACATCGGTTTGGCAATGGCTTTCGCACCTAGTGCTTTCACCAGAAATGCTACGTGTTGCGACTCGTGCTTACCAATCTGCGTGAATATCGATTTGTCCGACGCAGGAATAAGATTTGCCGCTGCAAGCCCTCCTTTGTAAAACTCATCTTCCAGGTATTCGAGCGTTAGTGCATAGTTTAGCACATCGATCGCCGCCGCAGATTGCGCGAAGGCCTTGTTCACAATCGCTGCAAATGCAGTCGGAATAGCCGCCGAAGCTAATTTATTCCCCACCTTCCTCATGAAATAGCGGCGTGAAGCATATTCGAGTCTTCCCGCTGCATCGCCGTCGATTTGCTGAAACTGATCTATAATTTTGAAAATATCCATTGTTTCTGATCCTGTTAGTGTGAATGATTATTTACCTACGTTGGCGCCCGTAATCGTGTCTCTGACGTAGCCCTTAACCGCAGCAAGAATGTCAGCCGGCGCAATGGCCTTGTCCATTCCGTTCAGGTCGATAATGTCGTCACCGGCAAAGTCAGCAGATTTGGGGTTGATCAAGTCACGGATAACAGCCGCGTGGCGCGCTTCCACAGAAACAATCTTTCCTGCCAGGAGCAGGTAGTTCGGGTCCTTAATGAGCTTTCCCGCACCGTTATATGCGGCTACACCGGTATCCTCGAACAATTTGGCTGCACCGAGTACAGCGGTTCTGCTGCCAAAGTCGATTCCGTCAAAATTTGGAGTCAGCCCTTTGATGGCTTTGTCTGCCAAGGCAGCCTTGAAAAATTCGCGGTGAACGATCTCGTGGTCACGGATGTCTGTCAGGATGGTTTTTTCCATGTCGGTCATGCCGGAAAAAGGGGAATCGATCACCTTCGCGTAAAATGCTGCTTCGAGTTGTTCGAGTGCGTACGCATAGTTGAGCACGCCAATGTCGCCTGAACCAAGGTCTACCGCGTCACCCATGCCGGGTATCTGGTGGTCTTCCTTAGTGCAACCCGTTACGATCAAAATAGTACCGACTGCGGTGGTCAATCCTGCCGAGCTTAAAAACAACCGTCTGTTGACATGTGATGCTCTTTCTTCCTCTGCGCTGTTGGAGCTGTACTTCTTGTTTGTGTGCATGATCTTCGTAAGTAAAAGTTAATGAGCTTGTTTCCCTTTCATTTTGAATGAGTTTTCGGGGAGACTTACGCAGACTTGTAAGAATAAGATTGAAGGCAAAAAAAATATTTTTTTTAAGTGAATTCTGGTTTTGTCCATGCGCACTATACGCTCCAGACGGGTATGAACTTGATTTATGGTAGAGTTAACTATTTAATTATAAACTGGTTATGTATAAAAACTGGCTTTGCTAAGTCTCAATAATGTGGCAGAATGATCCAAGAGCAGATTGGCGGACGTAGATTGGTCGTGTTGATCGATCACACACACTTAACTGTTCACTTTTCAAGCTGACTTACACAATGAAAAAGCTAAATTTCTTTCTCGCAATGATCACTTTGTTAGTGATTGGAAACCATTCGTTCGCACAAGAAAAAACTGTAACCGTCGGTGGAGCGCCTATGTATCCATCTAAAAACATCATTGAAAATGCCGTCAATTCAAAAGACCACACCACACTGGTTGCGGCTGTAAAAGCTGCCGGGTTGGTAGAAACCTTGTCGGGTCCAGGCCCGTTCACGGTATTTGCTCCGACCAACATGGCATTCGATAAATTGCCGAAGGGAACTGTTGATATGCTTGTAAAGCCGGAAAACAAAGCAATGCTAACGGGCATTTTGACCTACCACGTTGTTTCCGGCAATATGAGCGCAGCGGACCTGATGAAGGCCATTAAGGATGGAGGCGGCAAGGCCATATTGAAAACAGTGGCGGGTGGAGAGCTCACAGCGATGCAAAAGGGTAAAAAAATCGTTCTGACTGACGCCAAAGGCAACAAAGCGATGGTCACTATTGCTGATGTTTTTCAGTCTAACGGGGTGATTCACGTAATTGATACAGTGCTGATGCCAAAGTGAGGTGAACAGAGTTTGGCGTTTTTGGCCCATTGGAAGATGTGAAAGGTTTGACAATGCCTGAGCGCCGTTGAAAGATAGTAAGAGCCGAAACCGGCATTTACCGGTTTCGGCTCAATAATTTTCCTGTTACAAAACCATCAAAAAACTGCGTCCGATAAGCGTCGCCAATCGGGATTTCGTACTTGTCGATAAAGGCGGTGTTGTTATCAAAGGACGTCACTTGCCCCATGTTGATAATGTATGATTTGCTTACCCGCGCAAATGTGTTGTGCGGCAGCTGGTCGTAAATGGTTTTGATATTCATGGCGGTGATTACCTTCTGAGATACTGTCTGAATGACGACATAATCCTTTAACCCTTCTATGAAAAGGATATCGTTGAATTGTATCTTGAAAATGCGTCTTTCGGCTTTTACGAAGAAGTAGTCATTCGCTATCCGTTGTATGCTGTTGGTTGAGGCAGAGCCCGATTTCAACAGGTCCAGGTAGTTGGACGCCTTAAGAACGGCCTTTTGAAAACGCTCGATCTTGATCGGCTTTATCAGGTAATCCACCGCTTCCACTTCGTAACTATCCAAAGCATATTCCGCGTACGCGGTCGTGAAAATCACCAATGTCAATGGCGGTACGGATTTGGCGAAATCGATGCCGTTCATTCCAGGCATTTGAATGTCCAGGAAGAGCAGATCAACCGCCTCGTCGGCCAGGAACCTGGCTGCGGCATTCGCACTGTTGAAAGTCCCGACCAGTTCCACGCCTGGCGTTTTACTTACCAGGGACGCAATGCCCTCTCTGGCCAAAGGCTCATCGTCGACGATGATACATCTCATAACTTGATAATTAAGCTGAGCGAATAGGTTTGAGCGGAATCCTCCGATTTCAAAGCATGCCGATCGGGGTAAAGCAAGGAAAGCCTGCGTTTAACATTTGTCAATCCAAGGCCTCCGGGACCTGGCAGCGTGGCTTCCAACCGGGGTTTCGAGTTGGTGCATTTGAAACTCAATTCACCCTCATGGACGCCGAAATAAATATGAACCCAGGACCCGTTGTCGGCATCCAGGCTGTGTTTCACCGCGTTCTCGACAAAGGTCATAAACAGCAAGGGAGCGACCTGGATACCGGTGAGCTGCCCTTCGTTTGAAATGGTAAACTCAAAATTGTCCCGCCTTATTTTCTCCATATTGAGCAGATCGTGAATAAATCGAATCTCGGACGTCAGCAATACCTTGGGCCTGGCGCTATCGTATAACTGGTATCTCAAAAAATCGCTGAGCTTTTCGAGTATCTGGGAGGCTTTTTGCGGATCCTTTTGCGTAAGCACATTGACATTATTGAGCATGTTGAACAGAAAATGGGGATTAATCTGATTTTTCAGTTGCTCCAATTCGGCGGATTGCGTCAGATGTTCCAGTTCGCTGATACGCCGGGAGTCGATCAGCCAGCGCTGAAATAGTTTGATGGCAGTGGAGGCGGCAACCCACACCAGAGATATGAAGACATATTTCGCCACTCCCCAGTACGGCGTGGTTGAAAAGCCATTGGCTTGGTAGTTGAAAAAGACCAGGGGATAAGCGATGGCTATAAACAACGCGATGGCCGCCACAAACCGGACGTGTTTGTTCCTGAAGAGCAAATGCGGGACCAGCAAATACATATTCGTATAAAGAAGGGACACAAAAAAAAATGAAGAAGCGCAGTTTTAACAGGTCCTCGGAGGTGCCGTTGCCGCCCGGCTCCATGCTCAACACAAAAGTACCGAGCATAAATACCAGTACCAGGTGCCGGTATATCCGGTACTTTCGCGCAATCAGCAATTCCATGTAAGTGTCGCGGGCTGAAAGTCCATTGGCTGGTTCCATTCTGGTAGTCTTCACTTTTGCAACTCCAAGATAACGATCTAAATGCTGCACAAATGCTGAATTATACAAACGGCTTGGTTTATTATACCAACCCATCTCCCTCACTTCTATTGCCGCGAAGCAGGGCGGGGTTCTATAATGCCCTGCCACTTTGGTATAAAAGTTAGGCTCCTTCCTATAATTCGCAAAAGCCCCAGAGGTATAGAAAAGTAGCTTTGTTCGACTTCAATCCTGTTTTATGAACAAACTACTCATCCTGGGCATGTTGCTTTTGGCCGGTTTAAGCAGCGTTGCCCAGAAAAGATATACGATTAGCGGCACCGTGACCGACAAAGCGACCGGCGAGTCGCTGATTGGCGCGACCGTCGGCGTGAAAGGTACTCATGAGGGGACGGTTACGAATGAATACGGCTTTTTCTCCATCTCCCTTCCCGCAGCCTCTTACACGATCTATGCGAGCTATATCGGATATGCACGATACGCGGAAAAGGTGGTGCTCGATAAGGATTATAAGTTAAAGGTAACATTGGCCGCCGAGGGCAACACATTACAGGAGGTAGTGGTAAGTGATAAGGCCAAAAACGAGGCGGTGACCTCGGCGCAGATGGGGCGGGAAAATCTGAATGTGAAAAAACTGGCTTCGCTGCCGGTATTATTCGGTGAAAAAGACGTGATGAAAATCGTCCAGCTCTTGCCGGGCGTGAAAGCTGCCGGTGAAGGCAGCACCGGCTTTTATGTCAGGGGAGGTGCGGCCGACCAGAATCTGGTCCTGCTGGACGAGGCCATCGTGTATAACCCCTCGCACCTGCTGAGCTTTTTCTCGGTCTTCAATTCAGATGCGATCAAGAACCTTACGCTGTACAAGGGCAACCAGCCTGCGCAGTATGGCGGACGTTTGTCGTCGGTCATGGATGTGAAAACGAACGATGGTAACGATCAGTCGTACCACGCAAGCGGAGGGATCGGACTGATCGCCGCCCGGCTGAATGCGGAGGGTCCGATCGTAAAAGGGAAAGGGTCATTTTTAGTGAGTGCGCGGCGTACCTATGCCGATGCGTTCCTTGGGCTGTCCGGCGATTCCACGGTACGGAACAACCGGCTGTATTTCTACGATCTGAATGCCAAGTTGAATTACAAAATCACCGACAAGGACCGGATTTATCTTTCCGGCTATTATGGCAAAGATGTTTTGTCGTTTGGGGACGTTTTGGGCATCGACTGGGGCAATGCCACGGCAACCCTGCGATGGAACCATGTTTTTAGTTCGAAACTATTTTCAAATACTTCTCTTATTTACAGCGACTACCGTTACAAAGTCCACGTAAATACCGCAGGTGTAAACGGCAACATGTTGTCGTCCATCAAAGACTGGAACTTCAAGGAGGGGCTGGATTACTACCTAAGCAGTAACAATTCCCTGCATTTTGGATTCAATTCCATTCACCATACCATCACGCCCGGAATTATCACCGCCAGCCCGGCCGTCTCGGACACGGCCAATTCGCGAACCTGGGAAAATGCGGTTTACGTCAGTGACAGTTGGAAGGCGACAAGGAGACTCAACATCGACGCCGGAATGCGGTTGAGTGCCTTTGTGGTCCTTGGAGGCGATTCCCGGTTCTATACGCTCGACGACAACCGCCAAATCGTTGATACCCTTCAATTCCCGTCGAATCATGTGTTTAAGACCTATGTGAATTTTGAACCCCGGATATCCGCCAGCTACCAGTTGGGAAATTCGTCGTCTATCAAGGCTGCCTACGCGAGAAACGCACAGTACCTGCATCTGTATTCCAATTTCATTACGAGCAACCCGATCGATAAATGGGTGGCCACCAATAACATTATCAAACCGACGGTGGCCGACCAGGTGTCGCTTGGCTTCTTCCGGAACCTCAAAGAAAATACTTATGAAACCAGTGTGGAAGCGTATTACAAGGCAATGCATAATGTGGCCGATTACAAAGACAATGCCCAGATTTTGAACAGCAACGAACCGATAGAGCCCCAGCTTCTATTCGGGCAGGGGCGTGCGTACGGCATTGAATTCAGTGTAAAAAAGAATGAAGGCCGGCTGACAGGCTGGTTGTCTTATACATTATCACGAACAGAACTTCGGATCAACGGCGTAAACGACAACAAATGGTATCCTGCCACCCAGGACCGTACTCACGACCTGTCCATCGTGGGAATGTATAAATTATCGAAGAAATGGACGTTGTCGGCCGATTTTGTTTACTATACCGGTAATGCCGCTACCTTCCCGAGCGGCAAATATGAGGTCGACGACCAGGCGATACCGTACTACACGGGGCGAAATGAATACAGAAGACCGGCCTATCACAGACTGGACTTGGGCGCTATTCTCAAATTGAAGGAACGTAGGCGATTCTCTTCCGAACTTGCTTTCAGCATTTACAACGCCTATGGAAGGCAGAACCCGTACATTATCACCTTCGAGACTGACCCCGACGACCCAACCAAGACGCAGGCGCTCCAGACCTCATTATTCCGATGGGTGCCTTCTATTTCCTACAATTTCAAATTTTAGTATGATGAAAACATCGGTTTGGATGCTCGCATTTTGCGTAACCTCATTTTATTCCTGTCAGAAAGTGATTGAAGTCAAGCTTAATCCGTCGTCTCCCAGGTATGTTATCACCGGCAATATCACCGACCAGCCGGGCCCTTATGAGGTAAAAATGACAAGCTCCATCCATTTTGATCAGGATAACAATTTCCCCGCAGTAAGCGGCGCCAAAGTCTACATCACAGATCAGAACGCCGGATTGACGGATACCTTGACGGAGGTGACCCCGGGCCGGTACCTGACGCACGTGTTAGCGGGCGTGCCCGGGCATACGTACAAAATGGTGGTAATGCTGGGAAATGAAACGTTTTCCTCCGTTTCTACAATGCCGCCACCCATTGCGCTGGACAGCCTGTATACGAAGGCAGCTACTTTTGGAGACGGCACAGATGTTGTGGCCCTATATGATGATCCTGTCGCGCGAGGAAACTTTTATCACCTTGTACTAGCTGTTCAGGACCGACCGTCGCGGGAGATATACCTGCACAACGACAAAATCAACAACGGAGCAACGGTGACGCACGTTTTAAATAATGATGTAGACATCAGAAGGGGTGATATCATTACGGTGAGCCTGCAATGCATCGATACCGACGTGTATGACTTTTACTACTCTCTGGACCAGGCTTTGAAGCAAAACTCAGCCGTGATCTCCAACCCGAAAACGAATATACGCGGGGGAGCTATGGGCTATTTCTCAGCACACACCACCAGGACAAGAAGCTTTGCGTACTAGCACGGAATTCACGGATTCTGTGTGGCGAGAGGTTCCTCCGACATTACCAACTGCACATCCGGCTGTTCTGGTTATCCAAAATCAGGAGTTCTTATTCTACGTCGAGATAGGTAAGGGGGAATCGGCTATTGGATAATCACCCTCCGCCAGTAACCGGTCATACCGTTCCTTATCGAAACGATACAGGTAGGGCGCTTTATTGGCGGCACCTGTGTACTTCTTTTCCAGCCGGTCGAGCACGTTCAGGCGCAAAATACGTTTGGGGAAATTGTTTTGGGCAAAACGCTTGTCGAAGATGGCCTCATACACATCCTGAATTTCCTGCATCGTAAAGGTTTCCGGAAGCAGGTTGAATGCATTCAGTTTCTGATCGACTGTAAGCCGCAGTGTCGAAAGCGCGTTGGCCACGATCTGGTTATGGTCCATGATCATCGGTGGTAATTCGTCCACAGGGTACCATTCGATGGAAGCGTCGAGATCCGTCTTTTGTGGAATGACCTGGTTCATATCCACCAACGCGTAGTAGCCGATCGATATGAACCGCCGCGTAAACCAATCATAATCCATCCGGCTGCGCTGCCCTTCCGCCAACGGGTTGTTGAACAGTTCGGTATTCTGTTCGATCATGCGGTCCATAAAGGCGCGGCTGTTTCGGTTTGCCTTCCCCATCACCTGAAATTGTTCAAGGTAGACGTCCTTGATGCCCGTGCGCGCCTGAAGTATGCGTCTGGCCGCATCGTCCGTATCTTCGTCCTGGTACACAAAACCGCCGGGCAGGCCCCAGAAATCCCCTTTAAAAGCGAGCTTCGGCACCATTACCCTCAGCTTCTTGTCGTGGTAGCCGAGAATGACACACTCGACGGATACCTGTTCAATGTAATTTTTATCACTTACCGATTCCACGGATTTCATATTGCTTTTCATTCCTCTGTTTAGGTGGCCGGTCTGCACAAGCGCTGCCGGAGAAGGTCTCAAATATACAGATTTTGGAATATTATCTATTGTTATAGAAAATAACCAACTGCAAATGTCATCCCGTAAATTTTGTAGAACACAAGTAACTAAAACAGACCGGGAAGCCCCGCCCCGGAAATAGAAATAAAAGTGAAAAATTTATTATCTATTCGAGTAGATAATAATAATATTTTTCCTTTACATTTGTGGAGTAATGTATGTTATCAGATAAACGCATTGAAGTAATCAACTGCCAGTCATTCTATTATAGTATGACTGGAGTTTTTTAAATCTCATCCGATTTTATGCTAAAAACTGCCAACGCCATAGGTTGTTGTGCCCGGATCCGGTTTGCCTTTTGAAATAATACCACACTCAACGTGCAGCGCCTTGCAAACGGCGCATATAGGAAAAGTACAATACAACTCCATTAACCGATTTGTAGATGAACAGACAATTCTACCTTCCCCGGCCTGAAAATGTATTCGGGCTGCTGTCAGGACTCGTGTTCCTATTTATGGTCAATTGCCCGGTTGCGTTAGCACAGTCATCGGTTCACGGAAAGGTGAGCGATGGCAAAGGAGAAGCCCTGCTGGGCGTCAGCGTGAAAGTGAAAGGTGCCAGCCAGGGCACGGTCACGGATGGTTCGGGGAGTTATCAGCTTCCGAACCTGGCACCGTCGGCTACGCTTGTGTTCAGTTTTATTGGTTTTCTGCCTAAGGAAGTGCCGGTGGGCTCCCGGACGGTCATCGATGTGACGCTTTCGGAAAGCCCTGCCAACCTGGACGAAGTGATCGTTACCGGTGTGTTCGACAAGCGCAGCCGGATGGAGTCCTCCGTCGCGATATCGGTGCTCCCTTCCAAGCTCATTCAGTTGCAGGCGCCCCTGAGCGCCGCCGACCTGTTGCGAAATGTGCCCGGCGTATATGTTAATTCATCGCTCGGGGAAATCCGGAACACGGTCAGTTCCAGGGGTGTAAATGTGGGAGGGAACGACGTATCCAACGGCTATTATTACGTTTCGATGCAGGAGGACGGTCTGCCGGTAACGAATGCAACTTACGGAAACTACGGCCCGGATTTCTTTCTGCGGCCGGACCTCACCCTGGGCAAACTGGAAGCCGTGCGGGGTGGTACGGCGTCGATCCTGGGTAACAATGCGCCCGGCGGTATCTTCAACTATGTTTCCAAAACGGGCGGGCAGGCATTCGAGGTGCAGGCCCGGGCGAAGTTCGGGCTGGAAGGCAATGGCCGGAATCCCTATTACCGGGCCGACGCCAACATCGGCGGCCCCTTGGCAAGGGACAAGACGCTCACGTTTAATGTGGGCGGGTTTTGGCGACAGAATCATGGTGCCCGCTATCCCGGATACCCGATGAATAACGGCGGGCAGATTAAAGCCAATGTGCTGAAACGTTTCAAAAATGGTTCATTGAAACTGTACGCCAAACACCTGAACGACCACAATTCCTGGTTCGAACAATTGCCGACCGTCAATTTCAAAAATCCTCATCTGGCACCGGGTGTCAAGCAAACCAACTCGGTACTGATCCCCCCGGTTTCGGCCGAATACACCATTAACAACACCGGCGAGCGCGGTACCTTCGATTCACGCGACAAAATTCACTCGAAAGATCTGGCGATAGGTGCCAACTTCGACCATAACTTCGGCAAGGGATGGACCGTTGAAAATAAGATCCGCTATGCTTACAAAACGTCCTTTTGGAACACCACATCGATTCCCTATCCGTTTGCCATTGATAATGTGACCTTTTATGGGGTAAATAGCCTGGCCGGTAAACTCGGCACCTATTCGTTCCAGGATTTGGCCACCGGCACCGAACTGGCCAATGTCACGCAGGGCATCAATTTCGTAAACGGGGCACCCGCCGGCCTTAAATTTACGGTTAACAGCAGCAGCTTGCCTGGGGATCAAATCCAGAAAAACTCCCTGACATTCAATCCTTTGATCGTATTTGATAATCGGGTGAAGGAAACCATCGACCAGCTCACGCTCACCAAGCGGCTTAGCCACATGAGCTTCACGGGCGGCCTGTACTATGCGCATGCGGATGTGAAGCGGCTCAATCCGAATGGCGTCGGCAGTATGTTCGGCCTGATGGCAAGCCCGCGCCCGCAACCGACAGCCATTGTTTACACCGACATGCAGGGAAAGGTTTATCAGGTGACCAACCCCGACGGTATCACGGGCGGCTCGGGCCGGAGCGTTGCGACCAACATCTTCGACCTCATGCAAAATCAGCTGGCGGGCTTCTTCGGCCATACCTGGGAAATGTCCGATAAACTGAACTTCGACTGGGGTATCCGCTTTGAACGTATACGGGTGAGAGGTAGCAATCAAATCGCTTCCGCAACCACTTCCACCGACGGCGGAACGGACAAGAATCCCCTCACATTATACGACAACATGGGCGGGGCCGTCACTTCGACGCTGACGTATAACAAAACTGTTAAGACGATTTCATATTCGGCGGGCCTGAATTACAAATTTAATGACCAGCTGGCCGTCTACGCCCGGTATTCGCAAGGCCGCAAAGCACCCGATCTGGGAATTTATCTGAATGTCCAGTCTTCGGTCAATGCCGATTATCTCAATCCGATTGCCCAAAGCACGCAGCAATATGAGGTGGGTTTTAAAGCTAAAAAAGACCGGTTTTCCCTTTTTGTAACGCCGTTTTACAGCTTGCTGGGCAAAGTTCCTCAGCAGGCCCTCGGCCAGGAATCGGCCGAGCTGACCTCTACTTACACGACCGCCGTACTTTACAACAAGTTTAAAACAATAGGGGTTGAAATTGAAGGTACATACAACCTGAACAAGCAACTGAGCGTCCGGGCCGTAGCCACTTTCCAAAAATCTACGGCTGTCGATTTCAACACCTGGGTACTGAATGGGAATGGAAAGGCCGACGACCAGATTCAAAGCTATTCCGGCAATGAAACCGACTACTCGCCCCGCCAGATCCTCCGTGTTTCACCTACTTACACCTCCGGCAAAGTGTACGGTTCGATTGACTGGTCATATATCGGCAGGCGGGCAGGTAATGTAGCGAACGTGTTTTACCTCCCCGGCTTTGACCAGACCAACCTGAACCTGGGTTACAACATTTCACGCAGGTTGCAGATCCAGGCCAACGTTAACAATGTGTTCAACCAAAACGGCATCATGGGCTGGTCGGCGCCGGGCGGGTTCCCGGCCTCGCTCAATACCCAGGGCTTCACCAAAGCACAAATGGAGGGGAATCCCAATGCGGTGTTTTTTACATTGAGCCTTCCGCCCAGGTCCTATTTCTTAACAGCCACCTACACCTTCTAGTCTAATCACCCATTACCCGGATCACAATCATCCGCCGTCCCACGGCGGCTCATTCAATCATTCAAAATGAAAAAGTCAACCTACCTGATGTGTCTCTGCTGTCTGGCTTGCCTGCTGCATTCACCCGTCTTCATCTTCGGACAAAAGGCTGCGACCAATCAAACGAACTACGCGCTTATGCCCAAGCTCCCGCGGCCGCCCAAGCCCGAACCGTTCAAAGTTTCGACCATCCCGCTCCCTGAAAGCGTCCTCGATGCGGTTTTGGTCAACTATTTGCCCGATGCCCAACACCTGATTATGGAAGTGACCATAGCCGGTGCGAAGAAGTCGAACCTTGCCATTATGAAAGACGACGGCACCGGTTTCAAATGCCTTACCTGCGAGCTGCCGGAGAACATTGGCGGGGAAATGCCTGTGCCGCTCCCGGATGGAAAGCGTGTTTACACGCCCACCGGCATTCTCGAATGCAGTCCGTCCATCGTGGACTGCAAGCAGGCGCGGATTCTTCCGCTTGTGTACCCCACGGTTCCGGGAGGCAAAACCATCGCCCGTATTGCCAGCAACATGTCGCAGGACGGGGTTCACGTGGCATACACCCTGCTGGTTGCCAGGCCAACGCCGAGTGCCCTGGTGCTCGTGAGCGAGCTAACGCGTGTCTCCGATGAAAAAGGAGAGCGTTACGAATTGGCCAAAACGAAAGTGATCTCGGGAGACAAAGCAGCTCTGCCAGGCGCACCAGATTTCCGGCCATTCTTCTTCGGAGGGGGCGAAGTGAAGAGCTTCACCGGTATGGGGAAATACCTGACGACCATCAGCGCATTTGAAGCGGGTAACTTTGATATTGCTAAAATCGACCTGACCACTGGCGAGGTAACACGGTTTACCCGGCATTTCAGCTATGACGAAGGCGTGTATCCTTCACCGGACGGCAAATGGCTCATTTTCCAGTCGCACCGGCATACGACCCGGATGGATGCGTTCAGCCTGATCCCCCGCCCGCTTATCGTCAATAATGCACTGGCACCGGGCGTTGCGGAATGGCGGAACGAAGAGGTAGAAGGGTTCAGGGACGCCCGGCGGTACTACGGCCTGACGATGACCGACCAATACGGAGATCGCGCGCGGCTCCCCGAGGATGGATACACCGGGCAGAACCTGACAACGGCATCGGACAACCTCACCAAATATAACCATTTTGGTAACCTCACCTGGCATCCCAGCAGTACCCGCGGCATTTTCTGGGAGCAAAAAGACCCGCGCAAGGTAAAAAAGGGCGAAGCCATGGGCCGCCTGCGGATAATTACGTTTACTTCTAGAAAGCCGACTGTTCCGCTTAAAATCGTAACCCCAACAATGGATTGGGCTACTAACCTGGAAGATTTAAAACCGTTGAATTCCTCACAACCCACCGAAGGGAAACTCGTAGGCCTTGTTTCGGGACATGCCAATATAAGCACCCAAAAAGCGGAGTCGCCGTCGGGGGAAACGGTATTTAAAATCGAGTACGTTAATTTTTCGGATGACGGGCAGTACGTCCTGAATGGCTCGGAAACGATCGGTCAGAAAACGTTTTGGGAGGCAACCTGGAATGCCGATATTACGGTGTCCGGCAAACACAAGGGGTTCCTCAAAGTGGAGAATGCCAAATTCAGCGGAAGGAGCCACGGATCGGGTATCATCAAGACGCAGCTGGACAACCGCAAAATCGAAGTCGATTTGTCGAAAGGCTTACCCACCGGCGTGCCTGGCGAGCTTCGCTAGCATTTCCACTGGACGGATCAGGATACAACTAAAATTTTTATGCAACTAACGAACAAGACCATTGTTGTTACCGGTGCCGGAAGCGGCATCGGTCAACAACTCAGCATGCAACTGGCGCAACGTGGTGCTAACGTGGCCGGCGTGGATATCAATGCTACCGCACTCGGTGAAACCGGGAACCTTGCTGGCCCGGCACCGGGTCAATTTAAAGGTTTCAGAACCGACATTACCGATCCGGAAAAAGTGAACGCGCTACCGGCCGAAGTGCTTGCCCATTTCGGTTCGGTCGACGGGATCATCAACAATGCAGGTATTATCCAGCCTTTCCGGCCCGTTCCTGAATTGACGATGGAGGAGATTAACCGGGTAATGGCGGTTAATTTCTACGGTACGATTTATGTTACCCGTGCATTTGTGCCGCTTCTTTTAACACGGCCGGAAGCACATATTGTTAATGTATCGAGCATGGGCGGCTTTCTGCCGGTGCCTGGTCAGACGATCTACGGCGCGGCCAAGGCGGCTGTGAAACTATTCACCGAGGGCCTTTATGCCGAATTGAAGGACACACCAGTGAAAGTTACCGTGGTTTTTCCGGGCGCCATTGCCACCAACATTATGCAGAACTCCGGCCTGAATCTCCCCAAGGCAGATACGGCCGGTGAATCGAAATTCAAACCCATAGCAGCCGCACAAGCCGCGAGTGAAATCCTGCGAGGCATGGAGAAAAACCAGTTCCGCGTGGTAATCGGTCCGGACGCCCGGGCGATGGATAAATTGTACCGGCTGAGCCCCAGATATGCGGCTGATCTTATTCAGCGTAAGATGCGTTCGTTGCTGGGTTAGTGCTTTGAAAATGGGTTACTCCATCCGCAAGCTGGTTACAGGATTTTGCAATGCTGCGCGAATAGTCTTGTAGCTTACGGTAAGGATGGTGATGGCAAGCATAACCGAGGCGGCGCCAGCGAAAATCAGCCACGAAACTTCTGTATGAAAGGCGTACTTTTCCAGCCATCGATCCATCATGTACCAGGCGATAGGCGTTGCCAGCGTGCATGAAACGGCTACGAGAATGACGAAGTCGACAGTGAGCAGCTGCCACAAGCTGGCAGGGGATGCACCCATCACTTTTCGGATTCCTATCTCCTTTGTGCGCTGTTGCACGATAAACGATGCCATTCCAAAAAGTCCAAGGCAGCTTATGATAATAGCCAGGACTGTAAATATTGATGCGAGGGTGCCAACCCGTTCCTCTGCCGCAAATTTCAACGCATATTCCTGGTCCGCAAACTGGAAATTGAAGGGCGAATCGGGACTATATTTTTTGAAAACGGCTTCAATGGATTTTAGCGCAAAACTGGCGTTAGTTTCGGGGTTGAGCCTTGCGGTGATAAACCTGCCGGCTTTCGGATGAATGAAGAATATCGATTTTTTAACCGGATCGTATGGCGATTCCATGATCATATCTTTGATCACCCCAATGATCCTGAAACGCCTTCCATCCCAGGTTACAACTTCTCCGATCGCATCGTTCAGGTCGTGCCTGGCAAGTCCCATGAACTTTATCGCTGCCTCGTTGACGACAATCCCGGAGGAATCTGTTGACAAAGTCCGGGTAAAATCACGCCCGGCCAGAAATTCCCAACCAACGGTTTTTCCAAAAGTATGCGAAACGCCAATTGTCGCGAATTCTGAATTGAGGGCGGGATCTTTACCTTTCCAATCGAACCCGACATTGGCCGAAAAAACCTCCGTTGGAGGAGCTTGAGATTCGGCCAGCGAAGTAACTGACCCTGTTTTGACCAAATCGTCGAGGGCTGCATCAAAATGAAGGTGGATATCAGCTGTGTTTACAAGCATTGTCAGCAGGCCTTGCCTGGCGTAACCAATCGGACGATTTTTGGCATATAAGATTTGCTTGTAAACCACGATCGTGCCGATCATCAATACAACAGAAACCGTGAATTGAACCACCACCAGGACTTTTCTGGGTATATGTCCGGAACGGCCCAATTTGCCTTTGAGCGCTTTAATAGGCTCAAAAGAAGATAAATAGAAGGCGGGATAGCTGCCGGCAATCAGTCCCGTCAGCAGTGTGAATAGCGTAACGCTCGCAAAGAAGATGGGATCTTTCCAGGGAATGACCATTTGTTTGTCGGCAATTTCATTGAAGGCAGGTAAGGCCAGGCGGGTCAGTACCAGCGCGAACAAGAGGGCAAACAATACAACCAGGAAAGATTCACTAAGGAACTGGCCAATGAGCTGCTGGCGCAATGAGCCGATTGCCTTTCGGACTCCAACTTCCCTGGCTCGTTGCCCCGCACGTGCAGTGCTCAGGTTCATAAAATTGATGCAGGCCAACAGCAATACAAATACACCGATCGTTCCAAAAAGCCACACAAAGCCAATGCGCCCTCCGGTGTTGTTACCATTCACCCATTCGGAGTGCAAATGCCATCGGCTCATAGGATGCAGCAGGATCTGCGGCTTGAACTTCAATTCGCTGTTGCCGGCTTTTTTTGCTTTAATGTTTCTGATCCTGTCGGATAATGTCTTTAAATCGGCTTTTTCTGAAAGCTGGGTCAAGATTTGAAAAGAACTGCTTTGCCATTCACTATTTGCCACGGCCTCTTTTACCCAGTTGGTAGAAGCCATAAACAGGTCAAACGGAGCAATAAAGGCAAGTTCATGAAATTCTGAATTGTACGGAATATCCTGGTAAACCCCGGTAACCTTCACATTCAGGTCTTTATTGATCTTCATCATCTTGTCCACCGGATCGGAATCCTTGAAAATCGCTTTTGCAGTCGATTCAGACAACAGGATTGTGGCCGGATCTTTCAGTCCGGAAGCACTTCCGCGGACCATTTTAAGAGAAAGCATTTCCGCAGCGCCGGGAGACATAAAATTACCAGGCCGGGTGAAGCTGGTCCCCGCATAGGCGAGTGTATGGCGTTGAAGCCAGGAAGTAATGACTACGCGCTCAAAATCGCCTCCGAAGTTGGTCTGCAATTCCGTGAAAAGTGGTGCCGGAACATTGGCCCCTGTATTAACTTCTCCGTCCAGGGTTTGCTGTTGCAGCACCCGGGCAATTCGGTGGTAGTTTTGATGACATTTATTGTAAGTGAGCTCGTCATAGATCCAAAGGCCGATGAGTATGGCGACGGTTATCCCGAGCGACAGCCCGCCTATGTTAACTAGGGAGTAGGTTTTATTCCCTGAAAGATTGCGCCAGGCTATCTTAAAATAATTGCGGATCATGCAAAATCAGCAGATTAAATAAAAAAGGAAGTCGATTTCATAGTTATATTGAAAGAATTGTTCCAGATATAGAAAGTGCCTTTTCAAGCGCTAAGTCCATATAGACGGCAGCCGGCGCGTCCGGTATTGAACGTGTTGTTCGTTTTTGATTTGTAAGGTGTAGTGGGTAAAATTCCAGGTAAGCCTATAATTCCTGGTAAAGCCTATACGTGCTTAAAACTTTCCCGGGAGTTTGTATCCCTGTTGCGAATTAACCGTCACCACCTATAAAATGGATGTCCAAATTTTCGCTCACAAAACGGCTGGTTCAACTGTAAGCTTACAATCGTCTTTGACAGTTGTTTTGCCGGGGCAGGATTTTTTTGAACCGTATCATCAGTGAATCCACAGCCTTACATGCTTAATTACAAGGCGCATGCCATTACTTCAATAAATTGATATACAGCTGTATATGGGATTTTAGCCCTTGGTTTTCGGACGATATTTCGTGTAACTACTTGCTTCGCCACGAAATACAGCGTGGTTTACGGGCGAACCGCGGGACTGCCCAAGTTTGTAACGATATTTCGAAATGTGGCCGTTTGCCGGAGCACCTAGCGATTCCCGAAACTTACCAACGCTCATGTCGCGTGTCGCCAGCGGAGGACGGGGATACAGCTTGAACGGGCATACTTTTTTAACTCAATGGCGAGCTATTGTTTTGAAAAAATGTCGCTTCAATGGCAAATTGATTTCAACCATTCATAATCAATCGCGTGGCTCTATGACCAGAATTGTACTTGTTTTTGCAGCATCCGTGATGATGCTCTCCTGCGGTGTCCTGAAAAACAGTCCAAAGTATAAAATGACCGACGGTGTCTACAATACGAAGATCGGCGAGCAGAAAAAGCAGGTTTATGTGGAGAATGCAGATGACTCCATGCTGGTTTACCGATTAGAACCAGGCTGGAAAACAAATAGTTACAGCGGCAAGGCAATGAAGCCAACCATATATCCGCGTGGTGTAGACAAGGAGATTGCGGCAAGCCGGTATTGGAAAAGCAGCTTTGACCTGGATATACTGACTACACCCTTTAAATACAGGCCTTCTACCAGTTCCTTTACACCGCAGCTCAGCAATCATTTGAATGGCGCATTGTATGTTGGATACAGAAATGACACCTATGAATTATCTTACAAAAGCAACCCGATCGGCAAGCTCCACCAGCGCGTAACGCATCTGGGTTTTTCCGCGGGCCTGGCAACGGGCATTGGCGTAACGCCGCTCAATCCATGGGTTACAGACAACAACATCAATGTGGAATACGATGGCTTTATCTGGTCGAAGGCGGTTTGCATCCTGATGGCTGTGGAGAAGCTTAATTTCGGGCTGGCATTGGGCATGGACCATTTGCTGGATAGCAATAAAAAGTACTGGATATACCAGGGAAAGCCCTACCTCGGGCTCACCGTCGGCTTAAACCTTAACTGACGGGCGGGTGTCATCCCGTTAGATAATCCTCCTGCAAAAATCTTTCTAACGTTTTGAGGTTATCCACTGCTGCACCGATCGTGTTGTTGAAGTAAACGTAGACTGACTTTCCCTCGCCTAACCACTCGGCAATATATCCGGCATACTCATAGAGCAGGCCCTGGTCGTAGCTACCTTTATAATCTCCGCCAGGTCCATGGAATCGCAGGTAAATATGGGCTGCTTCCAACTGGGGATGAGGCGATGTGCTGCCAGCTTTGTCGTGGTAAACCATAGCTGCACCGTACGCATTGAGCAGTTCATACACCGGCTCCTTGTACCATTCAGGGCTTCTGAACTCTACGGCTATCGGCCAGCCGCTCGTATTTGCCTGCTGAATGCCGAGCAGCATTAATTCAAGCTTTTTAAATAAAGCAGCTTTGACCGAGGCAGGAAACTGGATCAGAATGCATCCACTGCGATCCACGGCTCCGGCGATTACGTCAAAGAACGCCTCGATATCGGCCTGATCAAATGCCAGGGCCTTATTATGGGTAATTTGCTTCCATAGCTTAAAGGTGAAACGGAAGTTATCAGGAACCGACTGGCTCCATTGATTGATCGTCGAAGAACGCGGCAGCTTGTAGAAAATCGAATTGATTTCTATCGAATTAAAAAGTGCACCATATACTTGGAGGCGGCTTCGGCCTTCGAATTCCGGCGGGTACGCGTTGCGGTTCTTAAATGGCAGGACCAAACCACTCGTTCCCATAAATAGCTGCTGACTATACATATCAAGAGTCTTATGCGGCGCCTTTGTTAAAATACTATTCCAGCCAACCACAGCTTTAATTGTTCGTTAGCCGTTGGTGAGATGCATTTCAGGATCGTGTAAGACGATGAGGCATGATCAATGAAGGCAAGCACTTTGCCGAGTCACTTTTCAAAGTAGCTCGTAAGCCCGATCTTAGATCAAGAGGCAGTGTTTGGATTATTTTCACTTTCAATGAGTGTCTTCGGTCTCTTGAATGCAAATTTTCTGAGTGCGGTGATCCATATAGTGGACAGCAAGAGCGACAGAGCCGTAACGGCGATGCCGGTCTTAAAAAGGTCCTGGTCGATCACTTTCATTTTGTAAGCCAGCGAGCAAGCGAGAATTCCAAATTCCCCGATTTGTGACAACAGTGCCCCGGCGTAAAGACTGTCGGCCCATGAGTATTTCAGCCCTTTGAATATAAGCGCCGACAAACAGCTATTGACTGCAAGCAGCAGTAGTGTACCCATTCCTATGGTGAGCAGGTGGCTTTTCATATAGTCCACATCCAGGCGCAATCCGATCGTAACGAAAAATAAAGCGACGAAAAATACTTTAAAAGGGTGCAGCGCGCTGCCCAGCCATTTAAATGCATCCAGCTTGCCAATCAAAATGCCTGCTATGAAGCTCCCGAGTGCGCCACTGAGCCCGGACAGTTCGGCAAGCAGGCCAAACCCCAGGCACAGCAGGCAACCTGCGAAAATCTGAAGCTCTTGGTCGTCCCGAAAAATGTGCTTGATTTTTAACTGAACCAGGTCGCGATTCCGAATGGCGCGTAGCAAGACAAATACCAGTACCGACGTCACGGCAGATAACCCTAAATGCAACCAGGAAAAGGGCTCCGCACCTGCAAACTGCAAGACGCCCAGTATTGGTGCGAGCATTAAATCCTGCAATAAGAGAATATTTAATATAGTCGTGCCAAACTCTGTTTTAAGCTCGCCGTTTTTACGGAGATACTCGCTCACAACGGCCGTGCTGTTAAAGATCAGTAAAACGAAAATGATGGCGCCCGTCAGCCATGGCCATCCCATTAAAAATGAAATCGGCATCACCAAACCAAAAGTCAGCACGATCTTCATCCCTTGGGCTACCAATGGCTTAAACAACAGCGACTTGTTATCCGGGATGTCGATTTCCATGCCCAGGAAAATCATGAGCAACAGAATACCGATTTCAGCGACTGGCTCGACGTCCTCTGCACCCTTAAAAATATTAGCGGCATAGGGACCGATCAGGAAGCCTGCAATGATGTAAGCGATCATGTAAGGCTGCTGAAACCTCTTAAGCACCATGATGAGCAGCAGGATCAGCAAACTCAAAACGCTGAGCGAAACTAAAACCTGGTTCATTAGCCCAAACTCTTATTTGTTAAATGAATGCGCCGGATCACTACACTGCGCAACCGAAGATTGGAGTACTTAAAATTTCACCGGCGATAATGCAGGTATTGTTGTGGTGTATACTATCAGAAAGGTTAAAATGAGAGGGCTTGCATTCGCAAGCCCTCTCATTTATGCTATCTCAATTAAGCGCGGGGCCTTTTGCTTGGCTTGCTCTTGTTTTGGAATGGTGAGATGGAGCAAACCGTTCTCGTACCTGGCCGCGATATGCTCGACGTCAACGACGTCCTTAGGAAGGACGAAACTGCGCTGGAAAGATTGATAGCTGAACTCCCGGCGGTTGTACCCTTCGTGATCGGTTTCCTGTTCGCGCTCTTTCTGAGAACTGATGGTGAGCGTGTTGCCATTCAGCTCTATTTTGAAGTCAGTCTTATCCATGCCCGGAGCGGCCATCTCCACTTCAAAGTTGTCGCCGGTTTCACGGATATTGACCGAAGGCACAGTTGTGCTGGTCGCTGAATAATTATTGTTGCCCCAGTTAAAAAGTTCGCGGCCAAAGAAATCGTCGAACAGCGCTGGGAATGTTGTGGGCGTAAGCCCGTTCCTTTTGATGAGTGACATAATTAACCTCCTTTTTAAAAAGTTAAACAATCAATAAACAAAGGACTTTTGAGCCTTCATCGGGGTCTAATTCAAACTGCGTACCAATATTTAAATCCCGGAAAAAATTTCAGTATCGTGACATTTTTTTCTGACAAATTGTAAGTGTCAGCGTCACGAAGGTGGGCATAGATGTGTTCAAAGAGGTATACGACGTCAATGTGTTTGGTGTGATAAGCTGATTGAAACCGCTAAGGAAAAATTGTGTTCAACAACATTGACCATTTCCGAGATTGCTTATGAACTGGGCTTTGAGCATCCGCAGTCATTCAGCAGGCTCTTTAAAACAAAAACCGATCTTTCTCCGGTGGAATTCCGTCAGACTTTCAACTGAAGTCTCAACTGATGCAGGCAAATCTAGTGGAGTTGCATAAAACTTGCACCGATCACTTTCAAGTCAGCACCAAAGCGTTGCCAAACTCTGAAATACCTGAATTTTCCCTCTAATGGTGTGCCCATCATTTCTCCTTTCGCTGTCATTGTGACAATCGAAAGTGCGGTCTCGCCATTTATTTTAATCTCATCAATGATTGTTGAGGCGTCTTCGATACGCATTGCTTTTGCCCTGTGTGCGTCCAGGTCCATTTGTTTGGTCAGGACTTGCCCTGTCGGCGAAGCCGCAATCAAATCATCGTGTAGCAGTTGGTCTAGAACCTCCACATCGCTCACAAGTTGAGCCGAAAAGAGTTTGTTTTCAGCCTCTACAACGTCTTGTCTGTCAATTTCTGTTTTTTTCATGCTCCAATTTTGGGTTGTTTGAGGCAGTCTCGCCGACTCCGTAGTAGCATAGCCAGTGCCTTACACCGGCTACAAAATCCGGCAGGATCCATTTGGCATGGCATCGCTGCCGGCCAGGCAAAAGTATATTGGCCTGGCCGTAATGCTTGTCGGTAAAACTTGAGATTATGTGCGATTTGCTTGAGATGCCGGAAAACAAATATTCAGTTTGATCGCAATCAGGTCAGGTATGTTGATTGGGCTGAATAAAAGGATACATTACTCCTGCTTAAAGAGCGCAGTCGAAATGCGGTGGACCGTAACGCCTTTGGAATGCATGGCTGTTAACAACAGTCGCTGATTTCTCGAGCCCAGAAGCAGCCTGCTGGAACGTGCATCACCTTGGAGCAGCAGGCCGCTCTTCGCGGGACTTTGGGGAGCAAATGCGCCTTTGCCGTTTCCGAGCAGTAAAAGGCCTGTGGATGCATCCTGTCTGCCCATGTTGACCTCGTTGGGATAAAAATTGCCGGATAGGATCACGTCCGGGTTATGATCCGCATTCACATCAGTCACCACAATCCCGAACACCGGCGCCATTTGTGCTTCTATCGGTAATGCCTTGACTTCGAAGTGCCCATTCCCTTTGTTCTCAATGCAGGCGGTTTGCAGGAAAGTCGCTTTTGCCGAGTAGGCATCTTTCTTCTCGTCTGCGCTTAGTAAATCGTCAAAAGTAGCTTTGGCATAGTCGATGTAATGCGGGTATTTTCTGCGAAACTGAATAACCTGCTGGTTCAACGCATCACGGGGGACGCTGGGGTAGGAGACTCCCTGGATAAAATAGCCCATCAATGGATCGAAAGTACCGTCGTTGTTAAAATCCTTTGCCACCAATGCCACAGGCTCACGTTCCGATGCCCGGTAAAACGTATTGGTCCCTTCGTTGCCGGCAATGAAGTCGATATCGCCGTCATGATCGAAATCTCCCGCTGCCAGGCTGTTCCACCAGCCGGAATAGGCGCCCAGGGAGGTTCGGATGGAATCGGTTTCCAGGAATTTCGTTTTCTGGTTTTTGAATACGCGTACGGGCATCCATTCTCCGGCGATTACCAGATCGTCCAGGCCGTCGTTGTCCACATCGGCCCATATCGCGGCGCACACCATGCCTGCCGACAGCAGCTCGGGGCAATGCGACGCGGTAATATCGGTAAATACCGGTTTCCCGTTTCGTGAATCGTTTCGGAGCAGGTAGCTGCGCGCGGGCAGCGGGTATTTGCCCGGGACCATCCGCCCGCCTATGAACAGGTCGGCGTCGCCATCCTTATCAAAGTCATTGGCAACCACGCAGGAACCGCTTACTGAAATAGCGGGAAAATTCCCGGCAGGTGCAAGTTTGAAATTGCCCCGGCCGTCGTTTAAATACAACTGTACCTGATAAAATGCCTGATCCGTCTCAGGCTTTTCGCTGCCGCCATTGACCACGATCAAATCCTGATCCTGATCCCCGTCCGCATCGAAAAACGTTGCAGCTATATTTTCATGCAGCGAATCCTGCGCGATTTCGCGTTTGGTGAATGCGCCCGACACCTGCTGAAAGTAAATGCAGGGCTTGCCTTTCAGATAACTCGCCCCGGCGAAGAAATCGTCCAGGCCGTCCTGATTCGCGTCGCCTACCGCAATGGCAAACCCGCTTTTGGAAAGCATTTTGTGCAATGCGGCGGTTTGTTTGAAGTCGATGTAGCCCGATTTTTTGTGTACGAAATCGATCTTTAATTCGTCCGTAACATCCCGGAAAAATGGCTCGGTGGCATTGGGAGCTGTCGGAAGAACGTTTCGGGCATCTTTTCTCCTGAGCACCAGATGCTGGTTCGCAGCAACTTTATAGAGCTTTTGAGACATCCCGCCCGGCCAGCTCACCAACAGGCTATCGACCAATCCGCTATTCCCCAGCCCGAAATGCAATCCTGAGCCCACCGACGAAATAAAGCCGCGCGCGACATACATTTCAGCATATTGTGCCTGTTTGCCCTGCCATACTGTGACGTTGCAGCCGATCCCGTCCAGGTTTCCCTTGTCGCCTTTAAAAGTGACGGAAAGGAAGTTGGCACGCGCTTTCTCGCGGCTTTGGTTCTGATAGATCAGCGGCTCCGAATCGATATTGTTGACTACCAAGTCCAGGTCGCCGTCACCGTCCAGGTCGGCGTAGGCGGCGCCGTTTGAATACGATAGTTCATCGAGCCCCCATTCTTTGGATGTGTTCTGAAAGGTTAGATTTCCCGCATTTTTATAGGCATAGTTGCGGATTTTTACTTCGGGCACTTTTTGGATCAGTTCCAGCGCATTTTGTTGCTTGAAATCGTTGGTACCAAAGCTTGAAAAATCTTCTTTGAATTGGATAAAATCGCGGTCGGTCACATCGCGCCGGTAACCGTTTGTGATAAAAATATCTTTCAGACCGTCGTTGTCATAGTCGGCGATGAGCGGTGCCCAGCTCCAATCTGTTTTGGAAATACCCGCCAGCAACCCGATTTCGGAGAACCTGGGCGCGACGGGGGCATTTCCTTTTTTTTCATGAAGCGGGCCCAGATTCAATTGCAGCATATTCCGCATGTATTGCAACTGATAACCATATTGCTCCGAAATACTCATTTCCTTCCGGTCGTAATCCTGGCCGGCCAGCATTTTTTTCTGCCGCAGGTTGTCCTCCGGCAGCATATCGAGCTGGAATATGTCGGGGTATGTATCATTGTTGATGTCGGCGACGTCTACGCCCATGCCGAACAGGCTGGTGTGCGCAGTCGCTTCCTTGATCACATTGTTGAAAAGCGGTCGCGCGCCCTTCCCTGCATTGAGGTAGAGCATATCGCTGCTGATGAAGTCGTTGGAGCAATAAATGTCCGGGTAGCCGTCCTTGTTCATGTCGCTCACAGCCAGGCCCAGGCCAAGCCCTTCGTATTTTATGCCTGCGTCTTTGGAAATGTCGGTGTATTTGGGCAGCCCGTTTGCTTGCCGGCCTTCATTGATGTAAAACCTGCCGGTGCTGGGATAGGAGCCGTCGTGATAGGTTTTGCGGATAAAATTGGGATTTTGCAGGTCCGGAGCGGTGTTCATCATGTACGCGTCGAGATCGCCATCCAGGTCCGCATCGAAAAAGGCGGTTTGGGTGGTGAACGCACGGGTATTCAGCCCGTATGCTTGCGCGAGTTCTTTAAACACGGGTACGCCATCGGCTCGGTTACCCTGATTTACAAAAAGGAGATTTTCCGAATCCGGCATTTTGACGTGGCTGGCCACGCTGATGTAAATGTCGAGCAGCCCGTCCTGGTTGATATCGACCATGGAAATGCCGCTGCACCAGCGGGCAGTGGTTACGCCTGCCTTTTCGGTAACGTCTTCGAATGCCCATTTTTGGGAAACGGTGTCGATCCTGCTTAAATACAGCCTGCTGCTGACTTGGTTGCCTCCGAAGAAAATATCCGGTTTTCCGTCCCCATTCACATCCCCGATCCCGACGCCGCCCCCGTTGTAAAAATTGGTAAAGGTGAAGGGATTGATGGAGTCGTTGGGTGTGAGCCGGTTGACGAAGCTGACCTGCGTTTCATCGGGCACGTGCAGCCGAAACAGGGTATCGCTTTTGTTTTTGCAGGAAACGAACAGATTGATGATTGATAGGTATAGCAAGCAGAAGACACCGGTCGTAAACCGGTGCCGTCTTGCATTTGGGTTGTTATTTTCAGGATCAATAACCAGGGTTCTGATCTTTGGCGTCAATCTTTGCATTGTTATCTACTTCCTGTTGAGGGATAGGCAGTAATTCATGTTTTTTAGCCTGGAAATAGGCGATCGGCTCGGTTTTGAGCTTCCCGTTTTTACGCCATCTCAGAATGTCGCGATTGCGGATCTGCTCCCCGCTCAACTCTACGCGGCGCTCGTGCATGATAGCGGCAAACACCTGGTTTTTGGTGGTAACCGGGTATTTTGCGGTAGGGTAGGCCGGCATTGAAACGCTTTTCCGGGCACGCGTCATATTCAGGTATTTGATCGCCTGCGGGATATTCCCCAGCTCGTTTTCCACTTCGGCCAGGGAAAGAATAGTTTCGGCAAACCGCATGATCCGCTGATTGATCCCGCCCGTCAGAAACGACTCGTTCAATTTGTACATCAGCGAATATTTTTGCCAGCTAACCTTCTTGGTAACGCCATCTACTACTGATGAACTGCCGTTCTGCTGGCCATCGGTCAGCGTCGACATCCCGTTATTATACTTTTCCCCCGTGAAATAAAACGAGTCCTCATACCGCGGATCGGTCTTGGCGTCGCCTTTGGTGGTTTTTTCAAATTCAGCGAGCAACCCATTTGAAGGGATTACGTTACGCCAGCCAATAGCCGAATACTCCTGCGTTCGAACGGTCTCGGTGCCGGCCGTTGCGCCGTTGCCGTCACCGTCCCAGTTGTAAACTCCGCCCGAAGGATAGAAATTGACCTCGAAAATGGATTCCTTGTTGAATTCGGTTTCTTCCAGGTAGTTATCGTTGTAGTTGTCGACTAACGCGTACAGGTTGGAATCGTACACTTTCAGCAATTCCGTTTTGGCATTTGCATAATCGCCCTGCTGCATGAAAACCCGCGCCAGCAGCATTTGTGCGGCGCCCTTGGTTGCTCTTCCCTGGTTTGCCGCATTATAGGTGGCCGGTAGCTGGTCCTGGATTTCTTTCAGTTCTGCAACGACGTAAGCGTATACTTCGGCATCGGTAGATCTCGGCAGGCTTCCGTCGACGGTCAGTACATAGTTTTTATACAAAGGCACGCCGCCCCACATGCTTACGAGCTCGTAATAGGCATACGCACGCAGGAAGCGGGCTTCGGCAAGCAGGCGGGCCTTATCGGCAGCCGGAATGTCGGAAACTGCCGTGGAGTTATCCACCACCGAGTTCGCACGGTGGATCAGCCGGTAATAGGCCAGCCATACGGTACCCATTACCGAGTTGCCGCTATCGTGCGTGCCGAGCAGCAACTGGTTGCGGGGCGTTTCCAGCTGCCCGCCGCCCGCGGCCATGTCGTCGCTTCGGAGGTCGTGCAGAAAGAACCATTCGCGCGCCACGAGGTTGTTGGCTTTGAGCATGGAGTACACGCTGGTCACGCCGCTGGTCAGTTCGGCGCCGTTTTTATAGTAATTCTCGACAGTAACACCGTTTGGATTGGTCTTTTCCAGCACATCCTGGTTACAGGAAAGGACCATGCCCAGTAAAAGCGTTGACGCCAATATGATATTTCTTTTCATTGCAATGCTTTTTCAAATGTGGTTAGAAGCCAAAACTCAATCCTACCTGTAAGGTCCTCGGCTGCGGGTACATGCCGTAGTCAATCCCATTGATCAGCTGTGTGCCGGTGGCCGTCGACGAACCGTTCGCGCCGATTTCCGGGTCGAGGCCCGAATACTTGGTGAATGTGAGGAAGTTGGTTGCCGAAACATACACCCGGGCTTTGGTAATGGTGTTCCGGGTCAGCGCGGAAAGTCCTTTGGAAGGGATCGTGTAGCCGATGCTGAAATTTTTGATACGCATGTAAGAGCCGCTCTCCACGAACCGGTCGCTTGTTTTGCTGTTGTTGTTCGGGTCGCCGCTCACGGCGCGGGGAACGTCGGTGTTGGTATTGGTGGGAGTCCACGCATTCAGCACATCGGTTCCTGCATTAAACAACCGCAGCATACCCTGCTCGATCACCTTGGTACCATTGTAAATCTTGTTGCCCTGCACACCCTGTAAATAGAGCGTCACATCGAAACCCTTGTAGCTGCCGCCGAAGTTACCGCCATAGCTGAATTTTGGAATAAAACTGCCGAGGTACTGGCGGTCGTTTCCGTCGATGATGCCGTCACCATTCAGGTCTTTGAACCGGATGTCGCCCGGTGCCGCTGCTGGCTGAAACTTGGTCTGGTCGTTGCCGTCGGCTGCATTAGCCTGGTCAATCTCGGCCTGGCTTTGGAAAATACCGTCGACTTTCCAGCCGTAGAACGACTGGATCGGGTGCCCGGCTTCTGTTTTGGTAATGTCGAAGCCGCCGAAGTCGTCATTTTTTCCGGAGAATATGGAAGCATTTTCCGTGGCCAGACTTACCACCTTATTTCTGGTGATGTCCAGATTCACAGAAGCATTCCACTTGAAATCGCCGTCGTTTTTGTTGTAGCCTAACTGGAATTCATAACCCCAGTTTTTCATCTTTCCGATGTTGGACAATGGAGACGACGAGTAGCCTAGCGAGTTCGGGATAGGTACTTCCAGCAAAAGTCCATCTGTATTGCGGTTGTAGCGCTCGGCGGTGAATGTGAGGCTGTTGTTGAACAAAGCCAGGTCGATACCCACGTTGGTCATGGCAGTGCTTTCCCATTTCAGCTGGGTATTGCCCAGTGCGCTGAAATAGGACCCGAGCAGCTTGCTCCCTCCGAATACGTAGTTGGAATTGTCGGCCTGCACCAGCGACTGCCACGCGTAACTTCCGATCCCGTTGAAACCCGTCTGGCCGTAGCTGGCGCGGATTTTAAGTTCCGAGATTTCCGGAACGCTTTTCAAGAATTCCTCCTCGCTGATGCGCCAGCCCAGGGACACGGAAGGGAAAGTACCCCATTTGTTGCCGGGTGCAAACCGTGAGGAGCCATCCCGGCGAACCGATCCGCTGAGCAGGTATTTGCCGTCATATTCATAGTTCAACCTGCCGACGTACGAAATGAGCGCACTTTCATCCAGAGAACTGTTGGCATTCGGATTGGAAATACCCTGCATTTGGTCAATGTCGTTGTTAGGCCTGTAACCGGAACCGTTGAGCGTGTTGGTGCGGAATGTCTGTTTGTCGACGATCGCAGTGACGTTCAGCATATGCTTGCCGAATGTCTTGTCGAATGTCAGCTGATTGGTAATGACTGGCGAATAGTAGGCGGTGCGTCCGTTGCGGATTTCGAATTGGGTACGGGACTTGTAGCCGTCGTTGTAGATCGGGAACTGATCGTTGGACAATGCACTCACCACGTCGGCCCCGAAACTGAAACGGTATTTGAGGAAACTGGTCAGGTTTAGTTCCGCGAACACCGAGCCGAGTACTTTAATGCGCTGGCTGCGCGAGACGTCCATCTGGGTGATCCGCAGCGGGTTATCGGGGTCGCTTCCGTCGGCTGCTGTCGGGGAGCTGTATCCGCCCAGCTTGGTAGGGTCGGTGACGGGCCAGTAGGGTAGGTTGCGGATCGCCTGCATCACCAGCGTGCGTCCACCGCCAAAGCCTTGCTCTCCGCGGCTTTTGTCATAGGAAAACGTGAGTGTCTGGCCGATTTTGAGGAATTTGGTGATCTGGTGGTCGGAGTTGATCCGGAAATTGGCGCGTTTGTAATTCGTGCCAACCAGAATACCTTCCTGGTCAAAATACCCCGCGGAGGTAAAAAAGCGGGATACACTATTTCCCCCGCTGACCGAAAACTGGTGCTGCTGAACGGGCGCATTTCTGAAAAGTACGTCCTGCCAGTCGGTGTGCGTCTGGGCAAACGTCTGCGTGGCTCCTTCGTAAATGGGTTTGTTCAGATCGGAAAGTCTGCCTGGCATGGCGATACCTGCATTGCCCAGCAAAGCGGTCGCATATTGGATGTACTGGTCGGTATTGAGCAAGTCCAGCTTTTTCCAGGCCGATTGCGTGCCGAAATAGGTGTCTACATTCACATGCAGCTTGCCATCCTGCGATCCTTTTTTGGTGGTAATGATAATGACCCCATTAGAGGCGCGCGAACCATAGATCGCCGCCGAGCTGGCATCTTTGAGCACTTCCATGGATTCGATATCCTTCGGGTCCAGGTTGTTGAGGTCGCCGGAAGGAATTCCGTCGATCACATAGAGCGGGCCGGAAGCATAGTTGATCGAGCCGATCCCGCGAATACGGACGATCGGCGTTTGGCCGGGGCTACCGTTGTTTACCACACGTACGCCCGGAACACGCCCTTGCAGGGCCTGCTCTGCGCTCACCACCGGAAGGGCCGTCAGCTCTTTGGGAGATACCGAAGATACCGCGCCTGTCAGCGAAGATTTCTTTTGGGAGCCGTACCCGATCACGACCATCTCTTCCAGCGCCTGGTTTTCGGTGGCGAGCTTTATTTCAATATGTGTTTTCGTTCCGACCTCGACTTCCTGTTTACCGAATCCAATGAAACTGAATACCAATATGCTGCTTTCGGAGGGAACGTTGATCGTAAAATCGCCTTTCGCATCAGTGCTGGTACCGATGCTGGATCCCTTCAATGTTACGTTTACACCAGGAAGCGCATCTCCGTCTTCCGACGTTACCCGGCCGGTTACCTGTTTGTCGGCAACCTTTGCCAGCACCAGATTGGCCGAGGCGATGGCTATCAATATCGTTAACAACCATTGCCTGGGCCTTTTCAAATGAAATTCTAGTAGAAGGTCTTTCATAAGCGTGATAGATATGGACTAAAATGACAAAAACTTGCACCAATCAAAGGTTGGGTAAATTTGAGGAAATGTCAACGTCACACTTAACCGCTACGGCGTCCTAGCCTCTGAATTGAACATTTGTCCCCTTCATTCTAACATTTTTACCCTTGGAAAGACAAAAAATTTCGGCGGGCCTGTATGTATTCGGAAGGGAGTACGCCGAATTTTGCCTTGAAAGATTTGGTGAAATAGTTGGGTGCGGCAAACCCGGTGGCATAGGAAATCTGCGCAATGTTCAGGTCGCTTTTTTCGAGCAGCAACGCGGCCTTTTCCAGCTTAATCGCCTTGATAAATTCGATGGGCGTTTGCCCGGTGATTTCCAGTAGCTTGCTATACAATGTCCCGCGGCTCATTCCCAGTTGTTTGCTCAGTTTTTCGACGCTCAGCTGGGAGCTGTTGTTAATATGCTCATCGATGTAGGCCAGAATGTTCTTGATCAGTTTTTCATTGCCCGACATGATTTGAGGTTCAGGCCGCGTAACGTCAATTTGCCGGGTATAGGCATTTTTGAGGAGCCGGTTGAGCAGCAGCAGATTGTTGATCTTGGCATTTAAAATATCGAAGTTGAAAGGCTTGGTCAGGTAGTCGTTCGCACCGGAGTTCAACCCGTTCAGTTCGTGTTCCTCGCCGGTTGAAGCCGTTAACAGGATGATCGGAATATGTGCCGTGCGCTTATCAGATTTGATCTTCCGGGCCAGTTCGTTACCATCCATTTCGGGCATGGCAATGTCGCTGATGATGATCTGCGGATGCTGGGCGAGGGCCTTCTGCCATCCTTCCGATCCGGTCGAGGCTTCGATGACCCTGTAATGGCATTCCAGACTGCTTTTGAGATAATGCCGGAATTCGTCGTTATCTTCTATGATCAGAATTTCGGCAGGTGCGTCAGCGGGGTGCAGAGCCATAGCTGGTGTTTTGGAAGCCGGGGCGTCCTGCGGTCGGTAATCATCAGAAATTACGGTAATTGCGGGTGGCGTTCCCACATCGGCCGCAGAAATACCGCAAGGCAGCATTACCGTAAAGGTGCTTCCTTTTCCGGGAGTGCTATCCACGTGAATGGACCCATGGTGCATTTGGACAAATTCCCTGACGATCGAAAGGCCAATCCCGCTTCCCTGATTAAGAATCGAGACCGCGGAATCATGCTGAAAAAAGCGATCAAAGATCTTTCCGTGCTTCTCAGCGGGGATACCCACACCGGTATCCGACACTTTAATGTACAGCCATTGTCCCGAGTCTTCTGCCTGCGAGAGGGATAGCGTTACTTTTCCGCCCCTCCGGGTATATTTAAATGCATTGGATAGCAGATTCAAGATAATGCGTTCGATTTTGTTAGCGTCGAAATCCATATGCAGGCTGCTCACCTGGCTTTCGAAGACATAGTCGATGCCCTTTGTTTGGGATAAGTACCGGAATGATTCCGAAGTTTCCTGAATAAAGGAGACGATCTCGCCCTGCGTAGCTTCGAGTTTCGATTCGTGTTCCTGAAGATTCTTGAAATCAAGCAATTGGTCGACCAGGTTCAGCAGCCGTCGGGCATTGCGCTTGATACCCTGCAAATGCGGTGTGTTCTCGGCCAGCGCCGCCCGGTTGAGGAGCTGGTCCAGCGGCGCCAGTATCAGGGAAATAGGGGTTCTGAACTCGTGGCTGAGATTGGTCAGAAACTTGATTTTCATTTCATCGAGTTCCCTCTTCCGCTCGATTTCCCTCTCAAACTGTTCCTGCCTGAATTTGTTTTCAAGCTTTTGAATGCCCCTGCGTCTGATCAGATACATCAACCCGATAAAACTCAGCACGTAGAAAACGTAAGCATAAATGGTCATGTAGAAGGGGGGCTCCACCACGATTTCAACGGCGGCCCCCCGGCTGTTCCAGCTCCCGTTGTGATTTTTGGCTTGTACTTCAAACCGGTAGGTGCCTGGTGACAGGTTTGTATAGCCGGCGGTTTGAGACGTGCCTGCATCTTGCCATTCGCTGTCGAAACCATCCAGCCGGTAGCGGTACACGGTCTGCGAAGGATCGGAATAATTGAGCGCCGCGTAGGATAGCGTGAAGTTTTGCTTATAAGCCAAATGTATGGATTTCGCGACTGAAATATGCTCGCTGAGCGTCGTGGAATCGGCGGGCGTGATGGATTTGTTGCCCACTCTGAGTTCTTTCAAAATGACGGGCATCGGGTTACTGTTCTGTCTGAGCGTGCGTGTATCCAGGTAATTGAAGCCCTGAATGCCGCCGAAAAACAGCAGGTTATCCTGTGTTCTGATGCCGGCGCCGAGGATAAAAGTGTTGTTCTGCAAGCCATTGTGCGGCGAGTAGTTGGTAAACTTTTTGGTGGTTTGGTCGAGATAGCTGACTCCCCGGTCGGTACTCACCCAGATACGACCCTGGGTGTCTTCGAGGATTTTATTGATCACCCCGCTGGCAAGTCCCGCTTTTTGATCGTAAACCGTGAAGCTGCGTGTTGCGGCGTCGAACCGGGCCAAGCCTTCGCCACCGGTCCCGACCCAGACGGCCCCCTTGCTATCCTGAAGAAGGGAAAGAACATTGTTTCCCGGCAGCGTGCTGTTCAGCTTGTCGTACTGGACGGACTTTTTCTGAACCGGATCAAATATGGCCAAGCCGGTCCCGTGCGACGCGATCCAGATCTGGCCGTTTTTGTCTTGCAGAATATCCCGGATGTAGCCATTCAGCGGAATCATTCTTTTCGCGATTGGGATGCCGGCATCGAAATAGCGTTCAAATTGCTGCGTTTCAGGGTCGAATACATTGATGCCGCCGCCATTGGTCCCTACCCAAAGTTTGCCCTGCTTGTCGGTCATCAACGAGAAAATGTCGTCGTTGTTCAGCGATGAGGGACTCGGGCCTTGCGTGTATTGCCGGTATTGTCCCGTGTGGATGTCAAATGCGAAAAGCCCGTCCTGGAAGCTGCCGATCCACAGCTTGTCACCGGACAGTTCCAGCGACATAATCGCCAAACCCGAGCATCCAGGCTTATTTTTGGGCAAGACCGGAATTTTGGTAAACAGGTTTGTCTTCCGGTGGTAAAGGTTCAAGCCGCCGCCGTCGGTTCCCACGAAAAGATCGCCGTTTGTTTTCTCAGCAAAAGAGGTTACAAATGAGGTGCTCAGCCCATGCGGATCATAAGGGTTTGAGCGTTTCAGGGCGAAGGTGGTCAGGTTTTTATCAAACTTGTTGACGCCTCCCTTGTAAGTACCGAGCCAGAAAATGCCCTGTTTGTCGATGAGAATGCTCCGTATCGACTTGTTTGTCAGGCTGAAAGATGCCCGGGCGTCCGGCGCATAGCGGGTTACTTTGCCGGTTTGGGTGTCCATCAGGTTCAGGCCGCTATCCGTGCATATCCAGAGCGTCTGGCGGTTTTCCGGTGCCACCGCGTAGATCATGTCGCTGCTGATCGAATGCTCGTCATTGGCCTGGTATTTAAAGCTCCGGAGCAAGGTTCCGTCAGGCGAAAATTGGTATAAACCGTTAAATGTGCCTGCCCAGATGTAGCCCATTTGGTCTCCATTGATTGTCTTTACCTGATTGGCATTGGCGGCGACAGCGTTCTCGCCATAGTCGACCCGTGCGAAGCGGCTGGTTTTGAAGTCGTACCGAAACAGGCCGGTCTCGGTCCCCACCCACATATGCCCTTGCTGATCTTCGAAGAAGCTCTGTACCAATCCGTTTCGGAGCTGATCGGGAACGCCGGGGCGCTGGCTCAGCCGTGTCGCCTTGAATGTTGCCGGGTCGACCAGGATGAGTCCAGTGGTGGTAGCCACCCATAACTGGCCTGTGTGATCGCTCGTAATCGCCGTGACGCTTTCGCTGCCGATCACCCGTACAAAAGCATCCTTCTTCCGGTCGTACAAATGCAGGGAACCCTGAATCGTGCCAACCCACATCCGGCCCGCTTTGTCTTCGTGGAGCGATGAGATATCGTTGGAGGCCAGGCTCGACGGGTTTGACCTGTCGTGCCTGTAAATGGTGAAATCCGTTCCGTCGTATTTATTCAGGCCGTCGTCGGTACCAAACCACAGCAAGCCATAATGATCCTTCAAAATCGTATGAACGGTGTTGGACGAGAGCCCGTCCAGGGATGTGATCGCGGTAAAGTTCAGTTGCAAATCGCTTCCGCCGGCCATGCAACGCAGGGACAGCGCAAACAGAAAGCCGGTTAAAATGATCATTAAAAATTTCAAGGACGCTGACATAATATGGTCCGGTTTTGTTGTTTATTTTTCATCGCATTGGCCCCCGTTGAACATTTGTGGCATTACTTTTAACAAATATGCTCATGACAAACGCCCAGGGTTATCTACATTTGCTCGTCAATAAATGAAATATAATGTTGGAAAAATGATGAGTTGGCAATGCCGATATAGAAGTAGTATGTGTGGGAAATATATTGTCAATTTGACAAATAATACACGAAAACTTTCAGTGACTCCATTTTTGGAGTACTTAAATAGTTGGTATTCAATATAAATAAAAAACGGTTACAACATTTATGACTATGCTAAAACCTTTACCGCTACTCGCGGGGTTGCTTATGCTGGCTACCGCCTCTCTCGCACAAAACAAACCGATGGAAATGCCCACGGGGTACGATTCGGTGCGGGAGGGTGTGACGGCAGGAAAAATAGATACGCTTCAATACCAATCCAGGACGGTAGGCAATAGCCGGAAAGCGCTCGTTTACACGCCGCCCGGGTTTTCGAAGAAGAAAAAATATCCTGTGCTATACCTGCTGCATGGCATTGGCGGTGACGAAAAGGAATGGCTGAAAGGCGGTAACCCGCAGGTGATCCTGGACAACCTGTATGCAGAAAAGAAGATCGAGCCGATGATCGTGGTCATGCCTAACGGTCGGGCCATGAAAGACGACCGGGCGACCGGAAACATTATGGCACCGGACAAGGTCGCCGCTTTCTCAACATTCGAGCAGGATTTGCTCACCGACCTCATCCCGTTCATCGAGAAGAAGTACCCGGTGCTTTCCGACAGGGAAAACCGTGCGATTGCCGGCCTGTCGATGGGCGGCGGGCAGTCGCTCAATTTCGGCTTGGGGAATCTGGACAAATTCGCCTGGGTGGGAGGGTTTTCGTCCGCGCCTAACACCAAAAAACCGGAAGAACTGATACCTGATCCTCAGAATGCCATAAGCAAACTGAAATTGCTCTGGCTTTCGTGCGGCGATGACGACCGCCTGATCACTTTCAGCAAGCGCACGCACGATTACCTCTTCGAGCACGACGTTCCCCATGTATATTACGTCGAGCCTGGTGTTCACGATTTCAAGGTTTGGAAAAACGGCTTGTACATGTTTTCGCAGTTTTTGTTTAAACCCGTCGATGTTCAATCGCTCTCGAAGTACACTATCCTCGGCACGCCGGCATCGACAAACGTCCGGTCTGCGAAATATCCCCAGATCCTGCCCGACAACCGGGTGGTATTCCGCACGAAAGCACCCAATGCCCAGAAAGTGCAGGTGGATTTGGGCAAAAAATACGATATGCTGAAAGATACCGCCGGCGTTTGGTCGGTAACTACGGATTCAATCGGAGAGGGGTTCCATTACTATTCGCTGCTCATTGACGGCGTGGCACTGGCCGACCCCGCCAGCGAGACCTTTTACGGAATGGGCAGAATGGCCAGCGGCATCGAAATCCCTTTCCGGAAGGGCGGTTACTATGCCTTGAAGGAGGTGCCTCACGGCAACGTACAGATCCAGCGCTACCTGTCGAAGGCCAGCAATTCCTGGCGGGAAATGTACGTATACACGCCTCCGGGCTATGACGCTTCGACCCAAAAGTATCCCGTGCTGTATCTGTTGCATGGCGGCGGTGAAGACCAGCGGGGTTGGGCTACCCAGGGCAAAACGAACCTGATTCTGGACAACCTGATCGCGGAGGGTAAAGCCAAACCGATGCTGATCGTGATGATGGACGGAAATTCAGGGATCCCGCTCGGTCCGGGTAGCCTTGGCACAGCCGGTGACGGTTTTCTGAAAGCATTCGAAAATGAATTGAAATCGGGCGCGATACCTTTTGTGGAAAGTACCTACCGGGTGGAAGCCAATGCGGCAAACCGGGCCCTGGCCGGCCTTTCGATGGGAGGGATCCAGACACTGTATGCAGGCGTGAAGAACTCGGACATGTTTTCGTCGCTTGGCGTGTTCAGCTCGGGTTGGTTCGGGAATAATAATGCATTGTCGGGCCCGCATTACGAATTTGCCAAAAACAATGCGGCCTCCATCAACAGCAACCTGAAAAACTTCTGGATCTCGATGGGCGGCCCTGAGGACATTGCCTTCAAGAACTGCAAGATTATGCTTGCCAAATATGACGAGCTCGGCATTAAATACCAATACAGCGAATATCCCGGCGGGCACACGTGGCCGGTATGGAGGCACGACCTGTTTGGATTCGCCCAACTGCTTTTTAAATAACATCAATACACGCGCTCTGCGCACAAGATAACCTGGGAACCCGATCATTGCATTGGGTTCTTTTAGATGTGGTAGTTAACTTTGGCCGAAGGATTCACTTTGGCCAATTTCGTTTATCCAGGTATTGAACAAGCTGAAATACGCGGAACCGCCTTAGGGATTTGAATGACAAACCTTAATCTGAATTTTGGTGGTGAAAAGACAACGTCCGTGGAAGATCAGCGTGTTGGTGATGGCGCTTCTCCTTATTCATGCCTCATTTCAATTATTCGGGCAGCAGCGCCGGTTTGTTCATGTCGATGCCCGTCAGGGCCTTTCCCACGCTCATGTCAAGGCTATTTACCGTGACAAAAGCGGTTTCCTGTGGATTGGCACGGAATCAGGCCTCAACCGGTTTGACGGGTACGCGATCAAGGTTTTTCGGAATGATGCGTCGGATCCTGCATCCCTGTTTGACGACGACATCGCTGCATTATTTGAAATGCCGTCAGGCAAAATGGGTGTCATCACCAGCCTCGGGCCCTGCGTCTACGACCCGGCAAAGGAGACTTTTTCGCGGCCCCTGCAAGGATTTCAGCCTTATTCGATCCATAAACCGGCTAAGCTGAGAGTGGTCGTGCCCGATAGCAGGGGTAATTACTGGTTTCTCATCGAGGACGACGGACTTATTTGCTATAACGAAAAAAGTAAAAAGGCTTTTTCTGTCAAGCATTCGGGCAGTGACACTACTTCCATTGCCAGCAACGATGTCACGTCCATGGCGCAGGGAAGCGATGGCACCTACTGGCTGGCACATTCGAATGGAATGGTCGAAAATATAGTCCTCGAAAAGCAGGCTGCTCGGGTTATTCAAAGGCATAATTTCTTTTTCGATCGCAGGCGGGGCAAAAATGACAAGCTGCAATGCCTCCTGACCGCGGACCGGGACGGCGACGTTTGGGCGTTTCCCACTAACTTCGATTTGGGTATAGCATATCTCGACAAGCGGCTGGGAAAGGTAAACTATCTGGGCAAGACCTTCGGAAGTCCCCGTCTCAGTTCTGATTTGATTACCGGTGTGGTAGAGGACGACAGGGGCAATATCTGGATCGCCAATGGCCAAAACGGCATCGACGTGCTGGACAAGAGGACACGATCGGTAACCAATATGCGGTATGCCTCGGAGAATGCGAATGGGCTAAGCCATAATGCGATCACCGCTATGCTCAAAGATCCCGACGGGCTGATCTGGGTAGGGACCTACAAGGCCGGACTCGATTACTTTCATGAGAATATCCGCGTGTTTCCGCTGGTTAACCGGCGAACGAAGCCTTACGGCCTGCCTTTTGAAGATATCAATGCGTTTGTCGAGGACCGCAAAGGGAATCTCTGGCTGGGAGCCAATGGAGGAGGGTTGATCTATTTCGAAAGAAACACGGGGAAATTCACCACTTACCGCCATGATCCGGGCAATCCGCGTTCATTGAGCAGCGATGTGGTCGTCAGTTTGTGCCTGGATCATAAAAACCAATTGTGGATAGGCACTTTTCTGGGCGGGTTAAACAGCTTCGACGGGCGCCAATTTATCCGGTATCAGCATGATCCTGCCAAGCCCCAAAGCCTTCCGGGTAGGAGCGTATGGGAGATATTCGAAGACTCACAGCGGCGACTTTGGATCGGCACCCTCGACGGCGGACTGTGCCTGTATGACCAGGAAAGCAAAAACTTCACCCGCTACCGGCATCCCGACCAACGTGCGCTTTATTCCACCTACGTTCCCACCATTTTCGAGGATTCCAAAGGAAATATGTGGTTCGGGACTTCGACGGGGATCGATGTATTGAAAAAGACGTCGGGTGCATTGGTGCATTTTGAAACAAAAAAGGGGGATCCGGCTTCCATTGCCAGTAACGACATCTTCGGCATCCTGGAAGATGCCCAAGGGCGGATTTGGATCGGCTCCCGGGGAGGGCTCAGTATGTGGGTGCCGGGGGCTGATACGTTCGTGAACTACGGCGAAAAGCATGGGCTCCCGCATAATGCGATCCTGTCGATGGCCGAGGACGAAGATGGCCGGCTCTGGCTGGGCACGCCCAATGGCCTGTCATGCGCGACGATTTCTCCGGGCAAGGGGCGTTTGCAGGTAAGCTTCCGGAACTATTCGGAAATGGATGGGCTGCAAGGAAGGCAATTTACCGAAGACGCTGCACTCAGGACGCGCGCCGGAGAGCTGATTTTCGGTGGAGCCAACGGGTTCAATATTTTCAGACCGGGCGATTTGGGAGAAAATAAAATGGTTCCGCGGCTGGCATTTACCGATTTTCAGCTATTCAACCGTAGTGTGCGCCCCGGGGCACGGCCTGGGGGAAAGCCCGTGCTGTCTTCGTCGGTCACGACAAATCCTTCTGTTGTATTACAGGCAAGCGACAATGTTTTCTCCATAGAATTTGCTGCGCTAAATTTCATTCAGCCGGGTGGGAGCCAATACAAGTATAAAATGGAAGGCTTTAATGATAATTGGCTCGTTACGGACGCCAGCAACAGGAAAGTTACCTTCACTAACCTCGATGCCGGCGACTACGTTTTTCGTGTAATCGCATCCAACAACGATGGACTGTGGAATCAGCAGGGAATATCGCTCAATATCAAAGTGCTGCCCCCATTCTGGCGGTCGCCGGTTGCCTATGTCTTGTATGTGATAGCGATAGCTTTATTGCTGCTCGCGGCATTGAAGCTCATACAGGAAAGGGAACGCATGAAATTTGCGATCGTGCAGACGCGCGAGGAGGCAAGGCGCTCGCAGGAGCTCGATATGTTGAAGACAAAGTTCTTTACCAATGTCAGTCACGAGCTGCGTACCCCGCTTTCGCTGATACTTGCGCCTGCCGAAAAGCTCACCGAAAGGGCTGTGGACAGTCAGGACCGCAAACAGCTGGACCTCATCCAGCGAAATGCACGGCGACTGCTGAACATGGTCAACCAGCTGCTGGATTTCAGAAAGCTGGAAGTGAATGAAATACGGTTTCATCCTACGGAGGGAGATATAATCAGGTTCGTCAAGAACACCGTCTATTCGTTCTCCGATCTCTCGGAGAAAAAGGATATCCGGCTCCTGTTTTCTTCCAATGTCTCCGGACTGGAAACGTCGTTCGATCATGACAAGCTCGAAAAGATCCTGTTCAACCTGCTGTCGAATGCCATTAAATTTACTTTGGGCCCCGGCCAGGTATCGGTGGCCGTCGATGTCCGGGATGCGGATGGTGACTATTTCGTGGAGATCAAAGTGAAAGACACCGGCATCGGAATACCGCCCGAAAAACATGACCTGATTTTTGAGCGGTACTTTCAGAGCGACCTGCCCAATTCGATCATCAATCAGGGAAGCGGTATCGGGCTGGCCATTACCAGGGAATTCGTCCGCATCCACGGTGGGTCTGTGGGGGTGGAGAGCGAAGTGGGAGAGGGGAGTTGCTTTGTGGTGAAACTGCCTTTGAAGAGGCATACCGAAGTAATCGCAGCCGGGTTGACCGACACATCGGGCCAGGCCGCAGTGCGCGCCGAAAAAGACCCGGAAACACAGGATGCGGAAGGAAAGCCGCGCATCCTGATCGTGGAAGACAACGAAGATTTTCGTTTTTATCTCAAAGACAATTTAAAGCAATTTTATTCCGTCATCGAGGCTTCGACCGGCCGGGAGGGTTGGGATAAAGTACTGGAACACCGTCCAGCCCTGATTGTTTCGGATATTATGATGCCCGACCTGAATGGACTGGACCTTTGCAGAATGGTCAAAGCCGACGAACAGGCCTCGCAGACCCCGGTAATTTTGCTCACCGCCCGGTCGGACGACGAGCAATTCCTCGAAGGATTCCAGGCTGGTGCGGATGACTATATCGCCAAGCCATTCAATTTTCAGGTGCTGGAATCAAGAATCCGGAACCTGATTTCGTCGCGGGAAAAACTCCGCAGCCTTTTTGTAACCCGCAATGGTATTAAGGCAAGCGAAATCAAGGTAACGCCGCTGGACCAGCAATTTCTTCACGAAATGATCCAGGCAATCGAGCGCCATATTTCCAATCCGGAGTTTACGGTGGTCGACCTTGCGCGTGAGCTGGGCGTGAGCCGTTCGCAATTGTTTAAAAGAGTGCAAACGGTTACCGGCAAATCCCCGCTTGAAGTAATCCGGGAGATCAGGTTGCAACACGCTGCCCAGCTGCTGGAAAAAAGCCAGCTTTCCATTTCCGAAATCGCCTACCAGGTCGGGTTCAACAATCCCAAATATTTTGCCCGTTATTTTAAGGAGGTGTATCATGTATTGCCTTCCGAGTATTCAGGCGGCAAACGGGAGCCAGGCAGCAATTAGTCCGGTAATTTGAATTATTTCCCTGTTTTTTGGTCTTTTAATAGCATTCTGGACTTTTTGTACCCTTTATTCGGACTAATCGATACCCTTTAGTACTTACGCGGTATTCTACCTTTGATGCAAATAATTCATCCTATTGTTACAGTTGTGCGTAGCGTGCCCGGGCGCTTCGGACTGTGCCGGTAGGTGTCTATTTGTAAATCATATGGTGTAACTCCTTAAGGCTAATCGAATGATGGGGAAAATTTACAGATGCTTATGTGTTACTGCGCTTATTTTGTTCTCGTGTGTAGTAGCCCAGGCGCAGCGAAGGCAGGTGTCGGGAATTATAAAAAGTGAATCCGGCAGCCCGATGCCGGGTGTAACCGTGCTGCTGAAAGGGACAACGATGGGCGTATCGACGGATACCGACGGGAAGTTTGCCATCCAGGCAATGCCGGAGGACGTTCTCAAAATTTCTTTCATAGGGTACCTGTCCGAGCAAATTCCCGTGGGAAACAAGACCCATTTCGACATTACCATCCAGCCCGATATTGCCACACTTTCGGAAGTTGTGGTGATCGGCTATGGTGAATCCAAACGAAAAGACGTTACCGGTTCTATATCCTCTGTTACCGGCGCCGAAATCCGTAAAACGAACCCCGTAACCTTTGACCAGGCATTGCAGGGAAAAGTGGCAGGTATGGTCGTACAGCAAACATCCGGCCAGCCCGGCGGAGGCGTTTCGGTGCAGATCAGGGGAATATCGTCGTTCGGATCCGGAGGCCCGTTGTATGTGATTGACGGCGTAATTATAGGTTCTACCGCTTCCATGGGCGCAGGTACCAACCCGCTGGCGGCGATCAACCCTTCGGAAATCGAGTCGGTGGACGTGCTGAAAGACGCGTCGGCTACGGCAATCTATGGTTCACAAGCGACGAATGGGGTGGTGATCATCACGACAAAACGGGGGGTAGTAGCGCCTCCGCGCATTTCCTACGATGTTTATACAGGCTTTCAACAATTGCCGCGGCGCATTCCTACGATGAATTTGCGGGAGTACGCCACCTTCATCAACGAACGCAATTCCGGTTTGGGCTGGGGATTTGATACCCGGCCCGAATTTGCCAATCCGCAATACCTGGGTAAAGGTACCGACTGGCAAAAGGAGCTGTTCCGGAACGCGCCGATGACCAACCATACCATTACCGTCAACGGAGGCGATGTCAAAACACAATACCTGCTCTCGGGCTCGTATTTCAAGCAGGATGGTATCGCCCTGGGGTCCGATTTCAGAAGAATATCCGTTAGGTTGAACTTGGACAACAAGACAACGAACTGGCTGAAAATCGGTACGAGCCTGCAACTGGCCAATATCAAGGAGAACGTCAATTCGACCAGTTCGAACGTCATCAACTCAGCACTCAGCCAAACGCCCGACATTCCCGTCACCAATGCCGACGGCAGCTGGGGCGGTGCGTATAACCCTAACGGTTGGGTGAACAGCACCGTGAATCCTTATGCTGTGGCGAGTATCAACAAAGATCAGGTAAACCGGAACCAGCTGTTTGGAAATGCCTACGCGGAGATCGCTTTCAGTAAATCGCTTACGCTGCGCAACGAGGTTACGGGAAGCTTCTCGATGGCGACCGAGGACAAATTCAACCCAAGCTACACCATGGGGCTGGTGAAGAACAACAGCAACAGCGCTTCCTACAATTACAGCCAGAGTGTTTATACAACCATCAGAAACTACCTCACTTACGCGCATACGTTCGACGACCGGTATAATACCAATGTAATGGTCGGCCACGAGGCGCAGTTGAGCAAAGGCGAAAACGTGGGCGCGGGCCGTAATAACTTTCCGTCCAACAATGTGCAGGTAATCAACAGCGGTGACCCTACTTCGGCAACCAATTCCGGTTCGAAAACGCAGAATGCGCAGGAATCATACTTCGGCCGGTTGAATATCGGGTTGTTTGATAAATACCTGATTACCGGTAACGTCCGTGCCGATGGCTCTTCCCGATTTGCTGCCGGAAACCGCTGGGTAACCACCTATTCGGGCGCATTGGCCTGGAAAATACAGAATGAGGGTTTTCTGAAAAATCTCAAAGACATCAATGAGTTGAAGCTTCGGGTAGGTTATGGTTTGACCAACAACCAGAACGTAAGGGACTTCGCATATACATCCACGTTAGCGACAGTGGCCACCGGTTTGTCGGGAATATCGCAGCTCACCGAGAACATCGGAAACCCATATGTGGAATGGGAAAAAACCAAATATGCCAACGTCGGTCTCGACGCTGCATTGCTATCCTGGCGGCTCAACTTCTCCGTCGATTTATACAACCGGAAAACCGACGGTTTGTTAATGCAAATTCCATTGCCCTTCTATTCGGGAACCGCTGTGGGCTGGTCGCCCGGAGCGCTCGATGCGCCGTACGTGAACGTCGGTACGATCAGCAACAAGGGATTCGATTTCAAAATCAGTTCTACCAACATTCAGGGAAAGGCACTTACCTGGAAGACCGACCTGACCGTATCGCGTAATGTTAATAAAGTGCTGAAACTGAATACCGATGGTGCGTCGCTCGTGGGATGGCCGTATAGCCAGACCATCGTCGGCAACTCGATCGGTGAGTTCTACGGGTACAAGATAGACGGCGTTTTTGCTAAAAAGGAGGATTTCGAGACGCACGCATTGCCTACCAAGAATGGAGCTCCCCTGCCCGTCGGCTCGGCCGGAGGTAGTATCTGGTATGGCGACCTTAAATTCAAGGACATTAATGGCGATGGGGTGATCGACGAGCGGGACCAAACCTACCTCGGGTCGCCGATCCCGAAACTGCAATTCGGACTTAACAACTCGTTCTCCTATAAAAAGTTTGACCTGAACATCTTCCTGACCGGTAACTACGGCAACAAGGTGTTTAACCAAATGCGCATGACCGGCGAATATCCCGGAACCAGTTTCGGCTACCTCAAAGCGCTGGACAATTACGCCAAACTCGCGTTGATCGATCCCACCAAACCTGCGACCGACATCAACAATGTTTACGTGACTAACCCGGATACGGACATTCCCGGCATCCGAAATGACAATACGAACGGCAACAACAGGGCTTCCGATAAATACGTCGAGGACGGGTCGTTTATCCGGTTTAAGACCATTTCGCTGGGCTACACGCTTCCTGAAAACCTGTTGGAAAAGGCGCATATTCACTCACTGCGGGTGTATGTCAATGTGTCGAACGCGTTCCTGATCACCAAATACAAGGGAATGGACCCTGAGATTGGTTCCTGGAACCCATTGAATGCAGGATATGACAGCGGTTTCTATCCGCAGCCGCGTGTGTTCACCGTAGGCGCAAGTTTGCAGCTGACCAAATAGCGTCTCCTGCGCCTATTCTTCTTAATGATTTGAATCTTAAAATATTAAGCAATGAAAATAAAGAATAAACTGGCGGCAGCGTTGCTTTTCGCCAGCGCGTGCATGGCCGGATGCAGCGATAGCTTTCTGGACCGCCCGCCTTTGTCGCAGATCAGTGCCGATAACTTTTATCAGACTACCAGTGACCTCCGGCTGGCGACGGCCGCCTTGTATGGCGGCAAGCCGTGGGCGGAGTGGAACTATACCTGCTACCTGCCGATCGGCGAAGTTTTGAGCGGTAACATGGCCGTCAATTATTGGGGGGATGCGGTGCAGCTGCACACTTTTTCTGTCAGTGGAAGCAACGAAATCATGATCGCGAGCTGGAAATCGATGTACAAGATCATCGCGCATTGCAATGTTACCATCAAAGCCATCCAGGAAAAAGCGCCTGCTTCCATTCCCGAAAAAGACCGGAACGCGGCTATTGCCGAAGCGAAGTTTTTACGCGCATATGCCTACTATAACCTGGCCCTGCAATGGAGGGACGTCCCCATTATAGAAGACAATACCAAGCTGATCAATTCTCCATTGGTGTACCGCAATAATGTTGAGGATGTTTACCGGTTTGCGGCGAACGACCTGCTCTTTGCTGCGAAACATCTCCCGGTGAAAGATGCCGGAAGGGTATCGACCTGGTCGGCACAAGGCATGTTGGCCAAAGTGTACCTGACCTGGGCGGGGCTGGATGCAAAGGGTAACGGCCCGCGCAACCAGGCGCTGCTGGATAGTGCCAAATTGCATGCGGGCAATGTCTGCAAGCTAAGCGGCCTATCGCTGCTGCCCAACTATGCGGACCTTTTCAAAACGCAGTTTAACGATAACCAGGAATCCTTATTTGCTTTGCAATGGGCTGCGGGTGCCGGGTGGCTGGAAGGAAACATGCTCCAAATCTATTCACCGGGAGGAGCTGAGATTTCAGCCGCGGGGCAGGCCGGTTGGTTTTCGATATCGCCCACTTACGATTTGTACAAGCAATACCAGGGAGGCGACTCACTGAGACGGAAGGCCACTTTTATGCTCAAAGGCGACTACTATCCTGAGCTGAATGCGGCGGGAGGAGGTTATAAATTTAACGGCAACACCGGTTTGAAGAAGCACATCATCGGTACGAGGGTAGATAACAGCGCCCCGACGATGTCATTGACGTCGTCTACCGAGCACAATGCATTGCTAAGGCTCGCGGAGGTGTACCTAATCTATGCGGAAGCCGTGATGGGCAACAATACCTCGACGACCAATGCCGACGCGCTGCTTTATTTCAACAAAGTGCGCACAAGAGCAGGACTTGCCCCGGTAACATCCCTTGACGCGGAAACCTTGTTCAGAGAACGAAGAGTCGAATTAGCGGCAGAAGGGCATTTTTGGGAAGACCTGGTCAGGCTTTCCTATTACAACGAACCCAAGGCCATCAAAAAGCTCAACGAACAGGAGCGGATCCTGTTTACCTATGATGACAAGGGTGTTGTGACAAAAGGTGACGCGCTGGCAGCCATTACGCCGGCCAATACGACCACATTCAAATTCCCGATCCCTTCGCCGGAAGTAACGGCTAATCCCAAACTGCTGGAAACTCCGGTGCCTTACTCGTTTTAAAAACCAGAGAAAATGAAAAAGACTTTATATAAGAAAATATGTTTGGCGCTGTTCTACTGCATGGCGACGGTCTCGCTGCTGCTGTCTGCCTGTGAAAAGGATGAGCTGTCTCCGCCTGTTATCACTGAAATACGCAATTATGCAGCATCTCCGGCTGATACCGTGGTTCAAACATTGCAGGCCGCGCAATGGGTGGTCGTGCTTGGACAAAACCTGGGAGATGTTTCGCAGGTCTATTTCGGCAGCATTCCGGCGACGATCAACCAGACGCTGGCGACTGACGGCAGCATTGTCGTGCAGGTGCCCTCGATTCCGTTCGATTCTGTGGCCAGGGATAAGGTCAACATCGTTACCGTGGTAAACAGCAGCGGCTCGGCTTCTTTTACCATCAACATCACCGGTGCGCCGATGATCTCGCACGTGAGAAACTACGCCGCCGCGCCGAAGGATACGGTCGTCAATACCATTGTTCCGGGTCAAACGATCAACATCGTTGGATATAATCTCAAAAAAGCGACGAAAATAGCATTTCAGGGTGTGGACGCCAGTTTGGCCGGAGTTATCTACACCGATTCGAGTGTGATCGTGAAAGTCCCTGGCAGTTTTACGGGAGCCGATCCTTTGCTGGCGAACAAAATCACTTATGGCACGGCAATCGACACAACTGAATATTCCATCCGGATTTTCGACCCCGCTATTCTGGAATATTACAAAGACCCCGTGTTCAAACTGCTCACCGGCGGAATTGGTAAGGAAAAAACCTGGGTACTTGATCTGGATGCGAAAGGTGTTTCAACCAAATTCAAAGGTCCGTTGTACTTCTCGGGCGTGGATTATGGCTGGGATAATCAATGCAGCAAGACAGGAGGAGATTGCTGGCTGTACGATCCGAATTATGAAAGCTGGATGGGCGCGGCGCAGGATTACGGTACCATGACGCTGGGCTTAAAGAGCGAAACAGCGGAGCCCGTGGTGAGGGTGAGCCAGAAAGGGATAAGCAAAAACGGGACGTTCTCGGGCAGCTACTTTTTTGATGTTAAGACAAAGACGATGTCGTTCGTAAATGTTGTGCCGCTAAATATGGGCAGGGACCAGGTTTATACTAAGGCTTATGTGATCAGTCTCAAAGAGGACAGGATGCAGCTCGGCTTCCGGGATCCGGTCAAATCAGAAATGGCTATTTACAACTACATCCGCAAGTAATTTTAAAATGGAAAACCCACTACTTTGCCTGGCAAAAAAGTGCCTGGCCGGGGCTTTGATGTGCAGCATTTCGGCGACGGCTTTTGCCCAGAATGTAACTATTTCAGTAAATGCAACGCAGGACAAACGCCTGATCTCCCCGAACATATACGGAAAAAATGATTTCCTCGACAAATCGGATCAATTCTACAAAGATGCGGGGCTGCGCTTCGCGCGCATGAACGGAGGCAACAATGCATCTGCCTATAACTGGCGCGCAAAGCTGGCGGTCCATCCCGACTGGTACAACAATGTGTACCCCGCCGACTGGGATGCATTGGCCCAAAAGGTCAATAACAACTTTTCCAACATGCAAGGTATGTTTGCCTTTCAGTTATTGGGCCGGGTGGCATCCAATGGCAGTAACAACTTCAATGACTGGGCTTACAACCAATCCCAGTACTGGCAAGGCGTCGGCCAGAACCTGGCTGGCGGAGGGCAAGTAAACCCGGCCGGCGGGACCCAGGCGCTGGTGGATGGGAACATCGACCTGTTCAGCAAGCCCTGGCCGGCAGACTCTTCGGTGGCGATCCTGGACCACTGGTTTGGGACCAATGGGTTGGGGCTCGACAAAAGCCGGTTCCGTTATTGGAGTATGGACAACGAGGTAGATATCTGGAACGGAACGCACGACTGGGCCATGCCGACGTTGATATCGGCCTCCGCATTTATGGACCGCTTCATTGAACTGGCGAAAAAGGCGAAAGCGATCGACCCCGATGTGAAAATTTGCGGCCCGGTAACCACCTCCGAATGGCAATGGTACAGATGGTCCAATGAAAGTATCGTGGTCGACGGCAGGTACTATCCCTGGCTCGAATACTTCATCAAACGCCTCGGCGATGAGTATAAGGCAACCGGCATGAAGCTGGTGGATGTGCTGGATATTCACAACTACCCCTGGTATAATGGGGATGATGCCGCCGCATTGCAGGGCCACCGGATCTATTATGACGAAACCTACGATTACCCGGGTTCGAACGGCATCAGGACGATCAATGGCGGATGGGATACCTCCATTACAAAGCAATATATTTTCAAGCGTATCGACGGCTGGCTGACCGAGCATTTCGGTCCTAATCACGGTATAACACCCGGTGTGAGCGAATGGGGAACCATGTCGGGCAGCAACCCGAGTCTGGAATCGGTTATTTACGCTTCGCATTTGGGTACATTCGCCAACCATGGCGTTGAGTTGTTTACACCATGGAACTGGTCTGTGGGCATGTGGGAAACGCTGCACCTGTTCAGTCGCAATGCCAAAAAGTACAGCGTAGCGAGTACTTCTTCCCTCGAAAATACGGTTTCGGCCTATTCCTCGGTGAGCGAAAGTACCGATTCTTTGACCGTCATGCTTGTAAACCGCGATATGAATGCTTCCCACACGGTGACGATCAACCTGAGTAACTTCACCGTCGCCAATGGAAATTACAAAACCCTGCAATTGGCTTCCTTGCCGGCGACCGAAACGTTTGTGTCGCATACCCAAAATGCTTTGCAGGAAGGCACGGCGGCCGTGAACTCGAATTCGCTGACCATCACCGTCCCCGCACTGTCGACGACGGCCATTTTGCTGGCCAATGAAAATGCACTACCGGTTAGCCTGATCAGTTTTTCGGGAAAGGCATCATCCGAGGGGAATGTATTGCTTTGGAGCACGGCCGAGGAAGTTAACAATGAAGGGTTTGATATTGAAAGAAGCGTAAATGGCGTGATGTTCGAAAAAATCGGTTTCGTAGCAGGCAAAGGTACTTCGTCTGCCAGGAGCGACTACCAGTTTGTTGACAGACAGCCTCTGCTGAATGCTTACTACCGGTTGAAACAGCTGGATGCTGATCAGCGCTATACGTTTTCGAAAAGCATCAATCTTAAAAATGAATCCGGAATCAAGCTGATCGTTTATCCCAATCCGGTCAAAGGAAAATTGCACTTTGATGTGCCTCCTGCCAAAAGGCGGTTGGTCGTCCGGAATATGGCCGGAGTAATCGTCGACGACAAAGCCGATTTTTCAGAGCCCAGTTACGAAACTTCTCATTTGCCAATGGGGCTATACCTGATCACGCTTGGGACCTATACATTCAAGGTAGCGATAGAATGAGCGAAAGGATGGACACAATTAAATGACCCGATTAACCATAACAGTAACCAGTAAAATGAAAAGTACAACCAACAGGCGTACCGCATTAAAAAGTGTCGTTGCAGGAGCTTTGGGCCTGCCGCTGTCGATGACCAACGTCATGGCAGCTTCTCAAAAAGCGCTTGGCCCGAAACTCAACGGAAAAATCAATCACTCGGTTTGCCGCTGGTGCTACGGCAAAATTCCCCTGGAAACGCTGGCGGTGGAAGCGAAGAAAATAGGACTGACTTCCATAGAACTTTGCGGACAGGAAGAATGGCCCATTTTGAAACAACACGGCCTCACCTGCGCGCTTCCGTGGGGAGAAGGGCTCACCAGGAGCCTGGACAGGGGCTTTAATGACCCTAAAAACCATGACGAGCTCATTAAAGGCTTTACCGACCTCATTCCAAAAGTACAGGCTGCGGGCTACAAGCAGGTCATTTGCTTTTCCGGTAACCGCAGGGGTATGAGCGACGCGGACGGCATGATCAACTGCGCCGCGGCATTGCGCAAATTGATGCCGCTCGCTGAAAAACATAACGTTACGCTGGTAATGGAGCTGCTCAATAGCAAAGTGGACCACAAGGATTACATGTGTGACCGTACCGAATGGGGCGCCGCGCTATGTGAAATGGTGGGTTCTGAGAAATTCAAACTGCTTTATGATATTTACCATATGCAAATCATGGATGGCGACGTCATAGCCACCATCCGGAAATACCACCGATACATTGCGCACTATCACACCGGCGGCGTTCCGGGCAGACGGGAAATCGACGAAACGCAGGAACTCAATTATCCGGCTATCATGAAGGCCATTGCCGAAACGGGTTATACAGGCTTCGTTGGTCAGGAGTTTATGCCGAGTCGCAACGATGATCTTGCATCCCTGAAACAGGGTGTTACCATCTGCGATATTGCCTGATATGCCCGGCCGCCGCCCAAAGACTCAATTCCATCCGCTGGCCACTCCCCTCCGGCCAGCGGAATCCCGGTGAATGCATATCCTCCACGGCGCGCAAAGCTCGCGGTCCATCCCGACTGGTTCAACAATGTGTATGGAGCCGATTGGGATGCTGCTGCTCAGAAAATCAATAACAATTTCTCCGGCGTTCAGGGCATGTTTGCTTTTCAGTTGCTGAAAAGAGTGGCATCCAGCGGACAGAACAACTTCCCTGCCTGGGATTACATGCAGGCGCACCCGGGCTGGAATGGTTATCATCAGAATCTGGCGGGTGGAGGGACACCCAATCCGAATGCCTCCGGCGCCGCGCTGGTGGACGGAAACAGGGATTTATTCTCCAAGCCGTAAAAAACAGATGGATGCTTGAACTTCACGCTTAACTGGCGGAGTGCAGGAGTCATTTGCTTGCGACTGGTATGATCTTTTCTAAAGACAGCGCGAAATCAAATCACTGGCATAATGATGAAGGCATTCAAGATAATTTCCATGATGGTTCTTTTGTCCACGGCCGCGCTTACTGGCTGCGATACGATAAACAACAAGGAAAAAAGTACCGATGAGGCGGGGAGTAAATCCCAAACGACCCCTAATGACAGCAGCGGTTCGGAAAGCAGGAAAGACATGGGCCTGGGAGAAGATAATCAGAAAGATTCGCTGGGTTATCCGTCCAACCAATCCAATCTGAATAGTGACTCGACCCGGAAAAAGCATGACTGAGGTGGGCAGGGTAAAAACAGACCGCGAAGGGGTAACTCAATAGGTACATGGAAATGATTGAGATAGTGGGACTTGCGGCGGGGGTATGCACGTCATCATCCGTGCTACCCCAGCTGATTACCACAATTAGGAAGAAAAAAGCCGCCCAGGTGTCAACAGCGATGTTTGTTGTGATGTTGGCAGGGAACGCTTTGTGGGTTTACTACGGGATAGAAAAAAATGACATTCCGATTATCGCTACAAATACTTTTACAGTTTGCCTCAATATTGCGATGCTGATCTTGAAGTTCAAGTATAAGGTTTAAGTGTTTCGTTTTGTACCGCAGGGGGAGACCAGCTGCAATGTTTCGAAGAACTCGGACGCGTCCATGCCGGCAGATGGACATTTTATCTAAGCCGGCTTTTCAACCGGCTTAGATAGTTGGCTTCAGGGCGTATTTTGGCCGACCTAATCATGTCCCTGGGTCTTTACAATTTTATTGTAGATACCCAACAATAGCAGGGGCGCCGCCCACTGCCCTATGAACAAGGCGGTATGTTTGTGCCCGGCTATTTTGAACGCCAGCGATACGCCCATTGAGGCAACAGACGTCCACAGAAATATGTCGGATGGTAATTTAGCAGTTTGCTCTTCGATTGCCTTCGCAACATCACCTTCCTGATGACTTTTATTTTTGTTTGATTCCATGATTGATAAATAAATTGATTGTGAATGTGAAAATTTCGGCGCACTTGCAAAAAAGTGTTCCAGAGGACTAATGGGGAACAAAGCTGCCAGGGCGTTTTGCCCGGCAACTTCAACTATGGCTTGAGCACGACTTTGACGCACTCTTCTTCTTTGTTATTGAAAATTTCATACATCCTTGCGGCTTCTGCCAGCGGTACCTGATGGGTAATAATATCCTGCAAAACCACCTTTTCTTGCTGCACAAGCGATAGCAAGTGATCGATGTACTTGTGGACTGTAGCCTGTCCGCCTTTGATTTGGATTCCCTTGTCAAACCATTGATGCAACGGAAAATTGTCAAACGGTGTACCGTATACGCCTACTACGGTTACCACGCCTCCTCTGCGCACGGCATCCAGGCAATATCCCAATGTTTTCATCGTGCCCACTTCCGCCCTGACAACCCCGAGGGCTTTTTCGATCAGGCTGCGGTCGGCCTCCATACCCACCGCATCCACGCATACGTCTGCCCCATAGCCACCGGTCATCTGACGGATCTGATCTACAGCGTCTGTTTTGGAAGCATTGATGGTCTCAACATTGGCCGCCTTTTTGGCCATTTCCAGGCGGTAATCCAGGATATCAACGCCGATTACCCTGCTTGCCCCCTGTATCCATGCGGCTTTCATGGCCATGATGCCCACCGGACCGCATCCGAACACGACGACGACTTCACCGCCTTTCAATTGGGCCCAGTCTATGGCTGCCCACCCTGTTGGGAATATGTCGGTCAAAAACAACGCCTGGTCGTCGGTCAGGTTTTCCGGCACAACCCTGGGCCCGACGTCTGAGTAGGGCACTCGCACATATTCGGCCTGCCCTCCGTTATAACCGCCATATAAATCGGTATATCCGAAAAGCCCGCCACCCTTGCCTTTCAATAGCCCTCCTTCTGGTCCATAGTGCTCAGGATTAGATTGCTCACAATGGGTATGTAAGTCCATACTGCAAAAATGACAATGCCCGCAGGCAATGGGGAATGGCACAACCACCCGGTCGCCCTTTTTGAGGTTGCTTACACCAGCACCCACTTCCTGGACTATGCCCATGAACTCGTGGCCCAGTACCATATCAGTGGGCTGGGGAAACAAGCCATTATAAATGTGTAGGTCCGAGCCACAAATAGCTGTGGAGGTTACCTGCAAAATGGTGTCACGCGGGGTTTCAATGCGCGGATCTTCCAGCTGATCCACGCTGACATCTTTCTTTCCATGAAAAACTAAGGCCTTCATTGCTGATGATTGTTTGGTGAAGGCGCTTACTTAACAATTATTATGCCCGCCATTCGGTTGTTTTGTAGCAAAATCGTAATGAAAGAAACGACCTAAGTCTTAATTAAATGAGCTGCTGCATGGCGCGGCGAGATACCGGACTTTAATTGCGACATTAACAGTAGTCTTTTTTCTGAGGATCGCAGCGTATTTGTAGACATGGGTAGTATTTGACTCACAGTTACTTATGTTTTGTAACTTCTGTCAACCTTACTGCTCTGCAAAAAATGAAAACTCGTCCGCTTGTTAAAATCGCAGCGATGTCTGCCGTATTTATAACGGCTATGGCTTTTTCCTGCCAGGATCACCACATTCCCGATCCCGTCACCCATTGCGAGCGCGTAGATGGGGGCGCCCGCGCCTTCCCGTGTGAATTTGAAATTGTAAAACTGGAATTCCTTCGCGGTACTACCAATCAGGTAGTAAGCACCTTTCGGCCTGGCGACGCCACGGTTGCATTGCCTATCAATGCGTCACAGGCCTACTTCTGGCTTTCGATGCATTCCAGTGTTTATTTGCAGTACCGGGTGCGCGTACATGTGAAACGGATTGCGCCCGCTTCATCTCAGCCGATCGACGGCTACGAATTGGTCTATTACCGCATGGCTCCGATTGTGCCGGGATACCCTCCCGTTTATGACGATGTCGTTAATGAGCCGGGCGTTGTACAGTCGGCTGGTAACACCCTGCCGCTTTCTCCTGCAAAAAGGCCCGTCACTTTCGATATGCCCGTGGGTGAAACACGAACGGCCGAATTGCTCGTTACCCTCGGCTTCGACTACGAGATGCTCGGCGGCGTGTATAGCGGAGAAATGGTGATTGGAGTCGTAAACAACACAACGGCTCTTAAACTGTTTGGCGCCCCGTACAACTATAACCGTGGAAGAGACATTCAGGAGGCAAGACTGTCGTTTGTGCCGGAACCGACTTGCGAGCAGAACGCCAATTGCCAGATACTCAATCAGGGGATGTGGCAGGCGCCTGATTGGCCGTATTAGCGATTGGCGGCACGAGCGTCGGGATCGGCGATCCGGAGAGTCCGTTTAAACCCCAATTCAGTATTATTATCTGAGCTTCCCGAACAGCTCGGAAATGTTAATTCATCGGATCAATGACTTTCACACGAAAAGAATTTTTGAGAACAGCCACAGTGGCTACGGCTGGTTTGCTTACCCTGCCTTCGGCTTTTGCGTTTCGCTCCATTGAAAAACAGGCCCTTGCATTATCCCATTTTCCGGACAGAGTGCATGCGTTTCTATGGCGAAACTGGGGGTTGGTGTCGGTCGACCGACTTGCGGCAGTAACCGGAGCAAAGCCTGAGGATATATACAAACTGGCTGCCGCAATAGGTCTGCCCGAGGTAAAAGCGGTTTCGCCGGATCAGCAGCAACGGAGTTATCTAACGGTGATCAGGCGAAACTGGCACCTGCTACCCAGGGAACAAATGCTTGAACTGCTGGGCTGGACCGACGAGCAGCTGACATTCACATTGCAGGAAGACGATTTTTTCTACATCAAGCTCGGGAGTATCAAGCCGGAATGTGAGCCGATCAGGTTCAGCGCAACCTCGGAAGCGGTGCAGAAGCAGGTGAAATGGCTCTCCACCGTTATCCGGGAGGAGTTCGTGACCGGGTTTCCGCAGCACGACGAACCGCTTTTCCAGTTTGTAAAGGAATTGTCAAAAGCGCAGGAAAAAGTAGAACGGCAAAGCTCGTCCGGCTTCTCGCCCCGGTTCGGCTATGCGTACTTCGCTCTTTTCGGCGATCCGCTGTTGCAGTCCGAAATCGACCCATACCCCGATGGATACCTGGCTCAGATGTCGGCCTCGGGAATCGATGGTACCTGGTTGCATATCGTACTCTCCAAGCTCACCCCGTTTCCATGGGACCCGTCGGTAAGCGACCATTGGGAAAAGCGGCTGGAAAATCTGGGAAAACTGGTTGAAAAGGCGGGAAAGCACGGGATAGGGATCTATCTGTACCTCAATGAGCCACGATTCATGCCCCTGGCGTTCTTTCAGGAACATCCTGAGCTGAAAGGCGTACAGATCGGCGAGCAGGCAGCGTTGTGTACCAGTCATCCCGATGTACAGAAATATCTGATCGACTCGATGGCGATGATCACCTCGCGGGCACCCGGGCTGGCTGGTTTCTTTTCAATTACCGCCTCGGAAAACCATACGCATTGCTGGTCGCATGGAAAAGGCGCCGAATGTCCGCGTTGTTCCAAAAGGGGGCCGTCGGCTGTAATCGCCGAGCTGAACCAGCTCTATCTGAACGGTATCAGCCAGGGAGTAGCCACCGCCCAAGTGGAAAAAGGTCCCCGACTAATCGCCTGGGATTGGGGCTGGAAAGACGGCTGGGCAGAGGAAATCATTCCCGCATTACCCAAAAGTGCTGCGCTGATGAGCGTCAGTGAATGGGACCTGGAAATCAACAGGGGCGGGGTGCAAAACAAGGTGGGCGAATATTCGATCTCGTCCGTAGGGCCGGGACCACGGGCAGCGAGGCATTGGGATATCGCCCGGAAAAATGGTCTGAAAACCATTGCGAAGATCCAGGCCGGTTGTACCTGGGAGATTGCGGCCGTGCCATACATTCCGGCGATGGAGAACGTCGCGCGGCATGCCGAAAACCTGCGAAATGCACGTGTCGATGGCCTGATGCTGGGCTGGACACTGGGCGGTTATCCGTCGCCCAATCTGGAAGTCGTGGCCGAAATGGGCAATAGCAAAACCATCACGGGCAGGGAAGCCATGCAGAAAGTCGCCAGCCGCCGGTATGGCGCGGCCGGCGATGCGGTGACAAAAGCATGGCAGCAGTACAGTCAGGGATTCAGCGAATTCCCATACCATATCGGCGTAGTTTATTCGGCGCCATTGCAGGCAGGTCCTTCGAATTTGTTATGGGCGAAGCCTACGGGCTACAAGGCGAGTATGGTGGGGCTGCCGTATGACGATGTGAATAGCTGGCGGGCAAACTATCCCGTTGAAATTTTTATTTCCCAGATGCAAAAAGTGGCGCGTCGCTTCGAGCAAGCGCAGGCGGAGCTCAGACGCGAAACGGCAGGCTTGAAATTGCCGGCAGGATTCCGCAAAGCTTTGACAGATGAATGCGGCGTGGCCGAAACAATTGCCATACATTACAGCAGTGTCGCTAACCAGGCGTCGTTTGTGGTGGCTCGGGATAAACTCTCGCTTGAAAAGGACAAGGGAAAAGCGATGGAGCTTATCGCGGCAATCGAACGTGTCCTTCGTGACGAAATCTCCCTGGCCAAACGAATGGCGCAATTGCAGGGCGGCGATAGCCGGCTTGGATTCGAAGCTTCCAACCATTATTTCTACGTGTGTAACGACCTGGCCGAGAAAGTAATCAACTGCCGCGACTTGCTGGATCATTGGCTCCCGGAGGTGCGAAGCATGTGGTAACAGCTCCTTTCTCAGGGGTACAGGAGATACTTCTTTCTGATCTCCTTGAACTGCTGCAATCCGGGCTCCCAGCTTTTTCTGATGTCCGCTTCCGATACGCCGGCTATGATCTGTTTTCTCAATTGATCGGTTCCTATGCGCAGGTCAAACGCGGATATATCCTGATTGGCCCTTCCGGGAGTAAAGAAATGGGCCTTATCCGGATATGCATTATACAGCTCGATGAGCCACGCCAAATTGATCTGGCGGCTCTTCCGGAGACTTGCGATATCGTATTCCCGAAGGTCGAGCCCGTAGCAAACGGAGTCTTTGTGATTGGGTCGCTCACTCATTCCGGGAATACCGACCGGTTTATAAGAAAATGCATACTTGCCTTTCAATGCAGGCGCTCCCAGAATCGTAAACGGCATATAGGTTCCTCTGCCTTCGTTAATGGCGGTTCCCTCGAACATACATAAGCTGGGGAAAAGCATGACAGCTTGCTGGGTATTCAAATTGGGCGAGGGATTGATCGGCAATACATATGGCATATCATGGTCATAATTAGCGACCTTGATGATCTTTATTTTACATTTTTTGGGCAGATAACCTTCACCGTTCAGGTATTGGGCAAACTCCCCGATGGTCATGCCGTGTGTCATAGGCGTATAATGAATGCCGATGGCCGATTTGAATCGATCGTCGGTCATCACGGGGCCGTCTACCACATATCCGTTTGGATTGGGCCTGTCGAGAATGAGCAGCTCTTTATCATTTTCTCCGCAAGCTTCCATCACATATTCAAGGGTATTGATATTGGTATAATAGCGACATCCGACATCCTGAATATCAAATACAAGAAGATCGATATCCGCCAGTTGTTCTTTTGTCGGTTTCTGGTTTTTACCATATAGTGAGATAATTGGAATGCCGGTTTTGGCATCCGTCTCATTATTTACTGCGGCCCCATTACTGGCATTGCCCCGGAAACCATGTTCAGGTCCAAATACTTTAACAATTTTAATGCCCAGGCTCAGCAAGCTGTCCACACTGCTCCTCGTACCGATGATAGAACTCTGATTGGCCACCAGGCCGATTCGTTTTCCTTTTAGAAGACGTAAATACTTTTCCGTTTGATCTGCACCTGTGATAATTTCCTGCTTGCCGGATATGCGTTGTTTGGATGATGCAATTTGCGCGATACATTCGATGGTACCGGCTGACAGAATCGTCAAAAAAAGTATAGAAATAAGTTTGGTCATTTTGGCAAGGGTTGTGATTGAGTTATTACTATTCTTAGCAGGCAGGAAGCTGCTTAGTGGCAAAGGGCAAATTAACCAATTTAGGTGATTGAAATGTATTCGGATGGATAACGGCTTATGCCAAGTTTTTACCGAAAACTAACTTCATAAAAAGATAACGGCAATCAGGGGCAAGAGCGATAGCGTTTTTTGTAACTTGTAATACATCTTAATCGTCTGAAAATCAATCTTATTCCGTCGTGGTATGTCAAAAAAAGTAAGCCTGGTGCCAGCGGCGACGCCGGAACCTAAAACCCAGTTAGCCAAGCCATTTATAAGGGCTGTCGGCAACAATGACCAGATTATTATCGCCTGGCGATACGAAGGGGCAATTAAAGATTGCATTGGTTTTGCGGTTTACAGGCAAATGAATAATGAGACAGAAGCGGAGGCAGATGCATTGCCTAATCGCATTGGTTTTGCAGGAGAACCATTCAGAAAGGGTGAACAGCGCCCCAGCTTTGAATGGCCGATCCAACGTTTTGTGTGGACAGATTTTTCAATCAGCCATGGAGACAAAGCCCGTTACAAGGTAGTGCCGATTTTATATGATGGGATACAATTGCGAAAAGACACTGATAATACATCCGATTGGACGCCCTATATTTTTGCTGACACGGGAATTGACCTTGAAGGAGGTAAGTCTCCATATCATGCCTATTTTAATCGTGGGGTAGTTTCGTCCCAGTTTTTTTCCAGAATGAGAGAAAGCCTGGCCGACGAACTACCCGGAACGACCCTTGCGGCGATCATCAACGGAGATAACAATAGAGTCAGGGACTTTTTGGGAGGTTTTCTGGATAACAGGCTGTTCGGTCTATTGGATCAGGTAATATCGGATGAAGAAATTACCGTTTATTCAGCGCTTTATGAACTGCACCAGGAAGATTTCGTTGCCAAGTTATGTCAGATTGGTGCGCGGGCAAACATTGTGCTCGCCAATGGGGCTGCCAAGAAAAAAGGCGAGGATAAAAATGAAGATTCGAGAAAGCGGATCAAGCAGGCGCAAGTGAACGTATATGATCGCATTGTCGACGTTACCCAGAAGCATTTTGCGCACAACAAGTTTATCGTGATCTGCAAAAACGGTAAGCCGTTGAAGGTTTGGACGGGAAGTACCAACATCACCTCTGGAGGAATGTTTGCGCAGGTAAACAATGCAATTCTGATTGAAAACGAAACGCTTGCAAAGATCTACATGGATGAATGGCTTGCACTAGTGGATGATACGCAAAATAATGCAAGTGGCTATGGGCAGGCATTGTATGATCATAACAAGAATGCAAAAACGTTCACTAATAATGGCAGCAGGGTTTGGTTTTCTCCGACAAGGGATTTCAAAGACTTGGAGGATGTGGAGCTTATTTTAGAAGGAGCAAAGCAAAGTGTTTTATTCTTGATGTTTAACCCGGGACCGGCTAATACTTTCTTTAACTACATACAGGACTTACAGGCACGCAAGTCAAAATTGTTTATTCATGGAATTATCAATCAGGATCCGGGAGCATCTATGCATAAGCCACTGATTTTCTTTCATAAGGGACAGAAAATCGAAGCGGATTGGGATGCTATTCTGCCCAAAAGTATCCCTGAGGCATTCGCATTTTGGTACAAAGAAATTACCGCGGGATTGGTTACCATACATAGCAAGGTGTTAGTTGTAGACCCTTTTGGCGATAAACCTTACGTGATCACCGGTTCGCATAACTTTGGGCCCAAAGCGAGCAAAACCAATGACGAAAATTTGCTGATCATTCAGGATGCGTCTTTGGCCGCCCAGTACGCGGTCAATATCATGGCCGTTTACGATCACTACCGCTGGCGCTATTCGTTGTTCAATCAGGTTAGCAGCTTCTCCGGACTCACCCGGGACAGGGAGTGGATGACCGACTACATGACTGATCCGATCCGCATGAAGGAGCTGGATTTCTGGATCCATTAAGTTTATGCCTATCGTTCTGACGGGGCTCGCACTGCATATGTTACTTTGTTACCCGGATGTCACCGTTACTTTTTGCTACAAAGTTACGAAAAGTAACCAGATCGTCGGAACTTTGCATTCCAAACTTAAATGGATTGACAAAGTGAACAAACTAGCAAACAAAGTAGCCCTGGTAACGGGCGCATCTAAAGGCATAGGCGCGGCGATCGCCAAACAATTTGCCGCAGAAGGCGCAAAAGTAGTTGTGAATTACGCATCGAGTAAGGAAGATGCCGATAAGGTGGTGCAAGCCATTACCGAGAACGGCGGCAGAGCCATTGCCGTGAAGGGGGATGTGTCCAAAGAAGAGGAGATAGCGGCCCTATTCGAACAGGCCAAAACCGCATTTGGTACACTGGACATTCTGGTGAATAATGCGGGCATCTACCAATATGAGCCGATCGAGCAGGTATCGGCCGGTACGTTCCATGGGCAGTTCAACATCAATGTGCTTGGCTCCATTCTCGCTATCCAGGAGTCGTTGAAACTCTTCGGTGATACAGGCGGCAATATCATCAACATCAGCTCCGAGGCAGGCCGAACGCCGCTTCCGACAGGGTCGGTTTATTCGGCCACCAAAGCCGCGCTCGATGCCATCACCGTTTCCTTATCCAAGGAATTCAGCGGTAAAAACATACGCATCAACTCCATTCTGCCCGGCGTGGTAGAGACCGAAGGTTCGCGCAGCGCAGGTTTTATTGGTAGTGATTTCGAAAAGAAGCTCGTTGACACTACGCCGCTGGGCCGCACCGGACAACCCGATGATATTGCCAAAGTAGCCGTTTTTCTGGCGTCGGACGATGCCGCCTGGATCACCGGCGAGAAAATCTCCGTTTCAGGCGGGATTTACGGGCTGTAAGCGCTCCCGATCAGCGATGTGACCGAGGAAGGTTACGACCGGTACATGGATTTGAACCTTAAAAGTGCCTATTTCACCGTTCAAAAATCGCTGCCATACCTGAGCGATGGAGCGTCGGTTATCCTGATCGGATCAAGCGCTGCCCACCGTGCCGCGCCGGGCATGGCGATTTACAGCGCGGCCAAAGCGGCCATTATCTCGCTGGCGAAAGGGCTCTCACTGGATTTGCTATCCAGAAACATCCGGGTCAATACGCTTTCACCCGGCTCGATCGATACACCCGTTTTTGGCAAGCTTGTACCCGAAGAGCATTTGGAGCAGGTTAAGCAAACATGGATCGATATGATCCCGGTGGGCAAGCAAGGCCTGCCGTCCGACATTGGAAAAGCGGCAGACTTTTTAGCGAAAGTCTGCCGCTTTTCTTTACACCGGCCTTCCTGCACCGCCGGCATATGGAATGATTTATCCGCGGCCGCGGACAGCCTCGAAAGAATTTGTTAATTTACATCGGGAAACGCCGGGAAACTGTGCTGACCCGCCTATGAGCCCGGAGTGGCTCAAATTAAGAAAATTCGACACCTAACGATTATCCAGGATACGAGGCACCTACAAATGGATCTTATCTACGCCACACAGGAAAGGGAGATTAGTGATGAGCTCTGGAGTCAATTCAAAGCCGGCAATCCTGATGCTTTGGGCCGGTTGGCAGATATTCATCACCGGAGCCTGCTCAATTACGGGACCAAATTTTCCCGTGATCTGGAATTTATCCGTGATTGTATCCAGGACGTTTACCTTCAGTTATGGGAAAGAAAGCTTTTCCTTGCCGAGGATACCGTGGTTAAACCCTACCTGTTCAAATCGTTGCGCAATAAAATCTTCAAGGAAAGTGTCCGCCTGAAACGCCTTGGTGAGTCGTCGGAACTGTTGTTCGAACCGGAGGATTCTTCCGGGACTATCGAGAGCAGTCTCATTGAAGACGAAGCCCAGAATCGGGAACTGTACCGGCTTAATCTGATCCTTTCCCGGCTTTCCAAACGGCAGCGGGAGATTATTTATCTTCGTTATTACCAGGGACTCGGCAACGATGAAATTGCTGAAATTATGGACATCGGCAAGCCCGGCGTAGCCAATCTCCTCTCCAAAACCCTGCGTGAAATACGTGAGCAATGGGGCGCCTACATTTGGGCTCTTTGTTGCTACTTTCTTTGGCTAAAAGGGCATTAGGTAGCATTTAAATGGCCTTTTTGAAATTTTTTTGAAAAATAATGGTGATAAACCGGTGATTCGCGGATAATCATACCAAACGAGTGTGTTCGTGCACATCGGGAATCTTTCCAGTCACCATTTATGAGCAACAAAAGCAATATCGGATTTGAAGAGTTAGCAGGCAACCACGCATTCCGCAAGTGGATTTTAAACCCTGCGGATCCTTCTGCGTCTTTTTGGGAGGGCTGGATGAAAGAGGACGAAAGCAGGCGCGAAGTGGTGGAAAAAGCCAGGTGGTTTGTACTGGCTCTGGAAGAACAGTTTGGAGAAGTCACCGATGAGAAAATAGTACAGGAGGATATCAGGAAGTTGATCGACGGTGTGAAAGACAGGAACACGCGGACTTCCGCCGTTCCCGGTTCACGCAGCATTTGGAGAAAGGGGTACTTCTGGCGGATCGCCGCCTCATTGATCCTGTTGGGAAGCCTGGGGCTATGGTATGCCCAAATGAAAAAGACCGAAGTGCCTGCCATCGTACAGACTTACACGGGCTCGAAAAATACCGAATGGCTTGCCAAAGCAAACAGCGACGATCAGACATTGACGGTTTTGTTGAGTGATGGCTCCGTCGTGATGCTGGAAAAGGGCGGGGAACTGATCTATCCTGCCGATTTTTCGGGAAAGAACCGGGCGGTGTATTTGAAAGGGGATGCGTTTTTTGATGTGACGAAGGATGCGAGAAAGCCCTTCCTGGTCTTCGCAGGCCAAACAGTAACCAAAGTGCTGGGCACCAGCTTTCGGATCAGAACCAACAAAGAGGATGGCGGTGTGCTGGTGGCGGTGAAAACCGGAAAAGTGTCGGTATACAATCAAAATGAGTTCAGGAATGATGGCGCCGACTCGGCTGCGAGCGTTGTGCTGACGCCCAACGAGGGAGTTGTTTTTAATGCAAAAGCCAAAAAGAATGAAAAGGAGCCAATCCGCGACCTGACGATACTCGAAAGCTTACCGGATGTTTCGGATGTCGTTTTTGAAGAACGGCCGGTTTCTGAGGTGTTCGACAGCATTGAAAAGAAATACGGAATTGAAATTGATTATGATAAAGCCCGGCTGTCTTCCTGCATCGTATCGACCGTTTTCAGGGAAGAAGGCTTGAAACAAAGATTACATGCAACCTGCACGGCAATCGGAGCAACGTATAGCGTAAAGGGTGAGAAAGTTACCGTGCATTTAGCGAAAGGCTGTAAATAAGAATGTGAATCAACTACCTAACTATATCGTAACCTCTAAACCGCTTTCCTGCCTATGAATTAGTCGTATTCACAAAAAAAGCCAGCAGTGTTTGCCCCACTACTGACTTCCATTTTTCCCGGAGCTGTGCAAGCGTCCTTCGCAAAAAGGACACGGGAGCAATTTGTCCGATTCTGAAAAGAACAAATCATTCAAAAGTATGAAAAAACGTCGACAAAGAACTCAGCTGTTACTGATAGCAATGAGAATTTCATTTTACCAACTTTTACTGGCCGGTTTGTTCGCGGGGGTTTCGTTCGCGAACACTGCGGGTGCGCAGGAGCTTTTGAAGCAAAAGGTGTCCATTCATGTTAAAAATCAGGAGATTAAAAGTGTCCTGAAAGAACTTGATAAAATTTGCGACGTACATTTTACCTATGCGCCGTCGATTTTTCCGGCCCGGCATCGGGTAAATGTTCAGGTAAGTAACAAGTCCCTGGGAGAGGTTTTGGATGAACTGCTTACCCCACTGGAGGTAAGCTACCAGGTAGACGGCCAGCAAGTGATCCTGAAAAAGGAGGAAAATGAACCCGACCCGACGGCCGACGGAGTACATAACTCCACATCGCTGGACAAGCAGATCAAAGGAACCGTGAAAGACGAAAAAGGTGACCTGCTGGCCGGCGTTACGATCATGGTGAAAGGATCGAATCAGGGGACGGTAACCGATGCGGCGGGGAGTTTTACGCTCAATTTGGCAGATACGGATGTAAGTACTGCGGTACTGGTTTTTAGCTTCGTGGGATACCAGTCCACTGAGGTTCCGGCCAATGGGCAAACGGTTTTCGACATTGCTTTGCAGCCGTCTGTAAACCTGTTGGAGCAGGTGGTGGTAACAGGTTACGGATCAAAGAAGGCGAAATACCTTTCCAGTTCTGTGGCGGTGATACCCAATGAGAAATTGCGGGATGTTACTTCGAATGAGTTGTCGAGCCTCTTGCAAGGTAAAGCCCCCGGCGTGGTGGTATCGACCAGCTCGGGAGATCCCACCAGCGGATCGAATATCCTGATCCGCGGGGCAGGTACCATTTCGGCCAGCACAGCCCCGTTGATTATTGTGGACGGCAATATCGGTGGATCTTATAATCCTACTGATATCGAGTCTGTTACCGTTTTGAAAGATGCTGCCGCTACCGGTTTGTACGGATCCCGCGCCGCGAATGGGGTGATCATCATTACGACCAAGATGGGTAAAGCGGGTAATACCAAAATCGATTTCAGCACCACTCTGGGCTTTGCCGAAGCCACAACCGGAAAGTTCAAACTGATGAATTCGCAGCAGTTGTACGATTATCAGAAAACATTTTACGACCGCGACCCGTCTATCGTGAATACCAACACCAATTGGTGGGACCTGGCGTTCAGAAAGGGTTTTGTGAACAGCTACACTTTATCGGCGTCGGGAGGTTCGGATAAGACCCAGTTTTACGTTTCCGGTAATTATTACAAGGAGCAAGGCACCGTTTTGGAAAATGATAAAACCGGCTATAATTTCCGCTCTAATATCACTTCTCAATTGACTAAAAAGTTGAAATTGAGTGTATTGTTCAATGGTATTTTCACGCAGGACAATTACGAAAACAGTGGTACGCTTTACGATGCCTACGTAAACATGCCTTTCGACGCGGCATATGATGCAGCCGGAAGCCCTATCGACGGCCGGACAGCGACCAATTGGCAAGGGAGGGACCGCGAAAACTTTTTACATTCCCTTCCATACAACTATTCGAAAGCAAGAAGCCTTAATCTCAATACGGACGTCAACCTGGATTATGCCATCACACCCAAGCTCACGTTCTCGACTTATAACCGCGTGCGCTTTTTCGATTACAACGACGCCAGTTATTACGATAAAAGAACCAAGCAGGGTGGTGCGAACGGGGGCGAATTGTACAATTCCCGATCTTACACCAGCCGTATACTCACTTCGAACAGATTACGGTACGAAGAGAGTTTCGGATTGCACAACCTTGCTGTGCTCGCAGTAGGCGAAGCGGAGCGTAATTATTATGACGATGCGTCACTTTCGGGCAAAGGGCTTCCTCCGGGAAGAGATGTGATGTCGGTAGCCACGGATATCATCAACAACCCGACTGGCGGCAATGACCAATACAGTTTCAGCAAATACCTCGCGCAGGCCGACTACAATTTTGACAACCGTTATTTCGCGATCGCGTCTTTTGTGCATGAGTATTCTTCCAAATTCGGGAGCAATAATCCGGCGGGTAATTTCTATCAGCTGGGCGGTTCGTGGATCGTCAGCAATGAAAGCTTCATGAAGGAATGGAAAACCATCAGCTTTTTGAAGCTCCGCGCCAGCTACGGAACAGTCGGTAATGCCGATGGGATATCGAATTATGCGGCGCTAGGGCTGTATAGTATTTCGCAAGACGCCAGTTATGCCGGCCTTCCGGGAGCGGCCCCCTCGCAGAAGGGTAACCCCGATTTGTCTTGGGAGAAAATGAAAACGGCCAATGTTGGTGCGGAAATCGGTTTGTTCAACAACAGGCTCGATCTGACCGTCGACGCGTACGAGAAAAAATCAAGCGCGCTTTTGTACAAACAACCATTGCAGGCTACAACCGGTTACAGCTATCGCTGGGTAAATGCGGGAGCCGTCAGAAACCGTGGTATGGAATTCAGCGCTACCTCGAAAAACATCGTAGGCGTATTTAACTGGGAAACGAACCTGAATGTATCCTTTAACCGCAATAAGGTTTTGGAGCTTAGCGACGGAGCGGCGGTATTCAACTCCGGTGCGCGCCAGCCGATCGCCGTAGGGCACAATATGGATGAATGGAACCTGCCCATCTGGGCTGGTGTGGATCCCCAGAATGGAGATCCGTTGTGGGAGAAAATCGTGACCGATGCCGACGGCGCGAAATACAAAGTACTGACCAACTCTTACAGCTCGGTGGCCACGGCGCAATCGCGGCAGTTTACGGGAACTTCGGCGGCTCCGAAATTCACGGGCGGGTTGAGTAACACCTTTTCTTACAAAGGCATAACCCTGAGCACGTTTTTCAATTTCGTATATGGTAATGAGATCTATAACAACAGCCGGGCGTATTTCGATAACGACGGTTTATACGAAAGCTACAATGCAATGGTTTTGGCCAAAGGGTGGAGCAGATGGGAAAAACCGGGCGATATCGCCACGCATCCCAAGCCGATCGTGGGCGGAAATCATGACTCCAACCAATCGTCGTCGAGATACCTGGAAGACGGAAGTTATATCCGTTTGCGAAACATCAAACTGAGCTATGCCTTGCCGGCAGCCTGGCTTGGTAAAAGCGGAATCTCTAATCTGAATATCTTCCTGAGCGGGGATAACCTCTGGACTGCAACCAAATTCTCGGGCCCGGATCCGGAAGTGTCATTTACCCAAACCGATCTCAGCTCCGGGGTTTCCAGTTTCAAATATCCGATCAGCAAGAAATTCCTGTGCGGAGTAAATATTTCATTCTAAATCAGATAGGCGATGAAAGCGAACGATTTTTATAAATATATCCTGTCAGGCGCATTGATTTTAGGAGCGTCGGCCTGTGAGGAAACTTTTGCTCCTTCTACGGCCATCGAAGAAACCTCGGCGCTGACCAACGCCGGTGATGTCGAAACGGCAACCATCGGTACCTATGCGGTGCTGCGGAATCCGTCCTACGTGCGGAGCGTCCATTTCCTCACCGAGTTCCCAAGCGACGAGGTGGCTCAGGGACAGTCCTCTTCCGACGACCTTACCCGTGCTTACCGGTATACCCATATTAACACTTCCTCGCACTGTACCAATTTCTGGGGGCAGGCCTACAAGGTAATTGCCGCAGCGAACAAGATCATCGCCTATGTGCCAGACGACGCATCGGCCGATCTGAAACAGCTTAAAGGAGAGAATTTGTACCTGCGCGCGATGATGCATTACAATCTGGTGCGTGTATTCGGGCGTCCGTACCCGCAGGGTAGTGGCGCGGGGCCAGGCGTGCCTATATTGCGGGACGGCCTTTCGGATGAAGAAACAACGGGTCTTTCCAGAAGCTCCGTGAAAGAAGTATACGACTTTGTGATCGCGGATCTCTTGAAAGCGGCTGATCTCATGACGGTTGACAAGGGTAATTCCTTCGCTTCGAAAGAGGTGGCATATGCGCTCTTGTCACGGGTATATCTCTACAAGGAGGATAATGAGAATGCGGTTAAATATGCGGACCTGGTGATCAACTCCGGACGCTATTCGTTACTCGATGGCGCCAATTTTCAGGGATATTTCAAAATGGATCCTGAAACAAATTCTGAAACGATCATGTGCATTCGGCACACCAAAGTTCAAAACCAGGACTTCTCGGCGATTGGATCGATGTATTTCAGCGGTGATGTTGCCGGCAATCCGGCCGGGCAGGGCGTCAGCGGGTGGGGCGAAATATATGCTTCCGAAAAGCTGGTTAACCAATATGCATTGCATCCCAAAGACCTGCGCAAGAGCTTTATTACGCCTTATGTATTAAACGGCGTCCTGCAAAAGAACCTGAAACTGACACCTCAGACGCCCATGTATTATGTCAACAAATACAATCTTCAGGAGAGTATCATCAACCTCAGCTCGCCGGTGTATCTGCGACTTGCGGAAATGTACCTGAACCGTGCCGAGGCCAATGCCAAACTGGGAAAAACGGCCGCGGCGCTTGCGGATGTGAACATTATCCGAACAAGGGCAGGGCTGGATGATGCACTTTACACGTCGGTTCCTGCGGGTAAAACGGCGCTCGATATCGTATTGGAAGAGCGCTGGATGGAGTTGGCATTCGAAGGGCATCGTTCGTACGATCTTTTCCGTAACAACCGCTCTATGATCCGGAACTATCCGGGAACGCATTCGCTGAATAATACCCCCACGACGAATGTCAACCAGACGGTACCGGCTACCGATGCCCGCGTGATATTTTTTATACCGCAGTCGGAAATCGACAAGAACAGCAAGCTGACCCAAAATCCGTAACTGTCATGCTTTGTTTAAGCGGACGCCAATACCTGTATGCTATGAATAAATTGTGTTTGATTACCGCCCTGTTTTTATCTACGCTCACGTGCGGTTATGGTTGCACTAGTGGTGCTAAGGATGCCCCGAAAGAGGAGGTACTACCTGACCCCACTCCCAAAGTGAGCATTCCCCTGGCCGGGAATGCCTATATCACCAAAGGTGCTACCGGGCAAACGGAAAACATCACCAGCAAGGGGCTCGTCAACTGGGCCACACCCGGCGTTGTGACCAGCACCTGGTTTCGTGCTGCGCAGTCGGGAGAGCTCACGGTGTTTCTGAAAGCCGGCATTGCCGGTGGTGGAAGCAGCAAGGTGAAAATCAGTGTGAACGGCGCTCCTTTTGTCGTGAGTTTAGCGGGAGCGGAAGCAAAAACCTACTATGCGGGGAAAGTGAATATTGCGGCACAAGGTTATGTGAGAGTGGATCTGGAAGGTGTCAGCAAATCAGGCTCCTCGTTTGGTGATGTGTCTGATATCCAGATTGGCGGGGTAGCGGCCAACGGCGCGGTTTATGCCAATGATCCTGAGAACTTCTACTGGTCAAGACGCGGGCCGTCGACGCACGTCAACTATACCATTCCAGCCGGTGATATCGAATACTTTTACAATGAATTGGTCGTGCCTGAGAAGCAGGACCAGATCGGTTCCTTTTTCATGTGTAACGGATTCGCTCACGGCTATTTCGGCGTACAAGTGAAATCAGAAACGGAACGCTGGGTTTTGTTTTCGGTTTGGGACCCGGATGGCGGAACGACCGTGCCCGTCAAATCGGGAGAAGGCGTGGTAACAAAACGCTTCGGTGGCGAAGGTGAGGGAGGGCAGAGCTATTTCGTTTATAACTGGAAGGCCGGTAATACCTATAAATTCCTGACCAAGGGCAAGCCGGATGGTGCCGGAAACACACTCTATTCGGCATGGTTTCGTGGGCCTGAGCATGATAAGTGGCAGTTTATGGCCACCTGGAAACGACCGCTGACGACCACTTATCTGGCCAGAATGCATTCGTTCCTGGAAAATTTCATTCCTGAGCAAGGCTACCTGGAACGCAAAGGGACCTGGGGGAATCAGTGGGTGAGAGACGTAAATGGCAAATGGACTGAAATAACTGCATTCAAGATGGGCGTAGATGCCACGGGCAAAAACAAACAAAGGATGGATTTCGGAGGTGGTGTGGAAAACGGCCGGTTTTTCCTCCGGAACGGTGGTTTCTTTAATACCTATGTGGAGGCGGGAACGCCTTTTACCCGTCCGGCAGGAGGACAGCAACCGCAAGTTGATATCGAAAGTTTACCTTAAAAATGGAGAAAGAATGAAAAAGAATATATTTCAACTCATGATGGCGTTGGTGGTAACCGCTTCTTTTACAGGTTGCTCGGATGATAGGATAGACTACCCCCTGGCTGCCAAAGCCGACCGTTCAGGCTGGGCCATTACGGCAGTATCCAGCGAACAGGGAGATGGCTCGGAAAATACAGGTTTAGCATCAGCGGTGCTGGATGGGGATGTGAACACCATTTGGCACACCCAATATGATCCCGACCATCCGGGATTTCCACATTGGTTTGTCGTAGATATGAAGAAGCCCAACAAGATGATTTCGGTGGATCTGACGGCCCGTCAAAACAACAAGAATGGCTTCACCAAATTCAAACTGGAAGGAAGCGCCAACGGCGAAACATGGACAAATCTCGGAGAATTCAAATTCGTTCCGGCAACCATCACGCCTCAGAGTTTCCCGGTTTCATCAGCCACCGGATACCAGTACTTGAAATTTACAGCATTGGAAGGGCTCTCTGTGCATACGTTCCTGGCTGAAATGGAAGTATTTGTGAATGAATAAACAGCGGTCTGGCTAGCCGACCGTCAATGTAAATGGAAGGGTAACGAACAGCCTATTTTGCTGTTTGTTACCCTCTTTTTATACTGCTTATTTTATTGGATTTTAAGTTATCGATAATGGTATTTCCTAGTACGGACAGATCTCAATTTTAAAGAATTTTTATTGGGAAAATTCACTTGACTCGAAGAGCCAAATCAATTTAAATACCTAAATTGGAGTTACTTATTTCATCAGCATTTGGATATGAAGATCAGACTAACATTGGCGTTGTTGAGCCTGGCATTGGCTGGATCTGCGCAAGGCGTTATGGTAAATCCGGACGGGAGCCATTCGCATATTATGAATAATGGTAACACGTCGATTATCGTCAATTCCAACGGAACGCATTCTACTGCATTTCACAATGGAAACACATCGATTATCGTCAATCCGAACGGAACGCATTCTACTGCATTTCACAATGGGAACACGTCGATTATCGTCAATCCGAACGGAACGCATTCTACTGCATTTCACAATGGGAACACGTCGATTATCGTCAATCCGAACGGAACGCATTCCACTACATTTCGCAATGGAAACACATCGATTATCGTCAATCCGAACGGAACGCATTCCACTGCATTTCACAATGGTAACACGTCAATCATCGTAAATCCTGACGGAACGCATTCAACTCGTTTCGATAACGGAGCCGCTTCTGCCGCGCGCCGCAATGACTCCGCCGAAGATGGGGAAGAAGAGTCCCTTCCGGAGAGATCCTATGGTTTCCTGCGCGTGTGGGAGAGAGGTCCCGTCGTCCCCGATGGTGCGTTTGTCGATCTGAGCCAATGGAAATCCGGGCCGGTTATCTGGGTCTATCCTAAGAAATATAAGCGGAAGTCAGACCTGTCTCAATAACTTTCATCGTTGTCACTCACCGCCCGGACGGTGCGGAGAGTATTATCATATAAAATCAGTTATTTAAGAACGCATTGTTATCTCCCTTCCAACCCGTAACCCGCAAAAACTGCTCCCAGGTGAGCGCATTCGGGTCTATTTGTCTGCTCCATTGCAGGTCGCGGTTTTCACGATAGTATCCGTACTCGAAAGCGTAGGAAACCATCCCTGAAATCTCCCGCACGAGTTCCTCATTGGAAGCAAATCCGGGGAAATGCGCCAGTAGTTCCTCGGCCGAAAATGCGGAACTGTATGCCGCCTTCCGGCCGGTGACGCGCGTGAATGTGTCCACCATTTCCCGCGGCGAGATGATATCGCCGATGACCGGCAGCGACTTGCCTGCATACTTTTCGGGATTCGATAACAGTGCTAAAACGGCCGGGCCGGTAGCAGTGAGTGGGTCAACAAACGGTGCACGGAAATTTTCGGGTAAATAAATCGGGAACACGAGCGTATCGCCTTGCACGGTAGGCGTGTAGAATTCAATCAGGTTGGTGTAAAAGAAAGCCATGTAAATGAATGAGCTGACGATCGGCAGCGTGCGGATGTATGCCTCTATGCGCGCTTTGTCGGTGAAATGGGGCACAAACAATTTGCCTCCGCTGATTTGATCAACGTTTTCAAGGCTGCTGAAAACGATGTGGCGCACGCCTGCATCAACCGCCGCATCGGCCATTTCGCGCCCCAGTTCAAACTCGTGGCTGGCTGGCGGAACGATGTTGGGGGTCAGCAGGAAAACTCCCTCCGAGCCGCGGAATGCATCGCGGAACGCGTTTTGATTTCCGGGAGCAAGCGGAATACTCACCAATTCCATCCCCTGCGCAGCCAGTCCGAGCGCCTCGGGGGAGTCGATTCTGCGGGTAATGCCGCGCACGCGGTAACGTCCGCTGACCAGTAGAGTGTGTGCGACGCTGCGGCCCTGTTTGCCCAATACGCCCGTGATGGTTATCAATGGTTTATCCTTATTCATGATTTATTATGGAGAAAACTTTTGCTACTATAAAAATGATAGTTGCAAAACTATTGATAGGTTATTAGCTTCGCAATAACTATCCAAATGGATAGGTGTATCAAAAGCGAATGTGATGGGAATCGAATGTCAGGGGGATTTCATAAAGGTCAATAATGAAGTGTATCCTTGTACGGTCAGCCTGGCCATGGACCTGGTCGGCGGTAAGTGGAAGGTGGTGATCCTTTATCATTTAAAGAATGCCGCCAAGCGGTACAGCGAACTCCGAAAGGAACTGCCCGGTATCACCGAAATGACGCTGAGCCTGCAATTAAAACAGTTGGAGGAAGATGGCTTGATTCTCAGGCAGGTTTACGGAGAAAAGCCACCCATTAAGGTGGTGTACAGCCTCACCGGGCTCGGGCAGAGTTTCACGCCGGTGCTGGATGCTATCCTCGCCTGGGGGAATCAGATTGCTTTGGAAAAAGGGGAGTTTGGATCTCATGCCGCCGCCTCGTCGGAGCGCACTAAGAAAGATCATTCATTGGCATGAAACAATAATATCACACATACCCCATGACCCAGCCACCCCGATCGCTTTCAGTAAGAATCATTTCACAAGTAGCGTTGTCGATGGCTGCATTTGCGGCCAATTCGTTGTTGTGCAGGATTGCACTTACCCAGACTGATACCGATCCGGCGGGTTTTACGATGATCCGGATGTTTGCGGGGGCCATAACGCTGGGGACGATCGTTCTGCTGCGCAAGGGCACGCTTCGTAACAGCGGCAGTTGGGCAGGAGCATTCAGCCTCCTGACGTATGCCGTTGCATTTTCCTTTGCTTACGTAAAATTAGCTGCGGGAACCGGGGCGCTGCTCCTCTTCGGGTCTGTACAAGCTACCATGATCATGACCGGATTGTATCAGGGGGAACATTTCCGCCCGGTACAATGGATCGGCCTGCTCACTGCATTTGGCGGGCTCATTATCCTTGTTGCACCAGGCATTCACGCGCCCGACCCGCTCAGCGCATTGCTGATGGCTACGGCAGGAATAGCGTGGGGGATCTATTCGCTTCTTGGAAGAAAGCAAGGCGACCCGCTCACCTCCACAGCCGGTAACTTTCTCAGGGCCGCACCGTTTTCCCTGTTGCTTATCCCATTGGCGGGGTCTGTCGATTTGCAGGGAGCAACTTTTGCGGTAGTGTCGGGCGCTATCTCCTCGGGCGTAGGTTACGCGATCTGGTACGGCATTCTGCCTTCCCTAAGAGCTACTCATGCGGCGTCGGTTCAGCTCACCGTGCCAGTTATCGCTTCTTCGGCCGCAGTTTTAATTTTGGGTGAAAACCTTACTTTCAACCTCATTATAGCATCGGTTGCTGTTCTGGGTGGCATTGCACTGGTCATTCTGGGAAGAAATCGCCGCTGAGCGCCTGCCGTTAAATTGCAGAATTATTCGCTGCGCAAACGGCTTCGCTAGCTAAGCCCTGCTATCGCTTCCTTATTGTATTTAGTCCGATATTCCAGTGGGGACAGCCCTGTCAGCCGCCTGAACAACTCGCGAAACGCTTTCAAATCGGAGTATCCGACTTCGTACATTACTTCATAGATAGTCTTCCTGCTCGTTTCAAATGCCTTCTTGGCCGACTCGATTTTGACCCGTTGAGCATATTCGGTGGGTGTATTACCAGTCGCTTTGATAAACCGCCGGTCGAAATTCCTTCTGCCGACCGCAAACCTGGCGGATAGCGCTTCCGTAGAAATTCGCTCATCCAACTTGCTTTCGATGTATGCCTGAGCCTGCCGCACAACATCGTCCCCGTGTAGTTTCTGGCCGCTGAAAATGCTAAATGCGGATTGGCTTTGCCTGTCGATCTCCACCTGGAATACTTTGGAGCAGTAAATGGCGGTTGGCCTGTCAAAGTATTTTTCGATCAGGAAAATCACGAGGTTCAGAAATGAATAGCCTCCTCCGTTTGTGTAGATGCCGTGCTCATCGGTGATCAGCATGTCGGTTTGCAGGTCCACGTTCGGGAACTGGGCCTTGAAAGTTTCGGCAAAACGCCAGTGCGTCGAGCACTTCTTGCTGTCGAGCAGTCCGGTGGATGCCAACATGAACGCGCCGCTACACATGGAAGCAACCTCGGCCCCCCCTTTGTATTGCTGCACAATCCATTCGGTTAGCAACTTGTTTTTTTCCAGGTTCTTGTCGAAACTATCGGGTACCGCAGGTATCAGGATCAGGTCGGTTTTGGCCAATTGCCGGATGGTTGTATGTGTTCTGATTGTCAGTAATCCGCTGCCGAGGTCTGCCTCTTTATCCACTCCCACAATTTCAATCCGGTAAGCCGGTTTGTGACCCGCGGCAGTATGGTACCCACTGGCCTCGGTAAACATTTGGTTCGCGCCTACAATGCAAGCCACCGTGGACATGCTTGTTTGCCCGTCAGGGGCAATGATGCTGATATGTTTCATCGGATTTTTTTAGCAAAGGTACCTGATTTAATTGTCCATATCCACCCGTCAGAATGTCTGAATTCCCCAACCGGCGAGTGCGCGGATCACACTTACATTTGTAAATGCAGTTGCCGCCGACGTAGCTACCGGTTAGAAAACGCTTGCTGGTAAGCGGCGGGCGTTTTTCCGGTTATTTGTTTGAATTGTTTGTAAAAACATGTGAAATTCTGAAAACCACTTGCGTAGCAGATTTGCTTGATATTCATGTTGTTGTTGATCAGCATTTTACACGCATTGCCGATCCTGATTTCGATAAGGAACTGAGAGAACTGTTTGCCCGTGCGGGACTTGAAGTACCTGCAAAACGAGTTCGGGGAAAGGCCGGCAATCGATGCGATCTTTTCCAGGCGGATCTTTTCGTGGAAGTGCGCCAGCGCATATTTGTAAATGGCGTTGATCCGCTCGCTTTCCTGTTCCGCATTGTCATCCCTGAATCCCAGCGAAGCAAGGGCGTCGTTTTCCTCCGCGCGGTTGGCGGCAATGAGGCATTCCATCAGAAGCATTACGCGGTAGGGGCCCTCGGCTGCGTGCAGTTTTTCCATTAATCCTGCAATCAGCTCCCCCGGTTCACCCCTAACCAACAGGCCGCGTTTGGCCCTGTCCAGCACATTCCTGAGCATCGCGTTCTCGGTAAGCATCAGAAACCGCTCTCCCCAGAAGTTTTCTATGAAATGAACGACCGTCGCAAACGGGGTGGCATGGTCGTTGCCCTCTGCCTGATATTCCTGGTCGTAATGCCAGTAATGGGGTAGATTGGAACCTACCAATATTACATCCCCGGGCGCAAAGCGCCTGATATCGTCACCGACAAACTGGGTGCCGCTGCCCCTGTGGAAGCAAATCAGCTCCACCTCGGCATGGCGGTGCCACCGGCAATTGATATTGGGAATCAGTTCTTTCCTGACACTGAAAGATCTGTTTGGGGCAGTAGCCACTTGCAAAAGATGAGGTTTCATGACAACGAACGATTTTAGGGCGATGCGGGCGTGACCGATCCTGTTCCCGGGTAATCCGCAAATCAAAAAAACACAAGAAAAACTGTGAAATATTTTAAATGCCAAGATAGCTTAATAGTTGGATAGAATACTGTCCTCGACGGTTCCTTCAATATATTTTCTTTGTATCATCCGGTTGGCAGCCTTGGTTCTTGCCCAATACGATACTTGCGTCTGAATAGCCCATGAGGTGGTAGGAAGTCTTATTTTAGCCTGTTTGGGTGGCTTTCGACGCAGTATTCTTTCAGATTAACCTAATAAACACATAAAAGAGTAAGTGGTATCATATTGACCACCATGGATTGGTGCGTTCGCACATGTCTGCCAGGCGGGCCCTTGTGTTTCGATACCTTCCATGAGCGGGGGGCTGCGCTGTGCCCTTTAGGCCGATTCAGCTGCCTCGGATTTCCTTTATAAGTTTATTTAACTCCAAGTCTATGATGAAAATCGTTTACTACGAAGACAAGTACGAGTTCTGGCCGATTCCACAGACAGAAATAGACCGTAACAGCCCCGAATTGAAACAGAACGGCGGGTACTGACAAGGTACCGCCAGGATTTGCGATATTTTTTATTTAGTTAGGCAGAGGATAGGCAGGGCTTTTAGTCCTGCCCTATTTTTTAAGAAGGTTTTGGGTTTTGCAATTCTGGAATGGCACCGTGATTTGCCGGGCGTGGCTAGTAAGCGCTCTCGGATTAACTTTGCTGCCCAGCCTGCCCCTTGTTGACAAAAAAATGCATCAGCGATGCCCTTTCCTGGTTATTTGTGGCCAGCATTCCAATAATAACATACACGGAACCGAGTATCAGGAGTCCTATGCCTAGTGCAAAATAATTATTGCTTACGGCCGGAGAAAGGAAATAGGCAGCAGCGAAACTGATTGTAGCGAGCAGAATAGGTTTGCCGATACTCCCGAAATATTCCAGAAACTTGGCTTTGCAGAGCGGATACACAAACAAACCCCACGCGGGAAGCATCACAGCGACCTTGAACAGCGTCAGTCCCCAGGCAACCCCCTCCAATCCCCAGAAACTGCCTATCCAAATGCAAAGCGGCATAAACGCCAGCATACCCACATTCCAGTAGAAGCCCCAGTCGGCCCGGCCCCTCGCCAGCAATAAGGCACCGACCGGATTACCGATGCTGTTGCAAAGGGCGGTTATGGCAAGAATTTGCAAAAAAGGTATCGATTCGGTCCAGGCCTCGCCAAAAAATAGAATAATCAATGGTTTGGCGAGCAGGATCATTGCGGCGTAAATGGGCGCGTTGGCATAGGTGAGCAGGCGCAGAATCTGAATATAGGCCCGTCTTAATTTGTCGATATCGTCCTGGATTTTTGCCAGAACAGGAAATGCGACCTTGGTCACAATTGGATTAATGATTTGATAGGGTCTGAATGCGAGGGTTTTAGCAATGTTATAGACACCGAGCGCCTCCATACCCAGCAATTTTCCGATGAGGAGCGTGTCAAACTGAGAGTTAAAGTAGTTCACCGTTTTTTCGCCCATTTGGAAGAGTCCAAACGAAAAGAAGCCTTCGCTTTTCAAACTCTGCCAATCAAAATCGAGCCTTGGCCTGAATATTCTCAGGCCGTAAACGATCAGTAGCAAGGTAGAAACGAGGGCCTGGATTAAATTGGCGTAAACGAGTGCATAAATACCGTAATGCAAAAATGCCAGGAGTACAGATGCGAAAAAGCCGCTTGTCTTTCCGATTACATCCCTGATGGATAAAGATTTGAAATTAAGTTCTTTAACCAGAAGTGTTTCGAATTGCTGGCCAAACGGGATAATCAAATAGGTTGCGGATGTCCACCGGATAATGCTGACCAACTCGGGGCTGTGATAAAAATCGGCAATGAAAGGGGTACTAATATACAACGTAACATAAATGGCTATACCTGCAAAAATATTCAGCCAGAACAGCGTATTGATTTGAGCCTTAGTGACCTTTTGATTGTGAATAATCGCATTTGAAATTCCCATATCCATAAATATCTGGGAAAGTCCGATCACAAAAAGAGCGACTGCCATTAAACCAAAATCTGCCTTATCAATAAATCTCGAGAGGACGACAATTTGCAACAGCTGCATTACGGAAGTAGCTACGGCTGAAAAAGACGTCCATTTTGCCGCTCCAAATGCTTTTTGTTTCAGTGACATGGAAGATTGTTAAATTTCATAAATATTACTGACCAGGTTCTTATAGTCCTGCTCCACTTTTTCCGCGGAGAATGCTTTTGCCAGAATCGCTCGATTCGTGGCAACCTGGCTTTCAGTTAGTGCGTTCAGTCCATGATTTTGGAAATCATGTTGTAAGTCAAACACATGGATACCCAGCCTTTTGAAAAATCGGAAGGCAGGATTGGCTCCCGCCATGTAAACGCGTGCTCCGAGCCAAAGCATCGCAATGATATTGCCCATTGCCTGCTGCCGGTAATGGTAAAAGATGCCGACTCCGCAGGTCAATAATATCTCGAGGTATGCTTGCTGAGGCATGAAGCCCAACAATGGAAATGAGCGTGAGCCCCAAAGTTGTTCGGCACGTTGCGTAACCGCTTCTTTATAACTGTCGTTATCACCATAAGAAAGCGGGATGTATACCTTTGTGTCCTCCGCTAACGGCACGTTTTGGAGAAACTGAATGACGTCGAGGTGGTTGGACTCGGGGGAGTTGGAGTTGCCGATCAGTATATTTTTGCCGGCAATTTTCTGGTCCATAAAAGCTTCCCCGACATACTGATTCAGGTTGAAGAAGGCAGCGTCGAAGAATTCACATTTCGTTTCGGGGTATTTCTCTTTGTATAGTTCGTAATCTTCCCGGACGTAGGTTACAAAGTAATCCACCTCCCGCTGTGCCGATTCGATCAGGTTCCAGACATTCTTTTTTCCGCGGGCTGTGTAAAAAAGAAACCGGAGTGGTTGGTATTTATTTACCGCCCATGAAAGGCTTAACCATCGATTCTTTCCCGTCAAATAGGACAAGGTTCCCGGCGCGTACAATCCGGGTTCAATTTTCGGCAGCATATACATGTCGTAACCCCAGACGACCCAATATAACTTCACTTTTTTGCTCATGCTTAGAATAGCTGACGCGAAAAGCGAGCTAATGGAATGAGCAATGATCCCCCTGACTGCCGGTGTGCTGGTTACATAATCGTCTAAATTTTCCCGCTCATAAAAAAAATCGCGCGTAAGCTCGGGGTTACTGATAAACCGATAGCCCTCCTTATCCTTATCTGCCTTGAATACAAGGTATTTGTTGTTGCCCGGATTTACTTTTTCGAAATTCTTAATGGTATTGTCACAGAACTTCTCGTCGTGCATCAAGTGCAGTATCATGCAGAAAAGCGATTTTGGTAGAAGCCAAGTATCAGATCAGAAATTTTGAGTACATCTGCTGTTTCTAATTCGTAGAACAGCGGCAGGCGGACCAGGCAATCGGCATAACGGTCGGTTTCCGGCAGGGCCCTTCCGTCGTGTTTATCTGCGTAAAATTGTGATTTGTGCAATGATAAATAATGGAAAACAGATAAGATTCCATTGTCTTTTAATAGCTGGATCAGGGCAGTCCGTTCATCGAGCGAGTTACAGACCAGGTAAAACATATGCGCATTATTGGTTGCGTACGCGGGGATATACGGCAACTGCACGCCGTATTGGGCAAGCGCGCCGAGCTTCTCATGGTAGAGGTCCCAAATGGCCTTTCTTTTGGCCTGAATGTCGTCCAGGTGTTCGAGTTGTGCAAACAGAAATGCGGCTATGATGTCCGACGGCAGAAACGACGACCCGATGTCTACCCATGAGTATTTATCAACTTGCCCCCTGAAAAACTGGGACCGGTTCGTCCCTTTTTCCCTGATGATCTCTGCACGCTCTATCATACCGGGCTCATTGACGGCCAGCATTCCGCCTTCGCCGGAAATGATATTCTTGGTTTCATGAAACGAAAATCCTCCCAGGTGGCCTATGCGGCCAAGCGGTTGAGAGTTGAAATAGGAATCGATGGCCTGAGCGGCATCTTCAATCACAAACAGGCCATATTTTGCGGCCAAATCCATGATAGGCCCCATATCGCAGGCAATTCCCGCATAGTGAACCGGCAGGATCACCTTGGTCTTTTTGGTAATCAGTGCTTCAATTTGCGACACATCCATATTGGGATGGTCGGGCAGGCAATCTACAAACACAATTTTAGCCCCTCTTAATACGAAAGCATTGACGGTGGATACGAATGTGTAGGAAGGTGCGATAACCTCATCGCCTGGCTCGATATTCACCAGGATGGCCGCCATTTCCAGGGCGTCGGTACAGGAGGTTGTCAGGAGAGATTTCTGAAAGCCGTAACGCTCTTCAAACCAGGAATGGCATTTTTTGGTAAAAATTCCGTCTCCGGAGATTTTGCCGGACAGAACTGCCTGATAAAGGTAATGAGCCTCTTTTCCTGTCAGATATGGTTTGTTAAATGGAATCATCATAATATGGACTTAAATCCCCGCGAGGCGTTTTTTTTAAGTTTGTGGTTTTTGAAATCACCTGCATATGCAGTGACGGGTGAAGAGGGTAAAAATCTACTCTCGTTCAGATCGGCGAATAGCTCGCCAACATGACGCGAAGGCTTATCCGGAGCGGACTCACAAATATCTCGACATTCCCAAATGAGTGGCCTTAAAGTGCAGCTTGTTGTAAAACGGGACTGTCTCCTGATAGCAATCGAGAATTACCTTGTAGCAGCCGGCCGTTTTGCAATAGTCGGTGAGGTGCGTTATCAGCAAATCTCCATATCCTTTGCGTCTATATTGTTGATCCACAACGATATCCTCAATGTGGCCAGACCTTCCTCCACGGATTTTATATTCGATGATGACACTGCCGTAGCAGACGATTTTGTCGTCGGAAATGCCTACAACTGCATAGGCATTGGAACAGGAAGCGAGTTTTTCCCAGCTATCTTCGATATCGATTGCATCCACACCACCAGGGAATTCAGACAATTGTTCGAGTAGCAAACAAACGGGGTAGGTATCTTTTTTTTCGAGCGGACGAAAGACTAAGTTGTGCGGCTCTGTGATCAGCATGTGTTTAGCGATTAATCTGGTAGTTTCAAATTGAGGCTGAAAACTATCATTTTATTGGAAGAAGTCCAAGTGAGAGAGTTCGGGCGGTCGTCAAGCAGGGTTTTATTTGATTTGCTATATGTGTTGTAAGTTATTGAAATTCAACTAGTTGTTTGACGTTTCGTTTGCATTTGATACCCTCCCTTATTTTCAAGCGCCTCGTTTATCGGGCAGGGAGCAAAATGGGCAGAAATCCCGATCTGATGCAAACGTCAGAATGCATGTAAAAATTACAATCGGTGATCATAAAATTCGGAATGCCGTCACATTTCTCCGGCAGCAAGGTCAGTATCATTTCACAAGAGGTGACTTAAAGCAGGTATGGTTCTTTTCTGCCAATTTTCCCACCTAAACCTGCATCCAATGAAATACAATACGTTGATCGTCGCTGCTTGCTGTTTTTTGGGGTTACCCCATGACCTTTTTGCCCAGGAGGACCTTTCGGTTTACGGTTATTGGAAGTACCATCAACCCGCAGCGGATCAGCTTTTGTACAAATCGCTCAGTGAAAGGGCATTTTCGCAGCTGGATAAACGTGAGGCTGCGGTATTATCCCTGACCACCAAAGAGCAGTGGCAAAAACGGCAGGCAGACGTCCGTGCCAGGCTCGCAAGGGCCGTCGGACCTTTTCCTGAGAAAACACCATTGAACCCGGTCATCACGGGGACATTGAAAAAGGAAGGCTTTTCGGTTGAAAAACTGTATTTCGAATCCCGCCCTGGTTACCATGTTACAGCCGCGATGTTCCTGCCCGATAAAAGACAGGAAAAAGCACCGGCGATCGTTTTTTGCAGCGGCCACAGCGAAAACGGTTTCCGTAGCGAGGCCTATCAGCATTTGATCCTGAATTACGTCAACAAGGGCTTCGTCGTACTGGCTTTTGATCCGATCGGGCAGGGAGAACGCATACAGTACCAGCCTGATGAGTTGAAAAAGGGGGCAACAGGCGAGCATTCCTATGCGGGTGTGCAGTCGTTTATATCCGGGCTTCCGCCGGCCAACTATTTTATTTGGGACGGTATTCGCTGCGTGGATTATTTACTGACAAGAAAAGAAGTGGATCCCGCGCGTATTGGCATAGCCGGGCGGTCGGGCGGGGGAACGCAAAGTGCGTATATCGCGGCAATGGATGATCGGATCGCGGTGGCCGCTCCGGAATGCTACATCACCACATTTGACAAACTGATCCGCTCGAATGGCCCGCAGGATGCAGAGCAAAACCTGATGTACGGGCTGGCCGAGGGGATCGACATGGCCGACTTCCTGGAAGTGCGCGCGCCGAAACCCGCATTAATCGTAGCCACTACCCGGGATATATTTGCTATTCAGGGGGCCAGAGATAGTTATCATGAAGCCAAAAGGGCGTATAAGGCTTTCGGGAAAGGGGAGCAAATACAAATGACGGAAGATGATGCCGGCCATGCTTCTACACCCAAAAACAGGGAGGCTTCCTATGCATTTTTTCAAAAGTACCTCAACAATCCCGGCAGTTCCGCCGATTTGGAGGTACAATTGCTGACCGACGAAGAGTTGCACGCAACGCCCGGCGGTCGTGCCATCGCTGCTTTGAGGGGTGAAAGCATGTTTTCCTTAAATGAAAAACGTGTAAAAGAGCTTGCTGAGAGGAGAAGCAAGGCAAAGCCGGCTGCGAACTTTTCCGATGAGCTGAGGAAGAAAATCATTGCTATTTCCGGATTTACGAAGCCGGTGGGTAAAATAGACGTAATTTTCTCAGGCAGGCTGCACCGTCCCGGTTACGCCGTCGAGAAATACCTGGTGAAAGGAAGCGGTGATTACCACCTTCCGGTTCTTTGGCTGAAACCTGCCCAAAGCACCGGCAAGACGGTCCTGTTGCTGGATGATCAGGGCAAAGCGCAGGCAGTACGGAAAAACAAACTGGCCGACCGGCTGGCAAGTCAGGGTTATGAGGTGGTTATTCCGGATCTGAGCGGCATAGGAGAACTCGGAAGCGGGTTCATTAATGGCGGCGATTCGGTCATTGAAGGTGTTCCGCTCAATCTGTGGTTTTTTGGCATGCTGACGCACAAAAGTCTGGTGGCAACCCGTGCGGAGGAAATCATGGTCCTCGCAGAGTTTATCAGAAAAAACGGCACCAAAGGAGCTGCTCTGACAGCCGCCGCAGTAGGAACGCTGACCTCCGATTTGCTGCACGCGGCCGCCATTCAGAATCCTTTCGACAAACTGGTGTTGGTCCAGCCGCTGGTATCGTACCAATCCATTGCCGAGGAAAGGCTTTACAAACCCAGCTTCGCGCTTTCGGCCGTGCCAAGTGCATTGGCGGAATATGACCTTCCTGACCTGGTGGAAGCGCTTTCCGGGAAAGGTTTGCTGTTGATCAACCCGGTTACCGCTGCCGGGAAGGAAGTAAACCAGCCCAGGGCGGATTCCATTTACCAGCGGGCGTTGAAGCAAAAGCAGGGGGCCGGGCTAAGCGTGCGATGCGGGCTTCAATATGAGGAAATGCTGGAATCCGCCCTGTCGTGGATCAAGTAGGTGTCATGAATAAGGCAATGCGGTAATCATTTCAATGGCTTTACAGGCCATTCGGCCAGGGGTTTGGTGGGGGCTACATCACGCGACTCGGATAAGTACGCGGAAAAGCTATGCCGGCTGCCCGCAGCCAATTTTGCTTCGAAACCCACGAATATAGTCCCCGGATTAGGCGCATCGTAATCGTGCTGGGGCGTGGTAGGCCATGTGCGAATACTGATCGGAGTTTGCGTATCGAAAACGAGTAACATTTTCTTCCCATTTTGCGAAAGCTCCACGGTTTTCCCGTCGACAATGCGGACGTCGGCGCTGGTGAGCATGTTCCAGCGCATGACAGTTTCCTTCTGGCCGCATTCGATCTCGTCCCGCACTACTGCGTACCGCTGGTCGATGATCCCCAGCCCGCGCCGCACTTCTTTGGCCTGATCCTGATACATTTCCGATAAATTAGTTATCACCATTTTATTCGGGCCCATTCCGACGGCCCCGTCGATCCTGGCGTAACCTTTTGCATTGGTCAGCTGGCCGTCAAATGAGATCACGTTGTGTGCAAAATTGTTCAAGCGGAACACTTCCCACCGCTGGGAGTTCTGTGACCGGTTCCAAAGGTCCACGCCCTTGGATTCGAGAGAGTTGTAGTCCTGCATGCCAAAGTCCATGGCCCACCGCTCGCCGAGCGCGTCCATCACAAACGATCCCACGTCCATATGCGCGTGGTTTACGGCCGGTGAGCCTGCTTTCACGCCGAGAAATACGGCATTCGGGTTATCCCAGGAGCTTCGCATGAGTGCTACCGGCGACGGGCCCTGACCGGCCCAGAATGTTTGGCTCGGCGCATGCACAGCCGAAAGCTCCGTTTGCGTCCCCCAGATCAGCAATGCAGGCAGGATACGGTTTTTGACTTCTGTCTGCCCGGGTGCGGAAAGCAGCGCCTTCTGTCCCCACAAGAGGGAAGGATTCTGGGTTTTTTGAGCAAACCAGAATAAGGCAGGAGTGAGGCCTTCTTTCAAGCCGCTATCGCCCCAATTGTGGGCCAGGCCTGTCGGTCCTACCAAATGCTGCATGAATGAACCGGTTTTTAAAAATCCATCGGAAGCGGAAAGCCCGAAATCTGTTCCCAGCGCCTTTTCCAATGCGGATATCAGCAGCACATTGAAGCTCGTCCCATACCCCCAATAGCTGAACCCCTCGGGGTAGGCGCCGTCGGGTTTGTAAGAGTGGAGCATAGCCTTCGGTACGGATCCCACGGCGCGTTTCAGGATCTGTGCGGCAATGGCAGGTTCATGCTCGGCGATTGCCAGTGCTCCAAAGGTGATCCCGGCGTTACAAACCTGGTTCCAGTTGTGCTCAGCGGACAAAAACCAGTTGTAAGTTTTGTCCAGCGAAGGATTAATGCCCTTCGCGAGTATGGCTTCTCGCAGGCGTGCACGTGTAGGTTCACTCAGCTTCTCAAACAGCCAGTCGTAGCCGATCGCCACGGCCATGGTCATTTCGGCCACGTCCAGAAAATGGGTAGGGTTCCAGTCCTCGAAAGCGGCCACGGCGAGCAGCTCCTTCTCGGCCCTGGTGAGGTATTTTTGTTCGCCGGTGGTGCGGTAGGCGTAGGAGAGCATGAAAACGCGCCGGAGGCATTCGCGGGATTTGTCCAGCAGGCGTTTGCCGATCTTGATCCGTTCCACCGGCGCGGCGTCCAGCAGGCGGTCGCATTCTTCCAGCATCGCCTTGTGCACGGTTTGCCATTGCGGGTATTTTCCTATTTGTGCTATCAGCGCCTTTTCCTCGCCCTTCAAAAGCAGGAGCCGGGGATGGTCTTTTTGAGGTGTTTTGAGTATCTGAATGCTGTCTGCGGCGGGCTGTGCGGCGAGCCGGACCAGCGTAAATAGTTGCAGGGTAATCAGTATTGTCAGCGCTCTTTTCATAATGGATGGTTGTGTATTAATTTAAAAAGCATCCGACCGGTATGCCGGCCGGTCGGATGATACTATGGCTAAATGGTTACTCCCAGCCCGGGTTCTGCTTGATTTTCGGGTTTTGTGCGAGCGTGTTCAGCGGGATTGGCCAGAGATAATGCTTCTTTTCATCGAAAACCGGTATTTCGTAGTCGGTGCCCTTGTACACGGCAATATACTCTTTGCCCGAAACAGGGTCTACGTCCGATTTCATGGTGGTGCCGGCGAAGCGTTTTTTCGCAGCTTCGTTCCAGCGGACGCCCATCGCGGGTATTTCCAGTTTTTTGCCTTGCTTCCAACGGATCAGGTCGGCGTAGCGGTGGCCCTCCATGAACAGCTCGATCCGGCGTTCGCGCCTGATTTCCGCGATGATCGGTGAGATCCCGTCCTTCGTGTAACGCGGGTCCACCGGAACCTTGGACAGCAACAGGTGCGGCATGCCTACCCGGTCGCGGAGCTTGTTAATGGTTTTGTCAAGGTCGGCCTGGCTAATGGTACCCAATTCGGCAGTCGCTTCCGCATAAATCAGTAACGCTTCTCCCAGCCGCAGGGTAATGGCCGGAGACTCGCCCGTGTTGTAGGCCTTTCCAATCATATCATCGGCATTGTAATGCTTGATAATGTGGTAACCCGTGGTCGTTTTAAAGCCTCCGCCCGGCATACCTTCCAGCATAGGATAGGCACGGCCGTCGGCCAGGTGGTATTTATAAAGCCCCGTATCCTCCGGGTGGAGAATTGTCTGACGGAGGCGCGGATCGCGGTTTTCAAAGGTACTTTCAATCGTTTCATCGCCTTTGTACAGCGGCGATAGGGTAATGGGCAGGCCGTCCGTACACAAGTAATCTTCCACCAGGCTCTTCGTAGCGCCGCCGGTGTAGCTGAAATATTGTTGGACGTGGTTGTTAATGACCCCCGTTTTGTATTTTCTCCAATAAATTACCTCGGAGTTTCCGGCCAGGTCCAGTATCCGGTGGTAAGCATTGTAATCGCTTTGGGGCTTACCCGTGTTGTAGAGGCGATAGGGGCCGGTATCCATTAATTCCGCGGCTGCTTTGGCGGCTTCTTCGAGCCACATTTTGGAATCGCCCGCTCCATGGTACTTGTTAAAGGTGCCTTCGTAGAGGCACACCCTCGCTTTGACCAGCAACGCTCCCCAACGGTTGATCCTGCCGGGCGCATTACCATCTCCCCAGTTGTTAGGGAGCTTCTGGCTGGCGAAATTCAGGTCTTCGAGTACCTTCTGCATGGCTTCCGCGCGTGGCGTGCGGGCGGCATAAAGTTCCTCCGAATCGATCGTAAGCTCCTTTTCCACGAAAGGAACATCCCCGTATTTCTGCACCTTATCGGCATAGAACCATCCCCGGAATAGTCGCGCTTCGGCAATGTATTTGTCTTTCACAGCCTGGCTCACCTTGGCGTGGTCGTAATTAGCAAGCCCTACGTTGATTGCCCTCACGAAATCCCAGCCCTGGTAACCAAACCAGTCGGGGCTGGAAGGTACATTGTATTTCCCGGCGCGTATTTGCTGGAAAAAGTTGTGTCTCGGCTCGCGCGGGGCCATATTATCCGAAAGCTCATCGATTGACCAGATATTGCCAAAATGACTATCGAAGCCCTCGGTATGGCCCATCATAATGGGGATCTTCCAGTCGTTGCGGGCGATATTGTAAAGGCTGTTGTTGTAAACTGCCAGGTCATTTTCGGTATTCCAATAGGTTGCATTGGTAATTTTGTCTATCGGCGCCCGGTCAAGAAATTCATCGTTACAGCCTGCCAGCAGAAGCAGCGCGAGGGCCGTTATGGATTTTAAGAATATATCTTTCATAAGGATTTGATTTTTAAAAGGATATGTTGATACCGACCGTGCCGATACGCTGCATTGGATATTCGATGGTCGGGGTCCGGATCGTTTCAGGATCGAGCGGCTTGCGGATTTTCGTGAATTCGAAGAGGTTCATTCCCGACACGAACACCTGGGCGCGCGAAATCCCGATCCTGCCCGTCAGCTCGTACGGCAAAGTGTAGCTGAGCATGATATTCTTGGCGCGCAGGTATGAGGCGTTCTGAACGTACCTGGATTGCGGCAGAATGTTCTTTTTGTCACTGGTAGAAATGTGCGGGGCTGCGAAATAGGCATCCCGGTTGGTTTCTGACCACGTGTCGGTGAGGTAATACTTTTCTACGTGCCCTGCGTTGAACGGGTAAAACCAGTTCCAGTTTCCATTGTTGGGCAGGTAATCCGCTTTTCCGATACCCTGGAAAAATGCCGTAAGGCGTAACCCTTTGTAGCCGATGCTTGCATTGATCCCGTAGGTGTACCGGGGCGAAGAGTTGCCTATGATCTTGTAGTCACCCGGGTTGCCCAGGGTATTATTGCCCGAGCTGATGATCCCGTCGCCATTCAGATCGGCATATTGGATGTCGCCTGCCCGCCAGTTGTTGCCCAGCCGCGACTGGTTGGGAGCAGCAGCCACCGCATCCGCCGATTGGAATATCCCCAAGGTTTGGTACCCCCATATTTCGCCCAGTTTCTGGCCTTCGTAATAAATCCCGCTGCCTTCATTGGGCAATGCGCCGGAGGGGTTGCGGAATTTGGTGATGGTTGCACTGGCGTCGGAAAGGGCCAGGGTTACGTCGTAGTTCCAGTCGGTTTTGATCTTGTCCCGCCAGGTAAGGGAGAGTTCCCATCCTTTGGTGCGCAGGTCAGCCGCATTTTCCTGAGGGGCTGTCGTACCCAGAATGTCCGGATAGGCCACATTCATCAGCATTTTCTTGGTATCGCGGGTGTAAAGGTCGAACGACATATCCAGCCGGCTTCTCAATATAGTCAGGTCAAGACCGATGTTTTTGGAGGTCACCGACTCCCAGGTCAGCGTCGGGCTCACAAGGCCTGCTGCCGAAACATAGGGGATCAGCGAGCCTGCGAAAATGTAAGGAGCTTGTCCGGACCCCATCGTCGATACCGACGGGTAATATATTTGGGCGCCCGTACTGCGGTTCTGGATGATTTGGTTTCCGAGCGTTCCGAAAGAGCCCCTCAGTTTGAGGTTATCGAGCCAGCTGTTGGTTGCGGTCATAAACTTCTCATTACTAACCCGCCAGCCGGCCGAAAAGGACGGAAAAAAGCCAAACCGGTCGTTTTTAGGAAAGCGGGACGTACCGTCATAGCGGCCATTGAATTCGAGCAGATACCGATCGCCGTAATTGTAAGCCACGCGGTAAAATACACCCCGCAACGCTACCTGCGACCGGCCGCCGAGCGTCTGCTGCGTGCCCGTGGTCGTGTTCAGATCGGGCACCTGCGGGGTGATCAGCGACCGCGCTTGCGCCGTGGCAGACTGGTAGTTGCCCATTTCCTGGTTATAGCCCACCAGCGCCATCAGCTGATGTTTGCCCAGATTTTGAAAAGTATATTCCGCAAAGGTATTGAGCACATAATACCGGTTGTAATCGTTGACATTCTTGATCCAGTCGTCGCCGCTAAAACCGTAGCTGATCGGATTGGCTTCTTTCAAATCCTGAGATACGATCTCGACCTTGCTCTGGACGTCCTGGTAGACATTATTGTAGATATTGTAAGAAAAATTACCGGTGATCTTCAAACCGGGCAGGGGAGTGAGCACCGCTTCCTGCGATAGCCACAGGTCGTTTTTGGTGAAAGTTTCACGTCCGCCATCGAGCAGGTAGGGGAAAAAATTCGTTCCGCCGAAGTACTTCCCGATCAACGGCGCATATTTATCGTGATCTCCGGGCGTCATATAGGACGGCAAATCCGGGAATTGTATCGCCTGCAAGGGGTTCACTCTCGCCAGCGAATTGATGTTTACGTCCCAGTTATAGAAGTGGGGTTTATTGCTATTTTGCGAGTTGAAAACCACTTTTTCGGAGAGGTTAAGCCATTTGTTGACCTGAAAATCGGCCTTCATCAGAATGTTGTACCGCTTGAACTTCTCATTGTTGTAGCGCAGGTAGCCATCCTTGCTATACCGCCCGAACGAAAAGAAGAATTTCGACTTCTCGCTGCCTCCGGAGATCGACAAATCCTGCTGGTTGGTGGGCGCGTAGTCGGTCATGATTTTCTCCTGATACCGGTTGTAGCCGTAGTATTGAAGTGCGCCGTCCACCACGCCCCATTCGTTTTCGGGGATGGGATTTTCGGAGTATTTTTTGACGGCCGCTACGAACTGGTCGTTGTAGCTCGGTGCGCCTAATGTGCGGATGTTGGCCGCATTGCGTGCCAGTACGAACTGGTAGGGGTCGGTGACCACATCCATATTGAAGATCGGTTTGGCGAGCGAAAACTGGGTGCCGAAGTTTACCAGTACTTTCCCGGACTTACCGCTTTTGGTGGTCACGAGCACGACCCCAAATGCAGCGCGGGCTCCGTATATCGCCGCGGCGGAGGCGTCTTTCAGCACGCTGATGCTCTCGATGTCGTTGGGGTTGATCCGGTTGATATCCATCGGTACATTATCCACCAGAATCAGCGGAGCCCCGCCGTTGATCGACTCATAACCTCTGATATTAAACGTAGGCGATTGGGCCGGGTCGCCGTTGCGGACCGTAATGTTGAGGTTCGGTATTACGCCCTGAAGTCCCTCGCCGGTGTTGGCAATGGGGCGGTTTTCGATGCGCTTGGCGTCCGCGACGCCCACCGCGCCGGTCACGTTCACTTTTTGCTGGGTTCCGTAACCTACCACGACCACCTCCGTCATCAAACGATCCTCGACCGCCATGTTAACGGTGATGCCTGTACGTTTGCCGATGGCTATTTCTTGTGTAGCATAGCCTACAAAACTGAAAACCAGGGTCTGGTTTTCACCTGGGACGTCGAGTTGAAATTTGCCTTTCGTGTCGGTGGTAGTGCCATTGGCGGTCCCTTTTACCACGACGCTTACGCCCGGCAGCCCGGAGCCCGATTCATCGAGGACCAGCCCGGACACCGGTTGGGCAATGGCCGGCACGCAGACAGCGATAATGCCTATCAGGGCACACGCCAGGCCGGCAAAACGTTTCCGGGCAAATCTGAATGGTGAGTAGAGATGTTTTTTTTTCATAAACTAATCGTTAGGTGTAGTTGAAAAAAAACTAAAAAAGTGCATTCAACCCGATGGGGGTCGGGTTGTCGTCAAGATGGGACTCTTCGGGTCACCGACGAATTCCGTCCGGGCCCGGTACTATGCTTGCAGATAAATATGAACTACAAAGTATTTCGATGTGCAGGATTTACTGATATTTTTTATTGAAAAAAGCCAAGTCGCTGCCCAAAAAGGCTATAAACTTGCCTATAATGAGAAAAGCGGGAAGCATGTTCCCGCCTTTCTTACGATTGGTCACAAAGCCTTGCGGCACAGTAGCAAATATTTGCTATTACCTGGCCAGTTGCAGATCTGCTATGCTTTTAATTCTGTTACGTTCCAGGAATGCGTCAATGGTTTCAAAATGCTCGATCACACGCTTGTCTTTGAACTCAAAGACTTTTTCGGACAAGCCTTGCAGGAAGTCGCGATCGTGGGATACCAGCACCAGCGTCCCATCAAAGTTTCTCAATGCTTCTTTCAAAACATCCTTCGACTTCAAATCGAGGTGGTTGGTAGGCTCATCGAGAATTAACAGGTTAACCGGTTCCAGGAGCAGCTTCACCATGGCAAGGCGCGTTCTTTCCCCACCCGACAGTACACTCACCTTTTTATCAATATCATCACCCTGGAACATAAAGGCGCCCAGAATGTTCTTGATCTGCGTCCTCACATCTCCTTCCGCGACCTCGTCCACCGTCTGGAAAATGGTCATGTTCGGGTCCAGCAACGACGCCTGGTTTTGTGCGAAATAGCCGACCTTCACATTATGCCCAAGCTGGCAGGTCCCATCCACGTTCAGCTCGCCCATAATAGCCTTGATCATCGTAGATTTACCTTCCCCGTTCCGGCCTACAAACGATACCTTTTCTCCTCTTGAAATGGACATGCTGGCATTTTTAAACACCACATGATCACCATAGGATTTCGATACATCTTTCACGGTAACCGGGTAATCCCCTGAACGCGGCGAAGGCGGAAAGCGAAGTTTCAGGGACGAATTGTCCACTTCGTCAATCTCAATGATTTCCAGTTTTTCCAACATGCGCTCGCGCGAGGAAACCTGATTGGTTTTGGAATAGGTCCCGCGGAAGCGCTCGATAAACTGCAAATTATCGGCAATCATCTTCTGCTGTTCCTGGTATGCCTTCATCTGATGTGCCCGGCGCTCCTCACGCAGTACGAGGTAATGCGAATAGTTGGCCTTATAGTCGTAAATGCGGCCCATGGTCACTTCAATCGTGCGGTTGGTAATGTTGTCGATGAAGGCGCGGTCGTGGGAAATGACCATTACTGCATTGGCCTTATTCACCAAAAAATCTTCGAGCCAGATTACCGACTCAATGTCGATGTGGTTTGTAGGCTCATCCAGCAAAATGAGGTCGGGCTTTTGCAATAATATTTTGGCAAGTTCGATGCGCATGCGCCACCCGCCGCTGAATTCCTTGGTTTGTCTCTGAAAATCCTCCGGCCTGAATCCCAGTCCTTTCAACGCTTTCTCGACCTCGGCGTCGTAATTGACCTCTTCCAGTTGGTAGTACTTTTCACCCAGCTCGGTCACCTTTTCGATGATGGCCATATATTCCTCACTGTCGTAGTCAGTGCGGGTTTCGAGGGCGTGGTTCAGTTTCTCCATTTCGGCACGCATTTCAAAAACCTGCTTGAATGCTTTGGCCGCCTCTTCGAAAACGGTACAGTTATCCTCGGTCAACAGATGTTGCGGCAGGTAGGCGATAACGGCGTCCTTAGGTGCGCGTACGTGCCCACGCGTGGCTTTTTGTTCACCGGCGATGATTTTCATCATGGTGGATTTCCCTGCGCCGTTTTTGCCCATCAGGGCAATTTTATCAGTAGGGTTAATCACGAAGGAAACTTCGCTAAAAAGGGTAGAACCGCTAAACTCAACGGCCAAATTCTCAACTGTAATCATCTTCTCATTGTTTGAAGCCGCAAAGCTACGGTTATAGGACTGAAAGGGACGAAAAAAATCACCTGGCGACAAAAAATTGCCAAAACGAAATTTCTGAGCATTTAAGAAGGTTGCTGACGCTTGTCGTCGTTCGAGTAAATTAGAAAGGTGCAAAGATAGGGGCAAGGCCGAAAGCGCCGTCAGCATAAGGCTTTTTATAGCGGGATTTCTCTAAATTTGAGTTACAAATGAAAAAACCTGCTATTGACATACATCAGGACGAGCTGGATAGCGTCGGGGTGGAAATTGTGCCCGTGAAGTCATTGCAATGCGAAACGTATCCCGCCCATCGCGACGACCATTACATTTTTATCATCCAGCGGGAAGGTTACTGTCTTTGGGAACTGGATTTTAGCCAGGTGGCGCTCACAGGCCCGATGGTGGGCTTCATTACACCGGGGCAGGTGCACCAGAACCTGGATTTCGATAGGGCCGGAGGGTGGCTGGTGTTCGTGGCGCCGGGGCTGGTATCACCGGAAAACCGCGAGATTTTCGACAATTTTGCCCATGTGCGGCAAGCTGTATCCATTTCGCCGGACAGCCCGCTTTTTCAGTTGGTACCCATTCTCGAAACAATGCTCGGAGAGGCCGCATTGGCGCTCAAAGAGGGATTGGTGAGCTCGTTGACCGGCTCCGTTACCACGCTGCTGGCTTCGCATATCCTGCAATCGGAATATCCGGCCGGACAGATCGAAGGGCGAAAGTATCGCACTGCTGCGCACTTCAAGCAGCTTGTTGCCGAAAATTGTAAGGAATTGAAGCAGGTGAAAGCGTACGCCGCATTGCTGAACATCACGCCATTGTATTTGAATGAAATCGTGAAGGAGGTCACCGGCTTTTCTGCCAGTCATCGTATCAATCAGGAAATTTTGCTGGAAGCGAAGAGAATGCTCGCCTACACGCGGCTGGATGTGAAGCAGATTGCCTATGAGCTGGGTTATGAAGATCACGCCTACTTTTCAAAGTTTTTTAAAAAGCACACAGGGGTTACCGCGGTCGCATTCAGGAATTCAAAACCATTATTTGTCCAATCATAGCCATGCAATGCCTCTCCCCGGGCGACTGTTGCGCGCACTAATTTTGCTGCCGTAAAATCATTCATACGGTAGAAAAATGAACACCATTGCTGCAACAAGCGAAGACAAGACCTTCGCGAAATTCATCACACCTATTATCATCTCGGTTTTTGCTATATACCTCACGATGGGTATGACGCTCGGTACACTTCCGGGGTTTGTCAAAAACGACCTGCATTTCGGAAGCCTCATCGTAGGCGTGGTCGTAGGCTTGCAATCGCTGGCTACCCTGCTCACGCGGGCTTACTCGGGCAGACTCACCGACACGAGGGGCGCCAAAACCAGTAACTACCTCGGCATTGCATTGGTAGCCGTGGCAGGAGCAGTTTACACCTGCACCGTTACTTCCGGGATCGGCACCCACACAGCGCTCGTTCTCCTGATGCTCGCCCGCATTGTGCATGGCGTGTCCGAAAGCCTTTCGGTAACGGGGTCACTCACGTGGGGCATCGGTCTGGTGGGTGCGCCCAAATCGGGCAAGGTAATGACCTGGAATGGCATTGCCATGTACGCAGGCATCGCGCTCGGGGCGCCGTTGGCTATCTGGATCAGGCAGGCCTATGGGATTCAGTACGTGTTTGCGTCGACGATCGTGCTGTCGGGAATCAGCTGGGCGGCCACCGCGGGCTTGCCGGCATTGAAGGTTGACGGAACGCATATCCGTACCCCTTTTTACAAAATCATCGGTCTTATTTCGAAGCAAGGTCTCGGGCTGGCGTTCGCGTCCATTGGTTTCGCCTGCATATCATCCTTTATTGCCCTGTTTTTCAATTCCCGAAGCTGGGGGAACCCATCGCTTGCATTTGTCACATTTGGTACGTGCTATGTGCTCACGAGGGTTTTCTTTTCCTCATTCCCCGACCGCTTCGGCGGCTATCGAGTGGCGTTGGTGTCACTCGGGATAGAGCTGTGCGGCCAGCTGCTGATCAGTTTTGCTCCCTCGCCTGAGCTCGCCATTGCCGGATGCGGCCTCACGGGCGTAGGTTTCTCGCTGGTCTTTCCCTCATTGGGGGTGCTCGCTATCCAGAAAGTCGCTCCGCAAATGCGCGGCACCGCTCTGGGCGCCTATGCAGCATTTTTTGACCTCTCCCTCGGGTTGGCCGGGCCGGTTGCAGGCATTATCGCCGGCTGGGCAGGATATGCCTCGGTATACCTTTTCGGGGCGACGAGCTGCCTGGCGGCCGTGGTGGTTTTGTTGAGGAAAGACCAGGATGCCGGCAAAGCATCCTGACGTCTTGAATTTTCGGGTAAATAAAATTATCGCCAATACAACCTTTGGATGTGCGGAGGGCCTCTTTTGTGAAAAATTAAACAGCACGCATGTTCAAATGGTATGTATTTCTATTGTTCCTGATTAGTGGCCCGGCATATTCCCAGGAAAGCGCACAGATTCTTTTCACAGAAGAATATGATTCACTGCCGCCCGTGCGCTTTATCGACAGGTACGAGAATGTTTTTATGAATAAAGTGCCTACCCGAAACATTTTCAAATTTGGAATATCGCAGTACCAACAGTCGACACCATTTGCACTGTATAATGATATTGGCTTTAAAAACTCGGCGGTGCAACTCAGCTATGAGCATAAATTATCGCCGCAATTCTCAATCGGGGTTCTGGGGCAGATGCCTCTCGTGGGGAATGCCATTCCACTAGGCTGGATTCTCGAAAATGTCGCGGTAGGCGGCCAATTCAGGTGGTACTATGATATGAAATCACGGATTGCATCGGGGAGGAGCGCCAATAATTTTACCGGTAACTATCTGGCATTTGAATATGGCTTCGTCGCAACCAAATCCAACTCGCAGAAAATAGGGGCCAGGGCTGGATTTCAGCGACGATTCCTGAACAACGGGTTTCTGGACATGTCATTCGGCTTACGGAAGAGCGAGCGATTTTCGGAACGGAACCTGTTGCAGAACTGGAGTTTGTTTACGGAGATCAACCTCGGTGTCGCGTTGGGAGACTGGAAACGTGTTGCCAAGCCTTCCCTTTGCGAGTTAATCCGATGCGACGAGCAGGTCAATCAGCATATTAAAGTACAAATTCCCGATTTTAAATTTGGTAAAACACAGAAGACACTGGGAACCAGCATTGCTTATGAGGTAGGATTGGGGAACTCCGCGATCTCGCTTAATTTTCAGTATGATCTGAATTTGCAGAAGGCAACCAACTATTTGCATGGTTACTTTTATACCAATTGGTACGGTGGATGGTATGCCCATGATACGCGATCGAAGGAACAATCCCATACGCTCAGCATTCAGCCCAGGTATTATTTGAACGAGAAAAGAAAAGTGCGGCTTGGCAAATCGGGTGGGGCACTATCCGGTGTTTATGCCGGTATCAATGCGGAGTACGCATTTTACCGGGGAACCCACACAAAGCCAAGCCGCTGGGATGAACATTTCATGATAAATACACCCGAATTTACCTTTGAACTGAAATCAAAATACTTCCGAACCGGGCCGCTGCTAGGTATTCAGCAACGCCTGTTTAAAAATGGGTATGTGGACCTGAACACTTCCTGCAACTATGAAAACAATCCCATCAGATGGATGCTGCGAATGCGCGCCAACCTGACTGTCGGGTTTGCGTTTAGTACTTAGCCTAGTTGTTCCTATTGCTACGATCCAGAAACAAATACCGGGCGTCATCGTATTTTACGGCTTTCGATTCGGTGTTCAGGATCATTACGGGCGGCGTAGCATCGTTGGGCTGCGCTGCCTGCCATTCGGGAAGTTTATCGCCATTGGGATTGCCCTTGATGATGAAGTTGGCAAAGTAGTTCAGCATGGTTTCGGATACTTTGTAGTCATCCGGCGTCCAGGCGTAGTCTTTCACCAGATCCAGGTTTCCCATGCAATATTCAATTTCGCAGGCGTGCGGGGCTCCAATCGGTTCGGGCATTTTATTGCCGCCCTGCTGTACGCCGCCGGCCAGGCCGGGAGTCAGGCTTTTGTCAACCAGGGGCGGGCGGAGTTTACTGTAAAGGTAGCGGTACACAGGCTGGTTGCTGGTTTTACGATGTACGTCAAACCACTTCCAGGTGCTGTAAACGATGAACCGATCGGAGGCAAGGTTCGTGGCAGCCCATTCAATTTCCTTTGCATCGCCGTGCGGATATACTTTCAAAACCTCCTCCCATTCATTCGGATAAGCTTCTTTGATCTTTTTAACCAGATTTTCCTCGTTGATAGGGCCCTGTGTAAAAGCGGCTCCCGGAATTTCGGCCGAATTCCAGCCTACCAGCAACGGAACCTGCGCCTGTTCCCTGGCCTTGAAAATTTCCAGCATACTCTTCGGAAGAAAATACCCGTCGATCACCGAAGGAAAACCGAAGCGTTTGGATTCCGTGTAGGCTTCGTATAGCTCACGCGTGCTGGCAGCCCTGAGCTGTGCCAGGGATGTGTAACCGGCCTTTTGAGCGAAATCGGCCCCTACCTTTTCTGCTTCGGCCAACGGTACTGCCGACAATGCGCCCATTCCCGAGCCGCTCTCCCCAATTGCGCCGGCTATCAGGTTCCTGGATAGCGGGGAGGCCATTTGCGCACTCACGGAAACCGACCCGGCCGACTCACCGGCGATGGTCACTTTTTTGGGATCGCCGCCAAATGCTGCAATGTTTTTGTTCACCCATTTGAGGGCAAAAGCCTGGTCCAGCAAACCATAATTGCCTGATGCCTTGTAGGATGCTTCTTTGCTCAACTCGGGGTGCGCAAAGAACCCGAACAGGCCCAGCCGGTAGTTGACCGTAACTACCACAATACCCTTCTTAGCCATTGCGGCACCGTCATAGCGCGGCTCGGAGCCGTCACCGGCAACAAAGCCGCCGCCATAGAAATACACCAACACGGGGAGTCCTTTGGTGTTGCGTTTGGCGGGCGACCATACATTCAGGTACAGGCAGTCCTCGCTGATACCGTTCGATCGGAAACCCATGTCGCCGAATACGGGAGCCTGGATGGCGCGCGGGCCGAATGCTTTTGTTTGTTTTACGCCTGTCCAGTTGCCGGGCGCTTGCGGGGCTTTCCACCGCAGATCGCCCACCGGTGGTTTGGCAAAAGGGATGCCCAGATAGTATTGCAGGCCGGTTTTGGTGTCGTACAGGCCCTCAATGGTCCCGTTTTCAACTTTTGCTTGCACCGGAAAACCATTGTTGCCCTGGGCAAACAGGCCGGTGTTATCAACGAGGCACAACAGGAGTGCCGCCACGAAAAGTAAAGTTTTCATCTTATTGTCTCAGTTTGTGACAATAGTAATTGGTAATTATCAGAAGTGCTAACTATTTTTGAGGAAAATTTTAGAAATGCCCCAAACGGCCTATTTACCCCATATTGCTTACGATTCCGTGATCTTTGGCTTTTCAGAAGGTGACCTGAAAATCCTGATTATGGAATATCACAACACCGGTCTGTTTGCATTGCCGGGCGGATTTGTGCAATTGCAGGAAAACCTGAATGATGCGGTACTGCGCGGTTTGAATGAACGGACGGGCCTGACGGACATCTACCTCGAACAGTTTTATACGTTTGGCGATTTCAGCCGTTTTGACCCGGAAGTGATGCGTACCTTGCTCGAAGCAAACGGGATCGTGCCCGATGAAGGATACCAGTGGATGCTGGACCGGTTTATTTCGGTGGCCTATTATGCGTTGATCAATTACGAAGATGTGACACCCAAGCCGGACGCGCTTTCCGATTCCTGTGAGTGGTACCCGGTCAATGAACTTCCCAAACTGATCCTCGATCATCAGCATATTGTAGAGAAGGCCATTCAGACTTTACGCGACAATCTGGACAGAAAACTGGTAGGGGGGAACCTGCTCCCCAGGAAATTCACTATGAGCGAACTCCAAAATGTATACGAAGCCATTTTGGGGACGAAACTTCGCCGAACAACCTTCCAGCGAAAAATGCTCGCGGCAGACGTGCTAACCCGCCATGAGAAGCATTTTTCAGGAAAAGCACACATGGCCCCTTATTTGTACAGCTTTAAGTATCGGCGATGTCGGTGAGTCCTCCGAATGCCGAACAGTATTCACAGCGATGTCGATACCGCCGAACTGCGCGATCGTTTCATCGAAAAACCGGATGATGTTGCCGATTTGGGTGAGGTCGCCCTGGAAGAGGCAGCCATCGGCGCCTTCGGCCTTCACGGCCGCCAGTGTTGCTTCCGCGTCGGAACGGGAGCTTTCTTTTGCCTAGGTTTTAAGCCCCCATCATTGCCGCAATTGCACCCCTTATTGTTTAGGAAGTGTTCCGAGATTTGTGTCATCACAAAAAAAGATACACTCATGAACAAGCACATCCTTATTATCCTTTTGTTGGCCGTTACTGCGTTCAATTCCGGTTGCGGGCAAGGTTCGAAAGAAAACCAGGACAAGCCGGCTGCACCGAAAGATTCGGTGGCAGGCCAACCCGTTAAACCATCGAAAAGTGGCTATGCCGATATTAACGGACTAAAAATGTATTATGAAGTTTACGGAAAGGGTAAGCCCGTGGTTTTGCTGCACGGATCGTTTATGAATATTCTTTCCAACTGGTCGCAAATTATCCCGATGCTCGCCGACCGGCAGGTGATCGTCGCCGAAATGCAGGCGCATGGTCGTACCCGCGATATTGCCCGGCCGCTGAGTTTCGAAGCAATGGCCGACGATGTGTCAGAACTGCTCAAACACCTGCAAGTCGACAGTGCCGATATCCTCGGTTACAGTATGGGCGGCGGCGTGGCTTTCCAGTTTGCCGTGCGCCACCCCGATCAGCTTCGCAGATTGGTCGTACTGTCGGGCACGTATGCGCACAATGGCTGGTGGCCCGATGCCGAAGCAAGTTTTTCAACGTTTACCGCGGATATGTTTAAAGGTACACCCATTCAAACGCAATACGATAGCCTGGGTAACGATCCTGCGAAGTTTCCTGATTTCGTTAAAAAAGTGCTTAGCATCGATCTGAAACCATATGACTGGTCGAAAGACGTTAAAAACATCAAAGCCCCGATATTCATGGCCATCGGAGATGCCGACGGGGTGCAGTATGAGCATGCGCTGGCGCTTTTTCGTGCAAAGGGCGGCGGCAAGATGGGGGATATGCATGGGCTGCCCAAGTCAAGATTGGCAATTCTGCCCGGCACCACGCACATAGGAATGATCATGCAGCGCGCAAACTGGCTTGTTCCCATGGTCACCGATTTTCTGGATTCGGACCTGAAAGCCGCTCCGCCAACTTTCTGACCACCGACGCACCTGTCTGAAAGCCGGCTGTCTTGTTCCGCAGTAAGCGCCAGCAATGCGCAATGGACTGGTAAAAAAATAGCCTCCGGGAATTTCCCGGAGGCTATCCGCACAAAGAGGTTTAACAAATGAGGCAATTACCTTGCAACGATGATCTTCTGTGATCTAACGGCCCCATCTTTGTTAACAACTTTCACCAGGTACATTCCAGCGGCAAGCTCATCGACCCTGAATGTTCCGCCCGCCGCAATGCCGGCTTCCTTCACGGTTTTTCCGTTCATGTCAACCACCGAAATGCTCCTGACATGGTCCGCATTCTGAATGTACACGATTTCGCGCGCAGGGTTCGGATAGGCGAGCTGGTTAGAGATGTTTTCGAAGGTCACGCTTCGGATGGAGCTGTAAGCGAATGTCTCGTCTTTGTCCACCATTTTCAGGCGATAGAGATTTTCGCCGCCCAGCGGGGCTGCATCGGCGAACGTGTATTTCACAAGTACCCTGCTTTCACCCGTAGATGCCACCGAGCCAATCTTGCTCCAAGCCTTGCCATTCGCGCTGCGCTCGATTTCGAAACGGTCGCTGTTGGATTCAGCGGTGGTAGACCAGGCCAGTGACGCGGTAGTACCTTCCTTGCGGACGTCGAACGCCACCAGCGTTACCGGCAATGCGATGTTTGCCCCTAAGGTAAATGCTGAATAGGTGTCGGGTGTCACATTGTTGGCGGTGATGCTGCCGGGGCCGGCCAGCGTACCGATTGTACCGCCCGCCCTACCCAGGCTTTCCCAGCGGGAGCTATCCGCATTGTATCCTACTACAATGAGGTTTGCGATGTTCGAGCTCGTCAGCGCATCCAGATTGCTGGCCGCATCCCAGGTGAGTGTGATGTTGACAGGCCCGGCGCCGTCCAGATCCCAATATTCTACGGCACTTACGCCGGTCACATCGGATCTCATGTTCGTGAGCGGAAATGGCGCTCCTGCCGGCAAGGTAGCCGTGCCGGCGCTTCCTGAAAAATAGGCCGCTTTGTACACACCAGGCGTGGTAGGAGCGGAAATGCCGATCTTACGCAGTTTCGTGCCATTACCCACCGGGAAAGTGAATGCGCTGTTCCCGTCTTTGGACACGTAGCCGTCTACATGGTTGGCATCGTCCTCGCCTGTGTAGGAGCCTGCTGTACCGAAGCCCAGGATGCCCGGCGACAGGGCGCGGTTGGCTTTGATGATCCCGGGTTGGATACCCGCGCCGCCCGTGAGGAACGTATGCGCACCGAACACGGTCATCTGCGTGCCTTCGGAGATGACCGTATTTCCCTGACTACTTGACTGCGCAGCCGCGGGATCGGTCATTAGCGTGAGCGACAGGCACAATGCCGCGCTCAGGCCAAAGAGCTTTTTATGGATGATTTTGTGCATGTTTCATTCATTTTGAAATGGTAGCCTCGGATTTCTGCTGCTCGGCGTTACCCAACATCGCCTTGATGCCGGCCACCTCAGCTTTGAGCGCATTCATTTCGCTCAGCTGCGCTTTCAAAGCGGCGATTTCTTTTTGCTGGTCTTGAACGGCTTTTACCAGGAGTGGAGTGAGTTTGCTGTAATCCACCATCCAGGCCTTCACTTTGACATCCTCATTTCCTTTCGAAACTGCTTCCGGGTAGACTTTGTAAAGATCCTGTGCTATAAAACCGGTGGTACGTGTTTTGGCTTCATCGCTAATATAGTTGTAATCAACCACACCGATTTTCATCAAATCCTCGATTGAATAACGGGTATTTTTGATATTCTCTTTCAAACGACGGTCAGATGCATTGTTATAAAATACGGTTAGGCCGGCTGCACGCTCAATGCTTCCTACCTGTCCGGCAGGTATGCGGAATGCCATAAAAGGAGACTCGTTGGGAGTAGTCCCGATTTTTGTCAAAACGACGTTTGGATCACTTGGGTTAGTATGAATGAATAGCTGAGCTCTGTTTTGACTTTCTTCAAAATAAAGGCGCAAACCAGCCATAGAACCAGATGCATCACTAAAATTTTCGCCGTCCTGGTTTGGAGCAGCCAACAATAGTTGCCCGTTGACGTGCATCAGGCGCTTGGGATCCGTTACATTAACACCCACCTGGCCATTCAAACCAATTACCATTCGAGCACTGAGGTTACCGCCTGTGTTAGTATTGAAAGCAAGCGCTCCCAGGCCGGCGTTGAGGTCGTTGCGAAGGCTGATACGGAACAAATTAGGGTTTGCAGCGTTCCGACCGAAATCAATGTAAGGTCCTTGAACTGGTGCAAGCGCCAACGTGCGTAATAAACGGAGACCGCCGCCAGGAACAATTGTTGTAGAACCCCCGTTGTCGGAACGACGGGCGATTATATGTCCGATGCGGGAAATCGTTCCTCCTTTTGCACCTCCGGCATCTACTGTATTGGATGTCGCACCTAGAAAAAAGGGTGTGCTGCTGGTTGCACCAGTGTAAACAGCCCATACGCCACCTTTACAAAGATACCGGTCTCCCGATATAGAACCATCTGACGCTTCGGAGATATCGTTCCAGATTGTTCCTTCGGGGTCAGATCCACAACTTCCACCAACTGTTGGAGCTCCCTCTCTGTAAACTTCTTTACCAACTGGCACAGCGGTCACCAGTCTAACCCAGGCGTTGCCGTCCCAGTAATACTCGCCCTGTTGCAATTCACTATTCGTGGTAGTGTTGAACACATGCATACCTTCCACAGCATTGGTGACCGGCGCGGCGGTACCAAGAGAAGTAAGTGGTACGCGTGGCAACAAAAGCCCTTTTGATGTACTTTCCAGTTCCAGAATTGAACTTCCATTAATCGAATTCGGATTGTCCCCGATTTTCACCTGCGCCATCAGAGGCGAGCCCACAAAAAGCAATCCGGCGGTGACTCCGAGTGCACCGGCTGTGCGTGTTAGTAGTTGTCTTACTTGCATGTTTGGAATTTGTTTTAATTAATAATCATTGAAAACAGTATGGAATTGATAAGCGATTGTTCATTGGGTCAGGGGAAAAGGCAAGGCTTCGCCAACGAAATGCGCGGCTTTCGGCCCTTCACTTCTGAATGGATGTATTTAATCTGTAATGGGGCTTAATGGATCGACTGACCCTACAAAGGATCAGGTGCTGCCCGCCCAGGACATCTGTCGAATGAGTCGGTTATGACAGATGTTGCGGTGCAAACTATATCTACAAAGTAGCGGGAAAAATGTATTCGATTCGAAGGGTGACTGACAGACAGATTTTTCAATCCTCTTGCAAGGATTTGTTTGTCAGCTTGTTAGTGATTTTGATTTCTCTAATCCATAGTAATCATTCTATGGATTTTTATAGGTACTAAACGATGGCTACGAAAAATAGTTGATCATCCTTCTAAGTTCGAAGGAGGGGTTAATCATCATCGTATTCTTCATCGTCTTCGCCCTTTTTTTCAAGCCGTACAAATGCGCCTCGGCGCGGAGCGGGCATAATGCTTTTCTCGCCGCGTACGGTTTGCCACACGATTTCGCTGAATATTAAATCGTCGATAGCGTCGGGCACGGTGAGGTTGAACCGGTCGGTGCGGCGGGAATTGGCATTCACGGCTACGTTTTTCTCGGAAAGGTCCACACCGGCTTTTCTAGCAGTAAAAGTGGCTGGATTGGCCTTGGTATCAAAGCATCTCCACATGGGCGTTGCCGCCGCATCGTACTGGCTCATGGGCTTGATACCCAATATCAGCTCCATGGTGCGCAGCATGCCGGAGGTAGAATACATGGTGTGGTCGACGTAACCTCTTTTGACGAAGCCGCCTGCCACAAATGCGATGGAACGGTGCGCATCCACATGGTCGGGGCCGTTCTGCGCATCGTCTTCGAGGATAAAGACCACTGATTCATTCCAAACCTTACTTTTCGAAAGATGCTCTACGAAGCGTCCTACGGCCAGGTCGTTATCGGCGACGGCTGCAAACGGCGTGGGTTTGCCCACGCTAGCGCCCGAGGTATGGTCATTCCCGAACCGGAGGGTGTTCAGCAGGGGAAGTTTGCCTGCGGCAACCAGCTCGTCAAAGTCCTTTTCCCAGGCAGCTTCGCGGTCGATATCCATGTAGCTCAGGTTATAGCCTTTGAATGTGGGGCAGTATTTTCCTTCGAGTGTTTTGATGTTGGCTTTGCCTTCGTCTGCAAACCAGCCGTAGCTGCGGAACGTCAGCCCGGCACGCTCAGCGTGGTCCCAGATAAACCCGTCCCTCGGATGCGCAATTTCCTTCTGGCCCTCATAATCGTAGGTCCCGCCGCGGCCTCCGTAGCTGGTCACCCAGTTTTTTTCCACATAATCATTGGCATAAGCGGCCGACGACCAGTTGTGCCCGTCGGCGCTTACCTCCGCATCGACGTAAAAGTTATCGAGCAGCACAAACTCACGGGCCAGCGCGTGCTGGTTTGGCGTTACCTTTTCGGGAAAGAGGCAGAGCGAGGCGTCGCCATTTCCTTCTTTCATATCACCCAATACCTGGTCGTAGGTGCGGTTTTCCTTGATGATATAAAAAACATATTTGATGGGCGATTTGTCGCCTACCTTCATCGGAATCGGGTTGCCGGCCTCTCCCTCGGCATTCAGTTCTTTCTTTTTGGTGTAAGGTGTATTGGCGTATACAACCCGTGAATAGGCAGACAGGACTTCCGGCTTAGGTGCATCGATGATCGACAATGTGCCTTTGAACAGCCCGCCGATGTATTGCTCCCGGCCGGTATATGCCTGTGGGTTAGGGCCTACTTGCTGCGGTACTTTCGATAAATTCGGGTTGGGGCCTTTGGGGTTGGCCTTTGAAGAGAACCCTTTCCCGTTCGTGACGAATATCTTTGAACCGATCGTTTTAACGGCGGTTGGGTACCAGCCGGTGGGGATAAACCCGACGGAACGGCTGCGGCCTTTGGTTTCGACATCAAAAACAGCCAGGCAGTTGTTGTCCGCATTGGCAATGTACAGCGTATGTTCGTCCTCGCTCAGCGCCAGTCCGTTGGGCGTGGTGCCCACGGGCGCGTCCGGGAACAGGGAGGTAGTAAGTGTTTCCGAAATCTGCCGTTTAGCCAGGTCGATGAGCGCCACGGTATTGTCATTGCCGTTGGCAACATACAAATACCGGCCGTCTTTGGTCAGCAGCAGGTCATTCGGGTTTTTATTGGTCGCAATGGTGGCCGAAATCTTTTGGGTTTCGGTATCGACGATCACCACCCGCGAGCCGCCCCACAGCGAAACATAGAGTTCCTTCTTGTCATTGGAAAGCAGGCAAGTGTAGGCAGCAGCGCCCAAATTCAGCTTACCGAGGGGCTTTCTTGTTTGAGAATCACAAATGTAGAGCGCGCTGTCTTCTTTTGTTACCACATAAACCCTGTGCTGCGCATCGTCGACGGCAATGCCTGTCGGGGAAATTTCGACGGGCCAGGGCTCGCCCAATACAATGGGATCGGCAGGTACAAGCTGCTGGTCCTGAATTTTGAATACCAGTATTTTATTATCATTTCCGCCCGAAGCGTAAAGGGTCTTTTCGTCCTGACTGAATGCCAATCCCAGGTAAGACTTGGCCACCCTGGCCGAATCCAGCACTTTTTCAGATGCCGCATCGATGAGCGTAATGCTCTGGGTACTTTGCCCGTTGTTGGTGACGGCGAGGTATTTTTTGGAAGGGGACACCACCAGATTCAGCGGAAGATCATCCAGGTCAAGGCTTCGTCCCACCGGTGTGAGCGACCATCCATTCGGGAGATGAATGCGTTTCGAAGAAAGCTCCTTGTAAACTGCAACTTCTTCGGATGGCAGGCTGACGTTCTTTTTACAGCCCAAAACGGTAACAACTGATACCAGCAGGTACAGTCCGAATTTCAGGTGGTTTTTCATAACGGGGGAGAAGTATAAGCGAATATTTCCGGTGCGTCCGACGATTGTAAACTGTGGCCGCATTCGACATGCGGCAGATTACGAAAGTACGGGAAATTTTCAGCTAAGTCCCCGGCTTAACAATAACTTAAACGAAGGCATATCCCCCGGACCCGTTTCGCGTTTGCGGAAAAGGCCCGGGGGATAAGGAAGACTTGATGCAGGGTAATTTAATCAATCCATCCCGGATTTTGAACCAGATTCGGATTCATTTGAATCTCACCCGTAGGAATAGGCCACGTCATGAGGAAGTCGCCCTTGTAGGAGTAATCGCTCACGTTGGCGCCCCATATCTGTTTCTTGCCGCTTCCGGTGTAGAACACTTTCTCGCCCCAGGTTTTCCAACGCAATTCATCGAAATAGTTAATACCCTCACCCGGTAGTTCGATCCGCCGTTCGTTGCGGATTCTCTGCCGGAGGTCTTCCTGGCCTTTTACCGCCGTGGCCGCATTCGAATTCAGCAACGCCACTCCGGCTCTTTTTCGAACTTCGTTTACCTTTTCGACCGCTTCGGAGGTCGCTCCGGCTTCGTTGAGTGCTTCCGCCCACATCAGCAGCACATCACCATACCGCAGGATGGGGAAATCGGTAGGGCCATAGTTGCGATCAATGAGCCCCGAAACACCTTCGATCACGAACTTCCGGTAGAAATAGTAAAAGTTGATCTGGGTGTCGCTCTGGATATCACCGCCCGTAGCGGCCTGTCCCCGGAACGGCCACCGCATCGTTTGCAGGCTCTCCACATCCGTAAAGTTGAAAGCACCGCGGAAGGTGGCATATGGGGTAACCACATTAGCCTGCAAGCGAGGGTCCCGGTTTTCGTAGGCCTTTTTGATCCGCTCTTCATTACCTTGCGGCAGGTACAAACTCATTTTGGCCCCGCGTGCGCTGGCAGCGGCATATTCCTCGGCAGTGATATTGTTTCTCAGAAAAAATACTTCCCGTTCAGCCACCGTCAAACCGGAAAAGCCCGGAATAATATCGTCCCACTTGAATGGGGTACCATCGATGTTCTCGTGGAGGTCCACCAGGTTCGGCGAGGGCATATAGTAGTTCCAGCCGCGGCGGAATGCCGAAGGCCATCCGATAAACAGCTGAAAGTTGTTTCCATATCCCTGCTCGCCGCGATGCTGGATGGAGAAAATCATTTCAGGACATTGTTCGTTGGCTTCGGTAAACAATGCCTTGTAGTCGCCGAACAATGTATGCCCCGCATCTTTTACCTTCTGAAAATCGGCTGATGCTTTTTCCCATTGTTTCAGATACAAATATACTTTCCCGCGTAAAGCGTAGGCAGCCGCTTTCGTAGCGTGACCGTAGTCCGCATTGCCGCTGGCGTAACGGTCGGGCAGGTTCGGCTCATTGATACACGCATCGAGGTCGGCAAGTACCTGGTTCCATACCTCCGCTTCGGTAGCCCTCGGTTTGATCGCTTCGGTGGGGGTAAAGGGTTCGAGGTAAATCGGCACACCTTTGTACAGCTGATTGAGCCGGAAATAGAAATAGGCGCGCAAGAACTTGCATTCGGCCAGGTAACGGGCTTTCTTCTTTTCGGGGGAAGGTGATTTTGCGGGTATATTTAAAAGGGCGTCGTTGGCCCGCTGGATGCCTTCATACATATGCTGCCACACTTTGGAGAACATGGCGTCGCCGGCGGTGATCGTGCCCCGCAGCAGCGGCTCGTCCCAGCGGCCCTGTCCGGTATACCCGAAACGGTCCGTTTGATAGAGCTCATGCACGGTGGTAAGCCCGCTGTGGCCCATTTCAAGCCTGAAAGTATTGTAAACGCCGGCCACACCCAGATCGGTCAGGTTATCGGTCGTCCACATGGTTGCATTCGAAACGGAGGAATAGGGGGCTGTGTCGAGCAAATTATCCTGGCAGCCGCCCAGGCTCAGGGCAATGATTATAGCAAAGAATTTTTTCATCATTATTTCTTCTTTAAAATGAAACATTCAACCCCAGCGAAAACTGGCGCATGGTTGGATAGTTGGGGTTAGGCCCGATTTCAGGATCCAGTCCGGGAAACTTCGTGAGCGTCATTAGGTTTTCGCCTGCCAGGTAAACCCGCAGTTTGCTCATAGCCAGTTTGCTCGTCAGCCGGCTCGGGAAGGTGTAGCCCAGTTGGAGGTTGCGGAGCTTGGCGAAGGATGCATTGTACAAATAATAGTTACTCGTGCGTCCGTTCTGCGCGTCCGTAACCCCTTTGAGCCTCGGGTAATGCCCGCTCAGGTTATTGGCTGGATCGCTGGCGTTGGATTCATTGTAGTAATAATGGTTGTCCGCTACCAGTGTCGGTACCGATTTTCCTTGTGCTACAATCGACTGGTTCAGGTAAATCGTGTTCCAATAGTAATGCATTCCGGCCGCGCCCGACCAGATCATCGAAAGATCGAAGCCCCGGTAAGACAAGTTGAGCGTCAACCCGTAGTTAATGGAGGGCGTGGCGCGTTTTCCGGTAAACTGCTGGTCATACACGTTTCCGTAAATGCCGTCGCCGTTGGTGTCCGCGTAGATCAAATCGCCGTACCAGATTTTGGTAGGATCGATGCCGTCCGCAGGTTGGAACCGGTATCCTGCATCCACCATCCCGCGCAGCCAGGTGAGGTCTTCCGCCGTCCGGATCATCCCGTCGCGCGGGCCCCCGTTGACATCCAGCGAGCCGTCCGGGAGCCGGTAGTTACCCGAACCCTTGTAAACGGGGTACAAATAAAGCTCGTTGATGGCATGGCCTTCCAAGATTCGCTCGGTACCGCCGGTCGACACCGTACCGATATTGGATTGGTAAACGCGATTGCCCGAAACATCCGCATATCCCTCCTGCAACTGGCCTTTATAGGTATCCACCCGGTTGGTATTGTAGGCGAAATTGCCCGATATCGAGTACTGGAAATCATTGATACGGTCCTGGTATCCGAGGCTGATTTCTATACCGCGTTTGGTCACTTCGGCGATATTCATCGTGGCCGGACTGGCGGTGCCGACAATCAGCGGAACATTGGGAGCGAAAAGGATCCCATCCGTAAAGCCCTTGTACAAATCGAGTTCAAAATTCAGCCTTCGCCGGAGCGCAAAACCGCTGAGCCCGACGTTGGTCGTTGTAGTCGTTTCCCATCTCAGGTTGCGGTTCCCGGTTTTGGTTTGGGCGAGGCCCTTAATTGCGGTGTTGTTGAAGGAGTAATTCACCGTGCCGTACGCAGGCAAATGATCATAGTTGCCGGCTGCATTGTTTCCGGTCCGTCCCCACGAAGCCCTGATCCGGATATCGTCGAAAATGTCGGTCAGCGGCTGCATAAAAGCTTCCTCCGATATGCGCCAGCCTGCCGAGAAGGCCGGGAAAAAGCCCCACCGGCTCGACTCCCCGAAACGCGAGGATCCGTCGTACCGGAAAACCGCCTCAGCCAGGTACCGCTTCTTGAACGAATAATTGAGCCGCCCGAAAACCGATTTCAGTCCGTAATCCGTTTCGTCGCCGTTAATGCCCGTCATGGTCGTGCCCGAATTCAACGTGGTCAGGTCGGGATGCGTGAGGCCTTGCTTGGAGGCGTCGAAGTTGTATTGGTTGAAATACTGCTGGTTGTATCCCACGAGCGCGCCTACCTCGTGATGGGTAAATTCCCTGTTGTACCGGAGCACATTGTCCAGGATCAGATTGCGGCTTTTATACAAAGAGTACCGGGTGGTCATTTGGGCGGCAGGCTGCGCCGCGGTACTTAATGTATTCGTGGCGAAATTCCATTTTTCGTACGGGATCGGGTGTGTATTGTTCTCGGTGTAGCCCTGGTTGTAATGCACTTTCGACTCAAATTCCAATCCTTTGAAAAGGTCCAGCTTCGCAAACAATGTGGTATTAATCCGGCTTACCCGATTGTTGCCGCCCTGGCTGTACAGCCAGGCCATTGCGTTGTTGGCCGTTGCAGATTCCTCTGCGGCTGCCGGAAAGCCATATTTGCCCTGGTAAACCGGATACACCCCCGGCACGGTCTGGGTAAGATAGGAGTAGGCGGTGGCCACGTCGGCCACGCTGGTGTTTTGGAGGTCGCCGAAAGTCTGCGTGCCCACGGTCAGGAATTTGGCCACTTTGGATTGCAGATTGATCCGCATCCGTACATTATCGGCACCGGTCTCGGGCATGGTTCCGGGGTTGTTGAGGTAACCCACCGAAAACAGGTACTGCGTATTTTCCGAGCCGCCGTTGAGGGTCAGGTTATGGTTTTGTAAAAGTCTGCGCTCTCCGAACAGCACCTTTCCCCAGTTGGTGTTCGGATAAGCGACACTGTTGGGAATGCCCTGGTCGGTTAATGCGTCGGGGTTGGCTTTGGCCGCTTCCCATTTTTCGATCGTCGGATTGGAATACACCGAGGCCTGCCCCAGGTTGTTGAAACCCTCGTTGACCAGTCGCATATGCCGGGCATAATCGGTCACAAACTCCGGCACATTGTTGGGGCGCGGGAGGGAGGTCATCACCGTGTAGTTCACAGACGTTTTGCCTTTGGTACCCTTTTTAGTTGTGATCAGGATAACACCATTGGAAGCAAGGGAACCGTAAATAGCCGCGGTGGCCGCGTCTTTGAGCACCGAAATGCTTTCCACGTCATTCGGGTTCACGGCATCCATCGAGCCTACCACGCCGTCGATCACGACCAATGGAGAGGTGCTGTTCAATGTACCCGTGCCTCGTATGCGTATGCTGGACCCGTCCGCGCCCGGCCGGCCCGTGGTTGCTTGCACGTTCACGCCCGCCGCTAATCCTGCCAGTGAAGAAGATAATGTCGAAGCCGATCTGTTTTCAACCGATTGCGCATTGATGGTGGCCACGGAGCCGATCACGTTCCCCTTTTTCTGTGTTCCATATCCCACTACCACCACTTCGTCGAGGCTCCGCTCGTCGACTTTCAATGAAACCTCGACCAATGTCTTGTTCCCGATCGCCTGGATTTCCTTACTCACGTAGCCCACAAATGAAAACACCAGCACCGCATTTTCATCGGGTACATCCAGACTGAAATTTCCATCCCGGTCGGAGGTGGTGCCTTGCTGCGTGCCTTTGATGATGACATTGACGCCCGGGAGCGGTTCTCCTTTCTCGTCGGTCACTTTTCCTTTCACGGGCAGGGTTTTCGTTTCGGGGCGCCGCTCCGGCAAATCATCGGCCGTGTTACCTGCCGGCGCGTTCGCTTCTTTCCCGTTCTGCGGATTTTTAATGATATATACCATGCTACCGGTGTTCATATACGTTAAGTGCAGCGAGCCGAGCATTTTGTCGAGCAGCTCCGTTACCCGGTAGGTTCCCTTGCCGACGACAAAGCGTGCCTCGCTGTCGACCTGGTTTTCGATAAAGGCAAAGCGAAGCGGGGTTTGCTTCTCGATTTTACGGAACAGGTCCCGCACACCTTCGTTTTTTAACTGAATGGTAACCTGCATTTCAGCCAGCGGCTGGGCCTCGGAAGGCCGGGCTGCCATGAGCTGAATGCAGCTTACTGCGATGATTATATAGGATAAACCTAAGCGCATAAGAAATCGGAGACCGGGCTGATGGTTGGAAAGTGCATACCTTCCCCCGATGATAAAGTTTTTGTACATTTACCAGACGTTTTTAGTGATAGCCAATTATTAAAAGCGACACCCGTTTGTTACGCCTAACTTGCGGGTTAAAAAGCCTTTCGGTTCCCGCCGAAGGGCTTTTGCTTGAATGTGGTTTGTGTTTTCGGGCATTGAGGTGACACTCAGCCATCTCTGGGGAAAATCGTAAGATCTGCTCCGTACGACATCGTTTTCAGGGTTTAGTAATGATACGCTCAGGTTGCATTTGCATTAATCACAGGAACCGCCTTCTATCGAGACATTGCCGTTTTCGATTGAATAAGTAGCCCCGATCATTTTCGTAAGCACCATCAGGACGGTATCCAGGTTTTCATGATGCATGAATGAGGCGGTAATCCGGCATTTTTTGACTTCCGCCCGATTAAAAGTCAGTTTCACACCATAATGCGCTCCGATGAGCTGGCCGGCTTTTTCGAGGTCGATGTTGTCTAGCACCAGGTAGGCATCCTTCCACGCAGTTTCTTCGGTAGCGCTTACCAAAGCCATGTTGTATTGCTCTGTTTGGGTATTAACGGTAATCTGCTCGTCGGGCTTGATCTTGGCATACACGCGCTGCGTGCTTCCGACTTCCACCAATCCGCGGGTAACCGTGACAACCACTTTATTTTCCTGCATGTTCACATTAAATGCCGTCCCGAGCACCCGCGTCACGACCGCGCCCGACTTCACGCGAAAGGGCTTCGCGGGATCATGGGCAATGTCGAAATAGGCTTCTCCCCGTAATGTCACGTCGCGCGACCCTTTATGAAACGACGCCGGCGAATAGGTGAGTTCGGCGTGCTCGTTCATGAGAACCGTACTTCCGTCGGGGAGTATTAAAAATTGTTTGCCCCGAACGACCTGTGGCTCGTCTTGCCGGACAGGTTGCTCGTTGCGGGTAATGTTCACATGAGCGGGCGGGCTGTTTCTTAATGTCAGCCACATGAAGCCGCCCAGGGCCAAAAGCACGGCCGCGGCCCAACTCCACCACATGGTAGTGCGTCTGGCCTGAGGGCGGGCGGTGCCCAGGATGTTGGTTAGGATTTCCTCGCGTGCCTTTTCGGGCAGGCTTACTTCTGCCGAATCGGTGTCTGAATGCGCATCCAGCCACTTCCGGAAACGGAATTCATAACCGTTTTCGGTCAATTGCCGGAGCTCCTCTTTTTCGGGGTCGGAGGCATCCCCGGCCAGATATTTGGTCATGAGGAAATCAAACCGTTCCATTCCCGATGGGTTGAAATCGTGGGGAGCATTTGTATCGTTGTCAGCGCTCATGCGGGCATCCGTTTTTCTTCTAACATATGGTTGTGTCGGAGCCGCGAGCGGCCCTCTATTTCACATGTCTCCCGAAAAAGCGGTAGGGGGCAATTTTTTCTAAAAAAAATTATTTTACTGCGAAAATCAGCAGCCAGAAGAAGGTCTCGGCCTTTAAAACAGGGTCGAGCCGGGTACGGATAAAACGCAGGATGCGCTTCATATGCGCCTTGACGGCCAATCTCGAAAGGTTCATCCGCTCGGCGATGGCCTCGTGGCTGAGCCCTTCCTCTCTCGCCAGTTGGAAGATTTTCCGCTGATGGTCGGGCAGGCTTCGGACAGCCTCCTGCAACAGCTTTTCGCGCTCGTCTTCCTGGACCATCCGTTCGGTGGCATTATCGGCTTGTTCCTGGTAGCCGATTTCACGGATCATCTCGATGAAGTTAGATTTGCGGCGGTAAGCGTCAAAGACCTGCTTTTTGGCCATCCCATGCAGGTAGGCCCCAAAATTCAGGACGTCGGCCATTTTTTTTCGTCTTAGCCATACATCCATAAAAACGTCCTGCACCACTTCCTCCGCGGCGTGCGGGGAGTTCAGAAATTTCAAGGCGAGCCGGTAGACTTTGGGGCTATAAGTATCGAAAATCCATACAAAGGCTGATTCGCTCCCATCGGCTAGCTCGCGCAGCATTTCGCGCTCGTTATCTGATTTCTGCGTAGCCATGATGAGGGGAAAAGTAGTTTTTAAGGCAAAACTATTACAATTTTTATAAAATTTATTCAAATAGATTGACCGGGGCTACTTTTATTTTGGGAAAAACGCCGGTCCGGTTTTCAAGGAAGAACATTGTTTATGAAGGAGTTAGTCACGATTAAGGAAATTGCCCGCCAGTTGCGGGTTTCCGTTTCTACCGTTTCCCGCGCTCTTCAGAACAATCCCCGGATTGGTTTGAAAACCCGGGAAAGTGTTCAGGCGCTTGCCGGGCAGCTCAAATATTCCCCGAATGCTGCTGCGCTCAATTTTCGGTCGGGGAAGTCGGGCATCATAGGCGTGGTGCTGCCCGAAATCAAGGAGAATTTCTTTTCCGAGGCCCTTAACGGCATTGATGCGATCGCGCTCGATGAGAAGTATCTGGTTGCATTGTACCAATCGCACGACTCTTTTGAACGCGAAAAGCAGATTTTATCGGCTTTGACGGCAAACCGGGTGGAGGGGATTCTGCTTTCGGCCGCCAAGGAGTCACAAAGTTTTCAGCACGTTCACGACGTGATTGCCCAGCAAATACCCGTGGTATTGTTCGACCGCATTCCGCCAGGCATCAAAACGCACCAGGTCGGGTGTGATGTGAAAAACGGGGCCTACCAGGCCACGAACTGGCTGGCTGCACAGGGTTTCAGGCGCATTGCCCTGTTGAATGGCCCGCCGACGCTCGTCGCCTGCGACGACCGGTACGAAGGGTACATTACGGCATTGGTAGAGAAGGATTTGCCTGTGGAGAGTATCCTGATTAAGCGGGTTGACCTGACGCCGGAAGATACGGCGAAGAAAATGGCGCAACTGCTGGCGCTGGATCACCGGCCGGATGCTGTATTAACCTTCAACGACTATGTTGCCCTGGACGCGATGCGGATATGCCGGAGTCACGGGGTGATCGTCAACAAGGATATTTCGTTTGCGAGCTTCGCCAATTTACCTATGAATATGTACCTCGAACAGCCGCCGCTGGTGTCTGTCGAGCAGCATCCCTTTGAAATCGGGCAAAAGGCGGCCGAGATGCTGATCAGGAGCATTCAGTCGGGCGCAATGCCGGGTTCGGATGGATATGAGAGCGTAATCATCGAATCTCACCTTAAAGTCTGGCAGTAGCGGAGCCCCTGGCCCCCTGCAAGTACCCGATTTTGCGCAACCGGTTGCTCAGGCTACGCAACCGGTTGCGTAACGGGTTTATCGCGGTTAATGTGCTCTTGTTGTTCGGCAACACTTTCATTGCCTGCATGATATCACTTAATTAGAGGTGTTATGATGCCGCTGCCGTCTTCCGCGCGTATTTCCAATCCCGGCTCATTCCCTGATCAAGCTATTCCTTTTGCGCATACCTGGTAAACTCGATTGCTGTTGCTAACCTTAAACCTAAATGAATATGAAGCGAAGAATTGTACTGCTTTTTGCCTTTTCCATATTGTTAGCCTCGGGGGCCTTCGCCCAGGTTTACATGGATTCTACCCATTTTAATTGGTCGCGGATCGAGAGTGCGGAGCCGGTTGCGCCGCTCGTTACCAGCGATGCGGATAATGGAGACGGTGTTGCGGACGGGGCCATGGTGCTAAAAACGACCGCGAACACACCTGCGATGCAAGGTATCCAATATCAGTTGGGCGGGACCGCGGCACTGGGGCAACAGCTGAATCTGGAAACTAAATATTACCAGATAGGTGCTTCGTTCGTGAAATTCAAAATGCAGGTGTACAACAATACGGATAACGTTGTGCTGGCGCAAACGGCCGATCTGACGACCGCAACGGGCGTTGTCGGAACAGGTACATTGTCTTATACCTTCACCTCGGCAAGCGTCGGCGACCAGATAACGGTGCGGTTCCTCCGGTCCGACGACCTGAATCCGGTACGTTCTGCGGGTATCGATTACTTGAAAATCAACACGAAATTTGCCGGCATGACTCCCCCGGTTGTGGCGGGGCATCTCGTGATTGACGAGGAGAATTTCAACTGGTCAAGAATTGAGAATGCCAACCCGGTAGCGGCCATTGTTAAAAACGACCAGGATAATGGGGATGGCCTCGGCGACGGTGCTTTGCAGATCAAAGGCACGGCGAATACGCCCGCCCTGCAAGGGATACAGTACCTGTTGGGAGGTACGCCCGTGGAGTACGAAAAACTGGCCCTCGAGATAAAGTATTATGCCAATTCGACTTCCTATACCAATTTTAGAATGCAGGTGTATAATGTGACGGATGACGCCGTGCTGGCCGAGACCGCAACATTAGGTGTAACGGGTGTTGCGGCAGGTACCGTGGCGCCGGTATTCGCGGCCTCATTGACCTATTACTTCACGCAGGCGAGCGTGGGCGACCAAATCGCGGTGCGGTTTGTGCGGAAAGACGACCTGAATCCGGTACGCGTCGTGGCGATCGATTATTTGAAGGTCAATTCGGTGTTTACCAATATGCTGCCGATCTGCAAACCGGATTTCAGCTTTGACCTTCCCCTCACGACCGCTACCCCGACTGAAATTAACGACCTGAAAACGATCCGGAACAGCTTGTTCGAGCAATTGTATACCGCGGTACCACCCACGACCGAGGAAGTAAATGCGGCATTGGCGCAATACGATTTGCTGAATATCCAGGCTTCGGGCACCGACATTACCGGTACGCCGGTCACTGCTCCAAGTCAGTTTGCATTTCTGGCTACATTTGCCCGCTATCTCAAATTCAATCCGGCGGATACGATCGTCGGCCATAAAGCTTCTAATGCCGTTTGGTACCTGGCAAAACAAAACTGCAACAACACCAATGCGGCCCTTACTTTTTACAACTTTCCCAGGTTTTCGCGGCCTGCCATTTTCCTGAACGACTACCTGTCTCCCAAAGTAAAAGCCCTATTTGGCAACACCCTTTCGACTGAAACGGCGCTGTTTCAATACATCTTCGATGCAAACTACGATTTTGCGACCACCGCAACGAAGGGGGCCATTAATACCGACGTCATTTACCTCGATCTGGACGTGCTGTTCGCATACGCCGACTGGTTCGATACGAACGATGAGAAAATCAGATATTTAAAAACGATCAAAAGGTTTTTGGAGCGCTTCGTGATCCATACCAATGGGAAAGCCGACGGATTGAAAAAGGATGGTTCAGGCTACCATCACGGGTCGGCGTACGATGGCTATATGTATGCATTCAGTACTGCTGCAACGGTAATTAAATCGTTGGAAAATACTGTTTTTCAGATTGATCTGGCTTCGTATACCCGTTTTCGGGATGCCATTTATGCACAAGCCATTTACAGCAGCGATTCGGGCATTATCCCGCTTTCCATGACCGGAAGGAACCCGCAAACGAGAACGACCACGCTGGCGCCGGCTACGCTGGCTAAACTGGCGATTTCGGGCGGTAAGATAATGGGGCTATCCACCGCCGACCCGATCCTGGCAGGTAATTACAACCGGAAGTACGGGGTTAACAGTGATTTCAATTTGAATACCGTTACGCCTTTCGAGGAAGGGTATATTCAGTTTAACTACGGAAACCTGGGTGTTTACAGGAAAAACAACTGGGTGGCAACGTCCCGAGGGTTTTCCAGGGAGTTGTTTGGAGCTGAAATTTACATCAAACAGAACCGGTTCGGCAGGTACCAGAGCTATGGCACGCTGGATATCGCCTACCCGGGGAACACGGTTACCGGCAACGGATTCGACCTGATAGGGTGGGATTGGAACTTCAATCCGGGCACGACGACGATCGTCCTGCCATGGGATAGCCTGGGGGCCGAAAAGAGCCGCGTCGACGAGCTTAATACATATAGTTTCGCCGGCTCGCTGGTGTTGAAACAAGCGGGCAAACCGGTGCTTTCCAAAACGATGGGAGAGAGCGGGCTATTTGCCATGCGGTTTAAAGAGCGCGGCGACCTGGGCTTCGGAACGACTTACGGGCCGCCTACGCATAATGCAACTTTTGAGTTTACAAAAACCTACTTTGCCATCGACGACTACATCATTTGTCTGGGTAGCGGAATCAAAAACAATGATGCAAACCATCCTACGGTGACCACATTGTCCCAAAGATTGAATAACAATTCCAATGATTTGTTTGTCAATGGGGCTGTTAAGTCCAGCCAGAGTGCCGAGTCATTTGCGGGTTCGGGGCCAAACTGGGTGCTGGATAATTATAAAACCGGGTACTATATCTTACCGGGTTCGGGAACGCTCAAAATCAGAAACTCGCTGCAACAGAGCCCGTACCAGAACCAGGAGTTTCCGTCCGATTCGCTCATCGCCACGAATGGGTCCAATCAGTACCGCTTGGCCTACCTGGATCACGGCACCGCGCCGGTTGATAATGCCTATCAGTTTGTCTGTCTTCCCGCTTCGGATACGGCGAGAATGGCGCAATTCAGCCTCGCGATGCAAAATGAGCAGACAAGGCCGTTCACCGTTCATGCAAACACGCCCGCGGCGCAGATTATCGAGCATAAATCCTCCAAAACTTGGGCTTACGCGCTGCCGCTGGCCAATGCATCGATCGACAGCGGTATGGTGGCGTCCAATGACACGCCTTGCCTTGTCATGTACCGCAGCGTGAACAATGGTTACGGCCAGACCCTGCTGTCAATCAGCAACCCCGATATGGGCGCTTCGCCTTCGACGCCTAAGACGGTGAGGTTAAAACTGCGTTACCAATGGACCCTCTCCGGCGACCCGAACGCCACCATTGTATCTGCCGATTCTACGGGCACCATCATTGATTTCGTGCTTGCGGACGGCTTCCCGGTGGAGGTGACGTTAACGGCCGTATGCGCCCCGGTGCAGGTAACCATCGCCGACGTGTACGCGATGAACCCTGCGGTGGATATGAAAAACACCATTTACCTTGGCTACGGGCCAACGTCACTCACCACCACAGCGACGGCTACCGGTGCGGAAGGTTACACATACAGCTGGGACACCGGCCAGCAGACGCAGGCCATATCGGTTTCACAAGCAGGCACCTACACCGCCACGGTTTCTTACGCCGGTGTATGCCAGGCAACGGCATCCGTGAGCATGAGTGTGGTAGATGTGCGATGCGGCAACGACAGTGATAAAGTAATGATTTGTCATAACAACAAGACCATCTGCGTGGCAGCGTCCGCTGTGCAGGCCCATTTGGGGCACGGGGATAGCCTGGGTTCCTGCGGTAGCGGCGCGCGCCTGGGAATGCCCGCCGACGAGGAGATCAAGCTTGCTTCGAGCATTGCGGTTTATCCTAACCCCGCGCCCGAAAAGTTCTATATCACGGTGCCGAAACTGGAAGCCAATGCCGCGATCACGCTGTACAATGCACGCGGAGAGGTGGTTCGAGCTGCTCGTCTCGCTTCCGCAAAGCAGGAGGTGTCGCTTAAAGGGCTTGCAGCCGGTGTGTATCTGGTAAACATCCGGAATGGGAAGCAGATTACCGTGAAGAAAATTATCAAGTATTGAGACCTGTTTAACAGAGCCAGGGTAGTTTCGCACGGAAAGGAATGCTGATTAATGAAGTCGGGCCTCTTTTGGGAGGTCCGACTTTCCGTTGGTTACCGGCGTATTTCTGATTTTTTTCTTCCTGACAGGGATTTGTTTAGAAATGCTATCTATCTTTGTCGTCAGATGATATGATGAATACGCCGATACATAAACGATCATTAGCCGACGAGGTAGCGAACCAGATCAAGGCCTATATCCGGGCGGGACACTATGTGGCCGGGCAGCGGCTGCCCACCGAGCCCGAATTGATGAAGCAATACGGGGTAGGGCGGTCGTCCATTCGTGAGGCAGTCAGGATGCTGGCGAACTCCGGCTTGTTGCGTGTGCAGCAAGGGTTGGGGACATTCATCAATGAATTTGTGGAAGAAAATGAGACTTTACATCAGCGATTGAACCGGGCGGCGGCGAAAGATATTGATGAAGTAAGGCAGCTGCTGGAAGTCAAAATTGCGCAAAAGGCAGCACTCAACCGCACTCCCAAGCAGCTCGAAGAAATAGAAGGTTTCCTGAACCAGCGAATTCAGGCTGCCCAGCAGGCGAAGATCGAAGAGTGTATTCAGGCAGATATTAATTTCCACGTAAGCATCGCCAGGGCATCCGGGAACGAGATTCTGGCCGATATGTACTACGCATTTTCGTCCCGATTGAAAAGCTGGTTTTTGCAAATTTATCCCGATACCAGCTCATTCATTCAGACTAACGATTTGCATAAATCCCTGTTCCTAAGCATTAAAGATGGTAACGAAGAGCAAGCATTGCGCTGCGCCAGGGAAATTTTGAGGCATTAAATTTTTTTAACATTAAACATCAGATGATATGATGAATAGTTCTGCCGTCGGGCAAACGCCTGCATCCGCTCTGCCGCCTGCCAAAACCGTGTATCCGATCCTTTTCGCGATCAGTTTCGCGCATTTATTGAATGATACCATGCAGGCGGTCATCGCGTCCATTTACCCTTTGCTTAAAGTTGATTTTCACCTGAGTTTCGCCCAGATCGGCCTGGTGACACTGTGTTATCAAATTACGGCTTCCCTTTTGCAGCCATTTGTGGGCCTTTATACAGATAAAAACCCGAAACCCTTCTCGATCGCCGTGGGTATGGGCTTTTCGCTGATCGGGATACTGTCGCTGGCCTGGGCGGATTCCTTCGGGCTCGTATTAATCGCTGTGGGCCTGATCGGTATCGGCTCATCGATTTTTCACCCGGAGTCGTCACGTATTGCGCATTTGGCTTCCGGCGGCAAACGAGGGTTTGCCCAGTCGTTTTTCCAGCTCGGCGGCAATAGCGGCAGCGCCCTGGGACCGTTGCTGGCGGCGTTGCTAGTGGCGCCTTTCGGGCAGCATGGCATTATGTGGTTTTCGGTGGCGGCGATTATGGGCGTGATGCTGGCGATCCACATCGGGAAATGGTACAAGGGTAGTGCATCACAGAAAACGGCCAAAACGGCTTCTGCAGCGCACACTTCGCTGGGTCAGAACAAGGTGGTTTTCTCTTTGGTTATCTTGCTTATCCTGATTTTTTCCAAGTATGTATACCTGGCGGGCATGACCAGTTACTATACTTTTTTTCTCATGAATAAATTTGGGTTGAGTATTCAGGAGTCTCAAATTCAGCTATTTATTTTCTCCTCGGCCGTTGCAATCGGCACCGTTGCCGGCGGGCCGATCGGGGACCGGTTCGGGCGAAAATATGTGATCTGGGCTTCGATCCTGGGTGCCGCTCCATTCACCATGCTGCTGCCGTATGCCAATTTGTTTTGGACCACCATTCTTGCGGTTTGCATCGGACTGATCATTTCATCAGCCTTTTCTGCAATTGTTGTCTACGCCCAGGAACTCGTGCCCGGAAAAGTCGGACTGATCGGCGGATTATTTTTCGGATTGTCTTTCGGTATGGGAGGACTCGGTTCGGCCATGCTAGGTAACCTGGCCGACCATACAAGTATCGAGTACGTGTTCCAGCTTTGCGCATTTTTGCCGCTGATCGGCATTATCACCGGCCTTTTGCCGAAACTTAAAAATGGGTGATGGCAGCTGATTAGCACTTTCTTGTCAGAATTCGGATGACGGAGCCACCCTTGGATAAACCGAAAGGTAGTCCAGGGTCTTTTCAAAACCCGTATTTGCAGGTATTGAATCTGCCAATTGATGAAGTTCTGTCAATGTCATGGTTACAGCACCAATATATCCGCTTGTTAATTCCACACCATAGAACAATGTGCCGCGATTTTCGTCGAATTGGAAAAACATACATGAGCCATAAGAAAACACCTGTATCTCGTGACGCCCAAGGTGTAGCCAGCCGCCTTTAACGAATTTGCTCAGTGCTTTTAGACCTTGTCCGCCTGCGTGGTCACATGTTTTGACATATAATATTCGGCTATGATCTCTTCGAATCAGATACCATAAATACCCAGCGAATACAAATAGCAGTAAGCCGAGGACGAAGCCCTTTAAGATTTTCTGAATCATAAATTCGGGAGGGCTACGCAGGTCTTCGTGTGCTGACCAAACTCAACGAATCTCATTTCTTAACCTTGTTCCAATAAATGTCTCCCATTACAATCGCAACAAGAACACCAAGAACCACATACAAAGCCGGGCCTATTTTCCAGTGTTGCAATTTAAACTGTACGAGTAATAGGAGTATTGCCGCGATCGCAATCAACACTATGACGCGAGCTGTGTTTATGTAAATTTTTTGCATTTTCTAGAATTGATTTTCTATCTACGAAACGTGCGTCAAGATAATGTATAACCGCTAAAATATTGAACAATCTCTGGCTGATAAAACTATTTTAACCCGTAGTAAAAAGCCATTTCAATGTTAAAAAGGAATTCTTACGCCGGTCGTTACCTGCCGTGGCCGGAGCTGAAAGCCGCTTTCAGCTATTGTGAATGCGGAATTTACAATCGACAAATAGTTTTGCGCATTCGTCAGATTCGTTCCCCTGATTTCGAGATCGATTTTCCTTTTTCCAAAAGTATAACGGTAACGAAAGTTCAGATAAAGTTGATTTTGACTTGCGCTTCCCCGCGTGGCATAGCGTTCCGTGTCCAATCGCAATGCATGAGCCTTACCCGGATAAATGTCGATGCCCAACAGCAGCTGCGAAATGCCCGACGTTTTTTGGCGCTGATCGGCGACACGATTTTGAAAAAAGTGGGTACTTCCCGAAAGTTCCACGCCTAGATAACTCGTGAATAATGTCGAGCCCGACAATCCCACGCGATAGTTCCTGTTTCGAACCGGTACCTGGCGGTCGGTCACGATCTGTTCGGAACGGGTCAATCCAGCGTCGCCGTTCAGTTTAAGGGAAGTTTTGATCCCACCAAAATACTTGCCGATACCTAAATGGACGTTTCGCGAAAGCTGGGTGTTGTTGTTCAGCACAAAAGTAAGTTCCGCAGCACCCGTCGAATCAATGCCGGTGCGGTATTGCAAGTTGTTGTTGATCCGCATCACCGAACCTGCCAGATTTATAAAAATCAGCGAAAGCGGGTTTTTATAGTTAATTCCGATCCTGCCCAGCAGAATCCTGTTTACCGGAATGGCTCCTTGGGCTTTCTGTACATTTCTGTACGACCTCAGAATGAAGCCGCTGTACACTTGCGACGGGTTTCCGAAGTCGTATGAATAGCTCACGGCAGATGTGAAGTCCGTATATTCCGTGGCCCGGTACCTTGCTGTCAGCGAAGGCTCGAATGCGAGTTGCGTCTGCTTTTGATGGCTATTTTGTGTGAAATCTGAGATCCCGAATGCATGCATTCTGAACGGTACATTGAGTTCTACCTGCCATTTTGAGGATTCGTAGTAGCCGCTTAGTTGTGCAAACGGATTCAGATGCAGGTACTTCAAATCGTTTCGAAATGCATTGCCGTGTGTCCGTGTGCTGTCGCCGGTTTTGGTGCTTATCGCGCTTTCGAATTGATGATTTTGGAAATTCAATCCAGCCATCGGCGTAAATGCGATTCGTGCAAATTGCCTGGTAAAGCTGACGGAGTTTCTGGTATCAAATTCCGCTGTAAAGATATCTTGTGTGATTGATTGGAAATTTTTGCCCGCATTAAACAGGTCGGGAAAAACGCCGGGACGAACAGCCAGCGCTTCGGGCCTGCGGTTGTAAATCGTTTGGGAGTTAATGTTTAACAGTTGCTTGCCAACATGTGTAATGATAGAAAGACTGTTTTGTAGCTGCATTTGTTCGGCCGTCAATTGCTGCTCTGTTTGAAGCAGATTCCGGCTTAATTTACCGCCGCCATCTATTTGCCCGAATTGTCCGCTGATATTGTTTTTCAGAAAGAGCCGTTCGGTATTTTTTTCAATGACCAGGTTGGCATTGAGTGCCTTTGTGTCGGCGCGGTTCGTGATCCGTTCGTCGATTTCGACAATACCGCCGGGTGTCAGCAGTCGCGTATAGTTCCTTCCCGCTTGTCGCTGCATCTCGTCCCGTATCCCCAGGCCTAGTTTCAGTTCGGTTTGGTTCCTGGTTTTTTTGATCAGGTTCAATGAGGCGAGGTGAGATCTGTTGTCGAGCCACCGATCCGTGCTGATGCCGGGCGTACTCAACGATTGGATGCTCAGCACCGGAGTCGGCATCTTTGCTTGCGACGATTTTGTCAGGACATCCAGTTGTCTGGAAAGGTCTGTTCCGGCATTGTTGGTTTGCACACTGGCAATCGCCTGGAAGCTTCGGTTGAATACCATGGGGGTTACATTCACATCCCAGAGGGCCGGGCTCAATCCGACGCCCAACTTGGCACTTCCCGTTGTAGTGACCTTTTTCAACTGAATGTTTAGTGAAGTTTTCTCCGAAAACACTTTTGATTTTAAAATTTTGATCGGTTGGTCGTTCTCCATCACCTGCACTTTCCTGACGGCGTCGGCCGGCAGGTTCTCGTTGGCAAGATTGTATCGGCCTTCCAACAGGTCGAGGCCGTTGATATAGTATTTATCAATCGGATTTCCCTGGTAAAGAATTTGGCCATTTTCCTTGATCTCTATCCCGGGCATGCGTTTGATAACGTCGGCGATCGTCCGGTCGCCTTCTGCCTGAAAGGCACTGACCTGATAATCGATCGTATCTTTTCGCAAAATAATAGGTGGTGCTTTGACTGTGAGTTCTTGTAGTTTTAATGCGCTTTCTTTTAAAACCAACTGTGTAAACTGTGATTTGTTGGGAAGCAGGAATAGCCCCGCCTCGAAACCCAGGCGCGTCGCTTTTATTGCCAGCGTATCGACGGCGAGGGGTGTTTTCAAGATAAAATTCCCGTCATTACCGCTGAATGTGAATGCGGATACCGTGTTGTTTTTGTTGACGATTGCGATGTTCGCATTCGGAATAGGCGTGCCACGCTCGTCTATTACCTTGCCCGATATGGTGGTTTGGGCGTAGGAGTTATAGCACCCGATCTGAATAAAAAGAACGAGGGCTGAGATGAGTCGCCTGGCTATTCCGATTTTCAATGGGTAAAGAACTCAATCGGGTTGTTGTCGGATTTGATCTTTTGCTGCACTCGTTGGGCTACTTCGCTTCGGCCCGATGTGAAAACTACGCCGGATTGTTCGGCAACGCCGATGGGGTTTGCACGGTATTCGTCGCGTTTCCTGAAAAATGTCCGTTTGTCCGTTTTAGTGACTTTGAGCGGTGTTGTGTTGCGCATTTCGCGCCGCGACTGCTTCAAGCCATTTAAAACAAAGTTGTATTGTTTTTTGGAATCCGTGAGGCGGATTATCATGCCGGGCAGTCCGCAAAACTTGTATGGTCCTTCGCTGACCGGCACCGCTTCCGTGAACCAGGCTTCCCATGTCCTCCCGCCAAATTCCGTGGTGGCCCGTTGTGCAGGATAGCCGGCAACCGTCGCGGTGTCTGGCGTTAAAGCCCATTGCAAATGGCCCTGAGTTTCGGTGTACGAAAAGTAATCGTGATAAACCCGGTCTGTTGTTTGGATCGCATTGCAGCCGTGTTTGACAATGTTGAAGTCGAAATCCGTCCTATGCTGTTGTAGAAATGCAATCAGGTTATGGCGGTCCGCACCGTCGACGCTCGCCGAGATGGCCGAATCCTGCAAATACCTGTTTTGGCTTTTGAAAAGGGATTGCTCCTGATTGATGAAAAGAAAAAACGATTCCGTTTTGGGAACGGTACTTGTGCTATCTGGATAAAATGTCAACTGGAAAGTACACGTGATGTCGTAAGAAACGATGGGTGATACTTTATCCTGGCCTAACGCAAATTCACAGGCCAACATCAGGAATGCGACACAAGCAAATCGTAACATATCAGATACTTTATGTTTTAAGTATGAATATATTATAATTTACTTATAGTTTACCCTTTGTTTACGGACATTCAACTCCACTCACGCCATCGTAAACAACCATTTTCGCCGGTGCGATATTGGCATTGCAGTAGCCGGTGGCCTTGTTTTGTCGTTCGGCCTCGGGGTCGTAGTGAAACTGTAATTGGAAAACTGTGTCCCGTTTTATCAGCGATTTCGGAAGGTTTATGACTGCTGCCACGTAGAATTCGCCCTGGCTGTCGCTGCTTAGCCTCGTGGCGTACGATGTCGGTTTCAGGAGCCGGACCAGATGTGTTTCGGTTTTGGTCGGACAGTATTGTGTGAGGTAAACGGCCGGGATGCATTGGGTGCCCGACGCCGGTTCTGTTTTATCCTTGTCGCAGCTAAGCAATGCCAGAACTGCGACTGCCGTCAGCAGGCTATTTTTTTTCATATTCATAGCGGATCATACCCATTTCAGTGAAGCCCCAGGTAGGCGAGTACAGTATTTCCTCCCGAAGCAGTTTCCCATAATATTTTCTCTTACTCGCCACATTGGTGCCCATCAAAGTCCGGATCTGGTTGCCGGCGACATCGAACTCATAGGTTCGTCCGGATCTCACATTGCCGTCTGCGTTCTGATATATTTCTGACGACGGCAGGGAATTGTTGCCCGTGTATTCGGTAATGGTAATCAATTCGAGCGCATTCCGATGATCGAACCGCTCTGTCCTGATCAGGCGGTTCTGGTTATCGTAGGTGTAGTTCTCGGTGTTCGACAGCTCGTTGTTATACATATACACCTGCATTTTGGCAACATTTCCGCGGCCGTCAAAAGTGTATTTATAGTGATGATGCTTGCCTAGTGATTGCGACCAGGTATAAGTTTCGGCGAGTTTTCGGTTGGTATACTCATAATGGATCGATTGCAACGATGTACCGCCGGCGTCCACCGCTTCTTCCCGCGTGAGCAGCCCACCCTCGTAGGTATAGGTGATCGTTCTTGCCAAAGTTAGGCTGTTTACGACGCCGTCATACACTTTTTGGGTCGCCATCCGGCCGTTACGGTAGGTATATTCCTTGTAGGTCGAGAGCTGGTCGGGGGCGCTGTACATAGCCTCGCGCGTGAGGTTTCCCTCAGTGTCGTAGGTGAAGAGCACGTGCCCGCCAGGCTCCTTGGAATCCGATTTGCTGAAATTGAGGATTTTAGTCAACCGGTAGTGATCTGTGTTGTAAATGCTCGTATCGCCTTCATTGGGTCCGGGCGGTCCTTGAAAGGCTTCTATTTCCTTGTTTTTACAACCAACCAGAAAATGCATGATGATGGCCAGGTAATAAAGCTTTTTCATAGCGAACGATCTGAATACAACGCCTTAAAAGACACGAAAAATCGTGTAACCGTTGTAATATAAAACAGACCGCAAGAACTTTCTCCTCGCGCTTAGTCACCCGATTCACCCGGAGACGGTGAGCTAACCAACTCGCATTCAGGCAGAACGCACGTCCAGGATCTTCAACTTCCGTATCCCGGCGGGCATTTTCCATTCTACGGTTTCACCTTTGCAAAGGCCGATCAAGGCAGCGCCCATCGGGGTGAGAATGGATATTCTTTGCTGCGTAATATCTGCCAGATTGGGCATGACGATACTGAACTCCATTTCCCTGTTGGTGGTCAGTTCCAAAACTCTTACCTGCGAATTGAGACGGATACTATCCTCGGGAAGCTGGTCGTCCTCAACGACTATCGCGCGGTTCAGCTCGTAAGCGAGCGACATTTCGCTGGCGGCGGGGCTGTCCGAGAAGTTGCTCGCAAACTGTTTGAGAAGGCGAAAATCATTTTTTCCAAGTATGACAGGGCTCGTGTTGCTGCTCATGATGTGTTTGGGTTTGTTGGTTGTCCACGAAGTGGTTTCAGAATGAAAGGGTTAAGGAATAGTCGACCGCAGTCCGCCGCAACTCCGGGGAGGTGCGATGGAACCGCGGCCAATGTTAGCGTTATGTGTTTGATGCTGAGTACCCGGGATGCTATTTCGTGGGGGAAGTATTTTGCAGGTCAGACCAGTATTGGGTAACAAAAATCCGCTCCTGCCGCGACAGGCCTTCGTTCGCTTTGGTAAGCCGGGCCAAAATTCTGAGAAATCGTTCGGTGGCGATTTTATATGAGTTTGCCGTCCGGTTTCCGACCTGGCTTTGCCGCTGTATCGTCCCCGTTTTGTCAAGGATCACCGCATTCTCGCGGATAAAGTTTGTTATGATCGACATATCAGGCCAATGATGCTGCAAACCAGCTTCCTGCTGGTGGCCGTGTGTGCTGAAAAGTTGCTGGATTTTTTCCAGTGCCGGTGAAATTCCTATTTTATCCATGCATTCCAAATCGTTTGATGCTCACTACTTATCCTCGCTTACTGATAGGGTTAATTAAAGGCAAGGGCTGCAAATTGATGGAATACCTTTTCATCGAGCTTATAGCGATCGTTCAGTGTAAGGCTGCTCCGGGCGTTGAAAAGGGCATAATTTACCGCATTGTACATCAGCCAATAGGAGGGGGTGACGCCCAGCAGGTTCTGCTCAATCCGCAGGCGCTCGCGGGCTTGCCTTGCCAGCTGAACCGGGATCGGCAGGCTGCTCAGCACATTTTCCTCTTTGCGGGTCATGGATTTTTTTTGAAAATGCTCATATACCATTGCCGTCAGCGTAAGATTCTCTTGCGTGACGGAGCTTAGCAGGTCGGCGAGCTGCTGCTGGAGTGCGTCCAAATCTATCTTGCGATTTCCTTTGGGCCTGCGCAATTGCGGTAATGCTTCCAGGCTGCCGGAAGAACCGCTTTTCTTTTGCTGCCCTTTGAAAGTGCCGGGCAAATGCCCGCGCAACCATTCCTGGTAGTGCCCGAGTTCTGTGAAGGAATCGGCCCAACCCATCAAACCGTTCTGGCATACCGCCCTGTACATGCTTCCGCCCGGCAGGCCGTTGTCCGCCGTAAGCGTGCGCCCCTGTATGGTGAAAGGCGTTTTACCATTATAGCCATTGGTCACAATAATACTTCGTCTCAGATGCTCCCCTCCGATGGGCAGTTCCTCCGGGAGGATAATGCTGATGCTGAATTCACCAGTGATGGTGTGCTTGATCTGGAGTTCGTACTGAGTGAACAGGCTGTCTACGGCCTGTCTGATCATTTCATTCGGTATGATGGTATAGCCGGAGCTTTGTATTCCAAAAATTGTTTTCCTGTGCCCGGGCGGTGTGCCTACTATCAGCTGCTGCCGGTCGGTGGCGATAATGTCATACTCGGGCAGCATATCGGCCAGTAACACCGAATCCACCGGATAACAAATTTCCTCCCAGGATGTAGCCGTTTGCGGCATTGCGCTCAGGTAAGTCATTCCAATTGCTTTTTTACAGTTGTAAATTTACAGCCGGGATTTGGAATTCCAATCTTTGCGGTCATTATTTTAGGCAAACCAGGATCCGGACTTTCTCTGTTCGCGCTACTGGTCGAGCTGTAAGTGCTTCAATTTAAATGTGATATGGGCTTGATCTGGCAGTATAGTATCGTCAATGCCCAGGCGACAGCACTATCTGACGCAGATCAAGCAGCGCACCGCTCGCAAAGGCCTGGCCGGGCCTGAATTTGATTTTTTGCACACCAGTCGCAAGGCGCAGGGTTCCCACGGACTTACTTTGGAAGTTCTCCCAGCCTCCGCTTCGCGGGACTTTGCCGGATAATGACACTTTCCCCGTTTCCAGTACAAACGCTTTGCCGGCCTCTTTGTCGTCAACAGACCATTCCATGCGCACTTCATATACCCCGGCCCTGGGCACTTCGATCTCCCATTCGACAGCGTCCGCAGCGCCAAACCAGCCAAACGCTTTCCATTTGGGCATATATTGAATTTGAGGCCCTGTGCCTTTGCCTTTTTCGGCTGTTAAATGAAGGATGCCTTTTGCATCGGTAACCACCATTTCGGGGATGTTGATGGTGTCCCGTACCGCCTTTACGTAGCCGGCGATTTCATTCACCGGGGCGATCCAGATGCCGTTGTTGGGGTCTTTGGCATATTCGCAGAGTTTGCGCAGCATTGCCAGGCGGGTAGTTTGCGGGCCGGAGTCGGCCATTTCGTGTCCGGCGAGCACAAGCCATTGTCCCGATTTTCGGGCCGCTTCAATGATCGGAAGAATCTGTTCGAAGTCCTTACCGTCGGTTTCCATACCCGTCAGCTGGGCGAAATCGCAATAGGCCGGGTCAACGGGCGCTTCGTCCAGCCAGCCGCGACCTGTCATGAATAATTCTGAAATGAGTGGTATAAAGCTCTGCGTCCCCCGCCCGCGACCTACGAACGTGTGCCCGCACGGATATGCGTACGAGACCGGCATTACCCCAAGCATCGCCTGGATTTGCCGATTGGTCTCGGTCAGTTCGGAGCGCATTTGGTCGAGTGTGTAGGTTTCGAGCGCTTTTTCCCTGGACCACACAAAATTGCCGCTGCAAGGGTGGTGTAATGAGTGGTTGCCCATTTCGTGCCCGCTGGCTACTGCTTTCTGCCAGCCTTCGAGCTGTTTCCGGACGGCCGAGGGGACAAGATAGAATGTTCCCTTAATGCCGTACTCGTTGAGAAGCGGTATGCCCGCCGTCGCCTGACTGCCGCGCGCATCGTCGAACGTAAGGCTGATCGCCATCTTCTTCCCGTCGGGCCATTTGAAGGTTTGCGAGACGGCCGGTGGGATAATCAGGCCGACAACCGCCAGGCAGGAGAGGCTTAGGTGGCGAAGCAAATGTTTGTATGCCATAAGGGTAGGATGTGAGGTGTAGGTGGTTAGGGTGTGTTACTTTGCGTTTTTGATATAGGCCAGCAAGTCTGCCATTTGTTGTTTATCGATCGATGCTTCGAACCCCACGGGCATGCTCGACATGCCCAATGTTTTCAATGATTTGATATCCTTGCGTGCAATGACTTTTTTCTGGCCGCCGTAATTGGAAAGCGTCAGGGCCGAAGGTGTTTCGCTGGATATGAGTCCCTGCGCCGATTCGCCGGAGCTGAGCTCGATTTGCCACAGGTCATATCCGTCGGCAATGGAAAAGTTGGGGTCCAGGATGTCGCCCATAATCGACTCGGGGCGTCGATTGCGGATCGTACCAAGATCGGGCCCAAACGCTACGCCGCCTGCGCCGCCAATCTGGTGGCATACCGCGCATTGCTGCTCGAACACCCGTTTGCCAGCCTGTGGATTTCCCGACAGGGTCATGACCGGCTGATAGGACTTAATCACCACGTGGCGCTGGCTTTCCTTTTGGGTCAGGAGCTGCCTCGCGCGGTTGCGCAGGGTTTCGTTTTGGTTCGCCATCAGGGATACGCTGCGCGGCCATCCAAGACTCGCCTGATCGATTTTGCCTTGTTCCAGCCCGTCCAGCAGGAGGGTAGTCCGTTTTGGGTCGGAAAGGAAGAACCCTATGCCCGACTCCCGCACATCCCGTGTGAGTGACGACCATCTGTCGAGCAGCAAGCGGCATACGGTTTCGTCCGGTATGGCGCTGAGCGTTTTCAGCGCTGCGATTTGAACCGGGCGAGGCTCGCTCGGTTCCACCCGTTTTTGGAGCATATCCGAGTGTTCCGCCGGGTTTTTGAAAGAAAGAAACTGGATCGCCTCCACGCGCTTTTCGGTTGTGGTGCCTTTATTGGATGCCGTCAGTACGGCCGTCTTGATGGCAGCCTCGGTTTCCGGTCCGGCGGGGAGCCCGGTTTTCCGCAGGAGCTGCATACTCGCCTGCCTGATTTCCGGATTGGGGTTTTTTAATGATGCATTCAATAGTAGCGACTTCTCGTTTTTGAGTGCGGCAAGATCCGTTTTCTTGTTGAGGCTTTCGGCTAATCCACGCAATACGGGCGCCTGCCATCCCTGCGTGCTCGCGGGAGCCAGCGCTTTGCGAATGATGGACCGGACCGCGGCAGCGTCGCCACGGGCACCGGTCAGTGTGCTCAACCGTTGCACAAGTGCCGCATACGCTTCGTCACGCGGTTTGTAGCGTTTCAGCGTTTCGGCAAACAGAACGTCGTTCCCGTAGGCGGAAGTGAGGGCGGCAGTTTGCACCCACGGGTCCCGCAGGTCTTTGAACAGAATTGTTTCGCGCGCTTTGAGCGCGTCTGCGGACTTCGCGTCTGCGGACTGCACGTCTGTGGACTTCGCGTCGGACTGTATTTCGCCGAGCGTTAGAAGCACCTGAAAGCGGACTTTGGCATTCGGATGATTGGCGAGGGCGGTGAGGGCAGGTATGAGCTCAGGAAATTGTGCGAGGTGAAGTTCGGCAATCCTGACGGCATTTTCCGTTACACCTGCCTCCGGGTCTTTCAATGCGCGTTGCAGGTCGTCCGCGCGGAGCGCCCCCAGGCCTTCCATTGCCCATAAAGCGTGCAGCCGTCCCTTAGGGTCGTTACCCGTAGCCATGCGTTTCAGCAGCGGGATAGCGGTTTCATGATGGCGGTCAAGCAGTAGCCGCTGCGCATTGCGGCGCCACCAGATATTCTTGTCTGCCAGTTTTTCCACCAGCTCGGCATCCGACAATGCATGGAGATCCAGCCTGCCCGACCACGATAGCCGCGGCGTGCCTTTGGGAGAGATCCGGTAAATACGGCCCATATCCCGGCCATTATAAAGCGCCCCGGATTTCACGACGTCGTCGGCCATCCATTCCGGGTGTTCGATAATCTGGCGGTAGTAATCCACCACGTACAATGCGCCGTCCGGGCCAATGTACATATTCACGGGCCTGAACCAGGAGTCGGTGGAGGCCAGGAATTCTTTTTTATCCTGCATGCGGCTGGCCGTAAAGCTCGCGCCGTTATCGCGGATAATATCGGCATGAACCAGGTTGCTGACTGGTTCCGCAACGAATGCGACGCTGTCGTAGGGAGCTGGGAAGAGCCCGCCCTGATAGCTCGTGAGGCCACAGGCAGATGTAAACACGCCGAGGTCGGTGAGCAGCTGGTGCTGCGGGTTCTTGGTAATGGGAAACACTTCCGAGGAATGGTCGGATAGGGTTTGGGTTACTTTTGAAATCAGCAAATCGGGGTTACGCTGCAAGTAGCGGTTGGCAATTACTTCGTGGTAACCCGGATTTGCATTGCTGACGAGCAGATATCGCCCCCATTGATCGAATGTATGGCCAAATTGCGTGTAACTGCTCAATACCTCCAGTCCCTTGGTATCAGGCCGGAACCGTACGCCTCTTCCAAGGCCATTTTCGGGTAAACGGGGACTGTCGGGGAGGTGCGGATAGAAGATTTCCCCACCGCGGTCGCCAAATTCTTTCTGAAAAGTTTTAGTCGTGACGGCGGGTTCGTGTCCGAGGTAGATCCAGTTATCGATGCCCAGGATCGGGTTGTTGAAATTATGCTGTGGGTTGGACATCGCGAAACCCGTCAGGAGCGTGTCGCGCTTGTCGGCCTTCCCATCCCCATCCGTGTCTTCGAGGTAAAGCACATTGGGCGGATCGGTCACTAGTACGCCCTTCTTCCAGCGCAAGATCCCGGTCGGTAGCACCAGGTTTTCGGCAAAAATCACCGATCGGTCCATTCTTCCGTCGCCGTTGGTGTCGTGCAGCGCTCTCACTTTGCCCGTACCGCTTTTGTCGAGCGGGTACCCGTGCATTTCGACGACGTACATCACCCCGTTTTCGTCGATTTCCATCGCAACCGGGTCCGAAACTTCTGGTTCGCTGGCCACCATTTCGATCTGAAAACCTTCCGGGATCTCAAATGTGGCGATGGCATCTTCGGGTTTTACCTCGCGGGGATATGCTTCTTTTCGCTCTATGGCCGACGCAAATACCCCGCCGCAGAGCGCGAGGGCAACCAAAAAGCGTTTCATACTGGTGTCGTTCATGGGTAATATCGCTCTGCCGGCGCCAATAGTATTTAGTATCCGCCGCCTCACTAATATTACTCGATTCTGCCGGATTTCGGCTACTTCCCGCCTGATTTATGTGCTGGTAGGCATTGGAGACTAAGACTTTGCGAGGTAGGATAACTTATTGTTCAAGAATCCTGGAAAGGACAATGCGCGTAACCCTGTCGCAGCGAACGAGATCAAAGTCAAAGAGCGGGGTGGATTGGTAGTAACTGCTTAGTTCTACACGCAGCATTTCCTTTGCCCTGTTCAGCCGGACTTTGACATTTGATTTGCCCACGTCGAGTATTTCCATTGTTTCCTGAATGCTCATTTGCTGGATTTCACGCATTATAAACACGAGCTTGTATTTCTCTGGCAGGTTGGAAATGGCAGTTTCGAGGATTACTTTCAATTCTCTGTTCATAAGGTATTTCAATGGCGATTCGTTGTGCAATTCGCTTTGTGCATGACTAAGAAGAAGTTCGTCTGATCGCTTTTTCTGCTTTTTGTGCAGCAAGCTTTCGTTAATCGCGATTCGGGTCAGCCAGGTTCCGAAACTGGATCTGCCTTCAAAGCTAGACAATTGAAGGTATGCATTCAAATAGGTGGTTTGCATAACGTCTTCCGCTTCGTCGTCGTCGTTTACAATCGCCATGGTGATTCTGTACAGACGGAGGTTGAATTTGCGGATGAGTATCTCGTATAGATTCTTTTCGCCTTGTAATATCCTTGCAACCAGTTCTTCGTCCGAAATCGTGGTTGGGGGCAGTTGTTCGGATTCTTTCATTTTAACAATATTGCCAGCTCGCTGGATGAAGTATTAACCGGGGACAGATCAAGGTAGCAAAATATCTCGTCCTGATCCACCTGTAGAATGTCCCGCCGGAGCCAGCCATTTTGTGATTCCGGAAACCGGCCCGGCAGGATGTATTATTCATTTCACGGTAATTTTTCCTTTCATCACCGGATGAATCGAGCAATAGTAATCTGCACTTCGCATGACAGTAAAGGTCCAGGACTTGCCGGTGCCTAAGGGGCGTGATTGCCAGGCTTTCTTCTCTTCAGTGATGTCGTGCCTGACAATATCGCGGTTAATAAAAGTTACCCGCTCACCCTTTCTGACAGTAATGCTCGACGGAACAAAAGCCATTTGCCTGACCTCGACAACATGATTGGCCACGAAGCTGGAAGTGTTTGGATTGTTTTGATAACCAATCAAATGCGAAGCGTTCCTGTCGGCTGTCAACAGGATGATTGTCAGGCTAATCCTAAGCGGCCAGTTCATCACTTGAAGTTCTTTTGAACCATTTCGGCGTGGCCTAGGTGTGCTTGCAATGCTGGCAATACGTCTTGCAACAACTTTTTCAACTCGGCATTATCGGTTTCCGGTATAAGCAGCTTCTCCACGGCATGGATCACCGTCTTATGGTATGTTACTTCGTTATCGATGTAGGCTTTGTCGAAATCCCTGCCCGCTTTTCCATTTAGTGTTTTCTTCGTTTTGTCGGCATCGGCCAGCAGGTTCTTGCTAACCTCATTATCCTTCGGTGTAACACCCAGTTTCTTTGCCAGCGCAACGGCCTGACCGATTACTGCGGCGTGGTCCCGCTTCATCGTTTCCGCAAATTTGAGGACTTCGGGATTTTTCGACTTTTTAGCAGCAATCTCCGCATAATTAATGTCAATTTGGTTTGCTACCACCGCCACTGAAGCTACTTCGGGGTCGGTCAGGCTTGGATTCTTTTGCGCGTTAGCGGTGCAGATCAAAGACGCGAATGCAAACGAGCAGCTAAGGAATTTTGAATTTTTCATCGACAGTTTGTTTTGGTTTACCTCTTAGAGAAAACCCGGGAGGAAAGGTTACAGAATCGTCGAAAAATTTACGATTCTCAAACCCGACTCCGCAAATCATTCGCTGCTGGGAATGTGGGTGTCAACGCTTTTTTGAGCATTGCCGCCAACTGCTGGAATGAATGAAATCCCGTGGCTTTGAACCCGTACCCATTCACCGTAAACGTAATGGTCGGGCAGCTGTCGATTTTATTGGTACGGATTTTCAGCGCGTCTTTCTGCAATGCGCGCCGGGTAGCAGGACTGTCGAAGTCGGTCCCGAATTTTTGCAAATCAAGAATGCCATGGTGCTCGCGGCTGATTTCCCGTGCCAGGTCTACCAAAACACGGGAAAGCGAAATGTCCCTTCCTTCGACGAGCGCAGCTTTGCGGAGGGCGTTCAGGTAGAGGTTCGCCGCTCGCTGCGACTGTAACGATACTGCCTTCACCGCCTGGCACGCCCTGATGTTGGACGGCTCGCGACCTGAGCCAGTCGGGCTCCGGCTCGTTGTATCGCTTGTGACGAGGCAGAAACGGACGTTAATCAGTTCGCTGAATTTGGTGGTGAATTCATGCCAATGCTGCTGCATTCGCCAACTGACCGGGCATAACGGCTGGGTATAGTATACAATATTGACAATAGTGTGGTTCAGGTCGATTGGTTTCATTTTTCTTTCGTTGTTTTCTGCACTGCCGGTCATCACCGGACCTCCGGTTTCTCCATTACAAATGGTGGATGGAAAGCCCAAAAGGCGTGCCGCAACTATGTAGAAAGACTTCGATAGTGTAAAGAATAGCCTCTATATACAAATCGGGAGCCAGATCAGTCAAAAATGTATCCGCGGCTGACTGCGTCCTGTTTCGCCGTTTCCGTCCAGCAGATATAGATATCCCATGAAGAAGGAGTCTCCGGTTCTTGATCCGGGATGGAAAAATGCGTTGCGTGAAAGCCGAGTGTTCTCAGATCAACAATAATGGATTCTACAATTTTACGCTCCACATCGCTCGAAGGGATCGTGTAAATGAGGTAATGCTTGTTCGTGCGTCGGGCTTCGGTGATTTGGGCAACAATCGCCTCGATAACAAATTCCTGTTTTGCAGCCGACATTATGTTTGACACGGTAGATTACGGAGATAAGACAAAACTCACGCGCCCGCGGAAAAATACACTTGTATACAGAGGCTAAGTTGCAGGCACAATAATTGCTGCAAGCAGCAGTTAGAGCCCAACCATAAACTATATGTATACAACAGATGATTTATCGGAAAGGCTTTGGAAGGTGTGCCTGCCATACATCTCCAGCACAAAAAGCGTCATAGTCCACAAGCACTATTGCTATAAGGTGGCCGTGAGCCTCGACCATCAGATCGAATGCAGTGTGGAAGATTCTACTTATACTGCGATGAAGGGGTTTGTGGTTAACGGGCGCGCCATGCACCGATGCATCTCTCCCGATGGGCCGGTGTTGAGTATCCTGATCGAGCCGCAAAGCCCGTGGGGAAATAAAATCAGGGAAATCCTGGGTGATAAGGACTTTGTCCGGTTCGAAGAAATCCTGGATGTGGACAGTCTTGGTCCTATTCTGCCGATGAACCATGCACTTTTAAAAGACACCGATCTCATTCCACACATATTCGAACTGATGTTTGCCGTCACCGGGCTGAAAATTCATGATTCCAATCTGATCGATCCGCGCGTAATGCGGATCATCGACTATGTGTCCGGGCATCTTACCAGCGATATAACCAACCGGGAAATCGTGGATATCTCCAATCTTTCATTTCACAGGACGCGGCATTTGTTTGCCGCCGAAGTGGGCATCCCCTTATCCAGATATATTTTGTGGCAGCGGCTGCGGCGCACACTTAAAACTGTCATCGAGTCGGGCGAATCCCTCTCCAAAGTTTGCCGGGATTACCACTTTACCGACCTCTCGCATTTTCATAAAACATTTAAAAACATTTTTGGATTAAACCCATCCAATTTCCTCGTTGAATGCAGGGTTATTGTCCAGGACGATGCGCACGTCGAAGAAGTTGTCGCCAGCGGCGAAGACTTGTAAATTGGGGCTAATATTTACTGTTTCAAGGGTTTTCTTCTTTCAAAAGGTTGTGGCGTAGTTACGTTTGTTTCATTTTAGCGCTCCCTTTACTCGCCTTGTTGGTTTCGGGTCGAAACCACACTCAACATTTTTTAACTTTTTGAAAGAACCGGGGTAGCGCGTTTATGAAATTATCTGTTTCTGCGGATTCTCAATCCAGAGAATTGCAGGATTGTAGTATCTCTTACATTATCCAAACAACGAACCACTCTGTACAAATACAAAACAGATTCGGATTCAAGATTGTTATCTCTTTGGACGATACCTTCGATCCGGAGATCAACGGGCGTTACTATAAAGCCGTTAAGGGATTTATTATTGCCCGGAATGTACGGCATACCTGGAATTCCGGTGAGGCAGTCATGTTTATCAGCCTCGTCGAACCTGCCAGCCGGTGGGGCCGCGATCTGTGGGTATTACTTTCGGGGCGGGAGGTTTGCTTCATCGAGGAGTTAATGGCCGTAGAAGAGATTGACTCCATCCTGCCGCGTGGTCTCGATGCGATGGATGAAACGGCCGTTGCACAGCGGGTTCAGGCATTCTTTGTGAAGCTGGCTAAAAAAAGTCCGGCAGTGCCGCGGAGGAAAACCGATGACCGGCTGGGGCGGGTGATATCCTATATCGACCAGAATCTCTCCAAAAACATCGAGCTGGCCGAAGTAGCGAACCTGGCGCACCTGTCGTCTCACCGTTTCAGGCATTTGTTCACAGAGCAGATCGGCCTTCCTTTCACGCAATACATTATATGGCAGCGCCTTAAAAAATCCATTTATGCAGTGGCTTCGGGTGAAATGACGCTCGGAGAAGCAGTAGAGAATTTCGGCTTCACCGATCAGGCGCATTTCAGCAATACATTCAAGAAAACGTTTGGTGTATTTCCAAGGGCATTCCTGCAATCATCCTCCATTATTTTACAGGTTTGTGTGAAAAAAGAATAGCCTCAATTTACAATACCGCTCTATTTGAAAAGGTCTAATTTTGAAAAGAGTAAAGGGACATATTGGGTTATTACGTGATTCAGTTGATTGCAGCGTGTGCGGTAGTCGGATTGCGTATAACCACAATCGTTGTTTGCATTTAAGGTAAATGAGGGGCCGGAAAAAAGGCTCATCGCTGTCTGCCAGGTTGGGCATTCTTTCTGTTAGAATATAGCTTAATACGGGTGTGGTGCGCTCAAAAGCTGGCACACTTTTCTAGTGTAAAAGGCATACTTTAACAGCTACGTCTATGCCGAAACGCAAACCACACTTTTTTTACAGAAACGGATTATCGATCGTCTTTCTCTCGTTTTTCATTGTCGCATGGGTAGCGCAGGCTTTTTTTGGCTGGAAGCAGCACAATGATGAACTCATGGAGCTAGGCGCACAGCCGATCGCGTTTGCACATTACCTTTCCAGCGGTCACTTTTTTTCTTCGACATTTGAAAACTTTCAAAGCGAGTTCCTTCAAATGGCCATGTATGTAATCCTGACCATCTCACTTCGTCAGATCGGTTCGGCCGAGTCGAAAGATCTGGTGAAGCCGGAAGAAGTCGATCGCGAGCCCGACCCTTTGAAAAAAGATGCGCCGGGGCCTGTGAAGCGGGGGGGATGGCAATTATGGCTGTACCAGCAGTCCTTGTCGATCGCTTTTGTGGTGCTTTTCCTCGGGAGCTGGGCGGGCCATTTGTACGGCAGCTATACCGATCACAACGAGCAAAGGATGCTTCATGGGGAACCGGAGCAATCGTTGAGCGCATTTCTGGGGGAACCCGATTTCTGGTTTGAGACTTTCCAGAACTGGCAAAGCGAATTTCTTTCCGTCGCTTCCATTGTTATCCTGTCCATTTTTCTCCGGCAGAAGGGTTCACCGGAATCAAAACCAGTCGACGCCGCCCATTGGGAAACAGGCAAGTAAACTGTGCGGGTTCAGGGGTGAACCCGCACAGTTTATGTACCGGTTTGAGGGGTAGACGACAAGCATCTCAACGCAACCACAGAATGGTCGGTGATAGTCAGGCTTCCGCCCGATGGAATTGTTTGATCGGCTTCGCCGACGAAATTATCCGCTGTATTAATCACGATGTGCCAGTCGGAGCCGCATTCCACAGGGGGGAGCGTAAAATCCAGCGGCTGGTCTCCTGCATGAAAAATGATGTAAAAATTGTCGTCTGTGATTCTATTGCCGTCCGGATCAACGCACCGGATCCCCTGGCCGTTAAGATACACCCCAAAGGTTCGGGCGATGTGGCCTTCCCACTCCTGATCGGGGATTTGCTGCCCGTTTGGCCAGAACCACATAATATCCTTCACGTCCGAACCTGTAACGGGCAGGTCCTGGAACCAGCGCCTGCGGCGGAAAGTCGGGTGCGCATTGCAAAGCGCGATCAATGCCCGGGTAAATTCGAGCAGCTGCTGGTCGGCATTGGCCCAGTTGAGCCAGGATATTCCATTGTCCTGGCAATAGGCATTATTGTTGCCTTGCTGGGTTTTGCCCAGCTCGTCGCCGGCTGCCACCATGGCTACCCCTTGCGAGAGGAGCAGGGTGGTAAGGAGATTCCTTTTCTGCCTGTCTCTGAGTGAATTGATATCTGTATTGTCTGTCGGACCTTCCACACCGCAATTCCAGGAGTGATTACTGTCGTCGCCGTCCTGATTCTGCTCGCCATTTGCTTCGTTGTGTTTTTGTTCGAAGCTCACCAGGTCGTTCAGTGTGAAGCCGTCGTGCGCTGTAATGAAGTTGATGCTGGCCGTGGGCCTGCGGTAATCGCTTTGGTAGAGGTCCGGGCTCCCTGTGAAACGGCGTGCGAACGCGGTCATTTCAATATCCTGCCCACGCCAGAAGTCACGGATCTGGTCGCGGTAAATCCCGTTCCACTCTGCCCAGCCCACGGGAAATTTGCCCACCATGTAGCCATCTTCGTTAATGTCCCACGGCTCGGCGATCAGTTTGACTTGCGAGATCACGGGGTCCTGATGGATAATGTTAAAGAACGAACTGAGGGTGTCGGTATCATGCAGCGTACGCGCCAGCGTAGCCGCCAGATCGAACCGGAAGCCGTCTACATGCATTTCGGTAATCCAGTAGCGGAGGCTATCCATGATGAGGGCCAGTACGTTAGGCAGCCGGACGTTGAGTGTATTGCCCGTGCCGGTGTAATCCATATAATACCGTGGATTGTCTTGCACGAGCCTGTAATAGGCTGCATTGTCCAACCCTTTGAATGAAAAGGTGGGCCCGAAATGGTTGCCTTCGGCAGTATGATTATAGACTACATCCAAAATGACCTCAATGCCGGCCTTGTGCAGTTCGCGCACCATCTCTTTGAATTCGCTGACCTGCGCTCCCGGCTCGCGGCGGCTGCTATACCGGATGTCCGGTGCAAAAAAGCCAAGTGTGTTGTAACCCCAATAGTTGGTAAGGCCCTTTTCGATCAGATGCTGGTCGGCTACGAAATGGTGAATGGGCATCAGCTCAATCGCAGTGATACCAAGTTGTTTCAAATACTGAATCGACGCCGGATGGGCAATAGCCGCATAGGTACCGCGGATGTTTTCAGGGATTTGGTCCCAGAGGTTGGTAAAGCCTTTTACATGAAGTTCGTAAATAACGGTATTATGATAGGGGATGTTCGGATGCGCGTCGCCCTGCCAGTCGAAGCCGGGATCGATCACCACCGATTTCGGCATGAAACCCGCGCTGTCGCTGTCATTGAAACTGAGGTCCTCCTCGGCATTTCCGATCTGGTAGCCGAATACCGCATGATCCCATTTGATATTGCCGTTGATCGCTTTTGCGTAGGGATCGAGCAGCAATTTGTTGGAATTAAACCGGTGCCCCTTTCCCGGATCGTAGGGCCCGTGTGCGCGGTAGCCATAAAGTTGCCCGGGGCCGATGCCTGGAATGTATACATGCCAGACGTGGTGGGTTACTTCCTCAATTTTGATCTTAATGTACTCGTCCTCCTCATTTTCCGGTTGAAAAAGGCATAGTTCGATACCATCCGCATTCTCGGAGAAAACGGCAAAGTTGACTCCATTGCCATCCCAGGTCGCGCCCAGGGGATAAGGTTTGCCGGGAAGTGTTTTTATTTCCTGCTCACTGGCAGATTCCAGCAATTCGTTTTCAATGTGTTGTTCCATTTTTTTGCTACTTATAAATCGTTTTTTTAATCGTCAATTTGTACTAAAAGACCTTCATCCCCCGCCAGGGTAATCACATTTGTGACCCGCATCCCGATGCGTTCCTCTTCGGTGCTGAGTTTTATAATGCCGTTATAACTGGTGTTTTGGGGACGGAAATAAGCCGGGCGGTGGCTCAGATTGAGGATAATGAGGAATGTCTCATCGTGCTCCTGCCGGAGATAGGAGATAAGCTGTCCGTCCGAGTAAACCGGGCTATAACTTCCCACGCTTAATGCAGCGCTTTTTTTGCGCATATCAATCAGCTTGCGGTAGAACGACAGCATGGAATGCGTGTCGTTTTTTTGCTTCTCCACATTCACTCTCGCTGCATTGTAGGGCAGTCGTAGCCACGGCTTCCTGGCCGAGAAGCCGGCATTGATCTCCGGGCTCCATTGCATGGGCGTTCGGCAAGGATCGCGGCTCACATTCATGTCGGGCATATTCAGCCCTTGCGGATCTACGATTTCATCCAAGGGGATGGGTACGTCGGTCATCCCTATTTCATCGCCGTAATAGATGGTGGGCGTGCCGCGCAGCGTGAGCAGGAGCATGGCCGCGATTCTGGCCTGCGATAATCCCAAACGACTGGCGATCCGGGGCTTGTCGTGGTTGCTCAATACCCAGTTCGGCCAGCTTCCCGCAGGCAGTGCGCCTTCGTAAGCGTCGATCGCGCCCGCGATTTCCCGGGAATTCCAGGGCAAGGTCAGGAGCTGAAAATTGAACGGGAGGTGCGCCCCGGAGTTGTCCTGGCCGTAATAGGTGACCAGTTTCGGTATCGGCAGATAGATCTCCCCGATGAGCACCCTGTCGTCGTAGGCGTCTGTGAGCTCGCGCATCATGCGTACGATCTGATGTACCTCGGGCTGGTCGGTGGAATAAACAGGCAGATAGTCGTCATACAGCGGGTTTGCGGTATCGCCGGCGGCATTTGGTACGGGTGGATTGTCGCGCAACTGGCTGTCCTTAATCATGTGCCACATAACGTCCACCCTGAATCCGTCGACCCCTTTTTCGAGCCAGAACCGCATGACATCAAGCATCGCCTGCTGCACTTCCGGATTGCGCCAGTTGAGATCAGGTTGTTCTTTCAGAAATGCATGATAATAATATTGCCCGGTATGCGAGTCCCATTCCCAGGCCGGCCCGCCGAATACGCTAAGCCAGTTGTTGGGTACCGAACCGTCTGCCTTGCCGTCATGCCAGATGTACCAGTCCCTTCTCGGATTGTCCCTGGATGAGCGGCTTTCCAGAAACCAGGGGTGCTGGTCGGAGGTATGATTCGGAACGAGGTCAAGCAGCAGTTTCAACCCCCGCCGGTGTACCTCGCTCAGCAGCTCGTCGAAATCCTCCATGTTTCCGAAAAGCGGGTGAATGCCGCGATAATCGGAAATGTCGTACCCGAAATCGGCCATCGGCGACGGGAAAATCGGGGAAAGCCACAGGCAGTCGACGCCAAGCCATTGCAGGTAGTCGAGCCGGGTAATAATACCTTTCAGGTCGCCGACGCCGTCGCCGTTCGAATCCTGAAAAGACCTGGGGTACACCTGATAAATAATGCCATGATGCCACCACCTATATTGGGCGGAAGGTTCTGCCGGAAATATCGCCGTTGTATGTTCCATTATCCTGTTTCTTTTGAAATAGTCGGCCCCCCATCCAAAATCGCGCCTGCATAGGTACAGAGGCATGGCATAAGTTTTTTCCGGGGCGGGAATTCAAAAAAAACCGGGTATCTAACATCCTATATTATGATACATGTCACAGCAGGCGCATACAGGGACGGAGAACAAATCAGGTTCAGGGTATGGGCCCCGCAAACAAAGCAAATGAACCTGATTTGTCAGCGAACGGAACTCGCGACCTTTCAAATGGAGCCGGACGACGAAGGCTATTTCAGTCTGACGCTACCCTGGCAGGACGAGGTCTGCCGCTACCAATATGCGCCGGACGGGCAGGGGCCTTTTCCTGATCCCGCATCGCATTTTCAGCCCGAAGGTGTGCATGGATATTCACAGTTTGTAGATCACACCCGTTTTCCGTGGACGGACAACGAGTGGCGCGGGCGCGCATTCGAACACCTCATTTTGTACGAACTGCATGTAGGCACATTTACGCCGGAAGGGACGTTCGAAGCCATCATCCCCCGCCTGGCGGCGTTGGCGGACCTGGGAATCAATGCGATCGAGCTGATGCCTGTTTCGGAATTTCCCGGCAGCCGGAACTGGGGTTATGACGGGGTGTTTCCCTATTCCGTACACAGCGCATATGGCGGGCCCGATCGGCTGAAAGCGCTCGTGGATGCCGCCCACGCGCTCGGCATTTCCGTCTTTTTAGATATTGTCATTAACCATATCGGTCCGGAGGGCAACTACCTGGGCCATTTCGGTCCCTATTTCACCGATAAGTACGCAACGCCCTGGGGTAAGGCGATCAATTTGGATGGCGAATGGTCGGACGGTGTGCGGGATTACTTTTCGGACCTGATCCTGTTCTGGTCGGAATATTACCATTTAGACGGGCTCCGACTGGATGCCATTCATGAAATTTTCGACAAGGGCGCATTCAGTTTCTGGGAGCTCGTACATGAGAAACTCCGTACGCATCAGCAATATAGCGGTCGCGTTTTCCACCTCATTGCCGAATCCGATCTGAACAGTCCGCGTGTCGTCAAACCCGTCCAAATAGGCGGCATGGGATTCGAGGCCCAATGGCTGGACGATTTCCACCATGCGCTTTACGTATTGCTCGACGAGAAGGGGCGTGACCGCTATATCGATTTCGGAACCATCGGGCAGCTTGCTAAGGCTTATAAAGATGGTTTTGTGCATAGCGGCGGTTATGTGGAGTTCCGGAAGAGAAAGCACGGAGTCTCCTCGGCAGGGGTTGGAGGCGCTGCGTTCGTTGTTTTCAATCTGAATCACGATCAGGCTGGAAACCGCGCCGGTGGGGAGCGGCTTAGCCAGCTGGTGGACCCTGCGAGACAAAAAGTGGCGATGGCTGCTTTAATGCTTTCGCCCTACGTACCTATGCTTTTTATGGGTGAAGAATATGGGGAGGACACACCCTTTTTCTTCTTCGTAAGCCACACTGACCCGGAGCTCATCCGGGCTGTGATCGAAGGAAGGCAAAATGAATTCAAGGATTTTGGGGACGGTCAGGAACCTCGTAACCCACAGGACGAGGAAACCTTCCTGCATTCTAAAATACATTGGGAAAAACGTAGCGAAGACCCATACGCCGACCTGCTTGCCTGGACCAAGAGGCTGATCACCCTACGGCAAACGCATGCCGCATTACGCAACTTCGACAAGGACGGCGTCGCCGTGGACGTGCTGACCGACAAGGCATTGCTTCTGAAAAGAACCAGCCGGGACGAGCGGGCGACATTGTATTGCTATATCAATTTCTCCGACGAAAAACTGACCTTCTCGCTGCCGGAAGAGGCCCATTGGCACCTGATACTCGATTCACCGGAACATGCGCAAACGAAAACGGGCAGCGCCCGCAACATCGACGGTCCCGGAGTCAAGGTGTTCTCAAATGTGCCTCATGGAATTTAAATGAATGCATTGGCGCAGGTTTTACGCCGGGCAGCGCCCTATTCTGACTGGCTTTCCGGTTCATATTCCCACCCAGCCACATCTTCCTCGGGGAAGAAGGACTGCTGTTCCAGCGGAACTTCTGTTTCACTGATTTCCTGAAAACCCCGAGCCTTTTTGTAGACGCCCCGGCGCCTGATGCCCTGCAAATCGGTAAAGATGACCTGCGACTGATCCTGCGGATACGACCTGGTTTCGCTGAAATTGTCGTTTGCGTTCCTTCCTGCCCCGTGCTGTCCCGCGCCTCCTTTGATTTCATCGCGTTCCTGTATTTCCTCCTGTGATGCTGTGCCGTAGTCGTCCACATTTCCTTCGTTGAAATTGTCGTTGGCATTTCTGCCGCTTCTGAGTGCTTTTGCGACAGCGTCCTGCGTCGACTTATCTTTTTCGTTAGCCATGATTTCCGTTTTTTTGATCCGGCGGGTTGAGCAAAATCCGTTCCCCCGCGTAAAAACACATGGTATGATTTTGGGATACCAGCCGCCCCGCATGTCAAACCACGGTTTGGGCAACTTTCCCTGCGTTTTTGTAAGAGGCATTGAGCGCTGGTACGGTTTTAACCGAAAGCCTGCGCAAAAAAACAGAACGACCATGGCTAAAACGGAACACACTTCAAAAACGGACGTCCTGCCCGACGCGCACGAGTGGGAGCGCGATGGACAAAATGCCAGCTTATGGAACAAGGATATTACATTGAAGAACGAGGAGACGGCGTTGCCGGAAACGGAGGTTTACGATGTGATCGTGGTGGGTGCCGGCATAACCGGGCTTACTACTGCGTTGCTCCTTCAACAAGCTGGAAATCGATGTGCCCTAGTCGATGCGCATCACGCGGGCTTCGGTACAACGGGCGGTACCACGGCCCACATCAACACATTTGCGGATACTACCTATGCCGAAGTGGAGCAGGCATTCGGGACGGATGCTGCCCCGCTTTTTGCCGAGTCGATCCGCGACGCTGTGGAGTTGATTCGGCACTTTGTTGAAACGTACCAGATAGACTGCGACCTGGAATGGCGGCAGGGATATGTTTATGCCGAAACGGAAGAGGAAGTAAAGCAACTCGACGATCTGTATGAGAGCGCATTGCGCGCAGGCGTCGGCGTGGCGCCCGCAGACGATGTACCTACGCCTGTACCTTACCTGAAAGCCGTGGTATTCGATGGCCAGGCGCAGTTTCATCCCTTAAAATACATCCGCGGCCTGCTGAATGAATTCAGGAAATCGGGCGGGACTGTGGTTGAAAACGCTTGTATCCGGGAAGTAGAAACCGCTGACGGGCATTATACGGCTATCTCGGATCAGCACCGCATCCACGCGAAGCGGGTGGTGTACGCTACACATATTCCGCCCGGGGGGATCAACGTGCTGCATTTCCGGAATGCGCCCTACCGCAGCTATGTCATTGCGGCTACGCTCGCAGATGGTGCTTACCCCGACGCCCTCGTGTACGACTCGCAGGAGCCTTATCATTATTTCAGAACACATACGATCGACGGGCAGCGGTACCTTGTCGCGGGCGGCCATGACCACAAAACCGGTCACAACGACCCCGAGCGGGCGTTTGCCGATCTGATAGCCTACACCAGCAAGTATTACAATGTGGAGCAGGTTGCTTACCGGTGGTCTGCGCAATACTATGTGCCGGCCGATGGCCTCCCTTACATAGGGCATCTTCCGGGCGCATCGGAAGGCATTTATGCGGCCACGGGCTACAATGGCAACGGGATGATCCTCGGCACTGCCGCCGCGCTGGTAATCAGCGACCTCATTACCACCGGCGACAGTAAGTACAAGGCGCTATTCGACCCGGCGCGGGTGAAACCCGTTGCGGGATTTGCGGAGGTGGTGAAGGAAAATGCGGACGTAGTGAAACGGTTCATCGGCGATCGTTTCGGCATTGCCCAAATCGATTCCCTGGCGGATGTAAGCGCCGACGACGGGAGGATCATCGAGCTTGACGGTGAGAAACTGGCAGTGTACCGCGATCCGGCCGGTGAAGTCCACGTGCTCGATCCGGTGTGCACCCACGCGAAGTGCATTGTGCAGTGGAACAGCGCCGAGAAAAGCTGGGATTGCCCTTGCCACGGTGCGCGGTACGATTGCTTCGGGCACGTACTCACCGGTCCGGCACGGGCGGATCTGGACCAGATGCTTTGAGATAAACGAACAATGCCCTCCGAAGGTCAATTGACTTTCAGAGGGCATTGTTTGTTACGAAGACTGCCGCCTATTTAAGCAACCACATCTTCTGATTGTAATCGTCGTTACCCCCATATTGCGATTGGATCGCTTTGGTCAGGTTGTCGTTATTGTAGTTGATCTCCGAATCCGGGTACATCCATCTTACCGGTATTTTGTCCTTGTCGGTATTGTTATTGGACAGCGGGTTTATCGGAAAGATCGGATAACCGGTGCGGCGGTTTTCGAAATAACCGTCAAATCCGGCTTGAAGGAAAGTTCCCAGGTATCTTTGGGTAATGATCTTTTCAAGCTGCTGTTCCGGGGTGCCCGATAGCTTTACTTTGGGTGAAGCGAGGTAAGCCGTGATGTACTCGGCAGTGATTTTGCGGTTATGGTGAAAATCAGCATTATCCGGCGTATTGTTGGCTACAAACTGCATGCCCGTGCGGATCGCATTTTCGTAGTAAGTACTCGCCGGAGTTCCGTTGATCCAGCCTCTCAATGACGCTTCCGCCAGCATAAATTGTAAAACAGAATAGCTGATCAAGTAGATCGGCTCCGAATTCGCCAATTCGGAATAGCGGGCATTCAGGTTGGAATAATCTTTCGACGATGCCACGGCGGTAAGATCCGAATAAACGGCCGAGGGGTTTACCGCCCGGTAGGCATCGTAACTCGAAGGGCTTACACCAGCTGCCACCTTAACGGGTGAAGGAGCAGCATAATAGAATAGCCGGTAATCATCCAGGTCTTTCAGTTTATCGACAATCATCGTCGACATTACCGGGTAGATAAGGCCCTGGTTGTTCAGTTTGAACCACGGGTAGCGCTGCCCCGCAACATCGGAATATACCCTCTGGAAGTTGTCGGCCGAGCTTTCGAAGATAGGCTTCGTGGTCACGATCGTGTTGAAGCGTGATTTGATATTTAAATCTGTATCACTTTCTTTGGCCGACAGCGTCAGAAGCACCTTCAATGCAAAAGTGTTGACTACCTTCCGCCATTTTGTAACGTCACCATTGTAAATAGGATCGCCCGCGAAATTGGCCCCCTGGGAAAATGCCTGATCGGCTTCTTCGAGCTCTTTCAAAATACCCAGAAACACTTCTTTCTGCGTAGAGTACGCCGGGCGGATGGTGCCTGTCTCGCCCTGCAAAGCATCCGAATAGGGAATATCTCCCAAACGCATCGTGAGATCATAAAACCGCCAGGCGCGTACAAACTTGCCGAGCCCGGTAAAGGAGTTTTTCAATGGCCCTTCCGGCGCCAGGCCGATCATCTTTTCGACGTTCGTGAGCACGACCAGTCCGCTGTATTCTTGTTTTCCCAAATTGTTGTATTGCAGCGAATTTGGGAATTCGGTGTGGTTAATGGCCTTCGAAAGCAGCGCCGGGTCCAGGTAGCTGACAGAGGTAATGTTCAAAATCAGGTTTGTTGCCAGCATCTGGGGCGACACCGATGTTGCCGCATTGGGATTGGTGTTGATCTCCTGGAAGTCGGAGCAGCCGTTTAACGTAAGCAAGCCACCAACCGCGAGCATATATTTAGCAATGAATTTCTTCATGATATAGGTCAATTTGTGTTAATCAGAAAGTGAGTTGGATGTTACCACCTACGTAGCGTACGGAAGGCGAAGTAAGCTGCGTGTCATTTGCCTTATCGGGATCAGCAAAACGGAAGTCTTTCGTCCACATCCACACGTTTTGTCCGGTAAATGATATCGAGGCCGACTTAGCACCAACATATTTCGCGAAAGATGGCGGAAGTGAATAGCCGATCGAAAGCTCACGAAGTTTGAAGAAAGTAGCATTGGTCACACCGCGGGTTCCGTCACCGTAACGGCGGGCGTAGGTTTCGTAAGACACTTTCGTGGTGTTAGGCGCATACTCGCGGGTATCGCTGGTGATGTTACCCATATTGTCGAACACGACAGCGCCGGAAGTTACCACAACGCCCTGGCCAACATATGATTTGTTTTTGTTCACCACTTCATCATAGCGCCATTGGTTATCCGAGTCGGGGTGTGCGCCGGTATCCCACATTTTGTAAGACGTGTAGTTATTCAGGAACCCGCCGATTCGGCCGTCAAATGCGGCAGAAAGTGTAAATCGCTTGTAACGGACGGTGTTCGCCAATCCCCAGATGAATTTCGGATCGGTGTAGCCATACAAGCTGTTGTAGGTGCTTGCCTGCGTAAGACCGTTAGCCTGGTGGATCAGGTTGCCTTGCGGGTCTCTCAGCCAGGTTGCTCCGGTGTAGGTATCCGTGCGGCCGCCCACTTTTGTCCAGTTGTTTTTAGCAGAATATTGCGGGTCCAGTGCTTTGAAATAGCGGTGGTTGTACGACCAGTTTGCCGTAGCATCCCATTGCCAATCGCCTTTTTTGAGCACGTTGGCATCAAGGGAAATCTCCATACCCTTGCGAACGTACGTCTGATCGATGTTGATCAGGGTGTTGTTAAATCCGGAAGCCTGCGATATTGCTGCGCTGGTTTGGATGTTGTAGTTATACTTGTTGAAGTAAGCAACGTCCAGTTTGAAGCGCTTTTTCAGGAAGTAAGCCGCCGTTCCGATTTCCCAGGTGCGGTTGGTTTCCGCTACCACATTGGTGGCGTTGATGATCGTGCCGGGATAAGCCGCGGAGTTCAGGCCGCTCCACACGCCGGTGCTGGTGGAATACGTGTTGTTGGTCGCGTACACGCCCAAATCGGACTTGGCAAGCGTCCAGGATCCGCGTACTTTCCAGAAATCAAGCCAGCTGGGCAAAGATTGGAAAAACTCGCTAACCACAACGCTGGCACCCACCGAAGGATAAAAATAGCTGTTGGTGTTGGTAGGCATGGATGAACTCCAGTCGTTTCGACCGGTTACGTCCAAAAAGAAAGTGTTGTTGTAAGCCAAACTGAGTTTTCCCAACAAACTGTTTACCTGTTTGCGGAAGCGTGGGTTTGAAGCAGCCGTGTTTGGATCAACAACGCTGACGTCCGGTCTTTCGACGGAGTTGTTGAGCGAGTAATAGCCCGGGATCAGCAATCCGCTTCTGGTAGCACTGTAGAGATAGTTGTTGTCGTATTTAAAGATCGTCCCACCGGCCAAGGCATCGATACCCAATTTGCCGAAGGTTTTGTTGTAGGTAAAGAAAGCATCCCCGTTAAAGCTGTAACCGTTTCTTTTCGCAATGGAATACAACCCGGATGCATCCCAGCCGCGGGTGGAGAGGATTCCCGGCGGGTTTCTGCGGGTTTCGTTGTTTTGGTACAAGTCAAATCCCGGGCGGACCAGTATTTTGGCGCCTTCAAACAAGTCCAGCGTTGCGGTGAAGCTGGCATTCATTTTGTTCTCTTCGATACCGTTCAGTTTTTCATAGGCCATCATGTATGGGTTGTCGTACCATGCATTGTAGTGCCAGTTTTGTTTTACATTGGGAGTAATCCAGTAGTTGTTTTTGTAAAGGCTCAGGTCATATTCCGGTCCCATCCAGATCAGAATATTGTAAATATATCCCTGCGCATCGTATCCCGAACCGGCAACCTGAGGAGCTGTAATGCGGTTGTAGCCAACCTGGCTGTTCAGCCTGAACTTCTCGCCGACCTTCATTTCGCCACTCACATTAAAACTGGTGGTGTTGGATTTGAGGTTAGGATACTGGCCCTTGTTGTAAATATGGCTCATCGATACACGGAAACTGCCGTTCTCGCCAGTCTGTGTAATGCTAACGTTATTGTTGGAAATCAGGCCGGGTACCAGAAAGTCCCGGAAATTGTTCTTTCCTACCGACCGCAGTTCCGATACTTCCATTTGCTTGCTGATCGGGTTCCATTGGTTGGCCATGGTGCCGTTATCCAGTTTCGCTCCCCAGATATAGTCGGTAGGGCTATATGCGCTACCCAATCCGGCGCTGTAAGAATGCTGTACCTTCGGCAGCATCAAAAAGCCCGCATTGAACATGTTGTTGCTGTTCACCGTTACGGAAAGCCCTTTACCGGCAGCACCGCGTTTGGTGGTAACGATAACCGCTCCGCTGCCGCCTCTCGAACCGTACAATGCCGCCGCCGTGGGGCCTTTCAGTACGTCAATACTTTCAATATCGTCCTGGTTGAGGTTTTTCAAAGAGATGTTCACATAAGGCACGCCGTCGATAACGAGCAAAGGTGTTTCACCACGAAGATCGAGCGTAGGCGCTTCATTGAATTCAGTACTGTTTTTAACCCAAAGACCCGAAATCTTTCCGGTTAGGGACGTCGCCAGGTTGGTACCCTTTACAGTCTGAATGGCAGCACCGCTCACCTTTTGTACCGAGTAGCCGAGGGACTTTTCCTCACGCTTCACCCCGAGTGCGGTAACCACCACCTCGGTCAGCTGTTTCACATCCTGCGACATCGCCAGATCGATCGTGCTTTGGTTGCCTACGGTGATTTCCTTAGGGACGAAACCGATAAAAGACACGGAAAGAACGGCCCCTTCCCCCTGAACGGTGAGGCTGAACTTCCCATCCTGATCGGTAATCGTTCCGTTTGTCGTTCCTTTTTCCACCACGCTGACGCCCGCAAGGGTGTTGCCGTTTTCGTCCCTGATGGTTCCTTTTACAGGTTTGTCGGCCGTGGGAAATACCCGGCTGGGTAAAACGCCCGACGAAAGGGATGGACGGGCCGTGCCGCCGTATCCCGTGGTTGCCACAACCACAAATGCCGCGCATAAAAGCTGGCACAGCCAGCCAATACGGCTGGGAGAGAGGGTAAATGTGTTTCGCATTTAGTTTAAGGAAAGTTAAATTCAGGTTAAGAGATTTCAACTATGCAATTTACTGTTCATTGTCATTTTGATACTACAACGCGCCCGTTAAAATTGCAATTTCTTTTGATTTATCTCTCTTGGATCATTGTGGTATGGCTGGTATCGTTTGTTTTTCAGTGTGTTAATGGTTGTTCTCTCGGAAGAGAGGCTGGGCCGTATATTCTTCCAATCCGATCCGGAAGTTGTGTGTTTTCGAATACTGGTTAAAGGCATTATGGGTTATCAGGTATGCACTGTATTTCAGTAATTTAATATTACTTAACCTGGTTGCACTTCTGGAAATGTCCGAAGCAGCAGGCGGCACCCGGTTGGATTCCTGACAGTTATGTATATACGCCTGCCGATTCGGTTACCTTCTGAGCGGAGGCCGGCCCGGCCTGTTGCCAGTTAAATTATGTTTAAACCCGGTTGTGAACGGGAAGCCAGGTTGCATCTCGTTTCATTCACCCGAACGCCGGATGCTCTTCCACAAGGCCAGTTGCGGATATATTGATAAAGTTCAGTTAATTTGGAACTTGTATTAATCCATTACGCACGCCCAATGAAACCCAAGTTTCAAAGCATTAGCAGCGAAATCATCGAAAGGATCAAATCCGGCGAATTACAGCCGGGCGACAAAATTCCGTCGGAGAATGATCTTATCAAAAACTACAAGGTGAGCAACACTACGGCCCGGAAAAGCCTGCTCGAAATCGAGAACCAGGGTTGGGCGAGGCGTATCAAGGGAAAGGGCACTTTCGTGCTGAACCGGACGGTGGGGCATCACCTGATCCGTACGCTGGGGTCGATCAATGCGACGCGGCGCGGGTTTCACGAGAGCCTGATCGCCGAAGGCTTTGAACCGCACAATGTAGTGCTGGAAAAAACGGTGCTCGACGACGGCATTTCGTCGGAAATAGGAGGGAAGCACTTCATTATGGACGGCCCGGTGCTGAAAATCCACCAGCTGCGGTATGCCGACGACGAGATTATCAAGGACGAGATCAAGTATATTTCACTCGCGCTATGCCCGAAGATCAACCGGATGCCTACCGAGATCTCTTATTTTAAAGTATACGAAAATACCTACCACCTCAGGATCGACGAAGTAAAGCAAACGCTGAGCACGGAGATCGTGCAGCCAGGCTCGGAGCTGGATAATTTCGACTTGTCGGCAGCCACGCCGATGTTCATCCTCGACAGTGCCGTGATATGCACGGATGGTGAAGTCGTGGAAATCGAAAGATCGTTTTACCGCGGCGACAAATACAAATTCGCCATCAGCGCCAACCCCGATTACCACGACTAGCCGGCATCAGAAAAAATAAGGCATGATCCTGTCCACGATCATGGTATGTCCTTTTTCATTGGGATGATTGATCGACGACATGACTTCTTTGAGCCTGCCTTCCCTCACAATTTTTTGAAAATCAATGTAAGGATCCGCCAGGCCGGTGCCGTATTGCCTGGCCAGCTCACGGATTTGCGCTGCATACGGGTCCAGCGGGTTCGAAGGGGCCGCAATATCGATCCGTTGATCGGGAGAAGGCGTTACCAGGATCACCTTGACGTTCCTGGCCTGTGCCGTTTGGATCATCTTTTCCAATGCCTCACGGGTTTTATCCAGCGGTTGAAAACGGTCGTTCAATGCATAATCGATGAAGACCACGTCTGGCTGGTGGGGCAGTACTTCGGCCTCGAAGCGTTTGGCGCCGCTGAGGGAGCTTTCCCCGCCGATGGCCGTCACGATCACATTCACGACGGCATAAGGATAATGCCCCTTTAACGCTTTCAGGAACAGGTTCGGGTACGATTCCAGGGTGTGGACCTCATGGTTATCCCAGTACCCCGCCGGTACCGAATGCCCGTGGAATACGATATTCACGCGGCGGTTCTTCGGCCATTGGGTACGCAGCTCCCGCTTCACGCCCGATAGGTAAGAAGTGTCGGCGACTTGTGCAAAGACGTGGGCAACGACCATTATGGTCAGGAAAAGGACGGAAAGGCATTTTTGCATGGGCGGTTAGGTTAGGTCAGGAGTTGTCAGATGTGGTCAGGAGTTGTCAGGAATGGTCAGGTGTTGTCAGGAATAGTCAGGTGTTGTCAGGAATAGTCAGGGGTTTATCACAAGCATTACGTCGATGGTCGGCGGTCGGCGGTCGGCGGTCGAACTCACCCCTACCACGACACCACCAAATCCCCCGTAACGCCTTCCATTACATAATGCATCCCGAATTTCGGATCGCCGGGTTTGAAGGTAATGCGGCCATCGCGCCAAGGGTAGTTCGCATTGAGATAAGCATTAAACTGCTCCGGGCTAATGTCTTCGTGCGGGTAAATGCGTACCGTCGCGTTTTGCAAGCCGCTGACGCGGTAGCGCTTGGTAATACCCATTTCGCCCGAATGCAGCTCTTTGAGGGACACAATGCCCTCATTCTGCTCCACAAATACCCGCGATTCGCGGTTCCAGGAGGTAGGCATGCTATACACCGAGCGCCCCTTGTCGAGCTTGGTATCGAGCCCGTTCAGCAACGGTGCCCCCTGCGGAAAGCGGAATTTGTTGCGGATGGTCGTGTTGGGATTGTATCCGGAAAAAATGAATGCATTGTGGCTCCGCGAAACGGTCAGTACCGGGTTTTTCACGCCTGGATCCTCCTTGGCAATGCCGAGGTCGATCCCGAACTCCTGCAAGGCGTAGCGAAACAGCAGCGGGCCGGTGAATAGCTGCGAAGGATCGTCGGGTGTGAGCAGTTTGCCGCCCGTGAACTTGCTGGAATTGGTGCCGCGGATATAGACCACTTTTCCGCCGTTCCATTCCTTTCGCTCTCTTGCCCATGCCACGTCGCGCTTTTGGCTTCCCTGGCTCATTTGCGAGAGGATTTTGGTAAAAGCATCCCTGGGATTTTGAACCCGTGTAGCCACGCCGCCGCCGGAAAACAACGCGCTGTGGATGATCTTGCCGGGATAGGGGCGCTGCATTTCGTCGCCCGTGTACACGCTGCTGATCTTGAACTCGCCTTCCAGCGGGGCTGCATTTTGCAGGTTGAGCAGGTCGAGGAAGGCTTTGCCGGCATGGTCTGCCGGACCGTAAACCATGAGCTTTCCGCCGTTTTCAACGAATGCGATCAGTGCCTTTTCAAGTGGCGAGCCTGCTTCTGGCACAACACTCAGCAACACCGATTCTTTGAAACGTGCCGGATTTTGCCCTATTACCTTTTGAAAAGAACCCGTAGAAATGACGGTATTGACGGGCAGCCCGTTGTTCACTGCCTGGCGAATGAGCCAGTCGCCGTAATAGATTTCCGGCAGCCGGTCCTTGTATCGGAATGCCCAATCGTAATACTCGTCGAACGGGTACACCCACACGAGCGGCCCGGGCGCGGTAGGCGCGTCGTAGCGGGCTTTCAGGATGTGCGGCGTCACCTCGTCGGGCACCTGGGTAGGCATGTTTCCGAACGAATCGTCGATGCTCAGGAAATTAAGATGGCTCGGTAGTTTGACTTCTCCTTTTGCATTGATGCGCGACACGGCCAGCGGCAGGTAAATGTCGTGCGGCTCGCGGCCATAGCGGTCGAGCCAGGGGCTGTTGATCCACCATGGGTCGTGGGTGTAGTAGCGGAATAGGTAGCGTTCGTCGGGCAGCTCGGCCATTCTCGACATATAACCCACCATTTCCAGCCCAAAATCACCGTCCAGTGCAGCCCAGGGCGAGTTAGGCGGCGGCAGGATGTTTTTATCCTTATAAATGGATTTCAAATCCACGCCGTCACGCGCCAGGTCCGCGCCAGCCGAAAGGTTGGTGCCGCGTGTCTGCACCTGGATATCGGGGCATTCGGAACGGAAGTACTTCCAGAACTCGGCGATTTTGGAATGGGTAGCGGCCAGTTTTTCTTGGTCAAACCCCTTGCCGTCGAAAATAGCACCCGTGGACGACCAGCCTTCCACGCCGAAACCAAACCCATTGCTCAGCCAGATGAAATCGAAGCCCATATCGCTCGTCAGGTGCCTAACCTGCCGCCCCAGAAACGTACCGAACGGTGTGCCCTCGGGAATCCCGTTCGGGAAACCCGCATAGGACTCGGAATCCGCTTTGAGCACCGAGTAGCAGCTCACCATCGTGTTGTGGCCCATGGCACTGCCGCCGAGGATTTCGCAGTGGCGTTTGTATTTAAAATCGGATTTGGCAAACTCCGGCCCGGGATCGAAAGTCTCGCCGACGCGGATAGGCTTGCCCGTCACCCTGCGGCCCTCTTCCTTCAATGCGGATACAATGAATTGCAGATCGCCATAGGTGAATTCCGGCGGGTTTTCGAAGTACAAATAGGCCCGTTCGTGGATCGTAAGCTCTTTGGGACCGGAGCCTACCGGGTGCGCGGTATTCGGGTTGCCGATGTAGCGCGCCCATTCGAGCCGCTGGGCCGGGTCGCCCTTGTATTCAAGGATTTCGGAGCCGTCGCCGGTCCAGAGCATGACGGACACCGTATCAGCATGCCGCAGCATGGAATGCCACTGCGTGAACATTTCACGGGCAGTTTCGCGGATGTAGGCCTTGTCGTTCTTCCGGAAGGGTTTCAGGGATACTTCCAGGGTTATGTTGTTAAATGGCACGCCTTTGAGTGTGGAAGATTGCGGCTGTGCGAAGGCTGCGAGCGGCGCCAGCAGCAGCGTGATCCATACCCGTATATTCTTTTTTACAATCATCGGTTTCAATGTTTAATATCCCGGATTCTGCCCCAGATTAGGATTGATGTCGATTTCCCGCAGCGGTATCGGCATCAGTACCTCGTGATCGGCGACGCTGAAATTCAGCCCGTTGTCTTTGAAATACTGGTTCATCACCACCTGGTAGCGCCCGGTCCGTACGAGATCGAACCACCGGTGCCCTTCAAGGAAAAATTCGAATTTCCTTTCATTTTCAAGGGCTAATGCCAATGCGGCTTTGTCCAAACCTGTTTTCGGTGGCAACCCCGCCCGGCTTCTCACGGTATTCAGGTAAGTATGTGCTTCGGCCGTACTACTGGTTTCGTTGAGGGCTTCTGCGTACATAAGCAGCACGTCGGCATAGCGCAATGAGGTGAAATTGATGCCACCGTCCCCGACTATACCCGTTGTGAAATCCACAAATTTGAGTCCGAAAAGGTCTTTTTCGTATTTGCCGGATATCAGCTTCACCGAATCGCCGATCGAGGCGGCGCGCCTTAAATCGCCTTTCTCGTAGGAACCTGCCATCTGGCGCGTCGGCAAAACCCGGCCGGCACCCTGCATATTCCCGGGGAACATGCCCACGTCGAAACGGGACGGCATGAAGATCGTAGAGAATGAATTGCCCTCGCCCACATTACCCGACAAGTATTTTATCTCAAAAACCGATTCCTGCAATTCGTCATTGCCATTCGTGAACAGCTTTTTATAATCGGGATTCAATGAATAGGTTTTCAGGTCGATTACTTCTTTCAAAACTGTTTTGGCCAGGTCAAACTGCCGGGTAGTGAGATATACTTTCCCCAAAAGCGTTTTGGCCGCACCCGTGGATGCCTGCGATTTGCTCAAACCGGCTACACCGTTCAGCAAAGTGGCCGATTGGAGCAAATCTTGGGTAATTACATTGTACACCTCGGCGACCGGCCTCCGCGTCATATCGAATTTCATGATCTCGTCCGGGCTTCTGAATGACACATCCACGACAGGCACATTACCGAACAGGCGCACGAGGTAGAAATAAGCATATGCCCGTAAAAACAGCGCTTCTCCCTTGTACTGGTTCTTCTGGGCGTCGGTCATAGTCACGGCATCGAGCCGCGAGAGAATATTGTTGGACCTGGCGATGGTCGCGAAACTGATGCTCCAAACGGTATTGAGAAAATCGTTGGAGGCGGTGAGGTTCACCTCGTCGCATTCGGCTTCGGCCACCAGCGGGGAGGTGGATTTGATGTCGGTATTGTCGGTCGTGAGGTCGCCCAGGTCGATCAGCGCCGTGTTATGCAAGCCTTGCAGGCCGGCGTAATTGCCCACCAGTGCAGTTTCAAAGTCCTTAGGGCTTTTGTAGAATGAATTTTCACTGATCTGATATTCGGGCTGTAAATTCAGGAAATCGGAGCAGGAGCTGGCGGTCACCGCGATGAGACTGTATAGAATGTACTTTTTCATGGGTAATGCTTTTAAAGAGTGAGTTTGATCCCAAGCGTATAAGTGCGCGGCAGCGGGTAATTGAGGTAATCGATGCCCGCATTCACCACATTGTCACCGGTAATGCTCGATTCAGGGTCGTAGCCGACGTAATTCGTAAAAGTGTACACGTTCGCGACATTGGCATACACATTCAGGTTACTCACACCCATGCGGCGGGTGAGGTCCTTCGGCAGGTTGTACGACAGTTTGATGTTTTTGATACGGGTAAACGAATTGTCGAACAGGTAATGCGACGAAGTCCCGAAGCCGAGCGCGTGGTTGCTCCTGATCGAGCGGGGCATGATGCCGTCGCCGGGATCGGCTTCGGACCGCCATCTCCGGTCGGTGAGCACGAGGTTGTTCTGCACCCCGTTGTCCCCGAGCAGGGAGGCACCCGCGTCCAGGTACGTGTACGCGCCGTGCGAGCCTACGAGCCCGATGTTCAGGGTCAGGTTGCCGAGGGAAAAGTTGTTGTCCATGCCCCACGTGTAATCCGGCCATGGCGAGCCGAGGATCTTGCGGTCGCTCTGGTTAATGACGCCGTCTTTGTTGACATCCTCGAATTTGAGGTCGCCGGCCTGGGTTTTCGGGTGCTGCAATGCGGCCCCGTCCAGTTCGGCGCTGTTCATGAACACGCCCAGCTTGTTGATCAGGTAAAAGCTCGAAATCGGGGAGCCCACCTGGGTGATCTGATAGGCCGAGTTCGCAATCCTTCCTCCTTCGGTAGCCAGTTTCAGGACCTTATTTTCGTTGTGGCTGAATGTCAGGTTGGTACTCCATTCAAATCGCTTGTGACGGATGTTGACTGTTTGCAAGCCGAGCTCGAAGCCTTTGTTCTCGATGTCGCCGATGTTCTGGGTGGAACTGTTGAAACCGGATGCGGCGGGCAATTGTACGGCCAGCAGCAGGTCGGTCTTACGGTCGCGGTAGGCGTCGGCGGTGAGGGTAATGCGGTCTTTGAACAAGCTCACGTCCAGTCCGATATTGGTCTGTTTCGATTTTTCCCAGGTGAGGTTATCGTTGGATAATGTGCTGGGAACGAGACCGGGGTTGAGCGCCCGGTTTTTGATGTAGCGGGTAGTCGACAACAAACCGATGCTGGTGTAGTCGCCGATCTGGTTATTTCCCGAAATACCATAGCTGGCCCGCAACTTCAGGTTGCTCACCACATTCTGGTTTTTCATGAAATCTTCTTCGGCAATATTGTAGCCTACTGAAAACGAAGGGAATGAGCCCCAGCGGTTGTTGGCGCCAAATCTGGAACTGCCATCGCGCCGTACGGTGGCGGTGAACATATATTTGCCTGCATAAGAATAGGTAACCCGCGCCATCATCGAAAGCAGCGACCATTCATTAATGCTCTGCGTGCCCGCATTGACGATACCGGCCGTGATAAACGGCACATATTCCGTCGGGAAATCGGAGGCGCCTGTCGACACCAGGTCACGGCTGTTTTTTTGTGCGGTGAAGCCGATCAGCCCGTTTACGAAATGTTTGTTATTAAAAACTTTGGCGTAGGTCAATGTATTCTCATTCAGCCAGTTCAGGTTCTCGGCCCGGGAAGTTCCGGCGGTGGCGGGGTAGTTCAGCGTTCCGAAATTCGGGACGGCCGAAGACCGCCACAAGCGAATGTTGTTGGTGCCGAAATTGACGCCGATTGAGCTTTTGAAAGTGAGGTGATCGGTCAGATTCACTTCCAGGAAGTTATTGGTTACCAAATCCATCACCTTGCGGCGGTCGCCGGAGCCGTCGGCTACGGCCAGCACATTCGCCAGAAACCCGAGGCCGTCATTCACATCGTTCTGGTTGAAATAATAACCGCCATTCGCATCGTAGACCGGAATCGTTGGGGAGGCGGCCAGCACATTGGCCAGCAGCCCACCCGCGCCGTAATGCGACTCCGTGTTCACAAACCGGCCATAACCGTAGGAACCGAATGTGGATGTGCCGATTTTAATGCGTTTGGTGATTTGCGCATCCACATTCACCCGCAGGTTGAAACGGGTGTAGTCGGAATTGATAATGACGCCTTCCTGCGAAAAATAGCCGCCGGAGATGAAGTACCGGGCTTTTTCGGTACCGCCGGTCGACGATAGCTGTAAGTTCCTGACCGGCGCCGTGCGGAAAAGTACATCCTGCCAGTCGGTATCGGTGGTAAGCGACTCCGGGTTCCTGAAATCGGGCCTTACCCGGGTGTTCACGGATCGCACTTCGTTCGGGTCGGTCGCTTTTCCGCCTGCGTACACCCAGGCATTATCACGCCCGTCCACCACGTAGTCGGCGTACTGCTTTGCATTCATCATTTTCAGCTTGTGCGCCACTTCCTGGAAGCCGTACGAGGCATCCACACTGATTTGCGATTTACCGTAAGCGCCTCTTTTAGTAGTCACAATCACCACTCCATTGGCCCCTCGCGAACCGTAAATGGCCGTGGCGGAGGCATCTTTCAGTATTTCGATGGATTCGATATCAGAGGGGTTGATGGAGGCCAGCGGGTTCACGCGGTTGCCCGTGTTGGCGGCCATGCCCGCGGAGGAAAAGTTGTTTCCTCCATAATTACGCATGTCTGAGCCACCGCCACCCGAGCCGATCGCAAAGCCGTCGATCACGTACAACGGCTGGTTGCCGCCGGTAATGGAGCTCACGCCGCGGATCAGCACGTTCACATTCCCGCCCGGCGCGCCGGTGGTTTGGGTGATCTGCACGCCCGGTGCTTTGCCTTGGAGCATCTGATCGAAACTACCCGCCGAGGGCTGGATAAGCTGTTCGCTGGAAATCTTGGCAATGGAGCCGGTCAGGTCTTTTTTGCGCTGCGTACCATAACCCACCACTACCACATCCTGCAACTGGTGCTGGTCGGCCGCCAATGCGACGTCGATCACGGTGCGGTTGCCGACTGGTATTTCCTGCGAAACATAACCAATAAAGCTCACGACGATGCTGGCCCCCGACGCTACCGAGAGTTTAAAATTGCCGTCCACGTCCGCCACTGTTCCATTGTTGGTACCTTTTTCGGTAATGGTAGCGCCGATCAGCGGGGCCTTGTCGGCGTCGGTGATCTTGCCTGTAACGGTACTGCGCCCGTCGGATTGGGCGCGTGAAGGAGTGCTGCCGAGGGCCAGGCAGCACAGCAGACAGCCGAACCATAGCCAGCGTCCGGGGAATAGAATACGAATCATAGTCTTCAATTTTTTAGGATTGAACTCGAAAAAGGGTTTGAAAAAGACAAAAGGCGCTAATTCAGCCGGGAGCGGCTGCATGCGTAAGTCAATCGGTGAAAATGTGCGTCAGTCTTCTCGGATAATGACGGCTTCCAGGTTGAGGTATCCGGCTATTTTGGCAATAGCGCTCGCGTGGTGGCCCACACCCAATGCAAAGTGGTGCGTAGGGCCCTCCTTCATCCAGCGTTGAAGGAAAGTGCGGACGTCGGGCTTGAAGAAACCCCGGGTATTGGTGTTGCCGGTAGGAGGTATAGGCCCCTCGACCGACTGCCCTTCGGCAATGACAAATTTGAACTTCCCGTCGTAGGTGGAGTTGATACTCAGCATGGTAATAGGCCCTTCCTTGATCTTGAACTCCACACCCGCCCCGAAACCGGGCTTGCCGTGGTATTTGGTAAGGCTCCGCAAAACAGGCTTGCCCTCGGCGATGGCGACATTATGCGGGCCGTCGTGGCCTACGAGCACAAAACCTTCCTTGAAATCGACCGGATGGAACTCCGCAAAGCTACCGCCAATGCCTAAACGTTCCATAATGAGCATTGCGAAGCACGTTTTCAGATCCGACTCGCCGCACATCGGGAAACCGGCGCCGGTCAGCAGCGAGTTTCCGACGATCAGGTTCGACATCACGGTGCGGGTTTCGCTGTTATCGGGGCCTTCATAATAATAGGCAAGGCCGTCGAGTTGTTTGGCTTCCACGAATTTTTCGAGGGCCACCGTCACCCGGGCGGCGGTTTCGAGGTCGCTGTCGCGGAGCTTTTCCGAAATAGGGTCGGAGACGGGGTCCGGGGTATCGAAGAAGTCGAGAATGCGCTCCTTCATATGCTCAATATCCGCACGGTCCGCGTTCTGGTAATGCGTCACGATCTCATGGGCCTCACACTGGACAATATGTGCGCCGAAATGCGCTGTGAACATCGTCGAATCGGAGTGCATATCGAGCATGGCCTCGATCGGGTGTCCGATGTGCCCGATCCGCGAGGTGCGCACATCGTGCAGCACGGCCGCGATACGGCAATACTCCCGGATTTCGGCGTCGGCTTGCGGATCGTCGTGCAGAGTGCCGATGATCATATCCGGCACTTTCTTGCCCATACGTGCGGCCACGCCTGCAAACTCGGGCAGGGAGCAGATATCGTCGTTGTAGAGCTGCATATAGGTGGAAGCGCGCGTGTAATCCATCGCTTTGTCGGGCTGCAAGGCTACGAGTACGATCGGTACGTTAAGATTACGGATAATGGTGCCGAATGTGTTGGAGGTCGCGTAGGTGAGCATATCGCAGAAAATCAGGTCGAGGTTCGCGGCGTGGAGCTTTGGTACCAGCTCGTAGGCTTTCTGGACGTCGTCAACCAGCCCGAAATCGACCAGTTCGACGTCCGCACTGCCACGGATTTTTTCAATAAAAACCTCCTGTTTGCGCAGCATATCATCGAGCAGGCCGTCGAACTGGCTCCAATATTTGAAATACCCCACTCCAAACACGCCGATTCTGGGCCGGGTGGGCTGGCGTTTCTGAATGATCGCTTCTCTTACCTGGTGATTCTCACTTTGTAATGTATTTCCCATGAGTTGGTTAAATGTTAATTCTGGTAGGTTCTTTATAGTTTCAATCTTAACGCACTAAGTTGTTTGGGCGGCAGTTTTTCCTGTTTTTGTTTAAGTAAAAAAATCAATCGTTGGCAGGTACGGCCAGCACCGGTTCTTCCTCTTTGTTCAGGAGTGGCACGAGCTTCGGTATCAACACAATGAATGCTGCAAATGCAATGGGGTATAGCAACCCGGATGCGATCCAGAGCGGTTTATAGGTGTATTCGCCAATGATTTTCCCGATCATCGGATTGAGGATCAGGCTGGACAATGCCCCAGCGGTGCCCGAAAGGCCCACGACCGTTGAAGTGGCGCGGGAGCCGAAAACGTCGGAAATAGCGGTGATATAATTGGTGATCCAGCAGCCATGCGCAAACATGTAGAGCGCCATCAGCGCCACCGCAATGCTTAACGACGAGGTGAACTCGGTGAGCGGCACAGCGAGCGTCAATGCGGCCGCACAGCCCATCACGATCTTGCGGGCGCGATCGGTACTGACGTTTCTTCGGATCAGTTTGTCGGAGAAATAGCCGCCCAGAATATTGGAAATGCCCAGCGCCAGAAATGGTATCCAAAATAGGTTGCCAATCTCCTCGAAAGGCACATGGCGTACTTCGCTGAGGTATTTGGGGATCCAGAACATCATGAAATACATCACCGGATCGAGCATGAAGCGCATGAGAATGAATACCCACGTGGCGCGCCGGCGTAGAATGGCCGCAAGCGGTATGGCTACTGTTTGCGTCGGTGGTGCCGCGACGGCTACCTGTGAACGCCATGAAACGGCCAGCCACACGACCACCCACACAATGCCGATCAGCCCCGGTACTACAAATCCTGCACGCCACCCATAAGCATTAGATATCCATATCGTCAGCGGCGGCGCGATCACCGCTCCAATGGCCGATCCGCCGATCGCAATGCCGTTGGCCAACGCCCTTTCTTTTTCATCAAACCATTCATACACCGTTTTCGCCGCGCCCGGGAAGCAGGCCCCTTCACCCATTCCGAGGAAAAAACGGAAGGTGAGCAACTGGGGCAGGCTGGTCATGAGGCCATGCAATACATTCGCCACCGACCAGAGGCCCACGGCGATTCCCAGCCCTTTTTTAGCACCGATTTTATCGATCAATCGCCCGCCGACGGTGAACATCAATGCATAGCTCAGCAGAAAACTGGTGTTTACCCATCCATATTCCACATCCGTGAAGCCGAACTCTTTCTGGATCCTGATCACGGCAATGGAAAGCACCTGGCGGTCCAGGAAGCTAAGCCCCGTAGCGATAAACACCAGGAAAACAACGAACCAGCGGATGTAGTTTTTCTTCATATTAACTTAACGCACTAACTTAAATTTTGTCAAAAATAAACCGGCAAAATACCAAATGCAAGATTTGGTGAGTTTATTTTCGCACGGCCCGGTTTCGGGCCGGTCATTTTTGCAAAAGAGCTGTCTGCAAGCGGAATAGAGGAGAGAGATACGCCGGCGATTAAGAGGCGGAGTTCGCCGCTTTGCGGAAATCCGAGGGCGATAATCCTCTGGCTTTTCGGAAAGCCTTGTTGAGATGGCTGCTGTCGGTAAACCCAAATTGAGCGGCTATCTCGCCGAGACGCTGGTTGGTGTGCCGCAAACGGGATTCTATCAGGGCCAGGCGATAGCTATTGATGTATTCTTGAAGGCTTTCGCCCGTTTCACGCTTGAAAAACTGGCTTACATAGGTTTGTGATATGTTGAAATACGCGGCGAGCTTTTCCACGCGCAGCGCCTCGGGGGCATAAATATGTTCGTGAATGTAGCCCAGCAGGGATAGCGGCTGTGCCGATTGATAATCATTTGCCTGTTGGAAAAGCGCAATGTTCCGGGCCGCGATCGTGATGATCGTGTTGAGCATTTGTTGCATTACCTGTTGGCTGTGTGGCCCTGCGGCCTGTTGCTCCCGGAGCAGCGCTTCCGTCAGCGACCGGATCAATGGTTTGTCTGTAACCGTTTTGAGGATACACCCGGGCAGGTGGTTGTGGTTATGGAAAATATATTCCAGCCTTTCCAGCCACTCTTTGGACTGGGCTTTCAGATAGCCCTCGTTGAAACGGATAAATGCAAAATGTGTCGTTTCGCGAACTTCGAAGCCGTGGCTGTCCTGCGGGAACATCAGGAAGAGTTTGTCGGGACCGTACGGCAACTGGTGGTCGTTGATGATCTGCAAACCGCTTCCTTCCAAAATATAAACCATTTCGAAAAAAGAGTTTTTGTGCTGCTTACCCGTGTATTGATCTGCCACGAGCAGCTCGATCTCGTAAGGTTTATGGAGGTTCTTAACTCGCATCCTTTCTAATTACTGATTTATCCAATAAATGTACAGATTTTTTGCCGCAAATACCGGGACATTTGCAGCATTGGAAACATAATCCTGTAAACATGAATGCTATTGTTTTTTTGTTGTTGCGCCTTGGTATCGGCATCAGTATGTTCGGGCACGGCCTTGTCCGGTTGCCTAAATTGAATGCGTTCAGCCAGTGGATGGTTGGCAGTTTTGCCAAGTCGATGCTGCCGGCGGAATTGGTGAGGCCGTTCAGTATGGTTTTGCCATTCGCGGAGCTTGTCATTGGCTTTTTACTCCTGATCGGCCTTTTTACGGAACCGGCGCTCATTTCAGGGGCCATCCTGGTCCTGCTATTGCTTTTCGGCACGTCGATGGTCGAGAACTGGGAGGCGATACCGTCGCAACTCATTCACCTGATTTTCTTCGCGGTACTACTCCAGTTCATAGCCAGCAACTCCTGGTCCCTCGATAAAATTCTTAACAGACCATGAACCCTATGAGCACGCGACGAACTTTCATCAGGCAAACCGGCGCATTGGGTGCGTTGGGTATGCTTGGTACGCCGACCCTGGCCGGGAGCGGTTTTCGAGAATCCCCGCAATCCGCCTCCTCCTCCTCCCGATGGCCTGACGGCTCCCGGCTGGTCGTATCGGTTTCAATGCAATTTGAATCCGGCGGCCAGCCCGACAATGCCGAAAGCCCGTTTCCCCAGAACATGCTTCCGGGCTTCCGTGACTTGCCGGCCGCTACCTGGTACGAATATGGTTATCAGGAAGGCATTCCCCGGATGCTGGACAACTGGGATGAACTTGGTATTAAAGTGACGTCCCATATGGTCGGCGCCGCCGTGCTTAAGAACCCGGATCTGGCAAAGGAGATCGTCACGCGCGGACATGAGGCAGCGGCACACGGCATGAACTGGCGCTCGCAGTACAGCATGACCTATCCGGAAGAAAAAGCCTTCGTCCGCGAAGGTGCAGATGCGATCAGAAAGGTGACGGGCTTTAATCCAGTGGGTTACAATGCCAACTGGCTCAGGCGGGGCGACAACACATTGAAAATCCTCAAAGAGCTTGGTTTTAAATACCATATCGATGACCTGAGTCGCGACGAGCCCTTTATCACACGCGTGGAGGGGCAAAACTTCGCTGTCGTACCTTACACCCTGCGCTGCAACGATATTCTTTTGATCGAGGGAAAAAATTTCTCGGCTGATCAGTTTGCACAGCAGGTAAGAGCAGAATTTGACCAGTTTTATAAGGAAGGAGCGACACGCCGCCGCCAGCTGTCGATCAGCTTTCACGACCGGATCGGCGGGACCCCGCAAATGGTAAAAGTAACGCATGACCTCATCAGGTACATGCAGCAGCACGAGGGCGTCACTTTCAAAAGGAAGGATGAAATAGCGGAGGTCATACTGTCGGAGCCGTAGTAGAAACGGCGATTTACACGGTTTTAACAGCAGTGATTGCGGGCGAGTATTTTGCAATCTCTCTCCTGGATTCGTCATTGACCCTAAACATCGGCATCATATGTCTTCCTCCACGATCAACACTCCCCGGGGCCTTTCGACCAGTCAGGTGCTGGAATCACGCAGCAGATACGGCGAGAACAAGGTGGAGGACCGGAGCGAAAGCGGTTTTTGGGCGGCTGTTTCGGGGCTTGTCAAAGAGCCAATGCTGATTTTATTGATTGCTGCATCAGCGATTTATTTTGTCACGGGCTCGCGCGGCGAAGGTTTCTTCATGCTAGGGGCAATCCTGGTCATTTCCATTATTTCGATTTACCAGGACGGCAAAAGCCGCAATGCGCTGCGCGAGCTCAAATCGCTTACCGAGCCCAAATGCAAGGTGATCCGGGACGGGCTTGAAATCGAAATCCTGAGGGAGGATATCGTGGTCGGCGACTGGCTGATTATGGAAGAAGGGAATAAGATCCCGGCAGACGGGGCCGTTCTGGAAGCACATGATTTCTCTGTCAACGAGTCCATTCTTACCGGAGAATCGTTGGCCGTTGCGAAAAATGAACCGGGCAGCGAGGTTTTCCAGGGGACGCTCGTGGCGAGCGGAAGGGCTGTGGCCCGGGTGGGTGCCGTAGGTGCGCAAACCAAATTGGCGGCGATCGGGGCAAGTCTGCAATCCATCGAGGAGGAGCCGACTCCCTTGCAGGTACAGATCACCAACTTCGTCAAGAAGATGGCAATTGCCGGTGGGGCCGTGTTTCTGCTCGTTTGGGTGATCAATTACATTCGCACACAAGTTCTTTTAGACAGCCTGTTAAAAGCGCTGACATTGGCGATGAGCATCCTGCCGGAGGAGATTCCGGTGGCGTTTACCACTTTTATGGCACTGGGAGCCTGGCGGTTGATGAAGATGGGCATCATTGTGAAGCGGACCCAGACGATAGAAACATTAGGCAGCGCGACGGTCATTTGCACGGACAAAACCGGCACGATCACCGAGAATAAAATGCAATTGGCCAGTTTATACATCCATGCCCAAAACCTGATTCAGGCGCCCGATGCACCTTTGAGCGACCAGGCAAAGGACCTGCTGACGATGGCGATGTGGGCCAGCGAACCGGTGCCTTTCGATCCGATGGAAATAGCATTGCATGAGGCATACGTGAATTGTGCGGCTGCCGACATGCGCTCCGGGTTTAAGCTGGTACACGAGTATCCATTGGAAGGAAAGCCCCCGATGATGACCCATGTATTTGAAAACAGGGATTCGGAACGCATTGTCGCTGCGAAGGGTGCGCCGGAAGCGCTTATGGCGGTCTCCGGGCTGCCGGAAGATGAAAAACGTACGATATGGGAGGTTGTCAATGTGCTTGCCGCGAAGGGCTACCGGGTGCTCGGCGTAGGGCAGAGCAGCTATGCCGAAGACGTGTTTCCTGAAAAGCAGCAGCAACTGCCATTTCATTTTCTGGGATTGGTAGCCTTTTATGATCCTCCCAAAAACAATATTAAGGCCGTTTTTCAAGCGTTTAGCCGCGCCGGTATCCAGGTGAAAATTATCACCGGAGATAATGCCGCCACGACGCAGAACATCGCAAGGCAGATTGGTTTTGAGGGCGCGGAGCGGGTTTTATTGGGCGAGGAGCTCGTTGGGATGGATGAAAAGGCCTTGCAGGATAAAGTGATGCAGACGGGGATTTTTGCCAGGATGTTTCCGGAGGCCAAGTTAAGGGTGGTAAATGCCCTGAAAGCACAGGGGCAGATTGTGGCTATGACCGGCGACGGCGTCAACGACGGTCCGGCATTGAAGGCCGCGCATATCGGGATTGCAATGGGTAAAAAGGGCACGGAGATTGCCAAGCAGGCGTCTTCGCTGATCCTGGTCGATGATGATTTTGCCCGGATGGTGGATGCGGTAGCGATGGGGCGCAAAATATATGTTTCGCTTAAAAACGCGATCCGTTACATTATTTCAATCCATATCCCGATCATACTGACGGTTTTTATCCCGCTCGCACTGAGCTGGACCTATCCCAACATTTTCACCCCGGTCCACATCATCTTCTTTGAAATGATCATGGGGCCGACGTGCTCAATCATTTATGAAAACGAGCCGCTTGAAAAAGACTTGCTGCTGCAAAAGCCCCGGCCGTTTACCTCCACCTTTTTTAGCCTGAAAGAGCTCTCGGTAAGCATTCTGCAAGGGCTGGTGATTACGGCGGGCATGCTGCTGTTGTACCAGTATGCATTGGCGCAATCGTACGATGAAAGACTTACCCGCTCGATGGTTTTTATAGCGCTGCTCGCCGCAAATGTTTGTTTGACGCTCGTAAACCGGTCGTTCCGCCACTCGATATGGACCACCATCCGGTACAAAAACAACCTGGTTCCGATGATTATCGGCATTACCGTCGTGCTTTCGGTGCTCATCTTCCTCATACCGGATGTTACCCGCTTTTTCAGCCTCGCGCAAGTGAGTGTCAACCAATTGCTGGTCAGCATTGGTACCGGGTTTTTGTTTACTATTTGGTATGAATTAGTCAAGATCTGGCGGGCGGTGCCGGCTGACAACCAATAGGTTTGCCCATGACTATGGTCATAATTTACGACTCCGGTAACAAACACCTTTGTGCTGCCAGATTATCAGAGAAACAGAGCTGGCTTGAAAACATTAATCCGAAAGCCTATGAAAATCTTACAGGATAAAGTTGCCATTGTCACAGGTGCGGGGTCGGGTATCGGGCGGAGCGTTGCGCTTGTGTATGCACGGGAGGGCGCCAAAGTAGTGGTTTCCGACATGGACGAAGCGTCGGGCCAGGAAACCGTCCGGCTCATTGGTGGTGAGGGTGGCGATAGTTTCTTTTTCAAATGCGATGTGTCGTCGCCGGAGGAGAATGAGGCGTTGGTTTGGGCTGCCATCGAAAAATATGGTGCCTTGCACATTGCCTGCAACAATGCGGGGATAGGCGGGGCCATGGCGCCCACGGGAATGTATCCGGTCGATGCCTGGGACAAAGTGATCGCCGTGAACCTTTCGGGGGTATTCTACGGTGTTCGGTACCAGATTCCGGCCATGCTCAACTCCGGTGGAGGAGTGATTGTGAACATGGCCTCCATTCTCGGTCATGTAGGTTTTGCCAATAGTCCCGCGTATGTGGCGGCTAAGCACGGCGTACTGGGGCTTACCAAAAACATCGCGCTCGAATACGGTGAAAAAGGCATCAGGGCCAATGCAGTGGGTCCCGCATTTATCAAAACACCATTATTGAAAGATCTGGACGACGCGACGATGGAGTGGCTGGTAGGCCGGCATCCGATCGGGCGAATGGGCGAAGCCGACGAAGTAGCAGAGCTGGTACTTTGGCTCAGCAGCCCCAAGGCTTCTTTCGTGACCGGTTCTTACTATCCGGTGGATGGCGGTTACCTGGCGCAATAAATAAAGCGGCTGTTCGAAATGGCCTGAGCAACGTCAAGTGGCAGAGAACCGGCCCCTTGACGTATTACTTCTTCGCATTCCCTTCCGAACACGAAAGGTTTTCGCCGGACCCCATTATATGTTAGTGCGAAGCCGGGCTGTTTCAATTCGTTCATAAATCCTTGGGTCGTGCGGCCTTATCCGGATTTTGACGTGCTTGGAGGCTGGCATATTGCTTTCCTTCACCACATTGTTGATCGATACGAGGACATTGGTTTCGGGAAAATAGGTGACCGTGTTTCTTTCCGGGATAGGGTAGGACACGATGATAAAAAGCGGAGCGATGCGCTCGACGCCGTCGTCATAGTTGAACAAATCCACTTTGTCTCCTGCTTTCCATCCGGCTTTTTTAATATCGTTTTCATTCATAAATATTACACGGCGCTCATTGTGAATGCCGCGGTAGCGATCGTCCAGGCCATAAATGGTGGTGTTGAACTGGTCATGCGTACGCGTGGTGGCCATCAGGTATTCGTGGGCGGCAAGCGTATCACCCGGCAGCGTAGCCACTGTGAAAGCCGCCTTGTCGCCGTATTCGGATTTGAAATGGCCGTCCCGAGCCGGATTAGGGAGGTAGAAGCCGCCTTTTTGCACCACACGAACATTATAATCCTCAAATCCCGCAATGCATTTTTCAATATCGTCGCGCACGGCGTCGTAGCTGTCGGCGTACCGGTTCCAGTCTATCACAGACCTGCCCGCCAGCGTTGCTTTGGCCAGGTTGCAGACGATCCGGGTCTCGTTCATTAACTGATCGCTCACCGGCGTAAGCATCCCGCGTGACCATTCCACTACGCCCATGGCGTTTTCCGTGCTTATGTGTTGCAGCGCGCCATTCACCACATCCCGGTCGCTGCGGGCCAATGTCGGCAGAATGATCGCTTCCTCGCCGTGTACCAGGTGGCTTCTGTTCAGTTTGGTCGAAATGCTGACGGTCAGCCTGAGTTTGCGGATTCCCCGGGCCGTGTAAATCGTGTCGGGCGTTGCGGACAGGAAATTACCGCCCATGCTGAAAAACACTTTGAGTTTTCCCTCGTGCATTGCCTTGATAGAGTTGACCACATCGTAACCTTCCCTGCGCGGCGGATCGAAGCCGAATACTTCCTGCAATTTATCGAGCTGGGCCTGTGTGGGATTGTTATTGATAAGCATTGTACGGTTCCCCTGCACATTGCTATGGCCCCGCACCGGGCACACGCCGGTACCTGGCTTGCCGATACTGCCTTTCAGCAACAGCAGATTGATTATTTCCCGGAGAATATCCACCCCGTTAGGCTGTTGGGTGAGCCCCATCCCCCAGCAGATGATGATTCTCTTCTTTGCGGCCATCATTTCGGCTGCCTGGTAAATCGCATCTCCGGCTACACCGGTGTGCGCGACGAGTTCGTCGAAATCGTATCCGGCGAGGTGTTCGGCAAATGCCTGGTAACCTCCTGTTTTGTTTTGGATAAACGCATGATCGATAATTTTCCCGGGGGATTTTTTCTCGAAATCGAGCAAAAGCCATTCGATCGCCTTAATCAACGCCATATCTCCGTTGATCTTTACCGGCAAGTACAGATCGGCGAGTTGGCCCCCGTTACCCAGCACACCGCTGATCTCCTGCGGGTTTCTGAAATGCATCAGCCCGGCTTCCGGCAATGGATTGATCGCGATCACCTTTGCGCCGTTTTTCCGGCCCTTCTCCAACGCACTCATCATTCTGGGCGAATTTGTCCCGGGGTTTTGCCCGACGATCACGATGACGTCCGTATCGTAAAAATCATGGAGCTTTACGGTGCCTTTGCCCACGCCCAGCGTAGGCCACATTGCGAAGCCGGAGGTTTCGTGGCACATATTGGAGCAATCGGGAAAATTGTTGGTGCCGAATTCCCGGACGAAAAGCTGATATACAAACGAGGCCTCGTTACTAAGCCTGCCGGAAGTATAAAAAGCCGCTTCATCGGGAGATTCCAGGGCATTGAGGTGCCCGGCAATTTTTTGAAATGCTTCATCCCAACCGATGGGCTGGTAATGTGTACCGCCTTTGGGTAGATACATCGGCTCGGTCAGGCGCCCGAAATGCCCGATCTCGTAGTCGTTCAGCTTCGCGAGGTCGTAAATCGAATTTTTAGCGAAAAAATCCGCAGTTACCTTTTTGGTGGTGGCTTCTTCCGCCAGGGCCTTGGCTCCGTTTTCACAATATTCGGCGATCGGAGAACGGTCGTCGTCCGGGTCGGGCCAGCCGCAGCTCGGGCAATCGAACCCATTGAACTGATTCATCTTAAACAGCGCTTTTCCGCCTCTGAGTACCGTCTTATTGACAATCAGGTCGCTCAGCGATGCCGCTACGGCCGGGATCCCCGCAGCCCAGCTTTTGGGGCCGGTCGTTGTTAGGTCCAGTAATTGATAGGGAGGGATGGCCGACGGTAATTTTTCTTCTTCGTTTTCCAGGTGATGGTCTTCGGACATGGTAGTTGAGGTTGAAGGATGAAGGGATTTACCTGTTTTGCGCTGCTTACCCTCCGAAATCGGAGAGCATATCAAAAGTGGGCACAAAGAACAACGTGCCCGTGTGCGGCGTGCTGAAATCCAGAATGCGGTCATAGTTTCCTTCCGGCTCCCCGACGAACATTCTTGTGAGCATCAGCGCTACCGTGCTGAACGTACTGGCATATGCGATGAAGTACGTACCCATTTCGTTGGAGGTCACATTTCCGAAAGGCATGTTATCACGCACGATTTTACGATCGTCGCCTGCATTGGCCAGGGCGGAGTGCGAATTGGATGGTTTTACGTCGTCGGGCATTTCGATATCATAACCCTTGGAGCGCCCGATCACTCTTTCCTGTTCGGACTCCGGCAGCGACCGCCATGCTTTCAGGTCATGCAGGTATTTCTGAACAAACAGATAACTGCCCCCTTTGTAAATGGGGTCTTCATCGCCGACCATGCCAAAGTAAGCCCTGGATTCGCCTGTCGGGTTTTCTGTGCCGTCCACAAAGCCCAGTATGCTGCGGCTGTCCCAATACCGGAAGCCGTGGATCTCCACCGTGCAGTCCGCGGCGCATTCAAGTATGGCCGATATATTGTAAGCCGCATCGATGCAGAAGCTTTGCTTCGCGCTGCGGATGTGGAAATGCAGATCCCCGTCGGTAGCCACGGCTGTGTGTTTGCCTCCCGCAATGGGGGTAAATGGGTGCAGTTCTTTGGGCAGCGGCTGCGGCAGGCCGAGGTTCAGCCAGGCATCGTGGCCGATGCCCATTACCACGCTGGCCTTGACGTCGGGAAAGCGGACATCGGCGGATTTGTTCAAATTGATGACCAATGCGGACACTTTCCGGAAAGCTTCGCTGGCGTCCGGGCCATCTTTGAATTTCCATACAAGAAACACCGTATGCTCATTAGGGTAATCTAAAACGTTTTGTGACCTGGGGCTCATTGTACTCAGAGGGTTTGTGGTTGGGGATTCACTGCGATTTTATCGGACACCGGTTGTTCAGGTTCATGGTATGCATTTTCCAGATTTGTGCAAAAAATGTCCAGATTATTGAAAACCGGGCGATGCAGGAATATCTACATTTATCATCCGAAAGATGATGTAATTTCTGCTAGCATCCAATGAGCTGCATTCGATTCCTTTTTGGCATACTCCTTGTCATTCTGACGACAACCGGGACCCAGAGCTTGGGGCATCCCGCCATCGCGTCGGTACAGGATTCGAATGACCGTCCGGCCGTGGGAAAATCTCCTGATAAAGACAACTACCACCAGGAGGCGGCGATGCTCGAAGTGCAGGAAAATACGTCTTCGGTCTCCAAAGAGAAAAAGGATAACCAGGATTTTAGCGCCCTCGCTGGCTTTTTCAGCAGGTACCTGTCCTTTGTTTTTCACACCACGGACGATCCGGGTGTTTCCATTGCTGCTCCCAGGCCGATTCTTGTGCGGTCTCTTCCCCGGTACATCCTGTATCGGTCCCTGATCATCCCTTTCTGAATGTCTCCGGATACCGCCGTGTGCGTGTAGTATTCTGTGTATGTACTGTTTCCGAACGGGCGCGCGGCCGTGTTGTGCCGGTCTGGCTTTGAACTGCCCGTTCCAGGCTTCGTATATCCATGTAAGTTCGCGGTTTTTCCCTTTTAACCGGCCAGCTGGCTTCCGGTTCAGGGAGCCTTTTTACCCACAGATTTCATGTTTGGGTCTGCTGGCGGGTATGCTTTCGGGCCGCCGGGAGTGGCGCCCTGTCGGGCAAAGAATGTCTTCAAATCAACTCAAAATAGAATATCTAGATGCATTTAACACCAAGAGAAACAGAGAAGCTGCTGCTGCACCTGGCAGGTGAGGTAGCGCTCAAACGGAAGGCGAGGGGCGTCAAGCTCAATTATCCTGAAACCATTGCACTCATCAGCAGTTTCGTGATGGAGGGCGCTCGCGACGGGCGTACCGTGGCGGACCTCATGCAGGCGGGAGCGGCCGTGCTCACCCGCGACGACGTGATGCCCGGCGTACCTGAGATGATACACGACATCCAAATCGAGGCTACGTTTCCGGATGGTACCAAGCTGGTGACCGTTCACGAGCCTATTCGTTAATCCTTAAACCTGATGAACATGATACCAGGAGAGTTTTTTATCAAAAAGGGCGAGATAACCTGTAATGAAGGCCGCCCGACCGCCACTGTGAAAGTGACCAATACCGGCGACCGCCCCATTCAGATCGGTTCGCATTTCCATTTTTTTGACGTGAATAAAGCCATGTCTTTCAACCGGGATGCCGCATTCGGGATGCGGTTGAACATCGCCGCCGGCACAGCGGTACGCTTTGAACCGGGAGAGGAAAAGACGGTGGAACTGGTGGCGCTTGGCGGCGCACGCCGCGTAATCGGCATCAATAACCTGGTCAATGGCGACACCACTTTGGAGCTTAACAAAAAGCTCGCATTGCAAAAAGCCGGTTTGTTAGACTTCAAAAATCAATAAGATGAGCCTTAAAATAAGCAGAGAAAAATATGCGAACCTGCTCGGCCCGACTGCCGGGGACAAAGTTCGCCTGGGTGATACCGAACTGATCATTGAAATTGAAAAAGACTACGCCGTATATGGCGACGAGGTGAAGTTTGGCGGCGGTAAAACGGTCCGCGACGGCATGGGCCAGTCGGCCACGGCATTGCGCAGCCAGGGCGTGCTCGATCTTTGCATTACCGGCGCGATCATCATCGACCACTGGGGCATTGTGAAGGCGGATATCGGGATCAAGGACGGCAGGATCGTCGGAATAGGCAAAGCCGGTAACCCCGACATTATGGACGGCGTACACCCCGACCTGATCATCGGAGCCTCCACCGAAGTGCATGGCGGCAACGGCTACATTGTTACCGCCGGGGGGATCGACACGCACATTCACTTCATCAGCCCGCAGCAGATCGAAACGGCACTGTACAACGGCATTACCACGATGATTGGCGGCGGTACCGGCCCGAACGACGGTACCAATGCCACCACCGTCACGCCCGGCAAATGGAATATCCAGAAAATGCTCGAAGCCGCTGACGATTACCCGATGAATCTGGGCTTTTTCGGAAAAGGGAATTCGGCCTCGCTGGAAGCATTGGAAGAGCAGATCGAGGCCGGTGCATTGGGTTTGAAAATTCATGAGGACTGGGGCGCGACACCCGCGGTGATCGACGCATCGCTGACGATTGCGGATAAGCTAGACGTGCAAGTGGCCATTCACACGGATACCCTCAACGAAGCCGGATTCCTCGAAGACACCATGAACGCGATCAACGGCCGGGTGATCCACACTTTCCATACCGAAGGTGCCGGTGGGGGCCACGCGCCCGATATTATCAAAGCGGCGATGTACCCCAACGTACTGCCCGCCTCGACCAACCCGACACGGCCCTACACCAAAAACACCATCGACGAGCACCTGGATATGCTCATGGTGTGCCACCATTTGAGCAAGAACATTCCGGAAGACGTGGCCTTCGCAGATTCCCGCATTCGCCCGGAAACCATTGCGGCCGAGGATATTCTGCACGATATCGGCGTGTTCAGCATCATGAGCTCCGATTCCCAGGCCATGGGCCGGGTAGGTGAGGTGGTAACCCGCACCTGGCAGACAGCCAGCAAAATGCGCGAGCAACGCGGCGAGCTGGAAGAGGATAACGGGCACGAAAACGACAACTTCCGTGTGAAGCGCTACGTGGCCAAGTACACGATCAACCCGGCCATTGCGCACGGTATTTCGCAATATGTAGGGTCGATCGAACCGGGTAAAATTGCCGATCTGGTGATCTGGAAACCCGCATTGTTTGGAGCAAAACCTGAAATGATCGTGAAAGGCGGCTTTGTGATTGCGAGCAAAATGGGCGATCCTAATGCGTCCATTCCTACGCCACAGCCGGTGATTTACCGGAATATGTTCGGGGCGCACGGCAAGGCACGGTTAGCTACCTGCGTGAATTTCGTGTCGCAGATTTCGATCGATAATGGCGCGGTGCAGTCTTACGGGCTGGGCAAAACGTCGCTGCCGGTGATCGGTTGCCGGAATGTTTCCAAAAAGAACCTGATCCACAACGACAAAACGCCGGTGATTGAAGTAAATCCGGAAAACTACAAGGTAACTGTGGACGGTGTGCACGTGACCTGCGAGCCTGCCGAGAAACTGCCGCTGGCCCAGTTGTACTTCCTTTTTTAATCGCAACTACCCATTCATGCCATTCCGGGGCATTGTCTCCGGGATGGCCCTTAAAAAATCTGCAAGATGATTCGCTTAAAAACCCTGACGGTTTTGATGACGGGCTTGCTGTGCCATCTGGCGGCGGCAAACCTTTCGGCGCAACGGTTGAGCGCCACCGACAACGGGCCCAAAGGCCAGTTTATGCTGTACGGTTCGCTGGATTATTCCAAAACGAATGGCCCCGGCTACCACAACAGTACATTCAGCACCAGCCCCGGCGCGGGTATTCCCCTCGGGCTCGGGTATTTTATCAATAACAACGATCTCATCGGCGTCAACTTCGCATTTTCCAGCGAAAAGCAATCGGCGACCGACTACCGGATGAAGCAACGCGAGGCCGGGATCTGGTACAGTCCTTCGATGATGATCGGAGAGCATTTCCTGCTTATCGCGCAGGTGGATGCGCACTACGTATGGGGCGAGCAGGGAATCAGCACGCAGGAGAAGTTTAATGGCTACCGTTTGCGTGCTTACCCGATGCTTGGGGTGCTGCTCGGAAAAGGATGGGCATTGAAATTCAAGTTCGGGGAGCTCTCCAACCTGATGACCAAGCCGAAAGGCGGCGTTTCCACCAACAATTTCACAGCAGGACTCAGCGGCGCCACATTCGGTACGGGCATTTCCAAAAACTTCAATTTCAAAAAGAAAAAATCATGAGGATTATCAATGATGTTCTGGGGAATCTGGCGACCTGGTCGAGTGAAGGTCAGGCGGTTGATCTCCTTGAAATAGAATGGTTTGAGAGTGCCAAGAAGATCCACAGACGGTTTACGAACGGGGGCGTTGAAATCGCGATCAAGTTCATGCGCGAGGGCCAGCGCCTGCGGCAGAACGATATCGTGTATGCGGACGCCGAACGGATTGTGAGCGTCCATATCAAGCCCTGCGAGGCGATCGTGATCTCGCCTGCTACTATGCTGGAAATGGGCACGGTTTGCTACGAGATCGGGAACAAGCATATGCCGCTTTTCATCGACGACGACCAGGTGCTGATGCCTTTCGAGGAGCCGATGTTCCGGTGGCTGCGGGCAAGCGGCTACAAACCCGAAAAGCAGGTGCGGCAATTGCTCAACTGGTTGAAATCCAATGTGGAACCACACGGGCACGGCGGCTCCGAGCAGTCGCTTTTTTCGAAAATTATTAACCTGGCGTCGTCCGTATCCAAATAGGTATTATGCAAAAGGAAAGCCCCCATTCATTTCTCGCCGCATTGCTGCATTTGTCGGACCCGACGCTGCCGATTGGCGGTTATGTACATTCCAATGGCCTGGAAACTTACGTGCAGCAGGATATTGTGCATTCCACGGCTACGGCGCAGGAGTTTGTGACCAACATGCTCACGTACAATGTGAAATACAACGACGCCTCCCTCGTACGCCTCGCGTACGAGGCCGCCGGGGCGGCGGATATCGGCGCATTGGTGGAGCTGGACCAGGAATGCAGCGCATTGAAAAGCCCCCGGGAAATCCGCGAGGCGAGCCAGAAGCTCGGTGTGCGGCTGTTGAAAATTTTCCAGCGGAAAAGAAGCTCTGCGCTGGCCGAGGCGTTCGACCGGCAGATTAAGGAAAAAGAGGCGGAGGGTCATTACTGCATCGCATTCGGCCTGCTTGCCCAGCAGCTCTGCATTCCCCTGCACGACGCGCTGCTCGCATTCTACTATAATGCCGCGGCCGGGCTCATTACCAATGCCGTGAAACTGGTCCCGCTCGGCCAGCTCGACGGGCAGGACCTGATGCTCGACCTGCAACCGGTTTTTTACCAGCTGGCGGAAGATACGCTGTTGGTGGACAGGGAGTTGGTAGGGTTGTGCAATATCGCATTCGATATCCGCTGCATGCAGCATGAGCGGTTGTATTCGAGATTATATATGTCTTAACACCCGCCGTGCACTCATTTTAACCGGCGGAGAAATCATTTCAAAAAGGAAAATTAACGATGAAGAACGAGAGAGAATATGTGAAAATAGGCGTGGCCGGACCGGTTGGTTCAGGAAAAACCGCGCTGCTGGAATGCCTGTCGCGCAGGATGATGAACGACTATAACCTGGCCGTGATCACCAACGACATTTACACGAAAGAGGATGCCGAGTTTATGGCGAAAAACAGCCTGCTGCCCCGCGAACGGATTATCGGTGTGGAAACCGGCGGCTGCCCGCACACTGCCATCCGCGAGGACGCAAGCATGAACCTTGAAGCCGTGGACGAGCTTGTAAACCGCTTTCCCGACATTGAGATTATCCTCATTGAAAGCGGCGGCGACAACCTTTCGGCCACATTCAGCCCCGACCTGGCCGACGTGACCATTTTCGTGATCGACGTGGCGGAAGGCGAGAAAATCCCACGCAAAGGCGGACCGGGCATTACGCGCTCCGACCTCCTGCTGATCAACAAAATAGACCTGGCCCCGTACGTAGGCGCGAGCCTGGAAGTGATGGAGCAGGATGCGCGCCGTATGCGCAAGGGACAGCCGTTCATCTTTTCGAACCTACGCTCCGGCGAAGGCGTCGACAGCATTATCGACTGGATCAAGAAGTATGCCCTGCTGGAAGAAATTGAAGAACCCAACCTCGTCAGATAGTGGATTGTAAACTGAGTATCACAGCCGGTGCGCGGGGAGGGAAGTCGTACATGAAAGATGTTTTCGTGTCGGCGCCTTTTCGCGTGGTGCCGGTGGGGCAAACGAAATCGGATGGCGCTGCCTATCTGATGGTGATGAGCTCGTCGCCCGGCATTCTGGACGGCGACCATTATGATTTGAATATCCAGGTCGAGGAGAATGCGCGCTTGCAGTTGCAGTCGCAATCGTACCAGCGGCTGTTTAACATGGAACGCGGCGCTTCGCAATTCATGCAGGTGAACCTGGCCGATGGTGCGGCATTTTCCTACGTTCCGCACCCGGTGGTACCACACGAAAATTCGACGTTCAAAAGCGTTACGAAAGTTTCGCTCGGTGATGAATGCGAGTTTTTGATGAGCGAGATCATCACCTGCGGGCGCAAGTACCACGGGGAGGTTTTCAAATACAGCCATTTCCAGAACCTGATCGAGGTAAGGCACCACCAGAAGCTGGTGCTCAAAGACAATGTGCTGCTGTTGCCCGAGCTGATGCCGCTGGCGGCCATTGGCCTGCTCGAAGGGTTTACACACCAGGGGACTTTGATTTATGTAAATACTCAAAAACGGCCTGTGGATGAACTTATCGAATGCATTTACGAAATGATGCAAGGCGAGGAGGGAATGCAGTTTGGTATTTCCAAAATCCGGCACGACGGGTTTGTGCTGCGGTGCCTGGGGCACGGCGGAGAGCAGTTGTACGACCGCTTCCAAAGTATCCAAAATCTGATTTGGGAAGAAAGTAAAGTTAGTCTCGTATGAACTCGACCCTCATTGTACTGGCCCTCACGGCCGCATCCATCAGCATGATCCACACGGCGGCGGGGCCGGATCATTACCTGCCGTTTATTGTGCTGTCGCGTTCCCGTAAATGGACGATGGGCCGGACCATCCTGCTCACGATCGTCTGCGGCTTCGCGCATATTTTCAGCTCGGTGCTCCTCGGTTTGGTAGGCGTGTACCTCGGCTGGCATTTGAACAAGATCTCCTGGTTTCAGGATATCCGCGGAAATCTTTCGGGTTGGGCGCTGCTGCTGTTCGGGCTGGGTTACCTGCTCTTCGGGCTGCGCCACGCGTACCTCAACCGCCCGCACAAGCATTTCGACGTGATGAGCGACGAGGTGTATGTGTATGAGCACCGGCACGGGGAGGCCGTAATGCCCGGTAACCGCGTGAAGGTGACGCCGCTGGTGCTGTTTGTCATTTTTGTGATGGGGCCCAGTGAGCCGCTGGTGCCGCTGCTGTTCTTTTCGGGTACCAACCGCTCCATGGCCGAAGTGGTGGTGCTGATCTGCGTTTTCACGGCTTGTACGGTGCTTACCATGCTTTTTATGGTGTTGCTGGGCTGCTATGGCTATGGCTTTTTCCGTACCGAGCGGCTCGAACGCTACATCCACGTCGTGAGCGGCGTTGCGATCACGACGTGCGCTACGGGGATGGTGTTTTTGGGATGGTGAGTTAAAAGGATTTTCAAACAATATTCAACAAAATGGATTTAATAGAAAAAAGAGCCCCCTTTATCTCGGAAACCCTCAAAGGCGTCGGGCAGATCATGTTGCAGGAAAACATCTGGACGGGCCTGCTATTCCTGGCGGGTATCTTCTACGACGATGCCACCATGGGCGTGGCCGCCATCCTGGCTGCTGCGACCGGCACGCTGACCGCCCGTGTTTTGAGGTACGATCCGACGCAGATCAGCATGGGACTGTACGGTTTCAGTGCCGCGCTGGTGGGCGTTGCGCTTACCTTCCACTTTCGCGCGGAACCGGTCGTATGGGTGATGATCGTCGCCGGTTCGGCGGTGGCGGCGGTTATCCAGCACTTTTTTATCGAGCGGAAAATCCCGGTTTTTACATTACCCTTCATTCTCGTGACTTGGGTACTCGTGTTTTGCCTGCACCATTTTACGGGCATACCCGCTCCGGTTGCATTGGTCGAAACCAGCATGTTCAGCAACGAGGTGAATGATTTTACGACCTCTACTAATGGTTTCGGCGAGGTGATTTTTCAGGGAAGTTTCCTGGCGGGGGTGATCTTTATGGTCGCTGTTTTTATTTCCAGTCCCGTGGCGGCGTTGTACGGCCTGGCGGGATCTATCCTGGGCGCCTGGATTGCCCTGCTTTTCGCCGAGCCTATCACACAGGTGCATATCGGGTTGTTCAGTTTCAATGCGGTGCTGTGTTCCATTGTGTTCGCGGGAGTGAAGCGGAAGGACGGGCTGCTCGCATTTATCGCCTGTACATTGGCGGTATTGATCGATATCTACCTCCTGAAAGCGGATTGGGACATACTCACCAAAGCGGGAGGCGTACTGACATTCCCTTTCGTACTGGGAACCTGGCTCACATTGCCTGTCAGGAAGCTTTTTTACCGGTTCAGTAACGAAAGCGAAGCGTAGGCGCAGGGCCGGAGCATCAACAAACCTTTATATTAATGAATGATTTGAATTGCCAGTTTCTGCTGGGCGCGCTGGTTGGTCTTTCCTTGCTGGCAGGAGCGGTGCACGCCGACACCAAAATCGATAGTACGCGGGTTACCGCGAATGAAAATGTGCAATTGAGCGATTCTACGGCGATGCTGCTGTCGGCGGTGGTGGTGACGGCCAAATCGCCCGAGGACCACATCATGAAGATCGACTTGAACAGGATCCCCCTCAACACCACGCAGGATTTGTTACGCAAAGTCCCGGGCCTGTTCATCGCGCAGCATGCTGGCGGAGGCAAGGCCGAACAGATTTTCCTGCGCGGGTTTGACAACGACCACGGCACGGATATCAGCATTTCTGCCGATGGAATGCCCGTCAACATCGTTTCGCATGCGCACGGACAGGGCTATTCGGACCTGCATTTCCTGATCCCCGAAACGGTTGAGAATATCAGCTTCGGAAAAGGCAGCTACTATGCGGAGAAAGGCGATTTCAATACTTCCGGCTATGTGGATTTTCACACCTATGGCCGTTTGAAAAACAATATGGTCCGGCTGGAACGCGGTAGTTTCAATACCCTGCGGGCGGTGGGCTTGTTTAACGTGGTCAATACGGAGAAGAGTAACGCGTACGTCGCGGCGGAGTACAATTTTACCGACGGGCCGTTTGTCGTGAAGCAAAACCTCAACCGGCTGAACCTCTTCGGCAAGGTCAACGGTAAAATCAGCGAGCAGGATAGCATCAGCGTTACAGGCTCCACTTTTTCTTCCAACTGGAACGGCTCGGGACAGATTCCCGTCCGGGCTATTTCGGATATCGGCAGGTTTGGCTCCGTGGATACTACCGAGGGCGGGCATACCTCGCGTACGAACCTCATCCTGAACTGGAACCACCGGGTCAATGACAAATCCAGCTGGCAGAGTACATTTTATTATGCCCAATACGACTTCGAGCTGTTCTCCGATTTTACATTCTACCTCGTCCACCCCGACGCCGGCGATGAAATACGGCAGATCGACAACCGGGATATTTACGGTGCCAACTTTCAATACGGGCACCATATCGATTTCGTCAACAGTACCTTGCAGCTCACGGCCGGGACCGGCTTTCGCTACGACAATATCCATGAGCTGGGGCTAAGCTACGTCACCCAGCGCGAAACACTCAACGAACGCCTCGCCTGGGGTACCGCTTCGGAAGCGAACCTGAATGCATTTGCCTCGGCGTCGTGGCTGATCGGCCGGTGGAACTTCAACCCGGGTCTGCGGTTCGATTGGTTCAATTTCAGCTACTACGACAAGCTCATCTCCCAAAAAGGTCAGCAGGGAGCCCAGGCGGAACGTGTGAGCCCGAAGCTCAATGTTTTTTACAATGTGAATCCGACGATGCAGCTTTTCGTCAAATCGGGGCTGGGCTTCCATTCGAACGACGTTCGTGCGGTGGTGGCGCAGCATGGGAAAGAAGTCCTGCCGTATTCGGTGGGTGCCGACCTGGGGACGATCTGGCAGCCGGCGCCCGGGTTCATATTTATTCCCACGCTTTGGTACAGCTTCTTGCAGAATGAATACATTTGGAATGGAGACAGCTACGGCACGTCGGCCATTGGTAGTACACGCAGGGTGGGTGTGGACCTGACGTTCCGCTACCAGCCATTGCATTGGTTGTACCTGGATTCCGACGTAAACCTGGCCCGGCCGCGGCTGACAGGCGAAGAGCGGGGCAATGACTACGTGGACCTGGCACCGACGATGACGAGTACGGGAGGCATTGCATTTACGTTTAATAATGGGTTTACGGCCAATTTGAGATACAGGTACATGCACGACAGGCCCGCGACGCAGGATAAAAGCATTATTGCCAATGGCTATTTTGTGAATGACCTGATTATGAGTTATCAAAAGAAGGCGATGGTACTGAGCTTCCAGATCCAGAACCTTTTCGATACGAAATGGAACGAAGCGATGTTTGCGGCAACGACACGGCTGAAAGGAGAGCCGGCTGGCGGGTATGATCAGCTGACATTCACACCGGGAACTCCGTTCTTTTTGAAGGCGGGAGTCGCATTCAAGTTTTAATCAATGAGAAACGATCCAATATCTGCGGAGCTATGAGCGATACGATCAAAATGCTGTCAAACTTTGAGTACAAAAGTTTGTTCCTGCCCGGGTTATCGGAAAAGATCTATTTCAACAATTCCAAACTGCAACTATACCGGATCGAAAACTACCTCCGGAATATATTGATCCCGGTCCTTCCGTACCGTACCACTTTCAATTTTATCATTTTCGTGACCAGCGGAAGAATCAAGCAGCAGCTGGAAATATCTGAATATGAGATCAGTCCGGGCTCTGTGCTGTTAATCAAGCAAGGCAGCATCACCCGCACGCTCGAAATTTCGGAAGATACGGAAGGATTCTTTATCGTATTTGAAAACGAGCTGCTTGAAAACATATCCCTTGACAAAAGCACCGACTACCATTTCTTTAAAACATCACCCTACGCCATGTTGTCCAAGCCGACCGAGAACTGGATGTCGCATTTGCTGCGGTTGCTCGAACTGGAACTCGGCTCCAACGACAGCATCGAGATCAGCGGGCTGTTATTGAAGGCTGCATTAATTAAAATGCGGCCCGATCAATCGCTGGAAGAGGCGTCCATCAAAAGGACTTTCTATATCACGTTGCAATTCAAAGACCTTGTTCAGCGATACCATCAAACAGAGAAGAAAGTGCTGTTTTATGCCAACAAGCTTTCTATTTCAGAGAATTATCTTTGCAAATGCATTAAGGAAACAACCGGCAAGCCGCCCAAGCAGTGGATCGGCGAGCTGAGCATATTGCATAGCCAGATCCTTCTTCAGGACATCAGCAAGGATATTTCCAGCATCGCTTTCGAACTCAATTTTCAATCCACTTCTTATTTCACGCGGCAGTTCAAGCAGTTTACGGGCATGTCGCCGACGCAATTTCGAAAAAGAGCGACCAAATTCTGAGAGAGCCCCGGCCATTGATTATTATTTTTGTCCCATCACATTGCCTGTCGCACCACCGAAATTATCCCGGCGAAGCAGGCGATGCGAACCACCCGCTTTTACAATCGAATCGTAATGACAGATTCTTATCCATACAAAATAGTAGCCTACACCCCTGACTTCGCCGATGCGTTACGTCGGATTTACCTGGACGGGCGGCGGTATGCATTTCCGTGGATGCCGGCCGAGGCCTATCAACCCGGGGATTTTGACGTCGCGGTGGAAGGGGAACACCTATTGGTCGCCGTTCACGAGGATGTCGCGGTGGGGTTTGTTTCCTGGTGGGAGCCGGATAACTTCATTCATTGCCTTTTTGTGGATCCGGCGTTGCACGGGGCCGGTATCGGTACTCACCTGCTCAACGCCTGCCTTGGCAGGATCGGCCGCCCGGCCCGCCTCAAATGCGTTGTAGCCAACGAGGCGGCTATCCGATTTTATGCCCGGCAAAAATGGACGGTCGTTTCGCAGGGAAGTTGCGATGAGGGTGCGTATTCGCTGATGATGCTGCATTGAGGTGTGCCGGCTCGCACAGGTTACGGATCATCTGTTTGGGCGCTTCGGAGCCCTTGGTATAGGCACACACCGACCAAATAGCCGCGCAAACGGCCAGGCAAGTAAGCTTCATGGCTAATAGATATTTAGACTTAAAACAGGGTCAGAGGAATTCCGACTGACCCTGCAAATTTGCAACGCGGGATTTTAGAAGGATTTGGTAAAAACCAAGATTTTTAAATCCCTACCAGCGCCTCCTCCGGCACATCCGTCGTTTTGCTCACGTGTACCGCCATCCGGAAGTAAGCGGCGCCCCAAATGGTGTTAGCCAGGAACTGGATCACCACACCGGGCACCGGGATCAGCGCAAATCCCAGCAATGCCACCCATCCGGTCCATTTAGGCAGTCTTTCGCTTTTTTGGATAGCGATTGCCATGCAGCACAAGCCTGCCATGGTGCAAGCCAGCGAAACGCCGAAAAGGCCAGCCAATACGCCGTCCATGGCGGCGTAAGAGAGGGCATTAGGCGCCCCGGCCAGAAATAAATGTCCTGCCGCGGGGAAAAGAAAGTACGCGACGGCAAACACGCCGATCCCCAGCATCTGATGCGTGAGCGTAAGGAGCAATCCGGCAAAGGCCCATTTTTCAGCCCGTGATTTTTGCAGGTACAGATACAGCCCGACAGTCCCGATCATTTCCAGGAATACGCCGAGGAATCCTCGCCCCGCCCACCACAGATAGGCGGTGGAGGTGGTCAGTTTTGCGAAGGCTGCGGGCGCTTCATGGGCTTTGAAAATGACATTCTCCTGCTCGATCAGCAGGTCGCCGAATGCAAATACAAGTCCTGCTATCCCCAGGCAATGCAGGGATACTACTATTCTCTTTTTCATGTACGTATTGATTATTTATTCGATGGGTAAATACCAGTTGATAAACAGGTTGTCGGGGTTCTGATAGTCGGGCATGGCGTCGAATTTGAAATACGACACGCCGTGACGGTGCTGTATATTCGTTTGCAGGGCCAGCGTATTGTTTACTTCGGAGCTCACGGTTTCATAGTCGCGCACCTGACAGCAAAAATCATATCTCACATAACGGCCATCCAGTACGCGGGCTTCGAGAAAAGGATCTTCCGGAAGCTCAAAACCGATCGGGACGATGGCAGCGTCATAGCGCGAGTCGCGGTTGCCCGTCAGGTGCGGGCATTCGTGCAGGATCGCGTAATGGTGAAAATCCCGGGGCGATTTGTTAATCGAGCTGATGAATTCGGAAACGTCCTTCCATATTGCGAATATGCCTTCGGAAAAATAATCACCCCGCGATGCAAAAACCCGTGCTGCTTTGGGTGATTGGCTGTTAATGACGCCTTTTGCGGAAATGTATTTAAAGGTCTGCACCGGAAAAGCTTGCTGGTGCTTCTTCGATTTTCGGTATTGAAGGGGCGACACTTCATATAACTTCTTAAATGCCCTGCCGAAAGAACTGTCGTCTTCGAAGCCGACCAGGTATTTAATCTCATGGACCGGTAACTGCGTCAGAGCCAGGAAATAGGCGGCGGTATGCAAACGCTGCTCCTGAATATATTTGCCCAGGCTTGTGCCCAACTCAGCGCTCAGTTTTTTCTGAAGGTGGAATGGCGAATAGCCTGTCACATCGGCCAAGGTCTCGAGAGTAATTTTGCTGTCTAGATGGCTATTGATGTATAACAGGACTTCGCTGGTCATTTTTTTGAATATTTATACCACAAATGTACACCGCCTGATTTACAAAAAATGTGCAGTTCTTGCTGTCGCGTCTCATGGTAATGGCCGGAACCTGCGCCAAACAGATCCCCAACTACCTGATTCCAAAACCGGTGACCGGCCGTTCGGGAAGACATTTGCTTATCAGGGAGTGCCGATACCGGCGTGCGGCGGAAGAAGGGGTTTTATCTTGCATATTTACCCCTTCTTCCGGCCCGGTCAGGCTTGCTTGCGCAGGTACTTGGTCAGGATCACGATCAGCTGGCCGTCGATCTTGCCTTCAATTTGTTCGGTATTGTCTTCTACAACGCGGATATTCTTTACTACGGTGCCCATTCTGGCATTGAGCGAGCTGCCCTTTACGTCCAATGTACGGGTGAGCACAACGGTGTCGCCGTTTTTCAGGACATTGCCATTACTGTCGCGGTGAACGGCCAGATCGTCGGCTCCCTCGTGGTCCGAACTTGACTGAGCCCATGCAAGCATATCCTCGTCCAGGTACATCATATCCAGGTTGTCGGCGGCCCAGGTTTCATTTTTGAGGCGGCTCAGCATACGCCAGGCCATAACCTGAACAGCCGGGACTTCGCTCCACATCGCTTCGGAGAGGAAACCCCAGTAAGCGCTGTCCATTTCCTGCTCTCTTTCTATCTGCGAGCGGCAATTTTTGCATACGACAATCTCGTTGTCGGAGTAACCAACCGGCGGGACCTGATAAACGGAGATCTGCTGGTCGGATTTACATAGTTCGCATGCGTTGCCGCTTCTTTTTTCAAGTTTCAAATTCATATGGTAGTCAAAAATTATTTTCTCAATTGCATTATTCCTCCGACGGGGCGAGTTCTTTCAGCATTTCCTCCGTTTGCCGCAGCTGGCGTACATAAATGTTCCTGGCCAGGTCGAGGAACTGGTAAATCTCCCGGTCGGGCACATCGTAGTAAATGGTGGTTCTTTCCCTGCGGCTGCTCACAAACTTCATGACGCGTAATTTGGCCAGATGCTGTGAGAGGATCGATTGGTCGGCTTGAATGACGGCCTGCAATTCCGTTACCGAAAGCGGGCCATCCCTGAGCGCGTCCAGTATCGCAAGCCGGACAGAATGTCCCAGCGTCTTGAAAAACTCTGCTTTGTAGACATGTAGCGGACTATTCATCGATCTTGTTATATTAGAATATTCAAATATATGAGATTTTGTCCGGAATAGCTGCCAGCAGACGGCTGCTGATGCATTCATCCGTTCGGCGGGATGGCAACCGGTAATAAATGTAACCGGTGTGAAAATGAGTCGTTCCGCAGTGGAAATTTGCATTTGAGATTCTATCTTTAGGCTTCAAGCCTCTTCATTTCCAAACCAGTAACCTTGTTAGCCATGTTGTCTCATTACCTAAAAACCGCTTTCCGCCACATTCAGCGGCATTATGTGATCAGTTTGGTGAATATCGGCGGCCTCGCCATCGGGCTCACGGCCACTTTGCTGGTTGCCGCCTATGTCGCCAATGAGTATAGCCACGACCGTTTTCACAAGAAAGGGGACCGGATTGTCAAAGTGGAATTCAGTCATAATGATGGCGAGAAATCGTATTCCATACCCTGGCTTTCATATGGCTTCGGGCAGGCAATGAAGGGCCAATGTGCTGAGGTGGAGGAGTTTGGAAGGATATCGGACCAGAGTTTTTACAGCCGGCTTGTGCAGAGCGATATCGGGCATAAGTATTACGAGGCCGGTTTTTTGGCGGCTGATAACAGCTTCTTGCAAATGTTCTCTTTTGAGTTTGTGAAGGGGGATCAAAAAACGGCTTTAACCAAACCCAACACGGTTCTGCTGACGGAAAGTATGGCTGCCAAATATTTCGGCGACCAGGACCCCATCGGCCAAACGATCACTTACGACAAAATACTGGTTTTCGAGGTGGTGGGTGTCTTAAAAGACCTGCCATATAATTCCACCATCAAATTCGATTTTCTGAGCGACCTCACTTCGTTCCGCAAACGTGAAATACGGGAAATGGTAGGTGATACGAGCAAAAGCACGCTGAAAGAGCAGAATAGCCTAGTGGGTGCGATGGGGATGTATCATACCTATCTGCTGCTGCACCCTAACGCTTCACGGGAGGCCCTGACCCGGAAAATTCCCTCGCTGCTTTCTCCTTCTTCCAAAATAAAAGATGCCAAAGACAGCTACGACCTTTTCCCGTTGTTTGATATGTATTTTGAAAGAGACAACAAGTCGGCGAAGCAAAAGGCAACGGTCTTTTCGTTCATCGGGTTGCTGATCCTTTCGCTGGCTTTGTGCAATTATGTAAACCTTACAACGGCCTCATCATCCAGCCGGGCAGGGGAGGTGTCGGTCAGGAAAGTGGTTGGAGGGCAGCGTATTGCGCTGATTTTCCAGTTCTACCTCGAATCGGTCATTTACGTGACGATTGCGTTTGCATTGTCGGTAGGGCTGTTTTTGGGTTTAAAGGGTTACCTCTACAAGTCGCTGGAATTGCCTGTGGATGCTTCTTTTTTGAAAAACCCCTGGTTCCTTATTTCCCTCGCCGGTTTCTACGTTTCGAGCATACTTCTTTCCGGCGGTTATCCTGCGCTTCTTCTTTCGCGGCTTGCTCCCGGCCAGATTTTCAGAGGGGCCTACGGGACAATGGGTGGCGCCGCGCGGGCGCGCAAGGTTTTTACCGTTTTTCAATTCACCGTTTCGATTGCGCTCATTATCGGTTCTATTTTGATTACGAAGCAAATGCAGCTTTTTCAGCAGAAAAACCTGGGCATTAACCGGGACAGAATTGTGACGGTGTTCCTGGATCACGAAGACGGGCTGAATAAACACTACCGGGAAATCCGGCAAAGTGTGGGCAATATTGCTGGCGTGGAGTCGGTCACTTCGTCCACATTGCTGATGTATTATCCTCTGGGCAACAGATGGGAGTTGAAAAAAATGAATAGTGATAAAACGGTATACGTAAACTATTTCCCGGTCGATGAACAGTTTGTGGAGACTATGCAGATCAAGTGGGTTGCAGGCCCACCGACACGTTCGGAGGGAAAAAAGAGAAGCAGTGTTGTGCTAAATGAAACTGCGGCGAAGGAACTGGGGATAGACATTCATAACTACAACCAGACATTGAATTTAGGCGCGAGTACCCATAGAGATTTGGTGGGTATTGTCAAAGATTTCCATTTCAGTTCGCTCACCGAGAAGATTGCCCCGATGGGGTTGGAAATCGGTAGTGATAGCATTTTTCATGACTACCTGTACATTAAGCTCGCCCCAAACGCGGATGCCAAAAGTACCCTGGCATCTATCGGGAAAATCTATAACCAGTTCAATACAAACCGGCCTTTTGAATACACATTCCTGGACGACACGTACAATCGCATGTATAAGAACGAGGAAAGAACCGGCCGGATCGTCTATTGGTTTACCGGTGTGGCGATCGTTATCGCTTGCCTCGGGTTGTTCGGGCTGACCACCTTCGCGGCCGAGCAGCGCAGGAAGGAGATCGGCATCCGGAAAGTGCTCGGCGCGACGGTTTTGAATATCGTGACCATGCTTTCCAAAGACTTTCTGAAACTGGTGATCATATCCGTTCTACTCGCCTCGCCACTTGCGTACCTGGCCATGAAAAGCTGGCTGGAAGATTTCGCTTACCATATTCCGATCAGCTGGTGGGTGTTTGCGCTGGCCGGGGTAGCAGGGTTGTGCGTGGCCGTCGTGACCATCAGCTTTCAGGGTTTTAAGGCCGCGGCCGCCAATCCGGTTAAGTCGCTGAAAACGAATTGATGGTAATCTGACCGAATAGGCATACTACACGAATTTTGCGCAAAGAGCCTGATTTACTGCCGGGGGTAGGGCAAGTACCGCCTATATTGCGGGGATTTTTGGTGGTATGAAGTCCTTGATGAAAAAATACAATCTGCAACTCGGCGCGTTGATGGCGACGGTAGTGACCTTGTCGATCGTGCCGGTGCGACTTGCCGAAGGCCAGGGGGCCAATCTTGTAAGCCTGATCGGATCGGAAATTGTGATCTGGCTGATGTGTATGGCCACATGGCTATCCAGCTATCAAACTTATTACAAGTTTAGTTTACCCAAATGGCAGAAAATCGCTGTCGCATTACTATTCTGTGCGGCGATCTCCAATTTGTTTTTCCTGGCGTCGTTCCGCATGTTCGAGGACTACCCGCTCAAGTCCATGCGCGAGCTTCCGCTATGGATCATCACCATTCGTCTATCTCTGCGCGGCCTCCTGCTGGGGCTGATTATGGTCCCCATTATTTTCCTGCTGGAAACCGAGCGCGAACGGCAGGCGGAAGCATTAAAAAGGGAGAGAGACCGCACCGCGGATGCTGAGCGGCAAAAGCATGTATTGGAGGAGCTCGTTTCGGAGCGGACGGCAGATTTGGAAGAGACACTTCTGTTCCTGGGGGAGTCGCAGGAGGAGCTGGATCATCAGGTATACCTGCTCACCCGCGTGATCGCATCGATCGCCCATGATGTCCAGGCGCCGATGCAATTCATCGTCGCCGCCACGAAGCATACCGGCAAGCTGATCGGCAGCAAAGAATGGGAGCAGGCGGCTGAATATAATCAGCAAGTGGAGCGCAGTTTAGCCGACACAGCCATGCTGATGCAAAACCTGCTGGAATTTGCAAGAGGCCAGATCCACAAGGGAGCTTTGCATTCCGCCGATGTAAACCTTGCGGCAGTAATGCGTGAAAAGGCCCGTCTGTTTGAGCAGATTCTGAACTCGGCCGGCAACACATGGTGCATTTCATTGAACGAAAATCTGACGGTTCGTACCAATGCTCACCTGCTGGGAGTGATCCTGCACAACCTGCTGGACAATGCCACCAAAAATACCCGGGATGGGGAAATAGCCATATCCGGTGAGGTTGCCGGCGGCAGGCTGCATTTGTACATTCAAAACCCGGGTACCAGTGCGTTACCGGCTGGAATTCTGCAAACCGAGCGCCAGGATAGTCCGGCGCAGTACGTCACCCGTTTGGAGGGAGACGGTAACGGGCTTGGCCTGATTTTGGTAAGGGACATCGCAGCATTGCTCAATATCGATTTTACAATTGAAGCGGTTGCCGGAAAGGTAATCGCGAGGATGGTCTTCTCTGAATTTTCCGGTTCTTGACGTCACGCATTAGCCTTTGCCCGGACAGTTCAGCCCGCACGGGAGCATCTGATTTCTGGAACGACAAAAAAGGATGCTACCAGTTTTTGCACTTCTCTAATGTCAATATTGTACAATAGTTTGACAAAATAGGCATAGTTTGAAAATGTCACCTCAGGGGCCAATATTTCACTTTTTCTTTTTGCATTATCAGATCTATTTATATTAATTTACCAGCGGTTGACTTGGTAAATTGTATTACATATTTAAATAATCCTATTTTTTATCGACGTAGATTTACTTTTTCCTTCGCCCCGGCGGAGTGACGTTTTTGCTTAAATACGTACGGCATTCCGCATTTTGCACCGTTTCCGATCTCCTTCCCGCACGCTGCCCTCCCGCGTGGGATCGGTAGGATGTTATCAAATACCTAACTAAAACCAAAACTTGAAAACGCTATGTATACTGCTACCTGAGGGCCGTCGGAGGCCTTGATTTCATTGTACTTTTTTCTTCAAACACTAACTAATCTATCTATGATGAATTTTTCTCTGCGTCTTTTTCGCCCCGGTGAAAGAAGCGCGAAAGGGCGGATGTCCTTTGGCATGAAAGGTTTGGGCGCTTTAATACTGTTTTATTCGTTTTTTCTGGGGCAAGCTTACGCCCAGGATATATCGCTGAAAGGGAAAGTGACCGACAGCAAAGGCAATGCACTGCCGGGGGTATCCATTACCATTAAAGGCACCAGCAAGGGTACTTCCACTGATATGGAAGGAGGGTATGCTATTTCCGCGCCACCGGCGTCTACGCTGGCGTTCAGCTTTATCGGCTTTACTACCAAGGAAGTTACCGTCGGCAGCCAAACGACGATCGACGTGGTGCTGGCCGATGATGTGAAAGCACTGGAAGAGGTGGTGGTGATCGGATATGGGGCCGTCAAGAAAAAAGATGTGACGGGTTCCGTCGTTTCGCTGCAACCCAAGGATTTCAACAAAGGCGTGATTACGGCTCCGGATCAGCTGATTCAGGGCCGCACGCCGGGGGTGATGGTGATCAACAACACCGGGCAGCCGGGTGGTGCAACCACGGTGCGTATCCGGGGTAACTCCTCCATCCGCGCAGGTAACAACCCGTTGTTCGTATTGGATGGTATCCCGCTTTCGGGCAGCTCGGCGCGCCCGGGAGGAAGCGGCGGTTTCGGCTCGGATGGTGGTAACCCGCTGGCTTACCTCAACCCGAATGACATTGCCAGCATGGACATTCTGAAAGACGCTTCGGCAACGGCTATTTACGGTTCCCGCGGCGCGAATGGGGTGGTGATCATCACGACCAAAAGAGGTGCTTCAGGAGCGCCGACGGTGAGCATCAATGCTTCCACAGGCGTATCGAGCCTGCTGAGAAAACCGGAAGTACTGAATGCCGACGAATTCCGTGAAGCGGTTCAATACTATGCGCCTAATGACGTGAAAGGAGCCGATTTTGGCGGGAATGTGAATGCATTCGATGAAATTACCCGCGTTGCCCCGGTTCAGAACTACTCAATGGCAATCACCGGCGGTACCGATAACGGTAAATACCGCGTCTCGGCCGGCTATATGGATCAGAAAGGGATCATCGAAACTTCGAGACTGAAAAAGTATACGGCGAGCATCAACAGTAGTTTCAGATTCCTCGAAAGCAAAAAGCTGGGACTTGATTTCAATGTGCTGTTCACCCAGACCAACGAAAACCTCGCACCGATCGACGTGGGCGTAGGCTTTACCGGTAACGTGATTTCACAGGCGCTGACCTGGAATCCCACCCGCCCGTTGCGCGTGAATGCGGACTCACTCACGTACGTGAGCCCTACGACGATCAACCCGCTGACGTCGCTGAAAGCCTACAAGGATATTGCGATCGTGAACACCACCGTGGCGAGCATTGCACCTTCCTACAAGATCACCAACGACCTGGAATATAAGCTCGTGTATAGCATTACCCGCCAGACCGGTAACCGGAAGGGCCGGTATATTGCAGGATTGGTGGATCCGGCGCAAATCAGAAATGGTTTTGCATTCATTGGAAACAATTCCGAAACCAACCAGCAACTGACCCAAACCCTGAGCTACAACAAGGATATCAGCCCGTCGCTGAACCTGAATGCGGTAGCCGGTTACGAGTTCCTCGACTACGCGAATAGCTGGAATTCCCTGAGTGGTAGCGGCTTTACCTATGTTGGCCTGGATTTCTACGATTATCTGAATTACTCGGTAGCGAGCAACCGCGGTATTAATTCCTTTAAATCCCCTACCAACCAGTTGCAGTCGGTGTTTGTACGGGTGGGATTGAATTACCTGGATAAGTACCTCTTCACCGGAACTGTGAGGAGGGACGGCTCTACCAAATTCGGGGAAAACAACAAATATGCCAATTTCCCTGCGGTAGCCTTGGCGTGGAACATTTCAAATGAAGCTTTCCTGAAAGGTAACAGCACTGTAAACAACCTGAAACTTCGGCTGGGCTGGGGTAAAACCGGTAACCGCGAGTTTGACTCAGGTGCTTCGCGTGACCGGTATGTGTTTGGTACGCAGAGCATCAGCCAGGCTAACTTCGGAAACCCCGACCTGAAATGGGAGACTTCCGAAACTTTCAACGGAGGTATCGATTTTGGCCTGTTCCAGTCGAGAATCGTGGGTTCGATCGATGTGTTCAACAAGAAGACGACCGACGGCTTGTTTGAAAGAACCCTGGCTCAACCTGCTCCAAGCGGGAAGATCTGGGTGAACCTGGATGGCGAGGTAGTGAACAAAGGTGTGGAAGTAGCGCTGACCGGTACCGTGCTGGAAAACAAAGATTGGACCTGGAACATTTCGGCCAATGCTACTTATCTCAAAAACAGCGTTTCAGGCCTGCCCGGGTTCTATGAAACTGCTGCATTGAGAGGACAAGGCTTCTCGGGCGTTTTGGGACAAAGAATGGTAAGCGGCCAGCCGCTGAACGTTTGGTACCTGGCGAAATTCGCCGGTTTGGACCCTACCACGGGCACCAGTATGTACGAAGGTGCAGATGGCCAGGTGGGTACTTCCGTGGACCCTGCCCAAAACAAGTTCTACGTGCATAGCCCTAATCCTAAATACCTGTTGGGTTTCTCCACGGACGTGACTTACAAGAAGTTCTCGGCGGTTGTCAACATGAACGGGGCATTCGGGCATTACCTGTTCAACAACACTTTTGCGACGGTGCTGGGTATCAACAACCTGTCTACCAAAAACATCGCGAAAGACTTCTTTAACAAGGATATCAAGGAAGCCACTTCCAACTCGGCGGCGCCTTCCACCCGGTACCTTGAAAAAGGCGATTACATGAAAATGTCGAACGTTACGCTCAGCTACCGGGTTGGCAACATCGGAAAGGCTTTCAAGAACCTGAACATTTCGTTGACGGGCCAGAACCTCTTTGTACTTACAGGCTACAAAGGTTTCGATCCTGAGGTGAACACCGACGGTTCCAGCGGAGGCATTCCTTCCCTGGGGATCGAGTACATTCCGTACCCTTCGGCAAGAACGTTCCTGTTGGGCGTAAACTTTTCACTGTAATTCATCAAAAACAAAGAATCTATGAAACTCAAATCATATTGTGCGGCAATTCTCAGTTGCAGCATGCTGCTTTCCTGCACAGATCTGGACGAAAAACTGGGCAGCGCATTGGAAAAAGGTACGACGGGGAACATCAATCCCGCCGAGTTGCTGATCAGCGCCTATTCTTCACTGAACGGCCCTTACCAGCAGGATAACCGCTGGTGTTTGCAGGAGCTTTCCACGGACGCGGCGGTTGCGCCCACACGCGGGGGCGACTGGGACGATAATGGTACCCACCGGGCCATTCACCTGCATACCTGGAACGCCGATAACTCGTACATGAGCAACACATTCGGCGGGCTGCTGACGGCGATCTATCAGTCGTCCAACGTATTGCGCTATTCTCCTTCGCCTCAGCAGGCGGCCGAGGCGAGATTTATCCGTGCGTTGGCGATGTTCGATGTGATGGATTTGTGGGGTGTTGTACCTTACCGCGAGAGCCTCGAAGATTTCCGTGAGTTACCTAAAACGCTCACCTCACAGGAAACGATCGATTTCATCATTTCGGAAATGAATGCCATTATGAAAGACCTGCCGGATGCGGGTCAGGCGTATGTGGCCAACAAGAATGCAGCGAGAACATTGCTGATGAAAGTATATCTGAACAAGGGCGCTTTTTTGAACCGACAAAGCCCCAAGTTCGATGCAGCTGATATGAGCAAGGTTATCTCCCTCGCCAACGAGATCACCGGTTATACCATTTCGGCGCCGGGCAAGTATTTTGACAATTTTGCGCCGGACAACAATGTGAAATCGACCGAGAACATTTTCACGCTCTATAATGAAGAAGGCGTACGTGGCGGCGGCGTGGACCGGGCTTACTGGACGGTGTCGCATTACAACATGACTCCCGGTGGATGGAATGGATGGGCGACGCTTTCCAACTTCTACGATAAGTTTGCGGCAGGTGATGAAAGAAGGGGTATCTACTACAACTATCCGGCCGATACGACTTCCAACCGCACCAAAAATTACAAGATCCAGAACGTAGGTTTTCTGGAAGGTCAGCAATACAGCTGGGTGACCAACAAGCCGCTTAATGCGAGGAACCCGGCCACTCAGCCTTTGGTGTTTTCAAGGGATATCACGATCCGTACGAGCGGCGCTACTTTGGAAACCGCCGGGATACGGGTGATCAAATATCCGTTCGACTATGCTTCAAAAGGACAGCGTAACAACGACTGGGTAGTGTACCGGTATTCGGATGTGCTGCTCATGAAAGCCGAGGCCATTCTGCGTGGCGGCACGCCGGGTGGGGCAGCCGACGCCCTGGCGATCGTAAATTCGATCCGTACCAACCGCGGCGCAGCCAACCTCACGGCATTGACTTTGGATAATCTCCTGGACGAACGCGGCAGGGAATTGTACTGGGAAGGTTGGAGAAGACAGGACCTGATCCGCTTCGGCAAGTTCCTGCTGGCGGGGCAAATCAAACCTGCGGATCCGGATCCGAAAACGCTTGTTTATGCAATCCCGAGCCCGCAAATCGCAGTTAACAATAACCTCAAACAAAATCCGGGGTATTGATATTGTAAAAAAAGGAGCGGCGTTGATACCCGCTCCCATTTCATCGAAGCCCGGCAAACCTGGTGTTTGCCGGGCTTCGGCGTTTAATATCACGCCGTCGTTTTCTTTCCAATTTCTTCCGCCAGGCCGATGAGAATGCCTTCCACTCCCCGGATGTAGCAGAGCCGGTACGAATCCTGGTACTGAACCACTTCGCCTACGAGCTGGGCACCATGCCTCGTAAGCCGGGTTACCATTTCGTCAATGTCTTCCACAGCGAACATCGCCCGCAGGTACCCCAGTGCATTCACCGGTGCGTTCCGGTGGTCGGACGCAATGGGAGGCGTGAGGAATCTCGACAGTTCGATCCGGCCATGACCATCCGGGGTAACCATCATAGCAATCTCGACGCGCTGCGAGGCCAGCCCGGTAACACGCCCGGACCATTCGCCTTCAATGGTGGCGCGCCCTTCGAGAGTCATACCCAGTTCTGTAAAAAACGAAATGGCATTGTCGAGGGATTCCACAACGATGCCGATGTTATCCATTCTCAATAACTTGTTGCTCATATGTGTAGCTGCTTAAAGATCGAAATACGGTTTTCAAACAAACCCATTTTTCCACTTTTGTGCAATCGCCATGGCGGTTTCAAGCATATACGGAGCCCAGTTTTCAACTTCCCAGGCGGTGTTGTGCAGATCGGAGGAACGCAGCATTGCGTGGGCTTCGCTTACGTTGGCGGCTGTTTCCAGGATATGCGATAATTGCATTTGCTGTTTGTACAAATCGGGGTCTTCCAGCGGCGTAGGGTGCGCAGGCCCCGCCAATGGTGCAAACAGGTGTGCAGGGATGGGGAGCGATTTTCGTGCCAATGATTTGACAATGCTGTCCATGCGAAGAAAATCAGACTGAAAAGCGGCCTGACTGGCTTGCGTTTCGAGCGCGGTGCCCATTTGTTCGAGCACCACAAATTTGAGATTGGGGCATTGGGGAATTGCTTCGGCCAGGAAATCAAACACCGCCTCGGGTACCGCTTCATCGTGTGTATCGCGGCGTACGGGCTTGCGCGCGGGCGTGAGCGTATCGTCCCAGCTACCGCCCGAAATGTGGATTTCCCGCACTTTTTTGAGCGGGTATAGTCTCAAAATATCCGCAAAATTGATGCCGAAATTGTGAACCTGGCAGTAAATGTTGTGCAAGTCGAGAATGATGAAGCCGTTGACACGCTCTACCAGCTGGTCTAAAAAGATTCCGTGTTTCTTCACTTCTTCAATAGAATAGGAGAAAGCGAGGTTTTCCAGCCCAACCGGACATTGGCATGCGTCCTGGATCCTTTGCAGGCGGTCTTTTCCGAGCGCTAATGTCCGGGCAGTAAGCGGAATGCTGATGGGTGCGCCTTTGTGGAAATCTTCGCCCGTCATGAAACCGAAATGCTCGGTGATGTGATCGAAATTAAATTCGCCGGATAGCTTTTCGAGCCTGGCCAGCCATTCAGCCTGCCCGGGCGACCATTTGCCTGAAAACAATGAAAAATATACACCATGCCCGATTAGCCGGCGATGGCTGCTGAACTCGCTCACGAGATCGGTAAACCAGGCGGGGATTTCCCGGAATTTGTAAAGAGTGTCAAAAGACCACTCAATGGCCTCCACTTTTTCCTGATCAAACAAAGGCAAGGCCGCCTGCAAAATATGGGTATCCAGGTTGCAGGCGATCGATGAGTAGATTTCAGCCATGGATAAGCGGCATTACCCCATTCCGCAGGCCGGGCAAGGGTCCACAGTTTTGGTTTTGGTCGTTTTTTCGCCGTTTGGACCAACGGCATTGTCTGTGCAGGCGGTGGCAAGCGCAGTAACGGTAACCGCAACAGCTACTGCCTGTAATACTGATTTTGAGATTTTCATAAGGAAGTTTGTTAAGGTGAATCAGGGAATACAGGGAAAAGATGTAATTGAAATGCATTTGGTTGTAACCGCTGATGATTAAAATCCTTCTGTTCCGAATATCCCCGTCCTGCTGATCAAAAACACCAATCTGGTGTTAGAAAATGTCAATTCGCTACTTATTTGTTGAGTTGAATAATGGCATCTTTGGCCTGTTAATCAGACAAAAAGGGGATATGAGCTTGCAGAACTTTACGAAGTATTTTTTCGGGGTTGCGATACTGGTAGGTTCGGCTATTTCCTGCTTTCAGTGCATCCATACGAAAAAGGGTGGAAAGCGCTCCGACGAGGTTTCGTACAGTTTCCAGGTAAGGCCTATTCTTTCCGACAAGTGCTTTGCATGTCACGGGCCCGATGCCAAACACCGCGAAGCAGGGTTGCGGCTCGACGTTGCGGAAAGCGCCTATGCGAAGCTCCGGGACGGGAAGGGATTTGCCATCGTCCCCGGCAATGCGGAAGCGTCGGAAGTTTACAAAAGGATTATTTCGGTTGATGCGGATTATCAGATGCCTACGCCGGAGTCCCATTTGGGACTGCTTACGAAAGATGAAGTCGAAGTATTAAGAAAGTGGATTTCGCAAGGCGCTAAATACGAGAAGCACTGGGCGTTTGTAGCCCCGAAACAAAGTGCATTACCGGAAGTAGGCGATGAAAGCTGGCCCAGCAATGAAATAGATTACTTTACCCTCGCCAGAATGGAGGAGGTAGGGTTGGAGCCTAACGAACCTGCGGGACAAGAGCAGCTGATCAAGAGGTTGTCGCTGGACCTTACCGGTTTGGCACCGTCCCCGGAGCTTCAGAAGAAATTCCGGGATGGTGATGCGGAACAGCGTTACGAAAAAATCGTAGACGAACTCCTGAAACAGCCTTCCTATGGAGAGAAAATGGCTGTGCATTGGCTCGATATTGCGCGTTACGGGGATTCGTTTGGTTATCAGAACGATCATTCCAGAACGCAATGGCCGTGGCGCGACTGGGTGATCAATGCGTTCAACAGGAATATGCCCTACGACCAGTTTGTAACCTGGCAACTGGCTGGCGATATGCTGCCGAATGCGGGAAAAGAGCAAATCCTGGCCACCGCTTTCTTACGGAACCACAAATACAACGAGGAAGCCGGTATCATTCTCGAAGAGTACCGCATTGAATACAACCTCGACAAAACCAAGACAGTGAGCTCCGGGCTGATGGGCCTGACGGTGGAATGTGCGCAGTGCCACGACCACAAGTATGACCCGATTTCCCAGGAAGATTATTACCGGTTGTTTGCCTTTTTCAATAACTCCAGAGAAAAGGGGCAGGACAAAATCCAGGGTGGTGTAGCCGTGGCACCCATCCTGGAAGTGACCGATGCGGAACGAAAAAGCGTGCTCAATTTCATCAACAGCGCCGACACCAGCACGATCTGGCTTTCGGTAATGAGCGAAAATGATACGCTCCGCCCCACGCACGTGCTCAATAGGGGTGTGTACGATGCGCCGGGAAAGGTTGTGACGGCGAGTAGCCTGAAATCGGTGATGCCGTTTGACACCACGAAGTATGCAAGAAACCGTCTGGGCCTGGCCGGATGGATGTTCAATAAAAATAATCCGCTCACAGCGAGGGTATTTGTGAACCGGATCTGGCAGGAGTTTTTCGGGCGGGGGATCGTCAAAAGTGCCGGCGATTTTGGAATGCAGGGAGATCTGCCCTCGCATCCCGCACTGCTCGACTGGCTCGCGGTGGATTTTATGAACCACGGCTGGAATGTGAAGCGCCTGGTAAAGCAAATCGTTACCTCCGCCACCTACCGGCAATCGTCCAGACTGACCGAAGCAAAAAAGGAGAAAGACCCCGATAATATTTACCTGTCGCGCGGGGCGCGCTATCGCGTGCCTGCGGAGATGGTACGCGACATTGTGTTGTCGACCAGCGGCTTGCTGAATCCTGAAATAGGCGGGCCGAGTGTGAAGCCATACCAACCCAAGGGCCTTTGGGAAGGCAGCACAGCCAACCGGGGCGACCTCACGAAATATGTGCAGGACACGGCCGGGCAACTCTACCGGCGCGGCTTGTACACGTTTGTCAAAGTGACGCTGCCGCCGCCTGCGATGATCGTGTTCGACGCCAGTAATCGTGACCATTGTGAAGTAAAACGGCAAAAAACCAATACGCCGTTGCAGGCGCTGATCATGCTGAACGACCCCGCGGTGCTGGAAGCCTCCCGCGTGCTAGCCGAGCGGAGCGCTGGCGGGAAAATGCCGGTAGAGGAAAAAGTACGGCAGCTGTTTCAGCGAATTGTGTGCCGCAGGCCGACGGACAAAGAAGTTGACCTGCTGGTAGGCTACTACCATTCAGAACTTGCCAAGTTCTCGAAGGATCAGCAAAAGGCCGTGAAGGTACTGAATGTGGGAGACTTCGTACACGAAAAAGGAGTACGAAAGGATCAGGCCGCTGCATTGATGCGGGTCATCAGCACGATTTACAACATGGAAGAAACGATTACGAAGAGTTGAAAAGGCTTTAAGCTGTAAGCCCTAGGCTATAAGCGGTGTTCAGTAAGCGTAGCCTAGGGCTTAAAGCCGGTTATAAAGATGAAACATTATAAAAAGCTTACGGCCTAAGGCCTAATGCTTACAACAATAAAGTATGGAAAAGCCCATTTTTGATTTTGGAATGAATATCAACCGCAGGCATTTCCTGTCCAAGATGAGTCTTGGCCTTGGAAGCGCGGCGCTGGGCTCCCTTTTAATACCTGATATTTTCAAGGGAAGTGAGGAAACGAGCGTCAACGACATCGTATCCGGTTTGCCGCATTTTGCGCCCAAAGCGAAACGGGTGATCTATCTCTTTCAAAATGGCGCCCCCTCTCAGTATGAACTGTTCGATCACAAGCCGTTACTCAATAAAATGTTTGGGGAGAATCTACCCGAGTCGGTGAGGGGAGGGCAGCGGCTGACGGGCATGACGGCCAATCAGACCAGTTTCCCGTTGGCCGGATCGATTTTCAATTTTGCTCAGCATGGTCACTCGGGCGCGTGGGTAAGCGAATTGCTCCCGCACACGGCCAGGATCGCGGACGACCTCTGCTTTATTAAGTCGATGAATACCGATGCGATCAACCACGACCCTGCGCTTACATTTTTCCAGAGCGGGGCGCAAGTAGGGAGCCGCCCAAGCATGGGCGCCTGGCTTAGTTACGGCCTTGGCAGCGAAAATCAGAACCTGCCGGCCTTTTGCGTGCTGCTGTCGCGGGGCATTGGTAATGGACAAGGGGTGTATTCCAAGTTGTGGACGAACGGCTTTCTCGATTCGGTGCACCAGGGCGTGCAGTTCAGCAGCGGTGAAAATCCGGTGCTCTACCTGGGCGATCCCGACGGAATGGACCGAAGCGAGCGGCGCGAAATGCTCGATAAGCTCGCCACACTGAACGAAGGGACCTTCGCCGAATACCAGGATCCCGAGATTGTTACGAAAATCCAGCAATATGAAATGGCGTTCCGTATGCAGGCGGCCGTTCCCGAAATTACGGATATGAGCAAGGAGCCGGAGTCGATCGTCAAATTGTACGGCCCCGACTGCCTGGTGCCCGGCACTTATGCGGCCAATTGCCTTCTGGCCCGGAAACTATCCGAGCAAGGCGTGCGGTTCGTTCAGTTGTACCACCAGGGATGGGACGGGCATTCCAATCTGCCGAAGGAAATCAGGGCGCAGTCGATGGACGTGGACCGGGCGTCGGCAGCATTGGTAACGGACCTGAAACAACGGGGACTACTCGACGAAACCCTGGTGATCTGGGGCGGGGAGTTTGGAAGGACTAACTATTGCCAGGGCAAATTTTCGAGGGAAGACTATGGCCGTGACCATCACCCGAGGGCATTCACGATCTGGATGGCAGGCGGTGGTATTAAGCCCGGGATTTCATACGGTGAGACCGACGATTTCGGCTACAATATCATTAAAGATCCGGTTCATGTTCATGATTTGCATGCTACCATTCTCAACCAGCTGGGGCTAGACCACGAAAAACTGGTTTTCAAGCATCAGGGCCGGCGTTACCGTCTGACGGACGTGGCGGGCAAGCTGGTGAAGGGGATCATCGCCTGAGCGCGGTTATCTGATGTAGTTCGGGATAAACTCAATCCCCGTATCGTACGGGATTTTGGGTACGATGGCGAAAACGTAGTCTATTCCACTATCAGGCACCGACCAATACCGAAGGTCTGCGGTAATGGTTAGTTTGTTGCGTGCGCAGTTGGCCGTTACACTTTGAGTCATGACAGAAGCGCGCGTACTATTATTGACACTGATTACGATCAGACTTTTGGTTTTGAAATCAACCTTTTTCTTTAAATAGTGGATAAAAAGTTTTTGGAATAATTCATCGTCGCTCTGAATTATTTCATAGTTTATATCGAAGTTTCCGGGGTCTTTCAAACGGGCTATCGGATTTAAGTCGTCATTCAACAATTCGAATTTCACAGCACCATCTTTGCATTGATATGCATATGGCTCTTCTTCCTTACATGAGTTAATAAGGATGATCAGAATGCACATTGTAAAAGCCTTTAAATTTCGCATCAATGCTTTGATTGGCTAGTCTTAGAGCTGTTTTATTTTGAATGCATGATTTGTTTTTATAAAACAAAATCATGAACGATAATATTGCCATTGTCGACAATATTATCATTCACGAAATGAAATGAACTGAAAATGAAATACTATTATAGAAACAGTAACTTAATCACGGGTTTTAGCTCTTCAAAACTCAGGATCGTCCAGGGTATTTGCCGTGGATAAAATATCACATATTGAGTCGGTAATAAAACGCAAATTGTTGTGGCTGCCAGGTAAAGATACTTTGTATTCCGAGCTTCTTGCTTACCAATAATGAATGCTGAGATAATCAATAATGGAAACGCGTAAGTAAGGCTGCGTGATATATCGAACACGGCATATGCTACCAGTATGTGGCCGGCCATGAGCAACAGCATTAACAAAGATAAAAATGTATTTCCCTTTTTGATCAACAATCCGACGGCAAAAAGATATAAAACCCAGAAGCCCTCGAAGGTCAGGAAAATTCCGGAAAGCCTGTGCTTAAACTGGTAGGGGACGAGTCCGAGCTCAACGCCTGATCCGGCGCCGGTGGGGGTGTGTAGATTGAATTGGGCGGATAATAATATTCTGATTATCAGGTAGAATACGCCAACAAGCAAGACGACCGAAGATGTTTTTTGCAGCCAGTTTTTCCTGCCATGAAATTGCGGGAAAGAATTCAGCTCAAAATCCGACTCCGAAAGCAGGTGGAAAAGGTATATCGAAGCCAGCGCGATAACAGCCCGCTCGTCTGTCCAGCATGCCAATGTCAATGATAGAAAAACCCCGACGCGGTTTTTAAGGTACATCCCAAGAGTAAGGAAGAAATAGGCGAAGGCATCAAACCAAAAATCATAGTCCCAAAAGAAAGCCTTCGCAAGGTAAATAGTGGCGCTTCCCGCGATAAATAGCAAGACTGCCATCGGTGATAATCTCCTCAAAAGTATCTTCGTTAACATAAAGAGGAACGGAACCAATAGCGCCGATTGGATCAAATAAATAATGACTACGCTCAGGCCGTTTGAGCCAGCCGTCACGCCAAGTAGTCGGGCAAGTAACGGCACCGTGAATCTGAAATCTATCTTTCCGCCGTGTGTTTCCTGGGCCGCTCGTACTGCTGACAAAGGATCTGATATTTTATCGAAAAAATAGGCATAGTTAACTTCCAGGTTGTGGTCAAATATCAATTCCAAATACCTCGGATAGGTGAATAGTAATACAATGCCAAATAGGATAACCGAAGTTATCATTATCCTGCGATCAGAACTCAGGCATTTAATTAAAGTGTCTTTATTGAAGAGGTGTTTTATTGAATAATTAGTCGTTCGTTTTTTGAACGATCTGGCGGATACCGGAAGGGTTTCAGGGGCTGAACGAAACGGAAATGCTTGCTGCATGAAGTATATCCTAGGGATGAATAACTGGGTTCGGATATACAGACCCAATTAGAGCCTCCGACAGTTGCCTCTATTCCATATATTTTTTTGAATAATTTAATAATTCGAAATTATTTACCCTATTCTTTTACAAATCGGAATGAACGTCCGTCATCGAGCCGGATCCAATAGGTACCGGTACTCAATTGCTGCACATGGATATTCTGAGTTTGTCCGGTAATACTGAAATGCTTTCGGATCCTGCCGTTGATATCGATCAAAACGGCGGTAGTTCCCAGAATATCAGGATCGGAAACATCGAGTTTTAAGATTGTTTTTGCCGGATTGGGAAAAACTGTCACCGGCTTAGCTCCCCGTCCGTCGAGCACGATGATCCGACTGTATGCGAAGGTTTTGTCCTGATCTACCATTTTCAGGCGATAATATACCTTCCCCTCATGGTTGTCGGCATGCGAATAGCCGTATTGCTGGCTGGCGCCGTTCCTTGCAGGCACGGAATGAACAGTAGCAAATGCTTTGGCGTCTATGCTGCGCTCGATTTGAAAATGACTCACGTTTTCTTCCTGCGCGGTCTGCCATGAAAGGTGATTAAATCCCTTCTCCCGCTTCCCATTGAAATGTACCAACCGCAGCGGCAGGGGTTCGCTTTGTGTTTTCACAAAGAAACCGCTGAAACCGGCGACAGGGAAGGTTACTTCCCAGCGTTCGGCGTCGGGATTCCAGGCGATGTTGGCGTCGTCAGGGTCGATAGTCGTAGCGGCACCCGGGTAAGTATCGGGCAAACCGGTCCCGTCACCGCTGGTACCGCCGCGTTTCTCGATTTTGAGGTTGGCAATGCCGGCCGCGTCACCGGGGCCGGTGGGCAGTTTAAGAGCATTAACATTGTTGAACGTTTCGAACTCAGCTTGCGTAAAATACAATGTAACAACACCAGTGGCTGTTTCTGCATTCGTTTCGGGTGTGATTTCGTAATGCCTTTAAACAAAATGGGCAGGCTGGGTCGCATCTATCCACACTCGCGCGGTCGTGTTGCCCGAAATGGCGGAAATGACATCGCCGCCTGTTACTTTGGCGACCAGCACGCTGCAATTATCGGCATAGTAGTACCGGGTATCGCTGTGGGGCTGGAAGGAAGTTACGGTGGTGTTGCCCGAAGCTACGGAAGTGGCGGCAGGGTCTGTAATGCATTCGAAATTGGCCCGGATCATGAATTGCTTCGCAAATGACGGGCCATATGCCTCTACGGCGCCCCAACCGGGGACCGGGTTGGTCGGCCAGTCCACGAAGTTGGTACGCGGGATGAAAATACCCGATGCCTGGCCGATAGCCAATGTGCTGTCTATCTCTTTTAAGCTGACAAATATCGTGTCGCCAGGGAGCAGGTTTAATGTAGGGCTAACCTTGAAATCGTGCCATTTCAAAGCATCCGTGCTGGTCAGGGTGCGTGCCGGGGCGTCGAAGAGCACAGTACCCGGCGTTCCGTTTTGAAACTTCATCACAGTGGCCCCGATGCGCATGGTATTACCCGGTTGGACGGTGCCGACGAGGTAGGCCGAAAGTGAGGCGAGTTCGGTGGCGGAATGAATCGGATAAATGGTTCCCAGGTAACCGGGCGTAGTGCTGCCAATGCCGAGTACGCCGGTAACTATCCCATTGTCGCGTGCAAATACCGTCTGGGTGATTTCCACTGAATCGATGTATGCATCGTTTGATGGCCGCTGATCTGTAACGCCGGGTAGCACGGTTTCGATACGGACGGTATATTTCCCAGGCACTTCCGCTACAAACGAAGTGGCCGTCCACAATGTGTCACTGGTTGCCAGGAACGGCACATTGACCGGAGTGCTTTGTGTTGAGAATACTTCCTGGTCGGCACTGTCAAACACAGTCGCTTTGATATAAGCCCCGCTCAGCGTATTCGCTCCCTGATTGTTGATCCGGCCAAAGAATGAATGGGGCAAGTTCTGGCTGACGGGTACTTTGGGAAATATTGTTTTGGAGGGATTGACCAGGGCTGCGTCAAAATCCAGCACCCTTTCCAGCATTACATCATCAATGAGAAGCAAAAACTTGTCGTTCGAAACATTCCTGAAAGCGACGCGGACCGTCTGACCGGCATATGCAGAAAGATTGACCTCGCGTCTTGTCCAGGCGGAGCCCTCGGCGGCAGTCGAGAAGACCACGGTTGAAGCACTTACCTGGTTGCCCATCACGCCAGTGCCGCCTGTGGGAACATTCGGTTCGGCCATGACGCGGACTTCATATCCGTCGGGGTAGGCCGGGTCATAGGCTACGGCATTCCAGGAAAGGCGCATTAGTCCGTCGACGGCCGGAATAGCGATGGGAGGTGTCCACATCCAGTCGTCTGCAGAGCCTGCCGGAGCGTACCACGACGTACTGAACGCCGCCGAATCCGCGACATTGAAGGAAAAATCCTCGCGCCGTTCCCAGGCTTCATTCACATAGGCCACCGAACCGGTCGGGGTGCGGTTGTCGACATTGCGTAACAACCATCCGGTCGGAAAGGTGTAAGTACCGGCTCCACCGGCAGTTGGTCCGCCAATGCCGTCGAAGTCTTCCTGAAAAATTATTTGCGCATGAGCCGATAGGGCAAACAGTGCCAGGAGGCACACGAGAGTAGCTGTTCTTTTCATAGGTTAGATAGAATGGGTGCAATTATCAGTAACCTTGTTTTGCCTGTAAGGCACTATATCGATAAAGGCTATACGTTATCGGATTATACCTTTACCGGCCTCGTTAATCTATTATCCGGTCGTTCTTGCAGGTTTTTAATTTTGGCTGTTTTTGCGCAAATTACCTGCTTGCTGCTGCCTTGGTTTAGATCAGCCGCGCACATCGTTTTTTCTTTAACATATCCCAGCCATGAACCGAATTATTGGATCAATGAAGTCACTCGTCATCGCGACAGTCGCTTTTTTAATATGCTTTCCCCTTTTAATTCAGGCGCAATCCGATACCTATGAAGTATTTGCGATCAAATTCGCCGGCACCGACAAGCAGTTTTACGAAGCCGAATGGGCCAGCGGAGGCGGGAAGGATGTGCCGGTCCCGATCAGTTTTATGTTTTGGTTGTTAAAGGGCAAGAATGGCCGGAACATCCTCGTGGATGCCGGGTTCATGCCCGAAAAGGTTAAAGAGGAGGAGTTTTTCAAAATCGCCGGCTATATCCGGCCCGATTCGGCATTGTTGAAAATGGGCGTGAAGCCGGGGGACGTAAGCGATATTATTCTATCTCATCCGCATTGGGACCACCTCGGCGGCGCGGCACTGTTCCCGAATGCCACGCTGTGGATGCAAAAGGACGATTTTGAGGGATTCGTGGGAACTGCCTGGCAAAAGGATGGCCGCAAGGGCGGGTTTGCCCAAAGCGACGTCCGGATGGTGATAGACCTCAACCTGGCGGGGCGGCTAAGTCTGATCGCCGGGGATAATAAGGAGATACTGCCGGGCGTGACCGTTTTTACTGGCTCGAAACATACCTATGACTCGCAGTACGTGATGGTCAGCAATGGTAAGGAGAAAGTCGTGATTGCTTCGGACAACATCTGGATTTATTACAGCCTCGATCACCTGACGCCTCCTTCACCGGGCGGTACAACCGATCCGGAGGGTTATGTCGACGCCATTAAGCGCATGAAAACCCTGGTAAGCGATCCGAAATACATCCTGCCGGGCCACGATTCGAGGGTGTTCGAGAAATTTCCGAAAGTCGCTCCCGGCATCGCCGCGATCAGATAGGGTGGCTCACCTGGGGCCCATCCCTATAACACAAGCCCGAAACCCATGCGGAAGTAACCCAGATAGCGGCGCGAGTTTTCGGTGATTTTCAGCAGATTATGACTGAGCCCGGCGGATACGTCGATGAACGCACTACCAAACACAACCTGTTGGAAACCGCCGGCGGCACCCAGTCCCAAATGGCGCTTGCTTTTCCCCTCGCCGAAATAGGTTTCGCTGTGATAGAAGAGATGGTGGAAGTAAGGGGCAACGTAGAGGCCCGACAGGTTATTTCCGCCCGTACCTTGCCGTATGGCCTTTTTCTGGTCGGTATAATAGCGTAAATGCAAAGTCGATTGCAGCTGATAGTCGTTCGACGTAAGCCTGGCCCCGGGTGTCGGATAATCTCTCGATACAATGCGCATGTAATTCACTGAAAACTGCGTGTTCAGGGAGAATGGGCTACTTTTCAACTTCCGCTCATAAGCGAGGCCAATGCTTCCGTTGGAGTAATCGGGTGAAATATAAACGGTGGGCCATTGTAGCTTCCAGAGTTGTTGTACAAAATCGTCGCAGCGCAATACCTCGCAAAAGGGCTGGTTTTTCTGCCTTTTCCAATCTCCGAAAGCGAGTCCCATGCTCGTGCGGGAAGCGATGGCGATGCGGGAGGACTTGCCAAACTCATAAGCCACCAACAGGGGGGAATCGTCTCGCCGGAAATCCTGGTAATAGAGCCCGATGCCCAGTTCGAGCCGGCCCCGGTTCAGAAAGCGCCGTTGCAGGCCGAACTCCAACCCGAGTCTTTTCAGCTGGTTATTCACCACCTCCTTGCCCCATTGCCGCTCGCCGACTACGGCCAGAAAATTCCCCGTGAAGTTGTTGCTCCCGGTCCCTTCCTTTATCCGCCGGCGCATATCGTAGTACCACCGGGCGTAAATTTTTCCTGAGATCAGTCCTTCCAATCCGGCATTATCACCCCATCCTCCGCTGACGCCCATATCGGCACCTACCGACCATGACGGCAGCACCTTGTACTCATATCCGAGCTCGACCGGCGTGGTATTGTTGGCGGTGTTTTCAACGCTGAAAATGTAGTTGGGGGTAAATGCAAGCCCCAGTTTCAGCATATGGCGCGTCGGTACCTTGGTCATGAATACATTCTCATACCGGTCTACAAACCGCTGCTTCACAAATGTTTCCTGGGATTCTTCCTCGGCGAAGGTCACCCGGATAGAATCCTGTGCATTGGAAATGCGGAAAATGCCTAAAAACAGTACAAAAAACAGCAGCCTCATGGACGGTAAAGTTACGGATTGGATTTCGATCAGCTTTCGTACCAAAGAGGCGCCGGCAATAGGGGATGGTTGTATGAGGATGGGAAACATCATTTCAAATGCTTTATTAACATCACTCATCAGCCATAACCGCCGTCGTTTCCGGGACGGGATCGTCATGGCCTTCTTCGGCGGGATCGAAATCGAGTCCCGTGTATTCCAGGAAATCAAAGTTGGGTTGGTTAAAGAGCATGCGGGCGAGTAATGAACAGATAATTGTTTTCATGGCTAATGGTTAAATGGTGTCTTTAACGATTCGCAAAACTCATGCTTTTGGCCGCCTTTCACCCCGACTTTTGATGCATTCAGAGGTAAATTTGTTGCATGCATCATTTGTGCGCCAGTATGAACTGATATTCCTAAACCTTTAATTGTAAGTTACTTAAATGGGGGTAGGTTGGGCAGGGCGGCGTTGGGTGAAGCATTCTTTCTGGTTTGGCGTGTTGCGCTAACTTCCATTATTTTGCCGGAAATCCTGCGCTGGATAACCCGCATTCCGATCCCTGTTTCTTTTCGTCACTTACGCACACTGATCTTGCTGCTGCAATCGGGGAATATCCTGCTGGTAAAAGACTCTTTTACCCTGGTTTTTCCGGGGTGCTATTATCCAAATCAGATCCCGTATGATGTGTTGGTTGATTTTTAGTTTTTTCAAAAAGAAATACGGCGTCCTCGCGCTGCTGATGTTGCCGGGGTGCTGGTTTGCCGGCAATGCATTGGCCCAAAAATCGATAGCCGACAGTCTGAAACACGAGCTGAGCCTGCACCGGGCAGAGGACACGGTGCGGGTGAATATATACATCCGGTTGAGTCGCTATTATTTTGGCGTGGATCAGAACCAGGCGCAGAGCAACGGCGAGGCAGCATTGAGACTGGCCCAAAAACTATCTTTTCATAAAGGGATCGCATCCGCGCAGATATGGCTGGCCATGAATTATCAAATGACCGGGCAGAATGAGGCCGCGATCAGGCACGCGTTGAGCGCGGAAGCCATTGCCGAGAAATATGGATTTACAGGCCTGGTGGCAGAAAGTAACCGGACCCTCGGCGTGATTTACACCGACCTCGACGACCTTTCGCAGGCAGAAGGGTATTATACCAAAGCAATAAAATATGCGGAGATTTCCCACGACTATGGCTTGCAGGCGAGGGCGCTGAACGGCCTGGGGGACATTGAACTGCGGCGAAAGAAGCATAAAGAGGGGCTGAAAAGGTTTTTTCAAAGCCTCGCGATCGCACGGGAGCATTCCATGCCATTTTACCTGCCGGTTATCCTTTCCAATATCGGGGCGTCATACGGCAGCTATTTCAACAACACCACATTGCAGGAAAAGTATTTCGACGAGGCGTTGGTAGCCGCCAGGAAAAGCGGCAACCGGTATGCGGAAGCTTCGATACTGGCTAATCTCGGCCAATTGTATACCAAAACGGGCCGGTACCGGGAATCGGAGGCATACCTGCATCAATCGCTTAAAATCAACCAGGAAAGCGGCATTAAAAACGGCACGCAAAAGGTGTATCTCAAACTCGTGGAGCTGAGCATGAAGCAGAATGACTTTCCGAAAGTCAGGCAATATATAGATGAATATTACAATCTCAGGAATACGCTGCTGAACGAGGAGAAAAGCAAGCAGATTGTCCGGCTGGAAGAGCAGTTCAAATCGGCGAAGAAGGAGCAGAAAATACAGCTGCTGGAACAGGAAAAGCGGCTGCAAATCGCTTCCAAGAACTTCTGGATCATTGGTTCGCTGTTACTTTCCGTGGCAACGGTGATCATTTACTATTTACAGCAATCGCGTAACCGCAAGTCGAGGCAGTTGCTGGATGTTCAAAAAACGCTGATCAGGCAGCTGGAAGAGACGGATCTGCTCAAATCCCGCTTTTTTGCCAATATCTCCCATGAATTCCGCACACCGCTTTCGCTGATCCTGGCGCCGGTAGAGGAAATGCTGCGTTCGGGTAAGCCATCCGGTAACGACCATAAAAACCTGAACCTGGTCAAACGGAACGCCAACCGCTTGCTCGATCTGGTGAATCAGCTGCTGGACCTATCCAAACTGGAAGCGGGCAAAATGACCCTGCAAATAGCGCATGGCGACTTGCAGGAATGGCTTCGTATACTGGCCACGTCATTCGATTCACTCGCGGAGGCTAAAAAAATTGCGTTCGTCACGCATTTCGACCTGCCCCGGTCCGAGGCCTGGTTCGATCGGGACAAGCTGGAAAAAATCATGAACAATATCCTTTCCAATGCATTCAAATTTACGGAAGCGGGCGGAAATGTGACGCTGTCGCTGCGTACCAGTGGTGATCATTCCGAGTTGCAGATCACCCTCGCGGACACGGGTGCGGGCATATCACAGGAGGATTTGCCGCATGTTTTCTCACCCTTTTACCAGGTACGGCGAACGGTGGACGACGGCCAGCCCGGCACGGGGCTCGGGTTGGCGATGGTGAGCGAGCTGGTCAAGCTGTATCGCGGGAAGCTCGGTCTGACGAGTCGGCCGGGAGAAGGTACTGTTGTTGAAATAGCCTTGCCGGTGACGAAAGAGAAACTGGATTTCGCGGAAATAGTAGTAGCGGAAGGCGCGCCGGCTGCGTTAAAAAAGTCCGGCGCAGCCCATCCCATTACCACCAAAATGGAGCCCAATAACCAGGCGGAAGACTGTATGCTGATTGTGGAGGACAACCAGGAGCTGCGGCATTTTATTGCCCATGTCTTTCACGACCAGTTCAGGGTGATTACCGCGACCGATGGGGCCGATGGCCTGAAAACGGCCATTGAAATGATGCCCGACATCATCATATCCGACGTAATGATGCCGGAAATGGATGGAATCGACCTCACCCGCCATATCCGCGAGAATGAGCTCACCAGCCATATTCCGGTGCTGCTGCTGACGGCGAAGTCGGACCAGGACTCGCGCATGGATGGGTTGCGTACAGGCGCCGACGATTACCTGGCTAAGCCTTTTTCCACGGACGAGCTGCGCGTGCGCGTGAGCAACCTCATATCCCTGCGCAAGAACCTGGCTGCCAAGTACCGCAAGGAAATCATGAACGGTCCTGCGGAAGAGCGGGTTCCGTCGGCCGACGACAAGTTCGTAGCGAACCTGCGCGCTGCCATTGAGGCCAATATGAGCAATGCGTCGTTCAGCGTGGAGCAGCTGGCCGGGGAAATGTGCCTCAGCCGCACGCAGTTGTTCCGCAAGGTGAAAGCGCTGTTCGATATTTCACCCAATGAGCTGATCAACGACATCCGCCTGCAGCGTGCCGCCATCCTGATCCGTTCCCGGGCCGATTCCCTCACTCAGATCAGCTATTCGGTCGGATTCAACGAGCAATCTTACTTTGCCAAACGATTTCGCAAAAAATACGGCGTGTCGCCGAGCGAGTACGCCAATACGTGATTTTTAGCCCGTTTCGCAACTTTCCTATCCGATTTTGCAACATCCGTCATAGCCTTCGCCCCATCACGGCCAATAGTTTTGTGATCCTGTTCCGGACTGCCCGGAGCAGGAATTCACTTAAAACAATTGTCCATGAAAAGAAATCAGAGCATGCGGCTGGTACTAAGGTGGCTGCATGGTGTACCTGCCGGAAGAGCCTCCTTACGCATTTCCAAATTAGTGCTGCTAGGCCTGTTGGCGCAGGCTTGTGAGGACCATCGGGTGCCGGCCGACCCGAGTGACTATGAATTGCCCGGCAAGATTGTGTATGCGTTGAATGAGAACAACACGGTGTACCGGATGGATGTCAGGAAGCCGGGAACTATCATTGATTCCATCAAACTGGAAACGCGGGACCCGGGCGAGAAAATCATTGGGATTGATTCCCGGCCGACGACGGGCGAAATTTTCGCGATCAGTAATTTCCGGACGGTCTATTCCGTGAACACGACGGGCTATCGCGTAACCCGGCCCGTTTTCATCCTCCACAAGCTAGGAATTAAAACGGATTTGAATACAACCATTGGTTTTGACATTGATCCCGTGCGCGACCGTATGCGAATCGTGACGGCCAAAGGCGATAATGTGCTGCTGCGCCTGGAAGATGGGCAGCAGGAGGGAAAAGGGGTTTCCACCCCGGACGTCGGAGCGGTAGCATACAGCAATAATTACCCGGGCGCGACAAGCACGACGCTTTTCGGATTGGATAGCCATGCCGACAAACTCGTCAGATATGAAAACCCGGAGGCAGGCAGCATTACGACGGTCGGCCATTTCGGTATCGACGTGGAAGAGGTCGGCGGGTTTGACATTTCGACGACCACGCGGTTTGGTGAGCAATTCGGGATTGCATCCATTCGCTATGGCGGTAAATGGGAACTCGATTATGTCAATCTGAAAACAGGCAGGTTGCAGCGGATTGGGGATTTGCCCAAACGAAAGATCATAGGGATTACGATTCCCGCCAACGTCGCCTACGCGATCAATGACGGCAATACGCTGCTGACTTTCAATCCGGTCGGTTCGATCGATGAAGACGGGGATATTCGTGAAACCCGGATCAAAGGGCTTCCGGACGGTGTAAAGCTGCTGGGTATAGATTTCTCCATCGCTCCATTGGCGAAATTGTATGCCCTCGCGACCGATAGCAAGGTGTACCAGATCGACCCCGGGACCAGCGAAGCGAAAATGTCGTGCAAGCTCGATTTGCCGCTTAACCTCAGTGCGGACCCTGGCTTTGGAATCAGTTTTGAACCTCTTACAAATGAAATGAGGGTGATAACGACCAGCGGCTTGTTCATTAGCATCGATGTGGAGAGAGGCAGAGTGATCCAGCTTCCGCCGCTCTATTATCCTGCCGGAAAGGAGAAGGGCCTCGACGCAATCGCGTACTCGAACAGCCAGCCAGGCCTCGAACTACCTTATGGTTACACCTTCCTGTTCGGCATAGACCGGGAAACCAATGTGATCCTGCGGCAAGTGTCCGGCACCAACAACCTGACGAAAGAAGGCAAACTGGATATTGCCGGGAAGATCGACAAGGTGAATGGTTTTGATTTCGGCGGGTACAATGAATACGCCTATGCTTTGCTAAAAGTGGACGGCATGACAAGGTTTTACAAGATCGACGCCATTACCGGTCAATTTCAATCGGCCCGTTTCAGATACAATAACATAGGCGGACTGGCCATGGGACACAATTTTTACGACGTTTACTACTAGGAAGAATTAAATGCCGCCACCAGGCATCGCACCGATCGTCAGCCGGTACACAGCCTCTGCGCATTCGTCGGCTTGCCATAACGCAGTCGGTATCGTGAGATCCGGCTGCGTTGGCACGTCGAAGCCGGATCCGATACCCGTAAAATTTTCGATTTCGTGGTTCCGGGCCTTTCGGTAGAGGCCCTTCACGTCGCGCTGCTCGCAAATGGCAATCGGGCATTCCAGGTATATTTCGAGGTAACGGTCGCCGAGGGTTTTTCGCAGCAAGTCGCGGTGCGATTGCATGGGTGTAATGAAGGAGCAAATCACAATGAGGTCTTTTTCGAGCAGTATTTTGCAGAGCTCCGCCACGCGCCGGATATTCTCGAGGCGGTCGGCATCGGAAAAGCCCAGGTCGCTGTTCATACCCGCCCGCACCACGTCGCCGTCGAGCGGGAGCGTACGGTAGCCGTCCGTTTCGAGCCGGTGGGCAAGCATTTGGGCGAGGGTGCTTTTACCTGCCCCCGAATGCCCCAGCAGCCACACTACCATCCCTTTTTGATGCGCTTTCATCGGCACAGGCACAGGAAACTGCCGTTCAGCAGTGATTCTTTGTTGTACAAAAACGGCTCACCCGAAGCGGTGGTCATTTTGCCGCCACTGCATTCGAGAATAGCTTGTCCGGCGGCGGTGTCCCATTCCATGGTCGGTCCCTGGCGAAAATAAATGTGCGCGAGGCCTTCGGCAACGAAGCAGAATTTGATGGAACTTCCCACCGACACCTGGTTCGTGACGGGGTACCGGGCCAGTACCGCGGCTTCCTCGGGGCTCCCGTGCGAGCGGCTGCCTACCGCGGTCCAGCCGGCATCGGCATGGCTCGTTTGAAGTCTGACGGCACTACCCGCGGCGTCGGTTTTCCACGCGCCGCCCGCCTGGTCGGCATAATAGGTCACGCCCGTTACGGGTACGTGTATAACGCCCATCACAGGTGTGCGGTCGCGTATGAGCGCGATATTGACCGTGAACTCGCCGTTTCGTTTCACAAACTCCTTGGTGCCGTCGAGCGGATCCACGCACCAGTAGGTATGCCAGTTTTTTCTTTCCTCAAAAGGAATGTTACGGCCTTCTTCGGAGAGTACAGGTATGCCCGGAAAATGTTTGGCCAACGCGGCTACGATCACTTCGTGCGAGGCTTTGTCGGCAAGCGTGAGCGGCGAGTCGTCGGCTTTGTTTTCCACCTCGCCCGATCGGGTGGGATCGTTGTAGATGCCCATAATCGCATTCCCGGCTTCGCGGGCTATGGCGGGTAGTATGTTGATGTCTATCTGCATAATTTTCAATGAGGGATAAGAGGCAACCGGCCGGCAATCGCTTTGAGGAGTTGCTCCTGCGGGCGTCTTTTTTCAAGGTCTTCCGGCCTCAGTTTGCTCCTGAATTCTTGTTTCAACTCCTGGTTGACCTGCGAGAAATCGGCGATTTCCTCCGCTGAAAATGGCGTGCCGTCTTTTTCATAAACGAGTTCGTAATCCAGTTTTTCGAGGGTATCGCCTGCTACGCGCTCGAAAATGCGGACGTCGGCTTCCGAAAGCCCGGTCAGGAACTTGCGGTGGTTGTCGGTTAGGACGGGTTTGACCACATTCTGCCACATTAACCCCGAATTGGCGGTCTCCCGCGACTCGGCCGACTCATGATAGGCCAATGCCGTTGCCGAATATTCTGCTCCGATGAACGAACAAATGCGTTTCAGTTCGGTTTCAGGGTCTTTTAATAAATCCTCGTAGCGCACACGGAGCACGCGCCCGGAGTCGAGGTTTTCATACAATGCGATGGATGCCTCCTGCTCGCTCTTCCATTGTTGGGCCAGGTGATAGCTGTGTTTTTCACCTACAATGGCCTTTTTGAAAGAAAGCGCTACATCACGTCCGTCGCGGAAGAGGTGGATGTAGCGGGGCGGCGTGCTGTACTGTTCGAGTTCGGCGGCATAATGGATGTTAGCCATGCTTTTGCACGTCCAGATCCGCGCGCCGTCGGCATCGGCTTTCAGCTCATACACCGCTTTGGCAATTTCGGGCAGGGTAGGCGCGTCGCACCGCTGCCGGACAGCCGGGCGGTCGAGGGTAAGGCCGGCCCAGGGTACCGGGTTGGTTTCCACGAGCGTGCACACATCCTCGATCAGCTGGTCGAACTGGCTTTCAATGGCCAGATCGCCATAAGCGGGCAGGAGCGGCATCAGCCTTTCGAGAATATGCGGCGGGTGTGGGGCCGATACTTCGGGTAACTGATTAAGCATGAGCCGCAGCAAATTGGAGCCGCTTCGCTGGGTGCCGATGATTTGAACAGGGATAAATACCATGACTTACAATATAAGTAATCCAAGAATGCCGGCAGCCGGTACCACCAATGCCGGGTCGGTTTTGAAATAAATCGTGGCGCCGAGTGCCGCAGCAAACACAGCCGCAGAAAACAAGGTTATGCCATCGCCCAACAAAATGGAGATGCCCGCGGACACGATCATCCCGATAATGGCCGGTCGCAGGCCTTTAAATACCGCAATGACCACCTCCGATTGGGAGATTTTATTGAAAAAACGGGCTGCTATGACGGTCAGAATGGCCGTCGGGGTGAAAATGGCGATGGTGGCGTTCAATGCACCCCAGAAGCCGGCCAGTTTATAGCCGATGAAGGTGGCGCTGATAAAAATCGGCCCGGGCGTGACTTGCCCCATTGCGATGGCGTCGGCAAAAGCCCGGTCAGAAAGCCAGCGGTGGCCGTCGACGATGATCTTCTGCATGGCCGGGATGATCACGTAGCCGCCGCCGAATTGGGTAAGGCTCATGCCGGAGAATGTCAGCAGGATAGTCCGGTGCAATGCGGCCAGCGGGTTGCTTTGCGGCCAGGCCACCAGCACAATGCCCAGGGTCAGGATTGCGAGCAATGGATAGGGTATTTTGAATTTCCCCGGAGTGGATTCAGTTGCAGCGGGGGAGTTTGTCTTTCCGAAATAAATAAAATAACCTGCCCATGCACTTACGAGCAGCACAGCCAGGGTGGTGAAATAGGATTTTGAAACAAACACCACCATGCAGGAAGCGAGTGCAATAAGTATTTGCGGAACATCCGAAATATTCTTACGGCCCATACTGATCGCCACGCTGATGATAATGGCGGCGACCGCAGGCAATATTCCCGCAAAGAAATGGCTCATCGCCGGTACATCGCCATATTGAAAGTAGAAATGCGAAAGGGCGAGCATTAACACGAACGAGGGCAGGATTACCGCGGCAACGCTGACGAATGCGCCTTTCCACCCGCCGAGCTGGTAACCCACATAGGAAACCACATTCACGGCCATCGGCCCAGGCAGTACTGATGCGAGCGAAATTCCCTCCATAACCTTCGCATTGTCGAGCATACGGTCCTTTTCAACGACCTTTTTCTGAATCATCGAAATTAGCGACATGAAGCCGCCCCACGACGTGGCGCCGATTTTCAGGAAAGTCAGGAAAAGATAGACGGGTACCGGTTGCATCGCGCGTCAGTTTACCAGGTAGGGGGCAACCTGCTCTTGTGGAACAAACTCGGCGCGGTAAGGCATAATCCTGCTTTTGAGCGCCCACAGGAAACGTCCGTCGAGGTTGGTGAGGACAATGCTGTTGGTTTTGGAACTGCAATGCAGCACGGCATCGGGCCCTACCAGGTAGGCGCTGCCCATGCGCGCGGTGTAAAACTCCTTGGGTAATGTAATATGGTGTTTCAAAACGGAAGTTTTGGCTGACTCGTCCAGCCCGAATGTGAGCGTGCGGGTCGTTTCCTTGCTGGTACCGTTGTCGAACAGCATCAGGTCGCCCTGGGCATTGCGGTGAACGGCATGACCCTGGTCGAAAACGCCTTCGGCAGGCATTTTGAAATCGCCACCCCGGCCGAATTTCCAGAGTACCTTGCCGGTTTTGGAGTCGATTTTCCAGATTTGCCCGTTGTTGTAAAATGACATCAGGTAATTCCCGTCACGGTCGAAACTTACACTGTTGGCATGCATCCAGTCTTTTTTCTCTTGCATGATTTTGGGGTCTTTCAGCGGGTCGAGCGCATCGAATACCGACCAGCCCCATACTTTCTTCCCCTTGCGGTCGAGCACCAGAATGCCGTCGCTTTTGACCGTATCCTGCTTTGTGCCGCCCACGGAGCTGAGGTCCATGATGCGGGTTTGCACATTCAATGTCACGATCTCGCTGCGGTCGTTGAGGATAATCTCGTGGTGGATCGTCTCTTTGAAATCACTCTCACCTTTTTTCAGGTGCAGCAGCGTATCGCCGGTGAGCGATACTTCCAGGATTTCGTTGCCGTAGCTGGTGGGGTACTCTTCTGTCCCGAGAATGGACAGGATGGTTTTGTTGCGTGTGAAATGTGTGGTTTTGAAGCCGGTGCCATTCACCTGATGATACCAGCGGATATCGCCTTTATGATCCAGCAGGAAAATAATCCCCGGCGTTTCGCGGCGAGAGAAGAGGATAAAGCCTTTTTTGAATGCGTCCGGAACGATGGTCGAGTCGGGCGCAATGGTCTGGAAAAAATCCTGGATCCACATCGGGTAGCCCGACGTCCGGAAATCGTAAACCTTGCTGGTGGTTTCCTTACCACCTTCCGAGGAAATAATATGGTAAAGGTATTGCGATTTGGGCCGCAGATTCGTCAGTACCAATGCGTGGTCGGTACCTGCGGGCGACGAAGTGGTCGTGAACTTGTGCAGCGAGTCGGCCTTCTGCCAGTACTCGATGCGGACTGTGCACGGGTCGGTGGTTTTTACGTCTATCCTCACTTTCAGCGTGTTCCTGCCCGGCGCGCTGAGGCTGATCGTTTCGATACCCGTGCCATTGCAGCCAACGAACGTCAGACCGGTGATCAGGATAGCAAATGCGAGGAGGATACGTTGCATAGGAACTGGATGTAATGGATTTGTAAATATAATTCAAAACCGGCCCTGAAATGGCAGCAGGCAATACGCGAAAATGCGTACTGCCTGGCTGCATGTTTGCCCGACGGTTATCTGCCGGTATTCGAAAGGTTAGGGTTAATGTCTACCTGTGCCTGTGGGTACGGGAAATATCTGTGCTTGTTAATATCGATACGAGGTGTTTTGCCGATGGCGCTCAGGTAAGTATTCACCATGCTCTGGTATTTGTCCATCCGGATCAGGTCCTCGCGGCGTTTGCATTCGAAGAAGAACTCCCATCCGCGCTCTTGCAGGATCGCGTCGCGCAGGGTTTCTTTGGTGAATGTGCCTGCCGTGCCCAGTAATGTGGCTTTCGAGCGGCTTTTTACCTGGTTGATCAGCTGGATGCTTTCCGCATTCGGGCCTGTGAGCTCGTTCAACGCTTCGGCACGGCTGAGCAGGATATCGGCGTAACGGATGATCGGGAATACGTGGCCGTCGAGGTAGGTCGTAGAGCCTTTCGGGTCGGCGTATTTCTTCGAGGCGACGTCGGGCAGGTAATAGTAACCTGCGGGCGGGTTCACGGCCCCGGCCGGTGGCTGCACGTAGCGAAGGCCGTCGGTACCGATGTAGTCGTAGAAGAACATTTCACGACGCTCGTCATTCTTCTCGAACGTATTCCAGAACCGCCACGGGATCCCGAAATACTGCCAGCGGTCGGTCACCTCCTTGTGGTTGATCGGCCCGAAGTGGTTCATCATTTCGGTGGCATCCACGAGGTTGTTGGACAATGCGCTGAAAATGTTTTCGGAGCACCATTTATTGCTTTCCGCAAACAGTTCCGAGTAGGACGGGTACAGCTGGTATTGTTTCAGATCGGTGATCTGCTGGCTGATCTCCACGACTTTCTGCCAGTTTTTCTCCCGCATGTAAAGCTTGCAAAGCAATGCGAGTGCGGAGCCTTTGGTAGCTCGGCCAACGTCGTTGGTTTTGTAGATTTTGCTGCTGGTGTAGTTCAATGGCAGGTTCTGCGCGGCATATTCCAGGTCGCTGATGATCTTCGCATTGATGTCCGCTACCTGGGTAACAGGTGTTTTCGCTTCATAATCCGGGTTCTGGATGTTTTTGGCCACCGAATCTTCGGTCATCAAAGGTACCGGGCCAAATGCATTGGTAAGGTCGTAATACCCCAGCGCACGGAGGAATTTCAGCTCGCCTGCAAACTGCGCTTGCTCCTCATCGGTCAGCGCTTTGATTTTGGGAATGTAATACAATGCATTGTTCACATCCGAAACCAGCTTGTACTGGTGCTGCCACGCATAGGCGAGGTAGGTATTGCTAGGTCCCCAGTTGGCGTCGGACATGAGTCCCACGTCCCCGCCCGATTTGGCATGGCCGGCATCGGTGGTCAGGTCGGTGATGGTTACCTGGAAACCCGCGTAATACATCCACGAGTCGTTGCTTCCGCTGGGTTGTTTCAGTCGGGAATAGGCTGCATTCACGGCGGCAATGGCATCGTCTTTCGACTGGAATGCATTGGCGTCGGTCAGGATGCTGTAAACTTTCGGTTCGATCAGGCTTTCGCAGGAAACCGCCACGAACAACATCATCAGTGACAGAATTGAGATGTATTTCATTTTGATGCTATTAGAAATTGATTTTTAAGCCAAGGGTATAGGAACGGTAGGACGGGAACGCGGTGTAATCCAGACCCGACGCGAGGTTGATGCTGCTGGCCGAGCTGCCGCTGTTGGCCGCTTTGGTGTTCACCTCAGGATCGGTACCGGTGTAGCCGGTGATCGTGAACAGGTTTTGCACCGTGCCGTACAGCCTCACTTTCACCCGGCTAGCCTGCCCAAATGGAAGCTCGTAGCCCAGCGTGATCATCTTGCAGCGCAGGTAAGAAGCGTCCTCGATGAAGCGGGAGTTGATATAACCACCATAAGAAGTGGTAGCGTAGCCATCCTGTGGAATATCGGTGTTCTGGTTGTTAGGCGTCCAGCGGTTCAGTGCCGAAGTACCGAAGCCCGATTCGAGGATCAGCGCATTCGCATTGTACAGGCTGTAATCCAATGCACCCTGCATGAAGATATTCAAATCGAAGTTCTTGTATCTGAACTCGTTGCCGATCCCGAAAGTATAATGCGGGTTGGCATGGCCCAGGAAGGTGCGGTCGTTGGCGTTGATCACGTTGTCGCCGTTCACATCCACATATTTGGGGCTTCCTGCCGGTGCATTGGGCTGCGGCGCATAACTTTCGCCGGTTTTGATCACGCCTGCATACTGATACCCGAAGAAGCTGCTGAGCTCGCGGCCCGGTTCCAGCTTGGTGAAATCCACCGCACGGCCGCCGTAAGGGTTGGCAGTGGTAGTGATAATGTACGGACGTCCGCCGAGGTCGAGGATCTTCTGCTTGTTATAGGCAATGTTCAATGCGGTTTTCCAGCGGAAGCTGCCTTTGGAAATGTTCTGCGTATTAAGGGAAAGTTCAAGACCCTTGTTCTGGATGGCACCCGCATTCACGATCTGGCTGCTGAAACCCTGCCAGTCGCCGATAGGGATATTCATCAGCAGGTCGTTGGTCTTTTTGTGGTAGTAATCGAATGTCGCCGAAATGCGGCCGCCAAGGAACGCCATGTCCACACCGAGGTCGAGCTGTGCGGTACTTTCCCATTTCAGGTCGGGGTTAGGCAAGCGGGTCGCTGCCACACCGCCATAGGAATTATCACCGTCGAGGGTCACATTCACGGGCGAGAAGGTGGTCATATAGGCGTAGTCTCCGATACGGTCGTTACCGGTAACACCATAGCTGGCGCGTACTTTCAGGTCGGAGAACAAGTCGAGGCTTTTCACAAACTCCTCATCCCCGATGCGCCATGCAAGTGATCCCGACGGGAAATATCCGTAGCGGTTGTTTTCCCCGAAGCGCGACGAGCCGTCGCGACGGATCGTGAATGTGGCCAGGTATTTGTCTTTGAAGCCGTAGTTGATCCTGCCGTAGGCCGATGCGATCTTGGTATTGACTTTCGAGCTGGTAGAGGTTACGCGTTCGGTTCCCGCACCCAGGTTGTTGTATAAAAACACGTCCGAGCTGAAATTCTGAACAGCCGAGTAATGCTCTTCGGTTTTATCATCCTGGGTCGAAACACCGGCTACCGCATTGATCGAATGCTCGCCGAAGGTTTTGATGTAGGTAAAATAAGCTTCTACCAGGTTCCGGTAAGCCGCATTGTCGTTTACCGTAGCGCGGCCTTTCACTTTCTCCCCGTCCACAAGGTCGCGCGGGAGGTAGGTACCTTCTTTGAAACCATTGTATTCCGTTCCTGCATTCACTTTGAAAGTCAGCTCGTCGGTGATCATGTATTCGGCAAATGCATTGACGTTAACCTTGTTGCCGAACTTGTCGTTGGTAGGAGCGAGCAGCCAGGCCAGCGGGTTGTCGCGGCCCTGGAAGCGGGCGAAACTGCCGTTCGCATTGTAGGCAGGCACGGCAGGCGAGGCCGAGAGAATGCCGTACATCACATTGGAAGGAACGATAGATCCGTCGTAGTTCTTGAAGCGTGAGAAAGTATGCGCGCCGTATATGTTAGCACCCATTTTGAAACGCTTGCCAAACTGCTTGTCGGCATTCAGACGTACCGAGTAGCGGTCATAGTCGGTGTTTTTCAATGCACCGTCCTGGTTGAAATAGTTGAGCGACAATGCCACGCGGGTATCGTCATTGCCACCGCTGGCGGTAAGGCTGTAACTCTGCACACTCGCATTGCGGGTAGCCAGTTTGAACCAGTCGTTGCTGATTCCGCTGGCCAGGTCGGTGGGCGTGTACAATGCGGGCAGGCCTTTTTCGGCATTCTTGGCATTGGTGATTTCCATGGCTTGCAGGCCGGTCATCTTCTCGTAGCTGCTGCTCACTTTCTGCACACCGTAATAGCTGTCGAAAACCACCTGCGCCTTTCCGGCCTTTCCTCTTTTAGTGGTGATGATCACGACGCCGTTGGCCCCACGCGCACCATAAATAGCGGTTGCGGATGCGTCTTTCAGGATCTGGATGTCTTCGATATCGTTGGGGTTAATGTCCTTTCCCGTTTCGGAAGGGAAGCCATCAACCACATATAAAGGCTCGTTGGTAGACGAAATGGAGTTACCACCCCGGATGCGCACCACGGTAGTACCGCCGGGCGCCGAGTTCGACTGGCTCACCTGCACACCCGCCGCGCGTCCCTGGAATGCCTGCGCCACGTTGGAAGTGGCACCACCGAGGTTGAGGCTTTCGCTGGCGATCGAGCTCACGGCACCGGTGAGGTCCTTCTTCTTCTGGGTACCATATCCTACCACCACCAGTTGATCGAGCGTTTTGGAATCCTCTTCAAGGGTAACCTTGAAGACCGTCTGGTTGCCCACGGTGATCTCGGCTGTTTTGTAGCCGATGAACGAAATGCGCAGCACCGATTGGCTATTGGGAACGGCGAGGGAGAACTTGCCCTCTGTGTCGGTAATCACACCCGTGGTAGTGCCCGCCAGCGATACGTTGGCACCGGGTATCTCGGCACCCTTGGCGTCGGTCACCGTACCCGACACGCGGATCTCGCCGGTCTGACCGAAGCTACTGCCGACAGCCAGCAGGGCAACGAAAATGAAACTCAGTATAGCCTTTAACTTCATAGGGAATTGGGTTTTTGGGGTTAACATAAAAGCTCTTCCAGACGGGAACGACTACCGGTTGGTAGCTCCTGTCAAATGCGCTCATTTAGAGTGAAATATAGGTTGAAACAAATGTAGAAAACAAAATGTGTGCGCACACACTCTAAAATTAAAATTCCTGCATTTTATCAATTTGAAAGAAAATTTTACTGGAAAATAAAAATGAAGTACTTCATTTTACTGATCAGGGCTTTTCCGATATAATCAGTAACCAACCCTGGCCTTTTGTAACCGGAATAGACTGTGCAGCAGTGAAATTGGCTGCCGGCTGGAAGTTGACGATCTCCGGCGCGGTGATCTGTGCTTTCTGCGGATCGATACCCAGTTTTTTCCAATCGATATTCAGGTGGAAACTGGTGTCGCCTTCTGCCCAGCTGGCAATGGAGATGAGCGCGCGCTTGTCCTGCACGTAGCTGGTGGTAAGCACCTGCGCATGGTCGGTTCTGACCGGGTTGGCATCGGTCCAGTAGCCCAGCATTTTGCTGCCCTGCATCCCGAACGCATCCCACACTTTCCAGATCGCACGCGCATCGCTGCCTTCTTTCCAGGGCATCCGGTTGGTCATACCGTAAATGAGGCCCCGCCAGGGGTTACCGCCGTTTTCGAGCATTTCGCCCATCAGGCCGAAAGGGATGCCGGAAACTTCGGTCATGAAGAAATCCGGGTTATTTTGCTCATAATCAAAGTATTCACCAAACCACAGCCTGTTCAGGTAGGGGAAATGCTCCATGTACAGGTTCGCGCTGTTGTTGAACCCGTCGTTCTTGTTGTACTGGTTGGCCGAATGAAGGTCGATGTAGCCCGGGTGGCCGTCGCGGGTGAGTACGCGCTTGACACGCTTCATGGTAGTGCGGTCGAAAGCTACGTCGTCGAGATAAATGCCGTCGATTCCCACGTTTTGCGTCAGCCAGTTCATGCCTTCCACATAGTAGTTATGCCAGCGGCTCATACCCGAGTTGACAACCGCAGCATCCTTGATTTCAGGTACATACCAGGCCGCAATGTAATCGTCGCCCAAATGCTCCTGCAACCAGGCGTAACCCAATCCTTTGCCCGGCGAGAAGATCTCGTGGCCGAGGCTTCGCAGCGGGAAGAGTTCGTAAGCGCTGTTGGATAGCTCGCGTACGGTATTGTAGATCTTTACCTGCAAACCATCCTGATGGGCCTTGTCGATATACGCCTTCATGGCTTTATGCTCGATGAACGGGTAATTGATATACGGGTTAATAGGCGTCGCGTGGTGGATATTGACGATCGTCGCACCTTTGGCTTTAATCGAGTCGGGATCGTTGTAACGGTGGTAGAACCGTGTTTTCCATTGCGCATCGGTATCCAGCGCGTGGAATGGCGTAATGAGCAGCGTAAAATTGTAATGCAGGCTTTCCCCCTTTTTCATGGTACGGGCGCCGCTGTAATTCCGGACAAGCACCTGTCCGTCACGTTCCGATATCCGGATGCCTCCTTTGCTGGTATTGCCCCATGAAGTGGGCAGCAGAAGGGGCTTTTGAAGGTAGAAATTGGTATTCAGCGGGCGCACATAATGCTCGTCGCGCAGGGAGAAGTTGAGCCCGGCGTTGACGTCGCCGATCCACGCGCCATCCTGGTTTTTGGTAGCCACTTCCCATTTCCAATCGTAGGAAGCGGGGCGTTTGCCGCCTTTGAGGTTGAGCCCCATCATGTAGCGGGCGGCATCGGGGTTCATGGGAATATCCATGTAAATGTCGTCCAGCTCGGTGTCCGAAAGTGCCGTTACCTGGACATCATAGGCTACAAAACCGTCGAACTCAATGTGCCCCTTCACGTCCATACGCAGGTGTGCGGACGTACCCGAGGCCGTCCAGGCCACCGTTCCAGGGGCTTGTTCGGTAAAGCGGACGCCCTGGTCTGCCCATTTTTCAATGCTTCCGCCTTTGGCCGTCGCCACAAACCGGAAGGGCGCTTTCAACACATCTTTCGGCGTGGTCGAAAGGGCGGTCATTTCCGGTGTAAAATAGGTTTCAATGCGCTCCGGCAGCCCGCTGCTGCCAATGGTAAACCGGCGGCCCAAAAGCGAAACCGTATTGCCTTGCCGCTGCAACGGCAGGTAGGGGCTGATTACCTCGTTCTGTTGCGCCATGGTGGAATTGAGCCACGCCAGTCGGGTCTGCTTTTGCGGCTCGCTGATCCCCTTGTCGGCCAGCGCAGGGCCGCCGATTTGCAGGGTAATAGCAATAGCCGTTTCAGGGGCATTGGCGGCAGTTACGTAAACCTTGCCCGTGTAGGCGCCCGCAGGGATGTTCGCGGGGATGTCGGCCAGGCACCAAAGCGCCTGTACTTTACCTTTGGCGACCGCTACCTGCTTTTTGACCGGTTGCGCATCCCAGCCGGTACCGTCGGTATTGAGGCAGGAGAATGCTTTCGCAGGAATAATGGCCGCGTTGCCGTGCTTTAAGTCGGAAAAGCGGATGCGCACATTATCGAGTGATAACGATGTAGGGTATACGCCAAGCTGAAAAGTATAATTTTCACCGGGATGGGCCTGGTCACGGAATGGACGGTTGGCGCCTTTCGTGATCCATCGCTGCGGCAGGTCGTCGGTCATGCGGATGGCGTGCATCCGGTCTTCGGGAAACACGAGGTACTTCCGCGAAGCATTTGCCGCCACCAGTTTTTTGATTTCCACCGATTTCGCAATGACCTCCATCGGGTAGGGGCTGCTCATTTCGTTGACGGCTTCTATATGCCGCACTTTTGCCGGTGCCGCATTTTGGAGGTTGCTCAGCCAGGTCGTGGTGGCAGTGTTGCTTCGTTTCAGGTAGTTAGCTGTCGGGTAATTGGCCCGCCCCTGGACTTTGTAAGGCAAATAGTAAACATAATAGGTCCCCGCGCCCGATACCGGTTCGAAAATAATCTCGCCCGATTCGCGGCTGATATGATCTGTTTTGACATTCAAAACCCGGCGGCTGGTCGCGCTGTCTACCACAATCACCTCGCTGTCGGTATGCCCGTCGCGGCGGCGCCAGTCGATCACCGCCCTTGCGGCGGCTGCTTTCTGCTTCACATCTACTACGGCTCGGATGTTCCCCAGCGAGTCGGGGTTCCATGAATTGCTGCCGGAAACATAAGGAAGTTCCTGCGCAACGGACGGGCGGAACGAGACCAGGGAGATGAAAAGAAGCGGTAGGGTCAGTTTCATAAATACGAAACTACCAAATAAAAGTGTGTGCGTACACACTTTTATAAAATTTTAATTTTGTTGATTTACATAAGGGCAATTATCGGTTACAAATTAACCGGCTGCTTGTACTGCCTGCCGGTCAGACGAGCTTTTCCGCCGTATTCTTCACGTCTTCTTCCAGGTAGTACCGGAGGTTTTCGAGCGTGATGATGTCCAGCGGCAGGAACTTCGTTTTGGATACGGCTTTACGAAACACGAGGAAGTCGGCCAGTTGCCGGATACCGAGGTAGCCCTGCCGCTCCGGGTTCTGGTTGATCAGGAAACCGATGCTGCCTTTTTCGAGGTAATGCAGGTTGGCGGGTACCAGGTCGTAGCCGATAATGCGGATATCGCCCAGCTGCCTCCGTTCGAGCTCCGCCGCAACCAGGTGCGCTTTGGAAGTCGTGACGAAAATATGCCGGAGATCGGCGATGCCATCGACCGCTTCGGCGAGCCTGTTGTTGAAACTTTCGGTGTCAGAACTGTCGAGTTCGATCGTAGTAATGCCGAAAGCATCCTGCTGCTGGCTGAAATAGTCGCGCAGGCCTTCCTCTTTTTTAAGCAAGTGGGCCGCATTGTCGATTTTCTCGTCGATATGCACGATCAGGATCGAACAAGGCTCCGATTGGCCGTAATGCATGAGTTTGCCGGCGAGCTTGCCGCTCTGATACGAATCCTGCCCAATGTAGCTCAATGGCCCGTGGTCGGATATCTCCGTGTTGAAAAGCACAAAGGGAACCGAAGTATCATGCCATTGTGCGAGGAAGGGCAGTACCTCGTGGTAGAAGATCGGCGAGAGGAAAATACCATCCGGACGCGTGGCCGTCAGCTCCTCCGCCTTTTTGATAAAATCATTGGCATCGTAGGGATTGAAAATGAATTGCCGCACCGAAACACCGAACTGTTTCAGCTCAACGACGGCCTTTTCAATGCCCGTTTTAGGAGCCAGCCAATACGAATCGACCTGATGATCCGGAATCAGCGCAGCAAACCGGTACTGCTTTTTTGAGCCGAGTGCGCGCGCCATCAGGTTAGGCTCGTAGTTACTCTCGTCGATGATTTTCTGAATGCGGATCCTGACTTTTTCCGCCACTTTTCCGCGGTTATGAATGACGCGGTCTACCGTGCCGGGGGATACTTTGGCTTTAAGGGCAATGTCTTTGATTCGTATTGTCTTTTGGTCCATGAAGTTAGATGCGGTTTATCAATCCCATAAAAGGGGAGGAGGCTGTAATATTACTTGTAAAAACGTATCTTACGAAACCTAAATCAAAATCCGGATCAATATGCTTCCCGACAACAATGGTTTTTTCCTGAATCCACGTCCTGCTCAGCGGAGTGGTCTCCGCGAGGCGATTAAAAAACAGGTAATGGCCGAATATGGCCACGAACTTGACAAGGCGATTGGCTGGCGAAAACAGCTGGTCAGATGGAAGCTGAATGCCCTTGCGGAAATCAGGTATCGGGATATTCTTTTCATGGGCGGCGCCACAGGCAAGCGTTAGCCCGGAAATCAGGAAATTCATGGCGGACCAAAACATTCAGGCTGAGTGGGCTAAATTCGGTCATCTGTTTAGGAGGGAGGAAATTCCGGCGAAAACGGTGCTGCTCGAAGAAGGAGAGGTTGCCAGGAAGGTCTACTTTATCGAAAAGGGCTGCCTCCGGCTTTCTTTCAACAAGGACGGAAAAGACATTACTTTTCAATTTTTCTTTGAAGGAGAGGGCATTTCTTCGGCCGAAAGCTTCCGCTACGGCCAGCCCAGCCTGTATGCGATCGAAAGCCTCGAACCATGCGTGCTTCACACGCTCACCAAAAAGGATTATTCTGAGATTATCGGGGGCTCGCCGTTGATCCGCGAAGCAATGGAAGAGCAAACGCACCAGCGATTGCTGTACGTTGAAAAACTGTTTCTTTCCAGGATTAAAAACAGCCCTGAGGAAAGGTACCATGAGCTGCTGGAACAATATCCGCAGATACTTCAAAGGGTTCCCCAGCATTACATAGCCTCCTTCCTGGGCGTTACTTCCGTGTCGTTGAGCCGCATCCGGAACCGCCGGTAGCGTTTATTAACAATTGTTATCGTCTGCCGGACGCATGGTGCCGAATTTTGTCATGTTATCAGTTTCACATTCAAAATTCGACAGTCATGCAGCCATTCAAAATTCAGATCTCTGCCCAGGAAGTTGATTACCTCAAACAAAGACTTGCCAATGCCCGTTGGACCACCCCGGCTATTCAAAATGGATGGGAAAAGGGTGTTCCGGTCGATTACCTGAAACAAGCTGCCGACTATTGGCAGCACCGGTTCGACTGGAAGCAACAAGAAGCGCATTTGAATCAATACCCGCATTTCATAACCGAAATCGAAGGGCAGAACATCCACTACCTGCACATCAGGTCGGCCAGGGCAAATGCGGTGCCTTTAATGCTAATCCACGGCTGGCCGGGATCATTCGCCGACTTTACACGAATCATCGAGCCGTTAACAAATCCTGAGGATCCCGAACAAATCGCATTTGACCTGGTTATCCCCTCCATTCCGGGCTTTGGGTTTTCGGTGCCCGTCAAAGTGCAGGGTTACAATATGTTCAAGATCGCGACGACATTCGCCACTTTGATGAACAGGCTCGGTTACGAGAAATTCGCTGTGCATGGCGGCGATATGGGCGCAGGCATCGCGGGAATTATGTCGGGCGTAGCTGCGTATAACCTCATAGGAACACACATCAATTCGGACTTTTTTGCCGTCGCCGGGTTAGGGATGTTCCCTGCGGACGATTCGTCGTTCACGGACGCGGAAAAGGCTGTGCTCGAACGCATGAAACGCTACAAAAAGGAGGGTACCGCCTACCTCGAAATTCAGGCGACCAGACCTGACACGATCGGCATTGCCTTGTCGGACAGCCCGGTAGGCCAGCTCGCCTGGATGGTTGAAAAGTATAAGGAATGGACCGACCATGACAAAGACCTGCCCGAAGATGCCATTGGGATGGATCTCATGCTGACAAATGTTTCTTTATACTGGTTCAACCAGCTGGGTGCGTCGAGCGCAGCCATTCTGTCTGAAAACATGAGCATGGCCTTTGACTGGGGCGGCACCCAGGAAGCCAGTCAGTGGGCGCCGCCGAAGGTGCCGTCCGCCATGGCTTGTTTTGGTAAAAAAGAAGAAGAAAGCCTGCTGAAAAAACTGACCTCGTTCATGGGCGAACCCGACAGGTGGTCTTTTTATGAAAGCGGGTGCCATTTCCCGGCCATGGAAGTGCCTGATTTGCTGGTGGAGGATATCCGGCAATTCTTCGCCGCTATCCTCCGGTCTTCCATTTAGCAGGGTCGGCTCCCGCCGAAGGTGCCCGTTCAGAACAGGCGGTCGAGCGCATATTGTCCGCCGCCGGAGATCAGCAGGGACAGGCAAAGGCCGATGACCAGCAAATGGTATTCAAAACCTTCCCCGGCCTGGTTGCCATACCAATTCATAAAGAAACCATGCTGGCCGCTTGTCGTCCAGACGGCCCCGATCATGACGATGGCGAGCGCCGTCGCCCAGAGCCTTGTGCCGAAGCCGAGAAGAAGGCTTATTGGCCCGACAAACTCGATGATAATGACGAGGAATGCGACGGGCGACGGCAGTTTCATCGACTCCGTAAAGAAACTCATCGTGGCCTTAAATCCGTAGCCGCCGAAAATTCCCAGCATTTTCTGGGCGCCGTGCGGGAGCATGACCAATGCGAGCGTCAGGCGCAGCAAAAGGCCCGACCAGTCGGTGTTTGTGTAAGCAATGCTTTGATCCATCTATTGTTGAATTTAGTTTCACAAAACAAGGCCGGGAAAAAGCGTAAACTCTTAAGGTAGATTAAGAATTGGGTTGCGTTAAAAATGCATGAGCATTTCACGGCGGCGCATCGAACTGAGGAATTCGGGGGTGACTCCGAGGTAGGAGGCAATGTCTTTCTGGGCGATCCGGTTTTGCAGGCCGGGGTATTTCGCTTGAAATTGCTGGTAACGTTCATCGGCCTTGCTGGCGAGGTTTTGGGTAACCCTGCGCTGCAATGCGATGTAAGCCGTTTGATACATGAGCCGGTTGAATTTCTCGAACTGAGGGACACGGTCCAGCAACAGATCCATATTCGCCCGGCTGACTTTCAGTACCTCAGTGTCCTCAGTTGCCTGAATGGAATAAAATGCGCCCGATTGGAGGGCAAAACTTTCGAGATCGAACGCCCACCAGTTTTCAGGGGCAAATTTCACGACGTGTTCCGAGCCGGCAGGGTCCAGGTAGGAGACTTTCAAACAGCCGGAGACCACGAATGACTGATACCTGCACACCTCGCCTGCCTGCAAGAGATATTCCCTTCGGCGGAGCTTCTGCCCTTGTAACAGCGACAGAAAAAAATCTGTTTCGACCGGGTCAAGCCGGATGGATTCGGCCAGGTTTTGAAGAATGAGCTGCGATTGCATGTCGTTTCGCTGGTGATTATTTCAAGACACTTTCCCGGCTCTTCCTCACAAAATCGGACGGCGTGGTTCCTTCCAGCTTTTTGAATGCCTGGTTGAAGGTCGCCTTGGAGTTGAAACCGCATTCCAGCGCGATGCCCAGTAGGGATAAATGCTGGTTGGATGGATCGAGTGCCTGGATTTTGAATTCCTGTAACCGGTATTGATTGACAAATTCGAAAAAATTTACGCCAAATGCCGTATTTATTACCTGTGAAAGCTGATGTCGGGGGATATCCAGGCGTGCCGCCAGCTCGACGAGCGTTAGATTATTGTCCAGGTAAGGCTTTTCGGAGTGCATCAGGGTTGTGATTCTTTGGGCGATGTCGTCGCTGAGCGCATCGGAAAGGCTGCTTTTCGCATATTTGATCGCCGGTTCCGCCTCATGTGCAGGATGCGCCTGCGGGGGCGCAGGAACGGGCGTCAGGGCAGTTTTTTCGTGAAGCAGCTTGAATGCGATCCAGTAAACAAGTACCACCACCAGCAGGAAATGCGCCGGGTAAATGCTCTCGAGGTAGGCGAGCCGGTACTTCCGGGCGTAAAATGTGACCACCGAAAAGAGCATGACCGACAGCACGATCCAAAGGAATTCTTTCAGCCAATGGACGTCGATCAGCTCGCTGTTTGAAAAGTGGTCGGTACGTTTGCGGAGGTTGCGGTAGAACGTCGCCAACGCACCCACGACGAAACCCACGTGCAGGTAGTTGGTGAGGGTATTCATCCGGCCAAAATCCTGTTGCGCGACAAGCCGTGGGTCGGAAAGGTAAGCCAGTTTGTCGGCCGCCGGTAAGGCGAAATAGGGGAGTAGTATCAGGAAGTAAACCGCGAAAGGCAGGAGCGACAGCCATTGCCGGCAATGGAGCCTGAAATCGGGATCGGTAATGCTTTGCGTCAGCAGCAGGATGAGCGGGCCGTACAGAAGCGGCAACAGCCACGACAGCCTGCTGAAATGCGGATACGCGAGAAACAGATCCTTGACGTCCAGGCAGATCAGGAAAAGGTGGCTCATCAGCACCAGAATGAGTGCGGCGAGGATCCGGTTGGCGATCTGATTGGACGGTTTTCGCAGCAGCATAAGGGCAAGAAACCCGCCCTGAATGATACCTGAAAGAAGTATGGCTGTGATCAAAACAGGAACGTGAATGCGCTAAACAGGTACATAAAAGAGGTATGAACTTGTCGGGAAGGACGACGCCCGCCTCGTTTTTAGCCAAAATTGCGGAAAATTTTAAAATGAAACTTCGTACACTACTCACTGCCCTCCTGCAACTGGCTATATACTTAGCAACCGGTGCACAATCTTTGCCTGATAGAAAATATCCCGCCGCCGCGCTGCTGTCCGACCTGGAAATGATCCAGTCGGCGGTGGTAACTCTTCACCCCGGTTTCGGGCGTTTCGGGCCGCGCGAAGAAGTCCTGCATGCGCTCGATTCGGTGAGAAATGTGATCAAACGCAGCGACTCAACTTCCTTCATTTCTTTTTACAGGATGGTGAACCCGGCCCTGACGAAGATCCGCTGCGGGCACACCAAGTTGTTCCCGCCCATGAAAGGGTTTCCATGCTATTTTTTTACAGATAACCTTATTCCCGTAATTGTGCGTTTCGATAACAGCGGACGGCTGCTGGTGACACGGTCGGGGTACCCGGAGGCTGTGGGGAAATATGTGAAGGGTATTAACGGGCAACCCATCGAATCGGTGTTGAATGCCTTGCGAGCGCAATTGTTTGTCGATGCACACGTGCAAACTTCCGCCGATGCGCAAATCCAGCAATATTTCAGTGCCTGGTATGCCGATTTCGTTCAGCTGGCCCGTGGCCCGTTTGCAGTCGTACTGGCCAACGATCACGGGGCGGAAACGACCATCGCAATGGCAGGCATCGGTACCGACGCCTGGCAGGTGCTGAACCAGAACACCTCTTATCTGACCGGTCACAATCACCTGAGCTTCCCCTCGGACACGGTGGCGCGGCTGCGGATCGCAACATTTTATCCGCAGCAGGGCGACAGGTATTTCCGGCGGTTCCTGGATTCGGCCTTCGTGCAGATCGGCAGCCGCAAAGTACAGCGGCTCATCATTGACGTGAGGGGAAATGAAGGAGGTAACGATGCATTGGGGAAGCATCTGTACGCGCACATCGCCCGAAACGATTTCCGGTATTACGATCGCATTGAAGTGAAAGTGAAACGCAAAAAGGATGTGCCCGGCCGGGGGAACGTATACTTGCCGCGGTTCATCGGGCTGGCCAGGTGGTTTATCAGGAAAGACGCCGAGGGGCACTTGTTATTTAAAAAACACCAGAATCTCGGCACCCATCGCCCTCACCGGCAGGCATATACCGGAAATGTTACATTTCTGATGGACGGGCTGAGCTACTCTGTCACATCGGAGTTTCTGGCAGTCGCCCGGAGTGAGAGCCGGGGCGTGTTCATGGGGGAGGAATCGGGTGGCGCCTACCAGGGCGACAACAGCGGCACATTCGCGATTTACAAGCTGCCCGTTACCGGGCTGGATCTGGGCATTCCGCTTGCCGGCTACTACATGACCGTCAAACCCGAATCCGGGGCTTCCCGAGGGATCATGCCCGATGTCGTCGTGAGACCATCGCGGGAGGACCTGCTTTCGGGCCGCGACCCGGCCGACGCATTGCTTGCCAAGTGAATTTTTATCCAATCACCATAAATCAGCCATGAAAATCAAAGTTTTAATTGCGGCGTCACTGACGCTGCTGGCCGCGCATTTGCCCGCGCAGGCGCAGGACACCTTGCAGTACAAGCTCCGGCTTACCGTCCCGCTGGTGGACTATCCGCAGCTCGCCAACCTCCCGCAGCGCTACGTGTCGATGGACCAGTCCCTCGAATATGCGCGGGGTATGTATGAGCTTTCCTTCTGGGGGATCGACGCCCTGGGCAATGTCATCGTACGCCCGAAGTCGCCTGGGAAAAAGATCTGGAATGGTATTCTCAAATACGGTATGACGCTCGGCTTTTCGCGTTTTGCGAGCGAGCTGCCCATCCCGCTTGGGGAATGGGCGCACGAGGAGTTTCACCGGACGGTGCTGGGCGTGAACGGAATCGCCTCCAAAAACGGCAACTGGTTTCCAAACCGGTGGGACGGGACGGTTTACGGGATTACCGATGCCGCTCTGTCGGCTTTGAAGCAAACGAACCCGAACGCGCTGCTATATGCTTATACTGCCGGCGTGCAATCGGAAGTACTGCTTAATAAACGCATCGTAGTAGAGGATTTTTACAAAAAGCGGACATTGCCCAAAGGGGCATTGGTGCTCTACAATGCCTGGTATGTGCACAACTATTTCCGGTTTTCGACCAGCCCCGGGAGCGATTCGGCCAAAGTATGGTCGCCGGCATTCGAAAGCCCGCTGGAAACGGAGCGTGATTTTGCCGGCGCTGATCTGACAGCCTGGGCTTATGATATGTTCAGCCCGGAAACCGCATTTACCGAACGGACGAGGTTCAAGGGCGGCGAAGGTGTCAACAGGCGGGTAGGGTTTTCGGAGCTGAGTAAGGAGGCCCAAACCTTTCTGCTCAGGCAAAAAAAGCTCTCACTGCTCAACTACCTCAATCCTGCAATATTGATGATCAACAGGATCCGATTGGGGCGGGGCGTTGCTTTCAGCTTCTTTACGCAGTATGCGCCTACCCATTTCGGGAATAGCATTTCGCTGATCGTACCTGTGCAGGCAGGCAGCCGCGACCTGTTATTCGGCGCGCATCGCTACAACAACCGCGACCACGGATACTACGGCATTGAACTGGGCGTAGCCAACCACCGCCTCGCCGATAAATGGTACGCCGACCTCACGCTGCAAGGCTGGCAGCAGCCCGAATCGTTTTTGAAACAGGAACATCTGACGGGCGGAGCAGCTCACGCCAGGCTGTTCCATGCCATCGGCAAGGGGCTTTCGGCCTATGTAGCATTCAATGGCAAAACCAGAGGATGGGAGATGGGCAGCCCCTATCTGGCCGCTAACCTGTCGGCCCAGTTCGGAATGCGGGTAGAAGCGCATTAAAAGATCCCGCCCGATGCAGGCGGGATCTGATGGAGAATGCCGTTGAACAGCGTTATTGGACCTGGATTACCACTTTTTCTTTGCCCTGCATCACCAGCTTGACCTCATATTCGATAAACCCCTGATCTTTGTCGTAAATAATGCGCAGGCGGTCGGGTTGGCGGCCCAGCTCGGACAGCCACCGGGCGTAAAGCTGGGCGAATGCTTGCTTATGGGTGATCTGCATTTCCGACAACGATTCCTTCGCTGCCAGGTAGCTTCTGAAATCGTCCTGGGTCTTGCTGTCTTTGGAGTTAGGGTTATTGGTAAGGTCCATTACCAACGTTCCCTTCCACGGCGAATGTTGCCGGATGGACAGGTAAAGCCGCTTGAATAAAAGACTGGTGAGAGGTTTCTGTGAGTTGATTTTAGCGTGCCCGAGCGGGGTTTTTCCCAGTATCGGAACAATGGCGAGGGTGTTCATAAATGGCGGATACGAGTGCTGTATGTGATGATTTGGGGATTAATTTGTTCAAAACAAATGCGCTGCAAATAACTAACTTAGGGAGGGTACAGCCATTGCCAGATCATACACATTTCTTGACAAATTGTGCATTTCTTCCAAAAACGGCTGGCAAAACGGTTGCGCAAATGCGGTTTAAGACGGAATTTTGTCTGCTTATGGTATTCTGCTGATAGGCGGTTGTATTAAATCTGATGAGGAGCCTGTTAATATCCCTGCTTCTGGTTGCGTACGTTGTCCCGAGTGTCCTCGGGCAGGGCTTCCCCTATAAGTTCAGCTACCTGACGGTGGATGAGGGATTGTCGCATACCGATGTGAACGATCTTGCGCAGGACCGGAAGGGGTATATCTGGGTAGGGACCAACTTCGGCCTGGACCGTTACGACGGCTATTCGATACAGCGGTTTTACAACACCAATGTGCCGCTCCAAAACGCATTCAAAAACCGCATTATCGCGCTCCATCCGGATGGCGAAGATAAGATATGGCTCAGTACCGAAAACGGACTGCAATGCTTCGACCCCGCCAATGAGCGGTATATTGATTACACAATCCGGAATTCGGGCAAAAACCCTGTTTTCTGGAAGCTTTTCAAAACAAGTGGTGACCTGATTTACGGCTTGACCGACTACCAGATCAAGTTGTACCGCATTGCCGGTACTTCTTTGGAGGAGCTGCCGCTGGGCGTCCCCACCGGCGTCCGCTTTTTCGATATGCAGCCCGATCGCAGTGGGATCCTCCATTTCGCGGGCGACAGAGGGCTTTGGCGGCTCGGAGGACAGCGACAGTTTGCCAAGGTGCCGGTGAGCGGTTTGCCGTCGGAGAATTTCAGGCGTATCTTTTTCGATAACCGGAACAATTTGCTGATCGCCTCGGGCAACCAGGTATTACTCACCGGCGGCGGGCAATTTCCCTTCGTCAGAAAGCAGTTCACCTGCGCCGAATGCACGCCCATTGTCGGGATAGCGGCAGGGAATGGCCCGGATTACTGGGTGAATACCCGCACAGGGCTGATCCGCCTGGATGGAAACCTCAATCTGATCCAGAAAATCGATGAGGTATCGGCGCCGCGCAGTTTGAATTCCACAGCGGTGGTTCGCGTATATATCGACCGGTCGGATTGCCTTTGGGTCGGGACGTCGGGTGGGGGCCTCAACTATTTTGACCTGAACCAAAAGCTGTTTTATACCATGCGCCACGAGCCCGGGCAGGCCAATTCGCTGACGGGCAGCTACGTACGTTCGATTTATGAGGATGGAAACGATCTGTGGATCGGTACCAATGCGAATGGCCTGGATTATTACAACCGCAAATCGGGAGCCCGCACGAATTATAATGCCGTGAATTCGGCCGTCAGGCTGCGCAATGATAATGTTGCCGCATTGACATTTGACCAAGCCCATAACCTATGGATCGGCACCGAGTCGGGGATCGATATTCTCAGGCCCGACAGGAAGACCTTATGGAAACCCGATGGTCATCAACGGTTTCCCACTTTTGGCATAACGACGCTGACGGCCGACTATTATGGAAATATCTGGTACGGAAATCTCGAGAAACTCGGTGTGATATGGAAGGACGCGGCAGGGAAATACCATGTCAGGGAATATGCCGAAGGCCATTTTATTTTGGCTGAAAAGGACAAGCCGGAATTGTTTGTCGCGACCAGGCAAGGCGTGAAACGCATCACGGTCGACGCGCAGGGGAGGATCTTGCGGGCCATCAGCTACCGGGCAACGTCGAAATCGCATTCGCTCAGTTCGGATTACAGCGCCGTGATAGGCCGGCAGAATGACAGTACCTACTGGATCGGCACGATCGGGGGCGGGTTGCACCGCCTCTCGCTGCATGAGCGCGACCGTTCCACGCGCATTGAGCATTTTGGCGAAAACCACGGTATTTTCAACGATGTGGAAGGCATTGAGATCGACGGCGACAATATCTGGCTGGGGGGAAACGGCTTGCTATGCCTCAACTCGAAAACCGGGAAGCTGATCCGTTACGATAAAAACGACGGTTTGCAGGGGAACAGTTTTAAAATCAGGTCGTCGTTCAAAGCGGCCGACGGGAAAATGTATTTCGGAGGCATCAATGGCCTGAATTACTTTTACCCGCAGCAAATACGCCTCAACACGATCGCCGCCAAGCCGGTTTTTACGGGTATCCTGATCAACAACCGGCGGCCTAAAATCGGCGGCTCGGCCGATATGGACAATGTGGTGAGCCAGGCCATCGGGTATGGCGAGAATGTGGAACTCAATTATCTGCAGAACAACTTCGTCGTCTCTTTCTCGGCCATGCATTTCGCCAACCCGCTGAAATGCCGTTACCGCTACAAGCTGATCGGTTTTGACAAAGACTGGAATTACACCGACGGCAACAACCCGAGGGCCGGGTACAGCAACCTGAGTTACGGAAACTACCAGCTCGTGCTCGAAGCGACCAACAACGACGGCATATGGAGCAAGCGCCGCGCCGAAATAAGCATTAATATCAGCCCGCCATGGTGGAAAACCGACCTGGCGAAGGCACTTTATGCATTATTGGGCATTTCCGCGCTGGCGGGCATTTACTTTTACCAGGCGCGCTGGCACCGGCTCAAACGGGAGATAGAGGTGCGCGGTGTGGCCGAGCAGAAGCGGGAGGAGATCCACCGTCAGCGGGAAGAGTTTTACCAGCAACAGCTGATGTTCTTCACGAATGTTTCGCATGAATTCCGCACGCCGCTGTCGCTGATCCTGGGCCCGCTGGAAAGCCTGATAAGCCAGAACAACGACGCCACGCTCGGGCATTCCTACCAGCTCATGCACCGGAATGCAAAGCGGCTCATTAACCTGATCAGCGAGTTGATGAACTTTAAAAAGGTATCCGACAGTCTGATTAAACTGCAAGTGAGACCATTGGCGATCAGCGAGTTTTGCCGGCAACTGGCAGCGGAGTTTGATGGCGTAGCAGCCAGCAAACACATTGTATTGAATCTCACCGACCACACCCGGAAGAAAGCGCACTGGCCGTTAATGGGGCTTTTCGATGCCCAGGTTCTCGAAAAGATATTGCTGAACCTGCTGAATAACTCATTCAAATACACGCAGGATGGGGGAGAGGTCACTTTCGAGATTTTTACCGATCTCAACCGATTCAAGCCGTCGTTCGAGACAGGCTTCGAGTTGCTGCACGAGGGGCATCGGGCACGGCAGTACCTGTATTTCCGGGTGGCGGATACGGGTATCGGTATCTCGGCAGACACCATTACCCGTATTTTCGACCGCTACTACCGCATCAGCAGCGACCACCTGGGCTCCGGCGTAGGGCTTGCGCTCGTCAAGAGCCTAACGCACCTGCACAAGGGCGACATCTACGTTTACAGCGAGCGCTATAAAGGCACCGAGATCATCATCGGCATACCGCTGGGAGAAGAAAACTGGGCCGAGGCGGAGCGTGCACCGTCCAGCTTCGAGCCGGAGGTACGGTTGGAGCCTACCGACCATTCGATCCTCGCGCCTATTACCGATCCGGTGTCGGGCCGGCAGGAGGGTGTGCAGTCCGGCAAACGCATCCTGCTTGTGGATGACAATGCCGAATTGCGTTTGTTCTTGAAGCAAAGGTTTGAAAAACAGTACTTTATCTACGAGGCTGCCGATGGTGATACGGCCATGAAGCTGGCCGCGGAAAAGATGCCTGATCTCATTATAAGCGACGTGATGATGCCAGGTATCAGCGGGATCGAGCTTTGCCGGCAGATCAAGGAAAGTTTTGAAACCAGCCACATTCCTTTCATTATCCTCTCCGCAAAGGATGCACTCACCAGCAAAATCGAGGGAATGGAATCGGGTGCGGACTTTTATTTCTCCAAACCGCTGAGCATTGACCTGCTGATGCTGACGGTCAACAACGTTTTCGAACAGCGTGAAAAACTCAGGAAGAAATTTACCAATAACTACCTTTCCGAGGCCAGCGAACTGGTGCATTCGGAGAAGGATAAGGAGTTTTTTCAGGCATTGCTGAAACTCATCGAAGACCATATGGAAGATCCGGACCTGGATGTCGACTTCCTTTGCCGGCATTTGTACACGAGCCGGACCAAACTGTACCAAAAGATCAAAAACATTACCGATCAGTCTGTCGGGGATTTTGTGCGTACCATCCGGCTTAAAAAAGCGATCCAGATCATGACCCACGAAGACATCCCGCTCAACAAAGTGGTGGACCGTGTCGGCCTGCAAAGCAGCTCCAACTTTTCGAGGGTATTCAAGAAAGAGTATGGTAAATCGCCATTGCAGTTTATGCAGGCGCTCAAACGGGAGACATCAGGCGGGCCCGCGAGTGAGCGGAAGTAACCAGCTGCGGTGCCGGGCGAGAGGAGGATGTTTCCGGTTTCGCGCTTGTTATGCTTTTTGTTTTGTTTGTGTCATCCCATACTTTTGTTTAAATTGTACTAGTTTTTTAGAATAATGTATCGTCTTTTGGTTACTTGTTGGTCATTAATTCTGTATAGCGTTTGAGTGAGGCTTATCTGGATCGGGAAACGAATCTTTTACTCTCTGCGGCCCAGGGAAGTCAGGCTGCTTTTGTCACACTCTTTCACCGTCACAAACACAAGCTATATAGTTACACATTGCGGCTGACGCAGTCGGAAATGCTGGCTGAGGATGTTGTTCAGGATGTATTTATGAAGCTCTGGACGGAGCGCGCCGCGATGGCTTCCATCGATAACTTCGGAAACTATATTTTCCGGATGGCTAAAAATCAGGTACTCAATCATTTCAAACGCGTGGCCCACGAGATGGCGATCGTTTCGGAAATGTTCCGGGAGGGCGATCACGCGGGCAATAATGCGCAAGAAATGCTCGCTGCGCGTGAGGTGGAGCAAGTGCTGCAATCCGTGGTGGAAGCGCTGCCGCCTCAGCAGAAGGCGATCTACCGGCTGAGTCGCGATGAAGGCAAAAGCCATGAAGAGATTGCCGGACTCCTGAAAATCTCCCCCAATACTGTCAAAAACCACATGGTGCAGGCAATGGCAACCATTCGTTACCAGCTCCGCCGCCACGCCGATTCGCTGCTCGTGGTGACCGCCTTGCTCGCTTTGAAAAAATAATCCAAAAATTTTCTTCGCAGACTAGTCCCTGTTGTTTTCCCGATTGTCTTTCATTTGGCAACCGGTCGAAACTGCTTGCTTTAGTTTGAAACAAATAGGCGTATGGCCAAATTAAATAAGGGGCAATGCCGCATTGATGATATTTTATGAACGACGAGCGGATAGGCCTTCTCATAGGCAAATGGACGGATGGGACGATTGCTTCTTCCGAAAAACAGGAGCTCGCCGAATGGGTGCGCCTGAATCCGGATGACGAGCGCATTACCCGGGGACTGGAACGGGCTTGGGATAGTTTCGAGCCCCGGGAGTTGATGCCGGAAGCCGCATCGGACCGTATTCTGTCGAACATTTTCCCGGAGGAGGAAACCACTTTTGGTGAGCGAGACCAGGCGCGCGGCGTCACCTGGCTATGGCCAAAGCTGGTGGCGGCGGCGCTTGTGATCGGATTTGGCCTCTATTGGTGGAAGGGTTACCAGGGGAAGGTGCAGCTGGCACAACAGAAGGCCATCGCGGTGCAGCCCGCCGACCTGCCCCCGGGCGGTAACAAGGCGGTCCTGACGCTGGGCGACGGGTCGAGCATCACACTGGACAGCGCGGGGAACGGGTTGCTGGCGAGCCAGGGAGGCACGAGTGTAACACAGTCGGGCAAAGGCCAGCTGGTGTACAAGTCGGGGCAGGAGGCGGCCGCGGCGCCGGTGATCAATACGGTAACTACACCCAAGGGCGGCCAGTATCACATCGTATTGCCCGACGGGACGGGTGCCTGGCTGAATGCGGCGTCGAGCCTCCGCTTCCCGACCGCATTCACCGGCAAGCAACGGAATGTGGAGATTACCGGCGAGGTATACTTCGAAGTGGCGCATGACAAGCAAATGCCTTTTGTGGTGAAAAATGGTGAAACACGGATTACCGTGCTGGGTACGCATTTCAATGTAATGGCCTACGACGACGAGAAGGTAATGCGGACGACGCTGCTCGAAGGGTCGGTAAAAGTGTCGCGGGGCGCCAGCGAGGCGTTGCTTGTACCCGGCCAGCAGGCGCGTATCAATGCGGGGACAGGAAATGTGAGGGTGGTGGACGGTGTGGATACGGACAAAGAGCTTTCCTGGAAAAACGGCTATTTCCAGTTTGAAAACGAGAGCCTGGAAAGCATCATGCGGCAGGTGTCGCGCTGGTATGACGTAGAAGTGCAATATGAAGGGAACACCCGCGGAGAGAATTTCACGGGCCGCCTGCCGCGCAATTCCAATGTGTCCAAACTGCTGAAAATCCTTGCGTTGAGTGGGGTGAAGTTCAGGATTGAAGATAAAACCATTATTGTAACACCGTAAACCTCCTGCCTATGACCGAATAGCGACCCACTTCGCCGGTGTCTGCAAAAAAGAACGGGAACGTTGCAACCGCTCCCGATCCTGCAAGAGCCTGGCATTCTTAAACAATTGTCCTACTGTTTAGTACCAACTCTCAAGACAAAAGTATGAACCACAACTCTTTTATCCAAAAGGGGCTGGGCGCCTTGTATGCCTACGAAGGACCTCCCCGCTCTCCCTTTATCAGGGCCATTCTGGTTATGAAACTGATCTTTATTTTTTCGCTCGCATTCTGCATGCAGGTAAGCGCCAGCAGCTTTTCGCAGAAGATCACCATTCTGGCGAAGAATGCGCCGCTGGAAAGGGTTTTGAAGGAAATCGAAAAACAGAGCGGCTACTCGTTCTGGTATAAAACGGAGCTGATCCAGAAGTCGGAAAGGGTGACGATCTCCATGCGGGAGAGCACGCTCGAAGAAGTGTTGGCCAAATGTTTCGTCAACCAGCCGCTGGAATATTCCATCGTGGACAAGACGGTGGTTTTGCAGGCTAAAAAGCAGTTGAAGATAGCCCCTCCGGCTCCCAAAGCCGTGCAGCCGATCAAGGGGCAGGTGATGGGCTCGGACGGAAAGCCGCTCGTAGGTGTGACCGTCGTTGTGAAGGCCAGCAAGCTCGGGACTGTGACGGACACCGACGGAAATTTTTCGATCGATGTGGCGGATACGGATGTACTCGTTTTTTCCTACATCGGGTTTGAATCCAAGGAGGTCCTGGTAGGCAAGCAAACCAGCATTTCGGTTTCATTAAAGGAAAGTAACACGACATTGAATGAGGTGGCAGTGGTTGGTTACGGCCAGCAATCGCGGAAAAATCTCACGAGTGCGGTCAGTACGGTCAAAAGAGAGGAGCTCAATAATGGCGCCATTACCGACGTGGGACAATTGCTGCAAGGGAAAGTGCCGGGACTTAACATCACAGCCAGCGGCGATCCTAACAAGCCGGCAGCGGTGGTGATGCGCGGTGCGTCCACGATTAACAGCGCGCAGGGGCCATTCTACGTGATCGACGGTGTGCCAGGCGCCGATATTGCCACCATTGCGCCGGATGATATCGCTTCTATCGATGTGTTGAAAGATGCGGCTGCAACGGCCATCTATGGTAACCGCGCCGCCAATGGTGTGATCATGGTCACCACCAAAAAGGGAAAAGCAGGGACGATGCAGATTTCCTATAACGGTTATGTGGGCATCGAGAAGGTTTCGAACAAACTGGATATGATGACCGCGGACCAGCTGAGGGCTTTTCTGGACAAAAACGGCATCGGCTTTACGCCTGCCGATGACAAAGGGGCCAATACGGACTGGCAGTCGTCTATCCAGAAAAAGACGGCGGTTTCCACCAATCACAACCTGTCGTTCAATGGCGGCGGCGAGCATACGGCCTACGCCGCGAGTTTGAACTACGTGAAGAAAGACGGTATCCTGCTGAACAGTGATCTGACCCGCGTCATCGGCCGTTTGTCCATTGAGCAGCGTGCCTTGAAGGACAAATTGAAATTCGGCTTCTCGGTGACGAACTCGCATAGCAATGGCAACGATATTCCGTATCGCAACACCGTGTTGCTGCAATCGACTTCCTACCTGCCTGTTTCACCGATCAGAAAAGAGGACGGTTCCTATTTTGAAAATTTTCAGAATACCAACTATTACAATCCGGTGGCGATGATCAATAACAGTGAGATGAATACGAAGTCGAACAATCTCATCGGAAGTTTCAAAACGCAGGTGGAGCTGCCTTTCGGGCTGACTTATAATCTGGACATTTCGTACCTGAACACCAATACTTTGCAGGGTACGTACTACAACAAGTATTTTACGAATAACTATAACAATATGTACGATAACCCGGATCCGGGTTTGGGCTTCCACTCTGTCCAATCATTCGGTAAAAACGGGCAGGCCAACAGGAGTTCGTACCAGAATACCAGTAAAATCCTGGAAACTTACCTGACCTGGAACAAGGAATTCGGCGATCATACCATTAACGCGGTAGTGGGTTACTCGTGGCAGAACAATAAGATAGGACAGGGCTTTCAGGTGACTACCAGCAATTTTCCGGTTGATAACGTTACCTACAATAACCTCGCTTTGAGCAATCCCTATGGAACATCAGGTTTCCAGATTGGCTTCGGACCGGATGGTGTTTATCAGGAAACCCAGCTGATTTCGGATTTTGCCCGGTTTAACTATAACTACAAAAGTAAGTATTTGCTGCAAGGTTCGGTCAGAAGGGACGGCAGCTCGGTGTTCGGGGCTAATCATCAATGGGGTTACTTCCCGTCGGTGGGTGCGGCGTGGAGAATCAGCCAGGAAGGTTTCATGGAAAGCCAGCGCGTGTTCAGTGATCTGAAATTACGGGCCAGCTACGGTGTTACCGGCAATGCAAGCGGGTTCAATGCCTACACAGCGAAATTTATCTCCGGCGCATTGGGTACATATTATTACAATGGCGCACTTACCGGCGCATACGGTCCTACAAAATCCGAAAACCCGGATTTGAAATGGGAGAAAACAGCCACCACCAACATCGGTCTCGACTTTGCCGTGCTGGGTAACCGGGTAAACGGCTCGCTGGAAGTATATGAGAAAAACACCACGGGAATGATCTATTCCTACACCGTGAACCCGATCCTCGTTCCATCCGGAAGCATTGTGGCGAATGGGGGAAGCGTGAATAACAAGGGAATCGAGTTCAATCTGAATGCGAAAGTGGTGGAAAATACCAATTTCAGCTGGACGAGCGGAATCAACCTGGCACATAACAAAAACGAGATCACCAGCCTTACCAATCCCCTGTTTGCGGGCGGCGACTCGGTATTGCTGTCGTATCCCGAGGGAGGAGGCCAGTCGGGAAGATCATTACAAATCCTGAAAGCGGGCCGGCCATTGGGACAATTCTTTGCATTTAAATATGCCGGCAAAAATGAAGCGGGTGTTTCTCAATTCGTGGCGGCAGACGGTACCCTCACGACCACACCGGTAGTAGGGAAAGATTATCACTACCTGGGCAGTGCGCAGCCGAAGCTGATGCTGGGCTGGACCAACAGCGTGCGGTACAAAAACTTCGATCTGAACGTGTTCATCAGAGGTGTATTCGGAAACAAGGTCTTCAATGCGACCCGCGCCGACCTGTTCAGGCCAAGTACTGCGCAGTATTCCAATATCCTCGTGGATGCGGCTAACGAATCCACCAGTGATTTTAACGCCTATGTATACTCGTCGCGATTCCTCGAAAGCGGAAGTTTTGTGCGGTTCGACAATGCTACGCTGGGCTACAATTTCAAGAAGCTGGGGCCATTTGTCAAAAGTCTAAGGGTGTACACTTCCGTGAATAATTTGTTTGTCATCACCAAATACAAGGGCGTTGATCCGGAGGTGAACCAGGGCGGGATCGCTCCGGGGGTTGACTATAACAACTTCTATCCGAAGACCCGTACGTTTCTATTCGGTCTGAACATATCCATCTAAAATCGAAGGAGAATCATGAAGAATTCATATATAAAACTATTTTTCTCGACGCTGGCGGCAACCGCGCTTTTTGCCTGCCACGACCTGGACGTGCCGGTCACGACCGCGCTGACGACCGACGTTTTCCCGAGTACGGACGAACAATTCATTTCCGCAGCCGGGCCTGTTTATGTGGCATTGAGAGGGAATTTCGGAGCGGAAGCCTATCAGATCGCGGCATACAGCACGGATGAGGGTATTATGCCCGCCCGGGGAGGTAACTGGTACGACGGCGGCCAAAACCAGACATTGCACCTGCACACCTGGACGGTGGACAACGGCTATGTGAACGGCCACTGGACCTGGTTGTCGACCATTATCGGCGTCGCCAACCAGACGCTCTCCATCCTGGAACAGAAAATGCCGGATGGCGCAGCGAAACAAACGAGCCTTGCGGAGATCAAGACCGTACGTGCTTTGGCTTATTTCATGATGATGGACGCCTTCGGGAATGTGCCTATCTACACGACTTACGGCGATTTTGCACCCAAAACCAACTCGCCGAGGACAGAGGTTTTCAGTTTTATCGAAAAGGAAATCCTGGAAGCGATTCCCAATCTGAACGAAGTATCGGGCGTGGCTCAATACGGAAGGCCCAACAAATGGACTGCCTATGCCTTGCTGGCAAAAATGTACCTGAACGCCGAATACTACACCGGCACAAACCGGTATAACGATTGCATTGCCGCCTGCGACAAGGTGATCGGTTCGGGATTGTATGCATTGGAGCCCAGAAGCAGCTATCTGAATATGTTCTATCCGAACAACGGGCCGCAGATGAAGGAGTTTATCTTCGCCATTCCCTACGATCCGGCCCAAACCAATACTTTTCCTTTCAGAAGCGTCAACATCCGCGCGCGGTACGACATTCCGAGGAGCATGGTGAAGAAGTTCAACCTGCCGTACACGCCTGCGGGAAGTGCGTGTACACTACCGGAATATTACGCCAATTTCAATGACGAGGGCGATATTCGCAACAAGCAATGGCTTACCGGGTTGCAGTATATGAACGACGGCGTCACACCGCTGACCGTTACGACTACCAAAATCGGTTACGACCAGTTTTACAAAGGCAGCGATCCGGCGGCGCCCTACACCTACCAGGTGAAACTGACGCCCGAAGTGGTACTTCGTCAGGATGTGGCTTCTTTCGACGCGGGTAACGACGAAATCGCCTGGCACATGGGGTACCGCAATATGAAGTTTTACCCTGATGCGAGCTCGCTCAACCGGAATCAGAACAATGATATCCCCGTATTCAGATATTCGGATATTGTTTTGATGAAAGCCGAGGCGATAATGCGCGGCGGAAGTCCGACGCTTGGCCATACCGCACTTTCCCTGGTGAATGAGCTGCGGGCGCAGCGGACCACCTCGCCGGCTTTGACGAGTGTCAATCTTGAATTTATCTACGCGGAAAGAGCGCGTGAATTTGTCTCGGAGGGCTGGCACCGGAATGACATGATCCGTTTCGGGAAGTTTGAAGGCAAATGGGGCTACAAAACCGATTCGGACGTGAACAAACGCATTTTTCCGATACCAAGGGTAGCACTGCAACTCAATCCTGCGCTGGTTCAGAATCCGGGTTATTGATTTACAACATTCTCCGTAGCTGTATTTCGGGTACGGAGAATGTCTTCATTCACATCGTTCCAGTCACAGCGTTCAGCTGTCGACAGGCCAATCATTCCGTATTTTAAAATGAATCATTTCCATAATGGTGGTTCTTCTCATCGATGGTTGGGAAGGGTCAACCGGTTTTGTCTTATCTTTTTGATGAGTGTCCTCGCGAAGACTTCCATCGCCCAGGCGGTTGTCAATCCGGCAAGTTCCCTGATACAGCGAGTGGTTCCAACGCACGCTTCGCATTTTCAGGTAGAGGAACTGCATTCGGGGTCGGGCAAGGATGAATTTGAAATCGAAAGTAAAGCGGGTAAAATCGTCCTTCGTGGTTCCAGCGGCGTAGCGATAGCCTCTGCCTTATACCACTACCTGACTGAATATGCGCATTGCCAGATTACCTGGAACGGCACAAACCTGGCACTGCCTGCCCAATTGCCCGTCGTGCCGGCCAAAGTGCGGAAAGAGACCGTGTACCAATACCGTTACAACCTCAATTACTGTACATTCAACTACACCATGAGCTGGTGGAACTGGGACCGGTGGCAGAAGGAGATCGACTGGATGGCCTTGCACGGCATCAATATGCCGCTCGCCATTACCGGGGAAGAATATGTATGGTTGCAGGTGTATCAGGAGATGGGGTTCAGCGAGGACGACCTGAAAGATTTTTTCAGCGGGCCGGCCTATTTCGGCTGGTTCTGGATGGGGAATCTCGATGGCTGGGGCGGACCGTTGCCGCGCAGCTGGATGGAGAGCCACAAAGCCCTGCAACAGCAGATCGTCCGGCGCGAGCGGGAGCTGGGCATGAAACCCGTACTGCCAGCATTTACGGGGCACGTTCCGGCGGCATTCCGCAAGAAATACCCCAATGCACAGCTGAAAGCGACCAACTGGACCAACGGTTTCGGGGATACCTACATTCTCGATTCGCAAGACCCGCTTTTTGCGGAGATAGGGAAGCGTTTTTTGGATAAACAAAAAGAACTTTATGGCACCGACCACTTGTATTCGGCTGATACATTCAACGAGAATGAGCCGCCAACGGACGATCCCGCCTACCTTTCCAAGCTGAGCGAGCGCATTTACGAAGGCATGCGCCAGGCCGACCCCGACGCGGTGTGGGTGATGCAGGGCTGGCTTTTTTACAGCGACCGTAAGTTCTGGAAAGCGCCGCAGATTGAAGCATTGCTCAATGCGGTGCCCGACGACCGGATGCTGTTGCTGGACCTGGCCGCCGAGATAGAGCCGGTTTGGAAGCGGACGGACGCTTTTTATGGCAAACCATGGATATGGAATATGCTCAATAACTTCGGCGGGAACGTGAACCTCTTCGGACGAATGGATGGTGTGGCCACGGGGCCGGCAGCCGCCTGGAACAACCCCGCCAAAAAACGGATGGAAGGGATTGGGTTGACGATGGAGGCCATCGAGCAGAACCCGGTGATTTACGAACTGATGATGGACCACACCTGGCGGACAACGCCCATTGACCTCGATGAGTGGCTCCCCCGATACGCGCGAAACCGCTACGGAAGCGACGACCAGCGGCTGGTGAAGGCCTGGCAAATCCTCCGGCGGACTGCCTACAACGGCCTGGAAATACGCGACGGGGCCGAATCGATCATCACGGGCAGGCCTACACTGGACTCCACTACCATTTGGACCCGGACTAAACTGAACTACCCGCCGGCCGACCTGCTTCCGGCCTGGGACTTGTTTGTAGAGTCGGCAGCGAAAGGACCGCATACCGAAGGTTACCTGTACGACCTGACCGACATTTCGCGGCAGGTGCTGGCCAACTATGCATTGGTCGTTCAGAAGCGATGGGTAGAGGCGTTTCACAAAAGGGATAGGGCGACTTTCGAAAAAAACAGCCGCGCTTTTCTTGAACTGATCACCGACATGGACCTGCTGCTGGCGACCCGCAAGGATTTTTTACTCGGGCCCTGGATCGCTTCGGCCAGGCAATGGGGAGCCACCCCGGCCGAAAAAGCGCTCTACGAACAAAATGCCCGCGACCTGATCACGCTTTGGGGCGATGCGGATAGTCCGTTGCATGAATACGCCAACCGCCAGTGGAGCGGATTGCTCAACGACTTTTACAAGGTGCGGTGGGAGCAGTTTTTTGGTATGCTGGGGAGTTCTCTGAAATCCGGTACCGCGCCTGACTGGCAGGCTTTCGAAAAATCAATCCGCCAATGGGAGTGGCAATGGGTGAATATGCGGAAGGATTACCCGGTCGAGCCGAAGGGTAGCAGCGCCGAAGTGGCCGCGATGCTGCATGCAAAGTACCAGCGACAGATCCGCGACGCCTATCGTACGGACGTACGGCATTAACTAGTTCACTACCAATACAAAATAGCCCGGTTGCTGATCGCAACCGGGCTATTTTATTGAACAGACTTTATATTGATTTCAGGTACAGACCTGAACGCAATCAGTTGACGGCCAGAACCTGATAAGTTTTTCCTTTTGCGGTTTTAAACTCGGTAATATATCCGGCGTCGGTTTTCCGGGTGGTTGCACCGGCAACTTTCACGGGTGCATTGGTTTTGAGCGTACACATTTGCCCGTCCAGTGATTTGATGACAGAGCTGGTCAGTTTTCCGTTTTTCCAGTTGATATCCACTTCAAATCCGGAGCGGGCGCGGAGGCCTTTGATGCTGCCTTCCTTCCAGTCGGATGGGAGGGCGGGTAACAGGTGTATTTCTTTCAAATGGCTCTGGATCAGCATTTCCGACATCCCCGCAGTTCCGGCAAAGTTCCCGTCGATCTGGAAGGGCGGGTGGGCGTCGAAAAAGTTGGGGTAGGTACCGCCGCCTTTGTATTCGCTATTGCCTTCGTTGGTGTATTTCATCAACTGGCGAATGAGCTTGTAGGCATGGTCGCCGTCGAGGAGCCGTGCCCAGAAATTGATTTTCCAACCCTTGCTCCACCCGGTACCATGGTCGCCGCGCACTTCGAGCGTTTTCCTGGCTGCCTGGAAGTACTCCGGCGTGTTTTGGGAAATCTGACGTCCCGGGTGCAGTCCAAACAGGTGGGATACGTGGCGGTGCAAACTGTCGGTTTCTTTAAAATCTTTGTACCACTCCTGCAACCTGCCGCGCTTGTCGATTTTCAATGGGTAAAGTTTAGCCCTTTTTTCAATCAGCAGCTTTTTAAATTCCGCATCATTGCCGAGCACATCCGCGGCCTCGATGAGGTTGGAAAACAGGTCGTACACAATGGAAATGTCCATGGTGGTCGCTACCGAAACGGCCGCTTCCCCGCCTTTGGGGTCTTTGAACTTGTTCTCCGGGGAGGTGGAAGGGGCCGTTACCAGGTAACCGTCCTGGTCTTCCACGAGCCAGTCGAGCGTAAACAGGGCCGCTTCCTTCATGAGCGGATAGCCTTTGTCGCGCAGAAATGCCTTGTCGCCCGAAAACCGGTAGTGCTCCCACAGGTGCTGGCACAGCCAGTTGGCGCCCATATACCAGTTGGCCCACACGGGATCACCGTCCCCTACATTACCAACCGGGTTGGATAACCCCCAAATGTCCGCATTATGGTGTGCCACCCAGCCTCGCGCACCGTAAAATTCCTTTGCAGTGACCTTCCCGGTTTGAGAAAGATCCTTGATCCACGTGAGCAGCGGCATATGCATTTCCGAAAGGTTCGTCACCTCTGCCGGCCAGTAGTTCATCTGCGTGTTGATATTGATCGTGTAGTTGGAGCTCCAAGGCGGCCGCATTTCTTTGTTCCATATGCCTTGCAGGTTCGCAGGCGGGCCCGCGGGTACGCCCGGTAGCGCGGGGCGCGAGGACGAAATCAGCAAATACCTTCCGTATTGGTAGTAAAGCACTTCCAGTTTCGGATCATAGTCTCCTTTTGAATAGGCCATCAGGCGCTCATCCGATGCCAGTTTCAGATTGGGGTTGGCAGGTGAGCTATCTGCCAGCTCGAACTTAACGCGGTTGAAATAGGTATGATAATCAAATTCGTGGCGTTTTTTAAGGTCGGCGTAGGTCCTGGCTAATGCCTTATCCAGGTAACCTTTGGCCAGTGCTTTCTCATCTTTGCCGTCTTTGTCGGGACATTTGTCAAAGCCGTTGAAGCTGGTGGCTGCCGACAGGTACACAAACACTTCGCTAGCGTCTTTGACCGAAATCCCCGAGGTATCCGTCGAAATGATCCCATCCTTGCTCACCGCTTTGATCCTGAACTGAAACCGCGTGCCATTGCAGCCATTGGGGTCGTCGTAAATGATCGGCTGCTGTCCCGGTGGATTGTAATAGTTCGGATTAACGTGCGAGGGAGCTTTGCCATTTACCACGAGCTCCTTCCCGGCGGTTTCGAGCTGGTAATGCAGCCGGCTGTTGGCCGAAACCGTGAAATTGAGCTGTTTCGGTTTCGAAGCCGATAGTCTCATGACCAAAATATTGTCGGGCGCCGATGTGAAAATCTCCCGTTTGTAGCTCACCCCATCGACGGTGAAACTCGTGCTGGCTACGGAATTGGCAATATCCAGGTCGCGGTAGTAGCTGGTTGGCTTTTTGTCTTTAAAGTCCTGCCTGATCTGCAAGTCACCCATCGGCATGTACGACTCGGTGTAAAGCCCCTGCATCTTTTTCAGCAATGCATTCGCTTTCTCATAGTCTTGCTCTTTCAAAAGCGCTTCCCTCACTTGCGGAAGATAGGACGCCGACGCCGGGTTCACATTCGTTTTGACAGGCCCGCCCGACCAAAGTGAGCTTTCGTTGAGTTGCAGCAGCTCCTGTTCGACGCCTCCGAAGATCATCGCGCCAATATGCCCGTTCCCGACCGGCAGCGCCTCCACCCACCTGGCGGCCGGCTTTTTATACCAAAGTTTCAACCCGGCAGACTCTTGCGCGTGCGAGCTGAAACACCATAGCCCCAACACTGAGGCCACAATTAACTTCCTGGGTAAAAAATTCATAGAGGTTCGGATAAGATAGATAGTTTTCTGATTAGGGATGCGTGCTCAATCCAGGAACGCCATGGCTTTGATCACGTTCGTGGCAGGATCGAGCCAGCTGTTGAAGTCCGACTCGACCTCGCTGAACCGGACGCGGTGGGTAATGTAGTTCGACGGGGTTATCAGGCCGTCTTTAATGCAGCTGATCACGTATTCGAAATCGGCGCGTGTGGCATTCCTACTGCTCATCAGCGTGGCTTCCCGCTTATGAAACTCGGGGTGGCTGAATGCAATCTCTCCTCCTTGCAGGCCCACAAGTACATATTTACCGCCATGCGACAGGTACTCGAACCCCTTGTTAATGGCTTTCAGGCTGCCGGTGGCGTCGACGACTATAGTGGGCATATCGCCGTCGGTGAGTCTGACCAGTTCCCGGGCCACGTCCTGCGTCAAACCATTGATGCCGTGTTGGAGCTGGATTTTTTCCTCGCAGAATCGCAGCCGGCCGGCGTGGATATCCAGGCCGATAACCTTCGCACCCGCGATCCGGGCAAACTCCATGACTCCCAGGCCGATGGGACCTGCCCCCACTACCAGCACCGTATCGTTGGCTGTAACTTCGGCCCGACGGATAGCATGTGCGCCTATGGCGAGCGGCTCAACCAATGCCAGTTCCTCGAATGTAAGCCCTTCGGCATGAACGAGTTTGTCGGAAGGGACGGAAATGAATTCGGACATTCCGCCGTCTATATGCACCCCGAACACCTTCATGCTGGTGCAGCAATTGGTTTTCCCGTTCCGGCACGCGATGCAATGCCCGCAGTTGAAATAGGGCAGGAAAGTAACGGCTTCGCCTACGGAAAAGCCCGGCGCTCCATGTGTGGCCACGATTTCACCTGCGAGCTCATGGCCGAGTATCCTCGGGTAGCTGAAAAACGGCTGCGTTCCTTCGAATGCATGTAAATCAGTGCCGCAAATGCCGATGGTTCTGATTTTTAAGATCGTGTGGTTTTCCGTGAGAGCAGGAATGTCGGAATCGTGGTACCGGAAATTCCCGGGAGTTTCGCAAACTAATGTCTTCATGATGATAGCCGGTTACAGCCGGAAATGCGCTGATAATATTACAGTTGCCTTGTTGGGTCTGTGGTTTTATAACAATACAAAGGAATTGTATTTTGATAGGAAGATTGCGCAAAACATTAACTGAATTATAAGAGATATTAACATCTTGATCACTAAACGACGTATTTTTGGTGTATAGATATTTGTATGAAACCGCAGCTTCTTCGCGTCCCCAATGCGCAGGCACATTCGTTCAGTGTCCGTCAGGATAAAATGACGAACATCAACAACCGCTGGCATTACCACCCGGAGGTAGAGCTGATCCATTTTCACAGGGGTTCGGGGACGCAGTTTGTGGGGGACAATATCAAAAGGTTTCTCGCGGGAGATATTGTGCTGGTAGGAAGCCTTCTGCCGCATTACTGGCGATTTGACGCGCCTTCGGAAGTGGAGGACGTCTCGGGTAATGTCGTTTCGACGGTCATCCACTTTATGCCGGATTTCTGGGGAGAAAAATTTCTCGACCTGAGCGAGAACAAGCCGGTCAGGCTGGTTTTGGAGAAAGCGGGCAGGGGACTGCTCCTGACCGGCCGGTTGAAGGACGAGGTCCGGCAGCAGATCGCCTGTCTGGATCACGCCGAGGGCCCCGACCGGATCATGACGCTGATGAAGATCCTGTATACCATTTACCGGTCCGACGAAGCGGTAATGCTATCCTCAATCGGCTACCAGAGCGTTCTGCTGGATTCGGAGAACGACCGGATCAACGATATTTACGAGTACACCCTCAATAATTTCCACAAGAAGATCTATCTCGAACACGTCGCCGGGATAGCCGGCTTGGTACCCAATTCGTTTTGCCGCTATTTCAAATCCCGGACCGGCAAGACCTACCTCCAATTCCTGACGGAAATCCGGGTTGGAAATGCCTGCAAACTGCTTATGGACGACAATATCAACCTGAAAGAGGTCTGTTACGAAAGCGGCTTTGCGAATTTCAGCTGTTTTCACAGGCGGTTCAAGGAGATTACCGGCCAAAGCCCCCATCATTACCGGATTACCGTCGCAAACTGATGGTGCGCCGCTACTGCTTGCCCGCAGCGAATTGGGTAATCTGGTTTTGCTGATAACTATTTATCTCTTCGAGCTTTTCCGGACCTAATGTTTCAGCCACCAAATCGGCGAAGCCTTTGGCGCGGTTATCTTCCAATATCTTCCCGTGCTTCTGCTCAATAGGCCCCAGCAGGTTCACCATCAGATGGGAATCCACTTTGGACATCCCGCCAAACAGCAGATAGGCCGGCAGGTACAGCCGCTCATAAAGCCTGAACAACAGTTGTTTCCCCTCGGCGGTGAGCTGCACGAGCTTCGCGCGTTTGTCGGATGGATCGGCTCGTTCGGAAATGTAGCCGGCTTTTCTCAGCCGGTTGAGCATATCGATGCCGGTGGTCTGTTCGAGAAAATTATAGGTGATAATGTCAATTTTGCGGGCCTCTCCCTGATGGAAAATGGCATTCAGGCAATAGAACCAGTCCAGCTCCACTTCCTCGTCCTCTTTCAATGCGAGTTTGGAATACGTGGTCAGCATGGCGCCCAGCCGGCCGATCAGCTTGGCTACGGTGGATGTCATGTCCGGCGGCTCGATGCCGGAAAAAAGGCCTTCGCCCGACCCTTTTGTTTCCACCATCGCCAGATAATGCCGGCAGAAACCGGCCACGGTAGCGTCCGGATGCGTTTCCTGGTAGCTATCCCATTCACTGATCAATTCGACAACTGGCTTCATAATGGATCGTTTTTGCTGTAAATGTAAATAAAATAGTCGGTTTCGTTGTTTATATATCTAATCCGATGTAATTTTGTCAACATAACAACCGAACCGATATATTTTAAATGGAAATTTCACTTGAAAGCTCGCCCGTAGATCGCGAGGCGGCTAACATGTCGCTGTTAATCACCACAGTAGCTTATCTGCTACTCAACGGGGCCCAGTTATTTGAAACGGCCGTGCTGGTGCCGGTCTGGACGACCGCCCCGCCAGCGTCCCTGCATTTATTTCACGGGCCTTATGGATTGGATTTTAAGGCCTTCTGGATCGTCGCTCACTCGCTGCATGAAGTGACATTTCTGGCAGCCCTTATTTTGAATTGGAAAATACCGGCCCGGCGAAAGGTGCTGCTCGTTGTTTTCGTGGCGCATATCGTCGTGCGGGCGTGGACGCTGCTGTATTTCGCGCCGGTGATCATCTTCTTTCAGCAAATACCTGCCGCGGATACCGTCGATCAGATGCTCGTGCAAAAGGCTGCGCACTGGCGGCAGATGAACCTGGTTCGTGTAGCGGCATTTATGGTTCTTTCACTCGTACTCATTCCACTTAACCGTACGGTGAAGTCTGCCGGTAATGCGGTTCCCCAAGCTTAGCCGTGTGCGGCAGCTAAACATATCGATATTATGAAAGCAATTATTATTGGTTGCGGGATCGCCGGCCCCGCTATGGCGCTCGCGCTGCAAAAGATAGGCGTGCAGGCCGTTATTTATGAGGCCCGGGAAGCGGCGGACGATACCCAGGGCGCATTTCTGGGTATTTCTCCAAATGGGTTGAATATTTTGAGGGAATATGTCGCACTCGAAGAAGTAATGGCCGATTCTACACCCGGCAAGATCCGTTTTTTTAATGCGCGTAACAAGGCAATCGGGGTTATCGACAATGCGGAGCAGGCGTCGCGCTATGGCAGCGAGACGATCCAGGTGAAGCGGGGCTTGCTCAACGGCTCCTTGCGACGGGCGGCTGAGCGCGCCGGCATAGCGATCGAATTTGGTAAACGGCTCGTCGCCATCGGGCAGCGCGAGGGTACCGTGACGGTCTCTTTTGCGGATGGCTCCACCGCGGAGGGCGATTTGCTGATCGGCTGTGACGGCATTCATTCTGCCGTACGCCGGGCGGTTTTTCCCAATGCGCCCGAACCCCAATACACAGGCCTGCTGTCGACGGGCGGATTTACCCGGCCCGATTTTGCAGTTCCGGCCGACTCCATTCGCATGACGTTCGGGGAGCGGGGATTCTTCGGATACGCGGTTTCCACGCATGGAGAAGTCTGGTGGTTCAACAACATCGCTCAGAAAACGGCGCCTCAGCGGCATGAGCTGAATCAGTCGGAACTCGCGGATTTGAAGAAGCGGTTGGTGGCGCTGCACAGGAATGACCCTGAACCGATCGTGCCGATTATCGAGCGGGCCCATTCTATCGAGATTTACCCGATTTACGATATACCGTTTCTGGACCAGTGGCATCAGGGCGGCGTATGCCTGATCGGCGACGCGGCGCATGCCACAGCTCCGCATATCGGGCAGGGTGCATCGCTGGCGCTGGAAGATACGCTGGTACTGGCCCAGTGCATCCGTGACTGTGCCGATTTGCAGGCAGCATTTGCCCGGTTCCAGTCGCTACGCCAGGCGCGGGTGCAGGCAATCATCCGGCAGGCACGCAAAGTGGGCGATACTAAGACTGTTCCCAACCGTTTTCAGCAATTTTTCCGCGATTTGCTGCTTCCATTTTTCGTAAAGTTGGAAGCGCGGAAAATGGATTGGGTATACGGCTACCGGGTCGACTGGCATAAGAAGCTGATTTAATTTCGTTCCAACCCTGAAAAATTTCGTTCCAACCCTGAAAAAGCCATGAAAACCTACTTGATCAACAGCGCGATTATTTTGCTGTGCGGTGTGGCCGGGGGAATCGGCTCGTGTGACGTCGGTAATATGGCGCCCATTGCCAACACTGCCACGTTATCGCCCAAATTATCCGATTATGGGATATTTCCGGACGGGTCGATCGAACGGCCCGCCGCCGGTTTTCACAAGTATTACCTGGCTACCCAGCTTTTTACCGATTATGCCGAAAAACAGCGGTTGCTCCATTTGCCGCGAGGGGCGCGATTTTCCTTTGATTCATCCGGCAATGCCGTTTTTCCGGATAGTTCGATCCTCGTTAAGACATTCTTTTATTATCCTGACAAGCGAAAGCCCGCTGCCGGCAAACAACTGATCGAAACCCGGATTCTGATAAAAGTCAAAGGGCAATGGAATGTGGGGACCTATAAATGGAATGCAGCCCAAACCGATGCATTTCTGCTGGAAAACGGGACGGACGAAACGGTGAATTGGGTGAATGAACGAGGGCTTCGCCAAACGCTGCGTTACCACATTCCATCCAATGAAGAATGTTCTTCCTGCCATCGTTCGGGCCGCTCCATTACACCCATTGGCCCGAAATCACGGAACATGAATATATCCCTGATGGATCATCCCAATCACGAAAGCCAGCTGCTGCATTTCCAGCGGGCAGGTCTGCTGACTTTACAACCCGACGATCTGCTCGCGCCGCTGCCCGACTGGCAAGATTCTTCCATCGCCCTGGATCAGCGGGCGCGTGCATACCTGGACGTCAACTGCGCGCATTGCCACTCGTCCACAGGTTTCGCGGAAAGTACCCGGTTGTTTTTGGGCTACGAAGTTCCATTTTCAGCCACGCGGATCGGGGCACGGAAAGACCACATCCTGCACCGGATTCAGGCGACAAACCCCAACATCCGCATGCCGCAGCTAGGCACAACCGTGCCCGATTCGGCCGGGGTGGCGTTGATCAGGGCCTACATTCAATCTTTATAAGTGATATCAGGGAATTTGCCTTGCAAAAAGGATGAAATCTGTTCCGGGGGGCGTCATACCCAGCCCGCGTATGAGATTGATGATCTGCCCCCGGTGATAGGTGGAGTGGTTCACGATATGCGTGAGCACATCCGCGAGGTTGTCGAGGTACGGATCCCCGGCCATGTTTTTGTAAGCCAGTTTGGTATGAAAGTCGTCGTCCTGCAATTCGCTCAGGTGCGAGAGCCAGAGCGCCCCGTTCTCCGCGAGCTGTGCGGCGATGGCCGGAGGTTGCAGCGGTGTCCAAAGCGGAACGTCGTTCTGCTGCCCTATCACCCTGAAATACCAGTTTCGTTGCGCGTGTGCGAGATGAGAGGCAATTCGCAATACCTGCTCGTCCTGTATGTCGTTGGCTGAAATGAAGTCGGCAATAACCTTGTTTGCCCAGTTGTTGAAGGTGAAGAAACGAGTGAAGAACGCTTTCATTGCTGCTGGTTGTTGAAGAAAGGAAACGCCGTAAGATACTGTACTTCCCTCGTTGCGACAATTTTTGAGGGTGTTGTGTATATTTTTGTAAAGTATACTTTACTTTTAGTAAACTGTATATTACATTGCAGTCGACTAAACTTTTATAATATGGCACTATCACGTTCAGCGAGGTATCGGGCAGCCGGGGTTTTCCTGGCCATTACCGGGTTTTTGGGCTTATGGGTTGCGTCCTGGGAAGGGCTGATCAACGTTTACCGGATTATTTTGCCAGCCTACACGCTGCCCGACGGCGCCTATCCTTATCCTGCCAATTTTTGGGACGTCAATGCGGCGTTCGGAATTGTGTCGGCGTGCATGCTTACGATTGGGGCCGGCATGGTGTTTCTGGCAAAGGAGCCGGACGAATATTTTTACAGGATCCGGCTGGAAGCCATTCAGTTTGCGGTAATCGCGCAGTTTCTGGTGGGACTGATCGCCTTTGCGTATTTCTATTTTACACCCGGCTATCAAATGGAAAATACATTTCAGGGCATTCTGGGGATGGCCAGTGGCACTTTTCTGGTGGCCTACGCGCTCCGTTATTACGCGGGTATCTACTTCAATGCGGACCAGGATTGAGCGCCCGGGACATGAAACTGGAAAATACCTTGCGTGTAGAGCGTGCCGTTAGGCGTATGACGCAGGCCGAGCTGGCCGGGCGCGTGGATGTGTCGCGTCAGGCGATCAATGCGATCGAAACAGGCAAATTCATTCCCTCCGCGGTGCTGGCAATCAAATTGGCGCGGGTTTTCGGCAAGCCTGTCGAAGAAATATTTATCCTGTCGGAAGAGTCAAATCCAGTGGGAGTGGAGATTTAAGCGTGCTTATCAATTATTTATTAGCCATGAAAATATTGTTTGTATGGTGTCTCGCTGTGCTTTTTTCTGTGCACCTGGCTTCCGCCGGGCGTGTGCAGCTACGAGGGCACGCCCGCAATGCCGCGGAAGAAAACCTTCAATGTACGGTTGTTTCAAACAACCTCGGCAGCAATCCGGTTGGGGTGGTCATCCCCATGAAGGGCGGGGATTTCGGTTATCAGTTTGATATAACAGAATCTACATTTCTCAGTTTCAGCGATGGTACCAACTATTTTGGAGGGTTTGTCGAGCCCGGCGACAGTATTGTTATCGCTTACGACCGGCTGGATTTCGCAAACAGCATTTCCTACACCGGAAAAGGCAGGGAGAAATTCGTGATCGTGCATTCGATGATGGATTTCAAGCGGATGGCACGCACTATTGCCGCCGCCGCGAAGGGACGTAGGTACCCCGTGGATGATATGTTTGCTGCAATTGACAGTTTGAAGGACGATGTTCAACAGCGAATCGACCTCGCGGCTAAATCGATGAGCGCTGAAAGCCATAAGCAGTTACTTGGAGCGTTGGCGGCTACTCAGCAGCAAGCAAAGCAAAGTGGCCTGGTAGCCGTTTTCGGGGATTCTTACAGTAACATTATGGCCAACCATCGGGAAAAACTGAGTGAAGCGTCCATAGCGCAAATGAAGAAGCTACTGGATTACGACGAGGCATTTTATGATTCGAGGTTCTACGTCGATGCCGTCAAGAGCCTCGCTTCCATGTATTTGGAAGATAACATTCAGCCCATTACCGATAATTTCGAGGATCGGAAGTACCAGCTACTGGTCGAAATGCTGCCTCGGAAGTTGCGTACGCCTGTCCTGTTCATGACGCTCAAATGGGATATCACCACGGCTCCGGGTGAATTGAATGAGCGCGTAGTGCTGCGCGCTGCCGAACTACTTGCCGATAGTCGGTGGAAACAGCATATTCTGGATTTATTGGCCGCCAGGAGCCTGCTCAGGTCGGGGGATAAGGCACCGGAGTTTTCGGTGCAAAATCTGTCGGGAGAAAAAATCAACCTTGCTTCGTTCCGTGGTAAGACTGTGTACCTCGATTTCTGGTTTGCCAGCTGCGGGCCGTGCCACGCACTTTTTAAATCCATCGCGCCGGTCAAGAAACACTTTGAGCATGACGAGCGGGTGGTATTTTTAACCGTGTCGGTGGACAATGAAATGACCTGGAAGAGAGCAATCTCGAAATTCGGGGTGAAGGGGTACCATGCCTTTACGGAAAACAAGCTGCGCGAGCACCCGATCATCCAATCGTATCATGTGACGGTGTATCCGACAACCTATATTATTGATCCCACCGGCCGCATTCATGCAATTCAGGCCGCAAACAATCCGGACATGCTCAGAAAGCAGATCGAAGAAGCCATCGCCGCTACTTTCCCATACCATAGCCGATGATCTTCCGAATCCTGCGAACACCCTTGTCGATTACCCGGTAATCGACAAGTTCCCCATTGTTTTGAAGGTAGTCGTAATCGGTTTGTACATCCATGACCAAACCCACGCCGTCGGCGTAATACTTATATCCCAAACGATATAGCAATACCCCGGTTGTGTCCAAACGTTCGGTGACTTTTAAAGTAGTTGGAAAATAAAGGGAATCGATTTGCGCCGGTTGATCCAGATTTTCATAATAAGACAAATGGCCATACCGGGGATTCTCGTCATCCATGGAGAAATGCTGAAATGCATCCCATTTAGCAGCCGGACTGTATGGGAATACAAGTGAAGTAATCAATTCATTATCCTTATTCTGCAACACTTTGTCGATGGAAACAAAGGCTTTGTATTCTTTTGTTTTTTGCCAGTAATCGGTTGGTTTTGTCCGGATTGAATACGAGATATGGCATTCTGAAACGCCGTTCGAATCCGTTTTGGAATAGGTTATTTCCTCTTTTTCAAACCAGCTGACAGTTTTCGGTTCTTTGTTTCCGGTGGAATAAATGGCTTCGTCGACTGCGTAAATGCGATAAGAACCAGCGGTTATCGGGAAATAGGTTGGGATGGGTACGAACTCCTCCGACTTTTCGCAAGCGATGAGAAAGAACATCATGATCCCGGAAATGTACCGGATGAATTGTGAATGGCGGAAAGGAAATACCGTAGATTTAACGAACACAGGCAGCGTGGTTTAAATTTAAAATGTAACGGTGAAATTTTGTTTTTGTTATGGAAATAGAATTAGATTACGACCGGTATTTGTATTCAATTAAATAAAAAACCACGCCTGTGAAATTGTTTTGGACCATTAGTGCGATGGTGTTGGTGGGGATGAGTGCCTGCCGGGTTCGGTCTGATATAACGTCCGTGGAAATTGAATGCAGTGAATGCATTGGAAAAACGGTTGAAATAACATCGCCCGATTTATTGGAGCCGAAAAATATCGAAATAGCAAAGGGCCGGTTCGATTCCAATGGAAAGGTTACACTTCAATTTAATATTCCCAATGACCGCTATCTTTCGTTTGGAATTGATAGCGTTGATCGTCGTGCAATGTATTTTTTTGCCGGTGAAAAAACCGAAATCGTCTACGCGGGCAAAACCCCTCGCTTCAAAGGTGCGAATAGTCATTTTTATCAATACCTGGCTGATTTTAAGCTGATTGTGGATAGCCTCGACGCCCTGAGGGAACAACGCCTTACGAGTGGAGACATGATCCAGGAAGATGAAAACGAAGCATTTCTTGAAAAGGCCCGCTTGCCTGTCACGCGTTATGAAAGACTTGTGAAAGCAGACAACGACTTGACGCCTAAGCATAAGGAAGTGCTTGTTTTTGGCGCGCAAAATTTCAGCAAGTCGTTTGATGGGTCGCTCCGGCTGGTTACCGACGACGCCACCTACGAGCATTGGCGAAAGAATGGGAATGAGGCCAACGGCTATGCCCCCGACTTTTTCAAAACGACACCCGTAGCCTCGCAAGGCGTTTTCGACGGCCATTTCTATTTCTATTTGGTCAATTTGGAACTCTTGCAAAACCTGTGGCGTCCGATTGAATTTCACCTGGATGAGTCCGGGGCCGATTATGACGACGGAACGATCGGATTGCGCTGCGCACAGGTGATCACCAGGGCCGGCTTTCCTGAACCTTTTTCCGAGCTGCTTCTGGCGAAAAACTTGTACCACTGCCTGCGTCAGACGGCCGTCACACCGTCCGTCGTGGAATTGTACGACCAGTTCAGGAAGCGTTTCCCGAGCTCCACCTTCGCGCCTGCGCTGGAACGCCAGTTTGCCGAATCGAAATCGCTCAGCAGCGGAGAGCCTGCCAAGGAAATTTATGGTTTTAGAGAAGATGGCAAGCGGTTTCTATTGTCGGAGTTGAAAGGGAAGGTCGTTTACGTGGATTTCTGGGCGACATGGTGCGGGCCCTGTATCGAGCAATTCCTCCATTCCAGAAAGCTGATCCGCCAGTTTGGGAACGACGACGGGATGGTGTTCCTGTTTGTGTCCTTTGACAGGGATACCCGGAAATGGAAGGAATTTCTCCGGGAGAAAAAAATGAAGGGCGTTCATGTGATTGCGGACAGGGACAGCCCTTCCGTAGCAGACGCATACCGCGTTACGGGAATCCCGCATTACCTGTTGATAGACCACCTCGGCAATATCAAGTCGGCATACGCAATGCCCCCTTCACAGCCGGAAACGGCGGCAGTTATCAGCGAGATGTTGGCCGCCCGCCGTTCCGGCGCTCATTTACCGGCAGCCAAGTCAAGCGCTTTTTGAAGTTGGGGATCTCTTTCTGCGAGGATATCCGAAATGGACGGGACAACGGGATATTCGGGGAGAATGCCGCGACCCGGCTCGCGGGCAGGTTTCACGGCGTTCGAATACCGGATGGTAGGTACCGCGACCTGTATGCCCGAATGCGCAAGATTAACCCTCACTGTGCCACCCGAATTGTTTCCTTCGTAACCCCCGCCGGTTTCTTCTCCTATGAAAACGGCCCTCGCATTGCTCTTGGCAATGGCGCAAAAGTCTGCGGCGGTGGAGAATGTCCTCCCGTCTGTCAGCACATACACATTTCCCTGAAAATGTAACCCGGAAGGTTGCTGCACGGCCAGGCCGGGGTGGTCGTCGGGCGTCATCACTGGCTTGGACAGCGACCGCAAATCCGAGAAATAGCGGAATGGCTCGCCGGTCAGATACGAATACAGCAATGCACCGTACACGTCGTCACCGCCTCCGTTTCCACGTAAATCAATGATCAGGTTTTCTACCTGTTTCTGGCGCAATGCGTTGAATGTCGTTTCCAGAAAAGCAGGAAAATCCTGGCCCGCATTCATGATTCGCTGCTTGCTGAATGTGCGGATCGTCAGCAGGGCCCGTGATTGGCCCGGGTAGGTGATGTCGAGCGGCCTCGCGCCGCTCCCGGTTTTGTAGGCAGGGCACCCGGTGTTTTCAAAACGTGTGGGTTCTAAGACAATGTCGCGTGATCGGCCTTCGGGCGTGACCAGCTTGACGTTGTAGGTCGTTTTGGGGCCATAAATAAAGTTGTAAAGGAAGAGGAATGCGTCGTTGTTCAAAGTCGCATTCTTTTTGGTCTGGATTTTGCCGTCCGACGGGAGGTATTGCATAAGTCTGCGGTGGATCTGCGCCATGGATACTCCGTCTATCGACAAAATTTCGGCTCCGGCGGGCACATTTTCGCTCCTGCTGCAAAGCACAAATGCATGATCGCCGCCGGAAAACCAGACTTTCAGCGGGAACATCGGCACAGACGCGGCATATCTTTCCATGATTTCACCGGGTAAGCTGCCGCTGGTATGCCCGCATTCCAGCGCGCTGACGGCAAGCCGGACCAGATTTCCGAACTCAATCAGGGTCATCGGGCCATCGATGGCGGCCTCGCAGCTGTCGAGCAGCCGGTTGAGCGACTCGCGGGACCGGTAACGGTACATATCCGGATGGTTTTCAGCGAGTGCTTTCCGAAAGGCCTGAAAATCTTCCCGGAGCAGCGAGGCGTTCAAAGGCTGGTCGAAATCGGTTTGAGGCGCAACCTGGCTGCACGCGATGGTGATGGTGAATAGCATGGTAAGGGCAATAAGGGTCCCTGCCCAGCGAATGGGTGTTTTTGGAAAATGCATAATTAGGTTGATTTAGAGAATTCTAGTTACCCGATTTTCTCAGGAAGAAATAATAGCCGGCAAAGCTACCCGAAAGGCAAAACGATAGTACTGCAAGCGCCGCCCAGGGTACGAGATCCGTGAGCGCTATGATGGTAGAACCCACCGCTATACCCACAAAAATGGCAAGCCATTTAACGCAGGTTTGCAAGTTCTGTTGGCGGTCCGGCTGCAACAGGAGGGTTGCAAGTTCTTCACCCGCACCCGATTCCAGTACTTTTTCTCTGAGCCGGTACTGAAAATACCGCCGGGTAAGTTCCAGCAGGAAGGCCAGTATTAATACCACCAGTAATACAGTTACGCCCAATGCCACCTGGTCGCGATCTACGTAGGTATTTGTGATCGCCTGCGCGCTCGCGGGGGTGAGCAGGGAGGCGAGGGGAATGACTGATAATATCTTTTTCATGTTTGATAGCCGTTTGTGAATTAGACCGCCGCACCGGGGAAATGTTGCAAACTTTCCGGAAGATTGATCCGGCGAATTTTGCCGACGTTCTCGCTCCATAGGTTGGTCAGCAGGAAAGCAAAAAGTAAGCAGCAAGCTGTGCCGTAGCTAATGACGTCGCTCTTCCCGAGCAGGTCATTCAGCAGCCCCGTATTCAGATAACAAAACACACCAATCGCTGCGAATACGCCCACGAGCGACACGCACGCGATGAATGCCCGCTCGGGCGCATGACTGCGCTTTCGCGCCGGAAGCTGCGCGAGTACGGTCTTTGTGAGGTTGAAATCAAACTCTTCCATAGGTACCACGGACATGCCGCGGGCCATTTTTTGATAGAATGCGACCCGCCCCGAGCAATGCGGGCATTGTGCAATATGTGTTGCCGCGGCCATGCCCGAGTTTCCTGCATCCAGCGCATGTTGCTGAATTTCGATGTCTGATAAATGATCTGCTATGTTCATAAGCCCTTGTTGTAAATCATTTGTATGCGCTCCCTTAGTATTTTCCGTGCCCTGAACAGGTAGCTCTTAATCGTGCCCTCGGGCAAGGCGACGATCTGTGCAATCTCCGCATAACTCAGCTCCTGACGATGGTAGAGCGTGATCAGCAGCTTGTACAAGGCTGGGAGTTTTTCGATTTCCGATTCGAGCAGGCCGTTCAATTCGGCGTCCGTGAGATTTTCTTCCAAGTCGTGCGCATCGGGATACTCTTGCGGGTATTCGTCCTCCGGGTTGGTTGGTGCGGGATGCTCGTTTCCAATGGGCGAGGCCTTATTCTTTTCCAGCTGGTTAATGCAGGTGTTGTAAGCGATCCTCGCGATCCAGGTGGAGAGTTTCGACTGAAAACGGAAGCTATCCAGCTTTTGAAAGACTTTCAGGTAAATGTCCTGGGCAATATCCCGCCGCTCCTCCCGGTCGGGGATCATCTTGAACACGATCTGCGCGACGAGCCCTTCAGTGTCCCTGATAATGGATCCGAATGCCCTTGTGTTACCACTGAGCACCCGTTCCACCAGTACGCGGTCGGTCGGCTTATGATGTTCTTTATGATCCATTGCTACTGATTGGACAGCCATGGTCTTAAAAAGTTGCAAAATTGCCAGAGTTCTATCGTCTGGCGGACTCTTCCTGCAAAAAACGGGTGTATACCGCTGCCCCTTTCCGGTTCAGATGGTGTGCATCGAACAGGTTTTCGGGTTTGAAAAGCGCATCGAACAGGGGTTGTTCCGGCAGCTGGATCAGGTTCTCAACCGGCAGAAACGGCGCTACTTGCGACAGGATCAGCTGCTCACCGCGGGTCATGTTGTTGGGATAATAAAAAATCACTTTCCTGTCCTGCTGTGCGGCGCGGGCGATCAGCTGGCAGATCCGGGAAATGTAATAGGTATTTCGTTGCGTCTGCGGGCGAACCGCCAGCATTTGTTCGGTCGAGGTTTTGTTTGCCGCAATGCGGTCGCTCGTTTTGGAAAGAGCTGTGGTAACGGACTGGTAGCCATTCGGCAGGAGGTTGGCGCCGCCTTCGATCGGGTCGGTGCCGGGGGTGAGCGCTTTCTTGGCGGATAGTACTTGCGGGGCAATGGACACCATTTGAAACAATGTGGTGTTGAGGCCCGCCAGGAAGCTGCCGGTTTTTTCCTGCAAACCGATGTCGGGGCAGCCGGCCAGCAAACGGGCCCGGAAAACGGCATCCTGAACCACCTGCTGCGGCGGCAATGCCACGGTGCTGTAATCGAGCGCGCTCAGTTCGATGTAGATCGTTTTTACGGCCGGATTCGCCGAGAGCATATCGTCCGCGATTTGAATGGAACTATAAGGCGAGAGGCTGAATATGCCAAAATTATAACTCCGCGTTTTCTGCCGGTTCAATGCGTCGAAAAGCGCCGGGTCGATTCCGTACTGGGTGCGGCTGGTGCCGATGAAAACGGTATTCGGATTGAACGCCCGGCAAAGCTGCTCCCTTGCCGTGATGTCGCGCCGCGGGTCGGTGTAAAACTGCGCGACGACCAGCATCACCACCACCTTGAAGGCGACAAGCAGCAGGAGCCATTTGGTGATTTTGACGGTCATGATGCCGGGTGTCGCGTAAGGGTTAATCAAAACTGGATGTAATAAAAATTACCTACCGAAGGCCTTCCGAATATCAGCACGAGCTGAACGAGCAGGAGCACCGACAATGTCCGGTACAACGTGCTTTTCTTCAGCATATAGGAAGCAATATCCTCTTTCTCGCCCATTTTGTAGTTGAAAAAATCCATCACGAGAAACAATGCGACGGTCAGCAACAAGCTGGATGTCAGTAAGGACGTACTGCCGGATCTGAACCCGAACATGCTGCTGTACAGCCGGACGCCGCTGCCCAGCTCCGCGGCACGGAACCAACCCATGATGAGAGTGCCCGTGAGGAGCCTCACGACCACACGCCACACATAATGCGCCTGCGTGCCCGTGGGAAGATGGAGTTTGGCATAAAACCGCTGCCAGAAACCTTTCGTACGCATTTCAAAATTGATATAGGCCCATTGCAGCGATCCCCAGATCACGAACGACCAGCTTGGCCCATGCCAGAGCCCGGTAATGATGAAGGTGAGCAGGCGGTTGAATTCAAGCCGTTTCTGGCTGGTAACCCCTTTGCTGATATTGAAAAAGATATAGTCGCGGAACCAGGACGTGACCGTGATATTCCAGGCGCTCCACGATTCCGTCCGCGACGGGGTGAAATAGTAGCGGTTCGAAAAGTTCTTGCTTAGCCTGATCCCCAGCAACCTCGCCGAGCCGGTGGCAATGTCGCAGTAGCCCGAAAAATCACAGTAGAGCTGGACCGAAAACAGCAGAATGGCCAGTGTGACGGAAATGCCGGTGTAGGCATCCGGCCGGTCGAAAACAGGGCTGGTAATGTCGGCAAGCCTGGCTGCGAGGACGATTTTTTTGAACAATCCCCAGATAATGAAGTAAATGCCTGCCTTGATGTTCTCGGCCTCGTACGGTTTCGGGGCCCTGAGCTGCGGGACGAGCTGACGCGTACGTTCCAGCGGGCCTGCGAGCAATGTGGGGAAAAACCCGAGGTAGATCATCAGATAGCCCAGGTGGTTCTCCGGCTTGATGTACCGGCGGTAAACGTCGTAGAGGTAGCCGATGATCAGGAACGTGTAATACGAAATCCCGATGGGTGCAATCCAGTTGAGCGCTACCAGGGACACTGAGTTATGGACCGGTACCAGGTATTTGAAAAACAAAAGCGGCGAGAGGCAGATCACGATCGAGAGCGATAGCAATGCTTTCCGGTGTTTTTTGGAATAGGCCTGGTTGGCCAATGCCTTCCCGGATGCGTAGCAGATCAGGACGAGGACGAGCCAAACGGCCAGGTATTCCCCACTCCAGCTGAGATTGAACAACAAGCTGGCGACCAGCAGAAAAACCCATTTTTTGGCCTCGGGTACCTTATAATAAGCGGCAACAACGAGAGATAGTAAAAGTAAATAGGAGAAATCCGTGAATTTGATCATGCCCTTTTATTTTAAGAGCACGGGTAAGCGCTTGTACCCTCTGAAAAAGATTTTGGAATCCCATTCAGGGCTTTTGCTAGGGTGTAAACGGATATCAGGGAACGCAGCCATGAAGCGGGGCAGGAACTTCTGCATTTCGAACCTGGATAGGCGCGCGCCGAGGCAATGATGCATTCCAAAGCCGAAACCGATATGCGGGTTAGGCTTGCGGGTAGGCATGAAGGTATCCGGGTTTTGAAAAACGGACGGGTCACGGTTGGCGGAAGCGAGGCCCAACAGCACGGTTTGGCCTTTTCTGAGTTTCAAACCCTCAAATTCCATGCTGTGTGCCACCTGCCGCGGGATCCAGTTCACAGGGCTTACGTAGCGGATCAGTTCTTCTACGGCGATGGCGCATTCATTATGGGCGTTCCAGTTGATCACCTGGTCGCGGTTTTCAATCAAAGCCGCAATGCTTTTGGTCAGCAGCAGGGTAGTAGTTTCCGTGGCGGCATTAACCAGGAACTCCCAGGTGCCGATCAGCTGCGGGGCCCTGTCGCTCCCCATGATCTCCCTCATTTCGAGCAAAAGGCTGTTGGTAGCCTCGGTTTCCTGGCGGGTAAATGTCTCGGAAAGATATCCGTGGAACTCCCGCGACATCGCCGCGCATTCCAGCAATTCGGTGACGGACAGTGTTTTCTCGAAAATAAAGGTGATGACGTAGGAAAACTTCTGGATGAAATCGTAATCCGCTTTTTCCAATTGGATAATCTTGCTGATGATCAGAAAGCTAAACTGACGCGCCATTTCCACGATGTCTGTTTCTTCTTTTCCGTCAAGTCCGGCGATAACCTCCCGGATCGCGTCGAGCGTAATCTTCTCGTAATCGGCCTGGTAAAACTTCTGGTTTACGAAGCGGCGGTGTTCTGCATGCTTTTCGCCATTCATGAACAATAACCAGTACCGCAGACTTTCGCCGAATTCCAGCAGGCCGGGGTCGTTATTCGAGAGCGCCGACACGATTTTGAACCTTTCGGTAAAGTCGAAGTTCTTGAAGTTCTCCGAATCGGACAGGATCTTTTTCACGTTGGCGTAGTCCATCGCCACCAGGTCACCGAACATATTGAAATGAAGCGGGTCCGACTGGCGGATGTCGGCGATGAGCCCGGTATAATTTTGGTTAACCTCGGTTTTCGACGACCATATCGACGTCGCAGACATGAGCGGGGTTTGCATGACGGAAATGGGGTTTTATATTTCCTGGTTTTCTGCAATCCATTGGCTGGTGGCCGCGATGGTGCGCATCTCCCAAAAAATGGAAGGGCTTAATTCCATCCCGATGTATTCTTCCAGCTCTGTTGTAATGTTGACGAGAATGAGGGAATCTAACCGAAAGTTAACGATGTCGGTGTCGAGTGCTGCTTCGGAAGGATCTATTCCCGCGTGTTTCGAAATGTTTGCGGCGATCCACTCGGAGATTTCAGTAAAAGTCTTGGGCATGAAGGCGTCAAGTAGGGTGTACAAATGGTAATAATTGAGTAAAGTACTATCAAAAATCGGGCAAAAAAAGCCGTGACGCCGGATAATGTAATTTTGACGCTAATAAGTTAGTAACCGGTAAAAGACTTGTTTCTACTGCTGTACGCACCTTTTTGAACCACCGTTTAATAATCCAGCCACGCTTTCAGCACATTTGCCTTTTCGCGGCTTACAAGAACTTCTACTTCCGGATGATTGCGGATATCGATTTTAAGTTTTCCGTTGAAATGATGGTGAATGCGGGCGATGGCATCGATGTGAATGATAAACTGCCGGTTGGCACGGAAAAACTCCTTCGGGTTGAGCTGCTGTTCAAGCTCTTCCATCGTCTGTACCAGCACTTCTTCGGAACCATCCGCGAGACAGGCGCGTGTGATCTTGAATTCGGAGTGAAAATAAATCACGTCGCTCACGAGCACCGTTTTGTACCCGTCTTTAAAAGGCAGCAGAAACCGGCTCCGGAATTCCTTCGGCTGGACGAAATTCAGAAGCCCTTCCAGCGAACTGAAGTCGAGCCGGCGGGTCAGTTTTTCGGCTTCGGCGAATGCATTTTCCAGCTCGTCCTGCTCCACGGGTTTCAGGAGGTAATCGATGCTGTTGTATTTGAATGCCCGCACGGCATATTCGTCGTAGGCAGTGGTGAAAATGACGGGGCATTCGATCCGCACCTTTTCAAAGATCTCGAAACTCAGGCCATCGGAGAGCCGCACGTCGATCATCACCAGGTCCGGGTGCGGGTGCTGGCCGAGCCATTCTACGGTTTCGGTAATGCTTTCGAGTACGCCCACGATTTCGGCTTTGGGCCGGATGGCCTTGATCAGCCTGCGCAGGCGGTCGGCATTGGGCTTTTCGTCCTCGACGATCAGAATGGTATCAATCATATTTTTATCAATGGGATAATCACTTTGAATGTGCGGTCGTCGGTTTCAATGACGGGCTGGCGATGGGAGAGGAGGTTGAACCTTCGCACAATGTTCGCTATCCCGATGCCCGACGACTGAATGGGTTTTTCGAGCGGCAGCAGCGTGTTTTCGACGATCAGCTCCTTGTCCTCGTTGCTGAAAATCCGCACGACCAGGGGCTCCTTTTTGCTGGTGCGGTTGTGCTTCAATGCATTTTCCACGAGCAGTTGCAGTGTCAGCGGCGGCATCAGCAAATGGCGGTGTGCGGGGTCGACGTCGATTTCAAATAATACTCCTTCTCCAAAACGGTGTTCGATCAGGAACATGTACGAGTGGAGGAATTTCAGTTCGTCTTCCAGCGGGATCACATCTTTTTTGGAATTAACCAGCATATAGCGGTAAATGCGCGAGAAATTCTCGGCATACTCATAGCCCAGCTGCTGGTCTTCGAGGATCAGTTCCGAAAGTACGCTGAGGTTGTTGAACACGAAATGCGGGTCGATCTGCAATTTGAGCGATTGTAATTCCGCTTCCATAGCGGCCTGGTTGAGCTGCGCCACCTGGATGGCCTCATTGCGCCAGTTCATGATCAGGTAATTGCCGATGTTGATGCCCATGATCATGATCGCGATGATCGTGCTCACCACCATCCATTGGATAATACCCCGCGTTTCTTCGATCGTCATCCCCGATTCGAGGAGCAGCAGCTGTTTTTCATCGGAAAGGTAAATGAATGCGATGTTGATCAGCAGGTTGAGCAGCAGCACGGCAATCAGATTGAAGCAGGTTTCGAGGATAAGCCGCTTGCCGGGGTGTTCTTTCCAGGACATCAGCCTGTTGAGCCGCATACCGATGGCGATGTTGATCTCGGAGATCGAAAGGCAGTACAGGAAAGATACCAGCCAGTCGCCGAGAATGAGGAGCGGCTTGCGTTCGAAATAATGCTGCCAGTAGGCCGCGAAAGGATCCAGGATGTAGGATACCAGGTACGACGCAAGGAACGCAAGCACCGCCACCAGGATGCGTATCCCTTTATTGTTCAAAAAATAGGCGTCTCTTCCGTTGGCCATTCCATTTGTCAGGTTTCCGATGAAATGCGCTTCCAGCCTTTAACCAAGGGCAGCTTGCATTATTTCACTACAAAAATAAAACGCGCCGCCCGATACCCGCCGAAAATTGATCCAATGCGTGGAAATCGGGTACCGAACCGCACGAGCACGCGACTGAAACGGCGCCGGCCCGCATCCCGGATTCCCCGCCCGGATTCGGTAGGGCCATTCTTCGTTTCGGTCGCGAAAATCAACGGTTCGGTCAGTTTAAACCGGTCATAGGCACGAAATCTGCATTTTTTTGCACAAAAATCAACTTCTAAAAATGACACAGGGATTCATGTTAAGCCGTGAAAAAACAAGACAGGTTCTCCTCATCGGGCTGGTCGCGTGGGTATCGTCCTGCGGACCGAAACAGGAGCAGCCGCCTATGCAGAATGCACCCGTGAGCGTCGATTTCCAGGAGATCCGGCAATCGGAGGCGCAGGTGGAAAAGAAATATCCGGGCTCGATCGAGGGTTCGGTGAATGTCGATATCAAAGCGCAGGTATCGGGCTACCTCGATGAAATTTACGTGCGCGAAGGTGAATACGTGCAAAAAGGCAAGCCGCTGTTCCGCATCAAGGGCGATGTGTTCCAGGAGCAGGTCAACAACGCCGACGCTGCGTTGAAAGCCGCGCTGGCCGCCGAGGAAAGTGCGCGGATAGAACTGGAAAAGATGAGGCCGCTCGTACAGGGCAAGGTCATGTCGCCGGTGCAGCTGCAAACCGTAGAGTCGAATTATGCATCTGCGAAAGCACAGGTTGCCCAGGCGAAAGCGGCATTGGGCTCGTCGCAGATCAATGCCGCTTTCAGCCTCATCAAAGCGCCGGTGAGCGGCTACATTGGCCGTATCCCGAACCGGATCGGCAACCTGGTAACGCCGGCAGACGCCGCCCCGCTGACCACGCTTTCGGAGATTAATAACGTGTTTGTGTATTTCTCGCTCAGCGAATCCGACTTCATATCTTTCATGAAAGACCGCAAGACCGACGAAGGCCTGAATACAGTGGAACTGATCATGGCCGACGGCACGACGTATCCACAAAAAGGCCGCGTCGAAATCGCCAGCGGTAATATCGAGCGTGCAACCGGCAGCATTCCACTGAAAGCCGTTTTCCCAAACCCCGATAAAGTGCTGCGCTCGGGCGGAACCGGGAAGGTAGTTTTGAGAAGGACCCTAACGGACGCGCTCACCGTGCCGCTTGCCAGTGTGAAAGACATTCAGGACCGCTATTTTGTATTTGCCCTCGGCGATAGCAACAAGGTGGCGATGAGGCCCATCGAAGTCAGCGGCCGGGCAAAAAACCATTACATCATTAAAAGCGGGTTGAAAGAAGGTGACCGCATCGCTTTGAACCGCATCGACGTCCTCACCGAAGGCATGCCGGTAGAACCGGGTAAGACGGGTGTAGCGGACGCGACAGGCAAGTAAAGCATCATCAACAACTGAAATCAAGTCATGTTAAAATCAATTATAGACCGGCCGGTACTGGCAACGGTGATCTCCGTCGTGTTCGTCATTCTGGGGATTATCGGCCTTACCCGGCTTCCCATTACGCGTTTTCCCGACATTTCGCCGCCTACCGTGCTTGTGAGCGGCAGCTACCCCGGCGGTAACAGCGAGGCGGTGCTACGCTCGGTGGTGACACCCCTCGAAGAGCAGATCAACGGCGTGGAGAACATGCAATACATTTCGTCCACGGCCAGCAACGACGGTACATTCTCCGTCCGCGTGATTTTCAAGCAGGGCGTAGACCCCGATCAGGCCGCGGTGAACGTGCAGAACCGCGTGCAGCAAGCCACGCCGATCCTCCCGCAGGAAGTGATCCGGATGGGGCTTACGACTTCCAAGCAGCAGAACAGTATGATCATGATCTTCAACGTGTATGCGGAAGATAATGCCAAATACGACGAGCTGTTTTTGCAAAACTATGTGAATATCAACCTGATCCCGCAGATCAAGCGGGTGCCGGGCGTAGGCCAGGCGCAGGTGTTCGGGTCGAAGGACTACTCGATGCGCGTGTGGCTGAACCCGCAGAAAATGGCAGGTTACGGGCTGATACCGTCGGATGTGACATCGGCCATCGGCCGTCAGAGCCTCGAATCCGCGCCGGGCAAGCTGGGGGAGGAATCGGATGCTGCGCTCGAATTTGTGATCCGGTACAAAGGCAAGAAGAATTTGCCCGAGGAATATGAGAATATCATCGTGAAAAGGAACGGTACCGAGCTGGTGCGGCTGAAAGACGTCGCACGGGTCGAGTTCGGGTCGATCAGTTACAGCGGTAATAACAAGGACAACGGCCGTAATGCAGTATCCGTAGCCATCCTGCAAACTTCCGGTTCCAATGCGAACGAGATCGAGATCGGTGTGAAAGACGAGATCAAAAAAGCATCCCGCTCGTTTCCGCCGGGCATCAGTTACGCAACATTGATGAGTACCAAAGACCGGCTCGATGAAAGTACCAGCCAGGTGAAATCCACACTGATCGAGGCATTTATACTGGTATTTATCGTCGTATTCCTGTTTTTGCAGGATTTCAGGTCAACGATCATTCCGGCCATTGCGGTGCCGGTCGCCATTGTCGGGACCTTCTTCTTCCTGCTCGCATTCGGGTTTACGATCAATATCCTGACGCTCTTTGCATTGGTACTGGCGATCGGGATCGTGGTCGACGACGCGATTGTGGTCGTGGAAGCGGTGCACAGCAAGATGGAAGGCTCGCATATGAGCGGGCGCGAGGCCACGCACAGCGCAATGGGCGAGATTACGGGCGCGGTAATTTCCATTACACTCGTGATGTCGGCGGTGTTTATTCCAATCGGCTTTATGACCGGCTCCTCGGGGCTGTTCTACAAGCAGTTTGCCTACACGCTCGCCATCGCGATCATCATTTCGGCGATCAACGCGTTGACGTTGACACCCGCGCTTTGCGCATTGCTTTTGAAAAACACCCACGCGGAAGGCGGCCACGGCAAGCCGATGAATTTCAGTCAGCGCTTCTTTGCGGCATTCAACTCGGGTTTCAACAGCATGACGGGCCGATATGTGAAAGGCGTCCGTTTCCTGGCTGGACAAAGATGGCTGGCTGCCGGAATTGTTGCGGCGATCACCGGTTTCGCGGTTTACCTCATGACCACCACACCCCGCAGCTTCGTGCCGATGGAGGACGACAATTTTATCGTGTACAGCCTTGGCATGCCTCCGGGTACCGCCCTCTCCCGCACGACCGAAGCCGCGAACAAGATCGACAAGCTCCTGTCCGATATCGAGGCAATTGAAAGCAACACGAGCATTACCGGTTTCAATATCCTGGGTGGTAATGCAAGCGCTGCCTATGCCACTGGCTTTGTGAAATTAAAAGAGCAGAAAGAACGCGGAAAGGTGCAGGATATCGATGAAATCCTCGGTATTATCTCCGGCAAGCTCGCCACCGTGAAAGAAGGTACGGCCATGGCATTCCGCTCCCCACCTGTGGAAGGTTACGGGATCACCAGCGGAGCGGAAATCGTGTTGCAGGATCGTATGGGCCGCGACCCCGCCGCGCTTAAAGCGATGGCCGACAGCGTAATGGGGCAGATTATGCAGCAGCCGGGTGTGCAATACGCCTACACCATGTTCCGCGCCGACTATCCGCAGTTGGAACTGGAAGTGGACGAGGAAAAGGCAACGCAAATGGGCGTGGATGTGGATGGTATGCTGGGGACGATCCAGACCTATTTCGCTGGTGACCAGTCGCTGAATTTTACCCGTTTCGGGAAGTTCTACCGCGTGAATGTGAAAGCGGATGGTGTTTTCCGTACCGACCAGGAGGCGTTTAACGAGATATTCGTGCGCAACGACCAGGGCGGAATGGTGCCGGTCAAATCGCTGGTAACGCTCAGAAAAGTGTACGGGCCTGAATCGGTGAGCCGGTATAACCTCTACAATTCATTGACGATCAATGTGGTGGCTGCGCCAGGTGCCAGCAGCGGGGCGATCATGGATAACCTCGAAACCAATGTGCTGAACAAGCTCCCCGGCGATTACAGCTACGAATGGACGGGGCTTAGCCTGGAAGAAAAATCCTCGGGAAACCAAACCATGCTGATCCTCGCGCTCAGTTTGCTGTTTGTATACTTCCTGCTTGCGGCGCAATACGAAAGTTACCTGCTTCCGCTGGCCGTCCTGCTCTCGATCCCGACAGGTATCATCGGAGCGTTCCTGGGGATCAAGTCCATCGGGCTCGACAACAATATATATGTACAGGTCGGGCTGATCATGCTCATCGGTTTGCTGGCCAAAAATGCGATCCTGATCGTGGAGTTCGCCGTGCAGCGCAGGCGCGCGGGGCTGTCGATAGTGGAATCGGCATTGGATGCGGCGCGGGCCCGTTTGCGGCCGATTATCATGACCTCGCTGGCATTTATAGTGGGGATGGTACCGCTGATGCTGGCTACCGGCGGCTCGGCTTCGGGCAACAAGTCGATCAGTACCGGTGCCGCCATGGGTATGCTCAGTGGCGTGGTGCTCGGGGTGATCGTGATCCCGCTGCTGTATATGCTCTTCCAGTATTTGCAGGAAAAGGCGTCGGGTAAAAGGCCAGTTGAAATAGTAAACGGATAACAATGAGAACATTCAATCGATATATCATAACAGGCCTGGTACTGGCACTGTCCCTTTCGGCTTGCAGGGTGGGGAAGGAGTACAGCCGGGCCGATCTGAACGTGCCAGAGAAATACCGGCAATCCGGCGAGTCGCCGGTAGCGCAGCCGATCGCCCTCACGGCGGACTCGGTGAAGCTTTCTTGGCGTGCGTTTTTCAGGGATACTACCCTTGCTGCGCTCATCGATAAGGCATTGGTTCACAACAACGACATTGCCGTGGCGATGATGAACATGCAGCAGCTCGACCTGACCTACCGGCAGGCGAAGCTGGGCCTGCTGCCTACCGCCGACCTCAGCGTGGGGGCTAACCGTACCTGGCTCTCCACCAACTCGCTCAACGGTTCCCTCAGCGACCAGTTCCTGGGCACGAGCTATATGGACGATTACAGCGCGACCATCCGGCTGAGCTGGGAGGCTGATATCTGGGGTAAAACCCGCATGCAGCGCGAGGGCGCATTGGCCAGTTATTTTGCCCAAAAAGAAAACCTTTCGGCATTGCGTACCCGCATTGTGGTGCAGGTAGCGCGGGCATATTACAACCTCGTAACGCTCGACGAACAGCTGAAAATAGCGCGGCGCAATGTGGAACTCGGCGATAGTACGCTGAATATGATCCGCTTGCAATATGCGTCGGCGCAGGTCAACTCGCTGGCATTGGAGCAGGCCGTGGCACAAAAGAAAACCGCCGAGTTGCTCATACCGGCCGCATTGCAGGATATTGCGGTGCAGGAAAATGCATTGAGCATTCTTTGCGGCAGCTATCCCGACAGCGTTCAGCGCTCCGGCGCAGCTTTGGCGCTGGCTTCCGGCATGACTTTGCCCGGGGATGTTCCGGCGCGCCTGCTGAGCCGCCGGCCCGATGTGAAGGCCGCGGAATATGCCGTAATCGCAGCCAATTCGCAGACGGGCCTGGCCAAAGCGGCCATGTACCCGGCGATCAGCCTCACGCCGTCTATTGGTGCGAACTCTTTTAAGTTTAATACCTGGTTCGATTTGCCGGGCTCAATGGTGAAAGCCGTGGCGGTGAATATCGCGCAACCGCTTTTCCAGAAAAAGCAATTGAAAACGGCCCACGAGATTGCGCAGATCGAGCAGCAAAAGGCGGCGGTGCAGTTCAGGCAGTCGGTACTGACGGCCGTGGGAGAGGTTTCGGATGCCCTGGCCAAATCGGAGCACGTGGCAACGCGGCTCCGGCTGGTGGGCGAAAAGAAGGAGTCGCTGACGAAAGCCAACCAGGACGCCCTCGTGCTCTACCGGAGCGGAATGGCCACGTACCTGGAAGTGATCACGGCGCAGAACAATGCATTGCAGAACGATCTCGAAGCCATCAATATCCGTCGGGAGCAATTCAATGCCGTGACGGACCTTTACCGGGCGCTCGGCGGCGGGGACGAGCAATAGTAATCAGGCGGCCGGCATTCAACCGGCCGCCTGGTTTTTTTAACTAAGTACCCCAAATCCGGTTTTTCAAAATATCGAATGTCTGCCGCAAATGGCCATTCAACATCATCAGCACCACGGCGGCCAGCAGTGCGTAGCCGACGTATGTGAAAATTTCCATTTCGGCCAGCAGCGTCGTTTGCGTGGTGAGGCGCTGGCTGAGCTGGCGGAATGCAAGGCCCGTCGCCTGATCTTCGGAAAAGCCTTTCGTGACGAACCCGGCCGTCGAGCCGGCCAGCCAATGCTGCGTTTCGGCGTTTTCAGGGGTTAGTATCTGTTGTAATTTACTGTAATGCTTTTGCTGCAAAACAATCAACGCATTTTGCATCACACAAAAACCCAATGTGCTGCCCCAAAACCTGCCGGTGACACCGACCGTCCCGGAAAACGGGGCCAGATGTGAAGGCGTGGAAGACACGGTGAACAATACCAGCGGCACGAATAGCACACCCACACCGACACCTTGCAGCAGGTATGGAATGGCAATGTCTGCCAGCGATACATCCGGTACGAACAGGAACGTGAACCACAGGTGGTGAATGGCCAATACCGAAAAGCCCAGCATGAAAATGTACCGGGTAGCAACCGAACGCGACATACAAGCCGCGGCGATCAGCATTCCGATTGCATTACCGGCCACATTCAGATACTGGATGTGCGCGACCCTGACGGGCTCCCAGTTCCACACTTTTGTCATGGTCTGATGGCAGAGATTGAGCGTGGCCCTCGAAACATAAAAAACAACAAACAGGAGCAGGCCCGTGCGAAGGTTGGCATAGCGGAACACCGCAAAATCGAAACAAGGGCGCTTTACGAGCTGTTGTCTCAAGATGAACAGGGCGGAGGTAATGGCCGCACCGGCGCAGGCCGCAACAATGAGCGGCGATTCGAACCAGTATCTTTTCTCTCCGTACACGAGCACGAACGCCCCGCACAGAATGGCCGCGTGTACCAGCACGAGGCTCGCCCAGTCGATCTGGAAGAGCGGTGTTTTGCGGTGGAAACGGTGCCCGTTGAAAACCAGCAATACCAATGCGACGCACAAAAGCTGGAAAAATGCGGAGCCGTAAGCCATGTAGTTCCAGTCGTAATTTTCGAGCAGCCACACGGCGATGTTCATGATGAACGGAGAGGCCATCAGCAGCATTCCATAAGTGAATGAGAATACGATGATGGTCGCATTCCTCGATTTGAAGCGGGTAAGCAGCAGAATGCGCAGCGGCACCCACGGCAAGGCCATCAGAACGCCCTCCGCCGCCCTCAGCATGAGGAACAGGACAAAATCGTGCGTGTATGCGGAGGCGATGAATGTGAGCGCGGCGAGCGCGTAAATGGCGATAAAGTAATTCCGGGTCGGGAAATACCGGAAAATGCGGTTCTCGACGAGCAACGTCGCCAGGAATGTTCCGTAGGTGACGCTCATCGCAAATTGCAAATCCTCGGGTTCGACGTCCAGGAAGCTGGCCGAGTAGGTCATATTGCTGGTGTACAATCCAAGCAGCACCATCGTATGCAGCATACAGCATATCAGCACCGATTTGATGAGCCAATCGGGTACCCAACTTTTGAAAACAGGTTGCTTGTTCACGATACTAATGCTGGTGAGCAGCGGTAACGGTGACGTTCATACCGGCCCGGAGAAAGGCCGTCTGCGAACCGGGATCGGTAAGGGCAATGCGTACCGGAATGCGTTGTTCGATCTTCACGAAATTGCCGGTGGAATTGTCGGGCGGCAGGATGGAGAACCGGGCGCCGCTTGCCGGCGAAAACGACTCGATCCGGCCATTGAAAGTGCGGCCGTGGGATGCGTCGGCTTTGAAAGTAACGGATTGCCCCACCCTCATATCGGCGATCTGCGTTTCTTTGAAATTCGCCGTGATCCATTTTTCGCGGCTCACCACCGATACCAGCGTTTGGCCTTCCTTCACGAGCTGCCCGGGCTGGATGGTTTTCCGGCCTACCCAGCCGTCGTAGGGCGCCGTAATGACCGTGTACGACAAATACAATGCCGCATTATCGGCTGCCGCATTCCTGACCTCCATCATCGACTCGGCCACGGGTACCTGAGCGAGCGCCTCCGAAGTCGCCAATTCCGATGCCCGGATGTTCCTGTTCACTTCTTCGTAATGTGCCCGAGCGGATTCGTAATCGGCCCGTACTTTTTCGACCTGCTGTTCGGTAGCCGCTTCTTCTTGCAGCAGGGCTTCGTAGCGTTCGTATTCCAGTTTTGTTTTCCAAACCAGCGTCCGGGCGGCGTCCAGTTGCGCCTGCCCCACGGCTACATGGCTTTGGGTCGACGCGGCATTTTTGCGTGCTGCCGAAACGTGGTGCCTGGCATTGCTGATTTCGGCCGTAGCCATACCCCAATGCGCCCGGTATTCGCGGTTGTCGATCACGATAAGCGTGTCGCCGCGGTGTACAAACTGGTTTTCGGCATACCGTACCTGCTGTACGTAGCCGGTAATGCGGGTGGCAACGGGTGTTACGTACTGGTCCACCTGCGCGTCGTTCGTTTCTTCGTAGTTGCTGTAAATGATCAAGAACCATATGCCCAGTCCAATGCCGGCCAACGCGATCACGCTGGCAATGACGGTTATAGCGGTATGGAACGGGCCGTGTTCGGCCGGGATTTTACGGATTTTCATGAGAATGTGTTGAAATATGTTGGGGTTAAAAAGGCCTCAGGGCAGCTGACCGGACGCGTACAACAACCGCCGGTGTTTGACGGTAGCATTAATGCGGGCAGTCAGCAGATCGAAACGCGCTTGAAGAAGCGCATTGTCGGCGTCGAGCATTTCGGTGATCAACGCGAGCTGGTGGAGGTATTTGAGTTTTACAATGCGGTAGTTTTCGGTCGCCTGGGTGACGGCCTTTTCTTTCACGGGAATGGTTTCGAGGAGGTCTTTCAGTTCGGTGTGGTGTTTGAATACATTGTCCATTACCCGGTTTTTAACGATGCCCGTTTGCGCCTGCTGCGCTTCCGTACGCATGCGGGCGATGTGCGTGCGTGTCTTGTTTTTATACAAATTGGAAAGGCCGTAAGTCGCTTCCACCCCCACGCGCCCCAATGTATAGAGGTACGGATCGGGCGGAAAAAACATGTAGTTGGGATAGTTGAACCCATAGGAGGCAAACAGGTGAATGCTAGGTAGGTAAGCAGCCCGTGTGATCCGCTGCTCAGTTTCGGAAACGGCTTCCATCTTTTCAGATATGCGCATTTCATCTTTGCTGAGCGCTGCGTGGAGGTAGGAATGCAGGTCTTCAACCGGTACGGCGGCGTCCAGCAGGCGGGCCGTGTCGAGTTCCAGGGCAACCTCTTCCGGCATTTCCAGCAAAGTGTGCAAATCATGCAGCACGATTTCGATGTTGCTGCGGTTGGTCGTGCGCGAGAGGCGTATATCGGAAAGTTGCAATTCGGCCCGTAGTACTTCGTTGCGGGTGACGGCACCGTGCGCCTTGAACGACCGTACTTCGGCAAGCCGGTCTTCCTCTTCCCGGATATGTTCTTGCAGCAGCTTATCGAGCTCCATCATTTTATAAGCGCTGAAAAACAGCTCCGTCGCTTCCATTTTAACGTCGTTTTCCGTTTTCAGCACGGCCAGCGAGGCAATCTCATCCTGCTGCTGCGCTTTCCGGATCGCATACCGGATCTTTCCGCCGGTGTAAAGCGGCATTTTCGCGGAGCCGGTGAGGTCGGCAATGACGGGGATCGTGTGCGTCACAACCTTGTCGCCCAGGCCGTGGCGGTACTCCGTCAGATCGGTAATGCGGGCATAGGATGCGTGAAAGTCAATTTCCGGGAGGCGGAGCTCCTTCTTTTCGTCGATGTCGGCTTCGGTGACCGCCCGCTCGATCCGGGCGTGGCGGATGTCGCGGTTATTGGCCACCGCGATTTGCAATGCCTCAGGCAGTGACAGCCGCCGGGAAGTTTGCGCCTGCGTTGCGGAGGAGAGCAGCAATGCGCCCGCAAATACCGCGCTGGCTGTTACAGACCCGGGTTTGTAAGGGGTTGATAATGAGTAATGACTTCTCGGGAATGGTTTTGTTCGGAATTGCACTTTGCTGAGTGTGAACTGCCAGAACGTGGCCGCAGGTCTCATTGTGATAGGACTTATGGGTGATTTAAATTGTGAAGCAAAGGTGCGACGTTTTGAAGTGGCTTTATTATCTTGCAAAGTCAAACATTTATCCATTTACGCCATGTCTAAAATCGACCGGATGTATTACCTCACGGAGGTCGACAAGCAGCCCCGCAGCATTTACTGCATGCACGACCTGATGGGCGAAAACGATGTGGCCCCGCATACGCACCGTAAGGGCCAGTTCCTTTACACGCAGGGCGGGATCGTGCATGTGGTGACACCGCAGAAGACCTATTTTCTGCCTGCCCGGCATTATATATGGATCCCGTCCGGGGTGGAGCACAGCATTCATCCGGGCTCGCCGGACGTGATCATGCGGAATTTGTATTTTCCGGTAGAGCCCGGCGACCAGCCTTTCTATTTCGAAACGGGCATTTATCCCGTAAACGACCTGCTTTTGCAAATGGTGATTTTCAGTAACCAATGGAGCGGGGATATCCACGAGGCCGACAAGAGCAGTTACCTGTTCGCGATGGCATTGAAATACATTTTACCGGAAATCAGCATTTATAACCTGCCGCTTGCATTGCCCTACGCGAAGGACAAGCGCCTCGATAAAGTGATACGTTTTATGGAGAACAACCTGCATGAGCCGATCGCTTTCCCTGAACTAGCCCGCCGCTTCGGTTTCAGCGAACGCAGCCTTTCGAGGTTGTTTCATAAAGACGTGGCGATGTCGTTCGTGCAGTACCTGACCATTCAGCGGATGATGCGGGCATTGCGGTTTCTGCTGGAAGAGCATATGCCGGTGAAAGAGGCGGCGGCATTGGTGGGTTACAACAGTGTCCCGACATTCAGCACTACCTTTTACAAAATCATCGGCATCCGTCCGTCCGACTATGTAAAAATGAATGATCTGTCGCACGAAAAGCTGTTTTAAGAGCGCTGTTGGCTAATTTGGCCATTCCCTGAATACACCATATGCAAGTCCGGCATTTTCCGGGGGAAAGATGAGGCAGTAGCCTGCACGGGTCAATCAGAAGCAGTTGGAGAAGATTTTTTCGCTGGATGTGATTTAACAGGATTCCTCCAAAAATCGCTAAGTTAGCCAGCACTAACCGCGTTCCCATTTCCATTGTTGCATATGTTGAGTCTGATAGGGCTGGCAATAACCTTCTTTCTGGCCGTTATTTTATGGGGTAAGCACCATAAAACCAGTGCCGATTATGTGTTGCTGGTCTGGCTGCTGCTGATTGGGGTGCATTTGGGGCTTTACTATTCCGTCGCGAGCGGGAAATACCTGCAATTTCCCTATTTGCTGGGTGTCGAAATCCCGCTTCCGCTGGCTTACGGGCCGCTGCTGTACCTCTACACCTCCGAACTTACCCGGCTTACGCACAAGCGGCGATACCGGTTGCTCCATTTCGTACCCCTGGCGCTGGCTTATCTCTACATTATCCCGTTTTATATGCTTACACCCGGGCGCAAGATTTGGGTTTACCAGCATGAAGGGGAAGGGTTTCGCGAGCCGCAGCTGCTCTTGCTCTGTGCGATCGTACTTTCAGGGGTGTCGTATGCATGGGCTTCGTGGCTCCGGCTGCAAAGGCATCGAAGGCGGATCGATGCGCAATTTTCCAATACCGAAAAAATCAACCTGGCCTGGCTGCGGTATCTGATCGTCGGAATATCGGTGATCTGGCTGACGATCTTTCTCGACAACGAAGCCTATATTTTTGGGGCGGTGGTAGCATTCGTGTGTTTCATCGGTTATTTCGGGATCCGGCAAACTGGGATTTTTACCGATCAATCGCAGCTCGCCTGGGAGCAGGGGAACGCTGCGCCGGATGGCGCAGCTGCGTCGCTGGCGGCGGAGACGGCCGGGCCTGAGGAACCGATTGCCGGGGCAGGCAATGCAGCACAGGATACCGTTGTAAAATCGAAGTATGCGAGGTCGGGATTGAGCCGGGATGTAGCTTTGCTGATTTATGGAAACCTGGAAGCTTTAATGGTGCGCGAGCGGCTTTTCACCGATCCCGAGCTCACCCTGGTGCAGTTGTCGGAGAAGCTCGGTACCAATGCCAACCACCTCTCGCAGGTGCTCAATATGGTAGGTAACAAGAGCTTCTACGACTACGTCAATGCGCTGAGGATCGCCGAATTTACCAGGATTGCCGGGTTGCCTGAAAACCAGAAGTACACTTTGCTGCATTTGGCCCTCGAATGCGGGTTTAATTCCAAAACTTCTTTCAATCGCAATTTTAAGAAGCGTACCGGCCTGGCACCCAGTGAGTTCCTGGCCCGGCAGGATATCCACCTTCAATAGGAATCAAAGGGGCCCGGCGCCCAACTTCGTGCCATCCTACACGACGGGGCGATACCAGGCGCTCCGGATTTCATCTTTGTCCCGAACATTTAATCAACAAAGATGAAAAACCAGACTACCCGCCGGCATGCCCGGCCCCGGAGCATCCGCACCGCATTACAGGCCGCTTTCCTCATCCCCATGCTGGCGATATGGACGCTCTCCTGCACCACCGATCACGTCCCCCCAGGCGATCATCCCGACGCGGAGAAGTACCAGCGCATCGTTACCCGGTTCATGGAGGCGGGCGCCTCGGGCGTGAGTGTGACCGTTCGCTCGCCGAAGGGCATCTGGCACGGCGCAGGCGGGAATGCCGACAAAGGCAAAGGGATGGCCATGACCCCTGAAAATACGCTCCGCATCGGCAGCATGTCGAAGGTATTCACGGCGGTCACCATTCTCCGGTTGCAGGAGGAAGGGCGGCTGTCGATCACCGACAAGATCAGCCAATACCTGCCGGCCGCAGTGACCAGCCGCATTGCCAACGCCGGCGAGGCGACCATCGAGCAATGCCTGAACCACACCTCGGGCATCCGTGAATACCTCGGCGATGAGACGATCGAAGGCATTGCCGGCGGACGCATTGTGAAGTATTCGGCCGCACAGAATCTCGCGCTCGTGTACGACAAGCCGGCGGATTTTCCGCTGGGCAAGGGCAATTATTGCAACACCAATTACCTGCTGCTTTCGGAGATTATCCGGGCTGTAAGCGGGAAAAGTGCCTATCATATTGTCCGCGAAAAGGCGATAGAGCCGCTCGGGCTGCGCAATACTTCCGCCAGCGTGGTTTTGCCGGCATCGCTTACGCAATCTTACTTCGAAACCGACGGGGTGATGCAGGAAGTGACCTGGGTGGATAACAACGCGGTAGGCGGCGAGGGGCAGCTCGATGGCGGGATGATCTCCACTTCCGGCGATATGGCCGCATTTCTGGAAGCATTACTGACCGGAAAAATCCTGTCGCCCGCTTCGCTCGCACTCATGCAGACCTACCAGGACATCGACCCGGGTACATTGCCCGACGAGTTGAAATATTACAAGCAATACGGCTTAGGGTTAATGAAAATCGAAACGGACCATGGTACCGCCATCGGCCACGACGGGCACGTGTATGGGTTTGTGGGAAAAGTGTTCTATCTTCCCGAGCATCAGACGACTATCGCGATTTTGCTCAATGGCTGGTCCCCTTCCAGCGTGGCGGTACTCAATGCAAAAAGTACTTTTAACCTATTATTTTGAAAATACATATTCTATGCAACGCAGGAAGTTTCTTCAATCATCCATAGCGGCCACAGCTGGCACGGCCGTTGGTACCAGCAACGCAATTACGGGTAATGCGCCTGCCGCAAGCAGGGAAATATATGAATGGCGGGAATACGAGTTCCGCTTCGGGGCGGATCAGTCGCAGCTGGAAAACTATTTCAAAACGGCGCTCATTCCGGCGTTGAACAGGGCCGGGGTGAAATCGGTGGGCGTTTTCCGCGAATGGCGCGCGTCGGATCCTGCCAAATTCTTTGCGTTGATACCCTATGGTTCATTGGAGCAGCGCATGACCGTCCATGAAAAATTGAAGGCAGACCAGGAATACATCAAAAACAGTGCGGCATATAACGGCATACCGGTCGAAAAGGCATTGTACAGTCGTTTCACGTCCTCATTGATGTTGGCATTTGAAGGCTGGCCTGCCATAACGGTCCCATCCGCCACACCGCGGGTATTTGAGCTGAGGACGTATGAAGGTTACAGCGAAGAAGCCGTTACACGGAAAATCAAAATGTTCCATGATGGCGAATTTCCTATTTTCCAGCGCGCAGGGCTCAATCCCGTGTTCTTCGGAGATGTTATTGCCGGCGACAAACTCCCGCGCCTGACCTACCTGCTCACCTGCGAGAGCATGGAGGCACGCGACAAGGGCTGGACCGCATTTATCGCAGATCCCGCCTGGAAAAAACTCGTCGGCGACCCGCAATATGCAAACACAATCTCCAAAATCAGCAACAGTTTCCTCGTGCCTGCCGCGTATTCGCAGGTATAGGAGCGGGTAAATTCCCGTATGCTCGGCATTTTGTAAGTGATTTCCTGAACGCTAACTTATTCAGCATCATGTCCAGCAACAATGACAACAACCGGAGAGGTTTTATCAAGAAGTTTACCGGCGGCGCCCTGCTGACCGCCGCTTCCGGGCCCCTGTTTGCAGGCGAGCGCATCTTCTCGCGGGAGCTCCCGTGGGAGAAGCTCAGGTTCGCCGCTAATGATAATATCCAGATCGCCTGCATCGGTACGGGCATTATGGGAATGGGCGACACCCGCACGGCCCTGAAAGTACCCGGTGTGAAGCTCATGGCGGTTGCCGACTTGTACGACGGCCACCTCGTGCGTGCCAAAGAACTGTTTGGCGACGATATCCAAACGACCCGCGATTACAACGAGATACTCAGCCGCAAGGACATCGATGCGATCATCCTCGCCACGCCAGACCATTTGCATTCGCAGATCGGTATCCAGGCTTTGAAGGCCGGAAAAGCCGTTTACTGCGAAAAACCGATGGTGCACAAGATCGAGCAGGGGTATGATATGATCAAGGCGGCGTCGGATTCGGGCAAGGTGTTCCAGGTCGGCAGCCAGCGCGTGAGTTCTATTATTTATGCCAAAGCCAAAGAACTCTACCAGTCGGGCGCCATCGGCGAGCTGAATTTCGTGGAAGTGTATTACGACCGCCATTCTGCCCAGGGTGCCTGGCAATACTCCATTCCGCCCGACGCTTCGCCGCAAACGGTGGACTGGAACCGCTTCCTGAGCGACAAGGCCCCGAAGATGGCTTATGATCCGCTGCGTTTTTTCAGATGGCGCAACTACCAGGATTACGGCACCGGCGTGGCGGGCGATTTGTTCGTGCATTTGTTTTCGGGCATGCATTACATCCTCGATTCCAAAGGCCCGACGCGCATTATGACCAGCGGGGGCTTGCGCTACTGGAAAGACGGACGCGACGTGCCGGATGTTATGCTGGGCATTTACGATTATCCCAAAACGGCCTCACATCCGGCATTCAACCTCACTCTGCGGGTGAATTTTGCCGATGGCTCCGGTGGCGGATCGGGCTTCCGGTTCGTAGGTACCGACGGGCAGATTACGCTCTCGGGGAATACGGTAACGGTGAAGCGGAAAAAAATGGCGGCCGCACCGGGTTATACGATCGATACGTTCCCGAAAGCATTGCAGGATAAGTTTTTGGTGGAATACAACAACAAGTACCCGGCGCGCCCCGAAATGTCGGAACCCGACATGCAGGAATACAAGGCGCCGCAAGGCTACGACGACCGGCTGGATCACTTCGCGATATTCTTCGATGCCATGCGCAACAATAAGAAAGTGCTGGAAGACGCCGTTTTCGGTTTCCGCGCCGCGGGCCCGGCATTGCTTTCCAACAAGAGCTATTTCGAGAATACGGTAGTGAACTGGGATCCTGAAACGATGAAACTCGGTAAAGTATCCTGACCGCCCTTCCCGACACGTAATCGCCTCAATTTTACTATCCATGACTAGAATGAATTTCCGGATGATCGGGGCGCTGCTGGCGTCCCAGATCATCTTTCTGACGAGCACGTCGGCGCAGACGGGCCGGGGCGACCGCATCAGCGGGTCCAATTTCGAATCGCGCAGCCCGGTGCTCGCTATGCACGGCATGGTGGCTTCGAGCCACCCGCTCGCCACCCAGGCGGGGCTCGATATCCTCAAAAAAGGCGGCACGGCCATGGATGCCGCCATTGCGGTGAACGCTGCTTTGGGTGTAATTGAGCCCAACAACTGCGGCGTCGGCGGCGATTTGTTCGCGATCGTGTGGTCGGCGAAGGATAAAAAACTCTACGGACTGAACGCAAGCGGCCGCTCCGCAAAAGGGCTTACCTACGAAGAACTGAAAACTGCGCTGGGCGACCGGACGCAAATGCCGCTTTATGGGCCGGCGTCGGTTTCGGTGCCTGGGGCTGTGGACGGCTGGTTCGCATTGCACCAGCGCTTCGGCAAGCTGACAATGGCGGAGGTCCTCGCACCCGCGATCGCATTCGCGCGGGAAGGCGCGCCCGTACCCGAGGTGATCGCCTACTCGTGGGATGTCGCCTACAAGCGCCTGAAAGAGCAAAAGGATATTACAGAATTTGACAATTTTGGTAAAACATTTCTCATTAACGGCGCCGCGCCGCGCCATGGGCAGGTTTTTAAAAACCCGGACCTGGCCGTTACCTATGAAAAAATCGCGAAGCAGGGGAGGGATGTATTTTACAAAGGCGAAATAGCCGACCGGATCGACGCCTATGCGCGTAAAACGGGCATGTTGATCCGAAAAGAAGACCTGGCTGCGACGAAAAGTACCTGGGTGGAGCCGGTTTCTGTTAACTACCGTGGCTACGACGTGTACGAGCTGCCGCCGAACGGCCAGGGCATTTCCGTGCTGCAAATGCTGAATATCCTGAAACGGTACGATCTCAAAAGGCTGGGGCATAACAGTGCCGAGTACCTGCATTTGCTGATCGAGACCAAAAAACTGGTATTCGAGGATCGGGCCCGCTATTACGCCGACCCGGATTTTGCCAAGATCCCGTTGCAGACCTTGCTATCCGACCAATATGCCGCCGAGCGCAGGGACCTGATCAACCCGGACAGGGCTTCTGCGAAAATCTACCCAAGCCAGTCGGTGCTGAAAGACGGCGACACGGTGTACCTCACCGTGGCCGACGCCAAGGGCAATATGGTGTCGCTTATCCAGAGCAATATGCTCGAATTCGGCAGTGGTTTGGTACCCCACGGGCTGGGTTTCGTATTGCACAACCGGGGCAGCAGTTTCAGCCTCACGCCCGGCCACGCCAATGTGTATGCGCCCGGGAAGCGGCCATTCAATACCATCATTCCCGGTTTTGTACTCAAAGACGGCAAGCCGTTCCTGAGCTTCGGGGTGATGGGCGGTGCCATGCAGCCGCAGGGGCATTTGCAGATCCTGTGCAATATTCTGGATTTTGGTATGAATGTGCAGGAAGCCGGCGATGCCGCTCGTTTTGCGCATTCAGGCAGCAGCGAGCCGACCGGTACTGTGATGTCGGAAGGGGGGAAAGTGGCGCTCGAAAGCGGCATTCCGGCGGAGGTCCGGGATGCATTGGTACGCAAAGGGCACCAGCTGGCGGATAAAGATTTTTTCGGGGGGTACCAGGCGATCCTGGTCGATCAGGCGGAGAAGGTATACCACGGCGCGTCGGAAATGCGGAAGGACGGGCAGGTTGCCGGATATTGATGTGCCGGGGAACGTTGCTCTATAAACGTTCCCCGCCGCCAACTTCCACTATTTCTTAGGTTCTCTCACGGCTTTGATCGGGAAATCGCCGTATTGGGACGACACGATACCGCTTAATGTATCGCCTTTTTGCATGAAACTGTATTTGAAAACCCCTGCCTGGTTCTCGACGGTGAATGCTACTTTTTCCTGATCCACAGTCAGTTCTTTCATCTCTTGTTTTTCGGTGTCGCCCACATATCCGGTAGTTTTGTTATCTTTTTGCTCAAAAGTGAAAAAGCCCGATTCGTACTCCGGGGGAACGTCGCTGATGAGGTATTTCCAGGTACCGATAATATCCGCCGGCAATGCCGCATTTTTCGCTGCAATGGAAACAAATCCTATTGCGATAACCATCAGGAGATAATAATACTTTGTTTTCATTTTGAATCAGAAGTTTTGAAGTTTGAAAGACGTTCTAAAATAAAAAGAAATCCTGATTTTATTGTCTGATACCTGCCTATGAAAAAGATCCTCTGCTTTATGGTTCTGATTTTTAGTTCGTCTGTTTGCCGTGCCGAGGGAATTGACTTTGTCAGGACTTCCTGGGAAGAAACCCTTCAAAATGCCGAGAAAAGCGGAAAGCAGGTCTTTTTGTATGTCCGCGCAACTTCCTGCCGGTATTGCAGGCAAATGGAGAAGGAGGTTTTCGTCAATCAGGAAGTGATCGATTATTACAACGGGAATTTTATCAATTATAAAATCGATGTCGAGGACGGAGGGGCTGGGGCGGCACTGGCGAAGCAATACGGCATCGAGGGTTTTCCTACCTATTTGTTTTTGAGTAAAAACGGGCAAAAACTTCACCAGAGCGCGGGCGCCAAGCCAGCGGCTGATTTCATCCGGGACGGACGGAATGCCTCCGACCCTAATACAGCATTGTTTCCTATGTTGGCCAGGTACGAACAAGGCGGAAGGTCGCCGGAGTTGCTGTTCAATTTGAGCCATGCATTACCGCATTACATGGTGGATGCGAATCCGAAAGAGAAAGTGATGGAGGAATACCTGGCGACGCAATCGGCTGACGAACTGGGATCGGAGCGGAATCTGCGGTTCATTTTTGCAGCAGATCTCGGCTTTAAGTCGCCGACGACGCTTTATCTCCTGCAAAATCAGCAGAAATTTGTCGGCCTGTTTGGTAAGGTAGAAGTCGAAAAGGCGGCGCAAAGAATCATGACCCGCACCGCAAATATGGCTGGCCGGACCAACGACCTGGTATTGATGAGCGAACTGAGAAAAGTTGCCGTTGAGCATTTTCCCGACAGTGTTAAGACGTTATCGCTCCTGCAAATTTACTTTTATGGCGGGCGCCGCGACTGGCTCAGCTACGGCCGGTCGACGTTACAATACGGAAGTACCGTTGGGGCAACAGATTGGCAGACCATGTACGAAACGGGTATTTACCTTAAAACCTTTGCCGAAGATCCTGAGGCATTGAAAACAGGTGTCGAGATCATGACCAAGGTTTTGAATCTGCACAAAAACTATGAGCATTTGTGCATTTATGCCGAGCTTCAAAAGAAATTGGGAAATAAAGAGCCGGCCCTGAAAGCAGCACAGGAAGCGCTGAAAATTTCAACGGAGCAAGGCGAAAGCGGCGGTGATGCACAGGAATTGATCAACGAGCTTACGGTTACGAATAAATAGGTACTTTCATGATGTTCTACCGGGTTTGGGTAGTAAGCCAATCCGACATGACGGCTAATGCTTGGGGCGAAAAGGTTTCATCAATGCCTGCATACTCGCTGGGGTGGCCGGTCTTACATTCCTGAAAAAGATGGTTCAAATTCGGCAATTCTTTTATTGTCACATTTAAATTGCCGCCCTCCTTTAATGCTTTTGAAATCGCCGGCAGGTTTTGCTGTGTGTCTATCTGCAAATCTTTCGATCCATTTAAAGCCAGCACCGGACAAGTGATTTTTTGAAAAAAAGACGCGGGGTTAATTTGATATAGATATTGATACCATGGCCCACACATGGAATCAATTTGATGTTTGAAAAATTGTTCGGCTGTGAGACCCGGAGGGAGCATTCGGCTTGGATAATTCTTCGCTTTCGGTAGCATGTAAGCGTTCAGGTTGGCCCGCAATGCAACGGTGTCCGGTGAATTCTTTAGTATTTCAAGCGCTTCGTTATTGATCTCTCTAATGAATGCAATTCCCTCCTGATCCACGCCGCCTGCGCGTGCGATCAATTCCATTTGCAGCGCCATTACCTCGTAGGCGATAGCGCCCGGCCCGGCCAGCGAAACAACAAAATTGACGTCCCTGGATTGCGATGCGGCAATGGCCGCTACCAGTCCGCCTTCGCTATGTCCGGCGAGCCCGATTTTATTGGGGCTAATCTCTTTTCTTGATTTCAAATAGGCAATTGCGCTTTCGGCGTCCGTGGCGAAATCCATGGATGTGGCTGTGTGGAAATGGCCAGTTGATTTGCCGGTTCCCCGGTCGTCGTAGCGCAAAACAGCGAAACCTTGTCGGGTGAGGTAATCCGCGATGATAAGGAATGGTTTATGGCCGAAAACCGTCTCATCCCTGTCCTGCGCGCCGCTGCCGGTGATCAGCACCACGGCGGGAAAACTGCCCTTTTTATCCGGCAACGTGAGGGTACCCGATAGCGAAATGCCCGCTTCGATATTTTGAAAGGTTACGTCTTCGCTATAATAAGGAAACGGTGGTGCCGGTTCCTGTGACTTTTTTGCGACAGTCTTTTGAGATAAAAGAATATAGGCAACGCACCCGATTATCAGAGCGAGAAATGCAGCAAGGGTAATTTTTTTGTCCATTCAATACTTGTTGTTGTTATTGAAATTTTTGCTGTCAATTTAATGCTTTTTGAATCGGATAGAAGGCGCAAAATCTGTAATCGAAAGATAAATGCTTTTTAAATTCGTTAAAAGATGTTAATTCAGTTTGGGTGCTGGATTTTCGGGTAATGAATTGAGATTGGATGACTTAAAAATCGAATATCAGAGAAGATAATCTTTATTGAATAGTGAGGAAATACTGCGCACTTTGTGAAAAATAAAGGATCCGGACAGGCGTTCAGCAGCCTGTCCGGATCTTATTGAAACCCTTTGAAATTGCTTAATTCAGTGGTTGGTAATATCTTTTATAAACTTCTGATTGTTCCGCCATCCACGCGGATTACGGCGCCGCTTACATAGTTGGCGAGTGGGCTGGTGAGGTATAGCACCGCTCCGGCGATTTCTTCGGGAAAGCCGAACCGCCCGGTGTCATTGGGGATCAGGTCCTGCACGGCCTTGTATTTGATTTCATCCAGTTCGGTACCCCAGCCAAATCGGGGGGCTGCATTCACGAGCCACTCTTCCACCATCGGGTTCATGATCGCCCCGGGCGAAACGACGTTGGAGGTGATACCGGTTTCTTTCAATTGCCGGGCCAATGAAACCGACAAATTGTGCCGTGCGGCCAATGTCGCATTGTAATGCGGTTGTTCCTTAATCGGCTGGATGGCAAGCCCGCCGCCGATATGGATCACACGGCCCCAGCCCAACTCTTTCATCTGCGGCACGATGCGGCGGATCATCCGTACATAAGAAACCACATTGGCATTGTATACCTCCATCCAGTCGTCCGGCATTGCATCCGACCAGTTTTTATGGCTCACCACGCCTGCGTTGTTCACCAGAATATCGATGGCGCCGCCTTGCAGCGCCGCCGCGGCTACCGCATCGGCGCCTTCGTCCGTCGCGAGGTCGCCGATTGCCACTTCTGCCTTGCCGCCCGCTTTGATGATGTTTTCTGCGACCTGATTGGCGCGTTGTTCGTTTCGTCCGTGCACAACCACCGTCGCACCTTCGTCTGCGAGCATCCGGGCGATTGCCTCACCCAGGCCCGAGCTCGCCCCTGTCACCAGCGCGCGTTTTCCACTTAATTGAAAATCCATTTTTGCTTTTTTTGAATGAGTAACTGATTGCGAATGCAAAATTCGCCGGTCAGCAGCCGCTTCGTTTTGCTGGGAAGTTCAATTTACTTTGTTGAAAAGCGCACGGAAACGGGCTCAGATAAGTACCGCTCCTGCCTGCTCCGGTTCCTGTCCGTGGAGCAGGCGGTCGATGTTTTGTAATGTAACCTTTGCGATTTCCGTCAGTGCTTCTTCGGTGAAAAATGCCTGATGGGCCGTAACCAGCACGTTGGGGAAGCTCATCAGCCGCTGGATGGTATCGTCCTCGATAATGCTCTCCGAAAGATCTTTGAAGAAAAGCTTTTCTTCCTGTTCGTAAACATCGATCGCCAGGTTCGCCAAATGCTTGCTTTTGAGGGCTTCTATCGCATGGGCGGTGTTGATCAGCCCGCCGCGGCTCGTGTTGATGAGCGTCACGCCCGGTTTCATCATCGTCAGGGTGCTTTCGTTGATCAGGTAATGCGTGGCGGGGTTGAGCGGGCAGTGCAGCGAAATGACGTCGGCCGAGCGGAGTACCTCTTCCAATGGCTGGTACTCGATTCCCGCCTGTTGGAGCTCGTGGTTCGGGTACAAGTCGTAGGCTAAGACTTTGCAGCCGAAACCTTTCATAATCCTGCAAAATGCACCGCCGATTTTACCCGTTCCAACCACCCCGATTGTCTTGCCGTGTAAATTAAAACCGAGCAGCCCGTTCAATGAAAAGTTCTGTTCCCGCACGCGGTTGTAGGCCTTGTGCGTCTTGCGTACAAGCGTGAGCAGCATGGCCACCGTATGCTCCGCCACCGCCTCGGGCGAGTACTCGGGGACGCGGCACACACGTATCCCGTGCATGCGTGCGGCTTCCAGGTCCACATTATTAAACCCGGCACATCGCAACGCAATCACTTTCACGCCCTTTTCGGCCAGTATGGCTATTACTTCCGCATTCACTTTATCATTCACGAACACGCAAACCGCCTCCTGACCATCCACGGCATTGGCGATATGCGGTCCCAAATGTGTTTCGAGGTACTCGATTTCGAAACCGTGGGGACGGTTATATACATCAAAAAACTGCTTGTCGTATGGCTTGGCGGAGAAGAACAGGATTTTCATATCGTAAAAATAGGAGATATTTAGTTTTTAACACGCTGTTCTTCGCTCCCCGAGCCACCGACGTTCCGTTTCCGCTTGCCGGAAGTGCCCTTGGCGAAGTTGTACGTGAACGACGCTACCAACACCCGCGTGTCGGCATCGTTGTAATAGCTGGCCCGGGCGTTCGGAATGTTGAGAATGCGACCGTTCGGTTCGAGCGAGCTGAAAATGTCGCGGAGCGAGAGTTTAACAATGCCTTTGTCTTTCATCACCTTTTTCTGCACGGCCGCATTGACGAGGAACAGATCATCCTTGTCAAACTGAGCGCTCTGGCTGCGGGTAATGTAAAACCCGCTCAGCTCGGCGCTCCAACCTTTTTTGAATAGAAACTGGTTGTTCGGGCTAATGTAGCCGTAGGTTGAGCCGGTGGTGCGGTCGGGGTCGCCGGGCATGCCGCGGAAGTTGTTGCTGATGAGCTCTGCGTAAAAATTGCAGGTCCACCAGTTACCTGCTTTGAGCCGGGCTGTCAATGTGATGCCGCCCCAGATGAGCCTGCTGATATTGCCCGTCCGGCTGATGAAGACATTTCCTGTCTGCTCGATGACCTCGCCCTGCATGTTCCGGGTGTAGTTGTAGAGCAACGACAAATTGAACCGGCTTTTATAGTTGAATGAAAGCTGGAACCTGTTGCCGAACTCGGGTTTCAGGTACGGATTGCCGGCGAAGTAGGAGAACTTGTCGAGCAAAAAAACAAAAGGGTTCAAATCCTGGTAGTAGGGGCGGCCGATCCTGCGGCCATAAGAGAAATTCAGGTGGGTTTGGTTGGTGTCGAGCTTGTAGCTGACGAAAACCGTCGGGAAAATGCTGGTGTAATGCAATGTAAACGACGAATCCGGTTTTACGGCATTGCCCAGCTGATGCCCGTAACCGTTCGTATTCTCCGCTCGGAGGCCGGTTTGGAGTGAAAGCCTTTTAAAATCCCTGTTGAAATTCAGGTACGCGGCATTGATGTTTTCAGAGTAACGAAAGCGGTTGGTTTTATCATAATCTACCGAAATGGTTTCCCCCTGGTGCAGAAAGTAGTTGGCCGCATTATCGGTGCGGACGAGGCTGGTTTTAAAGCCCGCCCCAAGCCGCGCCTTTTTCAGCGGATGTTCATAGTCGGTTTTGGCTGAGTAAATGGCGATGGATGAGGGGAGGTCGGTGGTGATTTTTTCTTGCCTTTTGAAAGCACCGCTACCATCGAGGAAATCGTTTACGAATGTCTGCCGGGCGCGGATGCGGTAGTTAATGTAATCCAGGTCGAAGGTCAGCAGTTTCCCGGTGCTATCGTATTGATGGCTGAAATTGAGGTTGATACCATGCTGCCGGAAGCGGTTCCGGTCGCTGTTGTCGGCCCGGATGAGGGAATCGATCACGCCGGCGGCATTCCTGACCACGCTGCTCACAGGCCTCTGCTCGCGCGACTGCGTGTATGCGCCCGTGTACACGAGGCCCCAGCTGGTCTTTTCATTGGCATAAAAATCGATCCCGGTTTTCAGGTTCGTAGTCCGGCTTTTGGGGTAAAAAAGAGTGGTTTGGTCAAACGACGACCGTAATGCATCGTTTTCGCCGTAGTACCTCCGCCCGATATCGAGCCGGCGCCATTGGTCGGTGCTATTGGAACTGGTGTTGGTAAAAAAATTGAAGCGGTTGCTGCGGTAGTTGAGATTCAGGTTCTCGTTATGCCGCCAGTATTTAGATCTTGCGGGGCTGAGGGTAATGCTGCCGTTCAGCCCGCGGACTTTGTTTTTACGCATTCGGATATGGATAATCCCCGCGCTCCCGGCAGCGTCGTAGCGCGCCGGAGGATTCGTGATCAGCTCGATCTTTTCGACGGAATTGGCCGGTAACGACCGCAGGTAGGCTGCCAATGCGGCCTGCGAAAGGTAGGTAGGGCGGTTGTCGATGAGTACCAGCACACCCGGCTGGCCTTTGAGGCTGATAGTACCGCTCTGATCGACCATCACGCCCGGCGCTTTTTCCAGTACTTCCAGCACATTGGCACCTGCATTCGAAATCAACGCATCGATATTCAGTATGGTCCGGTCTATCTGGTATTCCACGAAATTCTTTTGCCCGGTAACTTTCACCTCGTCGAGCTTGATGTCGGCGGGGCGTAATGGGATGGTACCGAGGTCAATCGTTTGCTCGCCTGAAATATCAAGTCGGTTTCCGCTAAAACTTTGAAAACCCATCATCATGACGGTCGTGAAGTAGCGCCCGTTTTTGATACCTGTGATTAAAAATGTACCATCCCGCGCGGTGATCACTGTTTTCACCAGACTCGAATCCGAGGCATTAAGTACCGATACAGCTGCGCCTTCCAGTGGCGCATCGCCGGTACCGACCACTTTTCCTTTAATTTGGGCAAACGCATTCCCCCATGCCGCCAGCAGGGCAACGGCAATCCACAGGGTGGTTCTCACCCGGCCAATGGTTTTCATGATGTGATGTTAAGGTTGTGTTTCGTGACTGACAGGCATAGTTTGCCTGCCTTACCCCAGGTAAGTTTTTGGAATATGCTTGTATGGATCTGGATTAATGGTGGCTTCCGTAGGTGAAGTCGATCACGTCGTCAGGTTTCGGAAGTACTGCATCCAGCACACTTTTGAGCACGGATTCAGGCTGTTTTACGCCGTTGACGATCAATTCATGGTTGGTGATCCTGAAATCGATGTTGTTACGGGAAATCTCGATGCCCTGCTGCTCGATAGCGTCCAGGATCTTTTCGTTGATCGCCTGACGTTTGAGGCGCACCGGGTTGGGCCGGTATTCGTGCCGGTAAGTTTGCAAGGGTTGCGCTTTGTAGGTTTGCGCGTAAGGCTGCCATTGTACAGGTGCCAGGCGCGCATTGGCGGAAGAATCGATCGCTAACGGAGCAGACAGCCGGTTAAGCGGCCCCATTGTTTTTTGCAAAGGTTGAAGCGTGTCAGGCGGCGTCAGATTGGGATAGTTTGCAACTCCCGCAGGATTTTGAATGGACTGTTTTGGTTGTGTGTTTGGCTTGTTAATGATTTGATTATTAGTATTGTTTGACTTGTTTGGCGCTTGGTGCCGGAAGGTCTCGTTCTTGGACGCCGCTGCCGGGTTTTGCGTATGGCCAGTGCGCCGGGCCTGTTTTGCGTTGGTTTTTTGCGGGCCCGTTTGCAGTCCGCCAGACTGTGCGAAAAGCACCGAAAATGTAAAAAATGCCAGCATCGCCACCAGCAGCACCGTTTTTTCGGCTGCTCCCAATGTCGAGTTCGTGCGTGAGGCAATGCGTTTGGCACGTTGTACCAACCCACCTTTTCCAGAGAACGCTAATTGATATACGTCTTCATTCAATTGGTACTCGCGGAATGATAGCAGGGCCCGGATGTAGATTGCCTGGTTGCCCGAATGCCTCAGGGCCATATCGTCGCAACAATTTTCGCGCTCTTCGTGAATGAGCCTGGAAATCCAGAGAATGCCGGGATTGAAGAAGAAGAGGAGCTCGGTAAGCCGTTGCAGGAAATTGACGAAAAAATCGAGGCGGCGGATGTGTGCGAGCTCATGGAGCAGCACCATTTCGATCTGATCCGCCGGAATGGACGTGATCACACCCAGCGGGACGAGTATCACGGGCCTGAAATGGCCCAGTACCGTCGGGACTTTCACCAGCCCGGACTGAAATATCTTCACGTGCTGTGCAACGCCCAGGGTTTGGGCAAATTCTCCCACGCGTCGCTCCCAATGGCGGCCGATGCTGTAAATCTGCTGCGTTTTGAGTTGATGCAGGCGGTAAAGCCCGAGCGTAAGCCCGGATATTTTGGCTATTACCACAGCGAGCCAGAGCCACGTAATCGCATAGACGTTTTGAATGAGAAAGCCTGTCGCAATGCTGAACACGGTTTGTGTACGGGATGTTGCCTGAACGGAAACCACCGCGTCATTAGCCACATGGGTTGCAGGAGCGGGCGGAACCTGCGTTTCCGCAGAGACGTCAGAACCCGACTGCACAAATGCCACAGCAGTACCCGCGATGAAGAGCAAAAGCAAGCCTGTCAGTAAGTTATAGCGGATTTCCGGCCGACTGCGGCGGGTGCAAACCACCACAGCCGCCGCCAGCAACGCCGTAGCAGCACCGATCCACAGTGAATGACCCAGTGCCACCCCGATCTGCCGGATCAGGGCGTAGGTGGTTTCGGAAGTGAGCAGATTTTTCATGGCTGATTTAATTTAGGAATTCCCTTTTTCCAATTGGTCCAAAACTGCGCGGATTTCATCCAGTTCTGCTTTGGAAGCTTTCTTGTTATCCAGCAACTGCATGACCAGGTTGCTGGCCGAGCCGCCGTATAAATGGTCGACAAAGCGGTCGAGGAGGAGGCCTTTCGTTTTTTGCTCCTCTTCGACCGCCTCGTAAACATGCTTCATGCTGCGTTCGTCGCGCGAGAGCATGCCTTTTTCGGCCATCAATTGCATTTGTTTGAGGGTGGTGGTGTAGTTCACCTCCTTGAATGTATTCAGCTGGTCGTGCACAAAGCGCACGGTGGACGGCCCGTTCTTCCAGAGAATGGTCAGGATGTCGAGCTCAGCTTTCGTGGGTTCAGCTTTTTCGGAACTCATGGCTATGAAAATTAAGTACCTTTCAAAGGTACGATTAAAATCGTACGATGCAAGTGGTAAGGTAAATTAATTTCAAAAAGCCTTGAATGAATGCCTGGTAAGGGCCGGAAAACTATGGTTTTTGAACTACAAACTCGATATCCACGTATTGGCTTGCATTGGCGGACGTTTTGGAAACGGGGTAGGGGTTAATCATCACGCTGTCGGGATTAACGAAGCCGCTTTTTGCCACTTTCTCTTGGGAGGTAATGAGTAGAGAGCGGTTAAACAGCTGTCCCTTCTTCACATCCAGGAATGGTCGTACATGCCGCGAGAAGGTGTTTCCGCCGCCTTTCTCGGTGACGATCACATTCCTGATCCAGGCTTGGTCCTGTTCGTAAACTTTGACGGTAAGTTCTACTTTTTCTCCGATAAGCTTTTCGTCGACATCTGTGTAAAAGAAAAGATAGCCGTCATTCATGTAGAGGCTCAGGACGGAGTTGTTTTGCGTGCCGCGAGAAAGCATTTCCCCGAACATCTTGCGATCGTACCTGTCACCGACCTTTACCCCGAGCAGACCGTCGAGCTCGGCGCTGGAATGCACTTTGTTGCCCGTCCAGGTGATTTTTGAAATAACCGGACCCGAATTCGATCCCGCCACAATGCCCTGCGGGTTTCCCGGAACGTTCCGGTCGGTATCGACACAGGCCGAAATGAAGATCGCGGCAGCGCAAGCGGGCACAAGCAAAAAGAGTTTTACACTTTCCATGGCTTTTGTTTTTGGTTTGTTTAACATGACTATCCGGCGGTAGAATTGAGAATCTGAAAAGGAATGGCCAACGCGGTAGCCGGGCGTTCCGGTAGCCATTGCCACCAGGAGTTCCTGGTATTCAGTGATGTGGGTGTGCTTACCGGCTGCCGATAGGTCGGCCAGAAATTCGTGGACATCCCTCAAATGCCGTGCTAACTTTCGCACAAAAGGGTTAAACCAGAAAACGGCTGCAACGACTTCGAAGAAAATGTTATCAATGCTGTGTTTTTGCAGGACATGAGCCTCCTCATGACGCTGCACGCTCGCCAGTTGCCCGGGTGGTAGTGAAAGCGCATGTGTGCTCAGGAAAATGTTCCTGCCGAACGAAAATGTGGGCAGCTGGTTTTGCACCCACACATTGGCGATGGAACCGCTGCTTAGTAACCGTGCCGCCGACCTGACCTTTTTCAGTTGCGCTATTGCTCTCCATGAACGGGCGGCCATCAGTGCCACACCTGCTCCGTACAGGAGCGTTGCCCATAGCCATGGGGAACCTAATCGCGCCGTCGGCGCCGCCGCAGTTTCGACGGATTGATCCGCATCAGCCTGCAATGCGGGCAGTGAGGACATTATTAATGGAAAATTCGGGACGACGCTCTCGGAGGCAAACAGCGTGCGTGTGACGTACGGGGACAGCAGGGGGAGCGATAGGCACAGGCAAGTACCACCGATGAGAATCCAACGGTTGAGTGCAAAAAACGTCCATTTCCGGAAGAAACAGGTGAATACAATCCACAATATTACCAGCGAAAGCGAAGCCGCGAGCAGCCACGCAAAAAAGGCGGGGTTATGGAGCGTCATCGGTTTTCGTCTTTTTTATTTCCCTGATTGCCTTTTCAATTTCTTCGGGCGAAAGGTCCTGCTCTTCCAGCATGAACGAAAGCACATTACCCGACGCTCCATCAAAGTAGTTGGCAACGAAATTTCTGAATGTAAAGCTGCGGTAGGCCAACTTGGAAATCAGCGGGAAGTACTCATGGGTTTTGCCATACGCCTTGTAACCCACGAAACCCTTTTTTTCGAGAATGCGGATTAGCGAAGACACCGTGTTGTAAGGAGGAGCAGGCTCACCCAGCCGATCAATCACGTCCTTCACAAATCCCCGTTTCAGATCCCAGATGACCTGCATGATTTTCTCTTCCGTCTTCGTCAGTGTTTCCATAGCCCAAACATAAAACGGATATTTCAGTTTTACAACTAATTTATAAGTTATAAAACTTATTTTTCAGTTTAGCGCAGCAAAGTCTCCGTATTGTACCGGTTTCGGTACTCGATAGGTGTGAGGCCGGTGATCCGCTTGAAGATGGTCCTGAAAGTTTTCAGATCGTTATAACCGACGTCGTAGGTAACGTAGGCAATGTTCGATTCGCCGGCTTCGAGGGATTTTTTGGCAGCTTCGATCTTGATTCGCTGGATGTATTCGATCGGGTTCAGGGTAGTGGCGCTTTTGAAACGGCGGATGAAATTCCGTTTGCTCATGTTCACCTCGCAGGCAATCTGTTCCACCGAAATGTCGGCCTTAAACTCGCTTTCAATGTAGGTTTGTGCCCGGTGAATGTCCTGGTCGCTATGGCCTCGGTGGCCGGAGAATATTGTGAAAATGCTTTGCGAAGTGCGGCCGTAGTCGAGGGCATAGTACTTGCTCAATGTAATGGCGGTTTCTTTCCCGCAGGTTTTTTCAATGAAATACAGGATAGCGCTCAATGCCGAAAAGCCGCCGCCGCCCGTAATAATGGCCTCCGACTGGGTTACGACCCGTTCGGGCCTGAAATTGACGAGGGGATACCTTTTCCGCATGTCGTCCATCGCGCCCCAGTGCGAGGTGGCCGGCATACCATTCAGCAGGCCGCATTCGGCTACAAAATAGGCACCTGTGCAAAGGCTGATAAGCTGTGCCTTGCGGTGGTACTTCTTCGCCAGCCAGCTGGTGAGCTTGCCGTATTTAAGCAGCAGCTGGTCCATATCGGCACCCTCGGTATTCATCGGCGGGATCACGATCACATCCGTTTCAAAATCGTCGGCCAGCGTTTTCCCGCAATGAAATTGAACAGGGAGATTGAGCTGCACATCGTGAACGTGTACACTTACCAGGTCTATTTCAAACGGGGCCATTTTGCCGCTCCTGACGACCGCATCCCTTGCGCCAGCCAGCAAGGCGACGGTGCTTGACAGGGCCGTCAAAAGCACATCTTCATACACGATTACGGAAATGTGTCTGGTACGCATAGGTTAGCAGGTTTATTCAAAGCTATGACAAAGATGGCACAAAATACACCCTTGATTGTCATTTTTACACGCGCGTCAACTTTTCGGGCACCGCTAGTTTTGCATTATCACAAAACAAAAACAAACTATGAAAACGATCTTTGATGCAGCCACCCGGGAAGAATTGATCAGAAGGATCCAGTCACTCGAAAAAAGCAATGCGGCGCAATGGGGTAAAATGAATGTATACCAAATGACGAAGCATTGTATCATCTGGGACGAGTGGGTACTGGGCGTTCACCAACCGAAGTACAAACAGCAATTAATCGGGTGGATTTTTGGCAGAATGGCCCTGAAAACGTTCGTGAAAGACGACCGGCCCATTCAAAAGAACGCCCCGACCAGCCGGTACTTTATCGTCAAAGAGCTGGACGGCGACCTGGAACGGCAAAAGCAAATCTGGATCCGGTGTATCACCGCGTACGAGCACTTTTCCAATCCGGATTTCATTCATGATTTTTTCGGCAAGATGACGCGGGAGCAAATCGGGATATTTGCCTACAAGCATTCGGACCACCATTTACGGCAGTTCGGCGCCGTCGATCCTTTGACAAATCCCACCCAGCACCAGCTTTCCGGGCTCGCTTCCCGATGAGCAATGCCGATCCATAGGCAATAAAAAACCACAGCGCTTGGGAAGCTGAGCTCCTTTGCACTGTGGTTTTTCAGGATTGTGTACCGACTAGTTCCAGCCGTTAGCTATGTCTTTGGCCACGTTGGGATTGTAGTTTTTCTCTACGTCGGGGATCGGCAGAAGGACATTTTTGTCCTGGAAAGGCTGCTTGCCGTCACCCGGCTCGGCGGCACGTTGCGCGTTGATCGTCTGCTTGGCAATTCCCCAGCGGATCAGGTCGAAATACCGGCTTTGTTCGCCGCAAAGTTCGACCTGGCGTTCGCGCATGATGAGCTTCATCGCGTCGGCCTGCGCGCCCAGGGACGTGTACGCGACGGCGCCCGAGCGCTTGCGAACCTGGTTGATCAGTGCCAGCGGGTCGGCGCCGGTTTTCCCCTGCTGAATTTGTGCCTCGGCCAGCATTAGCAACACATCGGCAAAGCGGATTACCTGCCCGTTGATCGAGCTTTGCGGCCCGCCGTAGGAGGCTACTTCATTGTAATACTGGTATTTTTTCCAAACATAATATCCCTGGGGATCGTCCGCCTTGAACGGAAAGTCGATCGCGCCGCCTGCGCATTTCTGGCAGTATTGCGTGTCGCCACCGCTCTCCTTGCTGCCATAGAACGTAAACTTCGCACGCGGGTCCACGTAGTTGGCGCTGGTGGCCGGGTGGGGATACTGGAATGATTTGACGGTCGTGGTAGGCACATACACATTAAACCAGTCCTTGAAACCATATTCCTGCGCACGGTCGGAGTGGGTGGCCTTGCCGCCCCACGTTTCCTGTCCGCCGAACACGTAGTATTGGTTACCAATGCCCCAGTCGGTCCATTTGGCATTCATGATCTGGAAAATGTTTTCCGGGCTGCTCTGGTTCGTCGAGCTGAACAGGTTCTCATACGACGGATCGAGCGAGTAGGTGAATGGAGCCGCTGTCAGCTGCGCCAATGTGGTTTCGGCCTGTGCCCATTTTTTCTGGTACAAATAGGATTTGCCCAGCAATGCTACGGCTGCCCCTTTGGTTGCCCTGCCGAGGCCGGTGGCGGCATCGTAAGTCACCGGCAAATCGGCCGCAGCCAGTTTCAGGTCGTTTTCGATCGTCGCCCAGATCGCCTCTGCCGAGGACCGGGAAGGGTAGTTGTTGGCAACGGTGCTGTCGTAAGCGGTGATCAGCGGTGCCTTACCCCACAAGTTCACAATGTTGAAGTAGGCGTACGACCGCAGGAACCGTGCTTCGGCAATGTATTGCTTCGCAGCCTGCTGGTCGGCGGCGGCGGTGGGGTTCCACACACCCGCCCGGTCGATTACTACATTCGACCGGAGGATCAGCCGGTAAAGGCTATTCCAAAGCTGGCTGATCTGCGCCTGGCTTGTGCCGAACGAATAATCGGCCAGCTGGGCCATGTCGCCTTGCAGGTTGGTCGTTTTCTTGGCTTCGTATCCGAGCAAATCGAAAATGAAGTAGTACTCCCGCGCCCAGAGGCCATTGTGCAGCAATGTGGCGTAGGTGGCGATAACCGCCTGATTAAGCCCTTCGGACGAGGTAAAATAGGTTTTGTAATCGTAGGCGCTCTGGCTTTCCAGGTCCAGTTTGGATTCATCGCATCCGGCCAGCTGGAAAGCGGCAATCAGTCCTGTCAGAAAATATATGATCTTTTTCATGTTCACTTCAAGTAAGTTTTCTTCTAACCATTAAAACCCAAGCTGCAAGCCGCAAAGCAATGTTCTTGGCTGCGGCAACTGCTGGCGGTCGTCGATACCGCGCGAGAAGATGAAGCTGCCGCCGTTCTGGGTGCTCACCTCAGGGTCATACCCTTTGTATTTGGTGAAGGTCAGAAGGTTTTGGGCTGCCGCATACACGCGGATGCTTTTGAACACCTTGCCACCGCCAATGCCTTCGATCACGCCTTTGGGTAGGGTATAGCCCAGCGTCACGTTGCGCAGGCGCAGGTAGGAGCCGTTTTCGAGCCACCAGTCGGAAGGGCGCAGGTTACCATCGCCCGTAGCGCTCTGTCCCGCACGCGGAAGCTCGGCCACATCGCCGGGTTTGCGCCATCTTTTCAGAATTTCGGTAGAAGCATTGTGGCCCGTGGATTCATTTTCCGTCACGAACTTAAATGCGTTCACAATTTTCAAACCGGAAACACCCGAGACGACCACATTCAGATCGAAGCCTTTGTAGTTCACACCTGCATTGAAACCGTACACGATTTTCGGGATAGGGTTACCCAGGATTTTCTGGTCGGTGGAAGTCACCTTGCCGTCGCCATCGAGGTCTTTGAAAATAAAATCTCCGGGAAGCAGGCCCGCCTGATATTTGGTAGTGGCGTCGCCGGCCTGTTCAGCCGCTTTGGCATTCAATGCGTCGATTTCCGCCTGGTCTTTGGCTACGTGAGAAACTTCATAACCAAAAAACGACCCGATCGCCGAGCCCGCAGCCGTGTAGGTAAATGTAGGGAGGTTGCTGAATGCGCCCGCCTGGATAGGCGCGGCAAATTCGCTTCCAAGAGAGTTGACGATGTTTTTGTTGTAGGCCAGGTTCGCGCTCACATTGTACTGGAACCCGCCCCGGGCCTGATCGCGGTAGCCGACCGAAAACTCGACGCCTTTGTTTTGCGCACTGGCTGCATTGGCATATTTGCTGGGTTGCCCGCCGCTGGCGGATGCGCCGGTACTTCCGGAAACCGGCACGCTCACAAGCAATCCGGAGCTTTTGCGGTTGTACCAGTCGACGGTAACGCTCAAACGGTTGCTGAGGAACCCGAGGTCGAGGCCGATGTCGGTCTGGTCGGTCGATTCCCAGCGGATGTTCGGGTTGGACAGCGTGTTGATGGTCGTACCGGGATAAAATCCTTCATTGGTGCCCAGTGAATACACCAGGTTACCATTTGGGGCACCGCTGTAAGTGAGTACGGATGTGACGCCGGTGGTCGGGATGGTGTTGTTACCCGTTCTGCCCAATCCGAACCGTACCTTGCCATCGCTCAGGAAATTGAGGCTGTTCTTGACAAAGTCTTCATCCACAAAGCGCCAGGCAGCGCCGAGCCCATAGAAATTCCCGAAACGGTTGTTGGCACCGAAGTTCGAAGCGCCGTCGCGGCGGAAGCTTCCCGTAAGAATGTATTTGTCGTCGAAAGTATAGCCCAGGCGTGCAAAGTAGGAGATCACCGACGAGCGCGCATAGCCATAGTTGGAGCCGGTAACGGCCTGTGACTGCGCTACGCTGATGTTCTGAATGGCGTCGTTCGGGATTTTGGTGCCGGTTGCATTCAGGCCCGACGAATTCCCCGGGTCGAGGTAGCTGTTACCGAGCGTTGCCGAAACACTGTGTTTTCCAAATACCTTATTATAGGAAAAGTAATTTTCGAGCGTGTAAAAGGAATAGTTGCTGAAACCCAGCGTTGCTTGCTGCGGGTTGGTCAGGTTGTTACCCCCAGTGTAGCCATATTGATAACTCCGGCTCTTGCCGCCGCCGATCTCGGCCGAAAGCTGCGTGCGGAAACGCAAACCGGCAATGATATCCACTTCGGCAAAAACCTGAGGAAAGAACACAAACCCGGTATTAATGGGGTGGTTCAGGTTAATAGCCGCAAGCGGGTTGTTCCCATTGCTGAAATCGTCGACGTTGGTTGTATTGGAGTAGCCGCCCGGGATTGTTGGATCAAAAATAGGTTTGTAGGGCGCATAGTAAACCGCGTCGGAAATACTGGCTAATTGGCCGTCGTCCTTCGTATAGCGGATGTTCAGGCTTTGCCCCAAATGGAAGCGGCCCAGGGTTTCGTCCAATGCGAAACGGGCGTTCAGCCTGCTGTTGGAGAAGTTTCTGACAATGGCGTTTTGTTTGATATAACCCAATGAAAAATTATAAGCCACTTTTTCGCTGCCGCCGCTGATATTCAAATCGTTTTGCGAAACGAGTCCCGATCTGAATATCTCTTTCTGCCAGTCGGTACGGTCGGTGGTTACTTCCGACGTATTGAACTTTGCGGGCAGGGCCGAATTGGTAGTAGCCGCGAAATCTTTCAAAAGGTCGATGTACTGCGAAGCATTGAGCAAATCCAGCGTCTTCCAGGCTTTGGCAACGCCCCATTGCGTATTGAAATTGATACGCGGTGCGCCCGATTTGCCTCTTTTGGTAGTGATGATCACTACACCATTGGCAGCGGCCGAGCCATAAATGGCTGTGGACGAAGCATCTTTTAGGATCGTAATGTTTTCAATGTCCTGCGTTGCCAGCGTATTGAACATCGTTTTGCTGCCCTGGATACCGTCGATCACATACAAAGGATCAACACCGGTGAAAGACCCCGTACCGCGAATGAGGATCTGGGCGTCGGAGCCGGGCGTTCCATTCGATTGCAGCACCTGCACACCCGCCGACTTTCCGATCAGCAGCTGCGAAGGGTTGGTAGCAGTAGTGGCGCCGGCGTCTTTCGAAGCAACGATATCCACCGAACCTACCACGTCCTGCTTCCGCGAGCTTCCGTACCCGATTACGACTACCTCGTTCAACGACTTGTCGTCCGGGACCATCGATATGTTGATCACCGCCCTGTCGCCTGTCGCGACTTCCTGCGTTTTATAGCCTACAAAACTGAATATCAGTACGGCTTCCTGATCGCCAACCTCGAACTCGAAGTTGCCGGAAGCGTCGGTCAATGTTCCGAGCTGAGTGCCTTTCAGGCGCACGCTCACACCCGGAAGGCCTCCGCCGTTTTCGTCGCTTACCTTACCTTTCAGCACGTGCGCCAGCATATCCTTCATTTGTTCGGAGGGGTGCCCGGCACTTTTGGTTTGCAGTTCCTTGTTGGCTTTGAGCAGGATACGTCCCGACGGGGTCACGTGGTAGGATATCTGAAGAGGTATCAGCAAGGTCTGCAATGCAGCCGCCAGTTTCTGGTTGACGACGTGGATCGCGACCTGACGGCCGGCGCGGATGGCCTTATTGCTGTACACAAATTTTACATTCGCTTTCTGCTCCAACTGGTCGAGTATCGTTGCCAGTTCCACCTTGTCGGCGTGAAGCGTGACGTTCCGTTCCAATACCTCTTGCGCCTTGCTGGTGTGCGCGGCGTACGTGAGACTGGAAAAGACGATTGAAAAGATAAGCTGAGTCAAAGAAATTCTCATGAGCAAGCAAAGCGATGCCCGGTTTTTTCGGTATCGGTTTTTTTTCATAGTTTAGAAAGGTTTTTTATAACTAATGAATACCCTGCTGCCGCATCTTGGCGGATTTCCGGCAGTGGGACAGTACTGACCGGCAGGGTAGCTTTCTGCCGGTTTCTTTTTTTGGACTTCGGGACAGGTTTAATGCATACGACGGTATTTAGGTTAAACAAAAATCACTTGCAGCCGGGAGCAGAAACCAGAATGCGCGTCCCCTGAACCTGGTAAGAGCCGTCATTGGACTGGCAAATCAGGTCCAGCTGGTCAAACAGTGACATATTGGTGAGGTCCCCGGTAAATCTGCATTCGTTCACGGCCTCGCCCGACACTACGATATCTACCCCGTAAGCATCTTCCAGCCACTGAATCACTTGGGGTAATACCATGTTCTTGAAAATCGCCGGGCGCAGCTCCGTGTGGGTGGAGAGCAGTACCGGCTTGTCCACGAGGCTCGTCGTCAAATCTCCGCTCCTCTCAAAGTAAGTCACGCGCTGGTTCGGGGTCAGAATGACTCCTTTGCGTAACGGGTGCTTCATTTGGGAGGCAGGTTCTTTGGTGCCGACGTTTTCGTTTTCGAATACGGAGACCTTTCCGGATACCACTTCAACCTGCATTTGGCGCTCTTTTTTTGCTTCCTTTACCGAGAAACTGGTTCCGAGCACGCGCGTTACGAGCTTTCCGCTGTACACAAAAAACGGGCGGAGGCTGTCTTTGGTAACACTAAAAAAAGCGTCGCCTTTGAGCTGCACTTCGCGCTTCGAGGCCGAAAACTGACGGGCGTAAATGAGTCCGGCTCCGGGAGCGAGAGTTACCTCACTGCTATCGCCGAGTTTGACGAGCATCGGCCGGGTGGTATTGTTAGTGGCGGAAACCGGGCCTTCCCGATTTGTTTCGAGCAACCACAGCGAGATAATTAATACCGCCGCAACCGACGCAAACATACGCACCACGGCGGGCGACAAGCGCGGCAAAAATGCGCTGATCCGTCCGGCCGTTTTTCTTTCGTGCTGGATAGCGCTCCACATCCGTGCTTTCAGGACCGATTTTTCGCTCTCCGAGAGTTCGGTTTGCGGTGCGCCGCTTTGTACCTGGTCGTACCAGGCATGGATGCGGTCTCTTTCCGCGGGAGTGCATTTACCCTCGCGGTACTTTAAAAGCAAGTTTTCAATTTCGTCGTAGCTCATAGGTTCAGGGGCTCAGGATGCTTTTGCTGATCCAATCCCTAAACCGTATTGATCACGGATAGTCCCTGAATGTTTTTAAAATAACTGGGAAAATTTATGTAAAATGAATGGTAGGGCGCCAAAGTTCCTTAAAAAATGCAACGCCTTTGGAAATGGAAATCAGGAGAAAATGCTGAGGAGGAGCAGGAGCAAGGTTTCGTTGAGGTACTCGCGGACCGCCTTGGAAGCCTTTCCCAGGTGGTACTCGACCGTCTTTTCCGACAAATTCATGAACTCTGCGATCTGGGCGACGGTCCAGCTTTCGACCCGGCTCAATTTGAACATTTCGCGGGTTTTGGCGGGGAACGGTTTGAGGCCTTCGTCGATGTTGCGCAGTAACTCGTTGTAGGCGACCTCGTCTTCGGTATAATGTTCGTGCTGGCTTGCAAATGCCTGATAATAGGCCAGGTACCTGCTTCTCGGCCCGGCCTTCCGGATGTGGTCTATAACCTCGAACCGCACGGCGGAGAAAAGGTAGTAGTTCAGTGTGGTGGTCCTGAGGTTGGCACGCTCGTTCCAGAGGCGTGTAAAAATGTCCTGCACGATCTCCTCCGCAATGTGTCGCTGCCCGATTTTGTGAAAGGCGGCCTTGTACATCGGATACCAGTACTGGTCGTAAACAGCGGTAAATGCCCATTCCTGACCTGAGCATAAAGCTTCCAGCAACTGCTGGTCAGTGACCCGTCCGCTATCCGACATTTTAGTGAAGAGGTGTCAAGTTTACATTTTTGACAAAGTTATATTTTTTGGTTTGATATTCACATTTTATCTCTGCGAGGTTAGCCATCATCCCAGGTAGGGGCCTCCGGGCACGCCCCATCCCCATTTAGGCATCGGTTCGTCGGGGTTCATTTGCAGGTCGTCGCTGTTTGAGTTAATAACCGCGATCCGTGTGCCCCATTCGATGTAGGCGACAAATGCGGAACGGAACTCGGGATCGTCGGGTAGCTTGATTTCATCGGCCGTCTCCAAGAGCAGCGAAACCCAGCGCTGGCGATGTTGTTCGGTAAGATGTTTGGCCAAATGCTTTTGGATCATTTTGAAATGACTGCCTTCCGAGGTGCTATACCATTCCGGCCCACCCAGTACTTCGGCGAGAAAATGCGCCACGTGTAACTGATGGTCGGGTGACATATGTTTGAAGACCGGTTCCAGAACCGGGTCTTTCAGGACTTTTTGATAGAACAGGCGAGTCAGTTTTTCGAAAACAGGCATTCCGCCGGCCCAGTCGAATAAGGTGGGGATTGATGAGGTGTTTGGAGTCATGGCAAATGATTGGGAGTATTGTTTTACTTATACAGGAACTACCGGGGGGGCCAGGATCATGTCATAGCGGTCGAGGCCCGGTGCGTAGAAATCTTTGGTGATTTGGGTAATGCGAAACCCCAGCTTTTCAAAGAATGGAAAACTCAGCTGTGTGGTGTCGAGGATGACGGACGCACCCGGGCGAAGCTCCTGGATTTTGTTTAAACGAAAGGTTAACAGCTGCTTCCCGATGCCCTTCCGATGAAACTCCCGAGCCACCATACCCCATACAAGCCCGGCCGTGGCAGGTTGGTTGTCGGGAAAGTAAAATCCCGCGCAAGCCGCTATTTGATTCTCTATTTCAACTACATAATAGCAAACAGGCTCCTCTTTATTTGACTCCGAAAGGCCATTGAGCAGCTCCTGAAACTCAGCCTTTTCATGATCTGCAAAAAACTCGGGATGATTGCCTTCGAAAGCCCGGATACACCCGGAATAATCGGAAGCCTGGTAAGGACGGATGGTCATTTCAGCGGGAATGGAACGTTTAGCTTCCAAATGTATCACTTTTCCGTTCGTAGCGGCAAAATCGACTCACGGTAGTGCTGGAAATCCGGCATCGGTAGTAGCCGTTCCGACTGGAATCCAGTGCTTTTGAGCGTCAAAGAATTGTGATATAGGTCACGTAATGAGCCGGTGTTTCTACTATTCCTTTGTGTCACAATTTAGACATGAAGCAATATGAAAAAGCAAATAATCGCCGCAGGATTGCTGGCCGCAGGGCTGGTGACAGTGGCGCCGGTCGCAGCCCAAAAAGGACAATCTGATGATGCATCCGTCCGCCCATATCTGATCCATATTCCCGATGCGGAACTCACGGATCTCAAACACCGGATCAAGGCCACGAGGTGGCCCGATAAAGAACTCGTTACCGATGAAACCCAGGGTGTGCAACGCGCCACCATGAAGGCGCTTGCCGGATATTGGGCGACAAAATACGATTGGCGTTACATCGAATCGAGGTTGAATGCATTGCCACAGTTCATCACCAATATTGATGGCGTGGATATTCACTTCATCCACGTCCGGTCGAAATATAAAAATGCATTGCCGGTCATCATTACGCATGGCTGGCCGGGCTCGGTGATTGAGCAGCTCAAAATCATCGGCCCGCTGACCGATCCCGTGCAATACGGCGGTAAAGCGGAAGACGCGTTTGACGTTGTGATCCCGTCGATCCCGGGTCATGGTTTTTCCGGCAAACCTGCGGAACTCGGATGGAACCCGGTTCGCGTGGCCAAAGCGTGGATCACGCTGATGGAGCGGCTGGGCTATAAGGAATACGTAGCGCAGGGCGGCGACTGGGGCAATGCAGTCTCCGAAAACATGGCGCTGATCGCTCCTCCGGGGCTGCTCGGCATCCATACCAATATGGCCGCCACCGTCCCGGCCGAAATTTCGAAGGCCTTGGTCGCGGCACCCTACCCGAAGGGCTTTCTGCAGACGAACGGAACGCCTATCAGCAACTGGATTTTTTTTACAAAAAAGGATTGGGCTACGCCAGCGAAATGAGCCTGCGGCCCCAAACTTTGTACGCGATGGATGACTCGCCGATAGGTCTGGCAGCTTGGATGCTCGATCACGACGACCGGAGCTACAAACTCATAGCACGGGTATTCGACGGAAAAGAGGAGGGGCTTACCCGGGATGATATCCTGGACAACATCACCCTGTACTGGCTCACCCGCACCGGCATCTCGTCCGCGCGGCTTTACTGGGAGGCTTCCCAGGGCGCTAGGGGTGGTTTCTTCGATCCGAGAGGCTTGAAAATTCCCGTGGCGGTGAGTGCCTTTCCCGATGAAATTTATGCTGTGCCTCGGAGCTGGGCCGAACGTGCGTATCCTACACTGATTTATTTCAATAAATTGGAGAAAGGCGGGCATTTCGCAGCCTGGGAGCAACCAGAGGTTTTTGCCGAGGAGTTACGCAATGCTTTTCAATCATTTCGCGGAAAAGCTGAAAAATGAAGCAGTTAGTATTCATCGCCTTGCTGCTGTTGCAATACAGCGGCGAGGCCCAAATACAAAAGAAAATGGAAACGTCGAAAGAAGATTCACTGATCATATCCAGAATATTGGAAAGCGAATATTTCAATGGAATTTATAACGGTGGTGTGGAACAGCTTCGCGACATATATCACCCGGGGATCTTGCTGTGGGGCGATGTGAAAGGACAACCATATGCTAAAACGCTGACTGAATATCTGGATGGCGTGGCCCATCGCCAGAGTCCCAAAGCGTCGGGTAAGCCGTTTCAAGGAGAGGTTCTCGATATAAGGGTTACCAACTCCATCGCCATAGCGGAGGTAAGGGTCAGAATGTACGATTTCCTATACCACGAATACCTTTCCTTTCACAAAATTGGTGGAAAGTGGTTGCTGGTTAATAAAATGATCACCGACGTACTCTGAGAACAAAGGGTAATACAGCCTACCGTAAGATTTGCAGGATTTGCGTCATCGATCCCACCAGCGCTTCTAATTCCGGCTGACCTAAACGGGAGACGATCTTTTCAATTTGTTGGTTGGAGGCGGAATCCAGCTGTTTAAAAACCTTAATTCCCGACTGACTGAGCGAAAGCAGCGAGGCGCGTTTGTCGTTTTCGGATGCTTTTCGCTCAATCAGTCCTTCTTTTTCGAACTTTTTCAGGATGCGGCTCAGATAGCCTTTGTCGATGTTCAGCGTTTCGATGATATCCGACGCCCGGCACTCGCCATGCGAAGCGATTTCAAACAGTATCCGACCTTCGGCGAGCGAATAGGGGCTATCCAGCAGGTGACTGTCGAGCAACCCAAGCAAATCGGTATAGAATCTGTTGAAACTCCTGATTTCCAGAATTTGCTGGTTTGTCATGGTCCTATTGGTTTAATATTAATTCGTATTTCTGCTCGGTCAATACCTTGTCGAATGCGTTGGACTGCTTTTGTTCGGCAAGCACAAAGCCATATCGCTCATACAATGCTACTGCCGATTGCTGCTCCTCCGTCGTCCAAAGGTAAGCGTGTTTGCAGCCCGAGGACGTCATAAAGTCCATAAACTCGCCCATCAATCTCTTGCCCAGGCCGATACCCCGGTATTTGGGTAAAAAAATGAAATACCTGAGCTGGATGGCGTCGGCTCGGTGCTGCGCAACCAGGCAACCCACAATCCGGTCCTCGTGCTCGCAAATCCATAGTTTGTCTTTTACAGGGTCGTATTGCTGCGCAAATTCACCCAGGCCTTTCAAAACATAAGCCTCAAAATTCAAACCATAGCCACATTCTTCGGCGTAAATATCACCATGAATGGAAGCGATCAGCCCGAGGTCGCCTGGCCTGAGCGTGTTTCTTATTGTAACATCCGACAGAAGCGGATTTGTTGAATGGGGTGAATTCATTGGTTTGATTAACATGGAATTGTGCTGAAAATTGGCCGACGGTCCAATGGAAACTGGCTCGGCTGTACAAAGGAGAGGAATATAGTTGACAAAGTCAACTATATGGAAATGGAATTGCCGCAAGAAACGGGTTTGCAGGCGATAAAATATTGGCCTGTTTTGAAGAAAAAACAACCAGAAAATGCATCACATCAGCAACCCGTCCATTCTGTATTTTGGTACGCCGGTCGTGTTAGTAGGCACCACCAACGACGACGATACCTTTAACCTTGCCCCCATTTCATCGGTGTTCTGGCTCGGCTACCGCTGTATGATCGGCATTGCGGCCCATTCGAAGACAACGGAAAACATCCTGCGGACGAAGGAATGCGTACTTAACCTTCCGTCGGTGGATCAGGTGGGGGCGGTCGACAGGCTTGCGCTCCTGACGGGAAGCAACCCCGTGCCCGCGGGGAAAGTGTTGAAGGGCTACGAGCATGAAGCCGATAAGTTCGGCAGGGCCGGTTTGACCCCCATCGCATCCACGATCGTGAAGGCGCCGCGGGTTTTAGAATGCCCCGTGCATTTGGAAGCCGCGTTCGTGGCGATTCATCCTTTTGCGGCCGAAACAGGTATCGGGAACATCCGGAGCGTGACGCTCGAATTGAAAATTCTCCGGGTTCATTTGGATGAGTCGATCGTCTCCGACGAGAATCCCAATCATGTTGATCCCGATAAATGGAGACCGCTTATGATGAGCTTTCAGCAGTTTTACGGCCTGGGAGCGCAGGTACACCCTTCCAAGCTGGCGTCCGTTCCGGAGCAGTTGTATCGGACCAATGATACGGAATCGGCCTTGGCGGCAGGGATGGTGAGTTAGTCGGTATTTCCGGCTGCTCTTTTGTCCCCGTTTCGAAATGCGGGTCGTCATGGGGATAAAAAGTCATCACAAAATGAAAAGGGCATTACACATTACATCCAGTGCGCGGGGCGCGCAGTCGTACAGCCGGGGCCTGAGCGCAGCAATCATCAAAAAACTAACCGACAGAAAGGAGATCGGCATGGTCACAGAACGGGACCTGACCCGAATGCCCCCGCCGTTTCTGGACGAAAAGCTCATCGGGGAGTTCTACAAGCCTGCGGATGCGATATCGGACGAAGGGAGGCATTTGCTGCATTATGCCGACGCCATTTTCAGCGAAATCGACGCGGCGGATATCATTGTCATCAGCACGCCGATGCATAACCTGGGCATTTCCGCGCCCTTGAAAGCCTGGCTCGATCAGCTGGTGCGCGTGGGGCTTACCTACCGGTTCAACGAAGATGGTTCAAGAACAGGCTGCTTTCAGAACAAGAAGGTATACCTGGCGATAGCATCGGGTGGAAGGCAGGCGTTTTGGCCTGACGGTCACGAATTTATAGAATCCTACGTGAAAGCAGTACTCGGTGCTTACACTGGCATTACGGATGTTTCCACTTACCGGGTGGAAGGTACGGCGATGGGAATGCCCGAAATCGATTATGGGGCAATTTTGCAAAATCTTTAAGCTCCTGCGAGGCATAGAGTTGATAATCAGAGCGGTAGTCAAAAGGCCGGCTGTTATTCCACTTTCGGGATAGCTGCCGGCCTTTTGATTTGCTTGCCGGAATGAATTCTTTCTACAATTTTTCAGTACGAATTGTGTAGATTTTTGCTGACTTTTCGCTCATGATCTGTCCATCAACTTACTGGAAAACAGGGGTAAATTGTACAAAACGCATGGTGCTTTTGTATCTCCCGGTATCATTGTAAAAGAGAAACCTATCTGAAAGCGATGAACAACCCATGTAGCCTGCTGTTACCCCGTTTACAGTGTAGGATTATTCTGATTTTTATTGTTTTGACCACGGGCTTCACGGGGTGCCGGAAGTCGGAGAAAACCGGGCATGACGTTCAGTTGAAAGCCTGGATCGACAGCCTCGACCGTACCTCGCGGATAACCGGCAGCCGGGAAGCGATCGCCAGCCTCGATTCGTTCATGGCCGCGCTCCCCAAAAAGAACATTCACGACAGCATTCTCTATTTCAAATTCATGAAGGTGCTGAGCCACCGCGATTCCACGATGGACGCTGCTGCGCTCGCCTATACCGACAGTCTGCTCGGCCTCTTCGCATCCACGCGCGTCCGCGAGCAAAATCCGATCGATTATTCGAAGGCCCTGCTGTTAAAAGGAGATGATTTGCTGAAACAGAAGGAGTATTATCAAGCCTACCGTAACTATTACAAAGGCAAGTCATTTCTGCTGTCGATGGGAGAAATATGTGAATGCGCGCGGTATAGCAGCAGGATCGCCAATATTTCGTTCAAGGAGGAGAACTACTATCAGGCCATTGAATACTGGAAGCACGAGTTGGAGGAGTTGGCGCAATGCAGGGAGCCCGAGAACTTTCAGTTGGAATTCATTGAAAAACAGGGCAGTATGCGGAATATCGGCATCGCATATATGCTGATTAACGAACCCGGAAAGGCGCTCGATTACTTTAACCAGGCCGACAAGTTTATCGCCCGGAATGCCGCGCGGTTTCCGAAGGAGCAGAATTTTATCCGGTTTGCACGGATCGTCATTTTGAGGAACAAGGCAGAGACCTACGCATTGAAAGGCGATAACCGTACCGCTGAGCGATTGATTAAAAAATGCCTCGAACACGACCCGAACATCGACTGGTCTATCGACGTCGAGCGGGAGTCGCGCCAGATATTGGCGCAAATTTACATCGATTCGAAGGAGTATGATAAGGCACAAGCCCAGCTGGATTCGCTGAGGCGGTTACCCGGTGCTGCCAGTAACCCGGCTTCGAACAGTTTGTACCGGACTATGCAGGCCTCTATTTCATATGGCCGCGGTAATTTTCAGGAAGCGGCAAAACTACTCCTGGGCAATGTGGAAGCGGAGCGCAACGGGAAGCTGAAAAGAAATGCGCAAAGCAAAAATAACGTCGGGCATTTGCTGCAACAGGTTCAGCGCGAGCATGAGATAGAGCTGGCTGCCCAAAAGGACGAACGGGAAGATTTGATCCTCCAATTTTCGGTACTACTCACTTTTGCGATGGCCGTTATTGTGTACCTGATCTGGCGAAATACCCGTAAGGCCATTGCCAACCTGCATGCGGTAACCAAACTGAACGGCGTGATCACCCAAAGCAATATCGCATTGCAGGACACCGTCAATGCATTGGAAGAGTCGGAGGTGGAAAAAGAAAAAATGCTGCGGATCGTCGCGCACGATTTGCGGAACCCCATTGCCGCGATGATTTCCGGTGCGGATGTACTCTTCTGGGACCAGTCTCCGTCCGAAGAGCAGGCCATGCTCGTGAACGCGATTCAGCAGTCGGGCCAACTGGCGTTCGGGCTGATCGGGCAGATATTGCAGTCGGGACCGGATAAGAAGCGGATCAGCAAAAGCGAAGAAGACCTGGCGGAAATTGTGCAATCCTGTATTGATATGCTGAGCTACAAGGGAAAGGAAAAACGGCAGACGATCCACTACGATTACGAGAAAGCCATGGTGCCCGTCGACCGGGAAAAGATATGGCGCGTGTTTTCCAATCTGCTGAGCAATGCCGTTAAGTTTTCGCCGCAGGAAAGTGCCATTAATGTGAATTTGAAAAAGAGTTCGAACCTGACGTTGCTCAGCGTTCAGGACCACGGTATCGGGATTCCGGATGATCTCAAAGGGCACATCTTTCTTTCGACCAACGATGCCAGGCGGGTAGGGACGGCTGGCGAGCAGTCCTTCGGGATCGGGCTTTCCATCTGCAAGCAAATTGTGGAAGCGCACGGCGGCAAGATCTGGTTCGAATCCATTAGCGGCATTGGAACCACCTTTTTCGTGGAGTTGCCGGATTGACCGCTTAATAATCCTTTTTCCATTCTTTAAAAAATAATAGTCTTTCAAGGGTAGGTTATGTAACTATTTGCTTTTTGCATATAGAATTACTTCGAAGTAGCTTTTTTAGCGCCCCACTAAATTCCTTTCAGATTGCCTTTTCAGTGAACCGTTGCACCTGCAACGGTTTGGAAATGTATTGCCTACCTGTTTCACAAAATTTATCATCATGGACGAAAAACAACTCAGAAAATCTTTCATGGATCCGATCCTGGAATGGGCCAGGGCCAATCAGAAACGCAACGAACCCCGACTCAAAGGCCTGACAGACAGTTCAGCGACTGACGCTGTCGCCGAGCCCGAGGAAATGCCGTTTGTAGTGCCTCAGCAGTTTACAGGAAAAGACTATATCACCATGCTGCTGCACGTCGATGCGGAGATCGAACACGGGCTGATGCTGCAATACCTGTATGCGGCTTACAGCATTGGCGGGCCGCAGATCCCCGAAACATACCGCGAGCGGGTACATAACTGGAAGAATATTGTGCTGGGGATCGCCAAGGAAGAGATGGGACATTTTATATCCGTTCAGAACGTATTGAAGATCATCGGGGCGCCGCTGAACTTCGGTCGCGAGAGCTATCCCTGGGATGTACCCTTTTATCCGTTCCCTTTCACATTGGAAAAATTCACGCTCCGGTCGCTGGCCAAGTACGTATATGCCGAGGCGCCAGCGGAATGGCTGAGCAGCGACGATCCCGTGGCGAAGGAAATCAATGAGACCGTGCACGCGCAAGCTTCGGACCCGCACACGGTGGGCGCGCTTTTCAAGGTTTTGCTGCAACTGATCCAAGACCCCGACGTGATCCCGGACGATGCGTTTCAGCCGGGGACTTATCCATACCAGGCCAAATTCGACGAATGGGGCCGGGGCTATGCCGGTGGCGAGAGAGGAAGTGTGAAAGACAGGTTCACCAGGAGCCCCGACGTGCTGGTGGCGCCGCTGCTCTCGCGCGATGACGCCTACAATGCCCTCGAACAGATCGCCGAGCAAGGCGAGGGGGATGAGCTCGACTCCGACACTCCTTCGCATTTCGAGCGCTTTTTATTCATCTACAATGATTTCAAAGCCATTCTGAAAGAGACGGACGGCAAATTCGATCCCGCTTACAACGTTGCGACCAATCCGTTCGCGGGTGACCCCGATCATGCGGGCACGGCCTCGAACGAACCCGCCGATGAAATGGAGCAGAACGAGATCACCAGCGAGGACGGTATTTTGTGGGCCAATCTGTTCGACACCCGGTACAGGCTGCTGCTCAACTTTCTTGCCCATAGTTTTCTACTCGATAATGGCAATAACAATGTCGGGTCATTCACACCGCGCGGCCTGATCATCAACTCCACTTTCGGGGAAATGTACAATTTACGAAGCCTCGCCACCATCCTGGTGCAAACACCGCTTTCTAAGAAAAGCAGGCTGATGGCCGGCCCGCCGTTCACATCGCCTTACAGCTTCGACCTGCCTTTCGGGGAGCATAACCGCTGGCGCCTGCACCGCGATCTGCTCGTTGCGTCGGGCAACCTGATCGAAAGCCTGAAAGCATTGAAGACGCAGCCGCACAGTCAGTATTTGAATGCTTTGCAGGAGATTGACCGCAAGCTGCTGGAAGCGATCGCTCAATTGATGCAGGCCGAGCTGGCCTGAGTTTCTCAACATATTAAAGCCAAAAACCATTGCCGGATATGAAAATTCTAGCATTAAGAATACTTCCTCCCATTGCACTTGGGCGTCTGGGCGAATCAGACAAGCCGATGGCCGCATATGACCTTACATTATCCAAAGATAAGCCGCTGGATTTTCGGAAAATCGTGCCGGAGCAGTCCTTCCAGGTTCATCCCTCGACCGGGGAAATAACGGCTTTTCAGCCCGAACGCGTCGCATTTAAGGATGCCGAAAACCTGGAAGACAAAACCGGGAAAGCCCACCCGGTGGCCCCGTTCCTTGAAGTGTTCGCCATCACCGACGAGCAGCCGGGCCGGTTGTTACCACTCACGGTCGATTTACTGAAAAAAGCCGGCTACGAGCTGGAAGATGTCACCTGGGATGTGCAGGTGGGCAATATCAAGATATTTAGAAGGACCAATGATGAAAACGACAAGATGTACGCGAAGATCGACGACATCCGGTCGCACGAACTGAAACCTTTGCTGGCCCAATGCGCGAACTTTATCGAGGGTAAAACGCTGCCGCTGGGGTTTGTGCAGTTCATAAAGCCTACGCCCGATTTTCCGGAAATCAGGTTCCGGTTTACGCCGGCCGCAGGAAAAGTTTACGGTTCGAGCCTGATCAGGTTCAATAACGGAAAGGAGCAGGTGGATCCGGTGTTTGCCGGGCGGCGCGACGATCCGATTTTATATGATATTAAAAAAGGTAAATGGCGCGGCTATTCGGAAACCAGCACGCCTAATCCGCTCTATACCAACCCTGCGCAGATATTTGCCGGCTATTCGGATGCAAATGGCAACCAGGTGAGCTGGGGGTATCTGGACGACGAATGCGACGGGTTTGTTACCGTAAAACTCACCGGTCGGGACGGCAAATCGCAGTTTGCAAAGGCGCATATCAGCGCAGGCCCTCCTGCATATGCGCCCGACACGTTGCCTATCCGCGTGGTGTCCGACGAATTGGAACAAATCCTGAAAGGCACCGACGTCGATGGGGAAGTGACGATCGACGAAGCCGAGGAAATCGTGCGCCGCGCATTTGAAACGATCCGGCTGATGAACACGGCCATTATGAACGGCAATGCCTATGAAGGCAAGCTGAATGTGGCGAGCACGATGGTACGGCAGAATACCAACGACTTCGGGCGTCTCTACGAGCCGATTATGGCCACTTCGCTGGTAGATAATATGGCGTTGCAGGTGCTGCACGAACGCGTTTTTGCCGGGCTGAGTACCGGTGCTTCGCCCTGGTTTGAAGACCTGCTGCGGAAACCCGAGGAAATCGGAGATCTGTCGGCCAAAGCCCTTCGCAAAATGCCCGCATTGATGCGCGGCGCCGATGGCCGGTCGCTCACGTTTACCAAACGGCAGATCAATATGGTTATAAAAGCGGCCGCGAGATCGCTGATGCCGGATGTGGCTGCCGCGGAAGTTTCCGGTGATGATCCGCTGGTACCTTCGAACCTCACTGCGCAGCTGCATTACCGCGGCAAGGGAAACCCTGTGAGCGTGTTGCCCCGTACCGCCATCTCCAACTGCTTCCCGGGCCTCGAATTCGATTTTAGAAACCTGTGGCGCCGTGCATTCCAGGGAATTGTGCTGATCGAGAACAACAACTATGTGATCGACGCCGACGAGTCCCTCGCTTATTTGGTACATCACCGCCTGGTAGCCATTGACGGCAAACCTACCATGGTGGCCACTTCGGGGCCCGTCTTTCCCGACGGCGATAGCGTGCCCCTTCGCACGGAAGCCAACCCGAACGGGGTGTCGTTCATGGAATGGTCCAATTCGATGGTGAATGTGCTGCAAAAGCAAGGGCAGCAGGTTGCGTGCTATTTTACGGCGGAACAAAGTACCCACGAGGTGGTCGTAGATCTGGATAAATTGGAAGATCCGGCCTTGTATACGAAGGTGTTGCTCACTGTCAATAAGGTTTTTGAGGGCGATAGTGCCACGCTTTCGGAACAGATTATCAAGCCCGGCGAACTCACCCAGGGACTTTGTGCCCCGTGGCAGAACGACTACCGCGAATGCGCCTGCTACTACTGGGCCGCCAGCCGCCCCGATTACGTAAATGTCGTGCCCGACGAGAAGGGACTCAGCACCGGCGATAGCTGGATGGCCAAGAAACGTACCGGTAAATACATACCGGACGATCGCGTCAATACCCGATTACTATCCTATGACGACCTGTTTATCAACTGGCAGGGCGAACTCAACTTTATCGTGGAAGGAAAAGATGCACTTAACAGCTGAAATGGAACCGGCCGTGGCGGTTGCGCGACTGGCCGGGACAATTGCCGCGCAATCCCGGCCGAAATCGCCATCGGCCCACCTGATCAGAGGCAGGCAGTCGCAGCTTTTCATTCCGAACGGCAGCAGGTTGTATGCGGTAGCGGGCGACGTGGAACAGCGGATCGCGCGTGCCCTCGACGCAGGCGACGAAGCGGAATTGCAGGATTTGCTGGTCAGATGCGGCTTGTCCGCGCCCGATTATGTCGATAATACGCCACTGGAAAGCCCCAGGCTCTACGCGCTTTCGCTCGCCATCGCACAGAAATGCAATATGGGCTGCACCTATTGCTACGCCGATCAGGGCAGTTTTGGCGGGCAGGCAAAAAGCATGTCGCTCGACACCGCGCTGCGGGCAATAGACCTCCTGGTGGATCAGTGCCCCGAGGGCGAAAAGGTACAGCTGACATTCCTGGGCGGAGAGCCACTGGCTAATCGGAAAGCGCTAAGGGAAGCGACGGCATATGCGGTGGCCAAAGCCGAAAAAAAGGGAATCAAAGTGGGTTTTTCGATCACGACCAACGGTACGATGGTCACCGAAGCCGATGCCCGCTTTTTCGAGGAATATGGCTTTGCCGTTACGATCAGCCTGGACGGCATTGGCAAAAGTCACGACGCGCTGAGGCCCATGAAGGGCGGCAAAGGCAGCTTCGAGCTGATCATGCGAAACCTGGGGCCGTTGCTGGCCATGCAGGGCAAAATGCAGGTTTCAGTACGTGTTACGGTCACCCCGCGCAACCTCGACCTGCCGGCTATGCTGGATGAGTTTATCCAAATGGGCTTTCATAGCGTCGGTTTTTCGCCCTTGCTGCGGTCGATGAACGGCCGCGACGAAATGGGGCAGGAGGAGCTTTCGGTACTCCTGGAAAACATGATCGCGTGCGGCCTCAATTTTGAAAAGAATGTGCTGGCAGGCAAGCGTTACCCGTTTTTGAACATGGTAAATGCATTAAAGGAAATCGACAAAGGCACGCACCGGCCGTATCCCTGCGGGGCAGGGGCGGGTTACATGGGCGTATCGGCCGACGAGGAGCTATTCGCCTGTCACCGGTTTGTGAATGAAGACGAGGGCAAAATGGGTAACCTTAGTACGGGTGTCGACCCCAGCTTGCAAAATGGCTGGCTATCGTCAAGGCATGTGAGCAATCAGAGCCCATGTACGCAATGCTGGGCCCGTTACTTATGCGGGGGCGGTTGCCACCACGAGGTAATTGCCAAAGGGCGCACCGCCTGCGACTACATCCGCTCGTGGCTGCATTATACGATACAGGCACATGAGCGGCTGGCTCGCCTGAAACCGGGATGGAACAGGTAATGGGTCAAAGTTTTGAAATTGTAGTGATCGGTGCGGGGCCTGCGGGACTCACGGCAGCCATCCGCTTACTGGAAATGGGCCATTCGGTGGCGCTGGTCGAGCAGGAAGCATTTCCGCGTCCGCAGATCGGGGAGTCGCTTTCGCCCGGGGTGCGCCCTATTTTCGCCTACCTCGGAGCCGGAGCGCTGTTGGAAGATCCCAGTTACTTGCCCGATATTCCGGCCAGGGTGGCATGGGGCAGGGGAGAGCCTTTGCATGTGGAACCGGTGCAGCGGGGAGGCGGGCTAATGGTCGACAGGGCACACCTGGATGCGCAGCTGCTGACTCTGGCCGTCGGTAGGGGACTCCAAGTATTCCAACCGGCCCGGATGGTCGAATCGACATTTCAAAACGACCGGTACCAATTGAAATTACAATCTGCGGCTGGTGATTTCCGGGTCACAAGCCGCGTGGTTTTGGACGCCCGCGGGCGTAAAGGCGGGCACACCCGCGAGCATATGGCGCTGGCACCTGCGTCGGTGGCGCTGTGGACGCACGTGCCTGCGGCGGCATCGCCTGGCGAGGCGCGGCCTGGTCAGGCTCGAATAGAAACGGTCGAAGAGGGTTGGATATGGGGTGCCCCGGTGCCGGGAGGCCAATATCGGATCATGGCTTTTACGGACCCGGATTCGATCAAGGGACAAAAGCTGACGCGCTCCATGCAGCAAATGCTTTCCCGATCGCAATTGTTTCGGTCGGTGGTGATCGATGATTGGCGCTTTGAAATACAAACCTGCCTCGTGAGCGCCTATGTACACACGCGCCCATGGGACCGGCAGTTTATCAAAATCGGCGAGGCCGCATTTACCCTCGATCCCCTGTCCTCGACCGGGGTGGAAGCAGCGATGCGCTTTTCATTGCAAACCGCTATTGCCGTGCACACCATGCTGACCGATGGAAACCCCGGCGTCGCAAGGGCATTCTATGAAAACAAACTGGCCGACGCCGTCGCCAGCCATTCCCGCTGGACATCCGACTATTACCGGCAGGCAGCCACATCGGATTCTCCTTTTCCTTTTTGGGAAAAACGAAGAGACTTCTGCGCGGAAGCACTGCCGGTTATCAATGACTTTACTGCATTGATCAAACGGAGGCTAACCCAGGAATCGCCGACTACGCATGCAACAGAACCCGCTGCCGTGCCGATCGACCCGCTCATCCGGTTCCTTTGGGACAAACCCGTTCGCCTGTCGGGCCAGCTCGCATTCAGCTCCGAATTCGCCGTCACCGGCGATCGTGTAGAAATCCGGCGCGCATTGCAGCACCCCAATCTTTCCGGGCCGCTGATTTACCTGAACCAGATCGAAATCCCCCCGCTCCTGAACGCATTGAGTGAGGGTGATACGTATGGCACGGCGATCGAAACCTGGTGCCGCCTTGTTCCTTACCATGATGTCAAAAAGGTACTGGGATTCCTTTGGAGCACAGAGATTGTTCAGTAGTATTGCAAATCGGTTCCATTTTACTTGCCAGCCACTTTCTGCATATCCAGCGCATAAAAATACCCGTTAGCATCCCCGAAATACAGCACACCATCCGCCGCGACGGGGCCTGAAAGGATCGATCCCAGCGAGAGAATATGCTTTTCGGCTTGCAGGTAGTTGTCGCCGTACATATCGAAATCTTTGCGGATGTGGTCGGTGTCGTCGTACACGAGGGCGTGGTTTTTCTTGCTTTCGTCTGTCTGGAAAGTTTTGATCACCTTCCCGGTGGCGGGGTCGGCGAAATAGACCCTGCCGTTGAAGCAACCGAACACCAGCTTGTCCTCTATGATCAATGCCGTTGCGTATACCCGCATATTGAGCGGCATAACCCAGTTCACTTTCCCCGTAGCGGCATCCAGCGAGTAAAACTGGTGCGTATCCGAGGTGCCTACGAACAGGTTTCCCTTGTGGAGGGTGGGCGTGGCAATTACCCAGCTGCCCTTTTCTTTCATATTCCATTTCTGCTTGCCGGTCTGGGTATTCAGGCTATAAATGTAAAAATCGCGGCTGCCGAAAATCACCTGGTCGTCGTCGACGTAGGCGGCCCGCTGAACTTCACCTTTGGGGAATGCAGGATCGCCCAACGTTTTGAACTTCCAGATCAGGTTGCCGTTCTGCGCATCGAGCACATAGAAATGCCCGTCGTAACTGCCGATGAAAACCTTGCCGTTCCGTACTACCGGTGAAGCATGTACGACGCCCCCGGTTTTGAATCGCCAGCGTAATTTGCCCGAGTCGATATCGATCGCATACACCGAGCTGTCGCCGCTGCCGGCGTATAATGCACTGCCGGCAGCGACGGGGGAGGAAAGGTAGTAATCCCAAGTGTCGTAGTGCTGCTCGCCGCCTGTTTTAAAGGTCCACAGCAGCGTGCCCTTTTTCTTGTCTACGGCATAAATGTTGCCATCTGCGCTGTTGAACAGTACTTTACCGGCCGCTACCGCGGGCGTGGACCTGACTGCCCCGGCAGTGGTGTACTTCCAGAGCTGCCTGCCCGTAGACTTATCGAGGGCATATAAATTCATATCATTACTACCGACATAAACGACTTTATCGGTTGCGGCGGGTGCCCCGTGAATGCCTCCGGCGGTCGAAAATTTCCACAGAAGCGGTTGCTGAGCAAAAGCCGGGATAATCAGGATTAAACAAAACAGGAAGAGGTTCAATTGTTTTTTCATGGCTGTTGAAAGAAAGGATAGGTGTGCCCGCAAGTTATATGAAAATGGCCAAAGCACATTGGGACAATAAAATTTCAGGGCATTTTTGAATTCCTCGCAAAATGAGTAAAATGCACAATTATTCTATAATTATCCTAACCCACGGCCTGGTAAATGTCAGACTCTACGCTTCCGGATTCACAACTTTGGTGCCTGATCAAAGACGACGACCAGGCTGCCTACACGACCCTTTTCCGGAAATATTACCCTGCATTGCTCGGTTACGGCAAGTCACTGACCGACCACCACGGGCTGGCGGGTGACTGCGTGCAGGAAACATTCATGGAAATCTGGCTGTACCGCCGAAACCTCGCCGTGCCCGATTCAGTGCGCGCTTACCTGCTCGCAGGCGTACGGCGGCGGATTGCACGCCGTCTCGAACGCGACCGCATTTTCAGACACTCGCGCGACATCGGCGAAGGCGAGTTTTCCTTCCAGTTTACCCCGCTCGATGAAATGATCTCCGACGAGGAGACACGCCGGCAGGTACAACAGCTCAATACCCTGCTCAACCAGCTGCCCGCACGCCAGCGCGAGGCGCTGTATCTGCGTTACCATCAGCAGCTTGACATCGACGAGATCGCCCGGCTGATGCAGATCAATCCGCAATCGGCTTCCAACCTGCTTCACCGGGGAATCAAGCACATCCGGGAAGTTTGGGTGGGAGAGATGCACACGCTTGCGCTGCTCCTTTGTGTGTATTTTTAAATTTTTTATTAAAAAAATAGAAATTGGTGAGTATCGCCCGGCGGTACTGTCCTCTCCTGCCTGAAAAACCACTACTTCATGCAGCGAGAAAGCTATACTACCGTTACGCAATTTTGTGACGATCCATTGTTCCGGGACTGGGTGATCACCGGGCGTGATCATGCGGGCTGGGCGCAATGGATCGAAGCAAATGCCGATAAACAACGGCTGGTGCAGGAAGCGCGTTACCTGATCCTGGCGATCGGTAGCGAGGCTCCCGGTGCTACGGCCGGTGAAACCGATCAGGCGCTCGAAGAGACCTGGTGGCGGATCCACGAGCAGGAGCACCGCGTACGGCCACTTGCGCTCGCGAGATGGTGGCGCGTGGCGGCCGCTGTACTGCTGTTTGCGCTCGGCTTGGGTTGGTATGTGTCACGCCTGCATTCTCCCGGGACGCACATAGCAGTAAGTCAGCCGGCTGCATTACCGGGCAGCAGGGACATCGGGATATTCAACGACTCCAAAGTACCTCGCCTGGTGAACCTGGAAGACGGCAGCACGATCATCCTTCAACCGGGCGGAAAGCTCAGCTATCCACGGAAGTTTGCGGCTCAAAAACGCGAGGTGCATCTGTCGGGTGAGGCGTTTTTTGAAATCAGTAAAAACCGGCAGCGCCCGTTCCTGGTCTACACCAACGACATCGTGACGGAAGTGGTAGGCACGAGCTTCCGCATTAAGGCGGCGGACGACCAGCCTGAGGTGGAGGTTTTTGTCAAAACCGGCGAAGTGCACGTCCGGCAGATCCAATCGAAAGGCAGCAAGGCCGCCGAGAATGTGGTATTGCTTCCCAACCAGTCGGTCAGCTACGTAAAGTCCCTCAGCCTTTTTGAAAAACCCGAAAACAAGGATATCCCGAAACGGGCTATCGAATACCTGAATTTTGACTTCTCCGATGCGCCCGTCGGGACGATTTTCTCGACCCTGGAAAGTGCTTACGGCGTCACGATCGACTATCCCCACGATGTCTTACGCGACTGTTACCTTTCCACCTCGTTGTCCGATGAACCACTTTTGTCGAAACTGAAAATCGTCTGCGAAAGTATCAGCTCCGGTACGCAGTTCCGTATGGAAGGAAACCACGTGATTGTAGAATCTACCGGCTGTAATTAATGACCCGCCTATGAATTAACCAACCTGTATACAAAAAAGAGCCGGACTGGTTGCAGCAGGCCGGCTCCTGAAATCCACAACTCCGATTGCATTACGCCCTGGGAGTGGGGTGTTATTGCCCAATTTTTCTGTCGAATCGAAACAATAAACCGTCAAATCTATGAAGAAAACTTTGACTGCCAAACGCTTATTGTGTCAACTCTTAATGAAGTCGTTACAACAAATCGTCCTTTTGATTGTCGTAGCCCAGCTGGCAATGGCCGGACCGCTGGCCGGTCAGAACCTCCTGGAAAAAAGAGTTACGCTGAATCTCAACCGCGCTACCCTGGGCAGCGCATTACAGCAGCTGGAAAAAACAGCTGAAATCAAATTTTCCTACAACTCGCGCATGCTCCCGCTGAAATTCACGGTGAGCCTGAATGCGCAGAACGAACCGCTCGCCGCCGTGCTCGACAAGCTGTTGTTACCCAACAAGATCAGCTATAAGCAGGTGAGCAACCGCATTGTATTGCGGAATCAACCGGAGGTAATCAATGCCGTGGAGCCGGGCCTGGCACCGGATGCGCCGAAGTACGCCACAGTGGTGGAAGACAGGTCGCTGGTAGGCAAGGTGTCCGGAGAAAAGGGCGAAGGCCTGCCGGGGATCAACATCGTGATCAAAGGCAGCCAGCGCGGCGCCGTGACGAATGCGGACGGCAGTTACAGTCTCCTGGTACCCGATGGCGCCCAGACGGTCGTGTTCTCCTCGGTGGGCTATATTTCGCAGGAAATAGTGGTTTCCGCGGAACGTACAGCCCTGGACGTTTCCCTGAAAGTGGACGAGAAAGCCCTCGAAGAAGTGGTGGTAGTGGGTTACGGAACGCAAAAGAAGGTAAACCTCACCGGGGCCGTATCGACGGTGAATGTCGATAATATGCAAAGCCGCCAGGTGAGCAACAGCCTCGCTGCATTGCAGGGGCAGGTGACCGGCTTGCGCATCAGCCAGGGCACGGGTATGCCCGGCCGCGAGAGCGTTTCCCTGCAACTCCGCGGGGCGAGTTCCTGGGGGACCAACACAAGCCCGCTGGTGCTGGTAGATGGCGTGGTAGGTTCATTGGACGTGCTGCCGATGTCGGATATTGAAAGCATTTCGGTGCTGAAAGATGCCGCTTCGGCGTCGATTTACGGAGCGCGGGCGGCAAATGGCGTGATACTCGTAACGACCAAACAGGGAAAGAAAGGCAAGCCGGCGCTGACCTACAATATGTCGCTTCGCACGCAGTCGCCCACGGGAGTGCCCAACCAGATATGGAATTCGGGGCAGTACATGGAGCTTTTCAACAAAGCCGTAGCCCGCAATGCCGTCAGCGCGGTTCCTTTTCCGCAATCGCTGATCGACAAGTATAAGGATCCCAACCGCAACAAGGACATGTTCCCCGATTACAACTGGGCGGATGCCGTTTGGAAATCGGCCCCGATGCAGGAGCACAATGTCGGCGTGAATGGCGGTTCCGATGCATTTAAATACAATATGTCGGCCGGGATCATCGACCAGAAAGGGGTACTGATGGGCCATAACTACAAGCGTTTCAACGGGCTGGCCAACCTCTCGACGACGATCAACAAGTACATTACAGTGGGTACCAACGTGAGCTACATGAAAGGCAATTCGGTTTCTCCGTACTACGAAAACCAGAATTTCGTACTCATGACCATGACCCAGTCGCCGCTCGTGAAGCCCTACCTGCCCGACGGCAGCGGTCGCTACACCGACAAAGCGGTGCCGACCGGCGTGGGCGGTACGCAGAACAACCGTAACCCTTTCTGGATCGCTAACGAAACTTACCGGGATTATGAAGACTGGCAAGCCAACGTACAGGGCTGGCTGGACGTGAACTTCCTGCAAACCGAGAAAATGGGTTTGAAATGGAGTTCCAAATATGCCTCCCGGTTTGCCGAGCAGTTCCGCAATATTTACCACTACGGCGCCGATGCCTACTATTATCTGCCCGAAAGCGAATACGCGACCGGCGGTGCCAATGTATACCAGAAGGGCACCCCGTTTGGTCCGGAAGCATTGGGCGTGACCAATGGCAACTACCGTACGCTGCTGAACACCTTCTACTCGTCGGTGAACTGGAACTGGAACCCCGACCGGCAGGATATTTCACTCATGGTGGGGTATAGTCAGGAAGAACAGAAATACCGCTGGCTGGGCGGTACCCGCAGCGTATTTCCCGTAAAGAATATGTACGAGCTCGACGGTATGGGCCCTTTGAACCAAACTACCACCGGCGGCTTGACCGAATGGGCTTTCCAGTCGCTTTTCGGGCGTGCTACTTACGCATTCGCACAGAAATATTTGCTCGAAGCCAATTTCAGGTATGACGGTACTTCGCGTATCTACAAAGACAGCCGCTGGGGCTTTTTTCCTTCGGCTTCGGCCGCCTGGCGGATCAGCGAAGAGGCGTTTATCCGTGACGGTGCCAACTGGATCGACAACCTGAAACTCAGGGCATCATACGGGTTGCTGGGGAATGCCAATATCGGTGAATACCCGTGGCAGGAAACTTATGCCACAACCACTTATGCATTCAATGAGGCATTGAACCAGGGCGTTCAGCAGAATGCCTACCGCAACCGCGAACTGAAATGGGAAGAAACCAAGACTGCCGACATCGGGCTCGATTTTAACCTCAAAAATGACCTGATCTACGGTACAATCGATTGGTACAACAAATCGACGACCGGGATCCTGGCCGGTGCCATTATCCCCGCCAGCGCCGGAATGTCGGCCCCGACGATCAACTACGGTGCACTCCGGAATTACGGGGTGGAGGTAGAACTGGGACACAAAGGTAAGGTAGGTGCGGTGGAATATGGTATTAATGCGCAGGTATCGGCCAACCGCAATAAAGTGGTGAAGTACCCCGCACCGGCATACAGTGATCGCATTATCAAGGAAGGTTTGCCTTACCGCGACTACTATTTGTACGAATATATCGGTCTGTTCAAATCCGAGGAAGAACTCAAAGCGGTGGTTACGCCGGGTAACCCGCAATTGGGTGATATTAAGTTCAAAGACCAGAACAACGACGGTAAAATCGACGGCGATGACCGCATTCGTGTGAAAGGCGCTTACCCCGGCTTTATTTATTCTTTCGGAGGAAATGTGAGATGGAAAAATTTTGATCTCGTGGTTTTCTTCCAGGGGGTTCAAGGCCAGAAAGTCAGGACTTATTTCTTTGGCGAGGACCCATTCTCGCAGGGCTCGTCCCCGCATCCCAAGTTCCTCAATGCCTACGATCCTGTCACCAACCCGAATTCCGACGTGCCGGCCATTTACGGCTGGGGATATGCGCCTATGACGGGCGGAACGGCCCAGAACTCGACGTATTTTCTCAAAGACGCGTCATACCTGCGCCTGAAAAACTTGCAGATCGGCTACACCATCCCTACTTCGGTTACGAAAAAGGTGGGTATCAATCACCTGAAAGTGTTCGTCACAGGCGACAACATCCTCACATTCACCAAATACCCCGACCTCGACCCCGAACGGGCGGGAGACGGCTGGCATGCGCAGTACCCGCAGCTGAAAGTGTATTCCGTGGGCCTGAACCTGAGATTCTGATTGGTATAAAAAGATGTCATTTGATTTAAAAGATATACACCATATGAAAACTTTTCTGAACCATATTCTCTTGCCGGCTTTGTTCGTAGCCACGCTGACGGGTTGCAGCGATGATTTTCTGGACAAAAACCCGCCGCAGGAAATTGCCGCGGGGCAGTTCTGGACTTCGGAGGGCGATGTGCAAATGGGCCTGGCAGGATGCTATGCCCGTTTGAAAGGCACTTACCTGACCTGGCACCGCAGCTATTTCGATGCAGCAGCCGACAACGGCTGGGCACAGCATTATGGCGATATCCGCCTCATGCAGTCGGGGACGCTGGATCCCGCCAACTCGGGTGCGCCGCGGGCGCTGTACACGTCGTGCTATACAGGCATTGCCAGCTGCAATACTTTTCTCAAAAATTTCACGAAGGTGTCGTTGCCCGACGCGGCGGCCAAAGCCTACGAAGCCGAGGCGCGGTTCCTGCGGGCGATGTTCTATTTCGAACTGGTGCAGCATTGGGGCGGGGTGGTGATTTACAAAGAGGTCCCTTCCGATATCGAGCAACTGAAAATCGCCAAATCGACCAAGGAAGAGGTGTATAAATTCATCGAGGAGGACCTGAATTTCGCGGTGGCCAACCTTCCCGACGATGCCTACAAATCGGGGCATGCCGTGAAAACCAGCGCCAAAGCGTTACAGGCGCGTATTGCATTGTTTCAGAGTAAGTGGGACGATGTGATTTCACTCACTTCCTCCATTATCGCATCGAACAAGTATTCGCTGGCGACCGACCTGGAATCCCAGTTCATTAAAGGGAAAGGACAGGCCTCCTGCCCGGAGATCATTTTCTCCATTAAATACATCGAAACGAGGGATGGACGTCAATCGGGCGACGGTGGTCAGGAGGTGGAATTTTTCCGCTGGGGCGGCCTCGCACCGACCAAGGACCTGATCGACGAATATGAAACAGGGGACCTTCGCCTGAAAAAGTGGTATTATTATTCACCCAACAAAACCACTTTCGAGCGCGAGGACGGTTTTAAATTCCAGACCGAGTTCACCGCCACCAATTATGGGCTGATCAAATTCGCGGCGATTTGGGATCCCGGGCGTTTTATACCCAGCGAGCGCGATATTCTTACCGGCCACGACATTGTGCTTTTCCGGCTCTCGGATATTTACCTGATGAACGCCGAGGCGCAAATGGAAAAGGCCGGTGGCACAACTGCCGACGCCAAGGCGCTCTCGTATGTGAATGCGATCCGCAGCCGCGCGGGCGTGCCTGCATTCACCACGCTCACCCGTGCGCTCGTACGTAAGGAGCGCAGGCGGGAGCTCGCATTCGAAGGCCTGCGGCTTTTCGACGTCGTGCGCTGGCGCATCGGGAAGGATCTCAACGACAAACTCATCCATAGCAACATCCGGTTGAAATGGGACGATAAGTTCTATATTTGGCCATTCTCGCAAAGTGAAATAGACATTAACACAGCATTGAAACAAAATGAGGGATATTAAGCGCCGTATTTGTTTTCCGATCCTGCTGGCGTGCGTGTGGCCGTTTTCGACGGTCCACGCGCAACCGGCGAAGCAGCATAATCTTCATTTTGAAAAACTGGCCAAAGTATGGGACGAGGCGCTTCCGCTGGGCAATGGTACCATCGGGGCGCTGATCTGGGAGCGGGAAGGCAGGCTACGCTTCTCACTCGATCGCGCCGATGTGTGGGATATGCGCCCGATGGCCGGTCTGCACCGGGAGGAGTTCAGTTACAAATGGGTTCAGGAACAGGTCCGTAAAAAGGATTATAAGCCGGTCCAGCAGTATTTCGATGCACCTTACGACCGGGAGCCGGCTCCGTCCAAGATTCCGGCTGGCGCTCTGGAATTCGATTTGCCCGCCGGATGGCAGGTGAAACGGGCCGACGTATTGCTCGCGTCGGCTTCCGCCGAGGTGGAGTGGTCGAACGGCGTTGTGTTGAAAACCTTTGTACACGCTACCGAGCCGGTCGGCTGGTTCCGGTTTGAAAACGTGCCGCAGGAAATGCTGCCGCAGATCGTGGCACCGAAATATACCGGAGCGGTGAAAGAAGGCGGTACGGTGAACTCCCTTGTGGGCGACGACCTCGCGCGCCTGGGCTACAAGCAGGGTACCATTACTCCCGGGCCGGGCACCATTACCTACCGGCAGGAAGGCTGGGGCGGGTTCAGTTATGAAGTGGCGGTGCGCTGGAAGCCATTGCAAAATGGGGTACTGGAAGGCGCGTGGAGCGTTTCTTCGCATTATCCGAAAGCCGCCGCAAAGCCGAATGCTGCCGCGCTGACTCAAAATGCGTTGAAACAGTCCTATACAGCGGCTATAACGTCGCATGAGGCATGGTGGAAGCGTTTTTGGGGGATGTCGTCGATTGCCGTGCCGGATCCGCTCATCGAGAAGCAGTGGTACCTGGAACAATACAAGTTTGGATCGGCAGCCCGCCGTGGTGCCCCCCCGATCTCGTTGCAGGCCGTCTGGACCGCCGATAACGGCCGCATTCCGCCCTGGAAAGGAGATTACCACCACGACCTGAACACCCAGCTCAGTTACTGGCCGGCATACAGCGGTAACCATTTGGAAGAAGCCCTGGGCTACCTCGACCATCTGGACGAAAATAAGGAGAATTACCTGCGTTACTCGAAGCTGTATTTCGGCGTCGATGGACTGGCCGTGCCCGGCGTCACTACCCTGGACGGCACCGAAATGGGCGGCTGGATCCAGTATTCGCTTTCGCCCACGGTTTCGGGCTGGCTGGCGCATCATTATTACCTGCAATGGCGGTACGGTAAGGACAAGGAATTCCTGAAAGCCCGCGCCTATCCCTGGTTCAAGCAGGCGTGCACTTTGTTTGAAAACATTACGATCAAAAACGAAAAAGGCGAGCGGCAACTGCCGATCAGTTCGAGCCCGGAGATCAGGGACAACCGCCTGGAAGCATGGTTTCCCGAAACGACGAATTACGACCTGGCGATCATCAAGTTCACATTTAAGACCGGTGCCGAGCTGGCGGAGGTAATGGGCGATAAGGAGCAGGCCGGAAAATGGCGCAAGCTGCTGGGAGAGTTCCCGGATTTTGCGCAAACGGACAACAGCGAACTGATGTTTGCCCGTACTTTGCCCTACAACGAATCGCACCGTCACTTTTCGCATTTGATGGCCATTCATCCGCTGGGGTTGATCCAATGGGAGGACGGCGAACAGGCCCGGAAAACGATCACGAACACGATTGCCCTGCTCGATAAAGTGGGGCCCGACTGGTGGTGCGGGTATTCTTATTCCTGGCTCGCCAACCTGAAAGCGCGCGCCAAAGACGGAGCAGGGGCCAGGGACGCACTCGCTACTTTTGCGAGGGCATTCTGCCTTCCGAACAGCTTCCACGCGAATGGCGATCAGACGAAATCCGGGCTTTCGAAATTCACCTATCGCCCGTTCACGCTCGAAGGTAACTTCGCATTTGCCTCGGGCTTGCAGGAAATGATGCTGCAAAGCTATGCCGATGCGATTGAGATCATGCCTGCATTGCCTGCGGACTGGAAAGACGCCGCATTCAGTAACCTCCGTGCGGAGGGAGCCGTGCTGGTAAGCGCCCAAAGAAAGGCGGGACGGATTGTCCAAATTAGCCTTTTGGCCGAAAACGCCGGAGAATTTTCATTGAAATTGCCCGCCTCAGGCCTTAAAATAACCATGACCAAAGGCGTGCGGAAAGTAAAAGACGACGGAAAGGTGGTCACGTTCAGTGCACCGGCGGGAGGGAAGGTCGAGCTGGTCGACTAAGCCACGTTACATCAGCGGTTCTGAAAACCATGAACGGCCAGTTTGTGCTTTTCAGAACCGTGCCGGATCGATAACGTACCTTTGTACCCGGTGGTCCCTTCCACTATTTCCTTCGCTTCCTTCACCGCGAGAATGAGGTTATAGTCGCCTGCGGAAAAGTACATATCGAAACCTTTGGCGCTGCGGACGGTCATCGTATGGCCCAGTACGATGTTTTTACCGCCGTCTACATAAACAGCCCTTTTAAGCGGGTCGGCGAGGAAAATGTAATGTTTCTCCGACAGCGGTACCTGCCTTAAAGCGAAGAAATATCCTGCATCTCCCTTGACGGGACTTTCTTCGGCGGCGGAGACCAAAAGGCCCTGCGCGATTTGGCACATGCCGGTGGCCGGCAGGAGAAAATTGATACTCACGAGCAAAACGGATAGGGCTTTCATAAGTGTCTGATCTAAAAGTGGTTAAATGACCGGTCGGGGAATGGTGCGATCATTTTTTATACAAAAACCGTGCCGTGGGAGGGAAGGAGAGGGATTTCCCCAAATCGCGAAATTTTTTTGTATTTAAAGTTTTTTCTCTTTCACTTTACCTGTGAAAAATATCCAGGTAATGGCCGGCGAGCCCACAGATGAAGCAACACATTGGAAAGAGCTCCTTTCCGGCAGCAAGGAAGCCTATGCGGCGATCTACGGATTGCACGTGAAGGCGATGTTCCGTTATGGGATGAGCCTGGTGTCCATTTCGGAGGAATTTGTCCTCGATTGCATTCACGACGTTTTCGCCGAGATCTGGATCAGGCGCGAGCGGCTGAGCGTCCCCGACAATATCCGTTCATACCTCTTCGTGGCACTGAAAAACAGGATACTGCATTTGCTGAAACGGCAGGAACGCCCCCATATGTTCGTCACGCAGGAGCATTTCGAAGACCTCTGGTTCGAATCCTCGGTGGAAGATATTCTGACGCAAAAGGAAGAATCGGCGAGCCGCGAAGAACTGCTTACCCGCCTTATCGGCCAGCTTCCGCCCCGCCAGCAGGAAGCGATCAGGCTTCGTTTTGTCGAAAACATGGATTACCAGGAGATCGGGCAGGTGCTCGAAGTGAATACCCAATCGGCCCATAACCTGGTATTCAGGGCGATGGAAAAACTACGCGGCTGGCTTCTGGCGGCACTTTTCCTTTTTCAATACAGCTGGTTTTAGAAATAATATTTTGTAACTACCGGTAGTTTTAAAAATTTTTTAAAAATTTATCCTTCCTGCCGAGTATGAAAATGAAGGATGTGTTATCTAACTGTAAAACAATCTCACAGTGGACAGCACATACGAACATTTTGGAACGGTAGACTTCGTCGCGGACGATCGTTTCCTGAGACACCAATTGGCTCCCTCGGCGGACTCAACGGCGTTCTGGGAAGAATATCTCCGGGCTTACCCCCACAAAAACACGGAATGGCAGCAGGCCGCAGAACTGCTCAATGCAGTACTGCTGGGATTGACGAGCTATTCGAGAACGTATCTGTCCGAGGAAGAGGAAGCGCGGCTGCTCGACAGGATCATGCGTACCACGGAGGCGTGCGACGCCGGCACGCACGATACCCGCACACAGGAGGCGCCGGTGAAACCGCTCCGGCAGACAGGCTGGTACCGGATGGCCGCCGCTGCGGCCGTCGCGCTGGCGATTGTTGCGACGGGATACCTGGCCTGGCGGCCCAAAACCTCCCGCAAAGCGCATTATGCTGATACGATTTCCGCATTAGAAAGCACTTCGCGCGTAACACGGCATACAAACAAGTCGGCCGGGCCGGAGCTGTATTACCTTCCCGACAGCTCTTCCGTCATGCTTGCACCGCAGAGCGAAGTGAGCTTTACGACCGCCTATAACCATGAAAACCGCAGCGTATACCTATCCGGAAAAGCTACCCTGGACGTGGTCCCGAATGCCGGCAAGCCTTTTTTCGTCTATGCGAACGAGGTTGTGACCAAGGTGCTGGGTACCAAATTCGAGGTGGTGGCATTCGACGACGGCTCTGACGTGACGGTGAAGGTTTTGAATGGTAAGGTGACTGTATATCAGAACAATGTGAGGAATAATGGGGCAGAAAGAGCACCGAAGCAATCGGCCATTCTGTTGCTCCCGAACCAGCTGGTGGTGTTCGACCGGAAGGCCGAGCTCTTCGACAAGCGGCTGGTAGAACATCCCGTTTCGCTCCCCGATGTAAAATCGCTGCCCAAATTCGAGTACGAGGACAGCTATGCCATCCGGTTCTTCGAAGATATCAGGAAAGCATACGGGGTAAATGTTGTCTACAACGCCGAACTGCTGGCCCATTGCCAGTTTTCAGCTTCATTTTCGGATGAAAGCCTGCCGGAGAAGCTGGACGTCGTTTGCAAGACCATCGGAGCATCGTACGAGATCATCGACGCCCAGGTAGTGATCACCACCACCGGATGTAAACCATAACGCTATATATATTTGACTTGACCTAATCCTTTAATCTTTTCACCCAGCCCCCCTCGTCGATATGATAACATAGCTACATCCCCATACTTCTTAAGCAACATGGCCAATGATGCTTGCTCCATCATTGGCCTGTGATAATCCTTAGCATCCCGGAGAGGTTGTAAGGATCGCTATTGTCCGAATTTTCCAAACGAACAACTCATTCAAAAGTATGAAACAAGGAAGACATTTACTATTCCAATGTATGAAAATATCGTTGGTTCAGGCGTTACTGGCGTTTGTGTTTATGGGGGTTTCCTGGGCTAACGACCTGTCGGCACAGGAACTATTGAGTCGTCGGGTGAGCTTGAACCTGACGGAGGTGAAACTCAGGCCCGCACTCAAGGAACTGGAAAGGGTGGCCGACGTGCGGTTCTCCTATACGCCGCAAATCGGCCAGTCGCAGCACCTGGTTACCCTGAAAGTAACCAATGCGCCGCTGGGATATCTGCTGGATAAGCTTTTTCAACCGATGAATATCCGGTATGAGCTGAGCGGGAAACATATTATTCTTTCGCGCACACCGGCGCCGGCGGCTCCCGTGAAGGTGGAGGTGAACGAATCGCAGATGATCAACCTCGCGCCGGTCAGGGGAAAGGTGGTGGATGAGATCGGCGTGCCGCTCGCGGGCGTGAGCATTTTGCTCAAAGGTACCACCAATGGCACGCTCACTAATGGCGACGGGGAATTCTCCTTCGATGTGCCGGGCGGGGATGGTACCCTGGTGTTCAGTTTTGTGGGATTTGTATCCAAAGAAGTGCCCATCGGGGGCCGGACGTTCCTGGATATCAAACTGGAACCACTGGCAAGCGCGCTGAACGAGGTGGTGGTGGTAGGTTATGGTGCCCAGAAGAAGATCACCATGACCGGCGCGGTTAGCACAGTGTCGGCCGACGCGATCAAGAATGTGCCTACCGCGAACATTACCAATGCATTGGCGGGACGGGTAGCCGGTTTGTTCGCAACCCAGAAAAGCGGTGCGCCCGGCTCGGGAAGCTCGCTGATCATCAGGGGTAAAAGTACTTTTAATTCAACAGACCCTATCTATGTGATTGACGGGATCGTGCGTACGGCGGGGGATTTCGAAGCGCTTAGTACGACTGAAATCGACAATATTTCGGTATTGAAAGACGCCACTTCGGCGGCGGTTTATGGGGCGCGGTCTGCCAATGGCGTAATCCTCGTGACCACGAAACGCGGGACCGCGGACGCGCCCACCTTCACGTACAGCGCGTATGTGGGAAAAGAAACGCCCAGCAAAGTGCCCGAACGGATGAATGCCTATGAAAATGCATTGTACCGCAACAATGTGGCCATGTTCAACAATCTGCCGCTCACCGATCCCTCGTATTATACCCAGGACGAAATAGATTATTTCAGGGATAACAACATCAACTACGACTGGTTCAAAGCGGCCTGGAAAAATCCTGTTTTCACTCAGCACAACCTGAGTGTTTCGGGAGGGAGCGAAAAGGTGAAGTACTTTTCCAGCCTGGGATACAATTTTCAGAACGGCGGGCTCAAAAATCTGAAATACGACCGCTTTAACCTTCGCTCCAATGTGGATGCCAAAATTGCGAAGGGGCTGAATATGGCGCTGATGATCGATGCCAGTCTCCAAAAACGCGACAGGCCCTACTGGCCCTACGACGGCGGTGACGACGACCGGATGTACGATCTCTACCGGGGGCTGCTGAACAAGCCTTCGTTCATGCCCTGGAAAATAGGAGACAAGTACGTGCGCGCATTCCAGGTGTGGAACCCCATCGGCCTGATCGATAACGCCGGTTTCAGAAGCATTAAACGGAACACATTCAACGGGATACTGAAACTGGATTACGCTATTCCCCGTGTGCACGGACTGAAAGCGAATGTGTCTTTCAACTTCCGCAAATACTATGATTACGACAAAACGGTCCGCAAGAAATACCCGGTTTCCGAATTCAAAACCACTGGTGGGCACAATCACTTGCTCACCGAGGAAGTGACCAACAGCCTGATGCTGGGCGACTGGGAAAACAGCGCGTTCGCGTCTTTCAACGAAGCGAATTCCTACCAGCTCAATGCGGGCTTGCAATACGAGAAGACGTTTAACGAAAAGCATTTCCTGACGATCATGGGGATGTACGAACAGTCGGAAGGGACGGGAAATTACCTTTACGGCATGCGGAACAAGCTCCTTACGCCCACGATTGAACAGCTGTTTATCGGTAACGCTGCCAGCGAGAACCAGAGTGCAACGGGTAGCGCCTCGGAAACCGGCAGGCTGGGCTACATTGGCCGTGTGACCTATTCGTACAACGAAAAGTACTTGTTCGAGGCCAACTTCCGCTCGGATGCGTCGCTGAAATTCGCACCGGAAGGGCGCTGGGGATTCTTCCCGTCGGTATCGGCGGGGTGGCGCTTGTCGGAGGAGTCGTTTGTGAAGAATAATTTCAAGAATATCGATAACCTGAAACTGCGCGCCTCGTATGGTTTACTGGGAAATGACGGCGGTGCAAACGTGGCTGAATATGGGTACCAGAGCATTTTCTCTGTTGCAAGTGGTGCTGTGTTCGGTTCGGCCACCTCGGGTATCGCTCCGGGCGCGCTTCCCAACTACAACATTACCTGGGAAAAAACGCGGATCACCGATATCGGTCTCGAAGGCTCGCTATGGAGAGGGTTGCTGAGTTTCGAACTGGATTATTTCAAAAAGTATACCTATGATATCCTCGGGGCAAGGGTGATTTCCATCCCCAATACCTTCGGAGCTACGCTGCCCAAGGAAAACTACGGCATCGTGAGCAACCAGGGTATCGAAATCGTGGCGCGCCATGACCATACCCTGAAAAACGGCTTACAATATTTCCTGGGCGGTAATTTCAGTTTTGCCCGCAATAAAGTGAAGCAGCAGGACTATGCGGCAGGCGCATTCGATTACCAGATCCCGACGGGACGTTCGATGGGCTACCTGTCCGGCTACGAGGCTGTCGGCATCGCCCGCACACAGGCCGATCTCGAAAATTTGCCCAAATGGGGAACCTACGAATGGTCGCTGGGTGACGTGATCCTGAAAGACAAAAACGGCGACGGTACGGTCGATTCGAAAGATATGGTGGTGTTGTCGAACCAGGGGCTGACGCCGCAGATCACATACGGGATCACCACCGGCGGGCGATGGAAAGGTTTTGACCTGAATGTGTTGTTGCAGGGCGTTGCTAACCGCAAATTGATGTTTCCTAACCGCAGTGACCTCTGGGAGAACGCTGCGATATTGAAAATGTGGAACGATTCCTGGTCGCCCGAGAACCCCAATGCCAAATACCCGCGCGTGGGAGGCATAGGCGCGAGCAGCTACGGCGCCAGCAGGGCCGCTTCGTCATTCTGGGTTATGAATGGCAACTACGTTCGTCTGAAAAACATCGAAATCGGCTACTCGCTGCCGAAGGTTTTGACCAACAAGCTGGGTATAGGCTCGTTACGTATATATGTGTCCGGTGCTAACTTACTCACGTTGGATAAAATTAATGTCTCGGACCCCGAGGCGATCGAAGGTCCGTTCGGCGTGTACCAGTACCCGATCATGAAAAGTTACAATGCAGGATTGTCCCTCAGGTTCTGATCCCGGCGCAGGTGATAGACAACAATGTTTCAGTTGATCAAGAATTAGACAAAATGAGAAAGAAAACATATCAATATCTGTGTGCTATAATGCTGGCCGGTTCGCTGGGGCTGATGTCCTGTGAGGATGTGCTGGATAAAAAGAACCTGTCGGCCGTTACCGAGGGAGACGTCTGGACGGACCCTGTGTTGGCTACGGCATTTGTGAACAACATTTACTTGTCCGTACCCTCCTGGGATGTGACGCTGGCCGATGCAACGGACGAAGCTTCGCGCAGCAGCAGCTGGATTTCGGGGACGACTACCATCGACAATGGTGGGCCTGCATATTGGCCATATGCCGACATACGCAAGATGAACCTGTTTTTGCAGGAGATCGATAAGCCGTCGAGTACCATCGACCAGGCCGTGAAAAAGACGCTGAAAGGCCAGGTGCGGTTTATACGGGCATTCGTGTACTTTGAAATAATCAAACGGTATGGCGGCGTGCCGCTGGTTACCATGGCTCAGGAGCGCGACGACGACCTGCGTGTGCCTCGCAATTCCACGAAGGAATGTTTCGATTTCGTGCTGTCGGAACTGAATACTGCGGCGGGGGAATTACCGGAATCATATCCGGCGGTCGATCTGGGCCGTGTTACCAAAGGGGCGGCCCTGGCGATGAAGGGACGTGTGTTGCTTTTCCGTGCCAGCCCGCAATTCAACCCGACGAACAATCCGGCGCATTGGCAGGCAGCTTACGATGCCAATAAAGAGGCCATAACCTACCTTTCGTCCAAAGGTGCCGGGTTAGTCGATACTTACAGCAATGCCGCCCTGTTCCTGGCCGAAATGAATAAGGAGGTCGTCTTCGCGATCCGCTACCTGAACCCCTCCGGCCGTACGCAGAATCGCGACGCGGCCGTAAGACCGATCGATTTTACGGCCAATGCGACAGGCGGTTGCCATCCTACGCAGGAAATGGTGGACGCATTCCCATTGAAAAGCGGCAAGAAGACCGCCTGGAACGATCCCCAATACGTGGGCGACGTAACTAAAAGCTGGCAAAACCGTGATAATCGGTTCTATGCCACAATTGTTTACAATGGCGCGACTTACCTGGGTAGAACCATGGCACTCAATGCGGATGCTTCGGGGAACGGTTATTCTTATGGGAAGTCAAATGGTACGCTCACCGGCTACTATTCGAGAAAGGCAATCGACGAGTCGCTCGATATCACCAATTCGCAGATCTCGGGAACGGATTACATCGATATGCGCTACGCCGAAGTGCTGATGAACTACGCCGAGGCTGCGATGGAGCTCAACAAGCTGCCGGAGGCATTCGATGTACTCAAACAGATTCGTAAGCGCGCGGGTATCGACGAAACCACACCCGGAGATGCTTCTCTTGCGGGGAAATTGTACGGTCTCAATCCTTCGATGACACAGTCTGAGATGCGCCAGGCAATCCAGGATGAGCGTTATATCGAATTCGCATTCGAACAGAAACGGCTCTGGGATTTGCGGAGATGGCGGTTAATGCACCTCAAAATGACGGGTAAGGACAAACGCCACGCGATGATCCTCAACACCGACGCTTCGAAACCGGGCGGGTTTACCTACACGCTCTACGACCGCGACAATGCACCGATGGTTTATAATGAAAACATGTATTTCCTACCGCTCAGCACGGCTACCATGCAGGGAAATGCCAATCTGAAACAAACCAAAGGCTGGGGCGACGGTACTTTCGACCCGTTGGAAGGCATGTAACCATCAACCAATATCCCGGACCGGCGCTCATGCGCGATGTCCGGGATTTTAATTTTTTTTACCAATATTTCCAGGCATGATGAGAGGAATCCTCGCGGGCATATTTCTTAGCGTGACCACATTGTCCTTCGCGCAGGAGCTGGTTATTCGAAATGACAAAATACAACGCGTGCTGACCTATGACGGGCAGGCATGGCGTACGATCCGTTTCGCGGATGCATCCGGCAAAGTCACTTTGGCTACGCAGAGCGATGAGTTTCACGTCCTCCCGATGCAGGCGGAAAAAGGCTTTACGATCAGCGATTTTGTTGCCGACGGTCAGCCGGTCAGTTCGCGCTCGGCAGATACAAGTTTTGTCAGAATTTCCTACCGCCCCAAACCGGCTGGCAAGGGTAAACCCGCCGTTCCCGAAAAACTCCTTGTGACCTATTTCGCCATTCAAGGGCAGCCGCACATCCGCAAAAGTCTGACCATGGAATTTGCCGCCGGAGCGCCGGCCACGGTCGACCGGCTGGAAGTGGAGCGGTTCACAGTGACCAGCCCGGCGGCGGGAGGAGGCAGGGGAGAACCGGTTTTCATCGGGGATAAATGGTTTACCGGCCTCGAATATCCCGCCGGGTACAGCCGCCATACCGATGGCAATACGCCTGCCGACTATGCAAGGCATTACGAGAAAGTCGGGAATTACAGTTTCATCGACCTGGAAGGAAGGGATGTTGAGCCCGCTGCGAAAACGGGTTTGGTGAGGCTGATGCATTTCCCCGGCTACGCCGTTACCACCGATTCTGTCCATTTCAGTATTAAAAGTAAGACTGCCGTGTGCGGGTTCGCGGAAGCGGGCACTTCTGTCCGACAGGCATTCATGCAATACCTGACCACGGTGTGGAAAGCGCCGCGGTCATTCCTGCATTACAACAACTGGTTCGAGCCGCGGGCCAAAGACCTGAGCGGCAATGCGCTGGTGGATATTTACAAAGAATTCCGCGCTGCTACGGAGCCTTACGGTGTGAAGCTGGATGCCATGGTCGTGGACGACGGCTGGCAGGATCGGAAATCGATCTGGCAGCCGTCGTCCAAGTATTTTCCCAATGGCTGGACGGATGTTAAATCGCTCAGCAGCAAGCTCAAAGCGGCAGGCGTCGACTTTGGTTTCTGGCTCTCGCTGAATGGCTATAACAATCATATAGACTGGGGTATCGGCAACGGTTACCGCGAGGCTATTCCCAACGCATATTTTAAACAATACAACCGGTATTACAGCTTGTCGGCACCCGCCTACAAGCGGGAACTGCTCCGACAGGTGCCTTTTATTGTGAAAGAAACGGGGGCGGTTTACTACAAACACGATTTTAATGAGCTCAGCGACACCGGCGAAGGCAACGGGCACCCGGCTACGGACAGGCACGGGCACGAGGCCAACCTGGATGCGGCCATCGGAGTACTGCTGGCCACGCGAAAGGTGAAGCCGGATATCCTGCAAAACCTGACAAACTGGGTTTGGTTCTCGCCCTGGTGGCTCATGTACGGCGATTACCTGTGGATGCTCGCCGGCGACGACGGCACCAATGGCAACTGGCCCGAGATCTCTACACGCGCCATGGCCACCACCGACCGCGATACGTACATTTGGCGCATGTGGGGGAATGCTGCCGACCGCCCGCTGGTGCCCATTTCCCGCCTCATGACCCACGGGATCATCAAAAGCTCCGATGGCCGGATGGAAAGCAAGGAGGATGGTTTGCAGGATTGGCTGGAACACGTGCTGATGCATTACGGCCGCGGTACCCTGCTGAAAGAATGGTACATTACCCCCTCCGCCCTGAAACCCGACGAATGGAAGGCACTTTGCACCGTCGACAACTGGGCGAAGGAAAGCAGGGAAATACTCAATAATACCGCGTACGTTGGAGGGCGGCCCGATGAAGGCCAGACCTACGGTTATATGGGCTGGCATGGCGCCAGGGGCATGCTGGTAGCCCGTAACCCTGGCGCTACCACACAAAAACTTGTGGTCCCGTTCGATGCGCAGGCGGGTTTTTATCAAAAAAAGGGCGAAAGCTACGCCGCTACTGTGCTATTCCCTTACCAGGATGCCTATCCTGTTGCATTTCAGTCGGGCGGAAAGATCGTTGTCGAACTGCCGGGCTACGCTACCATGGCATTTTCATTTCAAAAAGGAAAGCCGGGGCAGGCAGCCCAATCAGCGGGTAAGATTGTTTGGAATAATATACATAAACCCACCGGTGAAACGGAAACCACCCTGACGGTGCCTGCCGACCTGGGCGGCCGCTGCGATCTGCTGCTGATCGGTTACCCGGATGTGCCGGTGATTCAAATAAACGGAGCGGCGGTTTCACCGGTCAGAAGCTCCAAATCGGTCATCAACAAATTTGCCAGCTATGCCAAAGCGGGGATGATCAGTGGAAAGGCCAGGCCGTGGACTATGCAGGCATTTGACCTGCGACCCTACAAGGGCCGGCGTATCACCATTTCGTATGAAGGAAAGGCAGAGTTTGAAAGCCATCTGCTCGCCGAGCGGAAGGTAAAAGCACCTGTATTCAAATCTGCCGGAAAGAATTTGCTATGGCCCATCACCAACAGTACCCGGCGTGAAACCGTGCGGCTTACGTTGGGAAGTACTACTTTTGAAAAACCTATCCCCTGAGAATGCGATAATCAGTAACCCTTTAAAACCCCTTAATCAATTACCTTTTCTTTTATGAAATACCTTTTTTTAGCCCTCGGTTTGCTGAGTTTTACCGCCCGGGCGCAAACTGCGGCCCCCGTGGCGTCCGACTGGCTTGTTCAACCCGGCCCGGCCAAGGCACGCATCGATCAGTCGGCCAATGGCAGCGACATTGTAATGTCCAATGGCCTGGTGCGGAGAGTGTTCCGCCTGAAACCCGACCTGGCCTGCATTGAGTACAAGAACCTGACCAACGGCCAGCAGCTGCTCCGCGCGGTGAAACCCGAGGCGCGAGTGGTCCTGAATGGCGTCGCTTACAATGTGGGCGGTTTGTACGGCCAAAAAGAGAATGCATACCTGCTCCCGCAGTGGATCGACCAGCTGAAAGTGTCGGACAGTGCCTTTCACTACGTCGATTTCAAAATCTCGCCCATCACGCCTTACCTGCAATGGAAGACAACGATGTGGGCTGGAAGCAAGAAAAACGCAACCGGCAGCGAAGTCGCATTTCGTTTCGGCTCGTCGCTGCCTGCGCTGGCGGGCATGGATGTGTACGTGCATTACGCGATTTTCGACGGCATCCCGCTGGTATCCAAATGGGTGACGATCGAAAATAAAAGCAAGGGCGATGTGATGATCGACCAGGTTGTGAACGAGATACTGGCCGTGACGGAAGAGGAGAGTGCCGTAGTGGGCAAGCCGGAAGAAATGGCCAAGCCGAATGGTTTGTACATTGAAAATAACTTTGCATTCAATAATTCCATGCGCTACGGGCTCAGCGACCAGGCGACGCATTGGAAAGTGGATAAAAGCTACACCTCCCAGGTGAACTACGACTACCAGACCCCCTGCCTGCTCGAAGTACACCCGAAAGTGCCGGTGGGAACGCGCCTCAAAGCCGGTGAAAAGCTGGAATCGATCCGCACGTATGAGCTCCTGATGGACAGCTACGACCGCGAGCGCAAGGGAATGGCCGTGCGTAAAATGTACCGGACTATCGCGCCCTGGACGACGGTTAACCCGATTTTTATGCACCTCGTGAGCAAAAACGACGAGCAGGTTCGTACGGCGATCGACCAATGCGCCGCGACCGGTTATGAGGCGTTGATCCTGAGCTTCGGGAGCCATTGCAATATGGAGGACATTTCGGCCGAAAACCTCAAAAAATGGAAGGACCTGGCCGACTACGCCCACAGTAAGAAAGTCCTGATCGGCAGCTATTCGCTTTTCAGCTCGCGGAAAATCAGCGAGGAAGATGATGTGATTAACCCTAAAACCGGGAAAACCGGCGGTGCATTCTTCGGCAATGCGCCCTGCCTCGGCAGCAAATGGGGGCTGGCTTACCTGGACAAGCTCAAAAAATTCATGAGCCACACGGGTTTTGATATTTTTGAAAATGACGGGCCTTACCCGGGCGATGTGTGCGCGTCGACCTCGCACCCTGGCCACGAAGGCCTGGCTGATTCGCAATGGAAGCAAATGGCGCTGCAAAAAGGCCTGTACCACTGGTGCGCCGCAAACGGTATTTATGTAAATGCGCCCGACTGGTATTTCCTCGACGGGACCAACAAAGTAGGCCTCGGTTACCGCGAGGTGAACTTTTCGCTTCCGCGCGAGCAGCAGAAGATCCTCAACCGCCAGAATATCTTCGATGCGACCTGGAACGAAACGCCTTCGATGGTATGGGGCTTTGTGCCGCTGACCAAATACCAGGGCGGCGGACCTGAGGCCGTGCTGGAACCGCTGTCGGAACACCTGGATGCCTACGAGCAACTGATGATGCAATATTATGGTGCCGGCGTGCAGGCTTGTTACCGCGGCCCGCGCCTGTACGATACCGATGAGACGAAAAAGGCCGTGAGCAATGTGGTGAGCTGGTATAAAAAGTACCGCGACATCCTCAATTCCGACATTATCCATCTGCGCCGCGCCGATGGCCGCGATTGGGACGGTATCATGCACGTGAACCCGGAACTGCCCGTGAAAGGGCTGGTAATGCTGTATAATCCGACCGGCGAAAAGATAACCCGGAATGTGAAACTGCCTGTGTATTACACGGGTAAGGATCAATCGGTGAAAATTCGTGTGAAGGAAGGCGCAGCGCAATCCTATAAGGTAGGCCGGAATTACGAGGTTGACTACAAAGTGGAGATTCCCGCCGAGGGATATACCTGGCTGGTGGTCGAGTAGGGGCATACCTGCCGGCAATGGCATATGCAATGAAGGGGCAAGTTCGCCGGTGGGGCGGGCTTGCCCCTTTTGTTTTGAATAGCTCCGGACTACCGTTAAAATCAAAACCGGTACACCCGGAGCGTCCGGTGGGGATATACTTTTGGCAAAAAAATAAGCTATGTATAACCTGATCCAACGAATAGTACAGCAGGACCATCTGCATGCCCGCTGGCTGAATACGCTCTCATATCTGGAAAACGCCGGCGCGAGAAAGATATCCGCTTGCGAAGACCGTACACAGGTAGAAATCATTCAGTTGAAACACGCGGCCGAGGAGCACAGGCATGCCTATATTTTAAAGAAGCAAATCTCAAAACTCGCTCCGGCAACCTGCCCCGACTATTCGGATGCCTACCTGTTTGCGGCGGTATCCACCCGGCAATACCTCGCCATGCTGGATATTCAATGCAGCAGGTATATCAAAAGCGTATTCGGATTGGAGGGTGCGCGGCTTCGCTATGCGGCCTACCTGTTTGTGACCTATCTCATTGAGGTAAGAGCGGATGAACTGTACCCTGTTTACCAGCGTGCGCTATCGGCAGCTTCCCACTCGGTGACTGTAAAGTCGATTATCGCGGAAGAGGAGGGGCATTTGGAAGAAATGACTTCCCAGCTGAGCCAATTCTCGGATGACTGGCAGGCACACGCGGAAGTATTGCAGCAAATGGAGGAAGGGCTGTTTAAGCAATGGCTAAGCTGCCTGGAAAGCGAGCTGGCCGATGCGTGACGATGTGCAGGCACATTTGTCTCAGGCCCTTTCCGACCGGGAGGAGCAGGGAATCCTGCGGAAGCTCCGGATGCGCCAGCCCGGTGCCGATTTTTATTCCAATGACTACCTGGGACTTGCTTCTAACAATGCCTGCCACGAAATGCTGCTGGCTTCCCTGCATGATAATCCGCAATGGCTCCGCGGCGGCACCGGCTCGCGGCTGGTGAGTGGGAACTCGGCATTGACCTTGTCGGTCGAGGATTTTATTGCAGCAGAACACCAAACGGAGCGGGCACTGCTGTTTCCGTCGGGGTATATGGCCAACCTGGCATTGTTTTCCTGCCTCCCGAAAAGGAACGATACGATCCTGCTTGACGAGTTTGTGCACCGTTCGGTGCTGGATGGGTGCCGGCTTTCATTTGCCGGCAAAATACGGTTTCAGCACAATGACCTGGGTCATTTGGAAAGCCGGCTTGCCAAAACGAAGGGCAAATGCTGGATCGCCGTGGAAAGCCTGTATTCGATGGAAGGTGATTTTGCGCCGCTCCACGACCTGGCGGTGCTGGCTGAGCGTTACGGGGCCTCATTGATTGTGGACGAGGCGCATGCGATGGGCGTTTTCGGGCATGGGCTCGTGTGCGACGGGCATTTACAGGAACGCGTATTCGCGACCGTGGTTACGTACGGAAAAGCAATGGGCGCACACGGGGCAGCCATCTTGTCCCATGGAACAGTGATTGACTACCTGATCAATTTCGCGGCCCCATTCATTTATACCACGGGCCTACCCGATCTTTTCGCGGCCACTATCCGGAACAACTACATTTTCCTGCAAAATAACCCGCACCTGCGCGAGGACCTCCAAAACCGGATCCGGTACTTTTCCGCAGCCGGACTACCAACGCTCTCGGGTGCCGGGAGCCCGATCCAGGCGATCCCTTGCCCGGGTATTGCCAGGCTGGCCGCCGCGAAGGAAACGCTCGAAGCGCAGGGGCTGTACACGTTCGCGGTACGGCCGCCTACGGTGAAAAGCGGCTCCGAGCGCCTGCGGGTGAGCCTGCACGCATTCAATACCCATGCGGAAATCCAACAACTTACCGACTTGCTAAAAGAATTTTATGACGCCGAATAGGACTACCTTGTTCGTTACCGGAATCGGAACGGATGTGGGAAAAACAGTCTGCTCCGCCGTTCTCGCGGAATGGTTCAAAGCCGATTATTGGAAACCCGTGCAAGCGGGTACCCTTAGCCACTCCGACCGGAAGACGGTTTCGCGGCTTACCAGTGACGATATTGTGACACATGCAGAGGCCATCCGGTTGCGACTGGCCGCGTCACCCCACAAGGCGGCGCGGAAAGAGCGGAAGTCCATTGCCGCCGAAGACCTCGTCCTTCCCGAAACCTCGAACCACCTGATCATAGAAGGTGCCGGTGGCTTGTATGTGCCTATTAATGACCGCCTTTGTGTGATCGACTGGATAGAGAGCCTTGGCGTGGATGTGGCATTGGTGGTGCGGAATTATCTCGGCTGCATTAACCACACCCTGCTGTCCGTTCGGGCCCTCCAACACCGGTCCATTCCATTGAAATACCTGATCTTCAACGGGCCGTTCGACGAGGACACCCGGCGGGTTATCCTTTCTTACCCGGACATCCAGGCAACGGTACTCGATATCCCCGACTTCAAAACATTAAGCCCGCAAAGCATTGCCCGTGCGGCCCACCGGCTGCGCAGGGAACATGGTAATCCTGTTAAATCATGAGCACACCAAATCTATCCTGGGCGCAGCGTGATGGCGCCGTGAACTGGCACCCTTTCACGCCCATTAAAACGGCTGGCGAGGCCGTCGCGATCGTTCGCGGAGAAGGGGCCTATTTATATGATGAAAAAGGCAAGCGCTATATCGATGCCATCTCGTCGTGGTGGGTGAATTTGCACGGGCATGCCCATCCGTACATTGCCGAGCAGGTGTACGAGCAGCTGCGTACGCTCGAACACGTCATTTTTGCAGGTTTTACGCATCCGTCGGCCGTTGCGCTTTCGGAGGCACTGCTGGCCGTCCTGCCGGAGAACCAGCAGAAGGTGTTCTTTTCCGACAACGGCTCCACGGCGGTGGAGGTGGCCTTGAAAATGGCATTGCAATACGCTTACAACCGGGGCGAAAAGAAAACCAAAATCCTGGCATTCCGGCAAGGCTACCATGGCGACACATTCGGGGCGATGGCCGTGAGCGGCCGCAGCGGCTGGACGGAGCCGTTTGCCGAATTGCTCTTTGATGTGATCCATATCGATCTCCCCACGGCGGAGAACCTGCCGGAAATACATGCATTCATCGACCAGCATGCCGATCAGATCGCCTGTTTTGTGTACGAGCCGCTGGTATTGGGCGCCGGCGGAATGATCATGTACGAGGCCGAACACCTGGATGCGTTGATGCGCTATTGCCGTTCAAAGGGCATTCTGTTGGTACAAGACGAGATTTTCGTCGGTTTCGGACGGACGGGGCGTATGTTCGCGGCCAACCATTTAACCGGGCAACCCGACATCATGTGCCTTTCCAAAGGACTCACCGGCGGCACCATGCCATTGGGCGTTACCACCTGTACCGAGGCCATCCACGAGGCATTTTGCACGGACAACGTATACGGAACATTGTTTCACGGCCATTCCTTTACGGCCAACTCGCTCGCGTGCCGGGCTGCACTGGCGAGTATGGAGCTGCTCAAAAGAGAAGAAACGCAGGCGTCCATTGCCCGTATTTCGCGTCGGCACGAGGGCTTCCGCGCTCGCGTAGCCACACATGCAAAGATCCGTTCCGCGCGGCAATGCGGCACTATTCTGGCCATGAACCTCGGCAGCGACGACAAGGATTCCTATTTCCGCAACCAATGCAAGCCTGTTTTTGCGGCATTGCTCGATCAAGGCATTCTGCTGCGTCCGCTGGGAAATGTACTGTACCTGGTGCCCCCTTACTGCACGAGCGACGCCGATCTTGACTATATCTACGATGCCATTATCGGGGTGCTGGGTTAATCTTCGTTTTCAGATATCAATGTCAGCTATTCGCTTTGGGTATATACTCCTATTGGGTAGGTTATTAAAAGTATAGAATAGTATAGGGTTTTATTTTGATTGAATTTTCCTACTAAAAGTGTCTAAATGATACTTATTAATAGCTATTTATGGTAAAATGGCTGTTCAGGTAGCGTTTTGACTTATTCCAAAAATATTTTTATTTAAAATAGTATAGAATAGTATAGGTTAGTTAAAAATTGTGTTCTTTTGATAAAAAATTAGACAGTGTGGTTGTGTCGGGCGGCATCCGGAGGCTGGCCTGAACAGCTCGTGTTTCACTTTATAACCCTTTTTAACATGATTTTTTCTACCCGCTTTTCTCCACTGCTGCTGGCTGTGGCACTGTTTTTCAGTGCGCTCGCGGTCAGGGCCCAGGTTCCGGTTTCGGGCCGGGTAACGGATGCGTCCGGCCCGCTCGTCGGCGTGAGTGTGATCATCAAGGGTGCCAATGGCGGCACGTCCACCAATGCAGAAGGACATTTTTCGATCAATGTGCCTTCCGCCGATGCGGTTCTCGTCTTTTCTTACATCGGTTATATTCCCCGTGAAATTCAGGTGGGTAAGCAAAGCAAGCTCGATGTGCTGCTCGAAGCCGACACCAAAGCGCTCGACGAAGTGGTGGTGGTAGGATACGGGACCAAAACCCGCGCGGACCTCACCGGTTCGGTGTCGACGATCAAAGGTACCGAGCTGGAAAAATCGCCTGCGAGCAACCTCACCAACTCCATCGCCGGACGTGTGCCGGGCCTGATCGCCAATACACGGAGCGGCGAGCCGGGGAACGACAATGCAGAAATATTCGTCCGCGGTAAAGCGACGCTGGGCAGTACAGGCGCGCTCGTCGTGATCGACGGCATTCCCGATCGCTCGGGAGGCTTTGCGCGGCTCAATCCGGCTGATATCGAATCGTTTACGGTTATCAAAGATGCCACGGCGGCGATTTACGGGGCACGATCGGCCAATGGTGTGATCCTGATCACGACCAAGCGCGGGCAGGCCGGCAAACCGGTATTGTCCATTGGTACCAACTGGTCGCTCACGCAGGCGACGCGCGTGCCGCAAATGCTGGGCTCGTATGAATATGCATTGGCTACCAACGAGTACGACCGGATGATCGGCCAGAATCCCACCTGGCCGGACGCAACGTTGCAGAAGTTCCGCGACGGCTCCGATCCGCTCTCATTCCCCAATACGAACTGGTGGGATGCGACCATGAAAAAACAGGCATTGCAGCACAATCAGGTCATTTCGTTGCGGGGCGGTACGGATAAGGTTACCTATTTCCTTTCCGGCCAGTACCAGAAGCAGGATGGTATTTACAAAAAAGACGCGGCTTACTACAAGCAGGCGCAGGCCCGCGCCAACGTGGACATTGCCGTTACCGATAACCTGAAAATCGGGGTGGATGTGCTGTACCGCAACGAATTCCGCAATTCGGCGGTAGGCAACTACAATGCAGGGGCGATATTCCGGGAGTTATGGCTCGCTTATCCGTACCTCGTTCCGGTGTATCCGAATGGGCTCGTGGGGCCGGGTATCGGCGGTGGGCCTAACAACAGCATGGTGTACGTCACCAGCGGGGAAGCCGGCTATAACCGGAATACCAACGACTATTTGCAGACCAAAACCTATTTCAAATGGGACCTGTCCAAATTGATCGACGGGGTGTTCGTCGATGGCTACTATGCCTATGACCTCACTTTTTCGAAGAACAAGGCATTTACCAAAACACCTCCGCCTGCATTCCGTTACGATGCGGCCACCGGGAATTATGTGCAGATCAACTCGGCCATCAAACCGAGCTTGTCGGAAGTACGCGGTACATTGAAACAAAACCTGATGAATATCCGGCTCGGCTACAACAACCGGTTTGGCGATCATTCCGTAGAAGGTTTTGCCGCTTACGAACGCTTTGAAGGCAATGCCGACGAGATCAGCGCGTTTCGCTCGAATTTCCTCAGCAACTCGCTCGACCAGCTTTCGGCGGGCAGCCTGATAGGCCAGCAAAACAATTCGACTGCTGCGCAAACGGGTCGCAACAACTTCATTGCCAGGGCTTCTTACGGTTTCAAAAACAAATACCTTTTCGACTACAACATGCGCTACGACGGCTCGCAGAATTTCCCCGAAGGAAAACGTTACGGCTTTTTCCCAGCAGTTTCGGCGGCATGGCGCATTTCGCAGGAGGATTTTTTCAATTCCAAAAGCATTACAGAACTGAAATTGCGCGGCTCGTGGGGTAAAACGGGTAACGATGCCGTTTCAGCATTCAACTATATCCAGACCTACCTCCTCGGAACCGGTTATGGCTATTCACTCGGGCCCACCGCCTCGCAGGTAAGCTCGCTGGTGCCCGGCCCGACCCCTAACAAAAACATTACCTGGGAAGTAGCTACCACCACCGACGTAGCACTCGACGCGCAGTTCCTCAAAGGCAGGCTGGGCGTTACCATCGACTATTTCCGCTCCATGCGCACGGGCATCCTCATCACGCGCAGCGAGTCGGTGCCTGCGTACACGGGCCTGACCTTGCCCAACCAGAACCTCGGAAAAGTGCTGAACCGCGGGATCGAGCTCGAAGCCTATTATAATGGCACCATCGGAAACAGCTTCGGGTATAATATCAGGGGGAACCTCACTTTTGCCTGCAATAAGGTCATTTTTATGGATGAGGCCGCAAGCGTGCCGTCGTACCAGCGCAAGACCGATATCCCGATCGATTCCTGGCTCGTGTATGAATCCGATGGCCTTTACCAGAACCAGGCGGAGATCGACGCCAGCCCGCACCCGGCCAACACTGCTCCCGGTGACATTCGTTACAAGGATATCAATGGCGACGGGGCGATCAACGGCCTGGATCAGGTGCGGAAATCGTCCGTCAGGACGCCCCAGCTGATCTACGGTACTTCGCTGGGCCTTTCATGGCGGAACCTGGACCTCTCGGTGTTCGTACAGGGCCAGGCCATGGCGCAGTCGTACCTCGCGCCGGCGGGTTTGAATATGGCGAAAGAGTTTTTTGACGGCCGCTGGCAGAAAGAAGGCGACAACCAGTTTCCACGTAATTTCAATGGTCCTACCGGCGCATCGAGAGGGGTGAACACGCTCACTTCCGATTTCTGGCTGCGCAATGCGGCATTTGTACGGCTCAAAAACGTCGAGCTGGGCTTCACGGTACCATCCAGCTTGCTAAAAAAGGCCAAAATGCACAGCGCGCGGATCTATATCAATGGAAGCAACATCTTCTCGATCGATCAGTTCGGGCCGTCTTTTGATCCCGAAATGCCGAACAACACGGGCTATTACTATCCGCAGCAGCGTGTCGTGAACCTGGGCGCCAATATCAGCTTCTAACCCTTACCATTCAATCCATGAAACCACAAACCAACCATACAATTCAATCCGGCATCCAGGCTGCGAAAAGCGCGGTCGGCTGGTCGGGAAAACTGCTCGCGGGCATTTCCATCTTGACGGGCATGCTGGTCATGAACTCCTGCAAGGACGTACTGGACCTGAAACCGCAGAATGCGTATTCGGAGTCCGACGTATGGACAGATCCGAACCTCGTTCAGGTATTTGTGAATGGCATTTACAACCAGACGGTGATGGCCTACAAAGACGGCGGCTTTGGCTGGGGCGCGCAAACCGACGAGCTGTACGGTAACTTCAACTGGACCAACGAAAACAGCTATGTGCAGGGCGAAGCCACGCCGGACAACCAGACCGCATCCTCGCTGAACCGCTGGGGCGATCTGTACTCCTCCATCCGCAACTGCAATGTGTTCCTGAAAAACGTGAGCCAGCTGGATACGGTTTCCAATGCACAGGCCATACGCACCATGCGCGGAGAGGTTTACTTTCTGCGGGCACTGGCTTATTTCGAATTGTTGAAGCGATTTGGCGGTGTGCCGCTGATTACCAAAGTGTACGACGTCAACGACACGGGCTTCAATGAAAAGCGCGCCTCGTGGACGGAAACGAAGGATTTCATTCTGGCAGACATTGAACAGGCAGGAAAGTTGCTGCCCGCAGCCTATTCGGCCGACCTCGACAAAGGCCGGGCTACAACAGGTGCCGTGCTGGCTCTGAAATCGAGATTGCTGCTGTACGCGGCGAGTCCTTATTTTAACACGTCGGGGGATAGGAAACTCTGGCAGCAGGCCAAGGAAGCCGCCAAGGCGGTGATCGATTTCAAAGGTGCGCCGTATGCATTGTACGGTAGTGCAGCCAATGGAACGTATAACAAGACATACCTCGATTTTTTCAATTCCGAAGTGATCTTCGCCCGTGTTTACAGCGGCCTGGCAAGAGCCGACCGGTACAATACCGTAAGCCGCGATCTCAGCCCGAACGGGTATGAAGGGTATAGTGCCTACAATGTGATCCAGCAAATGGTGGATGCATTCGAAATGGCCGACGGGACCGCTTTCAGCTGGACGAATCCCGCGCACGCGAAAAATCCGTATGCGAATCGGGATCCACGGTTTTACGCGACGGTTCTGGCCAATAACCAACTGTTCAAAGGCCGCACCACGCAGTTTTTTGAGGGGGGCGACGATTCGCCGCAGAGCCCGTATTCTCCCTGGAATGCATCCAAGACGCGCTATGTGATCCGCAAGATGGTGGATGAGTCGGTGGATTGGCAGAAGCAGGACTATGCAGCCTCGCAATGGGTCGGTTTCAGGCTTTCGGAAATTTACCTGAACTACATGGAAGCCTGTGCCGCATTGGGCGAGGACGGTGAAGCGCTTACCTACCTGAACAAATTGCGGTCGCAAAAAGCGGGTATGCCGCCGGTGAATGCATCGGGCGCAGCATTGATGGACAAAATCAGGCAGGAGCGCCGCATCGAGCTTTGCTTTGAAGGCCACCGCTATTTTGACATTCGCCGGTGGGGCATGGCCGAGGTAGGATCAAAAGATGCTTTGGGCGTGATCATTACCAAACAGGCCGACGGCACATTCACCTATCAATCGGCTACCGTGCAGAAACGGACATGGCTTCCTGCCCTGTATTTCTACCCGATCCCGCGGACGGAGTTGCAGCGGAACCCTGCATTGACCCAGAACCCCAATTATAATTGATCGCCGCATATTTTATAAAGGAGAATTTATCAGAAGATTGCATTTTAATTCAAAAACAGAAGGAATGATCAGATTCATCGCAGCAGCTTCCCTATGGCTTACTTTCCAGCCGGCTTTTCATCACGGCTGCATGGCGCAAAGCGAAACGTTAAAGTTCCGGTCGACGGACGCCGCATTGCAAACCGCTTTCGACCGGGCCGCGGAAATGGCGCTGAGCCACCGGGGCAACCCCGCCGACCCGGTGGGCGACTGGTACGAGGCCGCATTACCTTCGCGGTTTGCGTTCTGTATGCGCGACGTGGCGCACCAGAGTATGGCCGCGGAAATGCTCGGGCTCGGCAAGGCCAACAGCAATATGTTCTCCCTTTTTGCTAAAAACATTTCCGATAGCAAAGACTGGTGCTCGTATTGGGAAATCAACAAGGAGGGAAAACCTGCGCCGGCAGACTACCGGAACGACGATGAGTTCTGGTACAATCTCAATGCAAATTTCGATGTGATGAATGCTGCCTGGAAACTCTATTTGTGGACCGGCGACAAGCGGTACATCAATGGCCCCGAGTTTGCCGATTTTCACAGGAAGTCGGTCCGCGAATATGTGGAGCGCTGGGTATTGCAGCCGGATTCGCTGCTCTCGCGGCCGCTTCACCCGAATGCGCACGCGGCGTACAACGACAAAGATGCCTTTCACCGTTGCCGGGGGCTCGCTTCCTATTCCGAAGGCGTACACGATTTGAAAATGGGCGTCGACCTGATCGCCTCGCTTTCCCGCGGGATGCAAACCTATGCGGATATGCTGCGCGTGGAGGGTAAAACCGCCGAGGCGTCCGCATTCGACCAGAAGGCCGAACAGTATCGCCGGCACATCGAAAACAAATGGTGGAGCGAAAAGGAGGATAAGTATTTCACGTACTACTCTTCCAAAGGCGTGTTCGGCTATGCCGAAGGCGAGACGTTCCTGCTCTGGTTTGATGTGTTGAAGGACACGACCAGGACCCGCAAAACGATCGACCAGATCCTCGCACGGGATTGGAACATGGAAAACCAGTCGTATTTCCCCTATGTGCTGGGGCAGTATGGCTACCCCGAGCAAATCCGTAGCCAGATACTCCACCTGACCGATCCGGCCACCAAGCGCCGCGAATACCCCGAGGTTTCGTATGGTGCGGTACAGGGTGTGGTGCAGGGCATTATGGGGATCGACGCGGATGCGCGCGTGAACCGGATCACGACGTTGTTCAACGGCCGTGCGGCGGATACCCATACCATTGAAAACCTGCCCGTGCTGCAACGGAAAATCTCCGTGACCGAAGGTGCGAAAACCGCCTCGCTGCGTAATGCCGGCCCTGCATTGCAATGGCGGGTAATGTTCGCCGGAAAGCACCCATTTATTATGGTGAACGGAGCAAGACGGAAAGCCAGCCAGATGGTCGTGAAGGGTTCGCGGATGGTGTCGTTCCTGGATGTGACGGTGCCCGCCAACCAGCAGCTTGTTGCCCGTGTGCCGTAGCCGTTTTTCCGAATAGTACATTTCCCTGTCCCTGCCGCCGCGCGTTGCAGGGACAGGTTTAAGTTTTTAGCTTTACGAAGTAATTACCGCCGAATGGAGAGCATATTTGATAAAATAAAGGAATTGCGGGAAGTGACATCCTATTCCAAACACGACCAGATCGTCGTAGGGATCATCAATGCGATTGACCAGAAGATCGTTTCACCGAACGACCTGCTGCCGTCGGTGAACCAGATGATCCAGGAACTGAACTTCTCCCGCGAAACCATCCGCAAGGGATACGGCGAACTGGTAGACAGGGGAGTGGTTGAATCCAAAAACAGGATCGGGTACTACGTGACCAACGCGCAGACGAGCCAGTTCATGAAAGTGGCCCTGATCATGTATAACCTCGATACATTCGAAGAACTTTTTTACCGGAATTTCCGGAAAGAACTCGGCCCAAAGGTGCATCTGGATGTGTTTTTCCACCATGGCAGCGTCGATGTGCTGGAAAGTACCCTGTTCCAGATCAAGGGGAAATACGGCATGTACGTGGTAGCGCCGATCCCGCACCGCCGGACCAAGGAAATCCTGGAAACCATTCCGCGCAGCAACCTGCTGATATTCGACCGGTTTGAGCAGCTCGACGGCGAGGTGAGCTACATCGCGCAGGAATTTGAGCGATCGACCTACGCGGTGCTCGAAGCACTTGCCGACAAGATCCGCGAGTTCGGCGAAATCATTTTTTATCATTCCCCCAAATCCCTCGATCCGAAGGAGATAGTGTCGTCGTTTAAACGGTTCCTGCACGACTATGCCATTCAGGGGCAGATCGTCAGCGAATTTGTACCGGGGTCAGTCGAAAAAGGAAAGGCCTATTTCACGCTCGATAACTACACCATGTGGTCGATCCTGAAAGAATGCAAGAGTAAGAAATTCACGATGGGCGTGGACGTAGGGCTGCTGTCGGTCAATGACGAGCCCGCCAAGGAGTTTGTCGACATTACCACATACTCGACCGACTTCGCGTTGATGGGCAAGCTCGCCGGGCAATCGATCATGCAGAAACAGAAGATCCAGGTGATCCTGCCCAATGTACTGATCCGCAGAAAAACGTTGTGACCGCCCCATGCGCGAAGAAGTGGCCCTCAGCGGCATCGATGCCGGCATTATCGTGCTTTACCTGGCCATTCTGGTTGGGGTAGGACTTTACTTTTCCCGCAAGCGCCGGATCGAAACGGCCAGCGACCTTTTTCTGGGTGGTCGGTCATTGAAATGGTACAATGTAGGCCTGTCTATTTTCAGCAGCAATGTGAGCCCCGTCATGCTCGTGGGTTACGGCGGCATGGCCTACACCACCGGCATGGTCGCCGCCAACTTCGACTGGCTCGCCTGGTGGTTCCTGCTGTTGCTGGCGATGGTGTTCGTGCCGCATTATTTCGCTACCAGAGTGAGCACGATGCCCGAGTTCCTGTTGCGGCGGTACGGCCAGCGCTCCTTTACTTTCCTCACTTACTATTCCATGATTTCGACGCTCATCGTATCGGTGAGTTTTGTGCTGCTCACGGGCGGCCTCGTGATCGCGCAGCTCCTCGATGTGCCATTCTGGGTAGCGGCGGTGGGTGCTACGGTACTCGCCACGAGTTTTACGGCTACGGGTGGCCTCGGCGCGATTGCCCGAACGGGCGTGCTGCAATCCGTAGTGGTGACGGCAGCGGCACTCATTGTCGGCATAATCGCCATTGACCGCATCGGCGGGGTAAGTGAAGTGGTCAGTCGGTCGCCCAGGGAGTTCTGGACCATTTTCCGCCCATCCGATGACCCCGTTTACCCATGGCATGCGGTCCTGCTCGGCTATCCGGTGGTAGGGATTTGGTACTGGTGTACCGATCAGACGATCGTCCAGCAAACCCTTGCGGCTAAGGATATCCGGCATGGGCAGTATGGTACCATGCTCATGGCCGCGCTCAAAGCGCTGGTACCCTTCGTTTTTCTGCTCCCAGGCATTTACTGCTACATTCTGTTTCCGAACCTCAGTAATCCCGACCACGCGTATCTGGTCATGACGGCCAACCTGCTGCCCGTCGGCCTGGTGGGCATTACGCTCGCCGCATTGATCGCCGCATTGATATATGATGTAGCCGTTGGCATCAATGCTTTCAGCATGGTTTTTTCTTTGAATGTTTATTCCAAAATCATCGATCCCAATGCCTCGCAACGAAAGCTCAGGACTGTCGGGAGGGTGGTGATCATCGGTTCGTCGTCCATTGCCATGATGATGTCGATCCTGCTGTCGACCGTCGACAAGGGGCTTTTCGACCTCTCACAGGCCGTGGGAACTTACCTCGCTCCGCCGCTCACGACGGTATTTTTAATGGGGGTAACCTGGAAAAAGGCCACCAGCCGCGCCGCCAACCTTACATTATACCTCGGCTCGCCGCTTTGCCTCTGCGTGGGCATAATGCAGCTCACCGACTTTCCCCACAAAGCATTCTGGCCGCATTTTATGTTGCTGACGTTCCTGCTCACCGCCTTTCTGATGGTTTTTATGGCCTTGATTTCACTGCTATTCCCCGAAAAGGAGACTACTTCATCCTTACCCACACTGGCTGAAACCTATGCTTCCCAGCCGCATTACAACCGCGGCAAGGTTTGGTTGGGCTGGGCGTGTATCGGGGTGGTGATGGCGGGGCTATATTATTGGTTCAGGTAAAACAAATATCCCTTTCTATTGCCTTCCCGGCTTTATCCGCACAATTTGAAAATCGCGCCGACTAGCCTATTTTAGCCCCATTACGAAGGAAGAAAGCGACGATGCAGCAAGAATTGCACAAAAGCATAAAATATTTAGAGTTTTCCTTGCTTCATCGTATTTTCCACATATATTTGCATTCAACCTTGTTGAATGATATGAAACAAAGTGCCAAATAAGTAAACAGGGTTGAAATTATGCTGATAGCCGAAGGGAACACGCTTAATATCGGAGACCGGATCAGGATATTAAGAACAAGCCAGAAAAGAACATTGCAGGAGGTAGCCGATGGAAGCGATTTATCCAAAAGCATGATCTCCAAAATCGAGAACAATAAGACGGTGCCATCGGTGGCCGCACTGGTGAAAATTGCACAGGTGCTGGGCACCAACATTTCCAGTTTGCTGGAAACCGAGGAGTGGCTCAACGCCATTTTCACGGCAAGGCTCACGGCGGAGCAGAACCTGACGAAAACGGACAAGGGGTATTTCATCTATCCGTTCGGTACCGAATACCATCAGAAGAAAATGCAGCCGATGCTTTTCGTAGCGAAAAAAGGGGAGGTGAAGCAGCATGAACTTTCCCACGAGGGCGAAGAATTCATTTATGTGATCGAAGGAGAAATGAAAATGACGCTGGGGGATGCCGAGTACCTTTTGAAGGCGGGTGATAGCATGTATTTCAATTGCCTCCAAAAACACGGTATCATGCCGGTTTCCGAGGAAGTAAAGTACCTGGATATTTTCGTATAACCATTATCGTTTAATCTTGATTGCCTGATACGCACACTTGGCCCGCTTTTCCAGAAAGCGGTAGCAGAATCCATTTGCCCGTTTTTGTCCGCTGACGTCGTCAGCAACGTTGCCTGCCCTATGCCATAGGGTTATCAGGAAAGTATTGTTTTTCAAAATCTAATTCCGAACAGTGTTTAAAACTGGCGGAGCATACTTTGTCCCGACTTTCCGGTAGTTGGTGGACCTGGTATGATACTGCCTGCACCTTAGCTTTAACAAAATCATGAGAAATGCTATATCATACCCTTCCGGGGGTAAATGGCTGCGCTTTCCCCTTTGGGCGGCATCCCGCTGGGCGGCATCCCGCTGGATCGCAGTCTTCCTCCTGATCAGCACAGTGGCTATCGGTAGGGCCGGGTACCGGCCCGGAACGCGCCACACAAGGCCCGTCGACAAGGCGGTGAAAGGCAGGATCACCGATGAAAAAGACCAGCCGCTCGTCGGTGTGAATATCGTGGTGAAAGGCACGTCCGTTGGTACTACTTCCGATGGAGACGGTAAATATGAATTGAATAATGTGTCTGAAAATCAGTCGCTTGTGTTTTCGTTTATTGGCTATGTTCAGCAGGAGGTTGTAGCAGGCAGCCGTTCGGTCATCGACGTCCGGCTGGTGCCGAACGCCGAGCAATTGAGCGAAGTAGTCGTCGTGGGCTACGGTACCGCCAACAAGAAAGATCTCACCGGCGCCATCGCCACCATTGCAGGCAAGGACATTGAGCAGGGCTCTATCAACACGCCCGACAAGGCATTGCAGGGCAAAATTGCCGGCGTACAGGTGAATACCAACTCCCACGCACCCGGCGGAGGCATTTCCGTGCAGGTAAGGGGTACGGCTTCACTTTCGGCCAGCGGCTCGCCCTTGTATGTGATCGACGGCGTGCCGATCAGCAGCGGTTTCCAGACGGGCGCCAGCACCGATGCCGGTTCGTTTGGCGGTAATGCCAACCCGATGAATTCCATCGATCCGTCGGACATTGAATCCATTCAAATACTGAAAGATGCTTCTGCATCAGCCATCTACGGCTCCCGCGCGGCGAATGGCGTGGTACTGATCACTACAAGAAGGGGCAAGGCAGGCCAGCAGCGCGTCGATTTCGAATATGCTTTCGGCTTGCAGACCATCCGCAAGAAGCTCGACTTCATGAATGCCACCCAGTGGGCCACGCAGGTGAACGAGCGCGCGACGCTGCTCGGGCAGTCGCAGGTGTACACACCGGCGCAGATCGCAGCATTCGGGAAGGGTACTGACTGGCAGAGCGAAATTTACAACTCCGCACCGCGGCAGAATTTCAAGATCTCGTTCTCAGGCGGGGGCCAGAGCGTGCGGTACATGCTGGCCGAAAACGTGACATTGCAGGACGGGATCATTCCCGGTTCGAATTTCAAGCGATACGGGACTTCCATTAATATTGATGCGGATATCAGCAAAAAGCTGCGCGTTGGGCAGAGCCTGCTCTTTACGTTGACCGACGAAAACGTGGTGCCGACCGATACCAAGGGTTACGAAGGCATTTCCAATGTGGTGGACGCCGTGTATGAAGCCCCGCCCACCATTCCGGCGCGTGATGAGCTTGGCCAGGCTACCAATTTGCGGAATTTCCCGATGGGCGGTGGCCTGGAAAACCCGCTCACCATGACCGAGAAATACCGGCAGCTGAGCAATACCATGCGGATTTTGGGCAACATCTACGCCGATTACAGCATTATCCCCGGACTCGACCTCAACATCCGCTTCGGCGCCGACATCCGCGATTGGAAGTTCCACCAATATTTCCCGATCGGCTCCGAAGCAGCCGCGGGCGCGAATGGCAAGGCCCGGCAGATCGGTGTGCGCAATCTCAATTTTACCAATGCGAACACATTGACCTATTCCAAGACCTTCGCGGACGTCCACAATCTGAAAGTCCTCGCCGGTTTTACTTACCAAAAGGAAACGAACGAAACCGTCGACGCCTCGTCGTTCGGCTTCCCGAGTGATATTTTCGAGTACTACAACCTCGGCCTGGGAAGCAGTCCGCAGGCGCCGGGCAGCAATAGGAATGAGTGGACGCTCATTTCGTACCTCGGCCGGTTGAACTACACTTTAAAGGACAAATACCTGTTTACTGCCTCGGTACGGGCTGATGGTTCTTCCAAATTCGGGGTGAACAACAAGTACGGCGTGTTTCCGGCGGTCGCGTTCGGGTGGCAGCTGGGCGAGGAGAAATTCATCCGCGATTTGAATGTGTTCGATCAGCTGAAATTCCGGGTGAGCTATGGCAAAACGGGGAATGAATCCATTGGAGTTTACCGGTCGCTTTCGCTGCTCGGGACCTCGTTCGGAACGCGCAGCTCGTACATTTTCGGCGGTGCCCGTGTGCCCATCGCATTCCCTTCCAATATCGCCAACCCCGATCTGAGCTGGGAGAAGACCGGTGAATTCAATGTCGGACTGGATGCCGCGGTACTGAATGGCCGCCTTAGTTTTACAGTGGATTACTATCACAAAAAGACCACCGATCTGCTTCTCGACGTGCCGATCCCTTCACAGACCGGCTACGGAAGCGTGCTCAAAAACACGGGCGCCATGTTGAACAAGGGCTGGGAGTTTGGGATCAACACCGTGAATACCAACGGCAAGCTCAACTGGACGACGAACTTCAACATATCATTTAACAAGAACGAAATCCTGTCGCTCGGGGGCGCTGAATACCTGTACTCCGGCTGGGTAGGCGGGGCGAATGTGAACCCGCACGCCAAAAACACGGTGCGGCTCCAACCGGGGCACTCGGTCGGTGAGTTTTATGGGTCGGTGTATGACGGTACCTGGCGTTCGAAGGAGCAAATCAAGGAGGTGGGCACGATGCCGGCCGCCAAGCCGGGCGATATCCGGTACAAGGATGTGAATGGCGACGGCATTTACGACACCGAAAAAGATGATGTGTTCCTCGGTAGCCCGCTTCCCAAGTTCAGTTACGGACTTACCAATGACCTGTCGTTTGGTCCGCTGAGCCTGCACGTGTTCGTGTACGGGATGCAGGGCAACAAGGTGCTGAACCTGGCGGCGCAGCAATATGTGCAGGACGGGATAGGTGTTTCGGCCAAGCGCCTCGACCGCTGGACGCCCGAGAACCCCGATTCCAACATCCCTGCCGCGAGCGCCTCGCACCCGCAGCGTGTGAGCTCATTCCTGGTAGAGGACGGCTCGTTCCTGCGCGTTCAGAATGTGTCGCTGAGCTACAAAATCCCCGGTTTTGTGAGTTTTGTCAAGAATGCGCGGATCGGCATCGGCGTCGATAACCTGGCCCTGATCACGAAATACTCGGGCTATGACCCGGAAGTGAACTCTTACGGTAACAGCAACACGACCAAAGGAATGGATCGGTTCGGGTACCCGTCGTCGCGGACTTACCGGGTGGAAATCAAGCTTGGGTTTTAATGCAAAAACATTGAATTGACATGATCCGATCTATTATTAAAACAAAACACCGGGCCTTATCCATTGCCCTCGGCGCATTGGCCCTGCTTGGTGGAAGCAGCTGTGAAAATTCCTTGCAAGAGAAGGTATACAGCCAGGTGCCTACCGATGATTTTTACAAAACCCTCGACCAGGCGCAACTGGGACTGAACGGGGTTTATAATTACCTCTGGAACGATAACTACCGCGACGGACAATGGGTTACCCTGGGCGACGTCACTGCATTCACGCTCATCGGCGGGGGTTCCGCCAATGGCTCGGGCGACCGTTCGGGCATCCAGAACGAATGGAATACTTACTCGTGGACGCCCGATGCGGTGGAACTCGTAACGGCCTGGGATTATTTCTATCAGGTGATCAACCGCGCTAATACGCTCATCGACAAGATGGAGGTCGCAGATTTTCAGGGAAAAGACAAGGTGCTGGGCGAGGCGAAGTTCCTGCGTGCATTCTTCTACTTCAACCTCGTGCGGATATTCGGCGGCGTGCCCCTGCACGTGAAAGCGACCACCGACCTAAGCGAAGTGGCTAAGCCCAGAAGCTCGGAGGAAGAGGTGTATGCGCAGATTGTGAGCGACCTCAACGCTTCGGTAACCTTGCTTAGCCCGCTGAACAAGGCCGATATTACCGCCGGCAGGGCCACAGCCATTTCGGCCACCGCATTGCTATCCAAAGTCTACTTGCAGCAGCGCAAATGGAAAGAAGCCGCCGCGGAGGCGAAAAAAGTGATGGACGCAGGTGTTTTCAGCCTTTTCGAGGATTATGAAAACATCAATAACCCCGATTTCCAGAACGGGAAGGAGCATATTTTCTCCATTCAGCATGGGGGGAATGCCAATAGCACCTCGCAGATGTACCAAACGCGGATGATTTACCTCTTCGGGCCGCCCGCGCAGACGATCAACGGCGTGAATGTGCAGTTCCACATTCTCAAAGACCTGGTCATTTTCCAGGCGCGGAAATCCTTTTTCACCGAAAGCCCCGACACTTACCGCAAGTGGCAGTCGGTACGCCAGAAGATGCCCTATTATTACAAAAATGGCACTAAGGAGTTAGTGAGAGACACTGTTACCATGTACGCACCATTTTTGACCAAGTTTCACCGGATAGATTTTGCCACCGGCTACCTTAAAGAAGGCGTAAACTATCCGCTCATACGCTACGCCGATATGCTGCTCACCTACGCCGAAGCGACCAATGAAACCGACGGGCCGACGCCCCAGGCTTTCGAGGCGCTCAACCAGGTGCGGCGGCGGGCCCGCGCAGCGGGTACTGCTTTCGAGCAGGCGGCGAAGGTTTATCCCGATTTGAAAGGGCTGTCGAAGGAAGAATTCCGCGATGCGGTGCTGCAAGAGCGCGCACAGGAATTCGTGGGCGAGGGGCATTACCGCTGGGACCTGATCCGGCATAACCGACTGATCACCACCGCGCAGGCGAATGGCGTAACGGCCGCTGCCGACAAGCATAATCTTTTTCCGATACCCACCCAGCAAATCAGCCGGAACAGTCAGCTCAAACAGAATCCCGGATATTAATTTTTTACGCTTAACCAAAGTCACATGTTTTTGAAAAAAACCAAACTTGCCCTGCTTCATGCAGCCACCCTGGGCGCGGCATTGTCCACTCCTGCCTTTAGCCAGCAGCAACCCATCAGTATCGACGTAAACCTGGCGAAAGTAAAAGCCCCTATGCAGCAGATCTGGGCGTTTTTTGGCTACGACGAGCCTAACTACACCTATATGAAGGACGGGAAAAAGCTGCTGACGGAAATCTCGCAGTTTAGTAAAGTTCCTGTATATGTACGGGCGCACAGCCTGCTCGTGACGGGCGATGGCGATGCGGCGCTCAAATGGGGCTCCACCAATGCCTACACCGAAGATGCGCAGGGCAAGCCGGTGTACGACTGGAAGATTGTCGATAAAATATTCGATACCTATATTGAAAGGGGTATGAAACCCATTGCCCAGATCGGTTTTATGCCGCAGGCATTGTCGTCGAAACCCGAACCGTACCGTCACAACTGGACGCCGGGCGATAAGTACAACGATATTTTCCTCGGCTGGGCCTATCCTCCCAACGACTACAACAAATGGGCGGAACTGGTATTTCAATGGGTGAAGCATTCGGTGGCCCGCTATGGCAAGAAGGAAGTGGAAAGCTGGTATTGGGAGCTTTGGAACGAACCGAACATCAGTTATTGGAAAGGTACAGTGGATGAATATATTAAGTTGTACGACTACACGGCCGACGCAGTGAAACGGGCCTTGCCTACCGCAAAAATAGGCGGCCCGGAGGTAACAGGGCCGTCGTGGGACAAATCGGAAGTTTTTATGCGAAAATTCCTCGACCACGTCACTGCCGGGAAGAACTACGTGACCGGCAAAACCGGCACGCCGATCGATTTCATTACTTACCATGCCAAGGGCGCTCCTAAAATCGTCGACGGGCACGTGCAGATGAACATGGGCACGCAGCTGCGCGACTTGGACAAGGGTTTCGAAATCGTGGCATCCTACCCGGCGCTGAAAAAGCTGCCGATCATCATCGGTGAGTCCGATCCGGAAGGTTGCGCGGCCTGCTCGGAGGACGTGAGCCCGCAGAATGCCTACCGCAATGGTACCATGTATTCGAGCTACACGGCGGCTTCATTTGCACGTAAATATGAGCTGGCCGAGGCGCGCGGCGTGAATTTGCTGGGTGCAGTGAGCTGGTCGTTCGAGTTTGAGGACCAGGCCTGGTTCCGCGGGTTCCGTGACCTGGCTACCAATGGCGTCGACAAGCCGGTGCTGAACGTATTCCGGATGTTTGGCATGATGGAAGGCAACCGCGTGGAAGTGAAGCAGGATTTGGCTTACGATTTCAAAAGGGTGCGGGACGAGAGCGTGCGCAAAGAGGCGGATATCAATGGCATTGCTTCCAAAAGCGCCAATTCGGCGGCGGTAATGGTATGGAACTATCACGACGACAATGTGCCCGTGCCCGACGCGACCGTGAAAGTATCCGTACAAGGCCTTCCGCAGCAGAAAATGATGCTCTATCACTACCGCATCGACAAGGAAAACAGCAATTCCTATGAAGTATGGAAAGCGATGGGCTCGCCCAAGCAGCCTACCGCGGAGCAAATCAGGCTGCTCGAAAAGGCCGGGCAACTCGCATTGCTTACCTCGCCGCAATGGATCGAACCTAAAAATGGCCAGACTACTGTGGAAATGCAGCTGCCGCGCCAGGGTGTTTCATTCCTGCATTTCAAGTGGTAAGCAGGCCGATCGCCTGTATTGAAAAATGATATTGTTTTAAAATGCATTTCAATGAAAATCAAAAGAGTAACAGCAAAATTATATAAATGGACAGGCCCGGTGCTCACGACCAATACGGTTTTTGCAACGCCGCTGAGTCCTATTTACTCCCAAACCGATTCGCAGGCCGCATTCCGGTTTTTCAGCTGGCTGGTGGTGGAGGTAGAAACCGCCGAAGGGCATATCGGCTACGGCAATGCGGGACTCAGCCCGGATGTAACCAAAGCCGTGATCGACAGCAAACTGGCGCCGATCCTGCTGGGCGAAAATCCTTTGAATACCGAGTACCTTTTTGAAAAAATGTACCGCTCCACGGTCGCATTCGGCCGGAAAGGCACGGTTATCGCGGCTATCAGCGCCATTGACATTGCCCTTTGGGATATCAAAGGAAAAGTGATGAACCAGCCCGTGTTTATGCTTATGGGCGGGCGCACGACCCCCGACATCGAAACCTATTACAGCCGCCTCTACACCCGCGACCTCGACAGCCTCCGGGCCGAGGCCGTGCATTACAAGGAGCAGGGCTTTTCGGGCATGAAACTTCGCTGCGGCTACCCGCTCACCGAGGGCATTGCCGGTATGCGCAAGAATGTGGAGATGGTGAAAGTGGTGCGTGAGGCCGTGGGTGACGATATTAATGTGATGCTGGAAGGTTATATGGGTTTCAACCTGGCCTATGCGAAGCAATTCCTGAAAGCGCTGGAACCGTACAACCTGCGCTGGGCCGAAGAGCTGCTGCTGCCCGACGAGATCCACAATTTTGCCAAACTGCGCAATTATACCGACATTCCGCTCTCGGGCGGGGAGCACGAATATACCCGCTACGGCTTCCACGACCTGCTGCAAACCGGCGCGCTGGACATTTTCCAGTTCGATACCAACCGGGTGGGCGGTTTCACCGAAGCGCAGAAGATCTGTAATATGGCCCTCGCGCACGGTATTGAAGTGATCCCGCACGGCGGACAAATGCACAACCTGCACGTGGTACTAAGCTCCTTCGCGAGCCCGATGGCCGAGTATTTCCCGCAAACGGAGATCGAGGTGGGCAATGAGATGTTCTGGTACATTTTCGATGGCGAGGCGATCGCCGAAAACGGAAGGGTGCAGCTCAGCGATACATTGCCGGGTGTTGGTTTAACCCTGAAAACCGAAGGTCTCGAACATTTCATCATTTCCGAATAAGCACCATGGAAACGCTAAGCATGCAACAAAGTATTCTCGACCTGTTTAAACTGCACGGGCAAACCGCGCTCGTCGTGGGCGGCAACCGCGGGCTGGGCCTGGCAATGGCCAAAGCCCTGGCCGAAGCCGGTGCCAATATCGTCATCGCGGCGCGCGACGAGGCGGTGAACAGGGAATCGGAGCAGCTGCTCAAGGAAACTTACGACATCAGCTGCATCAGTGTGAGCTGCGACGTTACTTCCGAGCAGCACATCAAAACGGCCGTCAAAACGGCGGTGGATACTTTTGGGAAAATAGATATCCTGGTCAATTCGGCGGGTATCAATATCCGCGGGCCTATCGAGGCACTTTCGCTGGATGATTTCAACAAAGTTCAGAGCGTGAATGTGACGGGTACCTGGCTTGCCTGCCGGGAAGTGGTGCCGGTGATGAAGGAAAATGGCTACGGCCGCATCATCAACATCGGTTCCATGCTCGCACTCACGGCCATTCCCGAGCGCACACCTTACGCGACGAGCAAAGGCGCCATTTTGCAGCTCACCCGCTCGCTGGCGATGGAAGTAGCACTCGACGGCATTACCGTGAACGCCATTCTGCCGGGCCCGTTCGCGACGGACCTCAACCTGCCCCTCATTAACGACCCCGAAAAATATAAGGCATTCATTTCCAAAATCCCGATGGGCCGCTGGGGTGAATTGCACGAGATAGGCGGCATTGCATTGTACCTGGCGAGCAAGGCTTCCAGCTACTCCACAGGCGGCTGCTTTTCAATCGACGGCGGATGGGTGACGCAGTAGTTTGTAGGTTTTTTAATTGATATTAATGCAAAACATGACAAGAGTCGTACAGATATCACACCCGCAACACGGGCGCGCCCTGGCCAGGGTGGAAGAACCTTCGCTGGTATTGTTAAATGGCGCGAAATCGGTTTACGAAGCGGCATTGGAGGCCATCGATACTAAAAAGCCGCTCGCGGAATTGCTGCTGGCCGCGCGCTCGGACACCAAGCTGCATTACGACGACGTGTACGCGGGAACCAGCGAGTGGAAGCTGCTCCCGGCATTCGACTGCCCGGGCGACCCGTTCCGCTGCCTGGTCGCCGGCACCGGGCTTACGCATAAAAACAGCGCCCTGAGCCGCCAGGCAATGCATGCCGCGACCGAGGGTACCAAACCTACCGACAGCATTATCATGTACGAATGGGGTGTAGAAAACGGCTTTCCGGCTCCCGGTGAGATCGGCGTGCAGCCAGAGTGGTTTTACAAAGGCAACGGCTCGGTACTGAGGGCGCACGGCGAAACCCTCGAAGTGCCCGACTTCGGCGACGACGGGGGAGAGGAGCCGGAAGTAGCCGGCATTTATATCGTCGACCGGCAAGGTATTCCGCATCGGATCGGCTTCGCGACCGGCAATGAGTTTTCCGATCATGTGATGGAGAAAAAGAACTATCTCTACCTCGCTCCGTCCAAGTTGCGGCAATGCGCGATCGGCCCGGAGTTGCTCATAGGAGGAGATTTCTGTGATATTAAAGGAAACGTGCGGGTTTCCGATGTGCGGGTTTCGGCCGGTGAGCAGGTCAAATGGAGCGCGGATATCCGCACAGGCGAGCAGAACATGGCCCACAGCCTGGAAAACCTGGAATATCACCATTTCAAATATCCCGGCCACAGGCTGCCATTGCAGGCCCACGTGCATTTTTTCGGGGCCGATGCATTCAGTTTCGGAAGCAAGCTGCTGCTTGAAAACGACGACCTGATGACCGTGTATTGGGAAGGATTGGGAAGGCCCCTGCAAAACCGGCTGTCGGTTTCACCCGATAGCCCGACGCTCAACCCTCTGTCCCAGCTCTGAGATTCCATTTACATTCTTTAACCTGCATTTGAATGGTAGAAAATCAAATACCCGTGTCCCCGGCGATCAAACTGTCGGGGATGCGATGGGTCATGGTCGGTATGGCCTTTCTGGCGACGGTGCTCAACTACGTACACAGGCTGTCGTTCAACTACCTGAGCGCGGAGGGTGAACTGCGGAAGCTGATTCCGGACGATGCATTCGGCTACATCGGCACGGCTTTTTTCGCGGCCTACATGATCTCGAACGCATTCTCCGGTTTTGTGATCGACCGCCTCGGTACCCGGGTAGGTTATTCCCTCTGCATGGCATTCTGGACCACCGCAGGGCTCATTCATGCATTTGCGGCTACGCCTTTGCAGTTCGGTATTTGCAGGTTCATGCTCGGCATTGGCGAGGCAGGTAACTGGCCGGCGGCTATCCGTCTCACCACCGAGTGGTTCCCACCGCATGAACGGTCCACGGCCTCGGGTATTTTCAACAGCGGCTCTGCATTGGGGGCGGTGGTCGTGCCGCCGCTGGTGGCATTGCTGGGTGTGAACTACGGCTGGCAGGCGACGTTCGTCATTCTGGCGCTTTGCGGGTATTTGTGGCTGGCGGCATTCTGGTTTATCTATTACACACCCAAGGAAAACAGGGAAGCGGAAAAGGTAACATTCAAAGTACCGGTAACGGCGTTGCTCAAAACGCGTTTCGTACGGATGTTTACCTTATCCAAAACTTTCATGGACCCGGTATGGTACTTCGTAACCTTCTGGATCGGCCGGTACCTGGTGGATGTGCACCATCTGGAAATGAAACAAATCGGCTGGCTGGCGATGATCCCGTTCATTATCGCGGACGTGGGCAACATCGCCGGCGGGTATTTTACACAATACATTATCAAAAGGGGAATGCCTATTCCCCGTGCGAGGAAAGTGGCTGTAACCATCGCGAGCCTCATTATGATTTTGCCCTTGCTGGCCGGGCCATTCGTGATCACGACGCCCATTTCGGCACTCATCGTGTTCGGTCTTGCCGGCTTTGGTTATACAGCTTACACCGCAAATACCCTTACGTTTCCCGCCGATGTGGTTCCGAAAAACTCCGCGGCATCGGTCTGGGGCATGGCCTGTGTCGGTACCGGGCTGGGCGGGGCTGTTTTTCAATCCATATCGGGGATTGTGCTCAAGAACAATGCGGCGGAAATGGGCTACCACTACGCCTACAATATACTGTTCCTGGGTTTCGGGCTCGTAGCGCTCGTCGGGCTGCTGATCATGCTGTTCTTCATGGGCCCACTCACGCCCGACAAGAGTTTACTGCGGTATACAGAGGGTGCTCGTTCCTGAAAGATCGAACACCCGTCTACCTTATCTCATTAAGTAAACATTAACACTCCTTTTCACCTCATCGAGCGTCCTGCCGGGTTTCGGATACGGGGCAGGAATGGGCTTGCGTGAGAATGTCTGCAAATACAGCACCCAGGCGTCCCGCCACCACAACGCCTCATTATATTGCTTTACAAGCCGGCCCGAAACGTCGGTGTGGGTCGCCGGGTCGACGGAGGCGCGAACCCCGGCCCATTGTTTTTGCATCCAAAGCACCGAATCGGGCCCGGTGTAGAACCGGTGGCAAAGTTCGTCCCAGAGGTTTCGGCCGGAGCTGAGTTTTTGTGCCCACGGAATGTGATGGAACCAGAGCAAATAGGGCAGCGGGCAGGTTTCGGCATTTTCCCAAGCGCGGCGCACTTCCGGGCGGTACTGCTGTAATGCATTGCTGCCGGTGGCTGTCCGGTCGAATCCCAGGCCCAGGGTATCGGCCCGGTGGTAATAAATGGCCGTCCAGTCGGGGCGGGAGCTGCGGTTTTGCCAGGGTTCGGGCGCGTAATGGCTGCCGGTCCACGGGCGCGAGAGGCCCAGCGGCGTGTTGTAGTTTACATAAATCTCCCTGGAACGCAGCATGATATCACTGATTGCCGCTACGTCCTTGCTTTCGGTGGTCAGCGTGAGTTGCGTCCATTCTTGCGCGATGGCTTCCGGGCTCAGGGTGTGGTCCCAGGCGAGCCGCCCGAATGCGTACCAGTTGGCCTGGGCCATCGGGTGGCCGGTCCAGTTGCGGTCGGAGCCGGTGTTGGCCACGCCCGCGATGCAGGTTAATGGATACTGGTGCAGCGAGCCGTCGATAATGCGGGCAACAGTAGAGCCTTTGCCATTCACATAAGTGTCCGCATCGAGGCATTCCTTGAACAGCGGCGCTTCGTAAACCCAGTGCGTCGCGAAACCCATGTATTCCTGCGTAAGCTGAAATTCCATGCCCAGGGGCGTGCCAGGCATATTCCCGAACAGCGGCGAAAACGGCTCGCGCGGCTGAAAATCGATGGGCCCGTTTTTGACCTGCACAATCACATTTTTGGCAAATTTCCCGTCGAGTGGTGCAAATTCTTCATAGGCAGCTTTGAAGCGGTCGGCGGCGGGATCTGCCTTGTACACAAATGCCCGCCAGATCACCACCCCGTTGAACGGCGCGAGCGCCTCGGCGAGCATATTGGCGCCGTCGGCGTGTGTGCGGCCGTAGTCCTGCGGGCCGGGCTCGCCTTCGGAATTGGCCTTCACCAGAAACCCTCCGAAATCGGGGATTGTGCGGTAAATCTCCTTCGTTTTTTCGGCCCACCATTTCCGCACTTCCGGATCGAGCGGGTCGGAAGTTTTCAGCCCTCCCAGCGTTTTCGGGGCGGCAAAATGGATCGATAAATAGGTCTTAATACCATATTTCCTGAAAACACCCGCTAATGCGGCCACTTTGGGCAGGTATTCGGCCGTCAGAAAGCGCGCGCTGGCATTTACGTTGTTGACCACCGTGCCGTTAATGCCGATCGACGCATTGGCCCGCGCATAATCGGTGTAGCGCGGATCGACCGTCTCGGGCAGCTCGTACCACTTCCATAACGAGGATCCCGCATACCCGCGCTCGATCGTCCCTTCGGGATTATCCCAATGGTTGAGCATGCGCAGCTGGATCTTCGGGCTGCTTTGGCCCACGGCTTTTTCAAGGGGTAAATGCTGCTGCAAATGCCGGAGCAATGCAAAACTGCCATATAGCACGCCCGCATCCTTCGAGGCGGTAATGACGGTGTTCGCACCTTGCATTTGAATGGCATAACCATCGCCGGGACCGGCGATGGCTGACATGGTCAGGATAATGCCGTGCTGGTTGCTTACCGGCGTTTTTACGATCGGGATTTGCCTGCCGAGCATCGCATTCAGGCCGGTTTGCAGTTCCTTGGCGGCATTGTTCAGAATATCGCTGTTGCCGGAGGTGGCAATGAAACTGAACGATTTGCTGTAAGACGCCCTCACAGTTGCATTTGGGATCCGTTCGTATTTGAGCCATAGCCGGTAGCCGTCATCCGCGGTTGCAGGGTTTGAAATGGCGGCAAAAATCAGCAGCAACAGGGCCAGGTTCTTAATTTTTTCGGGAAAAAGGGTTTTTGAAAACAACATCATGTATCAGGTTGAGTGTGGAAGCCATTCGATCGGGGACTGCTAGCGATGCAGCGCGTGGTCCATATCCTGGCCGTCTGTCCGAAAGGGCGAGGCAGGAAGGCCTGCGGAATTGTAAAAATTAACTCCCTCGGGGTTGTCCTGCCAGGCGTATCGGACATACTTGGGCGCGTTGACCTGCTTGCTCCGCAATGCAATCCGGTCTTTGCCGAGTATTTCAGCCTCGGCCCAATAAAACTTCTTGTCATCGCCCGCGAGGGCAAACCAGCGCAACGGCTCACCATCGGATGCAACAATGCCGTCGCCCACGTGATCGAAGGTCAATACGATCTGCTCATTTTCAAGGCTTTGTGATTTTAGCACGGGGCCGGAGTAGGTAACCTCCTTTTCACCATAGGCCAGGTTCCTGGCTGCCAGCGCGAGGCGTTTGCCGATATCTTTCTTGTTAAGCGGGTGAATGTCGTTCCATTCGCCGAGGTCGATGGTCACGGCCACAGCGGTGCTGGGTAATGTGAGGGCCTTGTTCTGTGCTTCCCGCAGCAATGCAATGTTGCTTTCCGCCGGGGTGTAGTCGATATCCTGGAAATTAGGCAGCTGCGCTACGAGGAAGGGCAAATGCTCGTCGTGCCAAAGCTCCCGCCAGTCTTTGATCAGCGCCGGGAGCAAGGCATTGTAAGGTTCCGGGTTAGCGGTGTTGGATTCGCCCTGGTACCATACAAATCCTTTGACTTTCAGCGGCACAGCCGGCGCGACCATCGCATTGTACAACGCCGTCGGCTGGTTCTGGTGCACGAGCCGCGCGGGCGGTGCGCCCTGCCCGGGCGGGAAAACCGCCCCGACTTTGTACTGCCAGGTGCCTTTCAAATCGATGGTATCGTTGCCCGTCGTCATGAAATAGGGCTTATCGGGCACAAAACCGCCTTTGCCCGACGAATTGGTAACCCGGATCACAAAGGTATTCTGCCCGGCTTTGAGCAAACCTCCGGGGATTTCGTACCGCCGCGGCGGATATTGGTAAGTGATCTGGCCTATTTTCTCACCATTCACATACATTTCGTCGGCATCCACAATGCGGCCCATGTACAGCTTAGCCGCTTTCCCGGCCCAATGCTGCGGAATATCGATTGTCTTTCGAAACCATACCACACCGTCCAGCGCCTTCAATCCCTGGTCTTCCCAGTAACCGGGAATATTATAGTTCCGCCATCCTTTGGGCTGGTAAGCATTGCTTTCCCAATGTCCTTCCCGGCCCCCGTCAGCCACCATACGTTCCTGCGGGACTGCATTCGCGATGCGGGCGAATGCATTTACGTAGCTGGTATCCTTGTTTTGGGAGATGGTTTTCCGGATGTTTTCAAAATCTTTGAAACCGCCTTCGCTGATCCACGCCTCAATGGGCGTTCCACCGACGGAACTGTTGATAATGCCGATCGGTACCTGGTGTTTTTCATAAATTTCGCGGGCAAAAAAGTAGGCGACGGCGCCGAAGCTGAGCACGTTTTCGGGGTTGGCCGTTTTCCATTCGCCTTTCGGGAAATCTTCCGCGGGGCCATTCAGGTTAGTGAGCGTCGGCACGAAAAAATTGCGGATTTCGGGATAATGGGCGGAGGTTATGTCTTTCGGAAACCGCTCCTTTACCCGCTCCATGTTGATCACCATGTTACTCTGTCCGCTGCACAGCCACACATCCCCGAATGCGATGTCCGTAATGCGGATTTCATTTCTGCCTTTCAACGCCATCGCATAACCGGTGCCTGCTTTGTGTGCAGGAAGCGCTATTTCCCATTTGCCGGCTGCGTTTGCCAGGGTTTTATAGGTTTTTTTATCAAATTGAAGGGTAACCTGCTCTTTCGGCGAAGCCCAACCCCAGATTTTTAGCGGCTGGTCGCGCTGCAAAACCATGTGGTCGGAAATCAGTTTAGGCAGGCGGATCTGTGCGTATGAGGGCATGGCCGCGCACAGGAGGAGTGAGGTTAGTAGCTTTGAAATCTTCATGCGGATCAATCCGGTGGTATTTAAGGTATTATAATTCAATTGGATACATGTAAAAAGGGCTTCCGTTTCATCGCCTTGTATTCAGAAGGCAGCATGTTGAACTTGGCCTTGAACGACTTCGTGAAATAATTGGGAGTGGCAAATCCGGCCGTGTACGAGATCTGCGAAACGTTCATGTCGCTCTTTTCGAGCAACAGGGCTGCCTTTTCCAGTTTGATCGACCGTATAAATTCAATCGGGCTTTGTCCGCTGATTTCCAGCACACGCGTATACAGCGTACCCCGGCTCATACCCACGTGCCGCGCGAGATTTTCGACGCTGAGTTGGGTCGAATTGAGGTTGTCGTCGATATAGGAAAGGATATCGCGCAACAGTTTCACATCACCGGATTCGATCGCCATATCGCGGCCTGTCATTTGTATCTGCCTCGAATACACATCTTTGAGGAGCCTGTTGAGCAGCAGCAGGTTGTTGATTTTTACATTCAGTATTTCAAAATTGAAAGGTTTGGTCAGATAATCGTTCGCGCCGGAGCTTAGCCCTTTCAACTGCTGCTCTTCCCCGCTCGATGCCGTGAGGAGGATAATCGGGATGTGGCTCGTCCGTTTGTCGGCCCGGATCTTTTCGCTCATCGCGAGCCCGTCCATTTCCGGCATGGCGATGTCGCTCACGATCAGTTCGGGATGGCAGCTCAATGCCTTTTGCCAGCCTTCTTTACCATCGGCGGCTTCCAGCACGCGGTAATGGTTTTCCAGGTTTTCTTTGAGATAATGCCTGAACTCCGCATTGTCCTCCACGATCAATATCCGGGGTATTTCGTCGAAATCGGTTTGCGGGCTTGTACTTGCCGGGTTAGCGGTCGTCTTGGGGGAAGCCGACTCGGCGAAAGGGGCCGCAGGCGCAATTTCGACGGGGTTGAACACCCAGGTTTCGCAGGGAAGGCCTACGGTGAAAATGCTGCCTTTGTGGCCATTGCTGCCGACGGTGATGAACCCGCCATGCATTTGCACAAACTCCCGCACGATCGACAGGCCGATCCCGCTACCCTGGTTAAGTACCGAAGCATCGGCATCGTCCTGGAAAAACCGGTCGAAGATTCTCTCGTAATGCTCCGGCGAAATGCCCATTCCCGTATCGGATACCTTGATATACAGCCAGTTTTGCTGCGAATCGTCGGTGCCGCAGGTTAGCTGCAATGCCACTTCGCCGCCTTCCGGCGTGAATTTGAATGCATTGGAAAGCAGGTTGAAAAGAATGCGCTCCATCTTGTCGGCGTCGAAGTCGATCAGTAAATGCGCCACGGAGCTATCGAATGTAAAACGGACGCGTTTCCGCTGCGAAAGGTCGCTGAACGAATCGCAGGCGTCGCGTATGAAAGGCACGATGTCGGCGCGGCGGAGGTCGGCCTTTAATTCCTGCTCCTGCAAGTTCTTGAAATCCAGCAGCTGATCCACGAGGTTCAGCAGCCGTTTCGCATTGCGGCGGATCGCCAAAATTTGCGGCTGGTGGGGCGATTCCTGTGCGAGCAGGTTTTCTACCGGAGCAAGAATGAGCGAAATAGGGGTGCGGAATTCGTGGCTGAGATTAGTCAGAAACTTGATTTTCAGCCTGTCGAGCTCCTGCTTGCGTTCGGTCTCGCGGCGGGCCTGCTCTTCCCTGAACTTCCGGTGCAACCTGCGGATGCCGCGCCGTCGCATGAGGAACACGGCGGCAATGGGCGCCAGCACGTAGAAAATGTAAGCATAAATGGTAAGGTAGAAAGGCGGCTTCACGATCACCGCGACGGTGGCCGGGGGCGAGCTCCAATCGCTGCCGTCGCTGCTGGCCTGCACCTCGAACCGGTACTCGCCGGGGCTGAGGTTGGTGTAACTGGCCGTGGTAGCCTGGCTGGCCTGCTGCCATTCATTTTGCAGCCCCACGAGGCGGTACCGGTAGGCGGTCTGTTCGGGATTGGTGTAGTTGAGCGCCCCGTAACCGATCGAAAAATTCTGCTTATAATCGAGCCGGATGGATTGCGCGACGGAAATATCCGCATCGATCATGCCCGAATCGGCGGATGTGATGGCCCGGTTCCCGACTTTCAGCTCTCTGAGTATGACCGGCGTCTGCCCCTGGTGTTTTTTCAGGCCGCGGGTATCTATGTAATTAAAACCCGCAATACCGCCGAAAAACAGCAGGTTATCGGATGTTCGCATACCTGCACCCAATGCGAAAGTGTTGTTTTGCAGGCCATTATGTGCAGTATAGTTGGTGAATTTTTTTGTATGCAGATCCAACAGGCTGATTCCCTCATTGGTGCTTACCCAGATCCGCCCCTGCGCGTCTTCCAATACCTTGTTGACCATGCCGCTCGGCAGTCCATTGTCGACGCCGAATGTCACGAATTTGTGTGTTTTCGGGTCGAATAGCGCGAGTCCCTCGCCTCCGATGCCGGCCCAGATATTGCCGCGGCTGTCTTCCAGAAGCGAGAGGACATTGTTGCTGGGAAGTGCGGCTGTTTCGCGGTCGAGCAGGATGGAAACCCTTTTTTCCGGATCAAAAACGGCGATGCCCGTGCCGTGGGAGGCGATCCACATTTTTCCGTGCCGATCCTCCAAAATGTCGCGGATGTAGGCATTCAGTGGGATCATGCGTTTCAGCAGGGAGATGTTGGGGGTAAAAAGCCTTTCGAACTGCTTTGTTTCAGGATGGTACACGTTGACGCCCCCGCCATTGGTACCGATCCACAACTTCCCTTTTTTGTCCCGGGTCAGGGAAAAAATGTTGTTGTTGCTCAATGAAGTGGCTTCCGGACCTTGCAGGAACTGTTCGTACGCGCCCGTGGCCGGGTTTAGCCGGAAGAGCCCGTCCTGAAAAGTACCGATCCAGAGTGCATCCCGGGCTGTCAGTTTCAGCGACAGCACGGCCAGCCCTGCCGAAGCCGCCTTATTCCGTGCCTGAATCGGATATTTGCGGAAAAGGTTGGTTTTGCGGTCGTAGAGATTCACGCCGCCGTCGTCGGTGCCTACAAAAATGCGGCCGTCGGTATTTTCGGCGAACGACGTCACAAAGGGAGCGCTGAGGCCGTACGGGTCGTAAGGATCGCAGCGTTTCAGCCCAAATAGCGTCAGGTTGCGGTCGTATTTGTTGACGCCGCCTTTGTAGGTGCCCATCCAGGTAATGCCGGCGGGGTCGGTGAGGATGGCGCGTATAGACTTATTCGTGATGCTGAACGGCGTGCGCGGGTCGGGCGTGTGGTGCGTCAGGTGTCCCGTGTGCGCATCGATGATATTCAGTCCGCCGTCGGTACCGATCCAGATCTCGTCCCTGTTTTGCGGGGAGATCGTGAATATCATATTGTTGCTGATCGAGTGGCTGTTCCCGGGCTGGTAACTGAACCGCCGTGCCGGTTTCCCGTCCGCGGAAAGGGTAAACAGGCCGTGCTGCGTGCCGATCCACATGCCGCCAGAGCTGTCCTGGCTGATGGCCGTCACAAAGTCTGCGCCGTCCCCGGCTGTCTCCGCGCCACGGTAATCGATAGGTACAAACCGGTTTTCTTTACTTAAAAACCTGAAAAGTCCATTGCTCGTACCGACCCACATTTGCCGGACCCGGTCGCGGAAAACCCGGTGTATGTGCTTGCCCGCTATTTGTGGCGGCGTACCGGGAATGGAGGCGAATGTTTGGATTTTCCAAGTGTGCGGGTCGATAAGAATGAGCCCCTGTGTGGTACCGGCCCATATTTTACCCTGCGCGTCCTCGCATATCGAGTTAATGCTGTGATTGGTCTTGATGCGGACGAATGAATCCTTCCGGCGATCATATAAATGCAGCGAGCCGATGATCGTTCCTACCCAAATGCGGCCGGCGCGGTCTTCGTAAAGTGCCGAAACGTCGTTCGATTTCAGGGATGTGGAGTCGGTTTTCCGGTGGCGGTAAACGGTGAAGCCCGTGCCGTCGAACTTGTTGAGGCCGTCATCCGTGGCGAACCAAAGCAGCCCGTAGCGGTCTTTCAGGATCGCGGTTACGGTATTGGAAGAGAGCCCGTCCATAGCGGTAATAGCGGTAAAACGGGGCGGTTCGCCTTGGGCAACGGCCACTCGTCCAGTGCCGGCGAAAAGCAGCAGCAGACTCATCACAATGCGTAGAAACGGCCGGGTTATCATCAAGTTTTGAACAATGAAAGGTGATTTACTATAAAGACGACGGAAATGCGTATTTCTCCATCGCCGGGAATGGGTTAAATGCAACTTTGTCTCTGAATCCGCCAGTTTTAGGCCCTTTTTGAACATTTGTTCCCATAGTTTGAACAAATGTGCTCACGGCCGGTATCGCGGCCATACTACTTTTGTCCATTGTCAGGTTACCATAAATTATTGGAATCATTATGTTCTAAAAATATATTGTCAAAATGACAAATAAAAATTTTCAACAAAAACCCTGCAAGCCTATGCGCTACTTTTTACTGAACAAGAGAAACCGGCTCTGCACATTAGCGACCATGGGATGGCCGCTGATGTTGGCGATGACGCTGGGCCCCGCCGGCGGCGCCCATGCATCGGAAAATGATTTGAACAGGCTCGTCCGCCAGGTCGTTGCCGATGTGGAAGTGACCGGAAAGGTTACGGGGGAAGCCAGCGATGCATTGCCGGGAGTGAGTATCCTTATTAAAGGCACCACGCGCGGAACGATCGCCGACGAGAACGGGAATTTCAGGATTACCATCCCGGACAATGAGCAAACGGTGCTCGTGTTTTCGCTGGTAGGTTATGCCTCCAAAGAGGTGGTGGTAGGGAACCAGAAGATCATCAACTTGTCGCTAGCGCCCGATCACAAAGTACTCGAAGAAGTAGTAGTGGTCGGCTACGGAACGCAGCGCAAGCGGGATGTGACCGGCTCGGTGGTTTCGGTGAGCGAGTCGACGCTCAAAGAGGTGCCTGCGCCGAACCTGGTCAGCCAGCTCAAAGGCCGCGCCGCGGGCGTATCCATCATCAGCAATGGCAGCACGCCCGGCTCGCAGGGCCAGATCCGCATCCGCGGTAACCGCACGCTGACGACCAGTTCGGGATCAAGCGATGGCCTCGACGGCCCGCTTGTGGTGGTCGACGGCATTCCGTTCGGCGGCTTGAACGACATTAACCCGGACGATATCCTGAGCCTGGAAGTATTAAAAGATGCTTCCGCCACGGCGATCTACGGATCGCGCGGAGCGGGCGGGGTGATTCTCGTAACCACTAAAAGAGGAAAGGTGGGTAAGCCGGTGTTCAGCTACGATGGCTACCACGGTGAGACGCGCATTATGGGCAAATTCAACGTGATGAACGGCCCCGAGTATGCACAGTTCAAAGCGGATGCAGCCAAGTATAACCGTACCAGCCCCGGCACGTCGGGCTATTTGCTCACTCCGAAAGAACAGGAGGCCCTGGACAAGGGTGTGTCCACCGACTGGCAGGACCTGATTTACAAGCCGGGTTTCATGTCCAACCACCAGCTCGGCATGCAGGGCGGCGTTGAAAACACACAGTACTCGCTCGGTTTGGGGTATTTCAATGAAACGGGAATCATTCCTAACCAGAATTTCCAGCGCTTCAACCTCCGCGCTACCATCGATCAGCGGATCGGGAAGAACATTAAAATAGGGCTGAACACGCTGAACACCCTTACTTACCAGAACACCCCAGGCGGAGGCGGTGTGCCGGGCGGGCTCGTGCGCCTGACGCCGCTGGCGTCGCCCTACAATGCGGATGGAAGTGTGAATATGTTCCCGTCCGAAGGCTCTATCGATGCGGCCGGCGTAAGCCCGCTCACCATCATGACCAAAAAGGATTCGTACCTCGGCCGTACGCGTTCCGTGCGGACGTTCAACAGCCTGTACGCGGAAGTGACCATTTTGCCGGGTTTGAAATACCGGTTTAATGCAGGTTTGAATTTCAGTCAGTCGAATTACAATGGTTATAATGGCCCGCTGACGTATTTCAATTCGGCGACGGTGCAGTCCTCGTCCACAGCGGAGATCAGCAACACCGAGTACTGGGACGTGAACCTGCAACATTTGCTGTATTACGACAAAACATTCGCCGACAAGCACAAACTGGGCTTCACGGCATTATACGAATACACCAAAAATCACTCGTTGGGCAGCCGTTTCACCGTAACGGGCGTACCGGCGGATTACATCAAGACATCGAACTTCTCCCTGGCATCCGGTCAGCCGGTTGCTAATTCGGATTTCGGTAACTCGTTTTCGGAAACCGGCCTGCTTTCGTACATGGGAAGGCTCAATTACAGCTACGACGATCGCTATTTGCTGACTCTGACCTTACGCAGGGACGGTTCTTCCACTTTGTCGCCGGGTAACCAGTATTTCAACTATCCGGCCGTCGGCCTGGGCTGGAATGTGATCGAGGAAAGGTTTATGAAAAGCGTGGCCTTTGTTTCGAACCTGAAACTGCGCGGTGGCTGGGGCGTGTCCGGTAACCGCAACGTGGGCGCCTACTCGACGCTGGGCGCGTTGTCGGCCGGATATTACAACTTTGGAACGGGTACCGCCGGACAGCAGCTGGCCTACACCGTGACGAGCCTTCCGGCGAGCAACCTGAGCTGGCAATCGACATCGCAGGTCGATATTGGTGTTGATTTCGGCTTCCTGAATAACCGCATTACCGGTTCCGTGGACTGGTACCACCAGAAAACCAAAAATATCCTGCTCTCGGTACCGCTTCCGCCGAGCAATGGCGCCGGTTCTACCCTGAAAAACCTGGGTAAAACCGAGGGTAAGGGACTGGAAGTTGCCGTTACTTTCGAGATTGCCAGAAAGCCGAAAGGGTTTAATTGGAGTGTGGACGCGACCTATTTCTTCAACCGCGAGAAAATCACGCAGCTGACCACGCCGCAGGAAAAAGCCAATCTCGGCGCGGGTTGGTTCGTAGGACAGCCACTTTCAGTGATTTATGATTACAAAAAACTAGGCATCTGGCAGCTCTCCGACGCGGAGAACGGGACTTTGGCCAAGCAGGTGTCGCCTGTGCAATATCCGGGGCAAATCCGGGTCGAGGATTTGAATGCCGACGGCAAAATCGACGCGAGCGACCGCCAGATCCTGGGTAATTTCCAGCCCAAATGGGAGGGGGGGCTTACGAACCGTTTCAGCTTCAAAAACTTCGATGCGTCGATCGTCACTTATGCGCGGATGGGTATGAAAGTGCTTGTTCCTTACCTTACCGGTAATTCCACAGGTTCGGGCGGGTTTGCATTCTTCAACCAGAGCCGGGTTAACCAGGTGAAAACGGATTACTGGACCGATACCAACCCGACCAACGCATTCCCCGCGCCGGACGCGAGCAGCGCAGTCGCCAACTTCGGTTCGACGCTCGGGTATTACGACGGCTCGTTCATCAAATGCCGGAGCATTAACTTCGGGTACACATTCGCGAGCGATGTGATCAAAAAGATTGGTGCTTCGTCGGCCCGCGTTTACGTAAACCTCACAAACCCGTTCATCATCTATTCGCCGCTCGTGAAGGATAACCTCGCCGTTGACCCGGAAGGCAACAGCTATGCCAGCGGGCAGTCGACGCTCAACCCGCAGGGCGCCAGCGAGCGTGGCGCGCCTGAGCGACAAATCGCCGTAAACCTCAATAACCCGCCGGTAAGGCAATTCACCGTGGGCGTAAACCTTAAATTCTGATCCGATCATGAAATCCATCAAAATATTCCTCACCGCCGGCATGGTGGCACTGCTGAGCTCCGGTTGTGAAAAAGTACTCGAAGAACATCCGCAATCCCAGATCGTCCCTTCGTATTTCAACAGCCCGTCGGGTGTGCTCGGCGGCATCGCCGGGGTGTACAACGACATCCGCAGCCAGTGGGGAACCGAAGGTTTTACCGTCGAAATGCAGGCAGGCACCGACGAGTTTATCCAGGGCCTCAGCGCAGGTACACCCATTCCTTACACTTACAATGGGCTGAACGGCAGTAACTTCGGTTCGGCCTGGGGCATTGCGTTCCAGGATATCAACACCCTGAACGGCGTGCTGCAATATGGGCAGACTATCGACCTTCCCGAGGCGACCCGGAAGCAATACCTCGCACAGGCCAAGTTCCTAAGGGCATTCTGGTATTTCTACCTCGTGCAAACCTGGGGCGACGTGCCGCTTCATACCGAGTTTATTACCGTGCCTTCGCAAGCGGCATCCCGCCAGCCCGCCGCACAGGTGTATGAGTTGATCATTAAAGATCTAACGGAAGCGGCTGCCGATCTGCCCAACCAGCCCGCTGCGCCGTTTCTCGGCAAGGCGGCTACCAAGCCTGTGGCACAGTTCCTGCTCGCCAAAGCTTACCTCACCCGGGGTTGGTTGAATAATACCGCGGCCGATTTTACCAAAGCAGCCGCATTATGCGACGAGATCATCGCCAGCAAATCGGCTTACGGGCTCGATCTGTGGCAGGATTACGGTGATGCGTTCGTGCCTGCGAATGACTATGGTAAGGAAACGATGTTCGTCAGCGACCACGTGCTTGATCCTAAATATGGCTATTACAATGTCGGCGGCGCGGCCGGCGGCGGTGCGGCACAAAACCTCTCGCCCTGGTTTACGAACTGGAATTACCCCAATAACAGCGGTATCAATTCCTTCAAGAACGCCGCGGGCGGATTTGTGAACAGCGGTACGTCGGGCATGATCCGTGATTCTTACTATGGTCGTCCGTACGTCCGCATGCGTCCCAATACCGACAAATGGCCTACCGGTCCGCACGCAGGCAAGAACTACTTCCTCGACCAGGCATTTACCCACCGGGATGTGGATTCGCGTTTCGCCAGCTCCTTTTACACCGTTTATATTTCTAACACTTCCATTACCAATGCGGCCAATGCAGCAAATAACAGCCGCGGGATCGGTTACACTACGGTCGTAGGGCAGGACACCGCCGTGTGGCTGCCGGACTACGAGGTGCCCGGTGCGCCTCAGTTTGTCGGTACCCGGCCGTTCAAAGGCATTGTGGTGCCGCCGAGCCTGTGGAACAACGGCATTTTCCCGGCATTGAAAAAATTCATGGACCCCAGCCGCGGGGCTAATTTCAATGACCCTTCGACGCGTCCGTGCGTTTTGTACCGCTTTTCGGATGTGTACATGACAGGTGCGGAGGCGCATTTCAAAGCCGGTGACGCTGCAAAAGCCGCCAGTCTGATCAACGTCGTGCGCCAACGGGCGGCATTCCGCAAGAGCAATACTACTGCTCAGAACGCCGCTGCCGCTGCCGCCATGACCATCACTGCCGATGACGTGACCCTTGATTTTATCCTCGACGAGCGCAGCCGCGAGTTTTTCGGAGAATGGCAGCGCTGGCACGACCTCGTACGTACGCGCTCGCTCGTGCGTCGTGTGCAGGAGTGGAACCAGGAAGCGGCACCTTACGTGAAGGATTTCAATATGTTAAGGCCAATTCCTCAGTCGCAAATCGATAGAGTAGTGGACGGTCCTGCTTTTCCACAAAATTCCGGATATTAAACCTTATTAATCAGTCTATTCATATGACCCGCAGCTTTATATCCACCGGTTTCATGGCCCTGGCGGCAATTGGCAGCATTGGCCTGGAAACGGGCCTTTGCCAGCAAGCCAAAGTGAAACCGTTGGTCAGTGACCTGTTCACCGCCGACCCGTCCGCGCATGTTTTTGACGGCAAAATTTACATTTATCCTTCCCACGACATCGAGGCCAACGTGCCGCAGGATGATGAGGGCGGCCATTTCAATATGCGGGATTACCACGTGTATTCGATGGACGCTATTGGCGGCAAGGTAACCGACCATGGTGTGGTGCTGGATCTGAAAGACATTCCCTGGGCAGGGCGCCAGCTGTGGGCGCCGGACGCTGCATTCAAAAACGGCACCTACTATTTGTACTTTCCGGTGAAGGACAAGCAGGATGTTTTCCGCATTGGCGTGGCTACTTCCAAATCGCCCGCGGGGCCTTTCAAAGCAGAGCCTGAACCGATTCCGGGTAGTTACAGCATTGATCCGGCTGTCTTTACCGATACCGACGGGCAGAGTTACATGTACTTCGGCGGTATCTGGGGCGGGCAATTGCAGCGCTGGCATTCGGGGAAATATGACAAAACGCTCTCTACCGATCTGGGGAAAGGCCACGATCAGGAACCCGCATTGAGCGCCAAAGTGGCTAAAATGAGCGGCGATATGCGCACATTTGCCGAAACTCCCCGTGATGTACAGATCCTGGACGAGCATGGCAAGCCGCTTCTTGGAGGAGACCACGACCGCCGGTTTTTTGAAGGCGCATGGATGCACAAGTTCAATGGCAAATACTATTTCTCGTATTCCACCGGCGACACGCATTTGCTTTGCTATGCCGAAAGCAACTCACCCTACGGGCCATTTACCTACAAAGGAGTGATTATGAAACCGGTAGAGGGCTGGACGACCCACCATTCCATTGTCGAGTTCAAAGGCAAATGGTATATTTTTTACCACGATTCGGAATTATCAGGAAAAACCCACTTGCGTAACGTGAAGGTACGCGAGCTCGTGCGCGACGCGGCCGGAGCGATCGTCCCGATTGTGCCTTGATGCCGGCACGATCGGGACGATCGTGCTTCGACAAACGGAAATAATGCCAATATTTTAGTGAAACGGGCGCCGGTACCGGCTTTTAAAGCTGTACCGGCGCATCCGTGCCGATGATCTCATCCAAAAAGCATTCAATCATCCAAGCTATGCAAATCGAAAGACGCGATTTTTTATCGACATTAACACTGGCCGGAGCCGCTACTTTGTTCTCCGGAAACCCGCTGATCGCCGCTACTTCGCCGAAAAAGGATAAACTCGGCATCGCGCTTGTGGGCCTGGGCTATTACAGCACGGACCTGCTCGCCCCCGCGCTGCAACTGACGGAAAAATGCTATCTCGCAGGCATCGTCACCGGCACACCGTCGAAGGCCGAGGCATGGAAAGCCAAATACAATATTCCCGACAAGAACATTTACAATTACCAGAACTTCGACCAAATCGCTAAAAACCCAGACATCGACATCGTGTACGTCGTACTGCCGCCGTCCATGCACCGCGAGTACGTGGTACGGGCCGCGAAAGCCGGGAAGCACGTGTTTTGCGAAAAACCGATGGCACCGTCCGTGGCCGACTGCGAGGCGATGATCGCGGCCTGCAAAAGCAACAAGGTGAAGCTGGCGATCGGCTACCGTTGCCAGCACGACCCGAATATTCAGGCTTACATGAAAGTGGCAAAAGAGCAGAAGTTTGGAAAGGTGAAGATGGTCAACAGCGCCGCGGGGTATTTCGACGCCCGCACCGATCACTGGAAGCAGAAAAAGGCATTGGGAGGCGGCTGCATGGGCGATATGGGCGTGTATGCATTGCAAGGCGCGCGCCTGGCTACGGGCGAGGAGCCTGTGAGCGTGATCGCGCAGGCATCGACAACCCGCCCCGACATTTATAAGGAGGTAGAAGAAACGATGATGTTCATGCTCGATTTCCCAAGCGGGGCGAAGGCTACCTGCCAGACCAGTTTTGGGATCAATATGAACTACCTGCAAGTGAACTACGAAAAGGGCTGGCTGAAATTGGAGCCGCAGTCGGGTTACAACGGGAACAAAGGCAGTATGTCCGACGGTACCCTCATTAATTTTCCGATCAAAAGCCAGCAGGCAAAGCAAATGGACGAAGACTGTCTGGCTATTATGAATAACACCGACCTGATCGCCCCGGGCGAGGAAGGCCTGCGCGATATCCGCGTGGTGGAAGCCATCTACAAATCAGTAGCGACCGGCAAAAGCGTAAAAATATAGGTATGCGAAAAACTCCCCTGTTTCTGGCCGCGCTACTGGCGTCGACCGCCGCATTGGCGCAGCAAAAGACTTTGAAAGATGCCTACAAAGACTACTTTCCGGTAGGCGTGGCCGTGGCTCCGAGGAACCTCTCGGGGCCGGAGGCGGAGTTCATCGTGAAGCAGTTCAACAGCATTACGCCCGAAAACGCGATGAAAATGGGCCCCATCCACCCCGAGCCCGGCCGCTATGCCTGGGAAGCGCCCGATGCGATTGTCGCATTTGCGCAGAAGAACGGCATGAAGGTGCGCGGGCATACATTGTGTTGGCATAACCAGACGCCCTCGTGGTTTTTCACCGACGACGCGGGTGGGCAGGTCACGCGCGAAGTGCTGCTCCAACGCCTGAAACAGCACATTACCGACGTCGTGGGTCGGTACAAGGGGCGGATTTATGCCTGGGATGTCGTGAATGAAGCCGTACCGGACACTGGGACGAGCATTTACCGCGCGTCGAAGTTTTATGAGATCATCGGGGAGGATTACATCGAAAAAGCATTCGAATATGCCCATGCCGCCGACCCCGCCGCACAGCTTTTTTACAATGACTACAACACCGAGAGCCGTGCGAAGCGGGACAAGATTTTTCAGTTAATCAAAAAACTGAAAGAAAAAAACGTGCCCATTCACGGTGTGGGTTTGCAGGGGCATTGGTCTGCATATGAGCCTTCGGAAGGCGAGTTGCAGGAGTCGATCAGCCGGTTTGCGAGCCTGGGGCTGGCGGTGCAGGTTACGGAGCTGGACGTGTCGGTGCATGTAAAAGAACATGGCCGGCGCGAACGCACAGAGGCAGACAATGCCCCTGTGGCGCCGGAAGCATTTACCAGGCAGGCGGCGCAGTATGAAATGCTTTTCAACACATTCCGTAAAAACCGCGGCGTGCTAACAGGCATTACTTTCTGGAATGTGTCGGATAAAACGACCTGGCTGGACAATTTCCCCGTCCGCGGCCGCAAGGATTACCCGCTGCTGTTCGACGGGCAGCTGCAACCGAAGCCGTTTTTCAACAAAATCGTCGATTTCTGACATCGGCTACTCCAACAGCCGCGCAAAATGATTTTCGAGGTGGCTCCGCATGCCGTTGCGGAGCTTTTCGGCCGTGCCGTGCTCGATGATATCGACTATTTCCTTATGCGAAATAAAGTTGGTGTTCACCGGGAGTTTACGCAGCAACCCGCTCTTGTGCACGTAGTCGAACACCGGCAGCAGCATGCGCTGGAACTTCTTCATGGTTTCGTTGCGTGTGATCTCATACAGCTTGCCGTGGAAGGCGATCTCGTGCTCGATCTGGAATATCGTCCGGTCGGATGCGGCGGGCTCGTTTTCCACGAGTACCCTCAGAACGGCGATATCTTCGGGCGTTACGCGTTCCATAATGAAATCGGCCATTCCGATTTCGAGCGACAGCCGCATTTCAAAAATTTCCTTCAACGTGTTTTCGTCCAGGATTTTCGGGTTCATGCTCTTTTCGAGGATGGACACGAGGTCGGGACTGGTAATAACCGCCCCGCGGTGCTTCTTGGATTCTACCAAACCCATCAGCCGGAGCCGCAGCATCGCCTCGCGCACGACGGTCCTGCTCACGCCCAGCGACTGGGCCAGTTCCAGCTCCTTCGGAATCGAGTCGCCTACTTTAAAATTGTGATCGATGAAAAACTGGACGAGGTTGCTCTCGACCTTGTCGACCAGCGAGCTGGTATCGACGCTTTTGATATTCGGAAAAATGTCTCCCATGAGTGTTTATAGCGCATTATGTATGACAAATTTGGCTGTTTTCGGTTAAAGCGCAAGCCATTTTGTGATTAAGAGATGCCGCCCGCGAAAAATTTTTTTCGCAAGATGCTTGCTATCAAGACGGTGAAAACTCTACCTTTATTATGTCATACATAAGACAAAATAACTCTTAACCTTTTCTATGAAATTGAAAACTACCCACCGCAGCATCCTGCTCAGCCTCGTCGGGCTGTTGCTGGCCACATGCGTGCATGCGCAAACCACGCGCCAACTAACCGGGAAAGTGCTGTCCGACGACGACAAGCAGCCGCTGCCCAACGTGACCGTGTTGCTGAAAGGCAAAAACGTCGCCACCGAAACCTCGATGGAAGGCACCTATACCATTCAGGTAGGCGGAGGCGACGTGATCCAGTTCAGGATGATGGGCTATGTGATGCAGGAAATGCCTGTGGGCGTGGCGGCTACTCTTGATATTTCGCTCAAACCGGACGTTTCGGCCTTGAACGAGGTGGTGGTAACCGGCTATGGATCGGCCAGCCGCACGAAAATCACCTCTTCCATTGCCAAGCTGGATTCCAAAGTGCTCGAAACCGGGATGCGCGCCAACCCCGCGCAGGCGCTCGCGGGTACCATTGCAGGTGTGCGCGTATCCACCGCCACCGGCCGGCCGGGCTCGATCCCTACCATTATCCTGCGCGGCGGTACCAACTTCGACGGCTCGGGCAGCCCGCTTATCGTGGTCGACGGGCAGGTGAGAGGCTCGCTGAGCGACATTAACCCCGATGACATTGAAAGTATGGAAGTATTGAAAGATGCTTCCGCCACCGCCATTTACGGCGCGCGTGCCAGCAACGGGGTGGTACTGATCACTTCGAAAAGAGGGAAGGACGGTGTTTCATCAATCACCTTCAAGGCCAAAACCGGTTTTAACTTTCTGAACATCCCCTATAACTACCTCAATGCGGAGGACTACATCAAATGGACGCGGACGGGTGTTGTGGAGGCGATCAAGAACGGGACCGCTACGTCGTCGCTGCTCTCGGGCGTGGGCCCACGCGGGACGGGCAACCTGTACAAAGACGCCAACGGCGTGATCCTGGACGGTAACTACGATTCGCGCGCGATTTGGAGCACCATGCGCCTGAACGACAGCAACCGCGAATTGCTGAATGCGAACGACGGCTGGAAAACGATGAAAGACCCCGTTAAAACCAATGCAGCCGGAGCCTATGATCCCAACGGGACCAATGCCGACCTGATTTACAAGGATTTCAACTACGGCGATTATGCATTCAAATCACCGGCTATTTCGCAGGATTATAATATCGGAATGAATGGCGGTAATGCGAAAGGCGGCTACTATGCCAATTTGGGTTATTACAATGAAGATGGATTGTCGCTCGGTACATTTTACCGCCGGCTTACCTTCACATTGAATGGGGATTACAAGATCAAAAGCTGGCTGAAATCCGAAAGCAGCCTCAACTTCGCGCGGGCCAACTGGCGCGACCAATCGCTGCAAAACGGTGAGGCCAACTACTGGGGCAGGATGCTTTCTGCGCCGCCTACCATGCGTGGTACCAATGCCAACGGCGAGCTGATTCTCGGCCGCGATGCCAGCGACGGTAACCCGGTCCTCAATTTCGATAAATACAAAAGAAAGAACCAGTCGGATAAATTCACGCTTGGGCAGTCGTTCCGGGCGGATATTAACGAAGACCTGTTTGTCAAAGCAGGTGGTATACTGATGTACGACGAAGCCGTGGCAGAGTCTTTTAACAGGGATTACCGCATCGGGATCATGAGCACGACCAACCCTAACACCGGCTGGAACCGCGACCGCACATCATCGGCGGGCTTCGACCGCGTCGTTCGCCAGACCTACAATGCTGTGTTGAACTACAAAAAGGCATTCCTCGGCAAGAGCTTCATCGACGCCATGATCGGCTCCGAATATTACCAGGAAGCGACGAACGGTTTCAGCGCCGCCGGCCGCCTAGCACCCACGGATGATTTCCAGGATCTGGGCCTGACCATCAACGATGCCAATACCCGCACGATCGATTCCTACCATACCCGCGAACGCATTATCTCGGCATTCGGTCGCCTGAATTACGATTATGACGGCAAATACCTCGCTTCGTTTGCAGTACGACGTGATGGCTATTCGAGGCTGATCGGCGACAACCAGTTTGGTACTTTCCCGGCTTTCTCGGCCGGCTGGCTCATGCACCGCGAGGATTTCATGGCGGCGACACAAAAGTGGCTGTCTTTCCTGAAACTACGTGCGAGTTATGGCAAAAACGGGAACATCGGCATTGGTACCAACAACGGCATCGGTGTGTATGAATTGCAGGGTTCCTATGGCTCGCAAACGGCTTACAACGGGTCTATCGGCTTCCTGCAAACGGGTGTCGCGAACCCTAATTTGAAGTGGGAAAAAAGCAATACCGTGGAAGGCGGCGTGGAAATGGGCTTTTTCAACAACCGTATCACGACCAACATCGCTGTGTACAACCGCGTGACCACCGACAAGATCGCGAGCGTGATCCTGCCTACTTCGGCGGGTATTTCGAGCATCCGTACCAACAACGGCAGCATGCGCAACCGGGGTGTGGAGCTGGAAGGTGTTTTCAAGGCGGTTCAGAAAAAGGACTTCACCGTGCAGATCGGCGCGAATGCGGCCTGGAACAAGAATATGGTGCTGAAACTGCCTTTCAACGGCAATGAGAACAACCGTCAGGGTGGCCAGCGCATTTACGACCCGAAATCGGGTAAAACCATCTGGGCGGGTGGTTTGCAGGAAGGGCAGGAGTATGGCGAAGTTTTCGGATATGTGAGCGACGGCATTATTCGTAATGCGGAAGATCTGTCGAAATACAACAAGATTGATATCGCCGCCGGCGAGGTGCAATACAACGGCGCGGCCGGTAAGCGCGTAGCGAGCGAGGCAATGATCTCCTCCAAAGGCCTTAGCCGTACCACCTACATCGCCACTCAGCTGGGCGATATGATGTGGAAAGACCTCGATAACAACGATACGATCGACACCCGCGACATGGTGTCGCTTGGGCGCTCGATTCCGAGGTGGACGGGAGGCGTCAATATGCAGGTACGCTGGAAGAATCTGTCGCTCTTTGCCCGAATGGATTTTGCATTGGGCCATATCCAGATGGATTTCCAGCACCTTTGGTCGCTTGCCAGTGCGCAGGGCGAGTTCAATGCAACGGACCTGGTGAAGGATACCTGGACGCCCGAAAACCCGAATGCGAAGTATCCCCGCTACACGTGGGCCGATCAGCTCAATTCCAAGAATTTCGACCGGCCGAGCAGCATGTTCTGGGTGAACTCGTCGTACCTGGCATTCCGTGAAGTGTCGTTGACATACACCGTTCCTTCTGCTTTGCTTCAAAAACTGAAACTGGCTGGATTGAATATTACCGCCACCGGGCAGAACCTCGGTTACCTGACCAACAAAATGCTGGCATTACCCGAGCGAACCGGCAGCCAGAACAGCGCCTATACTATTCCTACATCCCTTATCCTTGGTGTTAACCTCACATTCTAACCGCATGAAAAAGATCATGTTCCATATCTGCTGGGCCGTATTGTCGGTACTGGCAACCTCCTGCCAGGATGCGCTCGAACTCGCGCCCGAGGACTATTTCGGAAACAGTAATTTCTGGCAGAACGAAGCCCAGGTGAGCAATTTCATGGTGGGCCTGCACAAACAGTTCCGCGATAACCAGTTCCAGTTCCTGCGCCTGGGCGAAATGCGCGGCGGCACGTACAGCAATGTCGACAGGCAGGCGACGTCGCTCAATGAACTGCCGGTTATCGAGCAGCGGTTGGAGGAAACCTCGTCGGGCGTGAGCAGCTGGGCCGGTTTTTACGGCCCGATTTTGCAGATCAATTTATTTATCCAAAAGGTAGAGAGCATCGGGTTCCTGTCCGAAACCCGCAAAAGTTACCTGCTGGGGCAGGCTTATGCCATGCGTGCCTATTATTACTTCCATTTGCTGCGCACTTACGGCGGCGTTCCGCTCGTGCTCGAAGCCGACGTACTGAATGGTACGACCGACGCAGTTTTACTCCGCAAGGCCCGGGCTACGGAAGAGGATGTGGCGAACGCCGTGAAGGCCGATGTGAACAAGGCCGTGAGCCTTTTCGGCACGCAGGCGGCAGCCGGCGACAAAAGTCAATGGTCGCCCAATGCGGCCCGGATGCTGAAAGGCGAGGTGCTGCTCTGGACGGCGAAGGTGTACGGGAAAACCGCCGATCTTGCCGAGGCCAAAACGGCATTGGAAGCGGTGACCGGAAGCAGCCTGCTGCCCGTTTTTGCCAATGTATTTGCCTACAACCAAAAGAACAACAACGAGGTGATTTTTGCCGTGCGGTACAAAGTGGGAGAGGCTGAAATGAGTGGCGTGGCGGCCTATACCTATTCTACATTTAATATGAACGGGCTGCATTACAAAGACTCGACCGCGAGTGCCGGTGTGGGTAATTTCCTGGTGGACCCGCTCGTGCTGGCTGCAACGAACTCGCAGCAGGTTATTCAGCGGTATGCCTATACTTTTGAATTATTCCAATCATACAACCTTGCCGATACGCGCCGGAATGCCACTTTCTATGACTATTACAAGGTCAATACCGACGTGACGCCCTTCGTACCGACCATCAGGAATACTGCGCTGGTGAAGTTCCTCGGCACCATCGACGCCAACAAACGCTATTTCTCCGACGACTGGCCGGTATACCGCGAGGCCGACCGGCTTCTGATGCTGGCGGAGATCATCAATGCGCAGGGCGGCGATCCTTCGGCCTACATCCAGGCCGTGCGCGACCGTGCTTTTGGGGGCAAGGACCCGATGCCGTTCGTGAATGCCGGAAAAGATGCGAACGAACTGGCGATTTTCAACGAGCGCACGTGGGAGTTTGTACACGAGGGCAAGCGCTGGTATGATCTGCGGCGTATGAAATCCGGCAGCGAGCCGCTGGTATTCAAGAGTGCGGCGCATCCCTATGGCGTGCTGGATAAGGCCACGCAGGGTTACCGGGTTCTCTGGCCTATCGAGGCTGCCGTATGGACCAACGACCCCCTCGTGACGCAGACGCCGGGTTACAGCACCGCACGACCTAACTGAGTTTCTTTTTTTTAACCGATACATTCATGAATTTACATTTGGAGGGCCTTATTGCGGCTCCATTCACCCCTATGAAGGCCGACGGCAGCCTCAATACCGATCTTATCCCGGCTTACTACGAGTTTTTGAAACATAATGGCGTCAGCGGCGCATTCATCTGCGGCTCCACCGGCGAGGGCGTATCGCTGACCCTCCGCGAGAAAAAACTCGTGACCGAAGCCTGGGCGGCCTGTGCGGCGGGTGATCCGGCATTCACCGTGATGCCCCTGCTGGGCGGTACCTGCATTGCGGATTGCATCGACCTCGCCCGGCACGCCGCGGGTGTGGGCATGGACGCGGTGTCGTTTACGAGCCCGTCGTATTTCAAGCCGGCTAATGTGGAAATGCTGGCCGAGTGTATTATTGCCATCGCCGCGAGCGTGCCCGAAATGCCGTTTTATTATTACCACATTCCCGTGCTGACGGGCGTCGGATTTGCAATGTACGATCTGCTGCAAGCTATCGACGGGCGGGTTCCCAATTTTGCGGGGATCAAGTATACCCACGAGGATTTTATGGATTTTCAATCTTGCCTTAACTTCCGCAATGGCCGGTACGATATGCTTTGGGGCCGCGACGAGAATATGCTTTCGGCGCTGGCGATCGGTGCGAAAGGCGCGGTAGGCAGCACTTTCAACTACGCTGCGCCGCTCTACCACCGGTTGATGGAGGCATTCGAGAAGGGCCGGATGGATACCGCCGCCACTTTACAGCAGCAATCGATCGATATGATCCGGCTTTTAGGTAAATATGGAGGTATTTCGGTGGGTAAGAGCTATATGAAGCTCGTTGGAATGGATTGCGGGCAGTTCAGGTTGCCGGTGCGGAACATGACCGACGGGCAGTTCGAGGAGTTCACCGCCGATGTGGCTGCGCTGGATTTTGATTCGTATAAATCGGGCCGGATTTTGGCCAAAAACACATTTTAATGTTTTGCAAGATCAACCTTTTCTGTATCCTAATCTGCTTACATCTGATGTGGCCCGATAACGCTTTGGCCGGCGATACGCTCTCGAACCGGATCGACTGGTCGGTGGCTGCCAGCCTTCCCGCACCCGGCACGGCTCCGGAGGCCGCCAGCCTGGGCGTGGCCGGTGCTTTTACCGGCTGGCACAATGGCGCGTTACTGATCGCCGGCGGCGCCGATTTTCCCGCCGGTATGCCGTGGGAAGGTGGGCGGAAGGCCTACCACGACGGCATTTATGTGTTGAAAAAAAGCGGCTCGTCTTATGTGTGGATCCAGGCGGTGAACCCGCTTTTGAAACAAAAGACAGCCTATGGCGCGAGCGTTTCGGTTGCGCAGGGTATTGTGTGCATAGGCGGTGAAAACGAGGCGGGTACGAGCAAGGAGGTGTTCCTGATGCAATGGAATGAGGGCCGGAAGCAGGTGGATTTCAAGCCGCTTCCGGCCCTGCCGGTCCCGCTCGCCAATGCGGCCGCTGCCAGCCTGGGGAATGTGGTTTACGTGGCTGGCGGCGAGCATGCCGGGAAGCCTTCCAACGGCTTCTTTGCGCTGGATTTGTCGGAAGCGAAGCCGAAATGGCAAACATTGCCGGCATTACCTGTGGCAATGTCGCATTCGGTGGCGGTGGTGCAAAGCAATGGAAAGGCTTCGTGCGTGTATGTACTGGGCGGGCGCAGCGCCACCGCGCGAGGCATCAGCGATTTGCACGGTACCAATTTTTGCTACGACCCGGCCAAACGCGAATGGGCGCAGCGGGCGGGGATCAGTGACGGTACAACGCCCACCAACCTCTCGGCGGGAACGGGCGTAGCCAACGGGGCTTCCTATATTGTTTTGCTGGGAGGCGATAAAGGGGACACATTCAACCGGATCGAAACCTATAATGCCCGCATTGCCGCGGCGCAAACCGACGGCGAGAAACAGCGCCTTCAAGCGGAAAAAGTGGCTCTGTTGCAGGCACACCCCGGTTTCAGTAAGGACATTTACCTCTACAACACCATTACCGATGCCTGGGCGAAGATCGGCGAGCTGCCCGGGGCCGCACAGGTAACTACCACTGCCGTGAAAGCCGGAGAAGAGATTCTCATTCCGAGCGGAGAGGTGAAACCCGGCGTTCGTACGCCCGTGGTCACACGCGGGAGCGTGCGGAGCCAGTCGTCGTTTTCCTGGGTCGATTCGGTGGTGCTGCTGGTCTGTTTCCTGCTCATGACGGCCGGGAGGTTTCTTTTTACGGGAAAAACCAGCAATACCGACGATTATTTCAAGGGCGGCGAGCGCATTCCGCAATGGGCTGCCGGGATCAGTATTTTCGGGGCGAAGCTTAGTGCAATTACCTTTATGGGTATTCCCGCCAAAACCTACGCCACCGATTGGACGTATTTTTTCCTTTTGATGACGATCATCATGGTGATGCCGCTGGTAGCGGGGTATTTCATTCCTTTTTACCGCCGGCTGAACGTCACCTCCGCTTACGAATACCTGGGCAAGCGGTTCAATACCGGCTCGCGCATGCTGGCGTCGGCACTGTACGTGCTGCTACAACTCGGGCGGATGGGTATTGTGGTGTTGCTGCCGAGCATCGCCCTCACGCTGGTGACGGGCATCGATATTAATGTATGCATTATCATGATCGGGGCGATCAGCATTTTCTTCACCGTCAAAGGCGGGATCGAAGCGGTGATTTGGGTAGAGGTGATCCAGGTGCTGATTTTGGCCGCCGGTGCATTGTTCTGCCTTTTTTATCTGCCGTTCCAGATGGATGACTGGGGCGCTGCGAAGCAGGTACTGGTCCAATCCGAAAAGCTGAAAGTATTCGACTTCCGCTTCGATTTTACCGAGCCTACTTTCTGGGTGGTGGTGATCGGCGGGCTGGCCATTAACCTGCTCACTTACGGCACCGACCAAACCACCGTGCAGCGTTACCTGACCACCAAATCCGAAACCGAGTCGGTACGGAGCCTGAAACTGGGCGCGTGGCTCACCTTGCCTTCTACGCTGTTATTCTTTTCGATTGGTACGCTGCTGTTCCTTTTCTTTCGCGAGCAGCCGGAGAAAGTGAATATGGCGTTGGATAATGTCGATAATATTTTCCCGTGGTACATTGTGAGCCAGTTGCCTGCGGGGCTGTCGGGCTTGCTGATCGCCGGTATTTTCGCCGCCGCCATGAGCAGCACCGAAGCCAGTATGAACTCCACCGCCACGCTGCTCACCACCGATTTTTACCAAAAACTGAACCCGGCCGTTACCCCTAAGCAAACGCTGTTTTTCGCGCGGGCCGCTACCTTGCTGCTCGGCATTTTTGTGACTTGCATTGCCTTGTACATGGCGCATAAAGGCGTTTCCTCGCTTTGGGATCGGTTCAATACCATTCTCGGGTTGTTCACAGGATGCATTGGCGGGGCATTTGTGTTGGGGATTTTTACTACCAAAGCCAGCGGCAATGGCGTGATGGCCGGAATGGCGCTCAGCTGCATTACCCAGCTGCTGATTCAGCAATATACCAACATCCATTTGCTGATGTACGCATGCACCGGGTTGGTGAGCTGTGTGGTATTTGGTTACTTTTTAAGTTTGCTGATGCCCGTTGAACGTGATTTGTCGGGCCTAACGATTTATAAATGAGCTTCCGGACCCTGTTTGGTTTACTGATTTTGATAGCTGGTGCCGGCATTACCCGTGCACAAAGCCCGGCGAGTGACAGCCTCGCGCTGGCGGCCGTTTTTACCGACCATATGGTGCTGCAAAGGAATAAACCGGTGCATATTTACGGCCGTGCGCGCGCAGGCGAGAAGGTGCGTGTAGGTTTCCAGGGAATGAGCCGGGAAACTGCCGCGGACACGGAAGGGAAGTGGAAAGTGGTGTTTCCCGCGCAAAAGGCCGGCGGCCCCTACGCATTGACGGTCTCCGGCGCGCATAGGGAAGTGGTTTTGAACGACATTCTCGTCGGCGATGTGTGGCTTTGCTCGGGCCAGTCGAATATGGATTTCCAGTTGAAAAACGCCGCGACCGGGCCGGAGGAGTTGAAAAAGGGAAAATTTAACCCGCATATCAGGCTGTTGAAATTCCGCGGCTCGGTGCCGTGGGGAGATATTGCGTGGGACTCGGCAACGCTGGCGAGGGTTAACCGCTACGATTTTTTCAAAGGGGAATGGAAAACGCCGGACGTGAATTCCGCGGCGGCGTTTTCGGCGGTGGCTTACTATTTTGGTCAGCAAATCGCGGCGTCAGAAAATGTGCCCATTGGCCTCATTCAGGTGGCTGTGGGCGGCTCGCCTACGGAATCGTGGATCGATGAAAAAGTGCTCGCCCGCGACAGCCGCTTTGCCGGAATGCTCTCCGATTGGCAGCATTCGGGGCAGATCATGGAATGGTGCCGCGAGCGCGCCGGCGTGAATACGAGACAGGCGCAGTCGGCGGATCAGCGGCACCCATTTAAACCGGGCTATAATTACCAGGCGGGTATCGCGCCGTTGACCGACTTCCCGGTTGCGGGGATCATCTGGTACCAGGGCGAAAGTAATGTGCACAATGTAACACTGCATGAGGCACTTTTTGAAATGCTCGTGAAAAGCTGGCGGCAAAGCCTGGGCAATGCATTGCCATTTTACTATGTGCAGCTTTCGGGCATCGAGCGGCCCAACTGGCCCGAATTCCGGGATTCACAACGGCAAATGCTGGACAAAATCTCCCATTCGGGCATGGCGGTGAGCTACGATTTGGGAGACTCCCTGGACGTGCATCCGGTTCGGAAAAAGGAGATAGGGGAGCGGCTGGCGCTGCTCGCGTTGCGGGGGCATTATGGCAAGCCCGTCATAGCCAACGGCCCGGTGATCTCGAAAGCTACGCTGGGAATAGACGGTGTTTTTCTGGATTTTACATCGGCTCAAAAGCTGCGAACGCCGAATAACGAACCGCTGATGGGCTTCGAATTGCTTACGAAAAGCGGCAAACGCATGCCGGCACAGGCAGTGCTTTCGAACAATCGCGTGCGGATCCTTTTGCCTGCGGGCGAGGCCGTCCAAACGGTGCTGTATGCCTACCGGCCATTTACAAGGGCCAATTTGTACAACGAGGCCGGATTGCCGGCAGCGACTTTTTCTATTTCAGTACATTAACTTAAAACCATGAACTATAACCCGGCAGAACTCGAAAGTCTGCACGCATTTTATAAGAATCAATTGCTCGGTAACACGCTGCCATTCTGGTTTCCGAGGTCGCTCGATGCGGAACATGGCGGCTACCTTTTCATGCGCGACCGCGACGGGGCTTTGCTCGATGACGATAAGTCGGTATGGTTCCATGGCCGGGCGGCATGGCTGCTTGCCACGTTGTATAATACCGTGGAGCCGCGGCAGGAGTGGCTGGAAGGTGCGAAATCGGGCATTGATTTTATGAACAAATACTGTTTCGATACCGACGGCCGCATGTTTTTTCATATGACCCGCGCGGGCGAACCGATCCGGAAACGACGCTATTTTTTCTCGGAAACATTCGCCGTCATCGCGAATGCGGCTTATGCGAAAGCGAGCGGGAGCGCGGAAGCGGCCGACAGGGCCCGGGAGCTGTTCGGGAAATGCATCGAATATGCGACGGTGCCGGGCATGCTTGAACCAAAATTCACCGGTACGCGCCCGGCCAAGGGTATAGGCGTGCCGATGATCCTCATGAATACCGCCCAGCAACTCCGCGAGACCATCGGCGACCCACGCTGCGATGCGTTGATCGATGGTTTTATCGCTGAAATCGAACGGGATTTTGTGAAAGACGATATTCGTTGCGTGATGGAACAGGTGGCGCCGGACGGCAGCATTATCGACCATATCGATGGCCGCACGCTCAATCCCGGCCACGCCATTGAAGGTGCGTGGTTTATCCTGCACGAGGCGAAACATCGCAATAATGATCCCCGGCTGATTGCGCTCGGCTGCAAAATGCTCGATTACATGTGGGAACGCGGGTGGGATACCGAGTACGGCGGCATTCTCTATTTCAGGGATGTTTACGACAGGCCCGTGCAGGAATATTGGCAGGATATGAAATTTTGGTGGCCGCACAATGAGACCATCATCGCTACCTTGCTTGCTTATACGCTGACAGGCGATGCCAAATATGCGGAATGGCACCGGCTGGTGCATAACTACGCATACCGCCATTTCCACGATCAGGAACATGGCGAATGGTTCGGCTACCTGCATCGCGACGGCTCGGTAGCGCAGGGTGCGAAGGGCAATTTGTTCAAAGGACCGTTCCATTTGCCGCGGCAGGAATGGTATTGCATGCAGCTGCTGGCGTCATTGACGGGGAAAGAACAGGTAGGGGAGGTTTTGGATTTAAAAAAAATAAAGTGTTGATTATGAAATTATTGAAATATGTTCTGCTGGCTAAGCTGATAGCCGTAAGTTATTTTGCCGTGGCCCAAACCCCGGTTTTTGTGTCGGGAAATGACGGCTATAAGTCGTTTCGTATACCTGCCATCGTGCGTATGCCCGGGGGCGAGCTGCTTGCATTTGCGGAAGGCAGGGTAGGCGGCAGCGGCGATTTCGGGGATATCGACATTGTGATGAAACGCAGCCGAGACGGCGGCAAATCCTGGTCGGAAATCCAGGTAGTTGCCAGCTATGACGATTTGCAGGCTGGTAACCCGGCGCCCGTCATGGACCTGAGCGACCCCGTTTTCCCAAAAGGACGGTTGTTCCTGTTTTTCAATACGGGCAATAACCATGAAGGCGAAGTACGAAAAGGGAAGGGCCTGCGCGAAGTATGGTACAAAACCTCGACCGACGGCGGCACCACCTGGGACGCCCCCGTGAACATTACCACGCAGGTACACCGGCCCAAACAACCGGCCGTAAATGCTGCCTACAATTTCCCCGACGACTGGCGGAGCTATGCCAATACGCCCGGCCACGGCATGCAGCTGGCCGAAGGCCCATACAAAGGCCGCATTTACATTGCCGCCAACCACAGCGCAGGCGCTCCCAAGAGCAATTTTGCCGACTACCAGGCCCACGGATTTTACTCCGACGACCACGGCAAGACTTTCAAACTCAGTGAGACCATTCCCGTCGAGGGTGGTAACGAGGCGACAGCCGCCGAGCTCTCGGGCGGGCGCCTGATGTTCAACGCGCGCAATCAGAAGGGTGACGTACGCGCGAGGATCGTCGCAACCAGTTCCGACGGCGGCGCCAAATGGGACACCACCTTTTTTGACCACAACCTGCCCGACCCGGTGTGCGAAGGCAGCATCCTGACCCTCGGCCGAAGCAAGGGCAAAAACATTCTGGCATTCTGCAACGCGGCCGACACTAAAATGAGAGATAACCTGACCTTACGCATCAGTTTCGACGATGGCAAAAGCTGGAAGAAAAGTTATGTAGTAGACAAAAGCACCGCAGGCGAAAAGGATTTTACGGCCTATTCGGATATTGTCAGTACGGGGAAAAATACGATCGGCGTGCTCTACGAAAGGGATGGGTACAAGGCGATTGTATTTAAGAATGTGGAGTGGGGGAAATGAGGGAAGCTATTCGAAAGATTGCTCAACAAAAAAACCGATTAAAGCGTATTGTGGAATAGGTAATTGATAAATAATTTAACGGTTACTTATTAAATTCGGTTTTTAGCCTGATCTTTCACTAAAATTAGACTGAAATGAAGCGACTCCTTTTCTTTTCGATGTTGACAGTAATAATTTCTTGTAAAAAGGAATCAACAGACCCCGAGAAACAAGATATTTCTGGTAAATACAGCGGTACGATGGCAGGTAGCTTTTATCCTACAAATTTTCCAGTTTCCGGGCAGGTACCATTTAGCGATCCGGCGACTTTTGAAGTGGTGTTAGGTGAAGAGGACGGTTTTGTAATTGGTTTCGACAGCGTTGCCACCAAGTTGGTTATCGATAAGAACGACCCTTTGGTATTTAGTATTTATGATGTTCGGGATGGAAGCGACTTACGTGTAAGCGCGACAGGAGAATACCGGAAAGATACATTAGAAATGACCGGAAGCTATCATTTTCTTGATCGTTCGAAACGAAGCTTTCGGTTCATTGGGGTAAAACAATAATATAAATCGAAATCCTATTGTCTTTTCAACAAAACATCACCCTGATAACTACCTCCTTCGAAGGTCTCTTTAATGTTAGCCGCCAGGTGCTTGCCTGCGAGCTCGGCTGTGATTTCGATATCCGATGATTGAACCACGCCGTCGACTGTTGATTCTACCTTCTGTTTTATTTGGAATTTGCTTGGATCGGTCAATTCAATATTGTCAAAAATTACCTTTCTGGGAGGTATTGAATCGAAATATTCCTGCCATCCGTCGCCTTCGAAAATCGTTTCCTCATCATGTGTCAGCCGAATCTTTTTTTCTGAGAGCTTGTCAATTGTCCAACGAACTGTAATAGTCGCGTTGATTTTATCAAACAGCTCCTGAGAGTTTTTAGTCTGATAAACTCCAACAAGATCGCGGGTTAGATCAGGGGCGGGGTCCTTGTCTTTTTTACAGGAGAGGATAAAGAAGAGAATAAGGAAAAGTAAATATCGGGCCATTGAGAGGTGAGGTTGTAATTCTCAGTAAGCTAATGATAAATCAGTCAAATATCAAAGTGGTTTTTTTTTCATTATTTAAATCCAGTCTATATCTGTCGGATTGATGTGAAGAGTCACTTTTTCACAGAAGGGATGTTGCTATTTCAGTGCCTGATCAAAAATTATTTGGAGCAGCGCACTTCTTCCAATAGTCCACAATCAAGCTTATAGTGTCCTTTATATCTTCGAATTTGGCAGGTTTTACGAAGAATCCCTGTGCGGACGAACTGTAAGCGTCAATAACCGCCTGTTGGTTAAGGGCGGTAGTGAAGTACAGGTAGGGAATGCATCTCAGATTGATCGCTGCATCAGTCTGCAGTTTTTTCCGCAATGACAACCCGTCCAGCTTCGGCAAGTTAATATCGGAAAGGATGATGAATGGTGGAGGTATGTCGCCAAGTAGGTAGTCCAAGGCAGATTGCCCATCGGGGAAGTAAATGATCTCGTTGGGGTACCCTAGCTCGTCAAAGACCTGTTCCAGTATGAATTGATCGTCCGTATCATCTTCTATGATTATGATTGTGCCATCCTTGTTCATATAGTCGCGCTTTAATGCGATCATTCCTTGCAAAAATCGAGCCAGGCAGCGACCCGGGTAGGAGAATTAATGCAGAAGCGGACGAAAGCCCACTCCTGGTGTTACTAAACCCGAGATGCAATAACTTTGGGCACGAATTTTAGCCTTGCTTCTGCTTGATCCCGGAAAAGCGTATAACTGTATGGTGCGTTTCTGAGCTTCTTGGATGTTTCAACGTTCTGAACAGTAACCCAGGTAGGATTTACTGGGTAGACAAATAAGCCGGTAGTTCTGTCGGTGGTGTATTGGCCTTGGAAACCTGCCATCATATCGTTATACGTAAATGTCCCTCCGACGGGCACGTCTATTGCAACTAGATCATAATTATCTTCATCAAGAAGGAAGCCGAATCGGCTGTCTACCTCCCTTTCCGGAAAACGGGGGTCCTTGAAAGATTGAATCGTCGACCGAAATATATATTTATTGGATCCTGCTGGGGCGGGTGCTATACGCTTGACCGTAATCTTTGCAATAAGTCCAATCGAAAAGAGCGAACTGGCAGAGCCGGCAACAAATTCGTACTTGAATTGCTCCTTTATTACGAGATTGGAATCATTTGGTGTAACCTTTCCATACAGGTTCGCATCTGAAACTGAGCCCCTGTAAAATGCGACTTCGGTAATTTCAAATTCACAATCCACTGCTCGCGGAGTACCGTTAATGCGGGTACAATTTGAGACAGGATCAGGGTCTGGAATATGATGATCCTGACACGACAATGCCGTAGAGGTAAGAACAATAGCTGCCATTGAGGCTAAACGAAGCAAGGAAAAGAAGCTCATGTGTAAAGTGTTTGTTTTTACAAAGTTAGTAAGTAACTAAGTATAGACAAGATTTCTTCTATCGCGTGATCCTGACCTTTTTATCTCTCGTGTTTTGTAGAATGTAAAAGCAAGAAACGCGCATAAATTCATATAACTGATAAACGGTTTAAATTTTAAAACCCCGTTATTTGCGTCGAATACGCCATTTTTTATTCTTCATTATATCTCAACACTTACTATGACAAATTCCCGTCGTAAATTCATTGCAAGCTCTGCCGCCATTGCAGCAGGTGCTGCGGCTTCGGTAGCGGCACCAGTTTCCCCGGCGAAGAGCAAAACTCCGTTGGTTCATCATGTATTTTTCTGGCTTAAAAATCCTGGTTCGGTGGCCGATCGTGACCGGATCATCGAAGGGTTGAAAACCCTGCGGAAGATCGAGGCGATCAAGGAGCTTCGCATCGGGGTGGTGGCGAGCACGGAGAAAAGGGACGTTGTAGACAATAGCTGGGCGGTGTCGGAGCTCATGTTTTTCGAAGACCTTGCGGGCCAGGCAACCTACCAGGATCACCCGATCCACCAGAAGTTCATCAAGGATTGCAGCCACCTGTGGGACAAGGTAATCGTGTACGACGCTATTGACGTTTAGTCGTTAGAGGGAAGAAGGGAAGAAGGGAAGAAGGGGGAGGAAGGGGAGGAAGGGGAGGAAAGGGAGGAGAGGGAGGAGAGGGAGGAGAGGGAGAAAGGAGGACGGGACATTCCTTCCTCCCTTTCTTCCTTCCTCCCTTTCCTCCTTCTTCCCTTTCCTCCTTCTTCCCTTTCCTCCTTATTTCCAGCAATGTATCACGGCCATTCGAGTTCCTGGGTGCCGGTGGTGGGTTTCAGGCCGGGATAGCCGGCCAGTTGTTGGCCGATGAAGTTAAGAAGATCACGGGAGACGCGGGGTGGGGCAATGCTTTTCAGGTGCTTGCGCTTGCCGTTGAAATAGACGATCAGCGTGGTGATGGCCGAATCGGCGCCTTTGAAATTACCGAACCGGAGTGCCTGGAGTTGGGCGTTCCGGAGTTGGTAAATGAGTTTGTTGTAAGTATCGTCGTCCAGCACAGCCGAATAGGTACCTTTTCGCATCGTTTTGTCCCCATATTCATTTCGAAAATGCACGTAAAGATTCCTGGCACTATCGACTTGCAGCGATATATGCGGGGCGCTTCCTCCAAAGAATGAGTGATAAACCAGTTTTTCAAAAGAAATTGTCCGATCTGTGAGGTACTCTTTCTTTCGCAGGGTGATGGAAGGTTTGTCCCAAAAAAAGGCTTTCGAAAAATCGGATATAGGCTCCACGATTAATATGGAATCGTTGCTGGTGATAATTTTCAGATCGTAACGATCTACGTATTCTACCTGATTCTTTGTAGAAGAAGCCGTGTATCTCGATTGATAACTCAATGTATCGCCGTGAATAAACAAATGGAAGAAATTTTCTTTCAATTCCCTGCTGCACATGTAATTGACGGAGTCTTTGCCGGTGTGCAGGATCTCAATCATTTCCAGCTGCGATGAAATCCAGATCCCTTTCAGCTTTTGGGGCTGGGCAATGGAAATCCTGTTACAAAGCAGTATGAGTATCAGCGTGGGGGCGATTAAGCGGCGGATCATGCGGGTTGTTGCTAAAGTGCTCAAATGTATATAATTTATTTATATATATACCTGACCTTGCGTCGAACATTTATTTTAACTTCATACAACGATTGATGTTACCGATAGCCTCTTTATGCTAACCCCTGGGTCATGCGCGGCGGGTTTGTATTTCAGCTAATCAATGCGTCAACTTTTACGTCTATTAATGCTGTTGGTGGCATGCGCCATCCGGTCGTTCGCTCAGGACACTACTTCCGTCACATTTACGGAAGAGAATAGCCCTGTGGTGGAGCAGCGGTTTATCGACCGCTATGAGAATGTTTTCATGACCAAAGTTCCGACGCGGAAGATGTTCAAGCTGGGGTATTCTTCAATGGCTTACAATGGTATTGGGTTTAGTGCGGCATTTGAATACAAGGTATTACCTGCGCTATCGTTGGAAGCTACACTTACTTCGCGGACCAACCGGCTGGGGAGCGTCATCACCATTGATCGTTTTGAACGGCAATTGAGTGGAAGAAATATGTTTGCGAGTATTGGGAGCAGGTGGTATTTTGAAATGAACAAGCGGATTGAACGCCAGCAAAGTGCGAATAATTTCAGTGGAAGTTATCTGGGGATCGCGTATGAAAGATCACTTGCCGCCATACAGAGTGACCGTCCCAGGCAGCATTTCAGTATTACATATGGCTTTCAAAGTCGTTTTCTGGCCAATGGTTTTCTCGATTTCTCGCTGGGTATCTATTACGTAACTCCGTATTTGTCACTTTGGGGCGTGGGCTACATCGAACCGCCAGGCTTTACTACCAGGAATGCGGTGATTGCATCCCGCTCTGTGCTGGGGCTTGCATTCGGCGACTGGAAGCGAAATGGCTCAGGCCCTTTATGTGACGTACTGCATTGCGACTATTTCGTAAAACAGCATTTCAAAATCAGGTTACCCGAAGTGAATATCGGGCTTAACAATCAGTTGCTTCGGATGGAGGTTGGTTATGAACGGAAATTGGGGAAGAGTCCGCTGTCGGTCAATTTGAGCATCGGGAATGAAACCAGCCACTCTTCATATGGAGGTTATTCACTACCGACGGTTGGAGAAGCACAGTTGCGTTGGTACTATCTGCAAAAACGCCAGGTGAGAAAAGGGAAAGCTTCAGATAATTTGTCGGGACTATATGCAGGCTCGCGGTTCGCATATAATTATGATCGGAGCGTTTACCGGGATTATGTGACGGGTGGCCGGTATGTCTACAGTTTCTGGAACACGTCGGCTGGGGTTTTGGCCGGTTATCAGCAGCGCCTGTTCAACAAACTTTACTTCGACGCGACGGTCAGCTATTCCGGCGGTAGTATGCAGAAACGTGTTTTCAAGGTCAATTATGCAGAACTACAAGCCAAAGCAGGGATCGGCTTTGCACTCTAAAAACCCATCCCTGCTTCAAATTTCTAATCTGCAATGCCGGATGATGCCGCAAGTTTAATGTCGGCATGCGCCCAGGCCTTATCAAACGCGGATTTGACCGCCTGCGCTTCGCTGTTGTTTTTTTGTTTTAACAAAGCATTGTACAGGCCAATCAGAGCCCAGCCGTTTTTCTTCCAGGTCTGCAAATCCTCGCGATAGGTGCGCTCCGCCTCGGCATTTTTCCCGGCTTTTAGAAGCACAGCTCCGAGGTGGTGCCGGACGGAGAAAAACCAGTCGGGCGGCTCGTTGTAGTTGAGGTTATCTTCCAGGGCAATGGCCTCGCGGAGCAAGGCGGCCGATTTGTCGAGCTGGTTTTGTTGTGCGGCAATCCCGGCCGACAATACCTTGGAGGCGATTTGCACGAGATCCACAGAAGTGTTGATGTTCCAGACCGTGATATCTTTCAGGGTCGTGTCGGCGGCCAATGCCGTGAGCGACTTCATTTCTTCCTGCGCATGAGGCAGGTCATGTTTGCCCAAAAACGCCATTCCCCTTGCATAATGCCAGATTGCCCGCGGATAAACCAGGCCCTTGCCCGGGCTGGGTTCGGCCAGCAGCGTATCCCACATCGAAAATTTTGCGGCTACATAATAAGGGATGGTATAATAATGCTGGAGCGTGCCCCAGCCGGGCTGGCGCATTACCTCCTTAGCGGTGTAATGCTGTACTTTCCGTGCGGCGAGCCAGGCCAGATTGGAGTTACCTTCGAGGGCAGCGGTAGCCACCAGGAAGTGGTAATTGTGCGGAAAATAGGCGAGCGGGTAGGCGCCTTGCGCATGGCACGCGGTGATGTAATTGCTATCCGCCTCGACTGAACTTACATTGGAAAGCGAGCCCAAATGATAGTCGCCGGTGAGGATGTAAATATGCGACGGCATGTGAAGCAGGTGGCCCGCCCCAGGAACCAGCGAGTCGAGTAATGCCGCCGACACTAACGCTTTTTCGGGCGTGGCGGAGGCCTCCACAGCGTGTATGTACAGGTGATGCGCGCCCGGATGCCGCGGGTTCTTTTTCAGCAGGCTTTCCAGGACGGCCAGTAGCGCCGGCGTCCAGGATTTGGCTGCTTTCGTTTTCTTATCGTACAAATCCCACGGGTGCAGGTCCATTTGCGCTTCGGCATATAACGCGCCAACATCGGGATCGGAAGGGAACTGATTATACACCTTTTTCATCGCGTCCGCGAATGCGATATCGAGCGGCGCCCGGTTGGTGGGGGGAGTTTCCGTGTACCGCGTGGCTAACGCGCCGATCAACGCTTTTTCTTTGGGTGTGCACGAGGCTGCCAGCTGCTGCGCTTTTTGGGTGGCTGCCCAGGCCCGCTGGAAATTGTCCGATTCCATCCCCGCATTGTAGTTAGGGCCGAGCACGTAGGCATAACCCCAATAGGCCATCGCGCAGGTCGAGTCGAGCCGGGTGGCCTGGTAAAACGACCGGGCCGCCTCGGCGTGATTGAAACCGTAGGAGAGCATTAGCCCCTGGTTAAAGTAGGCCTGCGCCTCCGGGCTGGAAGTGGTAATCTTAAAATCAATGCCCTTCAATCCATCGAGCATAGGCGCCTTTTTGCCCGAACTGTACCACTCGGCATCGGTGGTTTTGGGATTGTAACAAACCGTAATCCGCGCCGCGTTGTCGGACGCCGGTTTTTCAGATTGTTCCTTCTTTTTGAAACAGGATGAAAGGAGGACAATCAATGCGAGGTAACAATGGCCGTGCTTCATGAGCGTAGAAGTTTGAGTCACAGATCATGCAGAAGGAAAGTAACCCGCGAGGTGCGGTGTGCACAAATTAAGAAAATATCAGACTGGAAATGAGTGTGTTGAGTAGGTTCTTAGCGAACGGTTGGCGCGGTGTTTGTAGAACGCCTGTTAAGAAGTTCGGTGTATAACTCTGAATGGTATACGCCTCTATTTTTTCCTGACATATCTATCGATTCCGCCGAAGCATGACTCAATCGTCATTTCATCGCCTGCTTGCGTAATAATCAGCTTAGGGCAGGCAAAGCAATCGACGAGGCCGCAATTTATGTCGTAGGGCACATCTTTCTGCGGTTTTACTTTAAATACATTTCCGTTTATTTCATATTCATATGTAGCGCAGCAAGACCCATATCCGTCGTACAGCATTACGCCGTCGAAACGTATTGAAAATGCCTTTTGTGGTTCATTGGTCATGTTTTTCACTACGGTAGAGTCGCCCGCTGTGTATCGGGTTTCTACCAGATGCCATTTCCCGACGATGCCCGCAACTTCGGGCAGGGGCTGTGGCTCTGCGCTTTTATCGCGTTTACAATTGGAAAATGCCCATAAGAGAAGAAGGAGAAGTGCTAGTCGTTGCATGATGTAACTGATTTATTACATAGATGCATTTGGTATCTAATGCGTTGTAAGGCATGCGCCGCTTCCTTCTTTAAAATACCTATTAATGTTAAATTACATCTTCTGCATCAACTTCAAATACTTCCTATGCTCCCGCACCATCTCCCGCCCATCCCTGAACGTCATCATCGGTGTGCCGTTACGCGCATTCGCGATGCTGATTTCAAAGAGTATTTTCCAATGCCGGTAAATCTCTTTCCAGGCGAAGAACAACGTATGCTTCGGGTCGTAAATGTGCGTCGGTTCGCTGGCGGCGCCGTTGAGTTCGATGATGGAAAAATGCTGTCCGGCTTCGAGGGCTGCCCAGCTTTTGAAACGGATATCAAGCCGACCAAAATAGAAGCCTGGTGTTCCGGCGCATATCTGGTCGATCACCCGGGTGAGTAACGGTGTAATGCGATGGCTGAGGTCCGTGAATTTCGAGCCGCGGCTGTGGTTGCCATAAGGAACCAGACCGACCTTTTCGCCGATGGCAGGAACTGACCTTAACCGCTCGCCCAGAGACTCACGCAGGGCAGGTAACTGTAAAATCGCCCGGTCGTCTTGCATGATCAGGGTAAGGATGTCAGATATCCCATCCCCGGTGACGCTCAAAAGCTCTTTCCCGACGATTCCCGAAATGCGCCCGCTTTGTTCTCCCGGCATTCGGTAATAGAATATGCCCACTTCGTTGGGGTAGTCGATGTAGGGCTGCAAAAGGAAGTCGACCCGGCTGCTTTGGCGATAGTGGTCAAGATCGGCTTCGGTTGTCAGGAGTTGCACCTGTACACCGCGTTCGCCGACATCGGGTTTGGCGATTATTGGGAATTTGAACGAAGACCTATGCAGTAATGCCAGTACTTTTTCCAGCGGGATGCCTGCTGCGCATAACAGCGTTTCAGGATAAGTATTTTTGGGCATAAGCGCGTAAATCCTGCTCTTGCGTTCTCCTGCGAAGCCGGCATAGCGCATGGAAGGATTGGCTGCGCCAAAAAAACAAACCGATCGGGCCTTCATGCTCAGCCATAGCCACGCGGGTACCATGGGCAGGTAAACGCATTCCAGCGGCCAGTATTCCCAGTTTCGGAGGCGGATCAGGAAGCGCTTCATCTTCCAATGAAAGCTATTAAATGCCGTTTGCTCATCAGAGGCCGCCGGGCGCTGTCGGGTCACAAACGTTGTTCCGGTGCGAAGGTCGTGGTAATGCATGGCGGGCTCCGGGCCGGTCAGGTCGATGGACGTGACGCTCACGGTAGCCATGGCGTCCCGATGTTCGTTGAAGCTTTGGCCGGCATCGAACCTGATGTCGTCTTGGATATGAAAATCCAGAATGCTCTCCATGTTGATGGCGGTTTTGCCGTACCACTGTTGCAGCTTTGCGGCCCGCATTTGTTGTGCATCATCATTGTAGAGCGTCGCCGATGCCCAGATGTGCGGCCGATGCGCGTCGAGTTCTTTCAGATGCTTGCGGTTGCCATCCCAGGTACAGCGCATTAACCGGCCACCTGTGAACAGGATCAATGTAAAGGGTTCGATTCCTTTCAAAGCCATTGTTTCAAAACGTTCTGCCGGAGCAGTTGCTTCAACGATTTCAAGCATGACCAGGCCCCGGCTTCTGCTGTACGAAGGCCTGCGCGCATGATTTTGAAACCCTCCGTTCAGCAGCACAGCAGCGTCGCGCTGGCCTTTCAATGCGATCCAGGTGCCACCGGCCTGAGAGTCTTTCGGGTAGGTGAGGGGCGCCGCCGCGTAGCGCGTTACGGGCGGCTCCGCGGGAGCGCGATCGGTGCGTTCATCCCGGTTGGAAGTCAGGAATGCGCCTTTCCCGGTCGGAATGTAGGTTACGGTGCACATTGCGCCTGGCGGTATCGGACGGTGGAACTGGCTACGCCGAAACTTTCCGGCAGTTGCAACGCGGTGAGCGTTCCGATGCCGATTTTCATCAATGCCATATGATGCACTGCATGTTCGAGATTGTAAACCAACTCCCGTTCATAGTTGGTAGCAACCTGAAAGCAGGTTTGGTCGGTCGCGGTTGTTAAAAGTAGGGCCTTATTTTCTTTGTCCAGGCTAATCGCAATCCTTTGCAACCTGGCCAGTGCCAGTTCCCGCTGCTGTTCAATGGCCCTGTCCCGGTGCCTGGCGTCGTAGTTCACATCGCCAGACCGGTAGCCGCGGTCGAGCTCGATAAAGAACTCGATCACGTGGCGTACGTGCCCGCCCAGGGAGGCACCCGAGAGGATGGGCAAGCTACGCCCGTATTGCTCGTCGGACAATGCATCCAGCATTGCGCTGATCTGTGCCAAAGCGGCTTTGATTGATTTTGTCAGTTGCCTGTTCATGTCGTTCGTTTTGGAATAAGGGACAAAAACAATGCCCGTTTTAGAGATTGGGTTTACGTGTTAGTCGCGCGCTTTTACGCCGGAAATGCTACTTCGGTGCCAGTAAACGAGCACCAGACAGGTAATGAGTACAATTACTGCCATAACAAAAAGCTTGCCCGAGTCGTTTTGCACCACGATCCCCAGCCGGGTAAGGTGCATGAAAACGGCGCCTGTCATTACGCCGATGCCGATCAGTGCACCGTAGGCGGTGGTGCGGGGAATGAGGATCAGAATGGAGGCAATCAGCTCCAATACGCCTACGAATATACGTCCCCACGGCTCCATGCCGACGGTCGAAAAGATGTATACGGATTCGGGGGCGGCCGAAAACTTGAAATAGAGCGTCTGCAACATAATCACTGCCGCTATCAGCCGCAGCAACCACGACCATCCCGGATGTGTTTGCGTTTTCATCACTGCTTGTCTTTGATGAGTGGCCATTGTACATCTGCTTTTTCGATGAGTTCTTCCCGTTTTTCCGACCAGTTGTTCTTGACTTTCATATTGTAATTGAAATACAATTTGTTGTTTGCGATCGTCCACGTTTCGGCTTCGGTGGGTGCTTTGTGGCCTTGGGAAGTTCCGTAGGCACAGTAACCGCCATATTGCGGTACATACATATCGGGGGCAGCTTTGAAGGTTTCTAGATTGGCGCGACTGGCGAAAAGCCAATCGGCACCCTTGTAGTGATACATAAGGCTGTCGGCGCCTTCAACCGGCCTCGATTCTTTGAAAAAAGCGACGACGTCATATCCTTTGATAGCCTTTCCTTTCGGCGCGAAAATTTCGGATTTCTGTGCAAATGTTATGTGGGCGGCGAGCATGAATGCCGCGGCGAATAGTACTTTGTTCATAGGTATTGCAAGTTTTAAGGTACAAACTTCATCCAGTTGCGATCGGCCTGTGTTTTCAGGCGTGTCTCGTCCTGGTTCCAGCTTTTGAGGGTATTATTAAAGAATTTGTTGTAAAACAGATAGAGCTTCCCGTCCACGATCTTGAACGTCTCCGGGTCGATTTCTACTTTTTCGCCTTTCTTACCCATGGCATATGCGCACCAGCCGCCGTATTGCGGCTCGTAACGTGTCGGGTTACGCGCAAACTCGTCTTTGTTTTGCTTTGAAGCAAAGCGATAAATGACACCGTTGTAGCTGGTCGAAAAGTCCTTTTTGCCCTCCAAAGCCTTGTTCAGGGTAAAATAGGCCACCGGATCACGGCCCTGAATGGCAAGGCCCGACGATTCGAGATTGTATTGCTTTTTGCGAGCCTCTTCATGCTGCGCGAGGGCGATGCCCCCGAGCAGCATGAAAAAGAAAATGAGATTGATGTGTCTTTTCACTGCAATGTGACTTTGATGATGTTACTGATTGCCGGCAAGGTTGTGAACTTGTTCGGATTGGGTACGGGTGCTATGGGCTTGCTTTCATTGAGTGGTGTGCCCGCGAGGTTGAATTGCGTAATGCCCGCGCCGGGGAACTGGTCGATGGCCGTGCCGTTGTCGTATAGCCCGACAGCTCCCGAGACATCGCCGCTGGCGTTGCCGTCAATGTCGTTACCGCTTGTGGCAAAGAACCAGTCGTTGGAGAAACCATACATGGTGGCAATGGCAATGCGGTCGCCGGACGCGAGCGTGAGCGGCTGCGAGACCTTACCACCGGCATTTCCGCCAATTTTAGGTAACAACACGGTACTGGCCGGTTCTTTGAGGACGTAGACGTTCTTGATACCCGCTTTCATTTTCAGTGCGGCGGCAAGGACATCGGCATTGCCTTTCTGAGCGAGTTCTTTCAAGCCTTCGCCACGGTCGTTTTCACCGGATTTGAAAAAAGGGTTTTCAGTACCATTGTAAACCACTACCAGTACCGGAGAAAGCGGCGTGAAAATACCGGTTTGCGAGGCTAGCCAGGTACTCATAGGACTGTTGTCGCCAGCTTCGGCAATGCGGGTCAATGCCTCGGTTGTTGCCTTGCCTTCGGAATAAAGAGGCTCGGGGAGTAACAAATTACCACCTGCTACATAAGAAATCGCCCAGACGCCGGGACTGAAAGGCGTCTCGTTCGCGGTACCGCCCGATTGGTTTTTAATGGTAATGGTAAACATCGAATTGCCGTCATAAGCCAGCGTCACATTCATGAGCTGAGAGGCAGGCAGAAATGCATGTCCGTAGTCGTCCATTGCCGCCACTTCCTTGATATTGCGGGGCGTAGCTTCGACAGTGCCCGGGTGCGTTACGCTCATACCGGGCGCCTGGTTCACGCGGGAGCCATTGTCCCAGAGTTTGATTTGTGCTGAAACGTCGCCCGTAATGGGTGTGCCGCTGTCGTCGTACAACCTGATCCCCGGATTGGCGGGAGCAAAAAACAGGTCGTTACTCCAGCCGTACATGGTGGCGAAGGTCAGGCGCTGGTTTTTGGCCGCTGAAAACGAGAAAGAAACCGATTGCCCCGGCAATATGACGGGCGGCGTACCGGTGCCTTTGAATGTGCCCGATTGCACGAGCGGTTTGGCGTCGAGGACGTTTTCAACGGTAAGGGTTTTGGCGGTCGGCTGCGGGTCATGGTCTTTGGTGCAGGCTCCGAAAATAAGGGCGGTCAGCGACAGCCCGAGCAATGATTTGATCATGTCTGTTTCCGTTTTGAATCGTTGGATGATGCAAAGCAACCAACACGGTATCCCGGCGGCGTCACGGAATTATAACAAAAGTATCACAGCGGCATTCCGCGCTGTTTTATTTGTAAACTTTGCAGAAAATCAGCGGATATGGATACCAAAAATGTGCTGATCGTCGAAGACGATACCAACATTACCGAGTTGCTTTCGATCCACCTTTCGGACCTGGGCTGCAAAGTGGTTTCGGAAAAGAACGGGCAGAATGGCCTCGCGCGGGCCCAGGACGAAAGTTTTGACCTCATTATACTCGACGTGATGCTGCCGGGCTTGAACGGCATGGAAATTTGCCGGAAAATCAGACAGGGCGACCGGCAGACGCCCATTATGATGCTCACCGCGCGTTCGGAGGAGATAGACAAGGTAATGGGCCTCGAAACCGGTGCCGACGATTACCTCACCAAGCCTTTCAGTGTTCGTGAATTCATTGCGAGGGTGCGGGTGATATTCAGGCGAAGTGAAGAGAAGGCACGTTACGCAGCGCCTACGCCGCAACTCATCAGCATCGCGGGGCTCGAAATCGACATCGACAAGCGCAAGGTAATGCTCCGCGGCGAGCGGCTCGATTTGTCGCCCCGGGAGTTTGAGCTGATCGTTTTGCTGGCGTCGAACCCGGGCAAAAGTTACAGCCGCAAGCAGTTGCTCAGCCTTGTATGGGGCTATGATTTCGAAGGGTATGAACATACGGTGAATACGCATATCAACCGGTTGAGAGGAAAAATCGAAGCAGATGCTTCCAATCCCATATTTGTATTAACTACCTGGGGCATAGGCTACCGGTTTAACGAAGATCTGTGAAATGTCAGTCAGAACTATCGGAGGGAACCTTCTCTTCTGGAAAATAAGCGGCGTTTTTACGAGCCTGCTGATCATCCTGGGCATCATTTTCGTCATGATCGCCTCCCGGTTTTCGAAGTCGTATTATATGACGGCCCACCAGCAGCTGTTCGGCGGAATCGCGCAGCACCTGGCGACGTTCACGCAGCCCATTAAAAACGGCAAGCCCGACACGACCGTCACCCACGATATCATCCATTCCACCATGGTAGCCAACCCGAGTGTGGAAGTATACCTGCTCGATACGCTGGGGAACATTACCGATTACGTGGTACCTCAGGCCTCGGTGCAGATGAAAAAGGTCGACATGGCGAAAGTGCGGGAATGGCTGGCCTCCGACGCCGGCAAGCCTATGGGCGACAATCCGAAGCACCCCGGTGAAGCCAGCATTTTCTCGGTGGCGCCGGTGCTGGAAAACGGCGTGAGGGTCGGGTATGTGTACGCCGTGCTTGCGAGCGAAACCCAGAAGCAGATTCTCGCCTCGCTGACCGACGACCTGAATTTCCGGTTGGCCGCCTACATCTTTTTTGCCGCGCTGCTTGGGGCATTTGTGGTCGGAATTGTGACGTTTTTTCTGATCACCGACAGTATTTGCAGCATCGCCGGGGTCGTGAAGCGGTTCCGCGATGGCGACCACGCTGCGCGCGTACACGGGTACGCGACGGGTAATCTTGGTGTGTTGACCTCTACATTCAACGACATGGCCGATGTGATCGTCGACAATATCGAAAAGATCACGGCTACCGACCGGCTCCGGCAGGAGCTGATCGCCAATGTTTCGCACGATTTGCGGACGCCGCTTTCGATTATGCAGGGATATGTAGAGACGATGATGATCAAAAAGGATACGCTTTCGGAGCCGGAGAAAGAGCGGTATCTGTCGATCGTTCAGGAGGGGACCCGCAGGCTTTCCGGGCTGGTGGATCAGCTGTTTCAATACTCGAAGCTGGAAGCGAATGTGGTGTCGGTACAAAAAGAAGTGTTTCCGTTGGACGAACTGGTTTCAGATATCCTCGGCTCCTACCAATTGAAAGCGGACGAGCGGAACATCCGGTTGTTGTTGGAAACCGTTCCCGCCCTGCCGCCGGTGTTGGCCGATATTGCATTGACGGAGCGGGTGTTCCAGAACCTGCTCGACAACGCATTTAAATTCACGCCCGACGGCGGGCAGATTGCCGTACGGCTTGAAGCATTCGGTCACGGAGTGAAAATCCGGGTTACCGACACCGGCGTGGGTATCGCGAAGGCCTATCAGGAGCAGATTTTCGAACGCTACAAACAAGCGGAAATGTACCCGTCGGGGCAGAAGGGCGCGGGCCTCGGCCTGGCGATCGTGCGGAGGATACTCGAACTGCATCAAACCACGATCGAGGTGGCCAGCGACAGCGGAAAAGGCGCAGCTTTTGAATTTGTAATGCAACGGGCATAATCGTAAGTGTCGTTGCGTGGCAAACGTTGCGTGGCAAACGTTGCCCGGCAATCGTTGCCCGGCTTAGATTTTTACATTTACTTTAACCGGCCAACCGGAGCGTATTGTAAAGGAGACTAAGCTGATTATTGTGAAACAGGCGACCATTAAGAAATTCCGTTCATTCCTGAAATTCAAAAGGGGACTGACTGCGTATAGTTTAAGAAAGTTCAAACTCTATGAAGTCATTATCTTTTGGCTCAAAAGTATTCTTACGCGGTCGCAGTTTCTGATACTATCGGGGATATTGGTGGGGTGCAGCGCGGGGCTGGCCGGTGTGGTGCTTAAATCACTGGTACATGCGATCCATAACCTGATCACCCACAAGGTCCATTTTGAAACACAGATTTTCTTCTACGCGGTATTTCCTTTCCTGGGGATCGTGCTCACGTCCCTTGTCGTAATCCTGTTCTTTGGCGGTAACGATCGCAAGGGTATACCTGCCATCCTGCACGAGATCGCCCAGAATTCCAGCATAGTAGCTCCCGTAAAAATGTATTCGCAGGTGGTGCAAAGCGCCATTACTGTTGGGCTTGGCGGCTCTGCCGGGCTGGAAAGCCCTATTGCGGTAACGGGTTCGGCAATCGGGTCGAATTTCGCCCAAGCCTACAAGCTCGATTACCGCGAACGGACATTGTTGCTGGCGGCGGGCGCCACGGCGGGGATCGCTTCGGCGTTCAATGCACCTATTGCCGGGATGATGTTCGCGGTTGAAATACTGCTTACCGGTGTTGTGTTTACCGATTTTATTCCGCTCGTACTGGCGGCTGTTTGCGGCAATGTGCTTTCCAGGATGTTGCTCAACGAGGAAACCCTCTTCCATTTCAGTAGTCGGCATCCGTTCAACTACCATAACCTGCCCTTTTATCTTGTGCTCGGTGCATTGTGTGGACTTTATGCCCGGTATTTTGTGGTGATCGGACACCAAGTCGAGCGATTTTTTGCGAGGCTGAAAGGTGGTAGGTTGAGAAAAGCGATGATCGGAGGAGGAATGTTGTCGCTGCTTTGTGTGCTGTACCCGCCATTGTTCGGGGAAGGTTACGAAACCGTCAAGGCGCTGGTCAACGGGCAGGTGGGAGAGTTAATGGAGAACAGCTTTTTCGGCATCGTCGGCGGGCAGCGGTGGGCGGTTGTCGTGTTTCTTACGATTGTTTGCCTCCTGAAAGCATTTGCCAGCTCCATTACCATTTTCAGCGGCGGTAACGGCGGGAACTTTGCACCCTCGCTTTTTGCAGGCGGTACCCTAGGGTTTGTATTTGCATTGTCGTGTAACTTCATCGGCATTTCCGATGTGCCGGTAGCCAACCTGGTGCTGGTAGGAATGGCCGGTGTCATGAGCGGCGTGCTTTATGCCCCGCTGACGGCCATATTTCTGATTGCGGAATCCAGTTCCGGGTATGATCTGTTTATTCCCCTGATGGTTGTAGGCGTGATGTCGTTCCTGATCTCCAAATGGTTCTCCACCATTTCCCCCGATTTGCAAAGGCTGGCCGACGAAGGCAAAATATTTACGCGCGAACACGACCGGAACTTACTATCGCAGCTGAATACGCTGGATTTTATCGATAAAGACGTACCCGTCGTGGACATCGATCTGCCATTCGAAAATTTCGTCGACAGGTTGCACGAAAACCGGCATGACCACCTGGCTGTGGTGGATCGCGAAGGGATTTTTCGCGGTATGATCCTCGTGAAAGAGCTTTATCCTTACCTGTTTACAGCAGGAGAGGAGGCTGACTTGTCGGTCGCATCGTTGGTGCGCCAGCCGCCGGCAACCGTAGCGGAAACGGAGCCGGTTGCCCGGATCGTAAGCCGGTTGGACCAAACAGGTTCCTGGCATTTGCCCGTCGTTGATGCTCAGGGCCATTACATCGGTTTTATCGCAAAATCCAGGCTGCTCGACCGCTACCGCAGCCTGCTTCAAGCGCATTCAGGTTGATTTTGCCTTTGTTTAAAAGAATACTTTTTTAACTTGCCGGCCTGCATTTCCCACCTGAACCACCTGCTATGGCATTCAACAGATACCTTCTTGCTACGCTTATCGCCGCCAGCCTGTTAATGGGCTGCCAGGACAAGGAAAGAGCACACGAGCTCGATGCGCGTGAGCAGAGCCTACTTGCCAGGGAGAAAGAGTTTGCGATTAAAGAGGCTGATTACCAGTCGCTTCTGCGCATGCGCGACAGCCTGCTTACCCGCAGGGACACGGCTGTCGTGCTCCAACGCTGGCCCGATGATATTGCAGGGCTTTGGGCAAGCAAGTCGGTCTGTCGGGAGTCCAATTGCAGCGAATATGTGATCGGGGATTTGCGTTCCAACACCTGGGAGTTTGTGAGTGACTCCACCGGGCTTTATACGCGTGTGATCAATAACAATAAAGTCGTCAGGGTGTTTTCGGCGAAATACGATAGTACCAGCATCCAGCTACATTATACGAGCGACTCATCGGCCGCCAGGAATATGGAATTGAATGTGGAACTGACCCGCGACAACAAGAACCTGATCAAGGGAATGCAGACGACGGGCATCGACAAATCCTGCACCGCGAAATTTTCCATTGAGCTAAACCGCCTAACCAACCGCTAGATGATGACGTTGCTCAACCTCCACATCGGCAGTTTACCGATCGAGGACCCGGTATTGAAGTTTCTGCTCGAACTGATCATCATTTTGAGCGCACCGCTGCTGCTCAACAAGATCAAAGTCCCGCATTTGCTGGGCCTGCTGATCGCCGGTGCTGTGGTAGGGCCCAACGGCCTTAACCTCCTTTCCCGCGACAGCAGCGTGGTGGTAACCGGCACTACCGGTCTGCTCTACATCATGTTCCTGGCGGGGCTTGAAATCGATATGGGCGATTTCAAGAAGAACATGGGCAAAAGCATCACATTCACCGTTTTTACATTTGCTGTTCCATTTATATTGGGGTTGATAGGAGGCTACTATGTGCTGCATTTTTCGATGCTCACCTCAGTACTGTTCGCTAGTCTTTTTTCGTCACACACGCTCATTGCCTACCCGATCGTGAGCAAGATGGGTGTGGCCAAAAACCTGTCGGTCAATATCACCGTCGGCGGAACCATGCTTACGGACGTACTTTCGCTGCTGGTTCTGGCGGTAGTAGTGGGCATGACCCAGGGAGAGGTGAACAGCGCATTCTGGCTCCGGCTGGGCCTATCGGTGGCGGCGTTCAGTCTCACGGTATTGTTTGTATTTCCAATCATCGGAAGGTGGTTTTTCAAGAAGGTCGATGACAAGATATCCCAGTACATATTCGTGCTGGTGATGATTTACCTGGCGGCTGTGCTGGCGGAACTGGCGGGTATCGAGGCCATTATCGGGGCTTTTTTTGCGGGGCTGGCGCTCAACCGGCTCATCCCGCACACGTCCGCGCTGATGAACCGCGTGGAGTTTGTTGGTAATGCTATTTTTATCCCCTTCTTCCTGATCAGCGTAGGGATGCTGATTGATTTTACGGTGTTTTTCAAAAGCCTGGAAACGCTGGTTGTTGCCGCCGTGATGCTCGTGGCGTCCATTGGCGGAAAGTATCTGGCGGCGGTGTTTACGCAAAAGACGTTCCGGCTGACGAAGGATGAAGGTATGATCATTTTCGGGTTGAGTTCGGCCTCCGCAGCGGCCACGCTGGCAGCGGTAATGGTCGGTTATAATATCATCCTTTCCGAAACCGAGAGTGGCGAACCGGTCCGTTTGCTGAGCGAACACGTGCTCAATGGCAGTATTTTGTTGATTCTCATTTCCTGTACCATTTCTTCGTTCGTGTCGATGTCGAGTGCGGCCAAGATTGCGGAGGCCGATAATGAAGCTACGGCGTCGGGGGCTAATCCCGAGACAGAGAATATCCTGATCGCCGTCAACTATGAAGATGCCGTGGAAAAGTCGGTCAACCTGGGCTTGCTCATTAAGGCCGGGCATAACAAGGACCGGCTGTTCGCATTGAATGTGATCAACGATGAGAAAAACGAGTCGTCTGTCCGAAATGCCGAAAAAACGCTTCATACTGCCGTAACCCTGGCGGCGGCTGCGGACGTCCAGATCCGGCCGCTTACCCGGTATGACAGCGATGTGGCTACCGGCATTAGTAACGTGATCAAGGAGCAGAAGATAACCGACCTGATCGTCGCGTTGCAGCCCGGGAAAGGCCTCACGCCGTCGTTCGTTTACAATCTCACCAATGGCTATTTACAGAATGAAAATGTGAATACGCTGATCTACCACGCGGCTCAGCCGATTTCAACCATTAAAAAATACATTGTCCTGATCCCACCCAAAGCGGACAAGGAACCTGGCTTTTTTCATGCGTTGCTGCGCGTATGGAACATCGGAAAGTCGTCGGGTTCGGAAATGGCTTTTTATGCCAGTGCGCCGATCATCGGCATTATCGAGCGGGTAGCGGGGAAATCGGCTATTGAGCTGTCATTGCATACGATCGATTACTGGGGAGAGGCCGAGCAGGCCGCCGCCTCGTTGGAAGCCGATGAAGGGCTGATCTTGTTCATGGCCAAGCGCGGTATGGCGTCCTTTTTCCCGCGAATGGGCCAGATGCCTGATTTCCTGAATCAACACGCGCTGGAAAATAACTTCCTGCTGATTTACCCATTCTCGCAACAGAATGCGGACGAAACCGAAAAACGGTCGGTGAGCAACCATGACGATTTTGTGCAGATCGGGCGGATGATCGGCAAGATATTTCCCGGATAGGCGGCACACCGGCTGATCCGTACAAGCAAGTAATTTGAGCCGTGGAGGAAATCGGCCGGGCGCGGCAATCGGTCATCTTTGTATTGTTAAAATCAACAAAAAAGATGACCACGATAACCAAAATGAACCTGGGCCAGAACGGCCCGCTTGTTTCCAAACTCGGATTAGGCTGTATGCGCATGTCGCCCGTCTGGGGAAGCCAGGCCAACGACGAATCCGAAAGCATTGCTACCATTCAGGCGGCGCTGGACAATGGTATTAACTTCCTCAATACGGGGGATTTTTACGGCGCCGGACACAACGAATTACTGGTAGGAAAGGCGATCCGGGGCCGCCGTGACGATGCTTTCATCAGTGTCAAGTTCGGGGCTGTTTTTTACAATAATCAATGGCTGGGACTGGACCTGCGTCCGATAGCCATCAAGAACTTCGTCAACTATTCGCTGGTACGTTTGGGAATAGATACCATCGATCTGTACCAACCATGCCGCCTCGATGGCAGTGTGCCGGTGGAAGATGTGATCGGTACCGTCGCCGACCTGATTGCCGAAGGCAAAGTAAGGCACCTGGGCGTTTCCGAAATTACCGCGGCCCAATTGCGCGAGGCACACAGTATCCATCCGGTAACCGCATTGGAAATAGGCTATTCGCTCGCCGACCGGCAGATAGAAAACGATTTGCTGCCGACAGCCAGGGAACTGGGCATTGGCGTGGTAACTTTTGCCAATACCGCGGAGGGGCTGCTGACGGGCGAGCTGAAAGCACCGCTTCCGGCAGGCAGTTACCAAAATCATTTTTCACGTTTCCAGGGAGAGAACCTGACCAAAAACCTGGCTACCGTGGAGGTGTTGAAACAAATGGCAACGGAAAAAGGGTACACGCCCGCGCAGCTTGCTATCGCATGGGTGAATGCGCAGGGCGAGCATATCATGCCGCTGGTGAGCATGAGCCGGCGCGCACGACTTCCCGAAAATATGGAGGCGATGGGCATTACATTTACACCCGCAGAAATGGAGGTGCTCAACACGCATTTTGCTCCGGGAGCAATTGCAGGCGGGACTTATTTGCAACGCTAGCCGGTACTTTCAGGCCCCGCTTTTTATATCTTTACCCTGTGACGAATCCAACTGAAATAATCCCCGGAGTGATCTTCTATTCCTATTTCTCCAAGCAGAGAAAGGATAAAGTCGCTTTTATGGAACATAATACGCTGATATTACAGGTCTCGGGCCGTTTCTCCCTGGAAACGGCCACGCAGAAAATCTCGATGGGTGCCGGTGAAATGCTGCTGGTACAGAAGAACCAGCTCGGGGAGATTACCAAAACGCCCCTCGAAGGCGAGGATTATCAAACGGTGGTGATATGCCTCCACGAGGATCTGCTGCGGACGATCGCACTGGAAGAGCAGGTAGAGACCGGGCACAAATATTCGGGGCCGCCCAATGTGCTCGTTCCGGTGAATGAATTTCTGCGTGCGTTCTTTGAATCGGTGATGCCGTATATCCGCAACCCGCATGAAGCGGTAACGGAGAAGCTGGGTATGCTTAAAGTGAAAGAGGCGGTGCATTTGCTGATGCACGCCATGCCGGAGCTGGAAGAGCTGCTGTTCGATTTTTCGGAGCCTTACAAAATGGACCTGGAAAAATTCATGCTCAGTAATTTTCACTACAATGTTCCGGTGGAGAAGTTTGCCCGGCTTACCGGAAGGAGCCTGGCGGGCTTTAAGCGTGATTTCCAGCGGATATTCGGTATGGCGCCGCGGCATTGGCTGCAAGAAAGGCGGCTCGCGGAGGCCCGGTACCTGATCGAAACCAAGGGTAAGAAGCCCTCGGCTATCTACCTCGACCTGGGGTTTGAAAGCCTTTCGCATTTCTCTCATTCATTCAAGAAAAAATTTGGAAAGGCGCCTACCGAATGGTCGGCGTAGGATATTCATGCGGGCCAGGCGTGATTAACCCCTTCTTTTGGCAGGTTTGCACCCGCATTCACAGGGAATGACCATGTACCTTTGTTGTATCACAATTCAACTGAAAACACAAAAACGACATGGGAAAGATCATCGCCATTACCCAACTTTCAATCGACGGTGTGATGCAGGCACCCGGCGGTCCCGAAGAAGACCCCAGCAGCGATTTCAAACACGGTGGCTGGTTCATGCATTATGGGGACGATATGCTGCATGAAACCATCAGCGAAATCATCTCCGGGGAATTCGAAATGCTCCTGGGCCGCCGTACCTACGATATTTTTGCCTCCTACTGGCCCCTGCACGACGATGACCCGATCGGCAAGGCATTCAACAAGGCAAAGAAATATATTGCCACACGCACCCTCGACCACCTCGACTGGAACAATGCGCAGATCCTACGGGATGTGGTGGAGGAAGTAGGGCGCTTGCGGGCATCGGAAGGCCCGGAAATCCATATATGGGGCAGCAGTAACCTTCTGCAAACGCTGATTTCAGCCGGGCTTATCGATGAACACCGGCTATGGATCGCCCCCGTTGTACTTGGCGGCGGAAAACGTTTGTTCGAAAACGGCATTCCGGCGGGCAGCCTGTCGCTGGTCGATACGAAAGTTACCTCAACCGGGATGATTATCAATACCTACCGCCCGGCAGGGGCGCTGCCGGGGGAGGGGGCATAGTAGCTTCTGCCACGTATAATGATATCCGCACGTAACCGGGCCTGGCTAGTCAGTCAGGCCCAGTTGCTGTTTGGCGAGCGCGTAATCTTTGAGGTCGGCGGTGTGGAGGCGGCCCCGTTTGTTGGCCGGTATAATGATCCAGCGGAAGTCGAGGTCGAAATCGATAGGAGTGAGCCTGGGCTTGAAATAGGTTACATCGAAGTTGATTGCCCCAGCCTGGTTTTGTACCTGCATAAAAAAGCCCAGTGTCAGTTCTTCATTGGCAGAAGGTAGGGAAAACACGACACTTGGCCGGCCTTCATTACGGTAATAGGCCATAACCAGGGCGCTGTCGAGGACAGCCTGGGTAATGTTGTTGTCGGCGTGCGTCACCAGGAAATACGTCGAATCCTCGCGCTGCCAGGCCGTATTAGGCACTTTAACCCACGGCGAGACAATGAGATTGGCTGCTCCGGCCGGTCCGGCGGGGCCTGTTGCGCCATTTTGACCGGGCGTTCCCTGCGGTCCCTGGGGCCCAGCCGGGCCGGTGTCGCCGTCGGGGCCTTTACAAGCCATTATTGATGCTATTAAAAAGAGTATCCAAAGGCAGGTTCTGCCGGAGAGAGGTATTGTTTTCATCATGATTCCGAGATAGGAAGGGGACGGGCAAACGTTTCGAAACGCGTTGGTAAACACCAGCGTTTACCACCTCACACTCCCGCGCGAAAACGGGAGGTGAGTACAGATAGAGGCTATACTGCAAACAGATGTAACTGTTTGATAATTAGGGTTTCATATAGGTAAATATATTGAATTTGATTTGGATATATAAAGAAAAAATAGCAATTTTTCTATACAATTATTTGTGCATACAAGTCCCTCTTCTTCCATCTTTAAATCCTGATGCTTATGAGACCGACTCTATCTGTGCTCTCATTTTGCCTCCTGTTATTTTCAGTGTGTTTCGCTCAGACACCCGTCATAACACGCGGCCCGTATCTGCAAATGGCGTATTCAAAAAAGTTAAATGAGTTTGCTACCACTGCTTCCATAACCATCCGCTGGCAGACCGATATCGCGAACGTCGGGCGGGTCGTTTATTCATCGGAACCGGAGTACGAATTGCTCGGGAACGGGTCGCCAATGGTGGAGGAACCTGCGGCGACCACTGATCACATCGTCACGCTCACGGGGCTGAAACCCGACCAGCAGTACCGGTACTACGTTGGCGGCTGGGTGCCTCCCGCATTTCCCGTAATTCTCGAAAAGACGCCCGATAACTTTTTCCGGACGCCGCCGTTGCCGGGCGTAAAAAAGAAAGTGAAAATGTGGGTGCTGGGCGATTTCGGCTATACCGCCGCCCAACCCGTAACGGCCAGCCGCCAGGATAGCGTAATCGATTCATGGAAGGACTATATGACAGCGAACAAAACGGGCCCGATGGACCTTTGGCTCTGGCTGGGCGATAATGCTTATGAGCAGGGCAGGAAGGAACAATACCAGGACCACGTTTTTGACCGGGGCAGGAAGCGGTACGATTTTATGCTCCGGCAGACGCCGTTCTATGCTACGCCGGGTAATCACGATTATTTCGACGGAACCGTCGACAGCGCCTCGCTTTACCGGGTGAGGGCCGAGAAAAACATCCATTATTATAGCGTCGTCAATAATTTCACCAACGGGGAAGGCGGGGGAGAACCGTCGATGACAGAGGCCTATTATTCTTTTGACTATGGCAATATCCATTTCATCAGTCTCGACACCTACGGATTTGAAAAACTGGGCGATGATCATACGAAAATCCTCGCGCCCTCCGGCTTGCAGTCACAATGGCTGAAAAAGGATCTCGCCAAAGCCAATGCCGATCCGGACATCAATTGGGTGATCGTATTCACGCATATCCCGCCATTCAGCGGCGGCTCGCACGACTCGGACACCGAGCGTGACCTCATCCAGATCCGAACGAACCTGGTGCCCATTCTGGATGCGTACAAGGTGGATCTGGTGCTCGCAGGGCATAGTCACGGCTACGAGCGTTCGCGCCTCATGCGTGATCTTACTACGATTTCCACAGATTTCGTAATGGCAACCCACAACCCGGCGGTGGGCAGCAATGCGCAGGGCAGCGGGCGCTTCGACGGCACTGCCAATTCCTGCTTTTATTACAAAAACAGCGCGGCCGTAAAAAACGAGGGTATTGTGTATGTTGTGAATGGCGCCGGGGGACGAAAGGGAGAACCGAATTTTAGCAGCAACGTCAAAAACCCCGGTCTGGTCAGCCGGCTCATGACCGCCTCGGCATTGTCGTCGGGCGGTTCAATGTACATCGAGGTCGAGAACAAGCGGTTGACAGCCAAATACATCGGGGCAAATAAGCAGTTGGTCGACCAGTTTACGATCTTTAAAGACCTGGATGGCTTCACTGTACCGGAAACCGACGATACCACACGCGCGGCGATCTGCGAATGCACCGACGCACAGCCAGGGGCCGACAATTTCACGCATTATGTCGATAGCAAAGGCAATCTGCTGCTGTCGATCAACAAGCACGACCTCACCATCGGGAAGGCCGGAGTAGCGCCATTTGAAGTGAAACTGGGCGGCAAACCCGGAAGGACGGAAGTAGGCGCGCTGGGGCCGGGTACCAACTACGTACGGTCGGACAGGCCGCGGTCGTTCAGCTCCAACTGGCGGGTAATGAACCGGTATTGGTCCATCAAGCCTAACCCGGAGCTCACCGGAAAGCAGCAGGTGACCGTGCGGCACTATTATAAGGATTCCGACCTTATCTCACTGCGTTACAACGACGGTGCCTATGAGCAGATAGGGCATTTCAGCCTGCGTTTCTTTAAAATAAACAGTTTGACAACCACCTATGGCCTGGACCCTACGACGGGCGTGCACAACACCATCAAGGCGGCGTCGGATTTCAACAAGGATGGCATCTGGCTGTATGACGTAAAGCAGTCGAATATTACCGATCAGCAACCTACGCCGCTCGAATACAAATGGCGGTTTGGGTTCAATCAGCCGGAGGTATTTTTTTACCCTACGAAATCCTATCCTTTCTATTCCGGCGAATTTGTGGTAGGGCGGTTGAATGGCGGTGGCGGCATAGGAGGCCAGGTGTACAACCAGAATCCCCGCGGTACTACGGTGGTGTTGCACGCAGGCAGCAGCTGGCGCTATTTCGCGAGGGGAATGGTACCACCCGACAACGGCATATTTAACTGGAAAGGCGGACAGGATCCTGATGAGCTCAATGCCGAAGATCCGCCTAACTATGATAATGCGGCAAACTGGCCTACGGGCCCGGCGCCATTCGGCTATTCCCCTAACCGGGAAGACGGCGAGAAAACGCTCATTCCGGCCTGTCAGGCCGAGCTGGATTGCTACGAGGCCCGCGGACGTGCTTCCTATTTCCGTGAAGGCTGTCTTGCGGCACCGTGTGCCACCCGCTGGACTACTTCCTATTTCCGGAATTCCTTTCGGATGAGCTCGCAAAATATGGCCTACCAAAAGTCGATTATTATCAACTATAAGAGAGATGACGGGGTGGTGATTTACATCAATGGCAAAGCGCTGACCCCCGGTGACCCGAATATCAACCCGGCTACGGTTACTTTTTCGACTTTTGCCACCAATGCTTCTCCGGAATACACCTGGCAGACGATTGTGGTGCCGAACGACGGAAGCTATTTCAGATTGGGGGAAAACACCATTGCCGTGGAGGTGCACCAGACCAGCGCAACGAGCTCGGATTTGTATTTTGATATGGATATTACATTAAGCCCGGACATCCTGACTGTGCCGGCGCGCGTGGCTCCGATGGCGGAACTCCGCGATCAGGAACCGGAACGGGTGATCTATCCCAATCCAGTAGACCAGGACCGGATCGTGTTCGACCAGCCGCTTGAATATGAAACTTTGCGGATTACCGATTCGAAAGGAGTGGTGCGGCGGTATATGGCTACACCGGGTGCTTTGAAAGAGCTGGATCTTACGGGGCTTCCGGCAGGTGTCTTTATCCTTTCGAGCCAGCATAAAGGCCGCGTGCAACATTACAAGGTGATCAAAAAATGAGGACCGGACCGGCGCGCCCGATCGCGGTGAAGACATCCCGGGCGTGCCAGGTTACCGTACCATAGCAACTGGCCCGGAGGGCCATCCTGTTTATAGCAAAAAGTTGAACGTTGCTTGTTTCGGCCCCGGAGGGGCCTCCTTATGCACGTCGCCCCGGATTAGCACGCGTCAAAAAAATCAAATAAATGTTTCTCTTCAAACGATACCTGAAATTTCTGCAGCAGATCCCGGTATTCTTCTCCAAATGTCCGTTTGCGATGATGTTCTTCCTGAGCGTGAATATACCGGACAACGTGATCTATGTGCGACTGAGAATATGAAAAAACACCGTAGCCTTCCTGCCATTCAAATTTATGGCTTGTCCATCGCTTTTGATTGATAAACTGGTTGCTTTCAACCTTGATTTCCTTTATAAATTCCGAAATCGACATTGCTGGCTTAAATCCGATGAATAAGTGCGCGTGGTCCGGCATGCAATGCACCGCGAGCATTTTAGCATTTCTGTTTTGCACCAGCCCGGTTATGTAGCGATGTAACTCATCCTTGTGATGTTTAGGGATCAGGCATTGCCGATGTTTAACGCTAAATACAAATTGGAGATAGATTTGGGAATAGGTGTTAGCCATGTTCAATTCAATTATAGTGTGTAATAAAATATTGTGGATGCGTCAGGAGGCCCTGCGGGGCCAACAAGGAAAATGCTCGCCGTCCTCTATAAACAGGAAGCCGCTCTGCGGCCTGGCGAGCCAGCTGTTCAGGCAAATTCACTTATTCAATATGCAAAAACTTCACAATAACCTCTTCTCTTTTCTTATCCTGTAATAATATCCGAGCAATTTTTCGCGGACGCCGCATGCATTCATATCGCGCCAATCGCGCCAATTGTGCTTTCCGTTGTTGAAAGTGTTCAGAAACACCCAGCCACACCGGCTGCATCCCTTTTTTTCTGAATGCAAATACTTTGGAATGCATGGGAAAGCCGCTGATTGGATGCTTCGCTCAATGCGTCGCCGGGAGGGTGAATTTTTAGTGGTAAAATAAAATTTTCGCTATTTTGGATGCGAGGAAATCATTCATACGGCCACGAACAGGAACATCGAAACCAGCATGTTATGCAGAAAAAATTCAACTTGACGTCCTTTAATCTCTACGAGTTTCTCAAACATCAGAATGCCCACAGTTTCAATGTCCCCTTCTTTCTGGCCGACAGGCATACCTACAAAAACGCTCATGTCAACTTCCCGTTCAGGACGTTCTCTTTCGGGCTGGGCATTACTTACACGGGCGAAGGCGACGTTTTCAAGATCGGCAGCACCGATTACCTGGTGACGGCCGGATGCCTTACCACGGTGGGGCCCGGGATGGTTTGCCAATGGACGGGAAACTACACGGCCGAGCACGACACCGTCTATTTCACCGAAGAATTGTTTGAGGGCATGAAAAACAATGCTTTCCTGCATTCGCTTCCCTTTTTCTTCCACGGGGGCAGGCACGTGATACGCCTGTCGGACGACCAGACCCGGAAAATGGCTTCCCTATTCGCTTTGTTGAAAGAGTTGAAGGACGATAAAAGCGCCGTTCCCGGCATGGTACATGCGCTGCTGATGCTGGCGGAGTCGTTTCATACCGGCCCGGGAAGCCAGATGCCGGACGGGAGTAACCGCAATGGCGTTTCAAATGGAATTTCCAACAAGGAAAAAATAGCTCAGTCGTTCCGAAAACTCGTTGCGGAGCACTTTCCGGAGCATAAGGAAGTCGCTTTTTACGCGACGGCACTGCATATCACCCCGAAATACCTCAGCGAGGTTTTGCAGGCGGAACTGGGCAAGCCGGCCAAGGCTTTTATCGATGAATATGTGGTGATGGAGGCCAAAAGTCTGCTGAAACAAACGGCCCTGTCGATCCAGGAAATCTGCTACTGGCTGGGCTTTGAAGATGCTTCGCATTTCAACAAGTCGTTCAAAAAACTGACAAATATGACGCCCACCGAATACCGGAAGAGCTGATTTGTCCAGCGGAGTTTTTTACTATCTTTCCCGAAATCCTTCCTAACGGCGCGCGGCTTTCCGGCGATACCTTTGTTTCAATCAAACAACAGGACGCCCATGAAAAAACTTCGCTTTTTGATGCTTACATCGCTCATTCTGAGTCCGATGATTACTTTTTCACAAACTAAAAAAAACGCAACAATGAAAAACATGGAGGTATTTAAAGTATCGGTTTCGCAGCAAGTACTGGACGATTTGAAAAGCCGTTTGCAAAACACCCGCTGGCCGGGCGAAGCGGAAGGCTCCGGCTGGCATTTCGGCACCAGCGAAGCCTATTTGAAAGAACTGGTGCAATACTGGCTTACCAGCTACGACTGGCGCAAACAGGAAGCCGAACTCAATAAGTACCCGCAGTATATCGCCGATGTAAACGGAGTGAAAGTTCATTTTCAATATATCAAGGGAAAGGGTAAAAACGCTAAACCGCTTATCCTGACGCACGGCTGGCCGGATAGCTATTACCGCTTTCACAAGATCATTCCGCTACTGACCGAAGGCGAGCAGGGTTTTGACCTCGTGATCCCTTCCATTCCCGGTTTCGGGTTTTCGGGTAAAGTGGCTATGACGAGTGAAGCCGTTGCGGACCTTTGGAAAGAACTGATGACGGAGAACCTGGGTTACGATAAATTCTACGCAGCCGGCGGCGATGTGGGCATGGGCGTCACCAAGGCATTGGCTTCGAAATATCCGGATGTGGTGTCCGGCGTGCATTTCACCGATGTTGGCTATCCGATGGGCCAGGAAGATCCCGCCACGATGAGCGAAGCTGAGAAGCAGTTCGCGCAGTTTGTACAGCAATGGTGGTACAGCGAAGGCGCCTATGCCATGGTGCATGCTACCAAGCCGCAGTCGCTCGCCTACGGACTGAACGATTCACCGACCGGCCTGGCGGCCTGGATATTGAGTTTTGGCAGCGCGGGAGCGTCGCCGGAAATCCTGGAAGCGGCATTTGGCGGGCGCGATGCATTGCTCACCAATATCATGATCTACTGGACCACGCAGACCATCGCGACGTCGATGCGGATGTACAAAGCGGATGCGATTGCACAATGGGGCGGGGCGCAGCCATTGCAAAAATCGAAAGTACCTGCCGGCGTGGCCCTGTACCCGAGGGAAGCCCAGTTCCCGAAAGAATGGGCGGAGCGTTTCGTGAATGTCGTCAGCTTCCGCAAAATGAGCGAAGGAGGGCACTTTGCGGCACTGGAAGTACCGGATAGCTTCGCGACTGAATTGAGAAGTTTCTTTTATAGCATTGATTGATGAGGTGAATGGGGAGTAGGGAGGAAAGGGAGGATGGAGGAAGGGCTTTAACGCCGGCGGAGGGTTTGGTTTAAACTGCTCTGCCGGCGTTTGGCTTTATTTTTTGATAATCTTTTTGGAAACGGTGTACCCGCTTTGCGTCGTCACGCGTATCACGTAAAGTCCGGCCGGGAGCTGTTTTGAATCGATATGGTGCTGGTTCCTGGCCCGTTGCACCACTTCGCCGGCAGCATTGATCACCTCGATGTCCCAACTTTGCGATGCCCCGCTGATCGTAATGCCGTTCTCGGCAGGGTTGGGGCTGATCGTCAATTGCGTGTCCGGCATTCTTACATTTACGATTCTCGAATAGGCGTAGCTGCCATCTGTATCAACCTGTTTTAGCCGGTAAAACAACATGCCTGCCGGCGGCTCCGGCGTATCGGTAAACCGGTATTCCGAGATACCGGCCGCTATCCCGAGCGGTGCGGTTATTCGTCCTGCCTTTCGGAATGTTCTGGCGTCGCGTGCCGATTCTACATCGAAATAGTCGTGCATGGTTTCGAATGAGGTGGCCCAGCTGAGCATTACCTGGTTTTGTTCCAAAAGTTCAGCCCCAAACCTCACGAGCGTCACGGGCAGCGCCCCGACGGTGACCACAGCCGGTACGCGCACGTCGCTGGGGCAGTCGGCGCGGAGGCAGGAAGCATAGTAGGTTCGGGATTCTTCGAGAATGGGCGTAGTGTAGCTGTTACCGGCCCCAAGGTGGTTGCCATTGGTAAGGGCGTCGTACCATTGTATCAGCCCGTTGCACCCTGTGGCTGTGAGTGTCGCGGCGGTACCTTTCGGAATGTTCAGTCCGGGCACGATGGGGTCGAGGCCCTTGCTGGTGATCAGCCCGGAACGCAACGTTTCAATGGCACTTCGCATTCTCGTGCGTTGATCATTGGTAAACTGCGTCTGGCAGCTGAAACTGTTGTAGCCCATATAATTTTTGAGGACGTTGCCGTAGGGGCTGTTGTTATTGCATGGATTAAGCGGGTTGGGGTTTCCGGGACACAGATAGTTGGAACTTTGATTGACCGGCTCTGTGTCGCAGATGTTGTCACCCTGTGCTGCACAGTTGTCGTTGAGCGGGCATTCTATCGTCCCAAGGTCGCCTTCGCCGATTCCCCGCGAGAATGTATGCCCAAGAAACATCCCGTGCCCGAACTCATGGGCGAGCAATTTCGTGCCGAAATAGTTGGCTACGAGCAGTACGCCGTCAGTCGTCGAAGAAGCGCCGGTAGGGTATCCCGCCAGGCCGGCAGCCTGGTCCATGTAGTTGACAAGCCATACATTGTAGTATTCGAGATTGTTCCAGTAACCCATTGCATAAACCTGGTCATACGGTAATCCGGAGCCACCGGGCCCGGTGACGCCAAACGAGGTGTAGGCCGCATTGTTGGTGTAAATCCTGTCGATTCCCGTAGTCGGTGTGCATTGCGGGGATCGTACCGCCAGTTGAAATTGAATCTGGGTATCGACCCCGTCGGATTCGGCGAGCTGGTTTCGGAATGCTTTGTTCAGTTCGGCGATCCCCTCATGAATTTGCAAATCGGTGATCAGCGAACGCCCGATAGGTTCCAGGACATGTACGACCACCGGAATGGTGTACACCTGGTCGGCATTGGTGCGTTGCGTTTTGGCAGAGGCCATGTAGGCCTTCAACCGTTTCTGTGCATCGTCAAAAATCTGTTTCTGGGGTTTCGAAAGAATCAGTTTCTGATGTTGTGACGTAGAAGAGCAGATGGGACTGGTCAGCGGTTGCGCGTGCAGAACGGCGACCGGAAACCATAATGCTGCCACAATTACAAAGCAGCAAACCCCGACGGGTAAAAGCCTGGTAATGATTTTCATGGTAACGGATGCTTAGGGTTCACCTGGTACGAATTCTATATTAAATATAATTATATTTTAAATGAATATAATTATTCTCCGTAAGGCGGTTGCGAAAACGATTTGTGCGGGAGGTACCTGTAATAACCAGACATCCGTTGATTACCGCGCGCTGCGCTGCTGTCCTAACAAAAACAGCCGACTCAGTGAGCCGGCTGTCGTCATTCTAACCTTATACTATATTAAAACCCAGGGTTGTTGGGCAGCAAGTTCGGGTTCACGTCCGATTCTTGTCTCGGCACAGGGAACAGCAGCTGCTTTTCGCTGAAAGTGGCGCCGAAGACGGTTTTGTGCCCCACGAAATCGTCCCATTTGCCCGTGATGTCGTTGCGGACTTTCCGGGTCCGGAGCATATCGAACCACATTTTGTTTTCAAAACATAGTTCAAAATAGCGCTGCGACCATACTTCCTGCTCGAATGCGGTTTGGCTTAAACCTGAAACAGGCGCCAGGTTCGCCCGTGCGCGGATCGCATTCACATATTCGACTGCCTTGGCGTTGGGTGCGCCTTCCGCACGGTTGGACGCCTCCGCGTACATGAGGTACACATCCGCGAGGCGGTACAATGTGTAGTTCAAATCGGATTTGATCGTACTCGTGATCGCATTCGCATCGAACCACTTGTAGATGTACGTGTTCTTGAACTTCACAGGCTGGCCGGTTTTGATGCTCGGTGCCGTGGTGTAGAAGAACTGCTTTTCCTCCACGCGCTTATCGCCCTTGGGAAACGACTTGATAAACTCGGGCGTCGGGTATACCGAGCCATATTCATCCGCATATTTCGAAATACCCGAATAGTTGGGGATCGTAAGCGGCGTGAGCGGGTTGGTCAATGGCACGCTTGCGGCATATTGCACCTGGAAAATGAATTCGCCCAGGTTCTTGTTCGCCGGGTTGATCATATCCGTGTAATTTTTGAAAAGCGAAAAGCCGCCCTTCTGGATCACATTCAGCGACCGCTTCGCCGACTCGGCATAGTATTGCTGGCCGCCGTTGATCGCCGCACCGGCGTAGGTGAGGTACACATCCGCAAGGATCGATTCCACCGCCGACATGGACACATTTCCCGTCGTGTTCGACCACGGAAGCGTCGAGGCTTCGGCTGCAAGCAGGTCGGGGATGATGATCTTGTCGTAAATGTCCTTTGCGGGCGTTCTTGCGACATTCAGGTCGAGGTTGGTTGGTGTGGTGGTCACGGCAGGCACCGCGCCGTACATGCGCACCAGGTAGAAGTAGTACAGCGCCCGCAGCGTGTGAACTTCCGCCAGCATATTGTTCTTCGCCTCGTCGGTCAGTCCGGCGGCATTGATACCCGGAATGCTTTGCAGCGCGAGGTTACAGGCGCCTACACCGAGGTACATTTGCTGCCACCAGGTGTCGAAGTAAAAAGAGGTATTGGTGTACCCCAGGTTCTGGTAGTTCACGAATCCGGTCTGGCCGAGATCGCTGTTTGCTTTGCCGGTCATGAATTCGAGCAGGTTGTAGGTATTACCGCCGTAAGAAGCCGGCTGGCCGGCCAGAAGCCCCTGCAAATTGACATAAGCGGAGTTCGCATAAGCCCGGGCCACTTTGCTGCTGGAAGCCTCCGATTCGGGCGTCAGGAAGCCTGTCGGGGTTTCTTCGAGGAAATCCGAGCAGGAGCCCATGGTCAGCAGTGAAGCAGCCATCAATATATTTTTCAGCACTTTCATATTTTTTGTCGTTGCGGTTTAAAAAGTAAGTGTCAGGCCCAGGTTCCAAACCCTTGGACGGGGATTGGAGAAGAAGTCCAGGTTTTGCGAAAAGGCGGTGTTAGCCCCGTAGCCGGAGTTGAATGTATCCACCTCGGGGTCATAGCCGGTGTATTTCGTGATCACAAACAGGTTTTGAACACTTGCATACAGGCGCAGGCGGTCGATTCTCAGTTTTTCAAGAACGGGGTCGTTGAATGAGTAGCCGAGCATGAAGTTCTGGCCGCGGATGAACGAGCCGTTTTCTACCCACCAGGTATCGAAATGCGAATCCTGGGCGAATTTGTAGTTACGTACCTGCGAAATCATCGTGTTCTGGTTGGTAGGCGTCCAGGCATTCAGCACCGTAGCGAGGCTGTTCGCGATGGTCTGCCTGTCTTCCACCGAGTGCTTGAACGTCGCGGCGGTATTGAGGCCCTCCACAAAACGGATATTGAAAGAGAAATCCCAGCCTTTGTACTTCATGGTACTGTTGAAGCTGCCGGTCCATTTGGGCGTGGTACGGCCGATAATGCTGTAATAATTGCTTCCGTCGGCATTGTAAATGTACTTTCTGTCGCCTGGTTTCAGGTTATGCTCGGCGGCGAGGGCTGCTTCGTCGGTGCTGTAAGTCCCGATCCTCGTCATGCCGTACAGCGATCCGATCGGCTCGCCTACGCGCAGGATGTTCGTCTGGCCGAGGAAGTTAGGGCCGGGGAAAATGTCGGCGTTACCCTTGTTCAGTTTCAGGATCTTATTGACATTGGTCGCAAATATGAAGTTGGTAGTCCATGAAAAGTTGCGCGTTTCGATGTTGGTCGTATTCAAACTCACTTCAAAACCCGAGTTTCTCACCGAACCCACATTTTGGTACACATTCGCATTCACTTCACCGGCCGACCATGGAATAGGGGCTTGCAGCAGCAGGTCTTTCGTGACGCGGTTGTAGTAATCCACCGTCAGGTCGATATTCTCGCGGATGCCCAACTCGACGCCGGCATCAAACTGCAAAGACCTTTCCCATTTCAGGTTAGGGTTACCCAGATAGCTCGGCAGCAAGGTCGATTGCAATGCGCCATTAAGCACCGTGCTGGTAGCATTGGTGGTGCCGGGCTGAATTTGTGCGATGGATTGGTACTGACCGATTTCCTGGTTGCCCGAAAGCCCGTAGCTCGCGCGTACTTTCAAATTGGTGATCGTCTTGTTGCCTTTCAGGAAACCTTCTTCCGACACACGCCATGCGGCACCTACCGACGGGAAGAATGCATATTTGTTGTTCGCCCCGAATTTCGACGAACCATCGTAGCGGCCCGTCGCCGTGAAGAGGTATTTCTCATCCAGGTTATAGGTCGCGCGGGCGAAGTACGAATTCATGGCCCATTTGTAATCTGCTGAGGTAGAGGAGCTTCTTACAGAACCGGAGCCGAGCGTATGCCATTGGAAAATGTCGTCGATAAAGTTCTGGGTTTCAACGAAATCGGTTTCCTGGTTGTACTGCTGCCACGATGCCCCGAGCAATGCGGTAATGCGGTGGCGCTGGTTGATCGTCTTATTCCAGGTCAGGTAGTTCTCCGACTGCCAGTAGGTGTTGAGGTAGCCGCGGATGTTGGCCACACCGCCCTGGTCGGCCGACATGTGCGCAAGGTTCTGGGAGGAGAAGAAGTTGTTTTTCTGAGATTGGAGGTTAAATCCAAGATCGGTTTTGAAATCCAGGTCCTTGGCAATGTGGAAAAGCAAATAGGTATTGCCGAGTGATTGGAGCGTATTATTGATCGTGTAGCGGTTATGGGCGATATTCACAGGGTTCGGCCCGCCTTCCAGTCCGGCGATGTCGTTGTTACCCGCCCAGGTGCCGTCAGGATATTTCACAGGAAGGATCGGCACTTCTTCGGACACCATGCGGGGCACATTCAACCCGCCGTTACCGTCGGAGACCATGCGCTGGCGGCTGTTGATCAGCGACAGGCTTCCACCCACTTTCAACCATTTGTTGACATCCGTATCCACCGTAAACCGCAGATTGTACCGTTTGAAGGCCGAAGTCGCCATGAGGCCATTCTGGTTCAGATAGCCAAGCGAGAGGCTGAACAACGTCTTGTCGTTACCGCCCTGGAAGTTAAGCGAATGGTTCGTCGAGATGGCAGGTTTGTACACCTCCTTCTCCCAGTTGGTATTGTACAACGGCTTGTCGTTGGCATCGAACAGGAGCGGGAAGTTGGCGTGGTTGAGGGCCGCCGGAGGCGCCCAGGTGCCGCCTGCCGGGTCGAATTTGGTGCCGTTGGCGTAGGCTTCATTGTAAACCTTCACAAATTCGTCGGAATTCAGCGTTTTGACGTGTCGGTAGAGATCGCTGACATTCACATTTCCGTCATAAGAAACTTTCATGGTACCCGCGCGGCCGCGTTTGGTGGTGATCATAATCACCCCGTTGGCGCCCCTCGCACCATAAATGGCTGTGGAAGAGGCGTCTTTGAGTACTTCAAGCGACGCAATGTCATTCGGGTTGATCGAGTTGCCGTCCACACCGATTACCCCGTCCACGACGTAGAGCGGGTCGATGTTGGAGTTGATGGAGCCGATACCCCGCACGCGCACCTTGGCCGCAGCGCCGGGCGCATTGCTGTTGACGCTCACCTCGACGCCCGCAATTTTGCCCTGCAGCGCCTGGGAAACGTTCGGTACGGGCTTGTCTACCAACTGCTCGCCTTTAATGGTAGCTACCGCGCCGGTAAGGTCCGATTTGCGAACGGTACCGTACCCGATCACGACCACTTCTGTTAAAGCCTTCGCATCGGTAGCCAGGTTCACGTCAATCAACGACTGGTTGCCGACGGTGATTTCCTGGCTGGTAAATCCTACAAAGCTGAATACCAGTACGCTGGATTCGTTGGGGACATTGATTTCGTAATTTCCGGAAGCATCCGTCGAAGTACCGATGCCGGTCCCTTTGATGAGCACATTCACGCCGGGAAGCGGGGAGGAATCTTTGGAATCCACAACTTTACCGGTGATTTTCTTGTCGGTAGCTGCGCGGGCATACGAGCACAGCGAGATCAGGAGCAATAGGTTTAGCAGGACTATTTTCATAATCCATCCCGACCGCAGGACGGGCGGTTGTACATAACTTTTCATGTAGAAATTAGTTAGTGTTTATTAAGCGTTTTGTGTAAAAAATACGTGGAGGGGCGTCCGTACGGGCGTGACGGGGAGCGGATATGTGTCATGATTTTCAAACAGGTTTAGTAATAATTTCAGGTTTTAGTAATTTCCGAACATGGCTATGCCATCGCCTTATGCCGCTCAGCAGGCGTAATTCGGTTTTGATGTCAGGGGGAGGGGGATATTAATATTTTTGAAAAATATAGTCCAAAAAAGGCCCGTGCAGATTTAAACGCCGTTAAAATGGCCTTAAATTAAGATTAAAATGCACCCTGGACAGAGGAGCGGGAAAGGCAAAATGCTGGGTAGCAGGGTGTGGGCCCGAAAAGTATAGGTTACTTGGCCTGAAGGGTTGCGAGGGCAGTACTGGCGTTGGTATTTTGGGGGTTCAGGGAAAGAGATTTCTGATAAGCCGCGATCGCCTCTTTTTTCCGGTTTAATTTCATGAGGCATTCGCCATAACTGTCGAATGTGTTGAAGCCCGTAGGGTAAAGCTCCGTATTGAGCTTGAATATTTTGACGGCTTCCGAAGGGTTACTCATTATTTTATATCCGAATGAATTGACAGCCGCCTCACTTACATCGTACAATGAGTTTGCACCTTTTTGGACTTCCGCTCGTATAAATGCTACCGTTTCATCGACTGATTTGCCGGCCTGGTGGTATTCGAGAATCGGACGCAGGTTCATCCGGCGCTCCTTTACGAGCTGCTCTGCCAGCGTTTCGACATGATAGTCGCGGCGTTCCTGGTCGGTAACTTTCGTCGTGTCGATCTGATAGCGCTGCCACTTTCCATTCTGCCCCATCATAACATATTGCGTACCATAAATCTGCGGCATTCCTTTTCGCATTAAGTGCCTGTCGATCGCTGCGGCGAGCAGCCATTTGTTTACAGTACTGTCCAATTCGAGGGCTTGCCTCATTAATTTGATGGCCTTGGCCGAAGCCAGGGTATCGGTGCCATGCTGAAAGATCATCGCACTTCGGTAAAAGTCTTGTCCGGTCCGGACTTTGTTGGAATCCAGGAGTTCGTCTACTCTCCGGCGTCTCAGCGAGTCTGCTTTGTTGAGTTGGGTCCAATTGATATTGGCGACTTTCCGGGCAGACTGGTCTTCATCGTACATTCGCTCAATTTCCGCATTGTCGGAAGTTTGCGCGAACAGCGGCGCACTGGCCAGCGCTGCGAGTATGAAAATGGAGACGATCGGTTTCATGGGATGGTAGTTGATGAATTACCCGATAAAAGTACTGAACGTCAGATCTATACTTCTTTAACTTATTGGTGGGCTTGATTGCAGGACCTGGGAATTTGACGGGACGCTTCAAAAGAACTAGTTTTAGGCAGCCAACAAACGCCGTGGAATGAATACCAGCTTGTTACTTCAAAATATCGGAAACCATGTTCAGCTCGATGCGGGCGAGGCGGAGTTTTTACTTTCGCTTTTTCAACCGAAAGTGTTGAAGCGGAAAGCGTTTCTTTTGCGGCAGGGCGAGGTGTGCAGGTCGGAGAATTTCATTGTGAAAGGGTGTGTGAAAGTGTATTCGCTTGATGAAAATGGATTTGAGCATATCCTAATGTTTGGGATTGAAGGTTGGTGGGTAGGCGATTTGCTCAGCTTTCTGACGGGCCGGGAAAGCCGTTATCATATCGAAGCATTGGAGGATACCGAGTTGCTGCAAATCACAAAGCCGGACCTCGACCTGCTTTACGAGCGGGTGCCCAAAATGGAGCGTTTTTTTAGAATACTCCTGCAAAATGCATTCATTGCCCACATGGAGCGAATCAACCAGTCGCTTTCGTTGGATGCCGCGGGGCGGTACGGGGAATTTATCCGTAAATACCCGGCATTCGGGCAGCGTATTCCGCAAAAGCAAATCGCCGCGTACCTCGGCATCACGCCCGTGTTTCTCAGTATGCTCCGTAAAAAATTGATGGAGGGCTGATTTCTTCAACTACTTTAATTTTTTCGACCGCCGCTTTCCGGTCCTTTGCTGCCTCAAACAACAATTGACAGCGTAATGAAAGCAATCATTTTTAAAACGAACAACGACTGGACCGGCCTTATTCTCCGGCTTACCATAGGTTTGATCCTCTTCCCGCATGGCGCGCAAAAAGTATTGGGCTGGTTCGGTGGCCCGGGTTTCGATGGTGAAATGCAGTTTTTTACCGAAACCCTTCAAATACCCTGGCTGATCGGCCTCCTGGTGATCCTGATCGAGTTTGCGGGAGCGATCGCCCTGATCGCCGGGTTCGCGTCACGGCTTTGGTCAGCGGCGATTATCGGGCTGTTTACCGGGATTATTTTCGTAGGCCAACACGCGCAGAACGGCTTCTTTATGAACTGGTTCGGCAACCAGCAGGGCGAAGGATATGAATACCACTTGCTGGTAATCGGGCTGGCACTGGCGGTTATCGTGCAGGGTAGCGGGCGGTTTTCGGTCGACAGGCAGTTGTCGCCTGCGGGGTAAATAGGTGGTGGCGTGAGGAATTTGCCCCTGCAAATAAACTTTTGCAGGGGCTATGCATTTACACAATCGGGTCCCAGCCCTTGGCGTACTCGCGTGACCAGAGTTTCTCGGCTTCCTTATCTCCGATAATGTGTCCGTTCTTCGGATCGATTTTCAGGTCGCGGCCTACCCGCCAGGCGATATTGCCGAGCTGCATCGCTACAACGCTCTTGTAACCTAGCTCGACGTCGCAATTCGGCTTACGGTTATTGCGGATCGCGTCGAGGAAATCGGCCACGTGGAGGTTGTCCATGCCCAGGCTCGGGCTGGCCAGGTTCCGGCCCTGCATGCCGGCTTCCTCGGTAGGGGAGTTTACTTCTTTAATGAGCTTGCCGTCGAGATCGTACACCTTGTAGGAGTCGCCGCCGGTGTCGAGGCTGCCGTTTTCACCGTAAAAAATGATCCCCCGGTCCTGACCTTCGATTTTGCGCCCATTGGAACTTCTCGATTCCCAGACCAGCGAAACGCGGCCCGGGTAATCCATCGCGACGATCTGCGTGTCGGGCGTTTCCCAGTCGTCTTTGAACTCGTACCGCCCGCCTACCGAGCTGACGCGGGTCGGGAAGTCCACGCCCAGGCCCCAGCGTGCCACATCCACCTCGTGCGTACCGTTGTTCAGCGCTTCGCCGGTACCCCAATGCCAGAACCAGTGCCAGTCGTAATGGATCAGGCCTTCCTTGTAAGGCGTGCGTGGTGCGGGGCCTTGCCAGAGCTCGTAGTCGAGCCAGGAGGGTACCGTGCCGGGTTTCAGGTAAGTGGCCTTCCTTTTATTGGTATACCATGTTTTGGCCAGATACACACGCCCGATAATGCCCTGGTGCAGCTGCCTGATGCCTTCCGTGAGCACGGGTGCGGACCTGCGCTGCGCGCCCATTTGCACTACCCGCTTGTACTTGCGCGCGGCCTCGACCGCGAGCTCGCCCTCGCGTGGGTTGTGGCTCAATGGCTTCTCTACATACACATGTTTGCCCGCCTGGCAGCCCATGATCGTGAGCGGCGCGTGCCAGTGGTCCGGCGTGGCGATATATATGGCGTCAATGGATTTGTCTTCCAGTACCTTACGGCAATCTTTTTCGGATTTGGGTTTGGCGGTTTGCTTGGCCTCCATCACGACCTCGATGGCTTTCGGGATAGCGCGCTCGTCGACGTCGCAAACAGTGCCTACTTCTGTATTTTTCTGGCCTGCAAAGGTTCCGCTCATGCTTTTACCCCGGCTGTTGACCCCGATCGTCGCTACCCGGATGAGGTCGTTCGCGCCGATAATGCGGTTGTAGCTTTTTGCGCTGAAACCCATAGCCGTACCGCCGATGGCGATCCCCAGCGAGCCTGCTGCGGTAGTTTTTAAAAATTCGCGTCTGTTAGCCATGACTTGTAATGTATTGATTCGATTTACTAAGCAGTGCGGCACCGGGATATACCTTTCTGTTGCGGGCAAATTTTTTACCTTGGACCTGAGTAAAAAACGGTATACTGAAAGGTAGCCCAAGTGTAATTTACGGCTGGGAGTGACCGATTAAACGGCCAGGTGGCTATGCGCACGATAGCGGCGACCGGGATGCTGATTGATAAAAAAAATACGCGGGAGGAAAATCCGGTAGTAATAAATCCAGAAAATGATGTTTAGTTTGAAGAATGGACGAAAGAGCTATACGTAACCGTAGGAGGACGTCCATATAGCAGATATTCTTTTAAGAGAAGCGGCAGGAAGCCATTAAGTAATGTCATGTTTCTAAACAAGATCAAATCCCAAGAATCAGGAGTGGTGCTTTACGGTATCACGCCACCCAAAGCCGACACCACTATTGAACGCGTTGCCGAAATCGCCCAAAAGACCATGGAGCGACTCGCCACCCTGGATATTGATGCATTGGTAGTATATGACGTGCAGGACGAATCTGCGCGTACGAAAGAGGAAAGGCCTTTTCCGTTCCTGAATTCGCTCGATCCGCTGCATTTCGCTTCGGAGTACCTCGGTAGTTTGGACGTTCCGAAGATCATCTACCGGCCCGCCGGCAAGTTTTCCGCGGAAGAGCTCTCGGAATGGCTGGAAGCATTGAACAAACAGCATTTCTATCCCGTGTTTGTGGGCGTGCCCGCCCCGGATTTTCCAGTGAAGACGAGCTTGCCCGAAGCTTACAAAATCTGGCGCAAAAATGAAGAAACATCCGTTATCGGTGCCGTGACGATTCCGGAGCGCCATAAGATCCTGCAAGACGAGGATACGCGGATCCTCGACAAGATGGAATGCGGCGTATCGTACTTCATTTCACAATGTGTATTCAACCTCGAATACGCCCGGCAGGTGATCGACGACCTCGCGCGTCGCTGCGATCGCGAGCAGATAACCCCTCCGACGATTATTTTCACGATCACGGCCTGCGGCTCTGAAAAAACGCTGCAGTTTATGGATTGGCTGGGCATTAATGTGCCGGAGGAATTAAAGGAGGACCTAAGGGCTTCCGAAGATATTCTGGAACGATCGGTCAATATTTGCCTTGATATCGCCTCCGAACTCACGACATTCTGTATGGAACGCTCTATCCCATTTGGCTTCAACATCGAAAGCGTGGCTATCCGCAAAGCGGAAATCGAAGCATCGATTTACATGGCACGCCAGATCAGCCAGATGCTGAAAGATAGGGGTGTGCGGAAATCGGAGAATGCACAGACCATTCTCCGACCTACGAGATTTCCGGGTTGAGCCGCTCGATGATTTAACTAAACTGTTGGAACCCGTTTCTTCGCTACAAGAATATACGTAGCGGAATCCTTGTCCTTACCAGCTTGCGAGGGGATTTTGTCCAGCAGGTAAATGAGGGGCTGGAATACCAATGCGAGAGCCGGCCGGAGGGATGGCGGAAGCGCAAATGTGAAGCCGTCCTGGCAGAGCTGCATACCTGCGGCCGCCCGGCCGACGATACCTCTGAAATGGATCACTTCAAAACCGGTATCAGTCACTAATTTTCTTAATCCGGCCGAGGTCCAGCGCCAGTAATCGGTGGGGTCGGGGTGGAACATCCAGTACCCGTGTGTGGTCAGGATCAGCTGCCCGTCAGGTTTCAGCACTCTCAGGGCTTCTTTCAGATATTCATTCGGATTTACCACGTGTTCCAGCACCTGGGTCGATATTACCACGTCGAGACTTTCATCGGGCAGCTCGATTTGCCCTTCAGGAGAAATCAGGATGTCGGCGAGCTTGTTCCCGGCCAGGTCAATGCCGATGTACTTGTGAACGAACGGTGCTATCAGTGATTCGTAGGGCCGGCCTCCGCAGCCGTAGTCGGCCACAGTCAACTTTTTTGAATCGCGCGCTACAAATTCCTTAATAACGTCTTCAATGGCCTGGCGAAGTTGGCGAAGACAATAGTAACGGGTGGCCAGTTTTCCGAAAATCGACGGATACAGGCGCTGAACTCCTGGTTCTCTTTCTGTCATGCTGAAAAGTGAGGAATAGTGTTTGCAAGTATTATGAACCTGGTAGCCAGGTGCCTGACGACGTCGTTAGCTACCAAATGTTGCAATTTATAATTCTTTTCGAGCCAATTGCAGAAGGTTATGGGATATTTAACCGTTTAAAAATATTCGGTCGATCTCAATTAATTAACGGATCGTGAAGGGTTTTCCGGAAGGATAATACCATGCTCCGCCACTTGCCGCGGCGAGCAATGTCAGGCCACATTCTTTGGCTGCTTCACAGGCAGTGTGATCGTGAAGCGGGCACCTTCTCCCGGGGTGCTTTCTGCGGAAATTGTCCCGTGATGCCGTTCGATGATTTTCCTGGTGATAGAGAGCCCGATTCCCGAGCCTTCATACTGGTCCTTATTGTTGAGCCGTTCGAAAAGTGAGAATATCCTTTCCTGATATTCCTTTTCAAAGCCGATGCCATTGTCGGCTACGACGATGTGGCAAAATGCGCCTTCATCCGCTTCCCCGGCCCCCGCGTTCGCAGGGTTGCAAAAGATCCGGATAACCGGTGGCCTGTCTTGTCTTGAAAACTTGATGGAATTGCTGATCAGGTTCTGGAAAACCTGTTTGATTTGCCCGCGGTTGCCTTCTACCATCGTCAGCTCGTTCACAATCACTTCCACATTTCGCTCCTGCAAAAGCAAGTCATAGTCGTCCAGGATTTCGGCGATCACCGCTTCCAGGTCTACCTCATCGAAAGTTTCCGGGTTCGTCGTTAGTCCGGAATAATTCAAAATATCCGACGCCATCGAGCGCATTCGCTGCGAGGACGAAATGATTTTATCGAGATACCTCTGGCTTTCCGCAGGAAGGTCCTTTGCGTGCCTGTCCCTGATCATATTCGCGAAAATCAATATCTTCCTCAGAGGCTCCTGAAGATCGTGCGAGGCGATCGAGGCGAACTGCTGCAAATCGTGATTGCTCGCTTCCAGTTCGGTATTGGCGATAGTGAGCCGCTGGTTGTTTTCTTTCAGCAGGCGCTGGATGTTTTTTTGAAAAGTGAGGTCAGTGATGATCACGCTCAGCGATGGGCCTTCGTCCAATTGGAGGACGGTCAGGGAGAGCTGGCAGGCCACCGTGCCTTTGTTTTTGCAAATCTTCACTTCAATTTGCACGTCCTTGTGCCATGCCATTGCGAATACCTCCCGGAACATCGGCTGGCAGTCGGCGGAAACAAACGATTCGAAAAGCTTCCCGACAACGCCCGGCAACGTTGCGCCAAGCATCGATGCAAACCGGGAATTGGCGTAAAGGATAATGCCATCCGCATTTAAGGTGACGGCCCCTTCATTCATTTTTTCGATGAATACCCGGTAGGAATGATCGGCTGTTTTAAGTGTGTAAAGCTGATGCCCGGCGTCGGCGTCATTCACTACGAGCGCGTCGATCTGGCCGGTGCGAATGGCATCGATCGTGTCGGTAGCTTCTTCCAGGCGCAGGTTCAGCTCGGCGTTTTCCCGGAGAAGTTGCTCATAAGTTTTCGCATTGTTCATATCATTCACCGGGTATACCAAGACCTTTCAAAACCTTTTGTGTGTCCGACATGTCGCCGATCAGCCTCCGCTCGGGATAAGGTCGTGACTTGATCAAAAGCGGCAGTGCAACAAGCTGTTCCTGCGAAGCGAGCGACTTTTCCTGGTAGACGTCGATCACCCGAAGGGTATATCTTTCCTTAATGTATTTTTCACAGATCTCCCTGAGATTAGCAACCGCCCGGATCGAATTGGAGGAAGCACCGGCTATAAACAGGTTCAGGACGAAGTGGTGGTCCATTTCGCCGCCATCGTCCCAACCCTGCGTATCGTGTGTTTCTTCGATCATCTGATTTATTTTGCCGGGCGAATGTTGAGTCCTACCAGTACCTTCTCCTCGTTGGACAGGTCTCCAATGATCTTGCGAATGGGCTCAGGTACCTTTTTGACCAGCGTGGGAATTGCCAGTATCTGATCTCCCTCCGCGAGTTGCGGATGAACGAGCAGGTCGATCACTTCTATCACATATTTGTCCTTCAAGTGCTCTTCGCAATACTTTTTCAAGTTGGCCAGCGCAGCTACCGACCGGGCAGTTTTCCCGGCGACGTAAAGCCTCAGCTCCCATACATCTTCTTTCAGATCTTCCATAACGGGGTATTAAAGTAAGTCATCACGCTTACGGGTGAGCTCCTTGCGGTTTTCTTCCATAATGCTCTTTTTAAGCTCGTCCTCGATGTAGCTTTTGTTGAGCTCTTCCTGAAATGATTCGAATTCTTCTTTCAACGACGCGATTTTCGATTCGAGGACCAGTCTTTTGCGTTCGATTTCGCGATCTTTTCTCGAAACGGCATGGTCGCGGATAGCTTCGGAAGTTTTTTCCAATAACTGCTGTGTCTCCCGCGCGGAGCCCGTGAGCACGCCCACGGGGCCGAGGAATACTTCCACCAGTTTAAGCCCGTCGTCGGTGATCACAAACTCCCTCACCTGGTTGGAATGCTTCATCCCGCGCGATTTCATCACATACAACCCGCGGTTGCGCTCTCCATTAGACTCAATGTCGCGCACGAGTATCCACACATCCACGAGAGACGATACGCCTTCGTCGGTTTGCTCGCTGTTTTTGTCGTTGAGCGCCAGCGCGGTAAACATGACCGTAATCTGTTGGCTTTGCATGAAATCGATCAGGCGTGTGAGCAGGCTTCTAACCTCGCTGTCCGATCCGACAGTGACGAGGTTGCTGATCGGATCGAGCACGATTACGCTGGGTTTGAACTTCTCGACCAGTTTCACAATGTTCAGCAAATGCATTTCCAATCCATTGAGCGTGGGCCGGGAGGCACTGAACAGCAACAAACCACTGTCTACATGCGCTTGCAGGTCGATGTTGATCGACCGCATGTTGCGGATGATCTGTTGGGGCGATTCCTCAAAGGCAAAATAGATGGCACGCATACCATCGGCACACGTTTTGTCGATAAAACTCCCCGCTATGGAGGTTTTCCCCGTTCCCGCCGTGCCGGAAACCAATACGCTGCTGGCCTTGAAGAAGCCATCGCCGCCCAGCATTTTGTCGAGCGCCGGAATGCCCGAAGATATTCTTCCGGACGAGACGGGATGGTTCAGTTGAAGCGATGTTACGGGCAAAACCGAGATACCCTCCTCGTCGATCAGAAAGGGGTATTCATTGGTGCCGTGTACCGAGCCTCGGTATTTAACGATCCGCAGGATGCGGGTAGATATTTTGTTCTCGACGCGGTGATCGAGCAGGATCACACAGTCTGACACATATTCTTCGAGTCCCTGGCGCGTCAGCGATGCTTCCCCTTTTTCGCCGGTGATAATGGTCGTCACTTTCTTTTCTTTGAGCCATTCAAACAGCCTGCGAAGCTCCGCCCGAAGCACAGCCTGGTTCGTAAGCCCGGAGAAAAGGCTTTCGATCGTATCCAGTACGACGCGCTTGGCACCGATGCTGTCGATCGCGTAGGCGAGGCGTATAAAAAGGCCGTCGAGGTTGTATTCCCCTGTTTCTTCGATCTCGCTTCGTTCGATACGCACGTGATCGACCCGGATCTGCCCGTCGTGTTGTAACTGGTTCAGGTCAAACCCGAGCGAAGCCACATTCACGGCGAGCTCTTCGGCCTTTTCTTCAAAAGCTACAAACACGCCGGGTTCGTTATATCGCATAGCCCCGTGTACAAGGAACTCCATTGAGAACAGTGTTTTGCCGGATCCGGCGGAGCCGCAAACCAGTGTTGGCCGGCCGGAGGGTAACCCGCCCGCGGTTATTTCGTCGAGACCGCGGATGCCGGTGTTCGATTTAGGAAGTTTGCTGGGCATTTTTCTTGATTCTGAGGGTTCCAAACTCATTGTCAAATCTTAAATAGTCTATTGTGAAATGTTTTTTTGCAACACGCTCGAAAGAGATCGCTACAAATAGCACCCCATTAAAACCATGCCTGAATAAATACACAGTTGAGAAAAGAAAGGCCCCGCTGGTCAGGTATCGACCGGCGGGGCCTTTGGTGAATACTGGTTTGTTGATGCCAGCAAGAATATGGCGAGGAAGGGAAATGCAATATTATCAAAAGCCGGAGCCTCGGGTAAGAATATCCTATTTAACGGGTTCAGCGGTCTTGTCCATTACTTAGTGATTTTATTACATTGTAGATTTTGTTCTATTTAACAATATGGAATAGTTTGACAAAATAATATTCAAACTATTTCGACATTTGCAAATGTCGATCCGGACCCGGCAGTCACTGTCTCAACATTTACGCAACAAACACATCGTCATGAGCCTCGAAGTGAGCGAATCCGTGTCCTTTATCAGCGAATTGGAAGAACCGTTCGGCCTGGACAGCTATCAGACCATTATTACCACATTGAACAACTGGGGGATCCGGTTGTATGCAGGTGTAAACGGCGGAGGGGTGATCCACCTGCTTAAATACCTCGATCCGCTCGGCCAGGACGTGCCCGAAACGCCTTCGTTCCTGACTATTGGCGAATATACTGCCGGTTTCATTCCGTTGGGTTATCATCTGGGCGGCGGCGGTGTAGCGGCGTCCGTTGCGACGACAGGAGCGGCTACGAAGCTTATCTCCTGCGGGTTAAGCGACGCGAAGCTGCATGATATCCCGGTCGTATATATAGTACCGGTATCTAACGGCAGTACCATCGGCTTCTCGCCTTTGCAAGATACGACCGAGTATGGCAGTAATATCGTGAACCAGCTGCGCGCCGAGCTGCCCGATTCCGTTTTTCTGCTGGATAACCCTATGACATTGAACGAACAGCTCTCGCTGGCCCGGCGGCAGCTGCAACGTTCGAAACCCGTCGTGCTCGTTCTGGACAATGAAGGGCTGAGTATTTCTCAAACAGCGCCGGACTTCCCCACGGTCGTGCCAGAGTATTCCGAGCCGGAAGAGCCTGCACCTGGTGCGTTTCTGGCCGAATTCCGGAAGGAGACGGAAGGAAAACGTGTCGTAATGTTCGTAGGTGAGGAAATGGCGCGTTACCCCGGGGCCAGGGAACTGACCACGCAGCTCAGCAAGACACTTCATGCGGCCACGATGTGGAGCATTAACGGAGCCAATGCCATTGACCGGGAAAATCCCTACGGCTATGGCTACATTTCTTTCGGGGGAAATGACAGGGCGATGTCGTTGTATAATTCGCTCGGAGAGAACGATGTACTGCTGGTGCTCGGTGCATGTCCTGACGAGTATACGGTCAATTTCAAGAAGATTTCGGCAGCGGCTACCTTTCATTTCAGCAACATTCCGCAGGCTTACGGGCTGGTAAACAACAGCTTGCAGCACGTTGTGGAGGGTAGGTATTATCAGATTAATGCCCCATTGGATGCGTCGCTGCAAACATTCAGCGACGCGGCTACGGAGCAGCCGTTTACTAATATTCCGGCAGAGCCGGCTCCGCATTACCTGAACGACCTGGCTTTCGACCATGCGCGGGCTCACTTTGCCGACATGGCCGCGCTTTACCAGCGACTCGATCGATGGTGGCCGGAACGTTCCATCGGTATCGACGACACGTGCCTTGCTTACAAGGACCGACAGCACGTAACCCAGCGGCCGAACAACAATATCCGTTTTTACTCACTCTATCGCGGCTCGGCCATGGGCGGGGCATTTGGCGTGGCCATCGGCGCGAAACTGGCCGATCCGGGCAGGCAGGTGTTTCTGTTTACCGGGGATGGCTGTTTCCGGTTGTTTTCCGGCTCGCTTGGCGAAGTGAGTAACCTGGGATTGGTGGTATTCCTGCTCAATAATGAAACATTCGGCATCGTGGAGCAGGGACTGAGAAAGGTTTTACCTGATGTAGGACCGGCTTACTACCATTCCAGGCTCGGTGCCGTCGATTACTGTGCGATTGCGCGCGCAAACAACTGGAATGCGGTACGCCTTGCGCCGGATCTCGGCAATCTCGACGATATATTAAGTAAAATAGACCAGGGATTGAGCCGTTCGCTGCTTATCGAAGTTCCCGTTGACCCTAACCAGGTACTAGGCAAGAATCCACGTTTGAAAAATTTGTAGCAGCATGATCTCAGCATCCAGCAAAACATTAATCCGCCAGATAAACGATTGTTTCCACCAGTTGGCCGGTAAACCGTTATACGCTCCGGGAGCCGCCGCTCCGCGAGCCGCTGCTCCGGGAGCCGCTGCTCCCGGAGCAACCGACGTGCACGAATGGCTTCACGAGGAAGCTCCTTACGGCATATTGGCGCACAATACAGCCGCCGACCCGCATTTTATATATGCCAATAACCACGCATTGACCTCATTCAAATACACTCCTGCTGAAATACTTTTGGTGCCGTCCCGGTTGAGCGCTTCGGAGCAGGATAGGCCGGAGCGGCAGAGGATGCTGGAAATCGTGTCGCGCGACGGCATTGTTTACAACTACTCCGGCCCCCGGGTCGATAAACACGGCGAGACGTTCACGATTTACGACGGGGTGGTGTGGCAGCTGCGACATGCCGACGGTACATTATGGGGCCAGGCCGCGCTTTTCTGGACGGAAGAAAAGGCCCGGCCCGAATGGTTCCTGCCGTTGTGACCGCAGCCTGTTAATACACCGGCTGTGATTTTGCGTGCGCCTTGCCCCATTTGTACTGGTGCGTCCAGTAGGCCACTTTCATCGACAAATACCCGATTCCCGCGCCCACCAGGACGTCGCTAATGTAATGCCGGTTGTTGGCCACGCGCAGCAAGCCCACGGACGACGCCACGGTGTACGACGCGTAAGGCATCCACGGGTAGCGGTCTTTGTATTCCTCATTCAGGAACGTGGCGGCGGCGAATGCCTGGGTGGTGTGGCCGGACGGGAAGGAGTTGTAACTGCTCCCGTCCGGGCGTAGGGTGTGCGTGGCCGATTTCAGGATAGTCGCCGTGGTGAGGGCCATTGCTTCGCCTTTGACGAGGATCACGGTGCGGTTAAGCACATCGGTTTTGGATTTGATACCGAATGCATCGAGGCCATACGCGACAACCAGCGGCGAAAACTGCATGTAATTGTCAATATGGGTGTGGAAACGCGGAATGTGGCGATTCCTGCTTTCGGCGACCTCGTTCTTGATGGATTCTTCCGAATGCCCGTTGGCGATGAGGCCGCCGATGATCAGCGAGGCAGGTGCGTAAAATTGCTGCAAAGTCAGCGGCTTGCGGACAGACAGGCTGTCGGCTGGCGAGAATGGCTGTGCAAAGGATGATGTCGAAATGAGGAGGAAAATGATGAGGAGGCGCATGGGTAAGCAATTTTAGAATTTGAAACTGTAACCGGCCCGCACTAGCTGGGTCTCATAGTAATCACGGCTGTTGTAATGGAAGCCGTCGCCATACACGGTTTTACGGATCACCAGCGTACCGAAAAGGTCGGTGGCATTGACGAAAATCTCGCCTTTGGGCAATTGCCGTTTGGCGCCGGCATCTACCGAGAAGCGGTAACCCGTGCGGCCTTGCGGTACGATGTCGGGCGCCTGGTAGATGGTCACCACTTGTACCTCGGTTTTCTTGCCTTTCAGTACGGCGCTCACTTTGGCACTGCCGGAGGTGAGCGTTTGTTTGGCAGCGCTGTAAATGGATTTTACGGGGTACAGGTTCTCGACGGAGAATGCATTCACCGTATTTTTATAAATATTACCATTTACATTTACTGAAAACCACGGGGCGAGATCCTGCTGTAAAACCAGCTCGCCGCCCGCGTTGTAACTTTTGCCGGCATTCTGGAAAATGTTGTAGATCAGCGTGCTGCCTGGTACGATGGTGCCGATACGGGTAATGGTGCCGTTGATTTGCTTACGGTACAATGCGGCGTAAAGCGAGCCATTATTCCAGCTGGTTTTGTAGCCGGCCTCCCAAGAGCTGGTAAACTGCGGTTTGAGGGCAGGATTACCGATTTTAATGATCTCCGCATCGTCGTATTTCGGGAAAATGCGGATATCGACCTCATTGGGCCTGTCGACACGGCGGTTGTAAAAGATCGATACCTTGTTGTGGTCGTCGATTTTGTAGGCGAAACGCACATTGGGGAAAGGCTTCGCATACGTGTAACCGTCGGAGTGGTAGGTAGGGTGGGTCGGGTTAACGTCGTAACGGAGATTGATATACTCTACCCGTAAGCCCGCTTCCACCTCGAAATTCCTGTTTTCAAAAACATAGTTGCCATAGACCGCCGGGATTGTCTCCTTGTAATCGGCCCAGCCGCCGGCCAGGCTGTCGATAGGGGAATTTACGCCGGGCGTGGCGACGCCCGGGAAAAACTGCATGTTCGTCGGGATGAAGCGCCTGCGCAGCTTCAAACCGCCTTCCAGCCTTCCATACCGCAGCGGCCGGATATAATCAGCATTGAAATCGAACACATTTTCATCCGAAAGCAGCTTGAAAGCATCCTTACCGGTGAAATCGGGCATGATGTTGGTGAAAAAATACTGCTCGTTTTCACGGTGGAAAGTGTAATTGAGGCCGATATTGAGCAAATGCCCGGGTTGCGCGTATTTGTGCTGGTAGGACGCGCTGGCGGTTACGGTGGTTTTCAATTCGTCTTCGAGGAATTGCCAGAGCCGGTTTCGCTGGGTCAGCTTTGCATCAAAAAACGGTTCGTCGCCGCGGTCGAGGATTTTCTCGCTGCTGAACAATGCCGAAACCGACAACGCATTACTGTCATCAAATGTCCAGTCTACCCCGGTTTTGGCGGTAACCACGTTGGTGCTGCGGTTCCGCTTGGTTTGCTGCCGTATGGTATCGCCGCTGTCGTAGTAGCGGTCCACAAACTCGTTCTTGTTGAGGGTCGGCGTGTGGAGGTAGTCACCCTGGAAAAACACATTGACTTTCTTCTTTTTATAGTTCAGGGCCAGCGAGGGGTTCAGTTTGAGGGTGTTCCGGTATTGCGGGCGGATGTCGGGCAAGTTTTCCTTCCGTACCCACAACGCGCCCAGGCCGGCTGCCATGCCTATTTTCCCGTTGAAGCCTTCCTGTTTTTCTTTTTTATAAATAATGTTGATAATCCCCGCATTGCCATTGGCGTCGTAGCGGGCCGATGGGTTATTGATAATCTCGATCCGCTCGATGGCTGAGGCCGGGATATTATCGAGGCTCGTCTGGCTGCCGAAACCCGTGAGTGCCGTCTGGCGGCCGTCCACCAGGATCGCTACCTTGTCGCTGCCGCGCAAAAGTACCTTCCCGTCCTCACCGGCAGTGACCCCCGGCAGGTTTTTCAACGCCTGTAATACCGACCCGCCGCTCTGGCTCACATTACGGCCGATGTTGAAAGTCTTCCGGTCGAGCTTGTCATCGACACCCTCGGCCTGCTGGCCGGTGATGGTCACTTCCTGCAAATTCTGGGAATCGTCGGCCATCCGGAACTCGCCGAGGTCGAGGAAGGGGCTCAGGGTACCCACGGTGATGGGCTTTTGCAGTGCCTTGTATCCGAGCGACACGCACTCGATGCGGTAGTTGCCGCTCCTGACGTCGGGCAGGCTGAACCGCCCGAGCTCGTTGGTGATGGTACCCGTTACAAATGCGCTGTCTTTTTCAGTTTTGAGAACAATATTGACAAATGGGAGTGCTTGCCCGCTTGCCTGGGAAATAACCTGCCCGGAGAGCGTTACTTTGCTTACCTGCGCTTTGAGTTGCGGGATGGTAAGAACAAGGCAAAGGCAGATGAAAATTCTTTTGAAGGCCATTCAGACATTGTTTTTGATGATCTGATGGCAAAAATGAGCATCGATTTGGAAGAAATTTCGAATTCAGAAGCGGACCGAAAAGCGATGCATACCCTGCGTGAAATCATAGCCGATCTGCCAGCCGTAACGGTCGCATATCTCGCGGGTGATCGCGAGCCCGAGCCCGCTGCCCGCATGCGCGTCCGATGCTTGCGCGAACCGTCTGAACAGGTTTTCCGTTTGCAATGCACCCGTGCCGGTATTGGCAATGGTGAGAATGCCGCCGCCCAAATGCACCTGCACCTGCCCGCCCTCAGGTGTGTAGCGCACGGCATTCACAAGTAGGTTGGTAAGCAGGATTTCAGTAAGCACCGGGTTGGCTTCTACGGTGAAGGGTTCGATATTTTCGGTGTAATGCAGGGCATTGTTTTCAAAACGGTCGGCAAACTGCTCTGCAACGCCTGCCAGCGTCTTACCGAGCGCTATCGGTTCCTTTTCCTCGAATTGCGCATGTTCGATGCGCGCCAGCAGGAGCAGGTTCTTGTTGATGCGGGACACGCGGTTGATTGCCTGATAAACTTGCTCCACGATTCGCATTTGCCCGGCGTCCAGCGACTGACTCTGCAACAGCATATCCAGGCGCGATTTGACGATCGCCAACGGCGTCTGCAATTCGTGCGAGGCGTTTTCTGTAAATTCCTTTTGCTGGCGGTAGGAGGCCAGGCTGCCCTGCATCAGGGTATCCAGGCTGACATTCAGGTCGGCAAATTCGGTCACGTCCGATACCGGCAGCGGCACGGCCTTACCGGTTTCCAGGCGAAAGGTGCGCAGGCCGGCCAGCGTATCGTAAAATGGCTGCCAGATGCGCAGGGCGGTTTTGCGGTTGAGATAAATAAATCCCGCCAGCAGGAGCATAATGAAAAAGACCGTTACCCCGCCAATGGCCAGGATGGTCTCGTCGACCTCCTCCATGTTGGTTTCGATCAGCACACGATATAGTTTATGATTGACGCGGATGTCAGTCGTCAGGCACCGGAACTGCTCGCGGTCGTGCATGAAGTCGTCGAACCGGATGATGGTATAAAGGCTGTCGGGCCGGGGGGCGGCTGTTTCGTTGAATGAGAATCCGGGCTGCACTTTGTCGAGGACGGCGATCATATTGTCCACCGCGGTATCGGGCAGGCTGAGGCGGGTGAGGCGCTTTTCCAGCTTTTCGCGGATGGCGTAATGATGCTTGTCCAGCTCATTCTCCCAAATGACGTCGATGATCAGGAAGTAGACCGGAATGCTGATCACCAGCACCGTGAATGCGTAGATCACCAATGGGCGCAGGCTTTGATCGAGCAGCTTTTTCATCCTTCCCATTTGTAGCCGGTTCCGTAAATCGTTTTGAGATAATTACCGTAACCGGCCTCGCTGAGCTTCTTTTTCAGGTTCTTCACATGCGCGTACACGAAGTCGTGGTTATCGAACATATCGGCAATGTCGCCCGACAAATGCTCGGCCAATGCACTTTTGGCGATCACCCGGTTTTTATTCCCGATAAAAAACAGCAAAAGGTCAAGCTCTTTTTTCGTGAGTATCACCACTTCACCGTGGACGGTAATGGTTTTGCTGAGCAAATCGACCTTCAATTCATTCTGCACAACATGGTTATGGTTGGCAAAGCTCCGCCTGCGGATCACCGAGTAAATGCGGGCGGCCAGTTCGGGCAAATGGAAAGGTTTGGCGAGGTAATCGTCGGCACCCGCATGCAGGCCCCTGATCTTGGTCTCGTAATCTCCCTTGGCCGAGATAATGATCACGCCGTCTTGCTGGCCCTGCTTTTTGAGTGTTTCCAGGATGTCCATCCCGTCGCCGCCGGGCAGCATGAGATCCAGCAAAATGCAGTCGTACCGGTACAATTCCACTTTCTCACGCGCCTGCGCCCACGTACCCGCGTACTCGCACAGGTAGTCCTGCGCGGTGAGGTAGGCGCCAATGCTCTCGGCCAGGCCGGGTTCGTCTTCAATGATCAGGATCTTCATTTGGGCAATTTAATGCAACAATTTGGAATTCTTTTTGAAGAGGAAGCTATCCTGTGCTCTGGTCGTGGGACTCGCCCCGGCCTCTGTCAGGTGCTCAATGGAAATGCCGGTATGACCCTGATGCATCTGGATACAGAAGTTCGATTTTATAAATATTCAGTCAAATAGCACCGGTTCGACTTGGTAGCCCTCCGCCCGTAACAGCATGATCACGCCGGTTTTGTAATATAAATGAGCGAGGCCGACGGCGATCAGCGTGGGGCGGCTTGAAATGGCGGATGTGATTTTTGGCATCCAGTCTTTGTTTCGCTGCGCGAGAGGAATAAAGTCAAAATAGGGGGAACTGGCGGTCTGGGCGGAATATTCATCAAGGCGATATTCAAATCTCATCGTCTTGTAGCGTGCAAGTGTGTCCTCTACTGCAGGCATGCCGTAGAGGTTCCAATCCGGTTTGTCGCTGCCAATTGTATAATTGACCGCGCGGGTTAGGTATTGCCTTGCATGCCCGATTTCCGACGAGTCAAAATCGGTAACTTTTACCCGGTCCAGGCAATCCCCCTGCCTTCCGAGTTTCACATATAATTCAAACAAATCCTTATCCATGAATTTCGTAACGGCGTTGGCTTTGTTATTTCCTGATATCAACGTTAACATAATTGCTGATTCCATTTCCGCCACCGTCATGGCCGCGGCGTCCGGATTGTTACGGATACCTTCGCCTACCCGTGCGACAAAGAATGAATCCAGCGTCTCGAACTGTTTTTTGTCAAGCAGTGGTAACGCCTTTAATATGCCCTTTTTCGATGTCGCTGGTAAGGACCGGGTTGTAAATTGCTCGTTGAGAATATATTCCGTACTATCAACGACCTTGCCGAACTGAGGTGTTTTCAAAAGCCAATCGGCGTCTGAGAGATGGAATGTCCCCAGCAAATACGAGGGCCTGGGACAATTGGCACCGGTTATTTTCCAAAGAATAGTGCGGGGATCTTCCTCGTTGCCGGGGTTGCCCTTTTGCGCCCACAAATGGCCGACCGCCGTTTGGCAAAGGATGAGTGCAATGCAAATGCGCGATACGGTTTTCATGGAATAGATTCTGCTTGTACGCTGTGAATATATGGTACAGGGGCTTTCAAACCATTCTTTTTTGAAAAATGTAACCGGATTGGTGAAATTATGCTCTTATGGGTGGAGCTAAAAATTACCTTGATGCAGATTTTAACAAAACTTCATTTCCCGGCAGTAACAGGTTTTGTGTCGAAGCCTGTTACATGCATGACTTTCTTGTTTATCCTGACTGTTTCTATCGCAAATGCACAGCAACCCAATCGCATGCCGGATATGAATGACTCGCCGGCGGTTCTCCAATGGCTGAAAGAAAAGCGAATACCGGCGTTGGCTGTCGGTTATCTCGAAAATGGAGAAATCAAACGCATGCGTGTATTCGGGCAGTTAAGGGCAGGCATTCCTGCGCCGGCCGATGCGGTTTTCAATGTAGCTTCGGTCACGAAAACGATCACTGCGATGGTGGCGCTCAGCCTGGTGAATGCCGGGAAGTGGAAATTGGATGAAGCCGTGGCGCACTATTTTACTGATCCTGACGTAAAAGATGATCCCAGAAGCGGGCGGCTCACCACGCGGGATATCCTCACCCACCGCACCGGATTTCCGAATTGGCGGTCGGAGTTGCCGGATCGGAAGCTTGCATTCCAGTTTGACCCCGGCACCCGGTATCAGTATTCCGGCGAAGGTTTCGAATACCTGAGGCACGCTATGGAAAGTAAATTTTACCGTTCGCTGGATCAACTGGCGGATTCGATCATTTTTGAACCACTCGGTATGGCCGACACGCGGTTTACCTGGAATGCCGCCGATGAGCGTCGTTTCGCATATCCGTTCGATCCGGATGAAAAACAACTGGAAGTAGTAAGAAACACAGTGCCCAATGCAGCAGATTTGCTTAAAACCACTATTGCCGACTACTGTAAGTTCATTACCTGGGTTTTAAACGGGGCCGGTTTAGACAAAGGGTTGTTCCGGGAAATGGCTAGCCACCAGGCCATGCGGAAAGCCGACTCATACATGGGAATCGGCTGGGTGATGTATGACCCGGTAGGAGGGGACGAGTACGCATTGTCGCATGGCGGGCATGATCCCGGTGTTCATACCCTCGCTGTCATGCTACCGAAATCCCAAAGAGCCCTGGTTATTTTCACCAATTCGGACAATGGTATTAAAATTTATCCGGATCTGCTCGGGTACTACCTCGGTGCGCAGGGGCAGGCTATCGTATCCATAGAAACAAAGAAAACCCCGTAAACTATCGTTCAGACAGTTTACGGGGTTCGTAGTTTTCGGATGAATGCTCCGCGAATCTATTTCTTGCCTATTTTATACAACCTTCCCTGGTCGGTCACGGCGTACAATGCTCCGTCATGGCCTTCGGTGATGTCGCGGAAACGTTGGTTTTCGCCGGAAAGAAGTCTTTCTTCACCTACTACCTTGTTGTCTTTGATCACGATACGGCAAACGTGCATGCCGCTGAGCGATGAAATGAACAGGTTGTTTTTCCATTCCGGGATTTGCTTACCATCGTAGAAAGTGATGCCGCTTGGAGAAATGACAGGGTCATAGTAATACACCGGTTGTTCCATTCCCTCTTTTTGCTGGATCACGTCGCCGATTTGCTTGCCGCTGTATTCGATTCCGTAAGTGATTGTAGGCCAGCCGTAGTTTTTGCCGGGCAATATGCGGTTGATCTCGTCACCACCTCTCGGGCCGAACTCCGTTTCCCACAAATCGCCCGTGACCGGGTTGATTGCCAATCCCTGGACGTTGCGGTGACCGTACGAATACAGTTCAGGGCGTGCACCTTCCTTGCCGATGAACGGGTTGCCTTTGGCCGGTTTTCCGTCGGTGGTAATGCGGATTACCTTACCCAGGCCGGAGTTGAGATCCTGCGCTTGCGGGCGGGTAACGAGGTCGGAACGCTCGCCGGTGGACACGAACAGGTTTCCGTCTTTCGCGAATTTCACACGGCCGCCGTAGTGCAGCGTGCCTTTATAGGCGGGTGTTGCCTGGTAAATAACTTTTACATTTTCGAGTTTCGTACCATCCGCAGACAGCTTACCCTTGGCTACGGCCGTCAGGTTGCCGTCGGCAAGCGGTTCTGAAAACGCCCAGTACACCATTCTGTTTTGTGCGAACGCAGGGTCGAGGGTAACCCCCAGCAAGCCGCCCTGGCCGTCGCTGTTCACCTTGGGAACGCCGTCGATAGGCTTTCCGACTTCTCCGGTAGCAGACACGATGCGCATGTTCCCGCCTTTTTCTGTCACCAGAAACTTACCGTCGGGTAATACTGCGATTCCCCACGGTCTTTCCAGGGAGGAAGTTAGTACCTTGCCTTCATACGGGGTTTTGGTCACGACCGAACCGATGCGGGTTTGGCCTGCAAATGCAGACTTGTATTCCGAATTGGGTTTCTTGGTTTCGACGGGGCTGCCGGCAGCGGGGGCACCTGCTGCCGGCTGGGCGATCGAAATGGATGGCGCAAGGGCCAGGGATGCGCCGGCGACGAACGCGTGGATTGCAAATTTCATTTTTAAGGAAGTTTAGTCTTAAAGCCCGGGATTTGTCAGGGCGGACGGTTGCGAATTTACTATTTTCGTTCCAGAACGAACGCCAAAGCCGGAATAAAACGTTTCCGGCTTTGTTAAAAGTGAGTGAATGGGGCGTGTTATGACGTAATTTTATGCCCACCAAACCGACGCATCCCATGCAGCAACTGATTACCCATATAACCGCATACAGTTCGGCAACGCCTGATAACCTGGACCGGATAGGTGATTTTTTTGAAGTGCGGACTTTCAAAAAGCGGGAATTGCTGCTGCAAGAAGGCCAGCGGTGCCATGAGAAGTTTTTCGTCGCGAAAGGATGTGTCCATTTGTTTTACCTGCGGCAGAATGGCGTGGAGCAAACCATCGATTTCGCATTGGAAAATTGGTGGACGAGCGATTTTATGGCCTTTCAGCAGGGCGGCATTGCGCAATTTTCCATCCGCGCCGTAGAGGCAACGGAGGCATTCGTCATTTCCGCTGCCCGCCAGCACGACATGCTGTCGGCATTTCCTGAATTGCATGAGTACTTCCACGTGATGTTCCAGCGCGCCTACGCGGCGTCGCAAATGCGGATACGTAAGACCTACGAACTCTCGAAAGAAGATCTGTACCAGGATTTCAGCAGGAATTATCCTGCTTTTATGCAGCGGGTGCCACAGTACCTGCTGGCCTCATTTCTGGGCTTCACACCTGAATACCTGAGTGAGATTCGTAAGAAATTCGTTTCTTAAACCAGTTTAAGAAGATCCTCTGCACGACTGGCGAATTTTGTCCTATTCAAACAAAATTATGTCAATCATGTCAAAAGTTGTTAAACACCGGCTGGATGTCTGGAAAGAGGAACCTGCCTATTGGACCCACATGGCGGCCATTGAAAAAAGAATCTATGCGTCCTCTATTCCCCGCAGCCTGATCGAACTGATCAAGATCCGCGCTTCGCAGATCAACAAATGCGCCTATTGTATCGATTACCACACCACGGAAGCGCTGCAAATCGGCGAATCGACCCGGCGGATATTCGCGCTCCCGGCCTGGAAGGAAAGTCCGCTGTTTACGGAAAGTGAAAGAGCGGCCCTTCAACTGACAGAGGAAATCACCCATATCTCCATCGACGGCGTCGCCGATGCTACCTATGAAAATGTCAAAACGCATTTCACAACCAGCGAAATTGGTGATATGATGATTTGCATTAGCCATATCAATTTCCTGAACCGGATCGGGATTTCTACGAAGACGGTGGCTTACTAGGAGGCTTTATCTAGTATCAAAGGAAACCGGCAGATTGTACTTCACCCGGACGGGCTTACTATACACTTTGCCGGGTTTCCATTTTGGCATGGATTCTATCATCCGCACGGCTTCTTCGTCGCATCCAAATCCCAGTCCTTTCAAAACGGTTACCTTGGTGATTTCTCCCGTCACCTCTATGTAAAAGCTTGTAAAAACCTTTCCCGAGATACCAGCCTCTTTTGCCTCTGCTGGAATGTGAAGGTTGGCATTAATAAATTTGTACATTGCTTTGGTGCCTCCGGGATATTCGGGCTGTTGCTCGACACCTCCAAATACTTTTTCCGATGACGGCAGGTCCGTTTTAGGCGGCGTCTCATGCGGTACGATTGGTTGCCCGGCGCTCAAAACGCCGGTGTCGGCCGGCAGTGCTGCCTTGCGAACCTGCGCGCTAGCGCATGTGACGGTGCATGCCGTTAGCACGAGGAATGTTGTAGAGAAGCAAAAGTGTTTCATATTATTATATAATTTAGTTAAATATATAATAAAATATAACTCACTCCAAATTTAAATGTTGCTGAACTGAAAAATCCCTGAATACTATGATCATCCCATTATTCAAAGTGACAAACATGACCGAGGCTATCCGATATTATACGGAGGTGCTGGACTTCGTCATGACGGATCCGAACGATAATGCCGATTCGCCGGTGGTGGATCTGGGCCGCGACGGCTGGAACATGCAGATAACCACCTCGGAAAGCGAGAGGCTGTTCGGGTCTGTTATTTATTTCTGGGTGGAAGATGTAGATGCATTGTTCGCAAAATACCTGGCGCGAGGGCTTGACATTTCGCTTAGGGCCGGGTCGCCGGTGCATCAGGGGCCGGTGGATCAGACCTGGGGCAGACGGGAGTTTTACGTCACGGATGCGGATGGAAATACGATTCGGTTTTGCAAGCTTATAGAATAGGTTTATCATCAATAATTACTTGTCAAATGCCACTTAACAAAGAAGTTACCCGATTTCTGGACGAACTCCACCATCCGCTTCGGGAGGAGATCGAGGCGCTGCGCCTGGTTATTTTGGAAGCCAGTGCATTGCTGGAAGAAAACATCAAATGGAACGGTCCGAATTATTCGGTGGGAGCGGAAGACAGGATTACCATGAAAATTCAGCCTCCGAAGCAGATCCAGCTGGTTTTTCACCGCGGGGTAAAAGTGAAGGAGCAACCGAAGGAAAGGCTCGTGCAGGATACTTCCGGCTTGCTGGTGTGGCGGGAAAACGACCGGGCGATCGCGTCTTTTAAAGATAAAGAGGCTGTGGAGGCCGGCCGGGAGGCATTGTCGGCCATTGTGCAGGCATGGATCGCCGCGACGATCGAAACTACTTAGTTAATAACTCCCGCCAGCCGGCGCGAATGCGTACCAGCCGGCGGGAGCGATTAACCTATTTTGAAATCACAAACCTGTAAGTCTGCACGGTTTGGCCTTTGCTGATGCGAATCAGGTAGGAGCCGGGCAAATATCCGGTGAGGTCGAAAGTGGCTTTCGGCGTTTTGGAAACCTTTTTCGCTGCCAAAGTGAGGCCGTTGGTACTGATAATGGCCAGCGATGCGTCGGTATTGTCGTCGCCCAGGAACACGTCCAGATGCCCGGAAGCGGGGTTAGGGCCAATAGCGAACACCTTTTCGGCCGGTTGCAGCAACACGGAAATAATGGAAGAAACCGTCGCGGTTCCGTCGCGATCGACTTGCCGTAGGCGGTAGTAAACAGGCCCGTTCACAGCCTCGTTATCCACCCACGTGTATTTTCTGGCAAGCTGCGTCGTTCCTGAACCCGCTACGCGAGCGACCGCACGGAAACTGCGGGCATCGGCGCTGCGCTCCACTTCAAAATGGCTGTTGTTCTCTTCTGCGGCCGTTTCCCACGACAACCTCACGGCATTGTTCACAGCATTGCCCCTGAAATACACCAGTTCGACGGGAAGCGTCGGCGACTGGCCGCTGCTGTACTCGTAAATGAGTTTCGGGCGCAGCGCATCCGTAGCAAAATTTCTGGACCGGAACGAGCTGTAAACATCGGTAGTGGCGGCGATCCTGACGGTCAGAATGCTGTCGGAGGAGATGCTGCCCAATGCGGAAGTAATATCGAAATAGACATACCCGGCCGTTGCGGGTGCCGTGGCGCTGGCAACAGTGCTCCCCGCCTGCGGTTTGTTGTTCCAGTTCACGCCGGTTTCGGTCCACGGTGTGGCGCTGGTAGAATAGTTGTTGGACGCAACCGAGAGGTTCCAGCCGGTGCTAAGGCCGCTTTCAATACCCCAGAGGCGGATTTTGGCATTGGAAACATTGCGGTGCATGCCGTGCAGATCGAAAGCCAGGTATACTTCCTGGGTATCGTCGGATTTGTTGCGCGCTACGAGGTACCCCTGTGTGCCGTAGTTGTTGGCCGCATTGCCATTGCTGCGCACGTAGGAATCGGCGGTGGTAAGCAGAGAATCCTTTAATGTCTGCGGGCTCGGGGTGTTGCTGCCGTAAATCAGGACTTGCGGCCGGTAGAGCGCATTGGTATTTTCCCGTGCATTAAAACTCGCGTCAGTTTTGCTGATCACCGCTGCGTCGGTGGTAGCGGGTTCCGAAACGATGTGCAACGACAGGATTTTGTCGGCCGCAAGGCGCCCGATCACCGCAGAAGATACATTGAACCGGATGGTAGAGCCGGTTACGGTGCCGGTCATATCGCCGAGGCGGGTGGTATGCGCCGGTTTGTTCGCCCAGGTGATGCCGGTTTCGGTCCAGCTGTTGTTTTCAACCAGGTAGAATGCCCATTTGGTGCTGGAAATGGAGGTATTCGCATTATTTACCCGCAATTGCAGTACAGCGCTGTCCGGGGTGGCGGTAACGGTGCTCAGGTCAAACTTTATGAATGTTTCGCGATCATATCCGGCGCTTTCTTTCTTGACGGTCAGGACGGCGTCGGTGCCGTAGTTGGTGGTTACGTAAGCCGCGGTGCTGCCACTGCCGCCGCTGCGCACAAAGGCGTCGGCCACAGCGGTGAGGGTGGCTAGTGGCTCAACCGGTTGCTGGTAATCCGGGCTGCTGGTAGTGACGTGGGCTTCCACCGAGCTGCCCGCACTGGCGCCTGCGGGCAGGGTGATCGTCGCCGCTTTCATGGTGGTGAACTGGTTGTTTTTAATGCCCACATACACCTGCTGCGCGCTCTGCGCCGGGTCGGCGATGTGTACCGTCACGTCGCTGCTGGTTACGTTTTTCAGCATCACCGCGCATGCTTTGTCCACTTTCACAGTCACCTGGTCAGCGGTGAATTCGCCGGCCTGGTAAAATACGATCTGCCAGATCCCCAGCCCATTGTGCCGCACGGCTTGTACCGCCGGGGTATTGGTTAATATGCTGATATCCGATGCATTGTAAGCCTGCATTTCGGCAGCCGAGGTTCTGCCCGGGAGCACGAAATAGGCATAGGAAGCATTGCTGGGCGCTATGCCGTGTTTGAACCACAATTTGAAAACATCGGCCGACACCGAAGCCGTAGAGCCGGTGGTATTAATGGACGACCAGCTTCCGGTCTGCGTTTGGTTGCTGAGTGATACAAGGCCTGCTTGCGGGAAATAATAGCCCACATTGCCCTGCAAAGCCCATTTCAGGTTACCCGCATAATCGCGGGAGCCGTTGGCGAGCGTGCTCACATTATTCGAAGCGTCGGACACGGTCACGTCCGTTTGCAGAAGGCATTGGTTCACGGTGGTGTTAATAGCCTGGGCAGCCGAAGAGGTGATACCTGCGCCGAGGCAAACGATTTCATTATCAAAATAAAACCATGCTTTTTTAGCCGTCGTGCTGTAATCGCTCATTGCGAATGCGCTGGCTCCGTAAACGCCGTCGGACACGCCGCCCACAAATGGCACGGTGCCGAAATTCACGCCCCAGGAAGCCCGCACAGGGTAGGTAGTAATTTCGGGTACGGTCGTGCCAGGGATTTTGTTCCATTCCCAAACCGGGAAAATGTTGTAGTACTCATCGCCATTCACGGCAATGTAATTCGCACCTTCGGTGAGGTAGTAGCCTTTGATATTCTCCCCATTACCCATTTCCGATTTCGCATTCCGGTTGGAAATGCTGCGCTGCCCGAACATATAACCCGGCCGGTGATGCACGGTATAATCGGTGCGCCAGTAATGCACGTGCTCGGGCGATACGTTGTAGGAAGGAAGCTGCAAGCCGCGCATCCGCTGGATCGCATTGTCGTATTCGGTGGCGTAGGCGGGGAGGTCGAATGCCTTCACTTTTTCGATCAGTGCCACGTCGGCCTTGCCCGCATTGGCGCGGCTCACACCGCGTCCGTAGAGGTTATAGTCGGCATAAGCGCCGCGGGAAGGTTTCACGAAGCCTTTTCTCACAAAATCCGAGAATATCGCCAGCTTGTCGCTCGAAAATGCATAGGAAGTACCGGCGACGTAAACCGCAATGTTGCTGATCCCCGAAATGTACTCGCGCCCGTACCCGTATACATACAGCTGCGGGCCATGTGCGGTGTACGAGTTGTCGATCTGGATGCCTTCGCCCGTTGTTACGACTATGGAGCCGGTCACTGCCGTAATGGCCTGGTTAAGCAGTGTCTGATTTTCGGTGAGGCAGGCGCGCATGATGTAATGCTGGGCGACGTCGGTGAGGTTGGAGCCATCTTTCGCAGGCGAAACCGTGATCGAAACGCCTTTGCTCATCCAGGCCAGCATTTGGTTTTCCAGTGTTTGAGAAATGCCTGCCGGGGATTTTCGAAGGCAAATCAGGGTGTTGCCAATGTCTTTGGGTACGCTGATCGACAGGTAGAACCAGTTGGTGCTGGTGGGTGCCGGGCTCAATGCGAGCCAATAGTTCATCACGCCTTCGATTTTCGTTTTCAGGCTGGCGTCGCCGTAGTAAATGCTGGTAGGTTTGGAATAGGCTTTGGCGAGGGTGCCCATTCTGGCCAAATGGTTGCCGGGTGCCCAGTCGGTCTGGGCGGTGGATGCGTAATTGATATCGGGCCAGGAGAAATCGGCTTGTAATGTGCTGAGGAGGGAGGCCGTCTGCGTATCCACGGTGGAAGCGCTGGTAGCCTGGAAATTGTCAAAAATGCGGTCGGAAATGGTGGTGAAATCGTTCTGACCGTGCGCTTTGGAACCGAGCAGGAAAGCGATCACTGCCGCGAGAAAAAGCATTTGGGGAAAGGACTTATTTTGTTTCATCATGATTTGAAATAAAATGGATAAGCCTGTTTTTGACAAATAGGAAAGCGGAGCCGGACAAACCCGCACTCCGCTTTGAAATATACTTTAATTCATCCAGCCTGGATTCTGCTGCAAATTGCCATTCCGCTCGATTTCCGATTGCGGGATAGGCCAGGTATTCAGGAAGTCGCCCGACCAAACGTAAGGTACGACCACCGTTCCCCAAATCTGCTTCACGCCATTTCCGGTGTAGAAAACGGTTTCTTTTAAAGTACCCCAGCGAAGCTCGTCGAAATAATCGACACCCTCATTGACGAACTCGGCGCGGCGCTCGCTGCGGATGCGCTCGCGGAGGTCGGCCTGGCCTGCCACGGTAGTAGCCGCATTGGAATTGAGCAATCCTACGCCGGCACGCGCCCGCACTTCATTCACGAGCGCAACGGCGTCGGCGGTATTGCCTTTTTCGTTCAATGCTTCGGCCCACATCAGCAGCACATCGGCGTAGCGGATCAGCGGGAAGTCGGTGGCGCCGTAGGTCCGGTTCTCGATTTCCACACCCGGCGCGCCCTCGTAAACGAATTTGCGGTGCAGGTAGTAGAAGAGGTTACCGGTGTCGGTGCGAAGGTCGGCGATGGGCAGCCCGTTCGCGACGCGGTAAGGCCAGCGCGAAACCGTCGGCGTGGTGCCGTTGTAGGAAGCATACGGGGTGATTACGTTGGCCTGCAAGCGCGGATCGCGATTTTCGTATGCCTTCATAATCCTTTCTTCGTTTCCGGTGGGCAGGTAAAGGCTCATATCGAGACCTTTGGCGGTCATGGCCGCGATTTCCGTTGTGGTAAGGTTGTTTCTCAGAAAGTAAACTTCTCTTTTGGCCACGGGCATCGCATTATAGCCGGGGATGATCGCGTCCCAGTTGAACTTGCTGCCGTCTTTGTTTTCATACAAATCGACGACATTAGGTGATATCAGGTAGGTGTTCCAGCAAGAACCGGTGGAAGAACGGGTTCCGCAGAAGAACTGCGTGGTAGAGCCGTAGCCGCTCACGCCCATGTGCTGGATCGAGAAAATCATCTCGTCGCTCTGCTCGTTGGCCTGCTTGAACAGCAACCGGTAGCTGTCGGCACCGGCGCCGGAGAACAAGGCGTACCCGGCCGCTTTCACTTTTTCGAAATCGGCAATGGCGAGGTCCCATTGTTTGGTATACATATAAGCCTTGCCGCGCAATGCATAGGCCGCGCCTTTGGTCACATGCCCGAACGCCGCGTTGCCTTTGGCATATTTGTTGGGCAATGCGGGCTCATTGATAGCGTCGGTAAGGTCCTTCACGATCTGCTCCCATACCTTCGCTTCGGTTTCTCGGCCTTTGGTGATTTCTTCCAGCTGCACGGGTTCGAGGTAAATAGGTACGCCTTTGAAAAGCTGGTTAAGCCTGAAATAATAATAGGCGCGGAGAAATTTGGCCTCCGCCATGTACCTGGCCTTCTTTTCAGGCGAGGACGGCGATTTCTCGGTGAGGTTCCTGATGGCGTCGTTTGCGCGGTGCACGCCTTCGTATAATTCCGACCATACGCTGCTTACATTGCCGTTGCCCGCGGTGGCGGTGCCGTTCATGAATGCGTCACCATCCCGTTGCTGGCCGCTCATGCCCATGCGGTCGAAATGGTATAGCTCCCGGCCGGAGGCCGAACTGGTGCTGATACCGAGCCGCAAGCCGTTGTAAACGCCGGTCATGCCCAGGTCGGTAAGGTTGTCGGTAGTCCACATGTTGTTCGACGAAATGGAGCCGTAGGGGCTGGTGTCGAGCAGGTCGGGCTCGCAGGCGCTCAATGCGAGCAGTGAAAGCGCCGGAATGCCGAATTGGCAGACTTTTCTTTTGAATATATGAACAGGAAATCTCATGATACTAGTTGAAAATTAAAGGGTTACATTCACTCCAAGCGAGTACTGCTTCATGGTCGGATAACCTACGCCGGCACCGATCTCGGGGTCGAGGCCCGGGTATTTGGTGATAATCAGCAGGTTCTCGCCCGAAAGGAACAGCCTTGCACGGCTTATTTTCAGCTTTTTGCTCCAAACATCGGGGATCGAATAGCCTAGTTGCAGGTTTTTCAGCTTGATGTACGAGGCGTCGTACAGCCAGTTGGTGCTGGAAGTCGTGTTAATGGCGTCGCCATTGTATTTCAGCCTTGGGAACGAGCCGGTAATGTTGTTGTTCGGGTCGTTCGGGTTGGCGTCGTTGTAGTAGTAATGGTCGTCGGCCACGCGCGAGGCAATGCCGTTTCCGTCGCGGACGATGGAGTTATTATACCCTTCGAAATTATAATAATACTGCATTCCCGCCGAACCGGCCCAGATCATCGAGAGGTCGAAACCTTTCCAGCTGGCATCCATATTCAACCCAAATACATATTTCGGGTTCGAGGTGGTGCCGGTAAATTTCCGGTCGTAGCTATTGCCGTAGTTGCCGTCGCCGTTGAGGTCGGCGAAGATGAAGTCACCGTAATAAAGCTGCGCCTTGCCCACGCTGTTGACGGGTGAGAAGGAGTATCCGGCCGCTTTCATCGCATTTACCCAGGCGAGGTCGTCCTGTGTACGGATCATACCGTCTTTGGGGCCTGCATTGATATCCACTTCCCCGCCGGCTTTGTAGGTGCCGTTCCCGCGGTAGCGTTCGCGGAGGTAGAACTCGTTGATCGCGCGGCCTTCCAGGATGCGGTTATCGCCGCCGGTCGAAACATCGCCCAGGTTGCTGGTGTAGCTCCGTGTGCCGTCCGTATTGGTGATCCACTGCTCGCTGAGTTTACCCTTGTAGGTGGTCACGCGGTTGATATTGTAGGCGAAGTTTCCGTTGATCGAGTAGTTTACACCGCCAACCTTGTCGCGCCATCCGAGTGAAAATTCGATCCCGCGGTTGCGCACGGCGGCGGTGTTCTGCGTAGGTGCGGAAACGGTTCCTGCGGTAAGCGGAATGGGTGGAGTGGTTAGGATGCCGTCGGTGTATTTGTCGTACCATTCGAGTTCGAAGCTGGCGCGGTTGTTCCAGGCGTTTCCGTCGAGACCGATGTTGGTCACTGTGGTCGATTCCCATCTCAGGAACGGATTGGCGATCTTGCCCTGCGCGAGGCCGGAAGCGATGGTGCCGTTGAACGAGTAGTTGACCTTGCCGTAATTGGCCTGGTAGTCGTAATCGCCGGATGCATTGTTGCCCAGTTTACCCCAGGAAGCACGTAGTTTCAGGTTTGAAATGTGGTTGCTAAGCCCGCGGAAGAAATCCTCCTCCGAAATACGCCAGCCGGCCGAGAACGACGGGAATGTTCCCCAGCGCGTATCGGGCGAGAACCGCGAAGAGCCGTCATAGCGGATGTTTGCTTCAAACAGGTATTTCGAGCGGAACGAATAGTTGAGCCTTCCGAACCAGGAGCGCATAGCACGGTCATATTCGGTACCGGTGGTGTTGGTCATGTCGGTGGCCGAGCCGAGGGTCGTAATGGTCCAGTCGATCAGGCCGGTTTTGGTGGCGTCGATATCGTAGTAGTTGTAGTAGTACTGGTTGTACCCGGCCAGCGCACCGATTTCGTGGTCGCGCCCGATGGTGGTATTGTACCGAAGCACGTTGTCGAAGGTGATCTGGTAGTTCTTATTGTAGGTATACCGGGTACTCATTGTGGTCGGATCATTGGTTTGGTTCACGTCGTCGGCCACGTTGTTTGCGAAATTCCAGCGCAATACCGGAATAGCATGCGAGTTGTATTCTGCAAACCGGATCTGGTAGTTCATTTTGGTTTCAAACTTCAAACCTTTGAGAATGTCGACATTCGCAAAAAGCGTGGAATTGAACCGTGATTCCGAATCTTTCCCGCCGGTGGTGTTCAGGTAGGCCAGGATGCCGTTGGCGGTCTGGATTTCGTCGGCCGCGGCAGGGAGGCCATAGCGACCGTCATAATAGGGCACGATACCCGGCACGGTCTGGCGGAGGAAGTTGAATGCATTGGCGGTATTGCCCATGTCTTTGGATTGGGTCTGGGCAAATGTCTGCGTACCCACTGTTACCGCATTGCCGATCTTGGTCTGGACGTTGGCGCGCAGCTGGTAGCGTTTCAGGCCGGTGTTCTGCATCACGCCGGGGTTGTTCAGATAGCCCAGCGAGATATTGAAAAGCGACTTTTCGCTTCCGCCGTTCACGGATACGTTGTGGTTCTGGACCACATTGTTTTCAAAAATCACTTTTCCCCAGTCGGTATTGGGGTAGGCGAGCCAGTTGGGGACGCCGTTCACGTTCAACTCGTCGGGATGCTGTTTGGCATATTCCCAGGTTTGAATGGTTTGGTCGGAGTAAATAGGCACCGCGCGGCCGATGTTGGCGGCACCTTCGTTGAAAAGGCGCATATGGCGCGGATAATCGGATACGAACTGGGGGAGGTTACTGGGGCTGGCCGTCGAAAACAGCCCGCTGTAAGAAACGGTAGTCTTGTTTTTAGAGCCTTTTTTGGTAGTAATGAGAATTACCCCGTTCGCAGCCTGGGAACCGTAAATGGCCGAAGAGGCGGCATCTTTCAGGATCGAAATGCTCTCCACGTCGTTGGGGTTCACGGCGTCCATCACACCGATAATGCCGTCGATAAGTACCAACGGGCTATTGTCGTTGAGGGTTCCGGTGCCCCGGATGCGGATCGTAGCGCCGTCGTCGCCCGGTTTACCCGAGCTCTGGCGCACGTACACGCCCTGCCCAAGGCCCGCAAGCGAGGAGGAAAGGTTGGTGACAGGGCGGCTTTCAATGCTCTTGGAGTCGATCGTCGCCACGGAGCCGGTCAGGTTCACTTTTTTCTGCTCGCCGTAACCCACTACCACGAGCTCGTTGAGGTTGCTGGCCAAGGGGGCGAGACTGATGCTGAACTCCGTCTGGCTGCCTATTTCCTGTTCTCTGGATTCATAGCCGACAAAACTGAATACGAGCGATTTGCCCGCGACGTCGCTGATCGTCAGCTTGAACCGGCCTTCGGCGTCGGTAACGGTACCTTGCTGGGAGCCTTTCAGGATAACGCTCACTCCGGGAAGACCCTCGCCTTTTTCGTCTGTAACTTTACCGGTGAGGTCGGCGAGCGCTTTCTGAGCGAATGCGGAACGGATGTGGGCAGGAGTGCCGACGGCCATCGACGTAATGCCCGGGGCCGATAGCAGGGATAGCGCGACGAGCGCCGCACCCGCGCGACCGCGGAGGTGCCGTACGGGCGGAAGCGGGGCAGGAGGGGTATTTTTTGTTTTGGTAGAATACTTCATCGTATTTCCCGGGGTTTGAAGGTGGATTATTTTGTTTGATAAAAAAACGTTTAAACAAAATTCTGCTAACCGGGCCGTCCGACCGGGTGAAAATCCATTTCGAATAGGGGTGTTTTTCAGCGGCGGGATAATTTTATCGTATTTTAGTACCAAAAAAACAGTGGGCAGAATTGTGCCTGGAAGGCGACAAATGATGAGGTTAGGGACGTTGCTCCTGATGGTAATGGCTTTGTGTTTAGGCAGCCGGAGTTCCGGGGCGGGAGCAAACGCGGAACGTCCGCCGGAGTTCCGGCGATTGGTTTTTAATAAACTGAATACCGAGAACGGATTGTCGCAAAACTCGGTGCTGGCTATCGTGCAGGACCATGTGGGATACATGTGGCTCGGTACCAGTTACGGGCTCAACCGGTTCGATGGGCGCAACTTCAAAATATACCAGCATGAGCCGTCTGTAAAAGGTAGTTTGAGCGGAAACTATATCCTTTCCGCGCTCAGTGATTCGAAACGTACACTATGGGTCGGTACGAGCCATGGCCTGAACCGTTATTTGCCTGAAAGCGATTCGTTCGAGTCTGTGCTGGCGGGAAAACCGGGGGAGGATAGCAAGCTCAGCAGCAATACCGTTAACTGTATTTTCGAAGACAGCCGCGGGATAGTGTGGGTAGGCACCGGTCGCGGGCTGAATGAGCTGATCGACCGGCAGCATCTGAAATTCAGGCAATATTTTGCACCCTCCCTGTCGGGGAATGATATACGTTCCATTTTCGAAGATTCGCAGCGGCGGCTTTGGGTGGCTACCACGTCGGGGCTGACGTGCATGGAGTTTGGCCGGAATGGTATCCGCTTTAAAGTGTTTACCATGTCGGCGGACGGAAAGGGCCTGAGCGACAATTTTGTAACGACGATCGCCGAAGACAAGCAGCATAACATCTGGATCGGGACGAAGCATGGGGGACTGAATATGCTGGACCCATCTACGGAGACATTTATTCATTACCAGAAAGGGGAGGGGACTAATGGGGTGGTTCACAACAATATCCGCAAGATATTCACCGACAAATCCGGCAAGCTCTGGATCGCGACGCTGGAAGGGCTTAGCATTCTGGATCCGGCGACACGCGCATTCACTACATACCAGCACGAGCCCGAAAATTCGACGAGCCTGAGCCAGAACTCCCTGTACGATATTTTTAGGGATGCCAACGGCTCGATGTGGTTGGGGACCTATTACAATGGCGTGAACATTGTGTATTCGCACGAAACGCCATTCAAGGTCTATCAGGCCGGAAAATCGAAGTACAGCATTAACCACAATGTCGTGAGCGCGGTGGTGAAAGACCGGACCGGCAACCTGTGGATCGGTACGGAAGGCGGCGGTTTCGACCATGTGGACCTCCGCACGGGAGCCGTCCGTAATTTCAGGAGTGGCCAGGATGCGCCGGGCATGACTTCGAACCTGGTGAAGGCGATTGTGCAGGACAAAAACGGCGGTTTGTGGGTCGGTACGCACCTGGGCGGTTTGAGTTATTACAATGCCGGCGTGTTCAGGATATTCCGGAACAATCCGGTGGATACGGGATCGCTTAGCTCGGATAATGTGAGTGCGGTGTTTGAAGACAGTCGCGGACGGCTCTGGGTCGGGACCGATCAGAAGGGCGTGGATTTGCTGGACAAGCAGACGCGCACTTTCAAACATTTCAATACCGGTACGCAGGCTCCGTTTAAGCTGAGCGGAAATTTTACCCGGAATTTTTACGAAGATTCGAAGCATAACCTCTGGATCGGTACGAACGAGGGCGTGAATGTGCTCCGGAGCGATTCGGGCGGTATCGAATGGATCAGGCCGCGCGGCGAATCCGCCGAAAAGCGGTTCCCCAAAATTATCAACTGCGTGCTGGAAGACCGGCGCGGAATCATCTGGATCGGCTCCTATTACGGCGGGCTCACGCGCTACGATCGCGAGAGCAATACATTTATCAATTTTGCCCGGAAAGACGGCCTGCCGAACGACAATGTACTCGGTATCCTCGACGACGAGCGGGGGAACCTTTGGATCAGTACTTCCAACGGTTTGTCGCGGTTCGATACGGGTAAGCGCGTTTTCAAGAATTACACCGTCGCCGACGGACTTCCCGGCAATGAATTTATTTCCAATACCCATTATAAGGATGAATCCGGTGAAATGTTCTTCGGCGGGCTCAACGGGCTCGTGAGTTTTATGCCCGGTGCCATTGAAACGAATGATTTTGCCGCGCCGGTGGTATTCACGGGTTTGAAGCTGTTCAACACACCCGTGCGCATCGGCGGGCCTGACGAACTGCTGCAAAAGGATATCGGCCTGGCGCGTGAAATTACATTCACGCATGCGCAGAACATTTTTACCATCGATTTTGCGTTGCTGAACTACATCAAGCCCGAGAAGAATGCATATGCCTACCGGCTCGACGGTTTTGAAAAGGACTGGAACTATGTGAAGACCTCGTCGGCTACTTACACCAATCTGCCGCCGGGGACCTACACTTTTTGGGTAAAAGGGGCGAATAATGACGGGATATGGAGCAAAACGCCCAGCAAGATCACGATTCACGTGCTGCCGCCGGTCTGGAAAACCTGGTGGGCATATTGCCTGTATGTGATTGCGGCGCTTGCGGCTGTGCTTTTTATCACCCGGTACTTTTACATGACCGCGCTTTTCAAGCGGGAACATGAGCTGCACCAGGTCAAACTGAATTTTTTTACCAATGTCTCACACGAGATCCGCACGCACCTCACGCTCATACAAGGGCCGGTGGAAGGGCTTATGCTGGCCCGCCAACACGACGAAGAGGTGCAGGCGAACCTCTCGCTGGTGCGGAAAAATGCCAGCCGGCTGCTCAGGCTCGTCAGTGAGCTGATGGATTTCCGGAAAGCGGAGACCAACCATCTGGCATTGCACGTGACGCGCAACGACCTCGTACCGTTCCTGCGCGGTGTTTTCCGCGATTTCAGCTTCATTTCGCAGCATCGTAACATCGAATCCGTGTTTGAATATGATGCCGAGGACATTCCGCTGTACTTCGACGCCGGGCAAATGGAGAAGGTGATTTTCAACCTGCTCAGCAATGCCTACAAGTTTACGCACGACGGCGGGAAGGTGTCGCTGAAAGTTTCCGGGCACGACCATGAAGTGAAGATCCGGATTGAAGACGACGGCATTGGCATTGCGCCGCAATACCTGGGCAAACTGTTTGCCAACTTTTTCCAGATTTACGACCACGGTAAGCAGAACACCGGTTACGGAATCGGGCTGGCGCTGTCCAAAAGCATTGTGGAGCTGCACAAAGGCGAGCTGACCGTCGAAAGTACCGTGGAGCAGCAACACCGGAAGGGGAGGACCTGCTTTACGATCGCCCTGCGAAAAGGTCATGCACATTTTGCACCGGAGCAACTGGAAACACAAGTAGCCGTACCCACCGACGACGGGAATTTTCTGGCCGAAACCGCAGCATTGCCTATGCCGGAACCCGACGGCGATAAGCCCATGGTACTGCTGGTAGAAGACAATGCCGAAGTGCGGGCGTTTGTCGCCGGGGCGCTGGGTGAGCGTTATCGCATTGTTCAGGCTGAAAACGGCGAACAAGGCTGGGCGACCGCGACCGAATGCATTCCCGAACTGATCATCAGCGACGTCATGATGGCGGAAATGGACGGGCTTGCGTTGTGTACGAAATTGAAATCCGATGAGCGGACGAGCCATATTCCGGTGATCCTGCTCACGGCCAAAGCCTCGCTGAACCACCAGCTTAGCGGCCTGGAAACCGGCGCGGATGCCTACATTCCGAAGCCGTTCAGCATTCAGCTGCTGGAACTGAATGTCAGGAACCTGCTGGCTTCCAGGAAACTCATGCAGCAAAAGTACAGCCGCCAGATTACCCTGCAGCCGCAGAATGTGGTGATTGAATCCGTGGACGAGCAGTTCCTGGCCCGGATCGTCGCTATCACGGAGGAACTGATGGATAATCCGGATTTCGGCGTGGCCATGCTGGCCGAAAAGATCGGGATGAGCCAGTCGGTGCTTTACAAGAAGCTCAAAGCCGTGACGGACCTTTCGGTGAATGATTTCCTGAAATCGATCCGCCTGAAAAGGGCTGCGCAACTTTTGCAGCAGCAGAAAATGACCATCTACGAAGTCGCCTACGCCGTAGGGTACGACGACCGCAAGTATTTCAGCCGGGAATTCAAGAAGCAGTTCGGGAAAACACCTACTGACTTCGCGACGGAGTCCCGGGAGGTGAAATATTAGGGAGGGGAGGAAGGAGGAAAGGGAAGAAGGGGAGGAAGGGGAGTTTTCCTTTGCCCCTTTCCTCCATTTTTCCCTTCCTCCCTTTCCTCCATTTTCCCTTTCCTCCATTTTCCCTTTCCTCCCTTTTCCCTTTCCCCCTTCCTTCCTTCCCCCAACAGGTGTAAACACGTGTTTTTTAAAACACGTGTTTGTAGTCGTTTTTGAAGAATTATTTCTACGAATCTTTGTCAAACAAAAGCTTTTGTACGGTGGAGCTCAGCAACCACTTGAAAAAACGGGCCTACCTGTAAGGGGATTGGTTACAGGGACGGATCCTGCCGTCTTACAACAGGGGATTATTCATACGTCACAATGAGCAATTTTCTTGATTTACAAAACGGCTGGTACAATGGTTTGATCCAGGGATTAGGCCAGAGCCAGGACTCTTTTCAGATCATTCAGCCAGCACCTCCGATCGCAAGCGGCACCGCCGCAAACCCGACTTTCTGGGCCTACTACAATAATATCCCTCCTAAAACCTTGACAGCCCAGTTTGTTGCCAGCGGTGGTAACCAGTTTTATAACAATTACAGAGGCTTGCTTTCAGCACTCGTTCCTTCGCGGCAGATCGACGTGAAAGCAGACATCGGCGCGGAAAACTTTGCCGCGTGGCATGCTTACGTGCAAACACAGCCTGCGCCGAGCATGAATCAGATCCCGACCATGTTCAGAAACTGGGCGATGTTCAACGCGCCGGAAGTGGCCAATATCGGTTCATCCGATTACGCGGCCATTCTGCTCGACCCGATCGCAACGGCCCAGAATGAGCTCACATTAGTGTATACCAATGAAAAGGGCTTGCCTGTCAACTTCGATTGGCAGCTGAACTACGCCGATATGGTGAACCAACTGGCTAGTGCGCCTTCCCGCTCTTTCAATTTCAATAGCGGTACAATGAACAAAAACGTCAGCACCTCCTGGGCGGGCGGCTCCACGTCGGGTTTCTTCGGCCTTTGGGGCGGGAGCAGCTCTACCTCGACGCTCAGTGAGCAGTTCGCTTCCAGCACGGTTACGGTAGATGCCAGTTTTGAACACATCCTGGTGTTTTCCAACACGCCGGGTGCATGGTACTATTCTTCGGCAATGGGCCTGGCATATGCCAACCAAACCGGTAACCCATGGAGCGACAAATCGTCGATCAACTGGAACAATACATTCGGACCGAACGGTAACATGCAGTACTTCTCCGCGAACGTGATCGTTGCGTCGGGTATGTCTATTACTGTTACATCCAATGCCAAGTATTCTTCTGTGGATCAGCAGACGATCACTTCCAGCGGCTCGTCGGGTTTCTGGCCGTTCTATTCGGGCGATAGCGGCAGCACGTCTACCAACCGCGTGTCGTTCAACCAGGAGGGTAATATGACCATCACTACCAGCAGCATTCCGGGTGTACCTGTGGTGCTGGGTGTGAATGTATTGTCCGCTGGCGAGTTTGTGGGCCACTCTTCGAACCTGGGCATCTCGCTCTTCGAATCGGCCAAGGCATTTGCTGCCGACAGCCTGGCTGCTGCATAATGTTTGCTTTGGAAGGCTGGGTGACACCAGCCTTCTTCTTTTGATTTTACCGTGTGCCCGGAAACCATCATTCAGGAAGCAAGATGATAACTACCTACGATACGCCTACCGAAACGATGACGGCCATTACCGACGGATGGTACAACCGGTTGGCCGCCAGTCTCAACTTATCCGTCCAACATTTCCAGTTGCTGCAACCGCCCGGCGTACCTGCAAGCGATCAGGCCCTTTGGGATTGTTTCAACGTTGTGCCGCCCGCCACGCTCAAATACAATCGCTGGTACTACCAGCAGCCGACGTTTTTCAGTCAGTATGCTGCGGTGGTAAACAGGCTTTCGTTCCCGGAAAGTGCGTTCGTAAAGGACATCGGGGCTGATACGTATGTGCAATGGCAGGCTTACCTGAAATCCATTTCACCTCCGCCACCGGCCAATACCTTGCCTACCGTGTGGTTCCAATGGGCGGTGGTGAATGCACCCTCGGTAGCCAACATCGGCCGTTCCGATCTCGCTACACAGCTATTGATCAGCGGTGCGCAGGCTGTGCTGGAACCCTATGAAGGTCCTGATGCCATACCTGCCGATTTTTCCCCTTCTTTTTCTGACCTCCAAAATACCCTAAGCGCTTCAACCGGAACGAGCTTTTCGTTCGATTCCATCAACGACGACCCGGACGTTTCCAACTCCTGGGTACCGGGCGACGATCCTAACTATTTCGGGATGTGGACGGGCAGTTCGGCTGTGTTTCACATCAGCCGGAAGTTCGCATCGAGCAAGATCACCGTTTCCATGCAATTCGACCATTTTGCGACGGTATCCGTCACGCCGGGGCAATGGTACAATTCCGCGTTGCTGCACCAGGCCTGGGCGTCGCAGTCGACCCCGCCGTGGATCGATAGTTCCGACTGGCAGACCTATTTTGGAGCCAGCGGCAGCCTTACCCACGCGGTGGGTTCCCTGTTAGCCGCCGATGGCATTACCCTTACCCTCACCTCGGATGCCGACTTCACTCAGTCGGAACAAACGCTCATCAAAGGCCTCGTAGCAGCGGGCGACTGGCCGGTTTATTGCCCCATCACATCACCGGCCATTTCCAACACCATTAGTACCGGCCCCGGATCCATGACTATCCAGTTCAAATCCGCACCCGGAAATCCTGTGGTATTAGGATTTAATGTGTTGGATATCCGCAGCTATGTCGGGGCGGGTTGAGAAATAGCATATTTTAAAGATCGTGAAAGGTCTGCATCCTGCTGTGGTGCAGACCTTTTTGCTTTGCATTCAATCGGTATTTTGTGGATAACCAATGCTTGGCTGCGCGAATTATTCTTATTGAAACGTAATATAAATTCTACTTTGTAGGGCTTAGTCTACGATAACTATTTCTTATGTCGACAGGCTGATAAAATCCGGGGGTAGTAGGTTTGTTCTGTTTCAAACTCAACCAAAGTTCCACAAACAAATCACTACATGAAAGCAATTCGACTCTTTTCAGCCTTGGCGATCACCATGACCCTGGCAACAAGTGCTGCCACTTTTGGTCAGGTAAAGATCGGCTCCAATCCGACGACGATCGATCCGAACAACAACCTCGAAGTTGAGAGCGCGGACCCTGCCAAGAAAATCAGTATTCACAAAACTACTGGTAAACTGACCATCGCCGACGGCTCACAAGGCGATAAAAAGGTGCTGACCTCCGATGCGAACGGCGTAGCGACCTGGCAAAGCCAATCGGAACTTGCGATTCCGGTCACCGCATTCAGCGGCGCAATTACCGGCCTGGCTACGATTCCTACTTTCACCACCCACGACCAGATCGACCAGCGTCTTCCGCTGGTGCCTACTTTGGGTGCTGCTGATTGGGATGCGGGTACCAAACGGTTTATAGTTCCGGTGGCCGGTACTTACTCAGTGCAGGTCGGTTTGTCTTGTATCAGTACAACAGGTGCCGGCGTGACACTTTGGACGAGGATCTGGGTCGTTTCAGAGAACGGCGGCCCGATATTCAAAGGCACGAGCCCAATGGGTCTCACCGCCGGTGACTGGCAGTCGGTGGTTTACACCGGAAAATTGAATGCCGGAGACGGTATTTCGCTGGAAGGCTACACCATGCAAACCGACGGTAACCCGCCGGTGAACCCGATCTGGACCGGTACCTGCGGGCGTGCATACATGACCGTTACGAAGATCGATTAAGAGCTTACACAACAGCATACCTTACCCTGTTTACGCGCAGTCGTTCCTGTGATTGCCATTTCAAAAACAAACACGTTATGAAAACAAAACAACTACTATCCGCCATTTCTTTTGCTGCCGTTACAGCTTTGACGACGACGGCTATGGCTCAGGTAAAAATTGGTTCGAATCCAACCACCATTACGCCGGGAGCTAACCTGGATGTGGAAGGCCAAAACAGCACGCACACAGTAGTACTGCAATCGGGTCATGTGGGCATTAATCATTCGAACCCGCCGACCACATTGCATGTTCAGGCAGTTTCGAACCTGGATCTTCCATCGGCAGCCAACGTAGTGGCGCGGTTTGATCCGCTGGGTGGTTCGAATATCGATTCCGCAGCCTCTATTGCAATCAACGCGGGACGAGCTGTGGTAGGGTTTGACATCGACCCGGAGCAGAGCAAGTATGCCTTTTTACGATCCAATTCGGCTACCGATCTTCGGTTGCAGGTAATAGACGACGGCTTGGTTCTTCAGGAGAATGCATTCTTCATGCAAAGTTCGGGCAGTCGCACGGGTTACATTGGTCTTAATACCGAGGCGCCGCAATCACGTCTGGATGTGAGAGGCGACATTAAAGTTATAGCAAACCCAGGTACTCAAACCGGTAACATCTGGAATGGCACTTCCAATGTCAACGGTTTTGAAGTGCGCAGTACCCCTGCTGGCGACGTTTGGGTGGGAATCCAGCGTGCAGGATCGGTTTCTCCATTGCACGTTTCGAAGCCGGCCGGCACTACTACGGGAGAGATGATCAATTTTGCTGTCGGTGGTATCGGTATGGGTAATATCACGCACTCCGCAGCGGGAATTCAATACAATACTACTTCCGATGCACGTCTGAAAGAAAATATCCGCATCTCGAAATTCGGCTTGGAGACCCTGAAATCTGTCAAAGTATATGACTATAATTTTAAGGCGGACACTCAAAAGACGCTTTCCACAGGGGTGCTCGCTCAGGAGCTTCATAAGATATACCCACAAGCCGTGCACGTAGGCGGAGCCGACGCCAAGGTGTCACCCTGGGTAGTGGATTACAGCAAGTTGATCCCCGTGCTGGTTAAATCGGTGCAGGAGCTCAGCGACGAAGTAGAATTGCTAAGAAAAGAAAAAGCCCAGTTGAGCGCGGAGTTGAAACTGAAAGAAGCAGCTTACTCAGAACTCGACAGCCGGGTAACCCAGGTGGAAAAAATGCTCAGCGCAGGTGCCGAAGGCACGAAATCCGTGAGCAGATAGGCACATCATTCATTTTCGGGCATATCGCAACGCTGTGCGCTTTGCCATTATGCCTGTCATTTAACCAACGCGAAACAATGAAAGAACTTTATACCAGTTCATCCGGTAACGGGTGGCGCAGCATGGCGGTTTCGGCCGCACTGCTTTTAGTCGGGCACCTGGCGCAGGCGCAGGAAGGCAGCCAGGGTAATACCACGATTTTCGGCGGGGCCGAGATGACGTTTTTCAGTAACCACAACTTCGTAACAGGGGGCGGAGGCGCCCAGCCGGGCGTTATCCTGACCGAGCGAGCTGCCGGGAACTTCGGCGTGCTCAACTTCTCGGGCGACAACCTGACTTCCACCGGTGCGTCCGACGCGGGCTATGTGGATGGGTATGTGCGCAAGTACGGGGCAGGCGCATTTATCTTTCCCGTCGGTGATAACGGTTTTGTAGGGCAGTTCGCAGCTGCGGCCGATGGGGTAATGGGTGCGTATTTCCACGCCGATGCCAACACAGCCGTCACGAGCAACCTTTTCACCGGTTCCAATTATGCGCCGCTGCCGACCGGCGGTCCCTTCCCGACCAGCAACATGGGAACGAATGTGGACGTGGTGAGCACCGTCGAATACTGGGATATCGACGGATCTAATGCCACACCGCTGACATTGACATGGGACGCCGGAAGCGCGATCGGCACATTGACGACCAACCAGCTCAACAAGCTCTCGATTGTGGGATGGGACGGTACGCAATGGGTGGCGATTCCTTCCAAAGTGGATGTTACCTCCATATTGGGCGGTGCCAGCGACCTGACGGCCGGTTCTATCACCACCGTTTCACCGCTTGCGCCGAACACGTATACCGCCTATACATTCGCGTCGCTGACGCTGCCATTGCCTGTGACGCTCACCCGCTTTACGGCTGTTGCAGAAGGAAAAACGGCGCTGCTGGCCTGGGCAACGACCGAAGAAACCAATAGCGACCGCTTCGAAATAGAGCGTAGCGCCGATGGTAAAAAGTGGGCCATGATCGGCTCTGTGGCGTCTACGGGTGAAAGTAAGGTACTTGTGAATTACAAGTTTACGGATGGCGCCCCGTTGTGGGGCGAGAATCTTTACCGCCTGAAAATGGTCGACAAGGACGAAACGTACGCGTATAGCGCGATCCGTAACGTGCAGGTGAAGGGCGAGGCGATCCGGCCTTATCCTAACCCGGTGTCGGACAAGTTATTGATCGGCAGTTTCACGAAAGTGAAGCAAGTATCGGTTAAAAACACGGCCGGGCAGAGTCTCATGACGGTTCAAAAGGTGTCTGACGACGGCATCGATGTCAGCAAACTAACGCCTGGCGTCTATATCGTAACCCTGACCCTGTTTGACGGCACTATCAGCACACACAAAGTAGCCGTTACCAGGTAAGGTAAAGTTTGCCTGGGTTACAGCTTGTGTCCCAGGCCTCTGCTTCCATCATTCCGGTTAAACTACTTGTATCAAAAACAAAATCTATTATGAAAAGAACTAAGTTATTTTCAGCGTTCATATTCGCTTTGGGTCTTACTGCGTCATCTGTTTCCTTCGCACAGGTTAAAATTGGAAGCAATCCTACGACAATCGACCCCAATAACAACCTGGAAGTAGAAGCTTCCACACCCGGAAGAAAAACCGCCATCAACAAAACGACAGGACAGATAACCATTACGGATGGCACTCAAGGGGCAGGGAAGGTTCTTACTTCCGATGCCAATGGTGGTGCCAGCTGGCAAACAAGCTCGGTGGGCTGCGCGAGCTTCGATGCGAGTGGGGCTAATACAACCACGCCTGTCAATAATATTGGTGTATTTTCGCCTACCAAGCTGATTGCCGGCAATGTTGCTTATTCTGCATCAGGTGCTTACAACAATGCAACCGGTGAGTACACCATCCCTGAGAATGGGTTCTACATTTTTCACGGATCGGCTGGAACTTATAATGTTGCTGCCGGCACTACGGGTGACAGAAATACCACCCTGCAATTGGTTTCAACTTCCAAGGGACTTTTAAGTTATAGCGTTTCTTCGGAATTGAGTTACGGAGTTGGCGCTTGGCAGGAAGTAACATCTGCCAATTATTTTACTGCGGGCGATATCGTCACGTTTCAAATTGATTCCGGTCATGTTAGCGGGGTGAAGCCCGATTCGGTAGATGTGCGTTCTATTTTTTTCTCGGGCACTCGCGTCGATTGTAATAAAAATTAGAATTTGATCAATAGGAACTATTGCAATTTCCATTGATACGCAACAGGTCATTAGGCGCTCCTAATGCCATTAAACAGACGGACCAGTGAAACAACAATATACCAATCCACCTGGAAAGAGATGGGCAAGCATGGCGGTTTCGGCCGCACTGCTTTTAGTCGGGCACCTGGCGCAGGCGCAGGAAGGCAGCCAGGGCAATACCACGATTTTCGGCGGGGCCGAGATGACGTTTTTCAGTAACCACAACTTCGTAACAGGGGGCGGAGGCGCCCAGCCGGGCGTAATCCTGACCGAGCGAGCTGCCGGCAACTTCGGCGTGCTCAACTTCTCGGGTGACAACCTGACTTCCACCGGCGCCTCCGACGCGGGCTATGTGGATGGGTATGTGCGCAAGTACGGGGCAGGCGCATTCATCTTTCCCGTCGGTGATAACGGTTTTGTAGGGCAGTTCGCAGCTGCGGCCGATGGGGTAATGGGTGCGTATTTCCACGCCGATGCCAACACAGCCGTCACGAGCAACTTGTTCACAGGCTCTAATTATGCGCCGCTACCGACCGGCGGCCCCTTCCCGACCAGCAACATGGGAACGAATGTGGACGTGGTGAGCACCGTCGAATACTGGGATATCGACGGATCGAATGCCACACCACTGACATTGACATGGGACGCCGGAAGCGCGATCGGCACATTAACGACCAACCAGCTCAACAAGCTCTCGATTGTGGGATGGGACGGTACGCAATGGGTGGCGATTCCTTCCAAAGTGGATGTTACCTCCATATTGGGCGGTGCCAGCGACCTGACGGCCGGTTCTATCACCACCGTTTCACCGCTTGCGCCGAACACGTATACCGCCTACACATTCGGGTCGCTGACGCTGCCATTGCCTGTGACGCTCACTCGCTTTACGGCTGTCGCAGAAGGAAAAACGGCGCTGCTGGCCTGGGCAACGACCGAAGAAACCAATAGCGACCGCTTCGAAATAGAGCGTAGCGCCGATGGTAAAAAGTGGGCCATGATCGGCTCTGTGGCGTCTACGGGCGAAAGTAAGGTACTTGTGAATTACAAGTTTACGGATGGTGCCCCGTTGTCGGGCGAGAATCTTTACCGCCTGAAAATGGTCGACAAGGACGAAACGTACGCGTATAGCGCGATCCGTAACGTGCAGGTGAAGGGCGAGGCGATCCGGCCTTATCCTAACCCGGTGTCGGACAAGCTATTGATCGGCAGTTTCACGAAAGTGAAGCAAGTATCGGTTAAAAACACGGCCGGGCAGAGTCTCATGACGGTTCAAAAGGTGTCTGACGACGGCATCGATGTCAGCAAACTAACGCCTGGCGTCTATATCGTAACCCTGACCCTGTTTGACGGCACTATCAGCACACACAAAGTAGCCGTTACCAGGTAGCGCAATCACAATCCGGCTTCTCCCGGGCTTACTGACAGAGCCCGGGAGAATAACCTGCACCCATTAAAAAGAATAACCTCGCTCTACGACATGGCGATTTTAATCGTTACGGATAACCCCACTCTGAACATCGGTTTGCGCACCATTATCATCGGTGAATTTCCTGATATTACCATCTTCGAAGCGGAAACGCTTCAAAAAACGCTCGTATTAACCTTCGGCCAGCCCGTTAACATCGTGGTCCTCGACGCCGGTGTTGCCGATGGAAAGAATATCGCTTTACTCGATACATTTAAAAAGGCTAATCCCCAGACAGCGGTGATTGTGTACCTGGGTGACGAATTTGAGTATATTTATGCGTTTGCCAGGGCGGGTATCACTGCGCTGATTTCCCGGAAGTCCGACGCGGTGGAGGTCGCGGAAGCATTGCATCGCGCCTCGAAACGGCTACGGTTCATCAGTTTCGATATTCAGCAAATACTGCTTTCGGACATTGCGGCCGGCCCTGCAAACCGTCGGAAAGGCTAAATATTGATTTAAGGAAAATAAAGAAAAGATGATTTGTGAATTATTACTACAATTGTATATTATTTTATAGAAACACCTCTACAATGCGCTTAACTCATGAACATCCTTGTCGTTGAAGATCACTTTCTGGTTCGGATGAGTATGAAGATTGTGCTGCAAGAGCTTTACAGCCAGGCCAGCATCGACGAATCTGATAGCTTCGACCATGCCGTCGCTCGCATGCGGGGCAATACGTACGACCTTATTCTGCTCGATATCGAGCTCCCTGGCGGGCAAGGCACTGCGATGGTGGGCCGAATCCGCCAATTTCAGCCCGACACGCCGATCCTCATCTGTTCCGCTGCCGACGAACAGCAGAATGCGCTCGCATTCATCGCTGCCGGCGCAAACGGTTTCCTTTCCAAAACCGCCGAGAAGAGCGAGACGATCAAAGCCATTATGACAGTGGTGAAAAAGAGCCGGTATGTGAGCCAGGCAGTGCAGGAGAGATTGCTCGACGTGGCGACCTACGGCAAACAGAAACGGACGCGGCCTTTTGGGATCAAAAGCCTTTCAGGGCGCGAAAGAGAAATCACGGAATTGCTGATTGCCGGGAAATGGGTAAAGGAAATTGCCGCCCATCTCGATATTCAATCCAACACCGTGAGCACTTATAAAGCAAGAATATTTGAAAAACTGGGTGTCGATAATGTCATCGACCTCGCCACCAAGATCAGGCAGCCCGAGGTTCCCGAGCGGCCCTGACGGTCTATCGTCAGGCGCATTTTATCAGGCACCCTTGGTCAGGCACCCTTAGTCAGGCACCCCGTGAAAATGAGCGGAAGGTGAGCGTGACCCTCGTCCCCGGATCGAGCCGTTCCATTTCAATGCGGTCGGTTACGGACGGCGCCAGTTCCTTGATCATCGCCAGTCCGATCCCGGTTTGTGGCCATGAAGCCGGCAATGGTTTGTCTTCCATAAACCAGGCAAGTAGTTCTTTCGATATGCCCCGCCCGTTATCTTCGATGATCAGCTGCAACCGGCTGTCGCGATGGGCAATGTAAGCCCTGATCTCGCCATTGTCGGTGTACTTGTTGGCATTATCGATGATGTTATGGATCACGATTTTGAGCAGCTGCTGGTGGGTTTCGATGAACGTGTCGGCCGGTATCAGGTTCTGGAATGTATTGGAATTGATTTTCGTGTTCTTGCCGTAGAGCTGCATATTCTCTTCGAGCAGTTCGTGCAGCGATACGGTTTCACTCTTCGGTTCGTGCTTGTACACCTGTATTTTCACATAAGCCAGCAGATCTTCCAACGAGCCCTTTACCATGCGCAATGCATCTTCGATGTTTTTGCCAAAAAGCGACACCATGTCGAACTGTTGCCGCTCGATCATCTTCTGCATTTCACCCGCTACGATAATCGCCGCCCCGAGCGGGGAGCGGACGTCGTGCGCAATGGATGCCATCAGGCGCGATTGCAGGTGCATTTGGTCGAGGAGTTCGTTTTGTGAACTTTCCAGATCGCGTAACGTGCCCTGCAACTGACTGGTGCGCTCGCTGATCTGAAGTTCCAGCAGCCGGCTCCGTCGCTGTACCGACCGGATCCTGTATTTCAGGTAGAGGAATGCAGCCAGAAAAGCCGCCAGCAGGATCGACAGGTAAAACCACCAGGTCTGGTACCAGAATGGGGGCACATCGATATCGAGGGTTTCGTAACCGTAATTACTAATGCCGAAACCATTCTTTTTCCGTACATGCAAGGTGTAATGCCCTTTGCCGAGGGTAGAAATGTTGATCGTCGCTTTGTTGGCAACGGGCGCATCGATGGTGAGCCAATCGGCGGCGGTAGGCGTGCTGCCGCGTTCCGCGAGGGCGTAAGAGAACTCGACATTGTAATCATTCCCGAAAAACGGCGTATTGACTTCCAATTTCAGCTGCTTTTGATTTTGCAGGAAAGAGATGTGCTTCTGAGGGGTAGTCAGGGTTTTCTGGTCGATCTCGATCCGGTCGATGACAATTTTCCTGTCGGGCATTTCGGTAGGTATTTGTTCCGGTTTAAACCACACCAGGCCATTAATAGATGGCAAAGACACGATCCCGGAAGGTAGCCGGACTGCGCAGGGTTCGCATCCCCCATTAAATTCATTGCTATTGAACCCTTCGGTTTTCGAATAGTGGTGATAGTAGAGTTCCGCCGGTTTATCGGCGTAGTCCCAGAGATCTTTCTTTAGCACCTGGAACAATCCCCGGTTGGTGGGGATCCAGAAAAAGCCATTTCTATCTTCCACAATGCAATGTGCATTGGCCAGATACCCTTTGCGGTCAAGCGGGAAGTGTGTGAGTTTCCCGTCTCTCAGTAGAAAAAAGCCGTCTTTGTAAGTCGTTATCCAGAGCTCGGCGTTGTTTGGAGAAATGTACAGGCTCCGGATATAGATTCCTTCCAATCCCTTGATTTCGGAAACTTGCTTCGTTTTGCGTATAACCCTGAACAGGCCCTGGCCGGTACCTACCCAGAGCGTCCCGGCCGGTTGTTCTACCACCCAGGATACATTGGTGAGCGGCCCTTTGAGGAACGGGGAAGGCTGGCTGGCCGGGTTAAAAGGCGCGCCGATGGAAAACAGGCCTTCTGTACGCGTCGCGATCCAGATCGTTTTGTCGGGGCCCTGGTAGAGTTGGGTGATTTCCGAAGGTAATGTCCACGTGAGTTTAATCGTCGATCCGTCGGGTGAGAGCATCATCAGCCTGGTTGCGCGCTTGCACCAGATGAAGCCGTTATGGTCTTTCAGAATACTGGATTTATCCCAAAACACGCTGCTGGTCACCAACGGAAGCTGCCTGCTCGTGATATTCCCGGAACCGTCGGTGGTGTAAGCAATGCCCTGGTTAGACAGCACCGTGTTTTTATCAATCAGTGTTTGGCCGTAATAAACCTGGTCGGTGTTGGGATAGGGGGAGGCCAGTGTGCTGAATTTTTTCCGGGTAAGTACAAAAAGGCCGCTGAGTTGGCTGCCGATAAAAATACGCTGGGTTTTGGCATCGTAATAGATGGCATTCACCTGCTCCTTCCCGAGATCATAGCCTGTCAGGATCAACTCGGAATTCAAATCCCCGTTCCGTTCAGGCACCAGCCGGTAAACCGACGTACCTACCTGTACAAACGTCTGCTGAGTTGCATTGCTCCAATACAATACGTATTTACCTTGCCGGTACAAAGCCTCGTAGGTGAGTGCCCCCTTTACAACGGCCGGTTTCGGCCCGAATGGGGCAGACTCAATCGGGAACCGGTTGAGTCTGCCGTTCTTGAGGTGATACAGATTGTCCCCGATCCGAAAGAAATGCCAGGGGACCTCTTCGATCCATCCAATGCTCCCTGCACGTTTTTTCTGCTTGTAGTAGGACAGCGTAGTACCGTTGAAAACGAAAAAGCGGTCGTTACCGACGGGAATCACCGAGTAGTTTGGATATGGGTTTCCATAATACAACCTCGGGTGGCGCTCCACAATTTGTCCTTCGTGTTTCCGGGGGAAAAGGAATGGCTGCTGTTTGATATAGGCATGCAAGCCGGAGTCGAGTACGGCCTTGCCCTGATGTACATGAATAAATTCCCAGTCGTCGTTCAGTGCGAAAAAACCGCTTGGCGCCGGACGCGGGTCAATGTGAAAAGAGCCGACGATTGCCGCGGAATAGGTTTTGCCAAAATCGTCGAAAATCTTGAAATTTTTGCCATCGAACCGCGCGAGCCCACGTTGGGTGGAGAGCCACATATAACCCAATTCATCCTGCGCGATGGCATAAACACTGTTTTGAGGCAGGCCGTCTTCGTCCGTGTAATGTTCAATACGAAACGATTCTGCTACTGGCAAACGGGCGTGTTGAGACCAGGTACAGAGCGGATTGCAAAACTGTAAAAACAACAAAAGATAAAAAGGACGGGTGCTTTTATTCACTGGTAAGGCTAATGCGTACTGAATGATCGACAATATAGAAATTATTCTACGTATTTCGATGAATGAAATGCGCGGTAGTCGCTCGTGTGTAGTGTACCCCCTAAAAACAAAAAATCCTCCGGGATGGAGGATTTTTTGTGTGCCGAATCAAGCGATTGCTCAGGCTAACGTAACGTTGACAGCATTCAGTCCTTTCCGGCCGTTCTCTACTTCGTAAGTTACAAGGTCGTTTTCACGAACATTGTCTTTCAGGCCTGATGTGTGTACAAAAATGTCATTTCCTCCATCTTCCGGAGTAATGAAACCGAAACCTTTCGTTTCATTAAAAAACTTAACCCTTCCCTTGTTCATACTTTTACTTTTTTGTTAAGCTTCAAAGGTAGGATAAAATTCCGACGTTGTAACGGAAATATATTATTTGTAGGACTAACGGCGGACATCAGCCAGCTTTCGGTAGCGTTCGTCAAATAAATTTCCTGAAAGCCAGTCCCTTATAATGTACTTAAAGAAAAGCATCGGCGGCTCGTGTTTGTCGGTAGCCGCCTGAAAATGCGCGAGAGCCGTCTCCGTTTCGCCGATCGACGCGTTGACAATGCCCATATCGTAGTGCGCCACGACGCCGGTTTGATGCAGCGCGTTCATTTGCGTGAGAATATCCCTCGCACTTTCAACTTCGCCCGACAATCCGAAAAGGACACCGCATGCGCTGAGCGTAATGCCGTTGTAATTGATTTCCAAGGCGGCTTCAAGCGCGTCCTGGGCTGCCGGATACTGTTTGAGAGTGATCAGGTTGAGGCCGGTAATCATGTGTCCGCCCCAGAACGAAGGATCCAGCGCCACGAGTTTACGTCCCTGCTCCACCGCGAGATCGAACCGGGCCGAAATCCAGTACACATATGCGGCGTAAAAATTATTGATCAGCGAGAAAGGTTCAAGTGTCAGCGCCAGGGCTGCCTCTTCCTCGGCTTCGGCAGGGTGATCGGTGAGGGCGAGGTACAATGCATACTGCCCGTGCAGGTCGGCCGTGTTCCAGTTGAGTTCCAACGCCTTGTTGAACGACGCGGAAGCGGCGGCAAAATCCCACTCGTACAGCATTTGCATGCGTGCCAGGGCGAGGTAGCTTTCCGCGATGGCGTCGTCCAGGGCGAGGGCCTGCCCGGTGGCTTCCTTCATGAGCGGCAAAGCTTTCGCGGCGGGCATATGCCGGTAAAACCACATGTTCAGATAGCAGGAAGCAATGCCCGAGTAGGCAATCGCATAAGTGGGATCGATTTCCAGTGCCGCGCGGAAATACCCGATCGCCTTCTGGTAATCGTCGCTTCCGCCAAACTTGTTGTGGTAAAACCGTGCCCGGAGGTACAGCTGGTAAGCCTCCTTATTGTTGGTATAGCGTTTGAATGCCAAAACAGGCTTTTCACCCAGCAGTTCGACTTTCACCGCACCCAGAATGGCCTGTGCAATCTCTTCCTGCACATCGAATATGTCCTCCAAATCCCGGTCGTATTTTTCTGACCAGACGGCAGTCCCGTCTCCGGTATTCACCAGTCGTGCGGTAATGTGCAGCTGGCTGGCCGAGGTTTGCAGGCTGCCTTCCAGGATATGCCCCACTTGCAGTTGCCCACCGATCCACTGCGGATCGTATATTTTGCCTTTGAATGTAAACGACGAGGTCCGGCCGGCGACCTGCAAGCCGGGTACGCGGCTCAGTACATTGATGATCTCCTCTGTAACACCATCGCTGAAATACTCTTCTTCGGGATCGTTGCTCACGTTGGCGAATGGAAGAACAGCGACGGTTATCGGTGCAAATGGCAGGTTTTCAGGCAGCATAATGAATTATTTGAGGATTGGTACCGTCACGCCCACGAACACCGAGGCGCCACGATTATGAATTTTGACGGCATCATCACGGCCATCATTGGTATTGGATGCGAGATTATATAAGCCCAGGTGATAGCGCCCTTCCAGAAACACTTTGATACGGCCAATCGGATACGCCACACCCGCACCGGCCGTCAGGCCCGCATCGAATGTGCTCACCGCATCGTTGCCCGAATAGGATTGGGTCGTTGTAACCTCTGACTTTTTCTCCCCGCTTACGTAAGTCGCTGTGGTGGTTGCCAACTTCTGTGGTCCGGTTCGGAAGCGAATTTCGGGGCCGGCGGAGATGATGGCTTCCAGTTTCTCGGTCAGGTGAGGCCGGTATTGTGCTACAATCGGTAATTCGAAATAGTTGATCTGGATCACGCCCTTCACAGTCCTTTGATACGGCGGGCCAGGCGTTATGATAATGCCCGTCCCCGGTTGGTTCGGGCGGACAGTAGCGCCGCGGGAAGAAAATCCCGGTTCGGCCTGAATGCTGAATGCCGGCCCCAGCTGGTAGTTGAAAACTACGGCGAAATTGGGCGCGATCCGGTCGTCGAAATTGCTGATGTTGCTGTTTTGGGCATTCATAGTGCTGAAATTGACGCCGCCCTTCAATCCCAGGCTTAGCTGGGCCTGGGCCGTGTGGCTGATCAAATAGCAGGCAGCTGCGGACAATGCTGCTTTGAAGATTGGTCGGAATGATCGCATGGCTAAGTAATTTGGTAAAATAGATGTACGGCAATTAACAAAAAAACTTTAAGTAACCGTAGGTCTATTCCGGTTTATTATGCCACTACGCCTTTGCGGTAAAGCATCCCCCATCCGGCGATTTCGTTGATGATCGGCTCCACGGACCGGCCGTATTCAGTTAGCTCGTATTCGACCGTTACGGGTTTCGTGTCGATCACCCGGCGGGTGATGAGCTGGTTCATTTCCATGTCGTGTAATTCCTTCGAAAGCATTTTGGCGGCAATACCGTCCACTTCGCGCAGCAGGTCCATGAAGCGCATTTTGTCGTTAAGCAGGAGCGTGCCCAAAATATGGAACTTCCATTTTCCCGAAAGGATCTCCATCGCATCCTTGATAGCGAGGATCTTTTTCCTGCATTGCGGCGAGGTGTTGCACGAAGCTTGTTTCTTCATTCTTTCTTGCCTGATAAGGTCGTGCATAAAGGTAAAGCCCGGCCTGGTAGTTTCCAAGAGGTAACCGGTTTCCAAAGGGAAATGCATAACAATTGGAAACTATATGGACGGTACTTTTGGGTATGAAAAACAATCCATTGCTCTGTGACACCGAAAGCGGCATTTGTGAACTGCCCTCGGCGCCTGTTGAAAACATCGAAGCCACCGTCGAGCCGGGAATCAAGCCGGTCAAAATCATTTACTTCACGGACCCGATCTGCTCCACATGCTGGGGGATCGAGCCGCAGTTACGGAAACTGAAACTGGAATACGGCCAGCTGGTAGACGTCGAATACCGGATGGGTGGCCTGTTGCCCGACTGGTCCTACAACAGCGGGGGAATCAGCAAACCGTCGGACGTGGCGCCGCATTGGGACGAGGTGAGCCATTACTATAAGATGCCCATCGTTGGCGATGTGTGGCTCGAAGACCCACTGCATTCGTCTTATCCGCCTTCCGTAGCTTTCAAAGCAGCGCAAATACAGGATGAAGACAAGGCTATCGCTTTTTTACGGAGGATCAGGGAAATGGTGTTCCTGGAAAAGAAGAATATCACCCGGTGGGAGTATTTGTCCGAAGCGGCAGCTTATGCCGGACTGGACGTCGCATTGTTTGAGCAGGATTACGAAACCCGTGCTGTCACGCTCTTCCAGGAGGACCTGCAACTGGCCGCTCAATGGGCCGTCCGGGGTTTTCCTACGCTTCTGGTTTTTAACCAGGCAGGGCAGCACGAGAAAGTGTATGGATTTAAACCCTATGAGGTGTTCGAAACAGCGATTACTAAGATGCATCCGGGCGCGCCAAAGGCCTGGTACAGTAAAAACGGGCAGGATTTGTTCGGCAAATATCCCACCCTCACCACCCAGGAATTTGCCGTGCTGGCAGGTCAGCATTTCGACAGCGCGGAGAATCAGCTCCGTACGCTCGCCAAGGATGGCCTTTTGCAAACCTATGCCACACCGAACGGTACCCTCTGGAAGGCTCCGGTTTCCTGATCAGAGCGCGAAAAGAAAGCCGATGCTCAATGCTTGTGCAAACTGGATTTTGGTGCTCTGGTCTTTATCGTAGACCACAATAGCGCCCAGGTTTACATTCACATATTTGTTGATTTTCGCTGTCAGCTGTGCGTCCAGGCGGTTGTCGATCTCCAATGGGTCCTGAAAGGTCGAAAACATCAGGTACCGGAATTTCAGGTTGACATCCTTGGCCACGTCTTTATCGAAGTTGGCCACGAGCTGAATGAGCGCGGCCTCCGTACGCACACGCTTGCCTATGGGAACGCCGTAGTTCTTCTGGTCGGGCGTGTTGACGTACAGGTCGCGGTCGACGACGATCGTCTGCCGCAATGCGCCCGGCGCGAGGTCTACGAAGAAATAGGGGGCAGGGCGGTACTCGATACCGATTGCTTCGGTGAGGTAAGCAGGCGAAAACAGGCCGGAAACCTTTTTCTTGAAAGCGACCGTATCCGTGGCGGCGCTGTATTCATAACCTGCCGCGAACTGCGACAGGAAGTTGATATTGGCGAAAAAGCTCCATTTCGGGGAGAGTTCGCGGTTGTATTTGGTATCGAAGAAAATCCGGTCGACGTTCTTGCGGCTTTCCTGGCCTTTGTTGCGCACAATACCATATTGTGACTGAAAATCGTTGCGCCACGAGTTCTTCCCTTTCTTGCTTTCGTTCAAAGCATTGAAAAACACACCGAGCGCTACGGAGTTGACACCACCGCCTGTCCAGTTGGGGCTAAACGACCCCTGGTTGAGATTTGCCCCGAATTCGATCTTATGCCAGGCCGTGTCTTTGGCTGTTTTCAGCCGGCCTGCATTAATGGCATTGGCGAAGTCGGCTTTGTTTTGTGCAAATGCTGCTGATAATGAGAAAATAAGGAGAAAAACTACAACCGGAATTACCGTCCTTGTGCGCATACCCGAAAAAATACTATTTAATAATCGGGCGAATATATCGGGGTTTTGGCTGTTCAAGCAAGTTTTTGGATGGTAAAATTTGCTCAAAAAGGGCCTGCTTTTGCGATTTGGCCTTATACTCTTACTTTTTGTTTGCGGTTTTCTTTTTCGAGGCATTGGCCTGCGGATTGTGGGCCAGACAAAGATTGATCCAATATTGGAAATCCTCCCGCGTGCGCATGCCCTCGTCGCTCACGTACACGTAACCCTTCATGGGTCTGCTGGCAAAATCCATTTCGCGGCAGCCCGGACGTTCGATGGCCGACTTGAAGGCCTCTTCGCCCACGCGGCACATCATATCTTCGCCGATCACCCCCACGCACATTTTGTCGTTGACCATGTAACAAATACCCCCGAACATCCGCTTCTCAATTACGTTTTCCTGCTCCGACAATGCCTCGCGGATGCGATCGCTTAATATTTCGTTGAATGCCATATGATGAAAGATGAGATAGTCCGATTTAAGGTAGTTATATTTTTGAAAACCTAAAAACTGTAAAGTTTGCACTTGCCTAAATATCGAATACCTATTTCTTTCCGTTTTGGGATAAACGAACTCACAAATCTCTATTAGCTCATGAAAAAAATGATACGCTTTTCCATTTTTTCCGCGGCCTTGTTTTTATTTATTTCCCACAATGCATTTTCCCAAATTAGTGTAGGTCTTCGCGGCGGCATTAATCTTTCGAATTTCAAAGCGCCGCGTCCGGTTAAGTTTGATTCGAAAACCGGGTTGAATGCAGCATTGCTAATCAATATTCCTTTCAGCCCAAAGTTTAGCCTGCAAATAGAACCAGGATTTTCACAACGCGGCTCAAAATTTGATATTGATTGGCAATGGAACCTGGATAGTACCCGGCAAAGGACCCATATTTTTGGAAAAATCTTACTGGGCTATGTGGAGGTTCCCTTACTGTTTCAATATAAACCACGGTTTGGCAAATTCGAAGGTATTGTTTCTCTGGGGCCTGAATTTCGATTCGGTCTGGGGCCACAGGAAATAAAATCGACTTCCCGTACTTACAAGGATGGGGTATTAATTGAAGATACTTATACTGAATATGATATGAGACAACCTAACGGTTACCGCACATTTGATTTTGGTTTGGTAGGCGGTGTTGGCGTCTCTTATCCATTGCAGTTTGGCCGGATATTTACAGAAGGGAGATATCATTATGGATTGAGAGGAATGACAGCTAGTTCCGAATTGTATAATAGAGGCATTTCGATACACCTGGGGATTTTGATACCAATTAAAAAATAGTTCAGAGGAGTTTTTAATATTTAATTTCCTTTGCAATTCCCTTAGATATGGAAATGAATTTCCATATAACCGCTTAAAGCTTCCCGGCAGGTAATTTGCCTTCCTTCATGAATATAATCTGCTGAGGTGTAAATGCATCTATATAAAGTACCGGGTCGAGGTGGTAACAGCGGAAAAGCTCCGCGATAAAATGCATCCGGTCGGGCAAATCTGCCCAGTCGATGGCACCGCTTTGTGCCAGACTGTCGAGCGTAGGATCTATTTTGGAAAGTAATGCAGTGAGGCCTGTGCACGACAAATGCAGCAATGCGGCCGGGTAGGACTTGTTCAAATCCGTGCCCAGCGACAGCCGGAGATCGGGCGGGATGGTCAATGTCATGAGATGTGCTGTGAGCTGCTCGCGGACGATGCCCTGCAAGCGGCCCATCAGTTGACCGATCGCCGCGTCCAGCCGCGATTTCCTGCCCGTGATTGTCAGGTAGGCAAGCCGCGCACGGGCCAGCCAGCTATCCGGAGGGAAAAACGCGTCGGTTATTTTCTTACGGACAATCTCCTGGTCTGGGGCAAACGCCGCATTCAGCGATGCCGCAATTTCCGGTTGCAGGCGCGTCTGCTCGTGAAAGCCGATTTCGAGATTGGCCAGTAGCTGCAATTCCGTCCGCAACTGTGCGTCCTGTTCGGAAAACGCCTCAAAGTAATGCGTAAAAGCCTGTTTGAGATATTGCTGGCCGTCGGGCGGGTTACCTGTTCGCAAGGCCGCGCAAAAGGCATCTAACTGGGATTGGGCAAATGCCTCTTTACCGAAGCCGGCAGCAAAGAACCGGGCAAATTCCCACCCGATCTCTTCAAAAACCTTGCGGTTACCCCGCGCCACGGCTTCGCTGATGCCGTCGATAATGCCCGTGAGCCAGGTGTTGCGGATAATGCCGTGCAGTTTTTCTTGCATACGATTCTCGATCCCTAATTCATCGGCCACACGCCAAAGCAGCCTCAACTCTTCCAGCTGAGCGAGGTTCAATCGGGCTTCCACGCTTCGGAACAGGTCTTCACGTCGGATACTCTGACCAGCCTGCTTCGAGGCCCAGGTAGCAAACGTACACCAGTTGGCAACCGGGTCTGTACGGTTGATAAATGCCGTTGAAAGTTCGCAATAGCATTGGGTAATGCGCAAATTGCGGATTGTCGGGTCGGAGATCGCCGCAATGGCCCGCACTTCGTCCGGGGAAGGTATATGCATAACGGATTGTTTTCCTTGATGGACTAAAAATAGCAAAACGAGAGAGGCGAAGCGAAATAACCTACTGAAAGGTGCGGACGTTTCCGACATTCCGATCATATTGCGGAGTTTCGCCGAGCTAAATGATAAAATTCCGATATGAATGATCCGAAAGGCCGTTTTCTGGCAAATGTCTTCCCGCTGGTGGCCGGCCAGGCCTTTTTTCAGACGGTGGGAATATTGGTCGCGGCATTGTCGGGACTGGTCGGGTATAACCTGGCCGCCGATAAAGCCCTGGCGACGCTGCCCGTCGCGGTAGTCAGCATCGGTACGGCATCGGCGCTGATTCCCGCTTCGATGTTGATGAAGAAATACGGACGGAAAAGAGGCTTTATCATTGGTATCGGGCTGGGATTTCTGGCCGGGGCATTGACGTCGCTCGGGATTTATCTCGTCAACTTCTGGCTTTTCGTCGTTGGTAATATGTTTGTCGGGGCATACCAGGGTTTTGCACAGTATTACCGGTTCGCAGCCGCGGAGTCGGTGCCGGAGGCCGACAGGAGCAAGGCCATTTCGTGGGTCGTTTCGGGAGGTGTTTTTGCGGCCGTTGCCGGGCCTTCCATTGCGCGACTTACGAAAGACATCGGTGAAATTCCTTTCCTGTATTCCTATTTGTCGATCATGGGGCTGTCGCTGCTGGCGGTTGCGGCGGTCTCGCGCATCCGTTACGACACGCATCAGGCTGCTGTTGAGGAGCCCGCGCACGGAGGTCGCCGGCTTTCGGAGATTCTGAAACGGCCCGCATTCATTGCCGCCATTACTTCTTCGGCTGTCGGATCAGCGGTGATGGTGATGGTCATGACCGCCACGCCGATCACCATGAAGCTCTGCGGCTACAATGCGGACGACTCCTCGATCGTCATTCAGTGGCATGTGCTGGGCATGTTTGTACCTTCCTTTTTTACAGGTAATCTCATTCAGCGTTTCGGCGCGGTGCGGGTCGTTTCCTGCGGGATTCTGATATTCCTCCTGCATTTGTCCCTGGCGCTTTCGGGCACGGAACTCTTCCATTTCACCACCGGGCTCATCTTCCTGGGAGTAGGCTGGAACTTCATGTTCATCGGCGGCACCGCATTGCTTACAAAATCCTACGCGACGGGCGACAGGGCCCAAAGTCAAGCTTTTCACGATTTCATGGTGTATGCCGTTGCCACATTATCGTCTTTCACGGCGGGCGCAGCGCTCGACCATTGGGGATGGAATGTAGTAAATCTGATCGCCGCTCCGTTGCTGATCGCCGCTTTTGCGACCCTGCAATGGTATGCCATTACCGCACGAAAATCGCAGGTGACTGATTAGCAGGTCTTATTTTTCGAGAATCCTGTCTCCGAGCAGCTTTGTTTCCGCTTCGGTAAGCTGGTCGACCAGCGCATACCTGTTTGTTTTTGTAATAGCCATTTCATCCATCGCGTCCACCATATTTTTATAGCTCGAAACAGCAGTCGGCTTGATCACCACCACCAGCGAGCGGTCGGCGCTACCCTCATGGGGTAAGGCTGCTACACGTTTTTGGGCTGCGAAAATCACGTTCCTCAGTTCGAATCCGGGGCGGGCGGTTTTGAGTGATGAAGCGGCATGCTCATCGTTTGCGGCAATGCCGTCGAGATAATAGACTTCATCGTGGTTGCCGAGAAAAATTGTCAAAACGCCGGAAGCGCGGATAGGGTCGGTATCGTTGATCTTGGTTTTCTCCGGGAAGAACACCGACATCGATGTCGGCTTGCTCATCGTGGTTGCGAGCATAAAGAACGTGATCAGCAAAAAGCCGAGGTCGACCATGGGCGTCATGTCGATACGTGTGGAGATTCTGGTTCTCATTCTGCCGGAGCCCGTGCCGTGGGCGTTGCCGGCTACTTCTATCGCTGCCATTGGTCAGGTTGGTTAATGGTTGAAAATAGTGGTTAACCTTACTGATCAAATATATAATTTAATTTTATATAAAAACAAATTAAGTTTGCTATTTTTGCATTGGGTTTTTAAACCGCCACTTTGGATTGGCTAAGTATTTCAAGATGTTCGATTAGCCGGGGCAATTTTCATTTTCCTTTCCCAGCCGCATTTTCATATTCCTTTAAACAAACAGCCAATGGCTTGCCCTGGGTGTAAATGCAGTCACAAAACTGCCGGCAAGCCTCGGGATCGCTGTTGCCCGGGCAGCCATTGGTACATTCCTCGGCGGAGTTGCCGGGACGAATGTCGTACAGGTAGGCGTTGCCGATGATTACCGCCGCAATGATGGCGATCACCAGCCCGAAGAAAGCGAACGGGAATTTCTCACGGCCTGTTGGGTATGCCGGCAGGTTCAGGTCGGCCGTTTTGAACGGCATAATGTACCGGATCCTGTCGAAGTACCAGCAAAGCAGGTAAATGTTCGCAAGCAATATCAGCGTGACAATGCGTGTGCCTTCGAAACGCGTGGCATACACCAGCACGGAGATATTGAGCATAATAGGGAAAGCCATGAGCGCGCCCATTACGGCAGTGCGCGGAATGAGCAGCAGGGCTGCAGTGATTAGCTGGCCCGCACCTATAAATGTGTAGTAGTAGCCGGTCAAATGCAGCGCGTCGAAATAATGGCCGAGCGGATGGTTTGAGGGCAATGCTGTAAACCTTTCTCCCGTGACCTTCACCATGCCCGACGGGATAAACGCCATAGCCACGCCAATGCGGCAAAAGATGGCGAAGTAACGGAACCATTTGTTCCCTTTGGCTTCCAGGTAAAAAGCAGCCAGTCGGTTGAGAAGATCCATAGCGGTCTGAATTTTTCTTCAAATATTTAAAAAGTACTTTGAAATGCAAAGTTAAATTGAAAATCTTTTTTGATTTCAGAAAGATAACATGGCGCATGTGGTTTGTGGCGAATTTTCGACAGTAAAATAATATTATCAGTTACATCACCGACGGTTACAATAATCTAGATTAGCGGGTCGCAGATATTTCTAATCAACCGTCATATGCAAAAGATCTTTTTACAAACCGCGCTGGTAATCGCGTTCGGATCAGGGATTTTCAGTACTACGTACGCACAGGTGGGCATAGGCACGCAGATGCCTGACGCCAGCGCGCAACTCGACATTGTGTCCACCACGAAGGGGCTCCTCGTACCCCGTATGACCACCGCTCAACGGACAGCCGTAGCGAATCCCGCCGATGGTTTGCTGGTATACGATACCGATAGCAAGCACTTCTGGTTCTATGCGGGCGGAAGCGGCTGGGGCAAGCTGGATAATGAGCCATTTACATTGCCTTATTCAGCCACGCAAAGCAGCACCCCGGGCTTAATGACGATAACGAACCAGGCCAATGGCTATGCCGCAAGTTTCAAGGTGGACCAGGCGGTGAGCACCAGTGCCGCCGTGAGAGGCGAGGTGAATTCCCAGTTTGCTAATTTTGGCGCGGCCGGTATTTATGGCATTGCTTCTGGAAGCGTTGGGCAGGCGGGGGCGTTCCATGCCAGTAATCCGGCTGGTGACGGAAACGGAGTTGTCTCAATCGTTGAAGGTACCGGCGACGCTGTTATAGCTCAGGCGAAGCAAACAGGTCATGCCATTTATGCCGCGCATACGAATGCGGGCAATGCCATTAATGCTACCATCTCGGGCGCAGCGTCGGGAAAGGTTGCTTTCTTCGGGAATACGGCCACTAACAATACCAATAACATTGTCGAGATCAACACGCAAGGCAAGGGAAACGCTTTCCTTGCCAACCACAGAGGAACGGCCGGTAATATTGCGGTGTTTCAAACCGCCGGGACCAGCGTCGCCCGCATCGACAGGGCAGGAAAGGGGTATTTCAATGATGGTACCCAAAATTCCGGTGCCGACCTCGCAGAAGCTTTTGAGGTGACCGATAACATTGCATCGTACGAGCCGGGCGACGTGCTGGCGATTGCCACCGAAAAGGACCGGACCGTGGAAAAAAGCGCCGGTGCCTATTCTACGCTGGTACTGGGGGTGTATGCCACCAAGCCGGGCGTGCTGCTCACCGATCAGCCGGTAAACGTGGAAATGATCGACAGGGTACCGATGGGTGTGGTAGGCGTAATCCCGACAAAGGTGTGTACCGACGGCGGGGCCATTCACCGGGGCGACTTGCTGGTAACGTCCTCGCGGCCCGGTGTGGCCATGAAAGCCGATCCCGGTCAGGTTAAACCGGGGCAGGTAATCGGTAAAGCATTGCAGAATTACTCGGGGGATGGGGTCGGGAAGATCAACGTGTTTGTGAATGTTAAATAAGCTAAAACGCCGCCGGTAAATCCGGCGGCGTTTCGTTACTCGCTTTTCAGGACTTTCGCCGGGTTGCTTCGGGCGGCACGTGCGGTTTGAGAGCCGATCATGATCAAGGCCAGCAGCATCACAATCAATGCCCCACCCAGCATTTCGGGGATACTAATGGGCTGGTGATAGGCAAAGCCGGTAAGCAATACTTTATCGAATAGCAGGTAAGTGGCCGGCAGGGCTATCAGTGCTGCAACGGCCAGCAGGGTGATAAAGCCGCGGCAGAGAAGGTATACCAATCCGGGCTCGCTGGCACCCAGTACTTTGCGGATACTGATTTCCTTCAACTTCGTTTCGGTTGTGAATACGACCATGCCAAAAAGGCCTAGCGAAGCAATGCAAATAGCCAGGAAAGCCAGAAAGCCTATCACTTTGATCATCATGGAAAACCGGCTGTATGCGTCTTCAATCTGATCGTCATAAAAATTCGCTTTCAGCGGGTGTATCTTGTCGAACCGTTTCCAGGCCGATTCAATTTTCGTCATCGTGCCTGCGAGGTCGGTGGAAGCTATTTTGAGGTTCAGATAGCCCCATGGCTCGCTTTTGGAATAGCGGAACATCACCGGTTCTATCTTGTTTTCGACGGTTCCGTAATGAAAGTCTTTCATGACGCCGATAATCGTCAGGTCTTGCCCGTCGACCTTCAAAACATGTCCTAATGCCTTCTGAGGGTCGCGTCCTGCGATGTTGAACCGCTTCAAAACCTGCTGGTTGACGATCAGCTCGCTTTCTTTGCCTTTTTCCGGCCGTAGTGTGAAGTTGCTGCCGCTAATCAGTTTGTGTTGGTGAATAGGCAGGTAGTTTTCATCCACCGTATTCACCCAAACCAATGCCGAATCTCCGGGCGTTGACGCATTGGGACGATATTTTACATCAAAACCATACATACTTCCCAGGCTTGTAACCATGCTGGATTGGGAGACCTTCGATACTTCGGGAATTTCCGAGAGCTCTTTTTTTAATGCTGCTGCGTCGGCACCATTAAGCTTGATATTCAGGATGTTTTCGGTCGTGAAGCCGAGGTCGAAATTCAGAAAGCCCTTGTACTGGCTGTACCCTGCCAGCGTGGTGGCGATGAATACCAGCGACAAGGTATATTGCGCTACAATCAGCACCCGGCGTAATCCGATGTGCCTGAAAATCCGTAGCCCGGAAGCATCCTTCATGGCAGACAATGCATTGATCTTCGAAAAGAAAACGGCGGGAAGAAATCCTGCGACCAGGCCGGTAATGATTGCCAGCGCGATAAACGAAAGCACCGACCGAACCGAAAGGTTGAGTTTGAATATTTCGGGAATATGCGGGTCGAGGGCCAGGAATTCACGCCGCAGGACCAGGAACAATCCGAAAGAAAAGACCAGGGCCAGAAAGGCGATCAGCACTGCCTCGGTCATAAATTGGCCCAAAACATGGCTCCTGCGTGCACCTATGATCTTACGCACGCCCACCTCACGCGAGCGCCTGAGCGACCGCGCGACCGACAGGTTGGTATAGTTGAAGCAAGCCGACAAAATGATCACAAAGGCCAGCCCGGCTACTATCCAGAGGGTAGTTGGCTCCATCCGCGGCCCCATATTGTTTGAAAGTTTGCGTCCCAGTGCAATGTCCTTCAACGGTTGGAGCGATAAAGTCACTTTTTTGTGTATCAGTGCCTTGTTTTCTTCTGCACTGATTCGACTAAGCGCCCGCTGTACGCCTGCCGTGCTGCCGTTTTTGGCGAGGGTTATGTAGGTATAGTTGGACCATACATTATCCCAGTTATACAATTCATTCTGCTTTTTGCCTATCGTTGCGTCCCAGCTGGCGAACGACAGAAGGGCATCAAAATGGATGTGGGAAAGGTGCCGGATATCCTTGGCGACGCCGGTAATCTGGTAGTCGAGCGTATCAAAACGCACTGTCTTGCCCAAAACCTGCGTGCTGCCGAACAGCCGCCTTGCCGTTTTTTCTGTCAAAACCAGGGAATAGGGTTCTTGAAGGGCCGTTGCCGGATCGCCTGCTACCAATGGAAAGGTAAATACCTTAAAAAATGACTGATCGGCCCAGGTAGCTTCGAGAGGGAAAGTATTTTGCCCCACCTTGGCATCTCCCGAAAAACCATTCCGAAGCATGGTAAAGTTCTCTACGCCCGGAACGTCGCCAGCCAGTCTTTGGGCGGTTCTTACGGATGTCGAAGCCAGGTCCATCGGCGTCTGGCCGTCATTTTGATGATGTGTGATCACCCGGTAAATGCGGTCCTTCTTTTCATGAAAATCGTCATAGGAAAGCAGGTCATTCACAATGGCAATCACCAGCAATCCGACCGACATGCTCACGGCCAGCCCGACAACGTTGATAAACGAAAAGAGTTTGTTGCGGACGAGGTTACGTCTCGAAGTTTTAAAATAGCTGCCAATCATCATGAATTGGGTTAGAAAAGTGAGAGGTTCTATTTTGCGGATGGTATAGGGCCTGAGGAACTTGATTACATCGAGCCAGTAGACCAGGCGTGCATAAGGTAGACCTTTCCGGCGCACATTCCGGATAAAATATTCGTAGAGATCGCCTTCCAGGTCTTCGAGCAGCCGGGGCCGGCAATACCATCTCAGGAAAGCCGTGGCCCATTGCGGAGGTTGCGGGTTCTTGTTCATATGGATCCTTCCAGGTTAAAACCGGGAATATTCCGCCAGATAGCCTCGCGCAGCTCCTTCGCACGCATGAGCGCTACCTTGCCTGCGTGGGTTACTTCATAAAAGCGTTTCCGTTTGCCTCCCCGTGTAGCGCTGGCATCGCCCAGGTGGCTTTTGGCCAGTCCTTTTTCTTCAAGCCTGTTGAGCACGGCATGCACCACGCCCAGCTTGGCCGAGCGGCCTGTGTACCTTTCCAGTTCGTCACAAATCGCCACGCTGTATGCCTCGGCAGCGAGCGCGGCTATGGTGAGCAATACCAGTTCTTCAAATTCCCCAAGGTTGGTCCCTTTCATCTGGCCGACAGTATGTTAGTATATTTAGTCATTAAATGTATGTATTATCGAAATATAATATCATGTTTTGTATGTAAAATATTTTTAAAATCAACAATCTCTATTTTTATCCCCGGTCTTAAGACCGGGGCAATGGGACTGGCGAGGGGACAAAAAAGAGGTTGCCGTTGCCGGCAACCTCGCTGTCAAAGTCACTATTCATGACCATTCCTGACCATTCCTAACAACACCGCACCCTACCAACCCGGATTCTGGCCCAATGCAGGGTTTCTGATGCGATCGGGCTCCGGAATGGGGTAGAGGTATTTCTTATCCGCCCATTCGCGTGCACCGGGGTTCCATATGACTTCGCCGGAAGTGCCTTTTGATAGCTGAATGCGGCCTACGGCAGTCGAGGGGCTCACATCCACAAATGCGATACCGGGCGTGGTGGAAGTAGGTTTGGTACCCTGGTAGAAATACACGTCGTTCTTCCCGTCGCCATTCAGGTCGTATTCGCCGAGCGCCGGTACGTACATGCCGTTCATCGGGCTGCTCTGGAACAGATTACCCAATTTCCATCTTCTCAGGTCGTCGGGGCGGAGGCCTTCGAATACCATCTCCGTGCCTCTTTCGCGCAATACTTCGAGGAGCACCGGACTGGTAAACTTGCCGCCAAAGAAAGATACCATGTAAGGATCGGCTGTGTTAGGAAGGCTCGTCAATGTGGCGCCGGTGATACCCGCGCGTTTGCGCAATGCGCCGATGGTGCTGGTCCATTCCGCATCGGTCATTTTGTCGAGCTCGGCCAGCGCTTCCGCTTTGTTCAGCAGTACTTCCGCCCAGCGCATGACGATATGCGCATTATCGTTGCGGCTTTCGTCATCGAAAGGAAAACGCTCGTCATAGCACCATTTGATCGGCTGATAGCCGGTGTAGGTCTGGCTGAAATTCGGCGGGGCAATCACAGGTACGCCGTTTTCAGTGCGGGTGTAGTCGCCGGTGCGGATGGTTTGTTTCAAACGCAAATCGCGGTTCTTAACCTCTTCCACGAAAGGCGTTGTTTCATAATCCTTTTTGCTGGTGAAAGGGGTTCCGTCCAGGTTCAGATAGGTATTTACAAACCGGCGCGTCAGGCTGGGACGGTTGCCGTAAGTTGGACTGATGAACCGGCGGTTGGCCGAGCTATATACCTGCAAGCTGGCGCTCAACGCTACCGAAAGAATGGTTTCGTCAGCGAATGCACTTTTGGCGATGAACATTTCACGATAAGACCTGTCCGGTGAGGTCGCATGCAGCGTAAAGCCGGTGATTGCGTTGGCCTCTTTCACTACTTCTTCATACCAGGTATTGGCGGTTGCCTGCTTGTTGTCCTCGGTATGGTATTTCCGCCACGATGCTTCGAACAATGCAATCCGCGTTTTGTAGGCGCGGGCCACGTTTTTGGTAATGCGCGTCACCGACGGGTCGGAAGTCAGCGTAATGTTCTCGATCGCGAAGTTGAGGTCCGCGAGTACTTTCTCCATGACTTCGTAACGGCTCATGCGCGGGCCGTACAATGTTGCATCGTCCTTTACGTCGATCGTCTTATCGATCCACGGTACGTCACCGAACCTTTTTACCTTATCGAAATAAAACAAAGCCCGGAAAAAGCGCGCCAGGCCAAGGTAGTGGTTTTTGGTAGCGACAGTACTTTTTTCGGTGTTTTCTATAAAATAGTTGATGTTACGAAGCTGTGTCCAGCTCCATCCGCTGCTGGTGATCGGGCTCAATGCATTCACCGCCAGGTAATCGTCCACGCCATTGCGCGCCACGAGGTCGGAGTTGTCGTCGATTTGAAAAACCCCTACATCTGTGTTGGGGAGCAGGTCGTAAAAGGAGGCGGCATACAATTCCAGGCCAGCTTCCGAACTGAAAACTGCTTCGTTGGTAGCGGTATCTACCGGCACCTCGTTGAGGTCGCAGGAACTTGCCGTAGCGAGGAGCATGACGGCAAGGGTATAGCTAAGTATTTTTTTCGTCTTCATAAATTCCATTAGAAATTGAGTGACAATCCGACCGATACGGATTTCAACATCGGGTAATTATATCCATCGCCAGAGCCGCCGCCGCCGAGGTCGCGGTCGGATCCGTAAATGCTCGTAACGTCGGTGTCGCGCGTCCATTTGTACAGCGGCGACCATGTCCAGAGGTTTTCGCCGGATACGTAGATTTTCAGGTCGCGGGCGTGGATTTTAGACGTAATGCGCTCCGGAATGGTGTAACCTATTTGCAGGTTTCTCAGGCGGATGTAGCCTACATTCTGCATATAGCGGTCGTTGGCCACCTGCAACGCACGGCCCGAGCCTTGTGCGATATAACCTACCAGGCGCGGCAGGTAAGCATCGAAGTTGCCCAGTTCCTCGCGGTACATATTATCCTGCTGCCAGCGTGGGTACGAGTTGTAAGGACGGTTGTATTGTCCCCAGAAACGCGCTTCCGACGATGGGTACCAGTTTTGCTTCATCACCCCCTGGAAGAAAGCACCGAGGAAGAGGCCGTTCCAGTCTCCCGACAGGTTTACGCCGTAAGTGTAACGTGGCTCGGAGTTACCGATAATGGACTTGTCGCCCGAGTTACCTACGCGGTTCAATCCCTGGTAAATCACGTTGTCGCCGTCCAGGTTTTGGAATTTGAGGTCACCTACGTAGTTTTTGCGGGTGTTGGTGTTCGGGATATTGGCTTGTGAAGGCGATTCGGCGATCTCGGCATCCGACCGGAACAGCCCCGCCACCTTGTATCCCCAGATTTCACCCACACGCTGGCCTTCGTAGTAGTCGGTCAGGTTTTTGTCGGGGTTGTTGTATTTGGTGATAGTCGCTTTGTAGTCGGCCAATGTGAAACGCACATTGTAGTGGAAAGGCTTCGAAGCTACATTGAACTGATCGTCCCAGTTGATGGAAAGCTCCCATCCGTTGGTTTTCAAATCGGCGTAGTTGCCTTTTGGAACAGTCGTTCCGAAAACTGCGGGAGCGGTTGGTCCCACCGTGAACATATCAGTCGTTTTGCGCTGATAAATGTCCCCTGAGAATTGCAGCCGGCTGCTCAATGCATGGAAATCAAGACCAAAGTTGGCGGTCGTAGATGTTTCCCAGGTCAATCCGTCGGGAACGACCCCCGGCATGCTGGTCGCTTGCGGACGAATACCGTTGATCACGCGTCCCGATTGCGAGATCCCGAATTTCTCGTAGAATGAATAGGGGTCGATATTACCATTACCCAATGAACCATAAGAAGCTCGGAGTTTCACATTGGAAAGGATTTTAGGACTCACTTTCCAGAATGACTCCTCGGACACCCGCCATCCGGCTGATACCGACGGGAAGAATGCCCACTGCTGGTCTGTCGGGAATTTCGACGAACCGTCGTAGCGGCCGTTCACTTCGAGCAGGTAGCGCTCGCGGAAGTTGTAGTTCAAACGGAAGAATCCGCCGGCAATGGCCCATCTGCGGTAACGTCCCGCCGTAGTAATGCTCTGTCCGAGCGCAAGGTTGATATTGTCGGCATTGCTGTAAACGATACCGTTACGTTGGGCAAAAATACTGTCGGCACGTGACCGCTCGTAGTTGAAACCACCCAGCAATGTGAAGTTATGCACGTTGTTGAACGACTTTACATAATCCGCATAGAAGTTGGTAGCCAGGTAGTTGATCGTGTTTCTGCCTTCCGCAATATCATTGGTGTTGGTACCGGTGTAGCCGATCACCCCTTTGGCGCGGCTGTATGGTACGGGAACGCGCACCTGGTGTGTAGCGAGGTCGGTGTTCTGGAACGTCATATTCGCCCGGAGAGTCAGCGCTTTTTCGAAGAACTGGGCTTTGAATGCCGTCTGGTTTTTCAGGAAACGGCGGGTCTGATCCTGTGCATTGCGGCCGTAATAGTAATCGCCCACGGTGTAAGCGGCAGAGAATGAAAGCGTTCCGTCCGGGTTGGTCAACGGCGCCAGCGGGTGGCCCTCGTCGGCGATGTTGCGGTAAATACCGCTCCCTTCCCCGACGTTCAGCGGCTGGTGGTATTTCATCGAGGAGAACTCGGTGTTGTTGTCGACACGCAACCACGGGGTCAGCTGCACACCGCCTTTACCGCGGAAGTTGTACATGCTGTATTTGTCGGTGTTGTAGCGGAACAGACCATCCTGGTTATTGAAACGGCCGCTTAGCAGGTAGGTAGCCTTATCGGTACCTCCGGCGATCGAAAGCGCGTGGTCCTGGGCGCTGAGGCGTTTTTTATACAACTCTTTATACCAATCGGTGCTGTAATAGTATTGATATGCGCCGGTTGTCGGGTCAACTTCCACACGTGGGAGCGACTGGTCCTCATATCTCCTCTTGATTTCGGCCAGGTAGGCAGGCGAGAATGCGATCGTTTTGTTGATTGCAGTCGGCGTGCTGCCGTTGTCGTTCCAGCGCGACCAGGCATCGCTGAAACCCTGCGCCCACGGGTAGGAATCCACGATATTGTCGGGTACTTCGGTCGGTGCTTTGATCGAGTAGTTGGCAGTATAAGAAACCCGCATTTTGCCTTCGGGCGCTGGTTTTGTGGTAATCAATACCACCCCGAACACGGCACGGGCACCGTAAATGGAGGCCGAAGCGGCATCTTTCAATACCGAAATGCTCTCGATATCCTGTGGGTTCAGCATGCGCGGGTCACCTTCCACACCGTCGATCAGTACCAATGCACTGCCGTTCTGGCCGATGGAAGTGGTACCGCGGACGTTGAATGAAGGCGATTGCGTAGGCTTGCCGTCGAACATCCTGATGTTCAGGTTGGGTACCGTACCCACCAGGCCTTGCGCGAGGTTAGGGATGGGACGGTTTTGAAGCACTTCCTGTCCTACCTGATCTACGGCGCCGGTCAGGTTTACCTTCTTTTGGGTGCCATATCCGACAACCACTACCTCGTTAAGCGATTTGGTGTCGGCCTTCAATGCGACATCGATGGTGGACCGTGTGCCGGTCGCGACTTCCTGGCTTGTGTAGCCAACATAAGAGAATACCAGCACGGCGCCACCTTCGGGGATTTCGAGGGTATAGTTACCGCTTGCATCTGTGACCGTCCCAGCCTGGCTTCCTTTGATAACGACGTTCACACCAGGGATACCGTCGGGGGTATCACCATCGGTTACGAGCCCTTTAATCTGGCGGTCGGCCTTCACAATGCTCTTGTGTACGTTACCGGGCAGAATGCCGGTTTTAGGGGTCGGGCTTGCCCAGCTCGTGCCGCCGATCATCGCAAGCAGCGCCGCATGGGCAATCGATTTTTGTAAGGTTCCCGCGCCAAGCGGCCACCTTTCGTTACATCGATACATATGGGTGTAGATTTTTGGTATGGTGAATGAATTGAGTTAGTTCCGGTTTTGAGGCGACAAAATTGGGTAATCCACCTTATTTAAGGCAGCTGTGCGTCGCTATTTAACAATATCATAATCTGGGCATCCAGACGAGTTAGGGGGGATTTACGTCTTAAAAAGTCAAGAATGACTGAACAAATACTGTATTTGTTTAACTATATGATGAAAAAATATTAAAAATAAAATAGAGAGGTGCTGTTGGAGTGCCGATGAGCAACATAGGGAAGGGCGCTTGCCGAGAGGTAGCGGTTACGATTGGCGGTCCGCAAGTGCGGGTTCTCTACGAATGATTGTTAATTTTAGCCGCATTTAATTTAAAAACTAAACCTTATGCAATTGAAATCAACTTCGCTGGCAGCCGCGCTGCTCCTGTTACTGACTGTTACTTTCCAGGCCCTGGCGCAAACCGGCCGTCCCGATCCCGAGAAAAAACTAGCCGAGCTGGGCATTACCCTGCCGAAGCTGAATCCCGGAAAAGGAAACCTCCTGCGTGCGGTACGCGTGGGCAACCTGATCTATCTTTCGGGCCACGGCCCCGACAAACCGGGCGGCGGCCAGATCCTCGGCAAAGTAGGGGATGACCTCACCGTCGAGCAAGGAAAAGAAGCCGCCAAACTGTGTGGTATCGCATTACTGGCTTCCTTGAAATACGAGATTGGTGATCTGAAAAAAGTAAAAAGGGTGATCAAGGTACTGGGCCTTGTGAACTCCACGCCGACGCTGACCCAGCAACCGCAGGTCATCAATGGCTTTACTGATTTTATGGTGGAAGTTTTCGGCGAAAGCGGCAAGCATGCACGTTCAGCGATCGGTGTGGCGTCGCTCCCTTCGGGTATTGCCGTGGAGATCGAAATGATCGTCGAAGTAGAGCCGTAAGTGTTTTTTTGTTGGAAAAACCTTATTATTGAGTGTATTAATCCAAAATAAGCACCACCATGGCTACCGTAAACATTTACCTCACTTTTAACGGCAACTGCGAAGAGGCCTTTAATTTTTACAAATCCGTTTTTGGCGGAGCGTTTCCGTATGTAGGCCGGTTCGGGGAGATGCCGCCGGGGGAAGATGGCAAGACCATGAGCGAAGAGGATTCGAACAAGATCATGCACATCAGCTTGCCGATCAGCAAGGAAACGATCCTGATGGGTAGTGATACAGGCGGTGAATGGGCGGCGGGCTACCAGCCGGGGAATAACTTTTCGATCTCGGTCAACGCCGAAAACCGCAGTGAAGCCGACACCCTTTTTGCAGGACTTTCGGCGGGCGGGCAGGTGACGATGCCGCTGGCCGACACGTTTTGGGGTGCGTATTTTGGAATGCTGACCGATAAATTTGGGATCAACTGGATGGTCAATTATGATGATCCGGAAAAAATGCAAGGTAAATGACCGTCGAACAAGTATTAACACAGCTTGAATCGCTCGGATCTGAAAAAGTGCGCGCCATGAATACGAAAAATGGCGCGCACGAAAATCAGTTCGGGGTGAAAATGGGCGATATCAGGGCTATCGCAAATAAAATCAAGTCCGACCATGAACTGGGCCTGGCTTTGTGGGATACCGGCAATATCGAGGCGCAGCTTTTGGCAATGCTGATCATGAAGCCCAAACTACTGTCTGTCGGCGAGCTCGACAGGCTGGTGCATGGTGTCAACTACGGCTGGGTGGCCGACTGGTTTTCGTCCTATATTGTAAAGGAACATCCGCAAAAGGAAGAGCTTCGCGAGGTATGGATGGAATCGGAATATCCGTGGGCGGCCCGCGCGGGATGGAGCCTCACGGCCGGGCGTGTGACGCGCAACCCCGAGGGGATCGACGTCCCGGGCCTGCTCGACCGCATCGAGGCCGAAATGCCCACAGCCCCGGCGCCGGTACAATGGACCATGAATACCACCCTGGCGCAGATCGGAATAAATTTTCCGGAGCTTCGTGCGCGTGCGCTGGCGATTGGCGAAAGGCTGGGCATTTACCACGATTATCCGGTTTCAAAAGGCTGTACATCGCCCTTTGCACCGATCTGGATCAATGAAATGGTCAGCAGGCAGAACAAATAACGGCTGCCTAGCGCCTGATCAGAAAGAATCCTTTGTCATAACCGGCCTTTACGTGGTCGATCTCCATTTCCTGCTCGCCCGCGACGAACGATTCGAACTCCATTTTGATTTCGTAGTCTTCAAAATGTTCGAGGAAGCGCTTCTCATTGAAAAACCAGGCTGGGTAATGCGCCTCGTAAATCTCCGGCGGCACCACTTGCAGCGTTAGCCGGTCGGGCCGATCGGCTTTGATGAACGCCGTCCGGTCGATGAGGATGTATTTAAAATGATATTTTTTAATCTCTTCGAGGAACTCATGCGGCTTTTCGAGGTATTGCACCACGCTCGAAAGCAGCAGCACGTCGGCTTTCCGGGCCTGCATACTTTCTTCGATCGTAAAATGGAATTTCAGGATGTTATCTTCGAAGAACTCCTTTCCGCACCGGACATAATTCTCTTGCTCCACAACGCTCCAATGCAGCTGCACCGCCTGCGGGATCACGTCCCTCACCTGATAATAGGTGCTGCCCAGTGACCCTCCGAAGTCGAGGACTGTCAAATGGTTACCGCATTCAACGGCCGTGTAGAGAAGGGCTGAAATGACTGAGTAGGGGTAAACCTTTTTATCAAACAGCACCGAATCGCGCTCGTAAACTGCCTGGCCATTTTTTACTTTCAGGAGAGCGTTCTTCGTTTTGTCCAAAATCGGCTCAGCTTCGTAGCCTCCCGACAGCGCGGTGAGCGCTTCCCATTTTTTATAGTCGCCAAACCAGCCGTACGGATTTTTTTTCTTCGGTTTAAAGAAGCCCATATTATTCTTTTAGGATCGCCCGCAATTTAGGGGTTTAATCATTAACTCCATCATAATACGATCTTAGCATAGCCAACTCGATGATAATGAGCATGGTTGTGAATTATATAACTGATAGTCAATTAATTCTGTACACAATTTCCAACCTTGTTTTAGGGGAAATGGTCAGTTGTATATTATTTTATCAACCGGAAGGATAGCTAGATTCGCAATTTATCATTGATATTTGTAGAAGAAGTTACCCTCTTCTACCCCTAACATACTTTAATGCAGAATTTTTGTACCCTTTTCAATTCGGGCTACCTCTCGCGGGGATTGGCGATGTACAATTCGCTGCTCCGGCAAGGGGGGGATTTTCATTTGTACATTTTCGCGTTCGACGACGCCTGCGACGCCTTATTGCGCCGGCTCAATTTAACGAATGCGACGATTGTTTCCCTGCACGAACTTGAAACGCCCGAACTGCTTGCTGTGAAAAGCAGCCGTACCGCCGGGGAGTACTGCTGGACTTGTACTTCTTTTACCATCTGGCACTGCATTCACACGTTTTCGCTCGATCATTGCACTTATCTCGACGCCGACCTCCTGTTTTTTGCGGATCCGAAAGTCCTGACGGACGAAATGGGCGAAAAATCGGTACTGATTACCGCGCACCGGTACGCTGCCCAATATGACCAGTCGGAAGACAGCGGCATCTATTGTGTGCAGTTTGTCACTTTCATGAACAGGAAGCAAGGGCTTGCCGTGCTGGCCTGGTGGATGAACGCCTGCCTGGAATGGTGCTATGCGCGCTTCGAGGACGGCAAGTTCGGGGATCAGAAATACTTGGATGACTGGACGGAGCGCTTCACGGGTGTGCACGTGCTTGAACATCCGGGCGGGGGTATAGCGCCCTGGAATGCGGTTGATTACGCCTGTGAAAATGCGGATGGACAGCTGGTTGTGCGGAAAGCAAATGCGGAAAAAGTCCCGCTCGTGTTCTACCATTTCCACGACTTTCGGTACTGCACCGACAAGAGCTTCCGGCTCACCGCCGAACAATACCGGCTCCCGGAAAGTATGATCCGGCTTGTGTACAGTATTTATATCAAAGCACTCTCTTCCGCCGAAGCCCAGCTCGCGTCGGTTGATCCAGCGGCTGTTGTCCATGAGCCACCGATGGTCCTGAAATGGATCAAGGTCAGCTTGTCGCGACGGATACAGTTCGGGCTGCGGGGGCGCTATAAGAATTACACCAAAAAGAATGCACTAACCTAATCTAAATCGTAGACACCCCTTGGCTCGTTTAATTAATCTGAAAACCTTTACGGACACCCGCGGAAGCCTGACGGTGATCGAGCGTGTAATCCCGTTCGAGATCAAACGTATTTTTTACGTGAATGGCCGCGATCATTTCAAAACCGGCGGAAAGCGCCAGCATATGAAACAGGCGGTGATTTGTTTGAAAGGAAGTTGCCTCATCTCGAACCATACCGGCACCGAAGAGCAGCATTTTATCCTCAATACCGCGGATCAGTGCCTGCTGCTGGCGCCCGAAGACCGGCACGAAATGCTGGAAATCACGGATGAGTCCATTCTGATGGTGCTCGCTTCCGAGCCGTTTGAGCACGAGGAATGCGTGCAGGAGCCCCGGCAGTATGAATTTTCGCTTACTTAATGGGTTGCTAGCGCGCCCGCTGCATGGAATATGCTGCCGAAGATTACCATTGTGACTCCTTCGTTCAACCAGGCGAAATACCTGGAAAGTACCATTCTCTCGGTGCTCGGGCAAGGGTATCCCAATCTGGAATACATTATCGTCGACGGCGGCAGCACGGACGGCTCGGTGGACATCATCCGGAAGTTTGAGGGGCAGCTGGCCTGGTGGGTGAGCGAACCCGACAAAGGTTTGTACGACGCCCTGCAAAAGGGTTTCGGACGCTCATCGGGCGACATCATGGCCTGGCTCAATGCCGATGATATGTACCATTCCCAATCTCTTTTTACGGTCGCCGAGATATTCAACCGGTTTGCCGATGTGAAATGGCTCATGGGTACCAATACGTTTTTCGATGAAGCCGGGCGGCCTTTCCTATATGACGACTTCCCGTATGGCCAGTGCTGGTCGCGGTTACGATTGCAATTATCCGACGGCGGGTTTATACAGCAGGAATCCGTTTTCTGGCGACGTACCCTGTGGAACCAGGCGGGCGGTTTTATTGATCAAAACCATGCATTAGCAGCGGATTTCGAGCTTTGGCTCCGTTTTTTCAGGTATGAACGCCTATACACGACATCGTTCATGCTTGGCGGTTTCCGCTTTCGGAGCGAAAACCAGAAGAGCTATAACCAGCGCGGGCAATATCTGACTGAAATGAAACAGCTACTCGCAAAGGAAAAACGTAGTGCGTGGGAGTTGGCGTTCTGTCGTTTCGTGCTCACCATCATTAAGGTTATTCCAAAACGAAAATGGCGCAACCGGTTGGCAGCAAAACAGCTCGGCTTGCCGCCCAAAATTGTAGCCGACCGGAATGCGGGAATGGTAATGCAGGAAAGTTTCTAACGGGCGAAAAGCCTTTCTTTCAGCCTTTTGAATAAAAATCTCAGGTAAATAGCCGGGCCGAAATGCTTCAAGATCAGGCCGGCCTTTTCATTTTCAAAGACGCTGTCTTTTTGCAGCGATGATATGCCCGTATCATTGAAAATGGCAATGTTGAAATCCTTGAAAATGAAGTGGTATCGCTTGTCGCTGTGGCATTGCATGTTGAACACATGGTCGGCTGAAATGCGGTAACGCGTGTCGTACCTGCGCACAGCGAACACGCCTGCGGGGTACATGATTGCCTGGTGGTTAATGCCCGTTTTCGCCTGCTTGTAGGGCGGCATTTCGCCGAGGTACTTTCGGCCGGCTTTGAGCACACTGCCGTAGTAGATCGCGTGAGCGTCGGTGAGCTCTTCCGCCATTCGCGAGAAATCGGGGGTAAGTATGTCGTCGGCACCGATGAAATAGATCCACTGCCCCTTTGCATGGTCGAGGGCCTTGTTCATGGCTTCGTAAATGCCGCCGTCTTTTTCACTTTTCCAGAACGCAAGTTTGCTGTCATTTTTGTGAAGTACAGCAGGTGTGCGGTCGGTACTGCCGCCGTCCATGACGATGACCTCTATATGGGGATAACGCTGGTCGTAAATGCTGTCGAGGCATCGCTGCAAAAACTTTTCTGCATTGTAAGTCACCAGGATGACGGAGATCAATGGGTTGTTACTCATGCATTAAAGCGCAAATTCTCCCTCGGCCAGTCCAACCGGCTCGGCGTGGGCAAGGTATTGGTGTATCCCCTGGCAGCAATACACGGTTTTGTTCAACAATGCTTCGGTGAGGTAAGCTTCATTTTTGGGGCAGCGGGCACGGTCCACCTCGGGGTGGTAAATATGGAACACAACCCCGGCGAATTTGGCGGCCCGTTTCTTGATGCCCGAGTTGAGCAGCCTTACGGCAATTTCATTGTCTTCACGGCCCCAGCCCCGAAAAACTTCGTTGTAGCCATTCACTCGGAGCAAGTCTTCGCGCCAGAATGCCATATTGCAGCCGCGCAACGCAAAGATATCGTGCGTTTTATAGCGATCGGCCATGTATCTGCTCAGCCAGGCGACGCTGAACCGGTTGGTAAAATTGCCGAGTCCCGACTGGAACGGCGTTACCCGTGCCTGCCGTCGGTTCAGCATTTTTTCGGATAGCTCTTTGGTCATTAATACCCTGCTTCCTGCCACAAACGAGCCCCGTTTGCTTAATGCGAGGTGGTCTTTGATAAAATGCCTGTGCAGTATCAGGTCGCCGTCGATCTGAATAATGTAGTCGCACGAACTCATGGCAATGGCTTTGTTCCGGATTTTGGATAGCTGAAAACCGTTGTCTTCCTGCCAGACGTGGATGAGTTTCACCGGGAATAAAGGCCTCATGGCTTCGACTACGTCCGCGGTTTGCCCGGTGGATCCGTCGTCGGCGATAATCACCTCATCGGGCAATACCGATTGCCCCAATACACTGAGCAAACAAAGCCGCAGTGCTTCCGGCCAATTGTAGGTGGAAATAATCAGCGAGCTTTTAGAGAAGGTTTTCATATCCATTAAGACATCTTTTGACTTTTGTTAGCAGGGTATGTTGGATGATCTGGCGGTGAAAAGGCTCGTTCGACCGGGGCAATTCGTCGTGATGCAGGTGATACTGTACCGCACCCAGTTTCACGATTTTCTTGATAATGTTGTTGTTGATGAAGCGTGCGGCCAGTTCTTCGTCTTCGTGGCCCCACCCGCTGAGCTCATTGTTGTATCCGTTCACGCGCAGGAAATCGTCTTTCCAATAGGCAAGGTTGCTGCCGCGGACACTCCGGCAACTCATTTCCTTGCGCTGCCCCAACGCTTGCAGCACAGGCAACCGCAGGGCATTGAACCGGTTGTATACGCCTTTTGAAAAAAAGCTGACGTTCGTGCCGGCACTTCGAAGCAACTCATCGGTCTTCGCGGGAGTGAGGCGTGCGCGGGTACCGCGTATGAAAGCCCCGTGCTCGGCCGCGGCCAAATGGTCTTGAATGAATGAGGAATGCAGCAGCACATCGCCATCTACCTGAATCACGTAAGAGCCCGAGCACTGTCCGATCGCCTTGTTGAGGATCTGACTTTTGCGGAAGCCGTCGTCTTCGTGCCATGCGTGGATGATCGGCACAGGAAACACATCCTGCATTTTGCGGATCACCTCTTTCGTCCGGTCGTCGGAGCCGTCATCGGCGATGACCACCTCCGTAGGTAAAGTTTTTTGCCTGATAACACTCAAAAGGCTGCAATGCAGCGCTTCCGCCCAGTTATAAGTTGCGATAATGAGCGATGTTGCCGGAGCGGAATCCATCAATAATCTGAGTTATTATTCCCTGATACACCTGGTGTCGGATATTTCGTACACGGCCTGCTTACCGACTATGGTTCTCCCTTCCGACAGGATATAGCAAATACGAGACACACATGGATTAACCATGGTTGTAACCGATCGCGTGTTATCGGTCAAAAAATAGTTGCTATTCCAATAAAGGGAAAATAGGCAGTCCTGGCCGGGAGTTTGAAGATTACTCTGGAAACCGCCAGTTACTTACGTTGCTATACGAATGCCCGTATTTTGGCCGGAATGGCGGTAACAGGCTAGGAAGTAAATTGTTGATAGGGGACATGCTTTACGTTTGTTAGGGATTGAGCCGTCTTCATTTATTGAGACGTCATAAAGATCAAAAAAATATAAGAATTACAGCAAGGTGCTTTGCTATTTTTCTAATTTATTTTTAATCTTTTTCAGCGATGGTGGTAAGGTGCGGATACGGAAACGGTCGGTGCAATCGGGCAGGTCGACTCGCTTGCAACGTAGTACTTTTTCGATGGTAATATGTGGGTGAGCAAATGGCGCTCCGCTGCGTTTATCTCGCGATTGTGAAGTGCAGAGGGCTATTTATGCACTCGCTTTCGTGCGAGAGGTACACGTCTGGTGACGTATGTTCCAACATTCGCATTTGCCTTAGTTCTACATAGTGTTTCCCGGTGTTCTAAGGGGCGACAGTTGTGCAAGTTGATGGGCGTACTGTTCCATTGTCCGCCCTGCCAAGCTCCGAGCGGAATTGTTCTGTCATGGCAAAACTTGCAAAAATCGTATAATAGTAACGGCTTCGAAAAGGCAGCCTTAGCCAACTTATTCTGATGCCATTTGGCTTTATTACCGACAAGTTCATAACCGTTAACGCCTTGAAATGACGCTTCATGCGTATACGTGTGCGCGTGCGCGCTGCCCTCGCGTGCGCCACATGCGACTCCGGCTGTGATGCTAATATTCTTCAACTGCCAATGGAACCTGCCGGAGTTGCCCCGTTTGGCGGCTGCCTCAAATTGGTATCGGTGTGCGTATAGGTTACTTAAAATCCGGTAGCTATGAAACATCTTTTTTGCCCGCTGATCATTTGTATGGCACTCTCTTGTTGCAAACGGCCGAAAAACGCAGAGACTCCGGTCAGGTACGGCTCGAATAATGGCAAGTATCTGACGATCAGGAACACAAAGATTTATTATGAGGAATACGGAAAGGGAGTTCCACTGTTGCTGCTGCATCAGGGTTTGGGTGCCATTGAAAGCCTTGGTGGTATTATTCCGGAGTTGTCCGGGCATTTTCGGGTTATAGCGTACGACGCGCCCGGGCACGGACGTTCGGAACAAGCCGATAGCCTTAGCGGTGCATTATTGGCAGATTATGGCTCCGCGCTTATTGATCAGCTGAAACTGGATAGCGTGTATGTAATGGGTTGGAGCATGGGCGGTAATACGGCGCTCTTGCTCGCCGCAAACAGGCCCGACAAGGTGAAAAAGGCGATAAGTGGCGCCTCCAATTCGAAGTCAACCGGATTGACGCAGGAAGGGCGCGATTTATTGAAAGAGTATACAGTGGAAGCGGTTAAGGAAGATAAGGACTGGTTGGCCAATTACCAGAAACTCAATCCCCAGCCCGATAAGTGGATCAAATTTTGGGAGGATAACCAAAAAATGTGGGCGAGAGAAATTAAAGTGCCGGACGAAAAACTTTCCAGCATCGCAATTCCGGTACTCGTGATCCGTGGCGACCGGGATATGATCCGGTTAGAACATAGTATTGAAATGTATCGGCTGCTTAAAAAGGGGCAGTTGTGTATTTACCCCAATATGGGCCACGGAATGCCGGAGCTGAAAGGCGGCATGCTTTGCCGTATTGCGATCGACTTCCTCAAAGAAAATGGGGACGGGGAAGCTGGCAACTGACAGCATTCCCGATGCAAGTTTCCCTGTCCCGGCATTACTCCATAATCAATGTGACATCCCTTTCCTCCAAGACCTCGCTTTTAGCTCCGCGTTCAAACCATTTCGTGCGGATGATGAGGGTTAGCACGGCTAAAATGAGTATCGCATAACCCGCGCCGAGCCAAACCTGGCTGTCGATCCGGATGGTTTTGACGACGATGTAACTGAATGCCGAGGTGGACAGAATGTAGCCGCCGCCGGTGAGGCCGCTCGCCAAGCCGCCGAATTGCGAAAAGCGGGTAAGACAATAGGCGAGCATGCCATTAAATATGAAGCCCGAAGCCGAATGGAGCAAAATCACATATACCATCAGCGTGTACAGGTTATGGAATTGTAATGTGAGCAGAATGAGTGCGCCCGATACAGTCAGCTGCACGACGGCTGCTGTGAATAGCCTTTTGTAGAATGGCTTGGAAATGAGTGCCTTGGAGAGCAGGCTTCCGCCCAGCATGGCCAATCCTGAAATCATGGAGCAGTTTCCCGTGACAGTCGCGGGATAATGCATTAGTTCCTCGATCAGGAACGGGCTCGACATATTGTAGATCATCAGAACCGCATACGATAGGCCCAGAATGAGCAGGCCGGATGTGAAATCCCGCGTTCCGAGCATAGAGCGGTAGGCATTGCCAATGGTCGTCAGGCGCAATGGCGCTTTGGAGGCGATGGTTTCACCGCTGAACACGAGTTCCAGCACGAGGAACGCCAGCCCGAAGAAGCCCAGAAAGTAAAAGTTGGACTGCCAGCCGAAATGAGTTTGCAGGTAACCGCCCAGGAACGGGGCGATAATCGGTGCTGCTGACCAGATCACCGAAAAAAGGCTGGTATAATGTTTCAGTTTCTCGCCTTCAAAAAGGTCGAAGAAAAAGGACCGCTTGCTCACCACGATCACCGCGGACATCACGCCTTGAACGGCCCGCATCGCATAGATCATTTGCAGACTTTCAGTATTCGCAATGACAAAACTGGCGACGCTGAAACCCGCCAGCGCGAAAATGTTGGGCCAGAAACGGCCGTAGCTGTCGAGCAGTCCGCCAACCAGCAGTTGACTGACACCATAGGTCGCCAGAAAAATGGAGATACATAACTGAACTGCCTCAGGCGTAGCGTGCAACCGGGCGCTCATGGCCGGGAGCGAGGGGATAAACACGTCGAGCGCGAAGCCCGTAATCGGGATCAGGGCGAGGGCCAGGATCGTGCTGATTGCTTTATTGGATTCTTTAAGTGTTTTCATATGCTTGCTATTAATGTCCCAAAGGTAGGGCTGCAAGCAAATCTGCGGGTAATATGAATCAAAGCAATGCTTATACAAATCAAAGGTCAGTGGCTTTGCCGGAGCTGCTCTCGGAAAAGCAGGGGAGTGGTTTGCGTGTTTTGTTTGAAATACTTGTTAAAATGGGAGGGGTACTCGAAACCGAGGGTGTAGGCGATCTGGGCGGCGTCCCAGTCGGTGTTCAGCAGCAGCGTTTTAGCCTCTTCCACAATGCGCTCGTGGATAATCTCCCGCGTAGTTTTCCCGGTCGACTTTTTGAGTACATTATTTAAATAGTTGACATGAATGCTCAACTGGTCGGCGTAGGCGGCCGGGGTGAGCAGTCTCAACGGGTTTTCGGGAGAATCGACCGGGAATTGCTGGTTGAGTAATCCGAAGAAGCGGGAGATCAGGCGATCGTTGGTGTTTTCGCTCGTTACCGGGCCCTGTAACCGGATACCTTCCAGGATGAGCATTTGCAGCAGGCTCCGGATCATGTCGAACCGGTACGCGTATGTAGTTGATAATAAGCTCTCCATCTCGCTGAAAAGGTATCGGAACCGCTCCTGGCCGGCGATATCCAACTGGATTACCGCCGGGATAGCGGGATTGAATAGTGCGCTCCGGTAACGGATCTCCTGCCGGATGCTGTTCAACAAAAATGTGTCGTTGAAAAGGCAATAAAACCCGGTCTGCGATTCGGAAATCGCGTGGTAGGACGAGGGTACGCCCGGATTTGAAAAGATAATACCGGCACTTTCGATCGGTGTTTCCTTCTCGCCTGCCAAGTGCATGCCGTCCCCGATGATCATGCATATTTTATAGTAGTCGCGCCGGTTATAGGGCGTCATCCGGTTCAGGCAGGTACGCTGTTTTACATTGAAATGGCTCACGTTCGTCTGCGAGGCCAGTTCAGCGGGCATAGGCTGTTTCGTGCGTTCGTAAAACTGCTGGAGCGTTTCGGTATGCATGGGAATTCAAGTATTATACAAATCAAATGCAAAGATAATCGAATGACCCGCGGTAAACAATGCTGTGCCACCGGGAATCGTGCGGGAACAGGTCTTAAAACCGTCCCCTGCCGGTCACATCTGTGCGAAAATGGACATTTAGGAACATCTTATGTTGTGTAACCTATTTAAAATGAGTCACTTGTATTTTTGGCATTCGTTTTTAGCAGCTTGTTTTCAGTGCATTCGTCGTTTCGGTAAAACGTCCGTCCAATCATGTTCAGAAACTACATCAAAATCGCCTGGCGCAACCTCTGGAAAAGCAAGACTTTTTCCATTGTCAACATCACAGGACTGGCCGTGGGTATCGCCGGTGTGCTGCTCATCACGTTTCATATCCGGCACGAGTTGAGCTACGAGGAGGGTTTTGAAAAGGCCGACCGCATTTACCGCGTGACCTATGAAACCACCGGGGAAGATAGCCGGCATTGGGCCGCCACGCCGCCGCCGCTGGTTCCGGCATTGCAGCAGGCATTACCGCAGATCGAGGCAGGCGTCAGGTTGCACCGGTTATTCCCGTACCAACTTTTCAGCTACACAAATCCCGCGGGCGATGTGAAGCGCTTTGAAGAAAAAGGTGGCTTTTTTGCCAACGAAGAAGTGATCAGCACGTTCGAGCTGCCCTTTGTTGCGGGCGACCCGGCGTCGGCACTGAAAGGTGCGAATACCATCATCCTCAGTGAGGCGATGGCGAAGAAATACTTCGGAAATGCGGACCCGATAGGCAAAACGATCAACGACGATCGGGCGAGACTGCCGCTGCTGGTGACGGGCGTCGTGAAAGAATTTGGTTTTCCCAGCCATTTCCAGTTCGATTACCTGGTTTCTATGCCCACCATCGAGCGTTATGTCGACAAGCAATCGATGGAGAATATCGGCTGGTCGGGATTTTATAACTATGTTTTGCTAAGAAAAGATGCCTCGCGGGCGCAGGTGGAGGCTGCATTTCCGGCATTTGCCCTTAAATTCTATGCGCCTTCCGGTGATTCCGAGCAGGAAATCCGTGCAAATCGCCACTTGCATTTACAGCCTATCCGCGACATTCACCTGCATTCGAAACTCGAAAAGGAAATGTACCCCAACAGCGACATTACCTACATTTACATATTTGCCGTGGCCGCGATTTTCATATTGCTGGTGGCGACCGTCAACTTCATTAATATTTCTACCGCGCTCGCGTTCAACCGCATGAAGGAGATCGGCCTGCGGAAAGTGGTAGGAGGCACACGAGGCCAGTTGCTGCGACAGTTCCTGGGCGAATCGCTGATGGTTACGCTGCTTTCGACGGCGGTAGCGGTGCTGTTGTTCAGGCTGATTATTCCCTATTATACCAATGTGGCTGCCGGCGGTTTCGTGTTCGATAGCATGCTGACCGTCCCGAACCTGGCCATCGTAGCATTGCTCGTGCTTGGGATCGCATTGCTGGCGGGCCTTTATCCGGCCTGGTTTGTGGCGCGTTTCAACCCGGTGGTGTCGCTGAAAGGCAAACGGTTGTCCGCTTCGCCGGCTAATCTGGTTCGGAAGGGGCTGATCGTCTTCCAGTTCACGGTGTCCGTGTTTATGATATTCGGTACGATGATCGTCTACCGGCAAATGCAATTGTTTCATCAGCAGGACCTTGGTTTTGACAAAGACCAGGTGATAGCAGTGACGATGTACGATCAGATGCGCGAAAAATACAGCGTGCTTACCGACGAAATGTCGAAAAACAGCAACATCGCCAGTTTTTCGATCACTTCCACACTGCCGGGCGAGCGTTTTGGAAACTATTCGGCCTTCCCGCTGCACCGCACAGAGCAGGAATCATTGCCGGAAAATTCACGGATGCTATGGTCGGACGATAAGCTATTGTCCACGCTCGGCATTCAGCTGAAAGAAGGCAGGACTTTCCGCAGGCAGTTTCCAGAGATTAAAAACTACGAATTCATCCTTAACGAAGCCGCAGTTAAAGCATACCGGCTCGGAAATCCGGTGGGGGAAGCATTCGTTGCCGAGGGCGACACAGGTACGGTGGTAGGCGTGGTGAAAGACTTCAATTTTGCCTCCCTGCATGCAAGCGTGGAGCCGCTGGTGATCCAGTACAATCCTTATCGCATCAATTATCTGCTGGTGAAAGTCAGGGGAGGTTCGCTGCCTGCGACGATCGGTTTTCTCGAAAGCCGCATACGCGCCGTGGCGCCGTCGAGCAAATTTACCTACGCTTTCCTGGACGAAAACCTGGATAAACTTTATGTGACCGAGAACCGCATGAGCAAGGTATTCAGCGGTTTTGCGGCCTTGTCGATTTTCATTTCCTGCCTCGGCCTCTTCGGATTATCGGCCTATTCGGCGAAGCTCCGCGTGAAAGAAGTCGGCGTTCGCAAAGTGCTGGGCGCCTCGGTGGGTAACGTCGCATTCCTGCTGTCGCGCGACTTCCTGCTGCTCGTGCTCGTGGCCATTGCGGTATCATTGCCGCTGGCGTGGTGGGCGATGGAGCGATGGCTGGATGCATTTGCCTACCGCATTGCCATTGGCTGGGAAGTGCCGGTAATGGCCGCGCTGGCTGCATTGTTGCTGGCCGTCGCCACGATTAGTTTTCAGGCGATCAAAACGGCTTTGCTGAATCCCGTCAAAAACCTGCGGGCCGACTAAATGATGCAACCATGACCTTTATCATTGTTATCCATGCCCGGTGAATGGTAAATTTCAGCTCCCACTCGTCTTATATAAGGGAGTTTGAGATTGAATATTGAGATTTGGAATGGCAGGAATATCAATTGAAGTATTAAGGAGTTGTGTTTTGACCGTGGTTGCCGCCACAATGCTTTTTTCGTGTGGCGACGAGCGGAATGCAGCATCGGGGAAGGAGGAGGAGGAGCGGGCAGAAACGATCGCGGACCTCGGAGCATTGCCGCAGACGGTCGCCGACCCTGCCGATAATCCCTCGACGCCCGAAAAGGTAGCACTGGGCAGGTTGCTCTTCTTCGATCCGGTACTTTCGGGAAATAAGGATGTAGCTTGCGCCACTTGCCATCAGCCTGAATTCAATTATGCGGAGTTTCTCGAAACCTCTATCGGCGTGAACGGCGTCGGCCGCGGACAGAGCCGCCGGTTCGCGGACCCGAACGACATTCCGTTCGCCAAAAGAAACTCCCAAAGTGTGCTGAACACGGCATTCAACGGCATTAAAAATAACGAAGCGTATGATCCGGCATCCGCGCCGATGTTTTGGGATATGCGGGCCAAAGGGCTGGAACAGCAGGCATTGGAGCCTATCAAAACGTTGGAGGAAATGCGTGGTAACGGCTTCCACGAAAACGGTATCCTCGACGAAGTAGTAGCCCGGCTTTCCCGCATTCCTGAATACCGGAGGCTGTTTTCGGTGGCATTTCCGAAAGAGCAATCGCCCGTCAGTCAGTTGAACCTCGCCCGCGCCATCGCCGCCTATGAGCGTACACTCGTGGCCACGAACACCCGTTTTGATCAGTACATGCGGGGTGATAGCAATGCATTGTCCACCGGTGAAAAGGAGGGGATGAATGCTTTTCTGGTGACGGGGTGCGCAAAATGTCATTCCGGACCGATGTTCTCCGATTTTAAATTACATACCCTGGGGGTGCCCGATACCGAAAACAGGAAGGAAAGCGACTCCGGTGCGGATAAGAAATATGCTTTCAGGACTCCGACGCTGCGGAACCTTCGCTTTACCGGGCCTTATATGCACAGCGGGAAGTTCGCTACCCTCGATCAGGTATTGATGCTTTATGAAGATATCGCCGGCGGCAAGCTGCTGAATCCGAACGTCAAGGAAGGGCAGGTGGACCCGCTGGCCACGCATATGGACGTCAATTTCAAAGACATTTCCCGAATCGTCGAGTTTTTGAATACCCTCAACGACGATTCTTTCGATAAATCCATTCCCGAAAGCGTTCCAAGCGGTTTGCCGGTAATGGGCCGGTAGGCTGCTTGGTTTGAAGCGCGTATTCATTTAACTTGGCTGGTCGCATTATCCCATAACCCGTCTGTTTATGACATTCAATAACAAATTCCTGATTTTTGTGCTCGCATTACTAGGCGCCGGCTTCGCATCGGTTTCGTCATTTGCGCAGAAATCACCCCTGAAAGTGCTCATCGTGGATGGGCAGAACAACCACGAGCAATGGCCGAAGATCACGGCCATGATGAAGTATTATCTGGAAGACAGTAAAAAATTCGCGGTGGATATCCAGCGTACGCGCTACACCTGGCAGGGCGACAAGCTCGTGCAGGAGTATCCGGTTAAAAACGGCCCGCAGACCGAGGCATTGAAGCAGCCTAAGATGGATTCTGCGTTTCATCCCAAATTTTCCAATTATGATGTAGTGATTTGCAACTTCGGTTGGAATGCGGCGCCCTGGTCGGCCGAGGCGCAGAAGGATTTTGAAAAATTCATGAAAAACGGCGGCGGACTCGTAGTCATTCACGCGGCTAACAACTCGTTCCCCCAATGGCCTGCCTATAACCAGATGATCGGCCTAGGCGGCTGGGGCGACCGGACGGAAAAAGACGGCCCGTACGTGTATTATGATCAGAACGGCAAAGAGGTGCGTGATATGCAGCCGGGCAAAGCCGGATCGCATGGTGCGCAGATGGAATTCAAAATCACCGTCCGCGAGCCCAACCACCCCATTACGAAGGGTATGCCTGCAAACTGGCTGCACAGCCGCGACGAGCTATACGACCGCCTGCGTGGCCCGGCCGAGAACATGCAGATCCTCGCTACCGCATTTTCGCCCAAAACCAACAACGGTACCGACCGCAACGAACCGATGCTGATTGCTCTCCGTTACGGCAAGGGCCGAATCTTTCACATGGCATTAGGCCACGCCGATTACTCTGTGGAATGCGTTGGCTTCATTACCTGCCTGCAACGCGGCAGCCAATGGGCGGCAACCGGTAAAGTGGACATCCCCATTCCGTCCGATTTTCCGACCGAGACAGAAACGAAGCAGCGCAAGTTTGCGCAGTGATTCAACAGGATAGCTTATGCCGAAGCGCCGCGGAACAATCTTCCGCGGCGCTTTTTTGTGTAAATAATTATTAAACGGTCAGCTAATATCCTGTCGGCGTCGTTTCGGCCGGAAAATCAATGAGTTACATATTCTAAGTATTTCTTCGGCAAACAGCTGATCCGAGCCGTCAGATGATGCTGTCGGGTTGTAGATGTATTCTACAAGTAGATTGCGATATTATTGAGAAGTATTTCATATTCATAGTTGTATTTTTGGAATTAGTTGTACTTTTTATAACAACACCTAATCCATCTCTTAATTATGAATGCAAAATTTACCTCAAAGTCATTCGAAAAAACATCGATGTGGTCGTCCTTGCGGCGGCCGTTCCTGAATGCATTGCTCTGCTCAGTACTTGCACCGGTGGGCGTGTATGCGCAAAAGACGGACACACTCCTGGTGGGGCGGGATGCTGCGCAAAACAAAAACATGGTCGTCTTTCAGGACGGGACGTTTCTGTTGGGTGGTATCTATGACGGGGACGCGTCGGGCACTGCAATACCTGCCGAAGGGGCCGGTACGCGCATGATGTGGTATCCGGCCAAGGGCGCTTTCCGCGCAGGATCGGTGTCCGGCACACAGTGGGATGCCGCCAATATCGGAGACTTTTCCGTCGCAATCGGCAGCAATGTACGGGCGTCAGCGAGCAATGCAACTGCTTTTGGCATCGGAACGACAGCCGCACAAGTATCATCTTTTGCGGTAGGCGAGAACAATGTTGCGAGCGGAGCTGCTTCTGTTGCGATGGGTTATCACGCACATACCAATGCAAGGCAGGGGAGTTTTGTTTTCGGGGACAGATCTTCACCAGATACGATCCGGGCCGGGGTGAATCACTCTGCCAGCTGGCGGGTGAGTGGCGGCTTCCGGATATTTACCTCGTCCAACCTCACCACAGGTATGACGTTCCAAAGCGGAGCTTCGGTGAGTAACTGGGGACAATCCAACGCAGTCATTTCTACATCGACGGGTGCCTATTTGTCAACCTCCGGCGTATGGACGAATGTGTCGGACGTAAACAAAAAACATCGCTTCGAAGAGATTTCGTACGACGACGTTTTGGAAAAACTACGGAAGCTTCCCATAACTAGATGGAGCTACAAAGCAGATGCGGCAAACACCAAACACATAGGCCCGATGGCGCAGGATTTTTACGCGGCTTTCGGACTGGGTAATGACAATCGCAGCATCGGTACCGTAGACGCCGACGGCGTAGCATTGGCCGGTATCAAAGCATTGGAAGAGCGTACCCGCAACCTCGCCGCTGAGCTGGAAAACCTTAAAGCGGATAATGCGGCGCTTCGTCAGCAAATGAAGGATAACAATGGCAATTCCTGGATGGGCTTTGCCGGTATCGGGCTGCTCGCACTTGCTGTGGGAGGGGTGTTGGTAATGGCACGGCAACGTATGTTGGCGGGCGGAAACCGTATTGTTTAAGTCCTGCACATTCGGTCCTATTTCTTTTTCAATCAAATACATCTAGATGAAAGCTATATATATTCTGGCGGTCCTTGCCGGGCTCGGCGGGAGTGCCGCTGCGCAAGGGTTGTCCAGTGCCGGCGGGACTGTAACGGTCAAAGGCGGCATTTTACAGGTGAAGGGTAACCTGGAATTGGGTGGAGGCTCTTTCACCAACAATGGCAACGTTTTTGTTTCCGGCAACCTGGTCAATAACCAGGCTATGACGGAAGCAGATACCGGGGCATTGACGCTGGATGGCGCCGCTCCGCAAACCGTGAGCGGTACACAACCTTACTTTACCCGCCTGTTGAACATTGATAACCCGGCGGGTATTGTGCTGGATAACAGTATCAAGGTAGGCGGGAGGGTTACTTTCACAAATGGCTTGGTGGATGCCACCAACGACCTGGCTGCTTTGATCATCGGGGACACCGCGACCGTTGCAGGCGTGTCCGATGCGAGGCATGTGAAAGGTTACGTGGTCAAGAACGGGACGGGTAGTTTTGTATACCCGGTCGGCGACGGCGTGAGGTATCAGCCCATTACCCTGGACTTGACCGACAATAGCGCCGGTATGAGCGTCCGCTATTTCGAAGGAGACGCGGGGACCGGTACATTCACGACTACGGGTGCTTCTTCCATCGCGCTGGAAGCGTATAACAACCAGGAGTATTGGGACCTTGCGCCGAAAGGTACCGCAACCGGCAAGGTGATTGTTACTTATGATGATTATAAAAATCCTTCGATCACTGTTTCCGAAAACCCGAATGTTTTCAGCGTAGCCCACCTCACGGGCGGTAACTGGCTTAATGAAGGGCATAATGTAACCGGTACCCTTACGGCCGGCTATGTGACCAGCGAAGTGATTTCGTCGTGGAGCCCGTTCACGCTCGGTGCCATACCGGAAGCCGGGTTACCCGTGACGCTGATCAGCTTTAATGCCAAGGTGGTTGAAAAGAATGCATTTGTTGAATGGCAGACCACCAGCGAAGAGAATGCCTCCCATTTTGAAATAGAGCGAAGCCTCGATGCGAGGAGCTTTCAGAAAATCGGGACAGTGGCAGCGGTCGGCAACAGCAACGCTTTGCAACGTTACAATTTTACGGACCGTTCGTTCGGCAGCCAGCTGCAAACTGTTTATTACCGGCTCCGGTCGGTTGACCTTGACGGTACTTTCAGCTTGTCGAGAGCAGTTGCCCTGCAACCTCGCGGCGCGGGCCAATACGCGGGCGTATACCCTAATCCGGCACGCAAAGCGAGCTTGGTGACCGTTTCGTCGGGCATTCCGGCGAATGCGGTCAGCCTTTGGGATATGCTGGGTCGGGAAGTGCCTGTACGTACTTCCTCATTGTCCGACGGCTCCGTACAAGTTAACCTGAATGGCGTTGCTTCGGGAATGTACCTTCTTAAACTGACTACCAGCCAGGGTGTTGTAAATCATAAACTGGTTGTTGAATAACTTTTTCCTCCCTTATTATCCATCAGATATGAAACGTGTTCTTATAACTTCTCTTTTTATTGCAGCTTCTCTTTACGCCAATGCCCAGGTGGGTATTGGTACCACAACGCCCCGGGCCGGATTGGACGTGGCCGATAGCAGCGTTGTTTTCGCCGCTTCCGGCGATGTTTCAGGAGCCAAACCCACACCCGTTGAGGGCGAAGGGCGCCGGATGATGTGGTATGTTGATAAGGCTGCGTTTCGCGTAGGTCACGTAGGCTCTTTCGGGAGTACCTATTGGAACAGGACCAACATTGGGAATTACTCGTTTGCGGCCGGCCAGAATACCCGTGCTTCCGGTGATCATTCTTTCTCCGTAGGTCTGGCGACTACCGCATCCGGCGACGAGTCGGTTGCGCTAGGGAACAACGGTACGGCTGCGGCAGACAGGTCACTGGCATTCAACGGTACAACAACCGGTGTTGGGGCCGTCGCGATAGGAAGCGGTGCGCAGGCAACTGCTGACGACGCCCTGGCTATGGGACCTTCGTCGATCGCCGGCGGGCTGGCTTCGATTGTAATCGGGCCGTCTATTGCCAGAGGTGCGTTCGGGGTCGCGATCGGGTTGCAGAACAGTGCCAGCGCTAACTTTGCAATGGCGCTGGGTAAAAACGCGCGAGCGAAAAATCAGGGGGCTGTCGTGATCAGCGATGCAAGCGCAGGGTTTTCCTCCGACAGTGCTTACAGCACGGCCAATAACCAATTGACAATGCGTTTTGCAGGCGGGGCACGTGTGTTTACCAATCAGGGTATGACGAGCGGAGTCGAGATTTCTGCCGGCGGAGGATCGTGGAGCGCCGTCAGCGATCGTCGGAAGAAGGAGAATTTCGAAACATTGAATACTGAAAACATACTTCAAAAGGTAGCCCGGCTGCCGCTTACCAGCTGGAACTACAAAAGTCAGCCTGCAACCACCCGGCACATGGGCCCGATGGCGCAGGATTTCTATGCCGCATTCGGTCTGGACGGTATCGGGAACGATACGACGATCAACTCTTCCGACATTGACGGCGTGAATATGGCTGCCATCCAGGCACTTGAAAAACGTACCCGACAATTGCAGGAAGAAAATGATGAGCTGAAAGCCAAACTGGAAGCCATGGATGCCAAAATGGCTTCCATCGAAAAGCTGATCCTGGGCACAGCCCGAAAGGAGGAAGTATCGGCCTCCCGGTAATTCAGAACGCTCAAACCAACTCGCCGATGTAGCCGGTAGCCATTTCGTTGGCCGGGTAGCTTCGGAACTCCTCGCTGAGCTGTTGTACCTGCCGCCGGTATTTGTTGTCCGACAGGATTGTCGCCACAGCCCGGCGGATCTGGCCGGCTTTCGGCGTTTCAGTTTTCAGGTCGATGCCGACGCCGTTGAACCCGACACGTGCCGCAATATCATCTTTGCCTTCGTAAACACCGGCTACCACAATCGGTAGCTGGTGTTGCAGGGCGAGCATCACGCCTCCGTAACCTCCGTTCGTGACATACACGCTTGCATAAGGCATGACGGCATCGTAGTCGATGAAGTTTTCAATCAGGAAATGCGGTTGCGGATAACGCTGGCGCAATGCCTCCGTGCCGGAGCCGCCGGTGGTCACGATCACCATTGTTTCCGGATCGTTTTTGTAAGCTTCCAATGCAGGGACGATGATTTTTTCGACATTACGCTCGAACGTGCCTTGCGTGACCAGGATAACCCGCTTGTATTTTAAAGTTGTGTCGGCTTGTGCAAACGATGCCTTGCCGCTCACTTTATTGGGCAGCAACGGCCCGACAAACCGCACATTCGGGCTCAGCTTTCTGTGGGGATAGTCGAAGCCGGGTACACCGCTTTGCAGGTACAGGCTGGCATTCCGGAATACCGCATCAAACATGAATCCAGGCTCCTGCGGCAGGCCGTACCGCGCACGGAGTTCGTTGAACAGCACGCTGCACGGTTTCATGATCATGTTAAACTGAAAATGGATTTTGGCACGCTTGGCCCAGCGGATCACCGACCTCGTCAGCGCGTTCTGCCCGGGATCGTCCGAGGGCAGGTTTGACTCGCTTTCAAACAAAGGCAGCACGCCTACGGCCACCCCTTTGATAGCCAGTAGTTCCTGCACAAACAATGCACCCAGGCAAGCCAGGTCGTAGACGATCAGGTCGAACGGCCACTCTTCATGGACTTTCATCAGATCATCGACATACCCCGGAATAGGGCTCAGGAACGTATGTTTTACGTCGAACCTGGCGCGGGCAATGGGATTTTTGATCTTTTTACGCTCGGGGAACAGCTCGTCCATATTCTCCTGGTTGATCACCGGCGCCTTCACATTCGGATAATGGACGAGCCCGAGCTTCGTGACGCGTGCACCATAGTGCCCTCCCACGTACCAGCGCACGTCGTGCCCGAGTGTTTTGAGGTGAACGGCCAGGCCGGTAAGGGGACTGAAATGTCCGTCGAGCGGAACGGTCGCAAAAAGTATACGTTTCAATTTCATGGCTAATATTACTTGGTTCGAATGTCGCAAAAGTAGCGCGGGACCACCCGGCCGCCTATGCCCATGCATGTGAACCGTCATATGAAGCGTATGAAATGACTTTTATGCTTTTTTGCCTGACTATACCGCCGCCGGAAAACGGCTTGTAGGGGCTTAGCTTGAAGCTTCGGCGAAGTGTAATGTCGTGTCGCGCAGGGTATCGAAATCCTCGTCGATGGAAACAAAATGGGCGCATTTGCTGCCGACCTGCACGAGTACACGCAGGAAGTCCGTTTCCGTTCCCGCGTGGCTGCTATGGCACAGGATCAGCACATCGCCTTCGTTCAATCCGTTGATTACTCCCGACAGGCCGGACCTGTTGCCGGCTTCCATTTCCCTGATGATTTGATGGCATCCCGCCATCTGAAGTTTTTCTGAAAAAGTATCTTCCGCCCCGTATGGCAAGTAGCCTATAAACATTCCTAATCCAATGATGAGGCGCTAAAAGTAGGGCATACCCGGGTCAGAGCCGACCGATACCGATTAGAAAAAAATTAAAACCTTTGATTTTATTAAAATATTGCTAATATTTCTGAGAGCGTTTATGCGCTCTTACATACTCCTCTAACAGCACCCATAACATGAATTTGAATGAAATCCGGGCCGAACTGGTCGCGAAAACCGAACGCAAAATCCAGGAAATGAAGGCCAGAAACATTATTCTTCCCGAACGCACCGTGGATATGTGCGAGCTTTGTGACCAGCTTTCGCAGGAAATTTACGACTTCGCCGTCAACACTACCCTTCAAATCGCCGACAGGCAGCATCTCCGCGGCCGGGCGGCCAACCTGCTCGACGAACTTCACGAGGACATTTACACGCTTACTAATGGGGCATTGGACGTTCTGGTAGCAGCATCGGCCGCACAAGGCCCCGGTGCCGGGAATTCGGCAAGTTTGCAAACCACAGGCCGGAAGCACCGGCCAGTCCGTACCACCCCCAAGTTCTTCCAGTTACTTTACATCTGGTTCAAAGGTTTGCGCGGGTACAAGCAACCCGCGGCTTTCTGTTATTAGTTTTTGCCGGCAATACCTGTCTGATCCAGGATAGAGCGGGCAATCTTATTGTCGGGATCTTTGCGGATGGCCCGCTGTGCATATAAAACCGCCATGTCGTTCTTGCCCTGCTGTTTATATGCCTCTGCAATGAACTGGCAGGCGATGCCATAGTCTTTATCCTGCAAATCCAGCAGGAGCCCGAGCGTGAATACCCTGATCGCGTCGTCGATGCGGTTGCGGCGCATGAGGAACTTGCCGGTATTGACGAGGTCGCCGATCGGGAAAGCCAGATCGTACACGTCTTTTTTCTGTTCGGTGGCCGTCCGGTAAAAAGCCACGCCGGCGTCGAAATCGGCGAGCATTTCATCGCGGAGTTCGAGGTACAGCGAGCGTTTGGGAACGGTGTAGGGCTTATGGTCGAGGATCGAGAGGATGGCCGTAGTGAGCTGCCGCACTTTGAAATTCTGGTTGCTGGTCGTCAGTATCACGAACCGGTCGTTTTTCAGATCGTGTGTGACCAACGCTTCGTAGTTATAATTGGAGCCGTGGTGCTGGTGCCAGACCAACTCGCCATTTTCGAACTTTGCCTCACCCAGGCTGCTTTCACCTTCTCCGAAATGCTCGGAAAGCTGTTGCACCGACGCTTTTCCGACGAGTTTGTAACTATCAACCGCCGAAACGAACCGATAAAGGTCTTCGGCCGTCAGCCGGGGCCAGCCGGAGGTAGTTTCGCGGGGCTTTTCGTTGATGAACTTGTTGTTAAAAGCGATTGCCATCGTGGTGTCGTTTAGGGGCAGGTCCATCACCGTACGCTTCATATCGAGCGGTTTCAGGATATTTTTCTCTACAAATACCTGGTATTTCAAACCGGAAACCTTCTCGACGATCCGCTGTTGCAGGTACACGTTGGCGTAACTGTATATGTATGCCTTGCCAGGCGCGTTCGCGAGGTTTTTCAGTGCAAGAAGCTCATTCAGGACGCCCTGATCGGTATTTGCGGCAGTAGAGGGCAGTCCGCTGGTGTAACTGAGCAAATGCGAGATGTGAATGCTGTCGGCCCAGGCAGGGAGCTCGGGAAAGTATTTGCGTAAGGGGTCGGTTACCGACAGTTTCTTTTTTTCGGCGAGAAGCATGATCGATACACCATTGAACTCCTTGGCAATGGAGCCGATATCGAACCGTTTTTGCATCGTCAGCGGGTATTGCCGGCTGCCATCGGCGAAGCCTACCGCGGCTTTGTAAATGGTTTGGCCTTTGCTGATCACCATCACATTTCCATTGAAAACGCCAATGCGGTGCGCGGCCTGCACCAGGGAGTCGATGCGCCGGGAAAGCGGGTCGGTCTGAGCGAATAAGCTGGGGGTGAGTAAGTTGGAGAACAGGATGAACGTGAGGAATTTGTTTTTCATAAAATAATGGCTGATTAGATGAAAGCGCTGATTCAAGTATCATGCCAGTTTGTAACCTTTTGGAATACAGTATATTTTGTAGGAAATGCAATGTTCGGAACCGAACGGGATTGTCCGTTTTCAAGGCGCAAATGCCGTGCAGCCACGAACGGCTGCGTCCGTTTTCGGACAGGGGTTTTTGGTTAAAGTTTTGATATTCAGTGTGCTATTGAAATGGCATGCATTTATTGCTATTTAACCAAACTGATATTCATTCCGCTGCCCTAGCCGGGCCTAAATACCGACAACATGTTCAAGAATTATCTGAAAATCGCCTTCCGGAACCTGACGAAGCACAAGGCTTTCAGTTTCATTAACATTTCCGGCGTTTCACTGGGGCTGACCTGTTTTTTGCTGCTCGCCTTGTATGTGAAAGATGAGCTGGCATACGACCGTTTTCATGAACATGCCGATCGCATTTACCGGCTGAACCGCACTTTCCTCGCCAACGACGGCACGGAATCGCTGCGGCTCGGGCACGCGGCACCGCCTTTCGGTCCGCTTGTGAAGCAGGATTTTCCGCAGGTAGAAGAGGTCGTTCGCCTGCTGGAAACAGGGGCATTGGTGAAATATGGCGAGAAGCGGTTTTCGGAAGACCAGATGTTTGCCGCCGAGGCGAATATTTTCAAGGTTTTTACATTTAAAATAAACCAGGGCAACCCCGATAAAGCACTCGAAAACCCTTTTTCGATCATGTTTTCCAAGCCAATGGCCGAGAAGTATTTTGGGAATGAAGATCCCGTCGGGAAGGTGGTGCGACTGGACAACCAGTTCGACTACACGGTTACCGGCGTTTTCGAGCCGCTACCTTCGCAATCGCATTTTCATCCCAATTTCCTGGTTTCATTCTCGACCCTGAACGACAATCGTGTGTACGGCGCTGAGGGGCTTCGTACCAACTGGGCCAACAATTCTTTCTCGACATTCCTGCTTTTGCCGAAGCATTACGATGCCCGGAAACTGGCGGCGGCATTTCCCGCATTCCAGAACAAGCACATCGACCCCAAGGCTTCGAAGTATTCTGTGCTCACCCTTACGAAGCTCACCGACATTCACCTGCGCTCTCACCTGGATTCCGAAATCGAGGCGAATGGGGATATTCAGTATGTGTACCTGTTTTCGGCGATTGCGATTTTCATTTTGCTGATCGCCTGTATCAATTATATGAACCTCGCTACGGCCAAATCGGCCACACGCGCGAAGGAAGTGGGTATGCGTAAGGTCATAGGCGCGGTACGGACGCAGCTGGTGAACCAGTTCCTGAGCGAATCGGTGGTACTCGTCGTGATTTCGGTGGTGATAGCCCTTGTGGCCACGGTATTATGCCTGCCATTGTTTAATAATTTTACACAGAAACAGCTTTCCGTTTCGGCGTTGCTCGACCCGGCTTTCCTGGCGATCCTGCTGGGTATTACGATTTTTACGGGGTTGGTAGCGGGTAGTTATCCGGCATTTTTCATGACGGGTTTCCAGCCTATCGCGGTATTGAAAGGTAAGATTGCGTCGGCCCTGAAAAATGGAAAACTGAGGCAGACCCTCGTGGTGGCCCAATTTGCGATCGCCGTCACACTGATCATCAGTACGACGGTCGTTTACAACCAGATGCATTTTATACAGAATTACAAGCTGGGATATGCCAAAGACCAGGTGGTCACATTCAGCATGCCCGATGATTCGACGATTGATGTCGAGGCGATCCGCCAGCGGTTCAAGGAGCATGCGGGCGTGCGGGAGGTGGGGCGTTCGTCGCGCATTCCATCGGGCCGGCTGCTCGATTCGTGGGATGCGTATGTGATGAAAGGCGACTCGATGGCACCTACGCAAATCAGTATCAAGTCGCTTTCCGTGGATGAGGACTTCATTCCGGCTTACCAGATCCAAATGGCGGCAGGGAGGAATTTCTCCCGTCAGTATCCGACCGACCGGACCAACGGGTTTATCCTCAATGCCACCGCCGCCCGCTTGCTGGGCTGGAAAAACCCGGAGGATGCCATTGGTAACCGATTTGGCTATGGCGAAATGCGGGGGCAGATCATCGGCGTCACAACCGATTACCATTTCGAATCATTGCATCAGAAAGTAGCGCCTATCGTGATGTTCTACCAGCCGGGCCACCTCGGGCGCGTATCCGTGCAGGTAGCGGGCAAGGATATCCAGGGCGCGCTTGCGCACCTCGGCTCGGTATGGAGCAACCGTTTTCCGGATGTGCCGTTTCAATATGAATTCCTCGACCAGCGCTTCGGCAAGCTATATGCGCGTGAACAAACCCAGCAGTTGCTGTTCGGCGTTTTCGCGGGCATTGCGATACTCATTTCCTGCATGGGCTTGCTCGGGCTTTCGATGTTCATGGCCGAGCTTCGGACGAAGGAAATCGGTGTCAGAAAGGTGCTGGGCGCCTCGGTACCGAGCATTGTGGGGCTGCTTTCGAAGGATTTTCTCAAACCCGTGCTGGTGGCCATTCTCATTGCCTCGCCCATTGCCTGGTATGGCATGAAAAACTGGTTGCAGGATTTCGCCTATCATACCGACATCCGGTGGTGGGTATTCCTGCTGGCGGGCGCATTGTCCATCGCCATTGCATTGTTCACTGTCAGCTTCCAGAGCATTCGTGCCGCGCTGATGAACCCGGTCAGGAGTTTGAAAAGCGAGTAATATCTTTAATTAATCCGTTCTATTCTATGGATTTGGTGTATTAGCAAACTTTGATCAGCACTCCGGAACGCGTTTACCGGCTGTCTCCGGGGTGTTTACAGCCATATGCCATCTCATGAGACAAATAGGATTAGTCAGTTCATTAGTTTGTATTACACTGCTATTCAGCTTGCTGCCGGCGATTGCACAGCGGAAGGCGGCACCATCCCAGCCGAACATTATCGTGATCCTGACCGACGACATGGGTTACGGCGATATCGGCGCATACGGCGGACGCTTTGTTCCTACGCCGCAAATCGACCGGCTCGCGGCCGGTGGTCTTAAACTCACGCAGTATTATAGCGGTGCGCCCATCTGTTCGCCTTCGCGGGCAAGCATTCTCACGGGTATGCAACCCGGGAAATGGAACTTTACCACGTTTCTGGATACCCAAAAGCATAATAAAGATGCGGAGCAGATCGACTACCTGACACCCGAAGCGCCTTCGATGGCACGTTTTTTCAAGAACGCGGGCTATGCCACCGGGCATTTCGGCAAGTGGCATATGGGCGGCGGGAGAGACGTGACCAATGCGCCCGGATTTGCGCAATATGGCTTCGATGAGCATGCGAGTACCTACGAAAGCCCCGAGCCGGACCCGGCCATTACCGCCACGAACTGGATCTGGTCGGAAAAGGACAGCATTAAAAGATGGGACCGTACAAAATACTTTGTCGACAAAACACTGGATTTCATGAAACGGCACAAAGGCCAGCCGTGCTTCATAAACCTCTGGCCCGACGATGTGCATACGCCCTGGGTACCGAAAGTGGAAACCGAATATACCGGCAAATTCCCGATGAACCCGCAGGAAGAAGCGGCGTTTAAAAGGGTACTCCAAGAATATGACGTACAAATCGGCCGCCTGCTCGACGGCCTGAAAGCGCTGGGCCTGGCTGAGAATACGATCATTATTTTCACCAGCGACAACGGTGCGCTGCCTACTTTCGGAGGCACCCGAAGCGGAGGCCTCCGGGGATCGAAGCTTTCGCTGTACGAAGGCGGCATTCGGATGCCTTTCATCGTTAGCTGGCCCGGACATATTCCGGCCAATAAAACCGACGACCGCTCGGAACTGCACGCTACCGACCTTTTGCCTACATTATCCAAACTCGCAGGGGTGAAAATTCCTGAAAACTATCACGGTGACGGCGTCGACCGGTCGGGGATCCTGCTGGGCAAGCCGTCGCTCAGGAAAAGGGAAATGTTTTGGGAATACGGACGAAACGATATTGCCTACAACTACCCGAAAGGCAACGACCGGAGTCCGCGTCTCGCCGTGCGCTCGGGCGAATGGAAGCTGCTGATGGATGCCGACGGTAGCAAGACCGAACTATACAACATTGTGAAGGATCCTGCCGAAACGATCAATCTTGAAGCAACGGAAGCGAAGATCACGAAAGAACTGAGCGGGAAGCTGGTTGCCTGGTGGCAATCGCTGCCGAAACTGAATGCGCATTAGCCGGTTTACATCGCCGCCCGCTCGATATCCAGAGAATAGCTGCCACCGACGTCAACAAAGAGTGCAGCTGCCCCGAACCGGTAATTTGTGAAAAATCGGCTATCTTGCCGCATTCACGTCAAAGTAGTTGTCATTGGCAGATCGTCGGGTATGGAAACCTGCTCCGTGCCGTTTCCGCATCATATGGTTTTTGTTGCTTTTCCCGAATGCGCTGACAGTATTCGGGAAAACCGATTCCATTCGTACCAGTTTGGAATACACCATTACCAAACGATTGCTTTCCGTTGAAAACGGGTTTGCCTCACATGAGGTGTTCTGCGGGGTGCAGGATTCGTCGGGCTTCCTGTGGTTCGGGACCCGCAATGGGCTCAACCGTTTCGACGGAAGTAAGTGCCTGCTTTTTAACCGGCAGCGGAATGGACTTCAGGAAAACAAAGTGGTGCAGCTGGCCGTCGATGATGCCGACCGCCTTTTTATCCAATACGGCAGCGCCGGGTTTCAGCTGACCACCGTCGGGAAAATAGACGTGATGGATGCCACGACGCAGAAGGTAAAGACACTCACCGCCGCATTTCCCAATCTGCCTTTTAAGGAAAAGGACGTCTACTGGATCGCGAATGACGGTACTGGCGAAATCAGCTTCCTGACCGCCTCGCCGTTCCGGTACTGGCGGTATTCTTCCAAAAGAGGTTTCAGGCTGATGCTGGAAATGAAAGGGTGGGTGAGGCAGGACTCCTTGCTCGACTACCGCACCACCGGGCCGGTGAATACTTTCATGAAAGGAACCGCGCATTTGAAGCTGAACAACCAGCAGTTGCAATATGTGGTGAAAGCCAATAAGGTGAGCTCATTCATGCAGCATGATGTCCTGCGTTCACTGCCCATCGCCTTGACGAGCCAGGACGAGCTGCTGATCACCTACAATACCGCGACGGACGTCAATCACTTCTTCGTGGATAAACTCACTAGCGAGGGGCAACTTGTGCCGGCTCAAAATCTGGAACAATATGGTCTGGATGGAGTAAAGGGCCGGTATTGGTACCAGGTGCGGCCGGCTACCGACGGGCAGGCTACGGCATTTTACATTGCCACCGACGCGCTGTATCTCTGGAATAAGCACGCATTTCTGAAAATTACCGGTAAATCGGAGTTGAAGGGGTTTGAAAACCTGTTCATCTACCAGCTTTTTCCCGACAAACTCGGTAATCTATGGCTTTGCACATCATCCGGAGTGATGCAGCTGACCATTAAAAAGAACCGTTTCACACCCTATTTCTCGACCAGCCAGCAGACAATGGAACGGAATGGTCAGGCGCGCGGCATCCTCGCGGACGGGCGCGGCGGTGTGATCGCGAACGTGTGGGGTCATACATTCATACAGGAGGGCCAGCGCGTGCAGGGGTTCAGTCATAATTTTATCAACTACGGCCTCGCCTGGCATGGCGGCGCGCTCTATACCGGCGGCTTCGCATTGTCGCGATTCAACGAAACACTAAAAAGGTTCGTCGGTTTCCCAATGCCGCCGCCTTCGGAGATATGGTCGCTCTACTCGCTGAACGACAGCCTTCTGCTGCTGGGGTGTATCAATGGGTTTTCGATTTTCAATGCCGCGGCGAACCGGTTGGAGTCTCTGCCGTCGACAGGCGACCCGGAGGCGAGGTTTGTGTACCGGTTTTTGAAAGGTCGCCACGGTAGAGTGTGGGCTGTGGCCGAAAACGGGTTGTACCAGCTCACGGGCGATCCCGCGCGGGGCCGGGCATGGCAAATGGTCAGGCTGAAATCGCCGTTCCTGAATGCATTGAGCCTGCTCGACGCCTGGCAGGATGCCGATGGCGCGTGGTGGCTTGCGACGAACGGGGAGGGACTTTACCGCTGGGATCCCGCGACTAACCGTTCGAGGCAGTTCAATATTACGGCGGGGTTTCCGTCGGATGTGCTCTACCGCATCGAGCCGGATGGGTTCGGTAACCTCTGGATCAGTTCCGATTACGGGTTACTTCGTTTCAATCGCAAGGATTTCGCCATTAATACGTACACCACCACCGACGGCATTTCGCACAACGAGTTCAACCGGACGTCGTCATTCAAAGCGGCCGATGGCAAGTTGTATTTCGGCGGACTCAACGGGGTAGTCGGTTTTGACCCGCGCGAGTTTAGAACCGATACTTCACAGCTGAGTGTGCCGTTGCGGATTATCGCATTCAACCAGTTTGTGGGTTCAGCTAACGGGCTGGTCAACAAAACCGCCGATTTGCTTCGTAACGCCCGGATCGTACTCGAACCCGACGATAAATTCTTTACCCTGGATTTCCAGTTGCTGGATTTTACCAAAGACGAGGGCCATCGGTACACCGGCCATCGATATGCGTATCAGATCGAGGGGTTTGACCGCAACTGGGTTTTCATTAATGAAAATTCAGTACGGATCAGCGGGCTACCCTACGGTGATTTTGTGCTGCGGATCAAGGCGCAGAACCGCGAAGGGGCCTGGAACAAGGCGGAGCTGAGCATTCCGTTGGAAGTTTTAAAGCCCGTCTACCTCCAATGGTATTTTGTGTTGATCGTCGCGCTGTTGGTAGTGCTGTTGATTTACCTGTTTGTTCGGCTCAGGATCAGGCAACTCGCGCGGGAGAAGGATAGGTTGGAAGCGACTGTGAATGAGCGGACTATTCAATTGAAACAATCGCTGTCGGAGCAAACGGCATTGCTTTTGGAAAAGGATGTGTTGATGAAGGAAATCCATCACCGCGTGAAGAACAACTTGCAGGTGATTTCGGGGCTGCTGGAATTGCAGGGCAAGAGCCTTACCGACGATGCGGCGCGCGAAGCATTGCAGGAAGGCCGGAACCGGGTACGGAGCATTGCATTGATCCATCAGAACCTATACCAGTTCGAAAACCTCAGCAGCATTGACCTGAAACGCTTCATAGAGGATTTGTGCAGGCAGGTGCAGAGTGTATTTCAAAGGGAAAAAAAGGTTTCGCTGGCCGTGGATGTGCCGGATGTGCACCTGGATATCGATTCTGCGGTGCCGTTGGGGTTAATTTTGAACGAATTGCTGTCAAATTCGTTTAAATATGCATTCAAAGATGTATCCGAAGGTGAAATAAGGGTTACGGTGCGTGTTGTTTCGGAAGGGCGGTTCCGCCTGGTGTATTCCGACAACGGCCCCGGCCTCCCGGCAAGCTTCGATCTGAAACGTGCCACGACGCTCGGTTTACAGCTCGTCAGCGATCTCGGCAGGCAAATAGGAGGGCGCGTGCATTATCAGACACTCCATGGAGCCGTGTTTACCGTCGATTTCACCAATCGCGAAGTGCGTAAAAATCAAGACTAAACCCTGATGGCAGAACTGAAAATAGGTATTGTGGAAGACGAGCTGGTGATCGCGCGTACGATCGTAGGCACGCTCGAAGAGCTGGGCTACAACCATTGTGGTCCGGCGCTAAGCTACACCGAGGCCCTCGAAATGCTCGAAACCGAGAAGCCGGACCTACTTTTACTCGACATCCAACTTGCCGGCCGGAAGGATGGGTTCGATGTGGCCGAGCGGCTGAATGAAACCTACAAGCTGCCGTTTATTTTCCTGACCGCCAATAGTGATTTTGAAACCATCGATCGCGCCAAGAAGGTGAAACCCCATGCGTATATTGTAAAACCGTTTACCAAAGAAGAGCTCTACGCCGCGATCGAAATCGCATTTCATAATTTCACAGGGACACAAACCGCTGCCAAAGCCGAAAAGCGAATCGCTTCCGTCCCGAGAAACTTCCTTTTTGTAAAGGATGGCTACGTATTCCGAAAGGTATTCTTCGACGAACTCCATTACCTGGAAAGCGAAGCCAACTACGTCCTCCTCCACCTTTCATCCCAAAAGAAAATAATGGTCCGCTCCACCATCAGCGACTTCATGGACCAGCTCGAACCAGGGCGGTTCATCCGTATCCACCGGCGCTTTGTCGTGAATTCGCATTTTATCGAGGACGTTTTTCCGAACGAACTCTCCCTCCAAGGCGAAAAGCTCCCGATCGGGAAGTCGTACCGGGGGGAGGTTTTGAGGGCGTTGGGAATTGTGGGGGAGGGGTAGAGGTTGTTTGACCGCCGACGATGGACCGCCGCCGACCGACCACTGACGGCCGTTTCTTAGACTGTTCCCAGTTTGGAGCGGAACTTGTTCATTTTTGCGAATAATTCCTCCGAACGGCTATATAACAGGGTAAAATCGTGGATTGAAATGTAGTTTCTTTTAAGTGAAAGGTGGAGGCAATTAACGCATTCCGCCAGTGAACGAATAGAATATCCTCAGCGGTCGGTTGTCAACGGCCAAAATCACCGGCCCCTCTTCCCAAACCTCCCCACATTCATCCCACCACATGGACGTTCGTCCCTTTTTTTTGCCTCTATGCCTGCTGAGGGGCATTTTTGGCGGTGTTATGGGCTTGCTCGATCTCGACAAAATTATTATTAAACGAACCGTGCTGGGAATCCGCTGCCTGATTTGCGGCGGGAATCTGGTCGTTTCTCCGAAACTGAGCCTGGCCGGTCGCCTGGCGAAGATCGTGTCGCTCGGAAGGCTCAAACCCGAATGCTACGAATGCGAGACCTGTCGTAAACGCTACACGCTTTTCTGACGGGCCGCCCGCATTCTCCTGAACAACCGCAATCATCTATTAACCTTTTAATCGCTCCATACCATGAGTTTGAGAATCAACGACATCGCTCCGGATTTCCAGGCCGACACTACCCAGGGTTCCATCCAGTTTCACGATTGGATAGGCGACGGCTGGGCTATCCTTTTTTCACACCCGAAAGACTTTACGCCCGTGTGTACGACCGAGCTCGGGTACATGGCCAGGCTCGCGCCCGAATTCGCGCAGCGCAACTGTAAGGTGATCGGCCTGAGTGTAGACCCGGTAGATAGCCATTTGAAATGGGAAAAGGATATTGAAGAAACGCAAGGGTATCCTGTGAACTATCCGATGATCGGCGACCCGAATCTGGCTATCGCGAAGCTATACGATATGCTTCCGGCCGAAGAATCGGGTACTTCCGAAGGCCGCACCGCTGCAACAAACCAGACCGTTCGCTCGGTGTTCATTGTCGGTCCCGATAAGAAGATCAAGCTGAACCTTACGTACCCGATGACAACCGGGCGCAATTTCGACGAAATCCTCCGCGTCCTCGACTCCATGCAACTTACCGCCCGGCATAAAGTGGCCACGCCGGTGAACTGGCAGGACGGCGACGAGGTGATTATCGTTCCCACGGTGTCCGACGCCGAGGCAAAAGAGAAATACCCCGACGGCTGGAAGACTGTGAAGCCATATTTGAGGTACGTAGCGCAGCCTGGGAAGTGAGTTTTTGGACCGCCGACGACCGACGGCCGACCGCCAATGCTTCTTGCCAATCGGCTGTCGGTGGTCAGCTGTCGGCCGTCATTTATTTAAATCAACAAGAATGAAATCAACTATACTAAACCTATTACTGATCCTGCATGCGGCGAATGCATTCGCGCAAACGCAATGGAACGGCAGCACGGACTCCGATTGGACTAATCCGGCGAATTGGTCGGCCGGGGTACCGGATGCGAATGACGATGTGCGGATTCCGGCTGGCGGGATAAGCCCTATTATTGGGAGCGGAGTGAATGCGGCCGCTCGCTCGGTGCAGGTAGAGTCCGATGCCTGGCTGACGATCAGTTCGGAAGCCGTGCTGACAATCAGCGCAAATGCGGCCTACACCACGCCATTCGCTTTTACGGCAGGTGTTAATAATGATGGGAAAATTGATAATAATGGTACGCTCGTTGCTGGTACTACCAATGCGGGAGATTTCGGGATTATCAATCAAAAAACATTCAACAATAATGCGACCGGCATCGTGCGGATCGACGGTTCGGCCAATACTGCATTGTACAATGCAGCCGGCACATGGACGAATGCGAACAAGCTGATCATCGGACAGAATGCATCCGTAGGCCTGCACGGCATTTGGAATGATGCTATTTTTAATAACAATGCAGGTGCCGAAATCGCGATCGGTAACAGCACATTGAGGGCGTTGGTCAACAATGCCGATGAATCCAAATCTATACACGCAACCTTCAATAATGCCGCGGCCATCAATATAGGGGCTGCGGCTGATGCGGGTACCGTGGGAATCCGTAACCTGGCTACCTTTTATAACAATGCGGGCGGGAGCGTGAAGATCGACCGGACGACCGATATCGGATTATACAACGCAGCGGGCATATTTACCAATGCGGGTGCCATCGTAGTCGGCGGAAAAACCAGCCCCGGGACGCACGGTGTCGTCAACGAGGGCGTGTTCGAACAGGAAGGAGGAGCGAGTCTGTGGATCGACCGGGCTACGGGCTCTTCATTATACCATGCTGCCGGAACGTTTAATAATGCTTCGCAGCTCTGGATCGGCATCAGTTTTTCCGGGGGAGCGACCGGTATCGAAAGCCGGGCGGCATTCACCAACAATCCGGGAGGCCAGATCGAGATCGCCCGCACAACCGACGTGGGTTTGTACCACATTGCCGGTACTTTCACCAACAACAGCAACATTCTCCTTGGCAACAGCAACGACATCGGGCAATATGGTTTGAGAAATACCGGAGAATTTAAAAACAATGCCGGGGCGAATATTTATATCGATAAATCCTCTGTCGCAGGCTTGTTACAAACGAATGCGGATGCACCAGCGCCCGGTGCGAATTTCACCAATGCCGGAAATTTGAAAATAGGATCGCTTTCCGGGGTGGGTGTCGATGGCCTCGAAAATCAGGGTTCATTTACAAACACCGGGAAAATCACGATCGACCGCGCTACCGGTATCTTGTTGAAAACGCCATCCGGTATATTTACGAACGAGGCGGAAATCACAATCGGCGGTGCTGTTACACTCGTCGGCCCTGAAATTTTGGCGACTTACGGCATGGTAAACCGCTCCACCTTTACTAACCACGGCGCCGGCCACATCCGTATCGATCGTTCGAAAGATACCGGGCTTTATCATTCGGCAGGCACGTTCATTAACGACGCGAAACTGACGATCGGAGCCAATACTTCACCCGGGATCAATGGTATTTTCAACGAAGCGGCCTTTAACAATGAAGACAACGGCGATATCCGCATTGACGGATCGACGATCGCGGCCATCAGGAATTTTCAGAACACATTCACCAATGCCGGAAATATCACTACGGGAGCTATCAGTTATACCGGCGACTTCGGTATCCGCAACCAGGCGACGTTCCTGAATAATACAGGTGGTACCGTCAATCTCGAATGGTCGCACGACGGCATCCGCTCCGAGGGCGTTTTTGAAAATGGGGGTACCGTGAAGATCGGAGGACCAGGCAAAATAACGCTTCTGCTGACGCGCCAGGGCGGCTCGTTCAACAACAACACCGGCGGCGTTTTCAGGGGGACCGGCACCATTAATCCGTCATCACTCACCAGTAATGGTGGTACATTATCGCCAGGATATTCGCCCGGCAAGCTCACATTCAGTAACAGCCACAATTTCACCAACAGTATTATGGCTATCGAAGTGAATGGCGTGAGCGCGGCAGGTACCGATTATGATCAGGTTGCCGTGACGGGTGTGGCTACACTGGGTGGCACGCTGGCGGTAACAATTAACTACACGCCGGTCATCGGGGATGAAATCACGATCGTCGGTGCCACGTCCGTATTGGGTACATTCAGCTCGGTGACGGGGCTGGGGCCCGGCTGGAAGGTCCTTTACGAATCGAATGTAGTGAAGCTGCATTTCGACGATCCGATGCCCGTAACACTTGTGTCTTTCAATGCCCGCATTGAAAACACGATCGTAAAACTCGAATGGCGCACCACCTCGGAGACCGACAACGCCGGTTTCTACGTCGAGCGTAGCGCGGATGCATTCCATTGGAGCGATATTGGTTTCGTGGATGGCAATGCTACCACTTCGGTCGTGAAGGACTACACATTCCGCGACGAAAAGCCGCTCGCCGGCCGGAGCTACTACCGCCTGCGACAAACCGATTTCGATGGTACCAACGAACGCTCGCGCGTGGCAGCAATACGCTTTGGCGGTCCGGAGCATTCGGTCACCGTTTGGGCCGACGCCTCCCATCAGCTGCACATCCGATCGAGTGAAGCGGTTGAACGGGTGACGGTTTATGATCTTTCGGGGCGTATTATGAAGACTTCAAAAGCATCAATCCTAAATCTCTCTGAGGCAGCGAGTGGGATAGTGCTTGTCCGGGTGAGCACCAGCGGCGGCACGGTGGTGAAGAAGGTTATGTTGTATTGATCGCGTCAGAAGGGTCATCGTTCAGATGATCTGGGGACGTAGACAATGGGCCATTGACGATAGACCATAGACCATAGACCATGGGCCATAGACCATGAAGGTGTGTTACAATCAAGTAACAAACCATGGTCCATGGTCTATCGTCTATGGTCTATTGCAATACCGTTCAATACCGCCAGCCGCTATCCCAACGTCAACCGTTTAAAGTCCCGCGTGAGCTCGGTAAGCGACTGCTCTACGCCCATGCGTTCGAGCGATGAGGCGCCTACGAAGCCGTGAATGTCGCTTTTCGAGAGTACTTCGCGGACGTCGGCGGGGGTATTCACGGGGCCGCCGTGTGCGAGTACAAATACATTGGGATTCACTTCCCGTGCGGCGTCACCGATGCGCTGCGTGCGTTCAATGGCTTCGTCCATGCTGCAAGTGGCATCTACCACGCCGATAGAACCTCCCACGGTGGTGCCAACATGTGCAATAATGGCATCCGCACCTACCTCGGCCATCTGACGCGCCTCTTCCGGCGTAGCCACGTACACGATCGAGAACAGATCCATCATTGTCGCCAGTCTGACCATTTCCACTTCTTTGGCAAAACCCATCCCGGTTTCTTCCAGCACCTGCCTGAAATGCCCGTCCACAATGCTGTGGGTAGGGAAATTATTGACGCCGGAAAAGCCCATTTCCTTCACTTTCAGCAAATGGTGCCACATTCTGCGGCGGGGATCGGAGCCGTGTACGCCGCAGATCACCGGTATTTCTTCCACCACGGGCAACACCTCGAACTCACCGATTTCCATTGCCACTGCGTTGGCATCGCCATAGGCCATCAAACCGGCCGTAGAGCCGTGCCCGGCCATCCGGAAGCGCCCCGAGTTGTAGATGATAATCAGGTCGGCGCCGCCTTTTTCGATGAATTTGGCACTGATACCGGTGCCGGCACCGGCTGCGATAATGGCTTTGCCCTGATCTATCGTCGCTTGCAGGCGGTCTCTTACTTCCTGTTTCGTATAAGGATTTCCCTTACCTGTCCATGGATTAGGCATGTTCTTGTTTCGGTTGTTAAGTGATTGGATTGATTATTTTTTTACTGCTGTTTCTTCTGCATTAACCCGAGCAATGTTTTCACCAGCAAATGTGCGAATGCCGGATCGTTGATATGCGTATCGGCCTCGGTTACAGATACGTTGCCGGATACATGGGCGCGGATTGCCGCAAACAATGCCTCGTCGGCCGCCGGGTTATGGAATATGCCGCCTTCCGAAGCGACCTGCGAAATTCCCTTCAACGGTAACACCACTGCCGCGGGAACCGGAGAACGGCTTACCTTGCGCGCGAGGCGTTCGCCCAGGATCGCATTCTCACGCTCGTCCGTACGCATGAGCGTTACGTCGGGCGCCCAGCTGTACAGGTGCCTGCCCGCGAATGCGTGCGGGATGGTGTCGGGGTGCGCGAAATTCACCATATCCATACAGCCTGGAACTACCACTTGTGGAATACCCATCTCTGCGGCGGCAGTGAGCCTTTCCGGGCCTGCGCTGCAAATACCGCCGCAGAGATCGTCGGCCAGTTCGGTGGTGGTAATATCGAGTACGGCGTCGAAACAGCCCTCGCGGATCAGCGATTCCATCGTTTTGCCGCCTACACCGGTTGCGTGGAAAGCCAGTACTTCATAACCGGCAAGGGTGAGGAGCTCAGTGCATTTGTCGACGCAGGCCGTCGTGTTCCCGAACATGCTGATGGCAATGCTGCGCGCCTTTGCCGGGTGATCGGCGGTGTCGATATTGGCCATTGCGCAAACGGCCGCTGCGGCCTGGGCGACCAATTGCCTTAAAATATGGTTCATGCCGGCCACGTCCACCACGGATGGGATCAGCGTAATATCTTTATCACCGATTTGCCGGGAAAGGTCTTTTGTGGCCAATGTAGTCAGGCAAACCTTCGGTACTCCGAAAGGAATGCCCTGCATCGCAGAAAGAGCAATGTAAGTGCCGCCCCCGCCGCCCATGCCTACAACAGCCTTGATTTTTCCTTCATGATAAAGCTGTGAAACCAGCCTCGAAGCACCACGTCCCATGATGTCGATCGCTTTGCCCCGGTCGCGGTCGCGACGGAGGCCGGTAATATCGTAACCGGCCGCGGCGGCAACGGCAGCGGCCTCAAAATCGACGGGGAATGCGCTGGTAGTGCCAAAAACGCCCGTGTTGACGGTTATCACCGTTTCGCCCTGAGCGGCAATGCATTCCCGCAGGTAGGAGAATACATCGCCCTTGGTATCGAAACAGCCGAGTATTAAGATGCTTCTATCTGAAATGGACATAGTGCAAGTATAACCAGATATCAGTATCCGAAGCAAACGATACCAGCAAAGAGATTGCGGCGAGCCGCGTAAGCGGTACGTGTAAGATGACCGGCAAAGAGTCTAACTCTGCTTAGGAAAACCGGCTCCTTGCATCGTAAGCGAGGCCCAGTCCGACACTCGAAAGTTTGTTCTCCTCCGACCATTCGGCGGCAGGGAACAGCTCGCGGAAACGTTCCTGGATCAGCGGAATTTCAGTAGAGCCGCCCGTCATAATCACCAGGCCGATCGCCTCCGGCGCGATCGCTGCGCTTTGCAGGCATTGTTTGGCCGCGTCGATAATTCGTTGCGTCTTGGTACCTATGGCCTCGTTGAACACATCACGCTCGACATTGATCTGCAAATTTTCGTCGATAAACGGTAGGGAAGCCATGTATGCTTCGTTTTGCGTGAGGCCGATCTTGATATTTTCGGTTTCAGCCAGTACCGCGTGGCCGCTTTCCTGTTCGAGGACGCTGATCAGCCTCCCGTATTTTTCAGGCGAATGGGTCTCGCGGAGCAGCTGCTTGGCCTGGAAGATCGTCCGGTTGGTGTACAGGAAGTTAACCTTGCTCCATTCCGAAAGATCGAAATAATGATAGGAAGGGACTTCCAGGTTCTTGGCGCCGTAAGTAGTGCGGAAGCCCAGCTCGGGCATCATGCGGGCGAGGCTGAGGTCCTTGTCAAAGTCGTTCCCGCCGAGGCGCACGCCGGTATTCGCAAGGATATCGCCGCTGCGGTCGTGTTTGCGGGCATTGTCTTTGGAAAGACGGATAATGGTGAAATCGGAAGTTCCGCCGCCGAGGTCGACCACCATGGCTAACTTTTCGCCCGTTATACGTGCCTCGTGCGCAAATGCGGCCGCAATGGGTTCAAACTGGAAGCCCACATGCTCGAAGCCCAGGCTTTTGGCGATTGCTTTCAGCTCGTTTTCGGCCCGTTCGTCGGCGGCAGGATCGTTGTCTATGAAATGCACCGGCCGGCCCATCACGACGTGTTTCAGTTCGGTGCCGCAATCGGCCTCCGCCTTTTTCTTCATCTGGTCCAGGAAGGCGGCAACGATCTGGTCGAACTTCATCAGTTCGCCATTCACCATCGTGCCCTGGCGCATGGCGGGTGTTCCCAGCACGCGTTTCAGGCTTCGCATCAGCCTGCCCGGATGACGGCCCAGGAAGCGTTCCATCGCTGCCCGTCCGAAGAATGCCTCGTTATCTTTCCGCGCAAAAAACATCGCGCTGGGGATTGTTTTATGGTCGTTTTCTACCGGAATCAGGAAAACGTCGTCTTGGTTTGCTATTGCGAGGCTGGAATTGGAAGTGCCGAAATCGATGCCGCAGAAAACAGGAGTTGTCATTGTTTTGGAAAATTGGGCGCGCAATTTCTCACTATTTGCCCGGCAATGCAAATGCGGTATGAAAGCAATGCGCAGTAACAGAGGGTTAGAATACTTCATTTTTGAGAAACACCTCTCATTTTGATAAACAAAACACGCGTGTAAATGGCTCAATATCAGTTTGCCATAGTCCTATGGCTCGCCTGGTGCGGCGTTGGTGAGAAATCCTGTATTTAAATCCCGCAAAAATAAAGATGATGGTTTCACAAGCATTGTTTCCATACCAACTTCCCGGCACTCCAAACGCGAGAGAAGCTATTTTCTTCGGTCCGGCCGACGATGCCGACGACGAAGAAGAGGATTGCGAAGGGGAGCATTAACGATACCTCAGGGCGAGCGAACTTGTGATGTAGGTCACGCAATGGTCTGCGCTGAGCAGGGTTCCTTTGTATTGTCAAAACGCAGTGATGGATTGACAGCCAATACATTGATAACCCTTTTAAATGCAGTAATCATGCCATATGTAAAAATCGAGGTGACCCGCGAAGGTGTTACCCGCAAACAAAAACAGGAGCTCATCGCCGGCGTAACACAGCTGATCACCGACGTGCTCGACAAAGATCCCCATCTCACTCACGTCGTGATCCAGGAAGTGGAACTCGACGACTGGGGCTACGCCGGAGAACAAGTTTCCGTCCTCCGCGAAAAAGGGATTACCGCTCAAAGAAAACAGTAACAGACCTGACATCATGAAAACACAGACCATCATCGTAACCGGCGCATCCACCGGTATCGGTAAAGCAGTAGCCAGTCTTTTTCTCGAACACGGACACAACGTGCTCATCAATTCGGCCAACCGGGACAATCTCGTGGCTACGTATAACGAGCTGGGTAACCACGACCGCCTGGTCATGGTCGCGGGGGACATTAGTAAGCGTGCAACGGGCCAGTTGCTGGTCGACACCGCCGTAACCAGGTTTGGCAGCGTAGATGTGCTCGTCAATAATGCAGGCGTATTCGAACCCCGCAGCTTTCTGGAAGTGGACGAAGCCCATCTCGACTATTTCCTGGGCATCAACCTGAAAGGTACTTATTTTACAAGCCAGGCAGCCATCCGACAAATGCTGCAACAGGGTGAAGGTTCGATCATCAACATCGGTACCGTGCTCGTGGACCACGCGATCGGCGGCTTCCCGGCAACGGCACCTATTGCGAGCAAGGGAGGTATTCATGCATTGACGCGGCAGCTGGCGGCGGAGTTTGGCAAGAACAATATTCGTGTAAATGCGATCGCGCCCGGCATTATCCGCAGCCCGCTTCAAGCGAAAACCGGCGTTAGTGACGCCGACAGTCTTGCGGGCCTGCACCTCGTGGATCGCATCGGCGAAACGGAAGACGTTGCACAGCTTGCATTGTACCTGGCAGGCAGCAACTTCATCACCGGCGAGGTGATCAATCTCGATGGCGGCCATGTAGCTGGCCACCATATTGGTTAAAAACCATGGATGTGAATGTAATTCAGGCGTGCTGGCTTAGCTCCGGCACGCCTGATTTTTTTTGGCACGGAATTTGCTGCAGTTCTTCCCTAATTTGTACCTTACCCATTCATGCATTTGAACAGTAACCTGATTTTCCGCAACCTCGCAGAGGGTATCTTTTTGCTGGACAAAACAGGCAGAATAACGACTTGCAATGCGGCTGCGAGTGCTATTACAGGCTATAATGAGGCTGAAATAGCAGGAAAGCCGTTTCGCGTGATAGACGACTGCCAGGACGATCCCATCACACTCAGTAACGAGCTGGACGAGGCTCTGAAAAAGAAGAAATGTGTAGCCGAGGGCTGGAAGTTGAGGAAAGACCGCACCAGGTACTGGGCAGAAATCTCATATTCCCCGCTTTTTGATGATTCGGAAGGTCTTGTGGGATATTGCGCTCTGTTACGCGACATCACGGAACAAAAGAACAAACAATTCGATTTGCTTGAAAGTGAACAACGCTATCGGTTGATGGTGGAGCAGGTGGGCGATTATGGCATTTTCATGCTCGATACGAAAGGCTGCATCGTCAGCTGGAACGAGGGGGCGAGGCGTATTAAAGGTTATAGCGCGGACGATGTGATCGGAAAGTATTTCGCCATTTTTTATCCCGAAGAGGATATTCTTAACGGAAAGCCGGCCTGGGAACTGAAAGTTGCGAGGTCAACCGGTAAGTACGAAGAGGAAGGGTGGCGTTTACGTAAAGACGGGAGCCGTTTCTGGGCGAATGTGGTCATTACCGCCGTATATGATGCCGAGGGCCGGCTGAGTGGCTTTTCGAAAGTTACACGAGACCTGACCGAGCGAAAAATGAACGAGCAGGCATTGCGGGAGAGTTCCGACAAGTACAGGCAGTTAGCACAGGAACTTTCAGTGGCCAACAGTGAACTGTCGTCCGTGAACCGCGAGCTGGAACAGTTTACGGCCATTGTTTCACATGATTTGAAAGAACCCGTACGGACTGTAAGAAGCTTTTTATATCTGATGGACCAGCACGTCGATCAGCAAAAGTTCGATCTCCTGAAACTTAGCATTGGAAAGGGGATCCGGGCTGCGCAACGCATGCACGAACTCATCGATAGCCTGCTCCATTATTCGCAAGTCAGCAAGGTAGGGCTTCAACATCAGAAGCTGAATGTGGAAGATATGATTGCCGAAGCGATCCAGAACCTGAACGACGCCGTCGAGCAGTCGCGCGCGCAGATCCGTGTGGATACCGGAGTGGCGTTTATCTACGGGGACCGCGTACAACTTGTGCAGCTTTTCCAGAATCTTCTGGGTAATGCCCTGAAATTCACGAACGGCAGGGAGCCGGAAGTGGCGGTGAAATCCTGGCTAGAAGATGGTTGCGTACGGTTCGTCGTCGAAGACAACGGTATCGGTATTTCCCCCGAAAACCTGGATAAGATCTTTGAGATTTTCAGAAGGCTGCATTTTGCCAGTCAGTACCCCGGCAACGGCGTAGGCCTCGCGGTTTGTAAAAAGGTAGTCGAGCGGCACCGGGGTAAAATCTGGGCCGAATCGGCGCACGGAAAGGGTGCCAGTTTCCATATCATGTTACCCCAAATCTAAGCCCTGCACATGAAAATATTCAGACTTGCGATTGTTGAAAATGATGAAGATGAGCGCTTCTTTATGTCGGAGGCGTTCAGGGCTTCCGGGAAATTCGAAATCCTCGGGGAGTTCGGCAATGGCGACCAGCTTACGGAGTGGCTGCATGGTTCGCCGGGCGAGTTACCCGAACTCATACTGTCGGACCTGAATATGCCCGGTAAAAATGGCTATGACATTATGGATGAGCTCAAAACGACTTATCCGGACGTTGCCGTATTCGCGACCTCCACGTCGTCCGTCGTGTCCACGCGAGAAAAATGTATCCGTGCAGGCGCGAGGGATTTCATCGCGAAGCCCGACATTTTTATCGCCTACGACGCCTTCGTCTCCGAACTGTACCAGCTCGCCTGCCGGTACCTGGGCGGCTAACGGATCATCTTTTCGTTCACTTTGACATTCGTAAGCGTGAAGTCATTTACCACAGACTTGTCGTAAGCCGTGTTTTTCGCCGTAATGTCCAGGTTTTCGAAATTGAACTTTGATAGCTTATCATACTCGCCCGGACTTACGTCGAAAAACACCTCACATCTCAATTTGATGTTTTTCAGGCTGATATGGTCGGAGTAGGAGAGCGGAACATCTTTTCGCCCTTTCAGATCGAAGAATTGCTTCCAGGGTTTCACGTAAATGAGGCTGTAAGCGTAACCATCCACGTTTTCGACACTGATAAATTCATATTTCTGAGGGGTGTCGGGCCGCATTTTCAGCCAGAGCACGCGCATGGCGTTCTCGATATGGCAGTTGCGCATTACCACATTTTTGTTGTGAATGGCCTCGCTCCCGCACGTGAGCGCCGCGTGGCAGAACCCGAAATGGGTGTCCTCGATAATGATGTTCGTATTGGCACCGTTGCCCGGGTCGGTATCCGCGTATGGGCCTTTTCCGCCTTTCAAAGCAATGGCGTCGTCGTTCACAGCCAGATAGCAGCCTTTGACCAGCACATTACTGCATACATCCAGGTCGATCGCGTCCGTGCTCGGCGCTTTGACAGGCTCATGCGGCGCGGTGATCCTGACGTTCAGGATTTTAATATTGTTGCATTGATAATAATGGCTCGTCCAGAAACCCGAATTTTGAAGTGTCACATCCTGAACTTGCACATCGTTACTTTTCCAGATAAAAACCAGCCGCGGTCGCGATACTTCCAGGTTGGTACAGTTCGGGTTCTCCTTCCGCCGCTGCCAGAATGCCTTCCAGTAGTTCAGCCCGTTGCCGTCGATGATGCCCTTGCCCGAAATCGTAAAGCCGTTCACACCGTATGCATTGACTAATGCGGGGAAATAGTCCAGGTTTTGTCCTTCCATCCGGGACGCCATCATCGGATAATCGGTGATCTTGTCCGAACCTTTCAGTACAGCGCCTTTCGCCACATACAAATGTGTTTTGGGTCTAAAAAACAGCGCCCCGCTCAAAAATGTACCTTTGGGAATCACGATCACGCCGCCGCCCTGCTCATTCGCCCGGTCGATGACGCGCTGGATCGCAGCGGTTTGCACCGTGTTGCTATCCTGAGAAACGCCGTGTTCCGTAATCACAAACTGCTTTCCGAGGATTTTTAAATCGATTTTGGATGTGTCTGAAAACCAGGCAGGTATTTTAGTGCCGTCAGGGAATGTGGTAGGCCTGCCCGATTGCGCAAATGCAGCCGCAGCAAGGAGGTATAGTTGAAATAAAAGAACACAGGACTTTTTCATAACCCCTTGAAGACGGGTGCTGCTTTCTTTTACTCTTGTTGCCGATCGGCAATTGTCAGTTCTTTTCAATCCAGTCGTACAGATATTCGAGCGTTTTGCCCATGCTTACCAGGTTTGTTTTGAGGTGCATGGGCGGAATCTCTTTCAAATGAATGCGGTGTGTGATCGTTCTCCAACACCCAGGGCACTTCCAGTGATCGTGAGAGCCGCTGCTGTGTCTTTCATGTTTGCATCCGTGAGCTTCGAGAAAGCGAATCCAGTCTTTTAGTTTTACCGGCCTGTTATTTCCCAAAGCTTAGGCGGTTTGTAAAATTAATTTTTTTACTTGTTCCGGATGATCGAAGCTTTGTAGTACCTGTTGCTCGTCCACAAATGGATTTGAGAATTTTTTGGGAAAGGCCTTTTCCATTTGCCATCCAATGTTTTCCATAGCTTTATTTCGGTCAGTCTCCGATAACTGGAACAGGTCTTCAAAAAAAGTATCCAGATTTTCCTTCAACGCCAGAAATGCATCTGCTTCATTTTCGCCATAACCGCTCACATTTAAGGCTGGGATGAGCCCTACCCAATAGTCATGCTGTTGTCCTGAGAAAATCCTGAGCGTTCCAACAACCTCATGCGGTGAAAGCCTGAGCCTGTCGGGAAGATTCGTCCCTGCTTCTCCGAGAATATTCATTTCGATATGCGACATATGATTCCGGCTGTGATTGTTTATTCAAAATTGTAAAAAAATGTTTGAAATGCACTGAATTAAAATGATGCATTTCAAACAAATGGAGTGCTTTGGCTATATCGTAAGGCCTTGTTTACGAGGGTATATGCGCGATTTTTGTATGGTTCAAGATCGGAATGGCAATGATCAAGTGGCATGAATAAATGTGCGAACCACCGTCGCAAATTTCTCAGATACCTGTGAAGCCGAAAAAGCCGCCGGTAGCCCGGCCGCGTTTTCGGCTAGTTTGAATGTAAAATGGAATGCTGGGTGGATTACCGGAATTGAACTATTTGAACCCAAAAACAAATGGAAAAACGAAGATCACCACCGCACTCCATATGCTGTACAGCGGAAGGAAAATCGCCAGCGATGCGCCTACCACTGAAAGACCGGTCTTTTTGCTGAGTACCGCGAAGAGTTTCAGGCCCACATAAAACAAATGCGCGAGCATCAGCACATTCGCACCCAGCACTGCGGCGCGGTTCGGGGTGAGACCCCATTCCGAAATGCGGAACAATACGGCCGATAATGCGATGCTGTTGACCAGCAATGTCACGGCCGATAGCAGGAAAAGCACCACGATCTGCACACGGTTGCCGCCGGCATGGTCGGTTTCGGCCAGCGAAAAGAAAATCAGCGCCATCACCGCTACGAGCAATCCATTGAATAACACGAGGAATTCACGGTCGTGGTAAGGACTTTTGCCGGCAATGAGCGTGGCTATCAGGTAAGCAACCAGCATGACGAGCGCCACCGGACTGAACAGCTTCGCGATAACTGACGGTATCTTGCTCACCAACGTGGGTTGCACGCGGGTTAGGAACGTCGCGACAATGGGTACGGCCGCCAGCCCGCATATGACGATGTATTTGGAGAAAAGCGATTGAATATCCCAGCCGATCAACCCGAAAAGGTTGATGGTAAGACCGGTAGTAAGCCCGCCGGCAAGCACCAGCAGTCCTGACATTACGATCAGCTCGCCTGTGTAGCGCAGAAATTCCAGCCAGTGGGCGCCGTTTTTCCACTTTCCGCCGCTGTATGCCGCGCCCAGCAGCGACCACAGCCAGAGCGGCAGGTGCAGGCAGGAAAGAACCAGCGTATCACTCTTTTCATTTTGCGGCAGCCAGTTGATGAACACCACCGAGGCCACGAGCAGTAGGATTGCCAGCCCCCGCGTTTTCCAGGAGACAGCGTTTTTCCAGGCAAAGTAGGCCATTAGGGCGGGAGCAACGATAAACCCTGCATTACGTGGGTAATAAAATTCTTCGCTGATGGAAAGGAGTTCGGGCAGCTTGGCCAGTAATGCCGCAAGTAGGGAAGCTACCACCACAAAGGCCCGCTCGGCAGGCGTACCCCAAAAAAGCTCATCCGAGCTGTAATTCAGCCGCTGGTACCACCCTTCGGCCAACGGATTGCTGCTCAGTTCGGGGTACAATGCATTGAATGCCGACTTAAAGCCCGGCTTGTTGCCCCGGTACAGCTTTTCCAGTTGCAGGGCATTGGTTTGGTTCAAAAGGATTTCTTCACGCATAAAGCAAGGATTGATAATGGTGATCAGCTTTCTGTGATGGGTGTGTGTATGCTTTTAAAAGTACTTTGTAATTCAAAGTTAAATAGGAATTGAATTTTTGCAATAGGGGCGTGGCATTTTTTTTGTGATCGTATCTGTTTTTGCCGTTTACTAAATTTGATAACCGGTTAGTTGATAACGTTTTAATCCCAAATCAGCTCGTTTTTATTTTGTATTGAAAATTAAATCGACGCAAACATGGAATGGACGATTAGTATGTGGGCCGGATTGGCCCAACTGGGGATTGCGGTGGTAATTGCCGCGATCGGCATCCGGATCGTAATAGAACTACGGAAGAGCGAATTGACGGACGAAGCCGTGAAATAGGGAAGGATACGGCGAAATTTGCCAATCTAGGCAATAGCCGATATATTTCAGGACAATTTCCTGAACCTTATGAATCCATCATCTTTCCTGAACCGCAGGGATTTCCTCATGGCCGCTTCCGCTGGCCTGGCGTTACCATTAATCAATTCCCTGCCTGCGCTGGCGAAGGCCAAACCGCTTTTTTCATTCTCCACCCTTGCCTGTCCGAAATGGGACTGGCCTACGATCGTCAAATATGCTGCCGACAATGGCTACCAAGGGATAGAAATCCGCGGCGTGCTCGATTGCATGGATTTACCTAAATGCGGCGAGTTCAGTAGCCCGGAACGGATTGCCCAATCGCGCAAAATGGCCGAGGATAAGGGGTTGAGGATCGTCGATCTGGGGTCCTCAGCTGCATTGCATATGGCTGATCCGGCAGTACGGGCGAAAAATCTGGATGAAGCAAAGCGGTTTATCGATCTCGCACAGCAGTTGAACTGCCCCTACGTGCGGGTGTTTCCCAATGATTTACCCAAAGACCAGGAAGTAGCTCAAACGGTGGAGCTCATCAGTACCGGGCTGCTTGAACTGGGCGATTATGCCAAAAATACTTCGGTAACGGTGCTGCTCGAATCCCATGGCGACGTGACCCGGAAGGACATTCTGGCGACGGTAATGGGCAAATCGGAACATAAGCACGTCGGCCTCATTTGGGACATATTCAATATGTGGTCGGTCACGAAAGAGCCACCGAAGGAGGTTTATGCCCAACTCAAAAAATACATCCGTCACACGCACATCAAGGACGGCATTCTGAAAGACGGCAAGATTCAGTACGTGCAGGTAGGCAAGGGCGAAGGGCCGTTGAAAGAGGCGATAAGCGTGCTCGTGAAAGACGACTACAAGGGCTATTACAGTTTCGAATGGGAAAAAAAATGGCACCCCGAAATCGAGGAGCCGGAAGTGGTGATACCCGCGTATCCGAAGCTGATGCAGCAGTACTTTTAATCGTACTTCATTTCAATTGCTTTAAATTCACTTTTCTGATCAGGAGTACCGGTAACGCTCACACCTACCCTTGGTGCCCTGTCCCAGCGGGGCAGCCAGGGCGCTTCTATTTGTACAGAGCTGGTAAGGGAGTCGATTTTCTGGCCTTTTACGCCCCAACTGAACGTGTAGTAACGTCCGTAACGGCTTTGCAATTCCAGTCGGATGTTTTTGTATCTATCGGGAATTTCCCGGGTTTGGAGCGTTTCATACTGGCCGTCTTTCACTTGCCACAGCTCGACGCGGTTTTGGCCGGCCCCGTAGCCGATCGCGTTCTGAGCGTCGCCGTAGAGAACAATGTTCTGGAAAACGTCGTCTTTCATCACGAACTCGGCGGCATAGGTATAGCTGCCTTTTTTAATGGTATGCCCCAGGAAATTACCCGTTCGGGCGGGATTCTCACAGTCGATTTTCAGTGAAGCGGCGCTGATACCGAACTTCGGTTTCGGCAGTCCGGCGTCGAATACCCAGGGCAGCCGCAGCGTGTCCCGCTCGTAGTTAACCGAAAAATTGAGACTATGCTGAGGTACAGGCCCCGCACCTGCGGGCGATTCGGCCTGTGCGGGTGTTGTCTTGCCATATCTGAATGCCGGCCAGCGGGTGGTTTCGTCCCAGATCAGCTCGCTGAGAACCCCCTGGCGACCCGCAAATGTAAAATCGATCCCATTATAGGCGTGGTGCAGGTAGAAATAGCGGCGATCGGGCGTGGTTACTACGGTGCCGTGCCCCGGGCATTTCCAGGCATCATCCCCGAAAAGGACCGGGTTGCCTTCGTATTTGACCCATGGCCCCTGCAATTTTTCGGCCCTCGCGAGCCCTACCTGGTAATCGCAGCGGTCGCCGCAGCAGGCGTTGCCCGAGTAGAGCATATACCAATAGTTTCCTCTTTTAAATATAGCCTGCCCTTCGGCGCCGCCTGCTTCCCAGCCTGCCTGATCGGCCTTAATGAGGCTGAATTCCTTGCCGGTTACTTTCAGTCCGTCGGGCGAAAGCTCGGCGCCGAGCAGTTCGATGCCCCGGTCTTTGTCGAGGCCATAAGCTTTCCAGGTGATAAACAGCTTCCCTTTGTCCTCCACGACATAGGCGTCGATGGCTTCCTTGGTCCATTCGATGATCACGCCATGGTCTTTAAATCCTTTTGTAATATCCTTGGTGGTCGCCACACCGATCACCGACTGTTTATCGGCTTTCCGCCGGGCGGTGTAATAAACATAGAATGTCCCGTTCCGGAAAAACAGTTCGGGCGCCCAGTAGCTACCCACCGTCCATTTGGGCAGTTCCGCGAAAACAGGGCCGAGGTATTCCCAGTTTACAAGGTCTTTGGAAGTGTAAATAGGGTAGGCGGGCCCCCATTCCGAAGAGGTTCCTACCGCATAATACGTATCACCCACACGTATCACCGACGGATCGGCAAAGTCACCGGCAATCACCGGGTTGCGGTAGGTGATTACCCTCGCAGGTGCGGGCTTCTGCGCGAAAATGTTGGCGGAGTAAAGTGATGTCAGCAGGAGTATAGCGGGCAGGAATTTCATTGTTCGTTTCTTTGATGCAGCTGCGAATAAAGGCATTTATTTCGGGATAAGAAACCAGGTAATACTGCAAAAGAGTAGGGAAGCAAGGGGTTTTAATAGTTGAAATGATGCGAAATAATTGAAATATTGCAGCTCTTACCTGAACCGAACCATGTATTATTTCAAAACCTTCCTGGAAGTGGCCGGTGTGCTGATCGTGATGATGTCGCTCATCCCGCTGATCCGCAGCGATTACTGGACATTCCGGGTTTTTGAATATCCCCGGCTGCAAAAGCTCGTCCTGAGTGTGGCCATCGGCGGCATTTATTCCAGTTTGTTTTTCCCGACAGATTTACAAACCGTCGTGCTATCGGTGATTTTCGCGTTGAACACGCTGTATCTCTGCTATTTGGTATACCCTTTCACGCCTGTTGCCGGGAAGGTGATCCTCGGTGCGCGAACGCTTCTGCCGGAGAATCGGATATCGATTTTGTCGTCCAATGTTTTTCAGGACAACCGGAATACCGCCGGCTGCCTGGCGCTGATCCGCAAATACGACCCCGATGTGGTGCTCCTGCTGGAAACAGACCGCTATTGGCATGAAAACACGCTCGCATTGCGGGAGCATTATCCGCACGAGGTGCCGGTACCCTTGGAAAATACCTATGGGATGCTGCTCTATTCCAAACTGGCATTGTCGGAAGTACAGGTGCGGTACCTGGTAGATGAAGACATACCGTCCATTAAAGTACTGGTAACATTGCGTTCCGGCCAGCAGGTGCAGCTTTTCTGTGTGCATCCGACGCCCCCGGTACCGGGTGAAAACTCGCATTCTACCGAGCGCGACAAGGAGCTTTTGCTGGTGGCAAAGGAAGTGAAAGCGAGCCGGTTACCATGTATTGTAGTGGGAGATCTGAACGACGTCGCCTGGTCGTATACCACCGATTTGTTTACCAAGGTCAGCGGGCTGCTCGATCCCCGGATCGGACGGGGTTTTTACAACACATTCCATGCCAAAATGCCTTTTCTGCGGTTCCCGCTCGATCATGTGTTCTGTTCGACGGATTTTAAGCTGGTGGAAATGACGAGGCTGGAAAATTTCTCATCGGATCATTTCCCGATCCTGCTGGCATTGCAATATGAGCCGGCGGCCAGTATCGAGCAAAACGAGCCGGAAGCTGAGCCGGAGGACATTGAGCTGGCCAACGAAAAAATTTCCAAGGAAGTACCGGAGTAGCCCTCTGCCCCCCGGAAAACACCTGTTTTTGCATTCACGTGTTTACACGCTTACGTCCGGGCCCGGGTTTGTGCAATTTTGAAATGTCAATCAGGACGGGGTGCTGAAAAAAGAGCCCGGTTGACGCTTGCGTCTGACTCATCAAACTAAAAACCAGGGCGAACGAATGGTCCGGGGAACTCAAAAACGGGTTCTTCGGATCGTAGTCCGGGGCGCGCAGTCCGGGGTGGGTAGTCGGGAACACGCAGTTCAACTCAATCAGAAACATTAACCTAACCGATAAATCGAATTAGTTCTATTTTTTCAACGAATTAGTTACAACGCTTCCTTGCCCTTAGGTATATTGCTTTCCATTGTGCGGATGCGGGTTGCGCTGCACGATCGGGAAGCAATTATCCTTTTAAACCATTAAATCTCAGCGAGCATGCCGAAGTTTATCAGTGATGAAGTTTTTGCAAAATGGGCTGCCCAGTGGCAGGCGCTGGAACACAGCCGCGAGCCCTTTGGCTTTTTTAATTTGGGGAGTAAACTCCTTTTGGGTGATTATTTTGATGGGGACGACTTCGAAACCCTCGTATCTACCCCGGGTATAGCCGTTATCAAAGTCCGGTTTGGCTTTGAAACCGGGGAAAATGCATTTAAGCTGGTGCTTTTTGGGGTAGACAATGCCGGGCAGATCATCACACCTTACTATGCGCACACGCCGGCCGACTTCCGCGAGGCGGGGGATGGTCCGGGTGGAAATGTGCCCGACGTGCTGGCCAGGCAGTGGATCAAATATTGGGAACAAAAAGGTCACACCGGGGAGATCGCCAGCCCGTTGTTCCGCACCCAGTATGGGTTTTTGAATGGGTACAATTATCCGGTGAAAGAGCTGTTGGCGGCGCTCTTCAGATTTGAGAAAATGCCGAAGATCTACATTCGCTTCGTGCTGCACCGCTATTTCCCTGCCGCCAATGAAGAGGTGCAAAAGAAACTGGCCGGTTCTTATGCGTTCGGGCTGATGTTCCAGGCAATCTCTAACAAAGGAGACGGCAGCGACGCCCTGGGTATCGATGCCGATAGCGGTTACTACGACCTAAGCGCCCCATGTCCGCGGACTTGTTAACGGATGGGCGTGGTCAGAAGTGGTCAGGTATGGTCATGGATAGTCAGGTGTTGTCATGTGTAGTCAGGCGTGGTCATGGATAGTCAGGTTTGGTCATTTGTTGTCAGGTATGGTCATGTGTAGTCAGAAATAGTCAGGTATGGTCAGAAGTAGTCAGGGATAGTCATCTGCGGGACAATACCTGTCCACACATGACCATTCCTGACCACAAATGACAACACTTGACCACACTTGACCACACTTAACAATACTTGACCACACCTGACCATTCCTGACCACTATTTCACAGGCGCTACCGCCACCAGTTTCACCGGCCCGAGTAGGCCGCTGGGCAGCAGGGGAGAATCGGCCTTGTAAAACGGCATGGTTGTGTAGGTGATTTTGCTTGTTACGCCGGGCTGGGCATCGCCGATGAGGCGGTTCACCCAGGTGTTCGTTACTTTTACCTGAATGCTGTTAGGGCCTTGTTTCAACGCTTCCGTTACCTCAATGCGGAATGGTCTTTTCCAGGTAATGCCCACATTTTTGCCATTGACAACCACTTCCGCCAGGTTTTTGACATCCCCCAAATCCAGCCAGTACGTTGCATTCTTGTTCAACGCAGGCACATTTAAGGTGTTTTCATAGGCCGCAGTTCCCGAGAAGTATTTGATACCCGCGTCCGCATGCTCCGAAAGAGATGTGAGGGCATTCAGCTGCGCCTGTGCGGGAGCGCCGAGGCCAGGCTGGAAGCGGACGGTCCAGGCGCCCGTAACGCCCGCGATTTCTGATTCTGCCGAGGCCGGCACAGTGTAGGAGTTAGCAGCTGCTTTTCCATTGAAAACGATGAAATAGGCCTGCCAGGAGTCAAATTTCAATGGAATCGTGGTGCGGCCGTTGGAGATTTGGTAGGAGACTTTACTCGTTTTGCCGGTTTCGGGGTTCCAGAGCATCGGGATTTTACCAGTAACCCGGAAACTGATTTGCGCTTCGTTGGCGTCGTTGCTGCGGTTGTCGAGCCAGTAAATATCGGCATCGGCCGTTTGGCGATGGACGTACAGGATTTTCGCTTTTTCGCCGGTAATGACCACATCTTTGGAAGTAATACTACTCAAAACCGTTTCCAGCGGCTGTGCAGAGACATTAGGGTTGCTCCAAATTTTGTTCACTAGCATTGTGAAGGCGGCAGGATCGTCGGCCAGGCTGGGCGAGCGCTCGGGCTTTACACCGGCTACTTTCATGCCCGCAGCCACCAGGTCCCCGATCTTTTGAAGTACCGGCAAAGTCATATTCCGGGCGGTAGAATCCAGTACAAGCAATCGGTATTGCTGGCCGGAGGGCGCCACAATCATTCCTTTTTCCACTTTAAGCACATTCCTGATTACGCTCGAATTGGCAAAATCGAATGCGTAACCTGCCGGGATCGAGGGCAATTTTTGGGTCGAAATTTGGGTGATATTGGAGTTTTCGCCATAATAATAGAGCACGTCCACTACCGGTTTCCCCTGTTGCAGCATGAAGCAGCTCCTACCGAGGTAGCCCGTCCAGGCCGATGCCTGCTCGGCCCAGGTTTCCTGGCGCGTGAAATACTGACCGAACGGGCCCAGTGAAAAGCCCGGCTTTTTGTCGTCGAGCGGCTGGTGCACCGAGGTATGGACCACAAATCGGTTCAAGCCGGAAGCCATTTCAAGATCGGCCGTGCGTTTCAGTTTCTCAGGGTACCAGGTAAATGCATTACCTACGGAGGTCATCGACTCCGCCGCAACGATGTTTTGTCCGTAAATATGTGCCACCGATGCCGATTCACGGATATCCGCCTCGCTGCGGACTTCTTCATCCGCTCCACCGGCCAGGCTGCCGGGCGTCCACATGGCGGCCATCGGGATATCCGCTTTGCGCTTCACATCCATGCCATCGGCCAGGTATATGCGCCCGCCCTCGTGCGACTCCGTGTAACGTTTCATACCGCGGGCCTTCAATGCATCACCGATTACTTCATAGTGGTTTTCGACGATCAGCTCGCCGATCGTCTTGCGGAAATCCCACAGGAACCGGTCGCTTTCCGGTGCGCTTTTCACGATCACGCCCGTGAGCACGGGTATCCAGGGCGTGAGGTCGTAACCGCGGCGCTTTTTAAATTCCGCCGGCATGGCCTTCGTCCACGTCATATGCCCCGCCTCGTAGCTGTCCAGTACCATGTATTGCAGCCCTTTGGCACCCATTTGCCCGCCGGTGGCGTCTTGGTACATGTCGAGATAGGTATTAATGTATTTGTTTACTGCCTCTTTGTCGAGTTTGTCGACTTCCAGGCCGGTAGCCTCTGGTGACGCGGGGTGGTTTTTACGGCCGGTAAGAGAGTAACCCAGTCGCACGATCACCCAGTTACCGGCTGGCGGCGTCCAATTCAGGCTGCCATCGGCTGTCATTTTGGAAGTCAGATCCACCACGTCGGTGAGGGGGATTGCGTCTGCATTGGGTTGGATGAAGGACTCCGTGTTTTCTCGCCATGGGCTGAACCCCGCTTTTTCTTCGAACTGGTCCATCCGGTCGGTATTATGGAGCAGGATTTCGGCCACCTGCACGCCCTCCGGCTTGGCGGGCTGCGCGTTACCACCGCCAAACATTGCCGCGAAAGGGTTGGCCGGCGACGGCAATGTCTTGAATGCGATGCGGTAGAATTTGGCTGTTACGGGGGCAAACGCCAGCGTGTTTTGGGGGACGGTGCTACCCTTAATCGGTGCTACGTCCCGGAAATTTACCCCGTCGTCGCTGATCTTCAACGTCCGGTTGTTAGGTGCACCATTGAATTCCGCCAGCGCACCGCCGGAGCTCGCGCCCACAATAGTCAATGCCTTGAATGTCTGCGGGCTATCGAATTCATATTGGATCCACATGTCCTGGCCCACTTCCATCGGCGGCAGCAAGCTGGTTTTGCCCAGGTCACCATCCGTCAGTTCCGCCACGGAGAAGGTACCTCCGCTGGATGTCACTTTTGGGTTCAGCGCAGTCATGAGCTTGTCCGCTGTCGGCAAGCGGTAGGCGATCACCGCTGCATCGGCATAGTAATCCGGCACTTCGCCGGTGGGGCCGGTAATGCCGCCCTCGGTGGGGAGGGGCACATTTTGAAACTTGCCTGCTACGGGCTTGGGTTGAGGCAGGTTACCTGTAAATGCCTGACCTCCGGCGACGCGGGTTTCGGTCCAGACGTATTTTTTCATTGCATCGGTCGCTGGCACCCACGGGCCGCCCGTTACGCTCCATCCGGGCGAGCCTGCGATAGCCATTTCGAGGCCTAGCTTTTCGGCGAGATCGGTCGTGTGTTTGAATGCATCCTTCCATTCAGGAGTCATAAACACGAGCTTCTTTGGGGTTACGTTGGGTGTAAAAAGGCTCGCGTCGAAATTCTGGAAACCGCCGATGCCTACACGCTTCATCCATTCCAGGTCCTTGGTGATGCCCTCTTTGGTAATATTGCCATTCATCCAGTGCCACCATACCCGCGGTTTAGCGGCGTCGGGCGGGGTTTGGAAGCCTTGTTGGAGGGGTATGTTCTGTCCGAATGCGAGCGCCGGAAGCGCCCAGACAAGTAGCGCGAGTTTTTTCATAATAAGATGCTGATTTACTGCCGGGAAACTGATCCTTTTCGGATGGTGAAGCGGCGCGGGGCTAATATCTACTCATTAGACAATAAGAGGAAATTTTTAGATATTGCCAGCAAGATCGATCTCACTCAACATTCCTTTTTGTCAGGAAATGTTTTATCTTTGAACTTAACTTAAAAGTGAATCGTATCTATTTTGAATTGTATTCCAGATCGGAGAAGGTAACTATTTATACCATCAGATTTGAGGGTAGTAAGTTTTCGGAAACGAATAACTTCGTGAAGGAATATTCGAGAAATGGCTTCGCAGAAGACCTTGATATGATAAGCAGTTGGCTCGGCTATCTGAAAGAACGTGGGGCAGAACCGCGGTATTTTCGTTCAGAAAACAACGTGAGCGCCGGACCGGTCGCTTTCTCAAGACTGCGGATTTATTGTATCAGATGTAGTCAGAACATCGTCATTCTAGACGGTGGTGGAGAAAAGAAAGGACAGAAAACCCAGGATGGCGCTGAAACCTGGAAAGCGATGAAATTAATGATGGAGGTTGATAAAAGATTGATCGAGAAAATACGGGACGGTGATATTTATTATTCTCCTGATCTCATGAAACTTGAAGGTGAACTGTTCATAGATATATAATCATGATAAATTTATTAGAAAGAATTACTCCGGATCCAGCCATTGACAGATTCATTGGCACAAGTTTCGATCTTTCCGACCGGATCCATGAAATACTCGAATCAAAAGGATTGACGCAAAAAGACCTGGCCGAAATGCTGGGCAAAAAGGAGTCGCAGGTGAGCAAATGGATGACCGGCACGCATAATTTTACGATCAAAACACTGGCGTTGCTCGAAGTGAAACTAGGCGCTTCGATTTTTCAAATCACGAGTGGTCCCATTGAGCCCTTGAAAAAGAAAAGAGCGGAGCCCGATAATGTTATGGCTTAGGGTAGGGTGCGTTTTTTTGGGGTCAAGACAAAAAATCGGAGCGCCCCAGTGGAACGCCCCGATCGATAGTGTTATAATATTCGTATTCCTTTTGAAGTCTTAGAATGAGTAGCGTAATGTTACTCCGTAGGTGCGTTGATCGCCTACTACGCCCGCATATTGGCCGTAGCTGCCCGGCGCAGCGAGAAGCAGTTCGTAGTAGTCCTTGTTGAACACGTTTCTGGCCCATACGAAGAACGAAATGCCGTTCGAAGCGCGGAAACCGAGGCGACCGTTGGTCAGTGAATAGCCTCCGATGTTCAGGTATTTGGATGGCGACGGGTTGGATGAGAACTCTGAGCGTGCAAACACATCGATACCCAGGAAATAGTTGCCTTTCAAGCCCAGGAATGTGCCCTTCACAGTTCCTTCACCGCCCACAGAACCCGACCATTTGGAGATACCCGGCAGTCTGCCGCCTGAAATGTCTTTGAAAGCCTGCTCACCACCTACTTCTTCCAAAGGTACCGGCGCATTTTTGAAAGTAACATATTTACCGTCGGTATAAGCCACCGCCGCGTTTAACGACAGGTTGCTGAAACGGATGTTTCCATCTACTTCCACACCTTGTACGCGTACTTTCTCTGCATTCGCGAGGTAGCCGCGGTTTACGCCGGGCTCAGGAGTCTGAACTTGCGTTTGATAATCATTGATGTCCGAACGGAAAAGCGTCAGGTTCAAAACCGAGTTGGCAGTCGGTCTGGTTTTGATACCCAGTTCCTTGTGATCTACGTGCTCTGGTTTTACATTGGCCAGGTCGAGGAGAACGGCGCCGTTGGCAGTCGGCAAACCGCCCACGTTCACACCGATAGGCTTGTAGCCGATCGAATAAGTTGCATAAGCATTGAATCTGCTGCTGGCTTTGTATTGAACCGACAATTGTCCCGAGAAGTTACCCTGATCGTAGTTGGTATTGAATGCCTGATCAGTGTAAACCAGCTTTTTCAATGCGAGCAATGCAGGGTCGGTGGTTTGCAAGCCGCCGTAAGTTTCTCTTTTATAGTCTACTACTTTTTTATCGTAGTTGTAACGCACACCTGGCAATACATGCAACTTGTCGGTGATTGCCCAGTCGGCCTGTGCGAAAACTGCCAAGCTGGTGCTTTTGATGCGGTTGGTGGTGCGGATACCGAAGTTATCGAACAAGCCCGGTGTTTTCCAAAGTTCGCTGGTCGTGCTTTGTGCGAAACGCCATTGTGCCGAACCCGCTTCTTCTGTTTGTACTGGATCTGATTTCAGGTCCTGCCAAAGGCCGAACAAACCAACCACGCCGCTGAGTTTTGGAGAGATTTTACCCGAGTAACGGATTTCCTGTGACCATTGGTCGTGTGCCGAGTTACCTGAGGAAATGGTAAACACAGGTAATCCAAGGTAGTCACGATCGTTGAGCGGAACCCATTTCCAGAAGCGCCATGCCGAAGTAGCAGTAAGCGTTCCGTTGCCAATTTTGATATCCGCATTGGCAGACACGCCGCCCAGCCTGTTATCCGCTTTGGAAGGCGTATCCAGGTCTACTTTGCGTTCGAATGCGCTTGTATAGGGGAGCTTGTAGCCCAAATCAGCGATGATGGCGTCAAACTGGCGGTAAGCTGCGCGTTTGGTAGGCACTACACCTGCCACCGGCCAGCCGTATCCGTTGGGCTTCTGATCCGAAACGTCACCGATCACGGTGATGTTGACCTTGCTGCTTGGTTGATAGAGAATCTGGCCGCGCACGCCGATGTTGTTGATGTCGTTGATCCGCTGCTGCGTATGCTCGTTGTAAAACAGGCCGTTACGCTGTGTTCCGGTGAACGAAACACGTGCAGCGAGTTTTTTGTTAATCGGGCCGGTAAATGAGCCTTTGGCCTGAATGTAGCCGAAGTTACCGTAGCTCAGCTCGAAGCTGCCACCCGGATCAAAGCTTGCGCCGCGGGTAGTGATGTTGAACGCACCGGCAGTGGTGTTCTTTCCGAAAAGCGTTCCCTGTGGTCCGCGAAGTACTTCAATGCGCTCGATGTCGATGAAATCCAGTGCGGTGGCGGCCGGACGTGCATAATAAACGCCGTCTACGTAAAAACCTACACCCGGATCGATACCGTCGTTGGTCAGCCCGTAGGTTGAGCCGAGGCCGCGGATGTTCAAGGTCGTGTTACGAGCATTGGAAACATACAGCTGAACGGTTGGCACCAGTTCTTTCAAACGGTTTACATTGAACGCGCCTGCATCTTCCGCAGCCGAGCCCCGGATGACCGAGATCGGGATGGGTACTTCCTGTGCTGACTCCTGACGGCGGCGTGAAGAAATGATGACGTCTTCGAGGTTACCGGCAGAAGGATCGAGCTTGATGGTTACCCCGCTGCCTTCGATCACGGTTTCTTTTTTGATATATCCTAAAAATGAAACTACTAGCGTGAATGGCAGTTTCTGACCCGTTACAAGCTGAAATTCACCATTTGCATCTGTGGCTGCCCCGTTGGTAGTTCCTTTGATGGTCACGGTCGCCCCGATGAGCGGGGAGTCGTTGGATGCATCCAGAATCTTTCCCGAAACCGTCGCATTCACGATCGGGGCGTTCTGGGCTTGCGCAACAAATGAGATGAGTAGAATTGCTGAGCTGAATAGGGTCGTTAAAAATGTCTTCATGAATGAGGAATTGCTTTACTGTTTTCGATGGTGTTATGCGTGGTGGTTACTGCTAAACAGCCTTTCCTAGTGCTGCTTACTGAGCTTCGGTCGACAACAGTAAGGTATAATCGGTGGTTTCATATGTAGGGATTGTAAGTTTCTCCGGCAAAGCTATGGATATTATTTAGTATATAGAAATGGTAGAGTAATATTTTTTAAAATAAACGGCAAAACAGCCCGGGATATTCTTCCCAGGCTGTTCATAATGCATTGTAAATCACTATTTAAGATCGCCGATCGACGCGCCGAAATTAATGTGCAGCACATTGCCGTTCGTCGTGAGGAGTGCCGGTACCGACTGGACACCAGCCTGTTCGGCGGCGGTAATTTTGCCCTTGTCTTCACCGAGATGTACTACTTCTATCTGGTCAGCCGGGATGAGGTTCAATATATCCTGCTCTGCGCTGAGGCAAACCGGGCAGCCGGCGTGAAAGAAAATGGCCTTTTTCATTGTCTTCGATTTAAAATGGTTCAGTGCGAAATCGCAATACGAAGGTAGGTCGCTGGCGGACTGTTGCTCTGGTGCAGTTTTCACAAAAACAGCTGGGCCAGATGTGTTTGGTAGGAAATCCATTTTGCTTAATGTGCTAAGACGTGCCCCTGGCCGAATGCGTTACCAGAGTATTTTTCAAGCCTGCGGAACATGGTGTAAGTGACGGACACCATCACAAATGCGACGATTGCGTCGACAGTTGCCGCAAAGCCGATTACCGCCAGTTTGGACACGAATGCGAAAATGATGTCGAAGAATATCCCTGCAAATACCCATTCTTTCAGCCGGTGCAGCTTGTTGGGGGTAAGGAGCACGGCCACGCCCGAGAGTTTGAAAACGCCTAGCAGGTAAATGAAATGCGCTGGATAACCTAGCTGTACCGTAATATCCCATACGACGGGATTTTTGGTGAGTTCAAAAAAGCCGCTTGTGCCAAACCAAAGGGATGTTAATGCGGTGCCTATCCAGTAGATCGTGGTTGTTGTTTTCTGAGTCATGACCTTAATTGTTTTTGAGTGATTGATGACACAAAACTGGCTTGAAATCAGAAGTAGCGCATGGGCAATCATCCCGAAATGGACACATCCACAGCCGGACTGGACGCTCCGAGCGGTGATATTGGCAAGGCTGCAACGCAATTGGGAATGGTTTTTGATGCCAAACGCTCCAATGATCATCAAGAAGGGCATATGGTAAAAGAAGGCAATCCTATCATCCGTAACCATTACACCGCCGACCCAACGGTAATTGTCCATGAAGGAACGGTTTACTTGTACACCGGCCACGACGATCCGCCGGCCGGTACCGACGATTATTGCATGAACGACTGGCTCTGCTTTTCTTCCAATGACCTTATTCATTGGACCGAACATCCATCGCCCTTGAAAGCCACCGATTTTCGATGGGCGAGCGGCGATGCATATGCATCAAAAGTGGTTGAGTACCAAGGTAAGTTTTACTGGTTCGTGTCGGTAACGCACAAGGGCGGGCCTTACAAGGCCATTGGTGTGGCCGTTTCCGACAATCCCACCGGGCCGTTTGTGGACGCGAAAGAGGCTGCGTTGGTCACCCATGATAGGCTGCCTGCTACCCAAAATGACAAAGCCAATCTCGATCCGACAGTCCTGATTGATGACGATGGTAATGCCTACCTGTTTTGGGGTAACGGGCAATGTTATTTTGCCAAATTGAACACCGACCTCACGGAGCTCGATAGCGACATCAGAATGCTGGACCTGCCCGGGTTTGCAGAAGGCGCGCATATCCACAAAAAGAACGGTATTTATTACCTGGCCTACGGCTACGGCTATCCCGAAAAAGTAGCCTACGCCACCAGCCGGAACATTGAAGGCCCGTGGGAATTTAAAGGAATACTGAATGAAATCGCCGGAAACTGCGCTACGAATCGTCCGGCGATCATCGAATTCAACGGCGCAGATTACTTTTTCTATCACAATGGCGCATTACCCGAAGGCGGTAGCCACCGCCGCTCCGTGTGCGTTGACCGGTTGTTTTACGAAAACGACGGTTCGATGCGGAGGGTCATAATGACTACGGAAGGTATTCAATGAAATGCCGTTGGGGGCATGCATTGTTGTTACATGCCTGACGAAATTGCCCAAGGCTGTTCAGAACCTGGTTTCTACCAACGTTACATCGATAACGCGATTTAATATCGAAATACCCTGGAGGCGTGCCGGGCATCTGCCCCAGTGCCGTCAGGCACGTAATATGGGTAGCAACAAATTCAGCACTGGTTCGAAAATGCCGTAGGCATGTAACAACAGTTCTGAAAGCAAGTAGAATCAGATCGCGCAAGTTTATTTTTTATATAGTATATAGGATATATAGAATAAATATATTTTTGCGATCAAACATCTCTTGTTACACCATTTTTCAAAATCATGAAGACCTCTGCATTTTTGGCCCTGGCATTGATGACCTTCTCCGGTGTCGTGGCGCAAAAGAAACCTGCGCCGAAAGGCCCGGACGGCCGTCCGAATATCATCCTGATCATGGTCGACGACCTCGGCTACTCCGACATCGGTGCGTACGGTTCCGAAATCAAGACCCCGAATATCGACCAGCTCGCCGGAGAGGGCATCCGCTTTCGCGAGTTTTACAACAATTCCATTTGTGCGCCTACGCGGGCGTCGCTCATTACGGGCCAGTACCCGCATAAGGCAGGAGTAGGGTATTTTAATGTAAATCTTGGTTTGCCGGCCTATCAGGGCTATCTCAATAAGGAGTCGCTCACATTCGGTGAGGTGCTGCGCAATGCAGGTTACAGCACGTTGCTGAGCGGCAAATGGCACGTCGGCAATGACAGTATCGCGTGGCCTAACCAACGTGGGTTCGATCGCTTCTACGGGTTCATCAACGGCGCCAGCAATTATTATGACCTTGGTAAATATGGCAAAGGGCCGGCGGTAGAGCTGGTGGAGAACAATAAGCGCATTAACCTTCCGCCGGACAAATACCTGACCGACGAGATCACCGATCACGCACTGGGCTTCCTCGACGAGCAAAGCAAAACGGCCAAGCCGTTCTTCTTGTACCTGGCTTACAACGCCCCGCACTGGCCGCTGCAAGCCCCCGAATCGGATATTGCCAAATACAAAGGCCGGTACAGCATTGGCTGGGATTCGCTGCGCAACGAGCGCATCCAACGCCAGAAAGCGCTCGGTATAGCCGATCCTAAGCAGGCTATCGCCGCCCGCGACAAGGATGTAACACCTTGGGATAATGTGCCTTATGACGAAAAACTACTTTGGGAGCGTAAAATGGAGATTTACGCGGCCATGGTCGACCGGGTGGATCAGAACATCGGGAAGCTCCGTGAAAAGCTGAAAGCGTTGAAGAAGGACGATAACACGCTGATTGTCTTCATTTCCGATAACGGCGCACAGGGCGGCTACGCGGGTGCGTCGCCCCGCAGGCCACAGCGTAATACCGGCCCCGCAGGTACGGCAGGATCGTATGTGTACCAGGATCAACCCTGGGCGTATGTTTCCAACACACCGCATTCGGCCTACAAAAACAATATGCACGAGGGCGGCATCAGCGCACCTTTCATCGCCTGGTTCCCGAAACAGATCAAAGGCGGCCAGATCATAAAAGGTACCGGTCATCTGATCGACCTCGCACCGACTTTCTATGACCTGGCCAAAGCGGCATATCCGGTCACCGAGAAAGGCATTAATATTAATCCGCTCCCCGGGAAGAGCCTCGTGCCTGTCCTCACGGGTAAGGCTGGCGAGGTAGACCGCGGCGGCGAGCCGATTTTCTGGGAACGTGCCGGTAACCGCGCCGTGAGGAAAGGTAAATGGAAAATCGTTTCGACTTACCCGGCCTACAAATGGGAGTTGTACGACCTGGAAACCGACCGTGGAGAAACCACCGACGTAGCTTCGGCAAACCCTAACGTGGTGGACCAGCTATCGGCCGACTATTTCCGTTGGGCCGAAAAAACCGGCGTTGTCGATTACGAGAAGATCAAACCGGCTAACCCGATTGGCGGGCCGGAAGTACGCCCTAATCGCAGGCCGCCAACTTTTTGATGCTGATGCAAACAAGCTGGTGCAAATCTCCTGATTTGCACGCATTATTCGCAGGCCTCTGGCCGGTCAATACAGCAACTTTTACTGTAATGACCGGCCGGAGGCCTGCGAATGCCAGGTCACGAAGGTCCACCTTCGTGCCATTCCCTACGAAGGTAGCCCTTCGCGCCATTTGGTTTCTTTTTCAAAATCACTCCGTTGGGGCATATCCGAACTGCTTCTTGAATGCAAACCCGAAATGCGATAGATTTTCGAAACCGGCTTCGAGGTAAACTTCCGACGGCCTGCGTTTCTTTTCCCGAATGAGGTAATGCGCCAGGTCGAGCCGTTTTTCGGTGAGCCATTTCTGTGGCGTGGTTTGGAAAGCCCTTTTAAAATCACGCTTGAAAGTGGTGAGACTGCGGCCGGTGAGGTAGCCGAACTTGCTCATGGGCAGGTTGTACATATAATGCTGCTCCATGAAATCGGCGAGGTTGATCTTGCCCGGCTGTCCGAAATCTGCCAGCAAGTGATCGATATCGGGTATGAGCGTTCTCAGAATGGTGATCGCTTCTTCTATTTTAATGGCGGCCAGCGCGTCCGGAAGCGGATCGCGCAGGTCGAAATAGGGGACCAGCGACGCCAGGCAGCTTTGCAGCAACGGGTGTTTGTCGAATCTTCGGAACCCGGGCTTGGTTACCGGCACCACCTCCACCTTATTTTTGGCATAATAGGCTTCCAATCGCTGCGAAGTCAAATGCATAACGACCGATTGATGAGGCAAACCGTCCTTTGGATAATTGATTACCGTTACCAGCTCGTGTCTCGGAAAGAAAACGGTATCCCCGGCGCCGAATAGGTGCGTCTTACCACCCTGGATGATCTTTGTTTCTCCTGAAATAAGCCAGACCAGCAAATGCTCTTCGAAAAGCACGTCGCTTTTGTGAAAATGCTCGGTAAAACCGGAGATTTTCAGGTCGGGATGAATGTAATGTGCCTCGTGTGCCACTGCTGATCAATTGGTTTCAAAAGTTATACCCGTCATTTGCTCGCTTAAAGCCCAAAGCCTGCGGGCATTTTCCGGGTCAATGGAGTAAGGCTTCACGCCCCGTAATGTCAACGGCTGATCGTAACGGTGCTCGATGTCGCAGTGATCGACCTCGGAAACATCCGCATTCTCGCAGTACAGCCCGCCCAGGTTTTCCAGCTGCGGACTGGTAGCGCACCAAACGGTGGTGGCAGCGCCTTGCGGAATGGTTTTCAGCTTCTGAGCCACTTCCGGGTAAATGTTGCCGTCGGCATCGTGGGTACCCATTTGCTGAAAAAGCTCCATAGGTGCCACACGGCCAAGATCCGTACCGTTCACCGAGCCCGGATGCAGTGCAAATGCACGGACGCCGAATGCCTTCCCGCGACGGTCGAGCTCGACCGCAAAGAGATTGTTGGCTGTTTTCGATTGTCCGTAGCCCGCCAGCGTCTCGTACTCCCGGTTTTCAAAATTAGGGTCTTCAAAATCAAACGGTGCAATATGGTGACCGAACGACGATACGCTGATCACCCGGGCATGGCCGGACTGTTTCAATGCGGGCCAGAGCCGTGCCGTCAACTGAAAATGCCCCAGGTGGTTGGTCGAAAGCTGCGATTCAAATCCTCGGGCGTCGCGTTGGAGCGGTACCCACATAATGCCTGCATTGTTGACCAATATATCCAGCGAACGGCCGCTTTGCAAGAATTTTCGGGCAAAACTGTCAATCGAAGCCGGGTCCATCAGGTCCAGTGATTCTACGGTTGTATTAGCGATGCCGCTTACATTGCGGGCAGCTTTGGCGAGGTCGCGGGCGGGCACGATGATGTGCGCACCTGCTTCTGCGAATACCCGCACTGTTTCGAGGCCGATGCCCGCATAGCCGCCCGTAACAATAATCGTTTTTCCGGTGAGGTTAATGCCCCTGATCACTTCTTCGGCGGTAGAAAAAGCGTCGAAGCCCGAGCCTAGCGGCCGTTGGTAATGATTTGATTGAACGGTGGTTGTTGCTGAATGTTCCATAAAAATCTGATTGTTTGTGATGGAACAAAATTAGCCGGCCCGGCTTCGGAGGGTTTTGTTTTAAAGGCCGATTTTATTTGTTTTAAAGACCACCGAAACAAAAGGTACTGAAACTTTTTGAGGTGGATGATTCGGGCGATAACATGGTGATTCGGGCGCAGCCCATCGACGGAAGATAAATACCTGTTTCCGCCTGGTAATCGGATTAACGTTCGGGTTTCGGAGGAGTTAAATTGGGTTTCAACCAAAATTCACCTCCTATGCTCGATGTTGTTATAGTGCTGGTTATCATTGCATTGGTGCTGCTTTTTTTGCGCGCCGGCAGGCAGAACACGATTGTTTACAGGAAACGGGTTGCACCTTCTGATCGGGAATCTGCAATAAGAGACCAACCTTCCGACTTGGGTCCGTCTGCCAACGTTTATTCCGACAATACTTCGCCCTCGGATCACACATTTCAGGAAGCATTGGCGTTCGGAGGAGGTGATTTTGGAGGTGCCGGAGCTGGTGATTCCTACGACATTAGTCCAAATGACGCATTGACTAATGATTTTGTCAGTTTTGACGCAGCGGCAGGCGATTTCTCCAATTCATGTGCCGAAGACAGCGATTTCAGCAGCAGTGATTCCGGACCGAATGATTCCGGCAGCAGCGATTCCTATTCCGATTCTTCGGGCGATAACACGAGCTTTTCGAGTGACTAATTCAGTTTCACTAGGCAAGTTCCACTGGGGCAGTTCCACTGCGGCACGGATATGACATTATTTCTTTAAAACAAAAAAGAGATGTCAACAACCCGAAAGAAAGGAACTGCGAAACGCAACAGGCTTGGCGTTAAAAACTCGCTGGTAAATAATATCAATGCCCGCAAAAAGAAAGGCACTTCGCGGTCGAAAAGCAAAAAGACAGTCAGTAAGAAGTCGTATGCTGCGATGAAAGAGCATTGGGGTAAGAAACGACGCTAGTGCGTTTTTGCTGTTGGTGACGGGTCGCTGAATGCGAGTAGCACGGATATTAATCCAAATACAAAAAAGCACAGCACGAGCGGAAATACCCCGTGGGCCATGAGATGGCTCGTGACCGAGCCGAGCGTAGCACCTACAAAAAAGAAGCAGGTACCATATATGGCCGATGCCATTCCTGCCATATCACCCATTGGTTCCAGGGCCAATGCGCTGCTGTTAGGCTCCACGGCCAGATTGATGGCGAGCATCATCGTTACGGCGATGAAAAACAGGGGCATGCGCGGTGGATCGCCAAATGCCCAGGTGAATACGAGCAGCGCCGAACCTACAACGGTGTAAATCACCAGAAGCCATTTGATCGTCCGCCGGGCACCGAACAGGGACGACAGCCGGGAGTTCAGCAGTGCGCACATGGACATCATAGCACCCATTCCCGCAAAAATCCAGGCGAAAAGCTCGGGTTTGCCGTAAATCTCGCCCACAATATGTTCCGAACTGGATACGTAGGAGCTCAACGCGGTGAAAAGCAGCGTGGTGACCGTCGTATAGCGCAGAAATGTGCGGTTACTGATCACCTGTGCGACAGAGCGTGTCACGTGCGCACGGTTGAGCGGTGTACGTTGAGCGGGCGGGAGCGATTCTTCGAGCCGCAACGACCATAGGAACACGGCTACGGCGAACAATGGCGGTGCAAGAAATACCATTTTCCATGATCCTACCGACATAATCGCCAATCCCAAGAACGGAGCAATCACAGGCGTGAACAGAAAAATTGTAAATATCAGCGACAGAATACGCGCCATCTCGTCCCCTACAAAGCGGTCGCGGACGCCGGCGATGGTGGTCATAAATACCGCAGAAGCACCCATGCCGGCGAAAAAGCGTGCAGCGAGCATGGTGGGCAGGTCGGGCGCGAATGCAGCAATGACACCCCCGGCGATGTACAAAGGGAACCCGATACGCAGAATGGCCAGGCGTCCGAAACGGTCGGAGAGGGCGCCGAAGAGGATTTGGGCTACCTGTCCCATAAAGAAGAAAGAAATGATTTGGGCGGTATCGGTAGAGTCGGCGCTCAGGCCGAAATGCCTCCGTACTTCACCGAATGCAGGCAGCATAATATCAATACCCAGGGCGGTGAGCGTCATTGTGCAGGCCGAAAGGGCGATGAACTCGCCGGGTCTCATTTTCATGGTGAGCTATTTCTGGCAAAGTTAACCCGTTTGAGCAGTCGCATGAATGTGTAAACCAGACTTTTGCAAGGGGGAATCCGGACAAATTTGCCTGTGCAGGGCCTTTAAAGTCTGTTTGTATTAAATAAATAATGAATTGGAAAAATATTATTGTCTTAAATATAGACAATAAATAAACTTCTTCTTTACATTTGCTGTATGACGGTTACGGGAGGTCGACATCCCTTTGCCGGATGATTTCATTTCTTCACTAAAAACGTATTGATTATGAGAAGGATTAGCTCTATAATGATGATCCTGTGCCTGTTGGGCGCAGTTTGCACGAGCATTGCCCAAACGGCACCGGCCGATTTCTTTGCCGGTAAATGGGAAATCACCGTTTTCGGAACACCCAATGGCGATGCCAAGCTCGTTGCGGACCTTGCCCGGACCGACGGCAAACTCACGGGCCAAATCACCAACGCAACTGACCCCAGCGCTGAGAAAATAGCCATTACCAGTGTCGACGAGGCAGCCGACAAGATTACAATCGGCTTTTCCGCCCAGGGCTACGATGTAACCGTAGATCTTTCGAAGGTGGACGATGATAATCTGAAAGGAAGTATGATGAGCATGTTCGATGCGACTGCAAAACGGGTGAAGTAGGGGCCTGCGGCCCGACGGCCGACCACCGACCGCCGATCACAATTGGTCCGTGCCCTTGTCAATAGGCCATGGTCCATCGTCTATCGTCAGTAGTCGTCGGCCGTCAGCGGTCAGCCGTCGTCGGTCCTTCAACAATTCCCCGCACGGCCTCGAAATCGGCCAACGCCTGCTCGTTTTCGGGGTAGAAACTATCGCCCTGTTCGATAAAAGTTTGCATAGAGGTGCCGTCCGGCGTGGTGTAACGCGGGTCGGCACCTTTTTCGATGAGCATCTTGCATACGCCCCAGTATTGCCGTTCGGCGGCATAGAGCAGTACCGACATTTTTTCATGGTCCCCATCCCACGGCATGATGGCATTCGGGTTGGCACCGTGGTCCAGCAATGCTCGTGCGCAATCATACGCACCGTAGGAAGTTGACAGCGCCTCAAAAATGATAGGAACTACGTCGCGCTTGCCGCTGCCGTAATCGGTCACCCTCGCATTGGCGTCGGCCCCATGTTCCAATAATAAACGGAGTACTGGCGCGTTCCCGGATGTTGCAGGCGAGAAATGGATCTTCTCGACCTCCGGATCGTCACTTTTAATACTCACGCCCGCCTGTAAGAGCGCGCGAATGCATTCCAGACGCCTTTCACGGTCGTTATCGACGGACCCTGTATTTGCAACAGCCATTTCAAGCAACGGATAACCGTAAGCGTTCTCCCGAAGTCGCGGCTGTACTTCCGCGATGTATTTTTTCAATTTATCCGGATTTGCATTAAAAATCGCGACAGCCATCCTGTTCCTTTCTTTGTCTTCAAAAAATGGTTTCGCCTCAATCATGTTGGTGATACCTCTAGTGAAATTGCTGATGGAAGATCCGAACGCCACCCAAAAAAGCGGCACTGTGACGAGGACGAATGCAGTGTATTTGCTCCATTTGAATGGGAGCAGATTGAGCGTGAGCAACAGGACAAGGGCGATGATCGCCAGGTAGTAAATAGCTCTTCCCATCCCGGAAGCCGCATCCCCGCCGCCTTTGGTAGGGAACAATGTTTCGGCCGCTACCAGCAGGAATAGCAAGGCAATCACCACCGAATTGAAGATGGTAACGATTTTCAGATAGTTCATATTTTTAGCCAAAAGTTGGCTGGAATTGCATCATCGCCCTGAATACGGGCTGCCCGGAGTTGCTTTGAAAGCCGTCTCCGTTGAATTTGTAAACCTGGTAACGATCGGTGAAAATACCGTTTCCTGCATAGTCGAAAGTATCGATGTCGGCAACGCGGTAACCTTTGCCATTGACAAAGACCTTACTGTGGTCTTTGTAAAATGAGGTTTTCTGCCACTTACCGATATATCTGAAATGGCTTGCAGCTTCGGAGATTACCTGGTCGTCGAAATACACGCGCTGGCTGTCCTTGCTCAGGCGTTCATCCAGGCGTTTGAAATTCCTCGCATCGGAGGACAACAGATTGCTGGCTTTGAAAACATGCCGGTCGTCCCGTCCGAGATCGGTACCGAGTAGTTGAAAATAAACCGGATTAGCGCCCGGAATGCTTTTACCCCGGAAATAGACATTCTCAAAATCGCGAGCGTAAAGCGACGGGTCGGATTGCCCCACAGGACCGGCCGTCAGAACCTGGAAGGTCCTGGCGTGTGCATCGGGAATCAGTGATTTGCTGCCATCCTTTCCTTTGTAAAAAACCAGTTTGTTTTCAATTTCGTAAACGTCGAAGGATGGCGAAGGCGCGAAAGATTCGGTGGCAGGACCGAGCAGGAACAGGCTTGCGACGACGAGTGTCAGACATACGCTGGTTATCAGAAGCAGGATCAGCATAGCGATATAGGATGAGGTTGAGTGTGAATAGGATTATTTTTCATGGCGTTGGGAATAGAGCCGCAAAAGTGCATATCGGGACAAGCAACGTCCAGTTTTAATGATGCAACGGTAACTATCGACTATTTACCGGTAAATCACTGATTATTCGGTGTTCCGAAAAAGGCCATTTCAACGATTTTGAGGCAGTTGAGGGGCTTTACCGATAAATAAATCAGCTAGTACAGTTGTATAGAATTGACGTATTTGGTCTCGAGATCGCAGATATTGAATGCGAATCGTCAATGAAAATCCCGTCGGCAGTGATGCTCTTCCTCAAAAAGCTGGTCCGTACATTTCCCCTTGTATGTCTTACCTTGTTCGGCGGACAACTTGGGGCACAGACGCTGTTTCAGAACATCAGATGGCAGGATGGGCTTAGTGCCAAGCAAATCAGATGTCTGTATAAAGATTCCTCCGGCTTCCTCTGGATAGGTACTTCTGCCGGGCTCGACCGTTACGATGGCGCCGTCGTGCAGCGGTTCCATGATGCGAATGGCGGGCAAAAACATTTTGTGAACGCTATTTTGCCGTTCAAAGGGGAAGATACCCTTATGATCGGGCTGCGCAGAGGCATTCTGTTATTCGATAAGAAAACGGGGAGGTTTTCGCGGGATCCCCGGTTTGAATCGCTTGCGCAAAAATATATCGTAAGCATCCGCGCCGACGGGCAAAAGCGCATCTGGATCGGCGCATCCGACGGACTTTATTTGTATGACCATCAAAAACTGAGGCCACTGACAGAGGTAATCCCCGAAGCCCGGAAGTTCGACTTTTCGCGTTTTCAACTCACGTTTATGGTGTATGACACCTTGCGGCGCGGATTGTGGGTAGGAGGGAACCGGCCCTTTTTTGTCGATAGTAAAACCAACCGGGTTTATTTCAAAGGTAATAATCCCCTGAAAAGCCCACTGCTTGAATCGGAGCATGTGAATGCCATCGCACTCGACCGTACTGGTAATGTATGGTATGGCTGCGATACGGAACCGACGCTAAACTACTGGGACTACCGGGCCGGTAAGCTGGACAAGCATTATGAGCTGGACGGCAAGCAGATTGGCGAGGGGTGCAACTTTGTTTTTATCGATCGTCAGGATAGGGTATGGGTTTCCACCTGGCTGTTTGCCGCTTTTGTGAAGGAGCCGGGACAGCCGTTTCGCAAGTTAGAGTACAGTCAGGATCAGGCGTATACGATTGCATACGGCCATTTTAGGGATGCCATTTCCGATGCGCAGGGCAATGTATGGTTGGGCACTATCAACGGCGTGAGCAAAACGTTGCCCAAGAACCCCATCGAGGCCATTTATAAGCTGCCTAGTTTTCATTTCTTTCTGGAAACAACTTTTGCCCATGCCAACTCCATTACCGTCGAGGGTAGGACAATCATCGCCTGCAAGGAAGATGGCGTCGTGTTCTACAATACGGTAGATCGTACCTATCAGAAATATCTCACACCGAGCAAAAGATTACGAAATAACCGCTCCGTCATGGCAGCCAAAGTAGGTGAGGTCTGGTGGTTTGCGGGATTCGACGGCATTTATTCGCTTGCGCCGGGGCAAACGGTTTTGCAGCGTTTTGATCAGATGAAAAAAGGGCTGTCGTCGTATCAGGCACCTTTCGTTTTTTTGGATAAGCGAGGTAATATCTGGTTCGAAATCGACGGTGACGCATTCTATCGGTATAATCCGGTTACGAAAGTCTGCGTCCGCTTCGACGGCACCGATCCTAAACACGGGCTGTTCGAATTTGCCAATTCGCAGGCATTTGTCCTGCTTTCCAACGGCGACATTCTTTTTGCAGTTCAAGGCAGGGGGCTACTGCGTTATAATCACGCTACTGAGCGTTTCACGCAGTTGAACACGCCCGCAATTGTCGACGAGTACATATATGCCATGCGCCAGAGTAAAACGGGCGACATCTGGGCTGCATCGACAGCCGCCGGACTGGTGAAAATCGATGTCAATGGCCAGGTTATCACGAGCATCAGTACCAAAAACGGCTTGCCTTACGATCAGGTTTCTTCGCTGGATATCGACGACAACGGCGTGGTGTGGGCGGCTACGCGGGAGGGGTTGGCTGCGTACGATCCGGTCAGCAACAACGTCAGCAAGGTGGAACTGGACCTGGGCAAGACCTTGCAGGACTACTGGAACTACGTAACCGTGGCCGGAGGTAAAATCTACGCTGTCATGCTCGATCACGTGGTGGTGATCAATCCGCGGCATTTCGCCTCCGTTCCCGTACAAAAGCCGCCTGCCATTACTTCCGTGAAGATTTTCGGGCAAGAGCGTATCCGGGACCTTCAAGGTGGTCTGCTGGAATTGAAGCCCGACGAATCATTTGTCGCATTTCAATACGCATCGCTCAGTCACCGCGATATTCCTTCGCTCCAATACAGCTACCAGCTCGTGGGGCTGGACGACGATTGGGTAGTAGCCGGGCGCAATATCACGGCATCCTATACGAGCCTGCTCCCGGGCGATTACGTTTTCAAAGTAAGGAGTACCGATGAGAATGGCCGGTGGATGAAAGCAGCTGAGACGCTCAAAATCCGTGTGCTACCGCATTGGTGGCAGACCTGGTGGTTCCTGATAGCCTGCACTTTGGCCATCATCGGCATTTTGTATTGGATTTACAGTGTTTATACCAAAAGGCAACGGAAGAGAGACCTCGACGACACCATCGAGTACTTTGCCAACAGTGTTTACGGTGATAACTCCGTGAACGAAATATGCTGGGATATTGCCCGTAACTGTATTTCCAAGCTGCATTTCGAAGATTGTGTGGTTTACCTGCTGGATAAAGAGAGCGGCAAACTGATCCAGAAAGCGGCCTACGGGCCGAAAAGTCCGAAGGAATATGAAATCCTCAATCCGATCGAAATACCGGTGGGCGAGGGGATTGTGGGCGCGGCGGCGGCGACGGGTATGCCCCAGATCATCGGAGATACCTCCAAAGATCCGCGGTACATTGTCGACGATCAGGCAAGGGCGTCGGAGCTGGCCGTGCCGATCCTGCATGAGGGGCAGGTAATAGGGGTGATCGATTCGGAACATCCGCGCAGGAATTTCTATAACCATAATCATGTGCGGGTGATATCGACGATCGCTGCCATCAGCGCCAACAAGATTACCGAAGCGATGGCCCGTGCGCAGGCCGAGCGGCAGGAGATTATGCTGTTGCGGATCAATAAAATGCTTGCGGAAAGCCAGCTGATGGCGCTGCGTGCGCAGATGAACCCGCATTTTATTTTTAACTGTCTCAATAGTATCCAGGAATGCATTGTCACCAAGAAGTACGCCGAGGCCAGCAAATACCTTAACAAATTCGCCAAGCTGTTCAGGCTGGTGCTGAATAATTCGGGCAGGAACCTGGTGACGATCGCCGAAGAGCGGGATGTGCTGGAACTATATCTTGAACTGGAACTGATGCGTTTCGGGCAGGGATTTACGTATTCGATTGAACTGGATCCCGAGCTGGAAGACGATTACGTCCGGTTGCCGTCGATGCTGCTGCAACCTTTTGTGGAGAATGGTTTGTGGCATGGATTAATGCATAAAGAAGGCGAAAGGCATATGAGTATCAGGTTTTTCCTGATCGGCCCGGAGCAGTTTGCGTGCGAAATAGAGGACAATGGCATTGGCCGGAAAAAGTCTGCCGAACTCCGGCAAAATTCTTCGCGCACGCGGGAACACGAATCGCGTGGAATTCGTATCTGTGAAGACCGCATCGACGTCCTTGCCCGCCAGGGCAACCATGCCAGCCTGGAAGTGATCGACCGGTACGATGCCGCCGGCAACGCGACCGGAACGCTTGTCAGAATTGAATTATCTACCTACTTATATCAGACATAGACGATGATCAAAGCACTTATTGTTGACGACGAGCCGAAATCAAGAAACGTGCTGGCGCATTACATTGAAACCTATGTGGAAGAGATCCGTGAAGTGAAGCAGGCTGAATCAGTGGATATTGCGCTCGAAATACTCAAAACGTTCCGCCCGAATATTGTTTTTCTGGATGTGGAAATGCCGGGTAAAAACGGCTTCGATTTTCTGAGGGCCTTGAAGGAACCCGCTTTCGAGGTCATATTTACGACGGCCTACAATCAATATGCGGTCCAGGCGATCCGGTTCAGTGCGCTGGATTACCTGCTCAAACCGGTTGATCCCGATGAATTACGGTCGGCGGTGGACCGGTTCCTGAAAAAGCAGAATGTGCATCAGAACCCCGTGCTGTTCGATAACCTCGTGCGTAACATCGCGCATAAGCGTGCGAGCGAGTTCCGGCTCGCGGTGCCTTATCTCGACGGCGTGTCTTTCTTCACGCTCGATCAGATCGTTCGTTTACAGGGAGAAGGAAATTATACCAACATATTCATCAAAAGCCGCAAGCCGGTACTCGCCAGCAAAACCTTGAAGCACTACGAGGAAATGCTGACGGAATTCGGTTTTATCCGGACACACAAGTCGCATTTGGTGAACCCGAAATTTATTGCAAAACTCATGGCCGACCACGATTTGGTAGAACTACTGGACGGCAGCCGTGTAGAAATATCAAGGCGAAAAAAAGAGGAAGTGCTTTTACAATTGCCCCTCGGGAACCAGCCACTCGATAAGTGAAACTGTCCGTTAAATCACAATTGTCGTTCTTTGGAACATTGCGTCTTTTCTTTGAAGCCATCGAATTCTATTGGCTATGGAGATATTGGCGATACGTGCAGGGCAATTGTTGCTCATTTTATTACTGGCATTTCTGATCTTCGGGGGGCTTTGGTTCGCACTGCGGTTCCGCCGTACGATGTTGCTGCTGGGTGGGAAGGAGATCCGCGACGGGCAGGTCGCCGACGCCGTGGTGCTGCTTTCCGAAGAGCATCGCGGGTCCTATCTTCAGGGAGAAACCTACTTCACATTCCAGGTGCATGTGAAACCGGCCCGGGGACGCAATTTTGTGACGGAGGTTCACGTGTTACGGGAGCAACTTACCCGCATTCCACAGGCCGGTGACCGCGTTTCGGTCAAATACAATTATTCGGGCCGCAAGCGCACGGTGGTGTTAAATCTCGATAGCCTCGGCACAGCCTAGCCTCGGCTATTTTGTGACCCTGAACCAGTCGTAATCTGCATACCCGGAATCATTCGTTTGCGTTTCCCGCGTGCAAAAAAGCCCCACCTTCGAGCCAATCCATCTTCCTACTTCGGCCTGGAAAGGCTCGCCGGTCATTTTGAAGTTTGTGCCGTCTTCGCTGAATCCAAACTCGCATTTGCCTCCCTTATTTACTTTTACACGCAAATACAGGTCGGTTTCCGGCTTGAACTCCGCTAAGAGACGCGTGGTTTCCGGTTTGCCGTCCGAGGCTTTGGAGCAAACCGCGTACACCAGTTCTGTCTTGTTTTTTCCGCTGTTCAGGTAAATGCCCGCATAGCTTTGCCCGATGATCACCAGTCCTGTCTTTTCGTTCGTCAAGTTCGCATTGGGTGTAAATCGCAATTTGGTGGTAACCGTAAATTCTTCTGCCGGAAACTTTTGCAGGAGTACATTCGGTACATCCCACAGGTTGCTGGTCTGCTCGGGCGCTTTGTAAGAATATAATCTTAGAAATCCGGCGGCGGGCATAGCCCATGTGCCTTTTGGGTTGGCCTGCCATTGCCATTGTCTTCCCAATGCCGGGCCATCGAATTCATCGGATTCCGGTGGGGTAGCAATGGGGTAGTTTTTGCTGGTTAATGGTTTGGTGTAGGTCAAAACGGGATCGCCGATACCATCGCCGTCGGGATCAGTGCCGATAACCGGCCAGTCGTTCACCCATTTCATCGGCTGCAAATGCACTACGCGGCCATATTCGTTTTTATCCTGAAAATGCAGGAACCAATCTTCCGATTGGCCATTCACCGGGCTGGTAGTAACCCAGGCGCCCTGGTGCGGGCCGTTAATGCCCGATTTCCCTTCGGCCATTACGACCTTCCTTTCATAGGGCCCGTATATATTTTTGGAACGCAAGACGATCTGCCAGCCCGTAGCGACGCCGCCGGCCGGCGCGAAAATGTAGTAGTAACCATTCCGTTTGTAAAACTTCGGCCCTTCCACGGTCGGGTCAATCTTGTGGCCGTCGTACACGAGTGCGCCCGCGTCGAGCACTTTTGTGCCTTCCGCATTCATTTTCTTGACAGTGATCACGCTCTTAATGCCCGCGCGGCTGCCCGCCCACCCATGTACGAGGTACACCTGGCCATCGTCGTCCCATAGCGGGCAGGGATCAATGAGCCCTTTGCCGCCTTCCACGAGTACCGGTTCGCTCCACGGCCCGGCGGCATTTCGGGCTTTAATTAGATAAATACCAAAATCCGGGTCGGGGTAGTAAATGTAAAATTCGCCTTTGTGAAAGCGGATTGCGGGTGCCCACACGCCATTTCCGTGCTGTGTTTTTTCGAAATGTTCGATAGGCACCTGCCGCGGCAATGCGTGGCCGATCAATGTCCAGTTGACGAGGTCTTTGGAATGCAAAACAGGCAACCCGGGAATAGCGTCGAAGCTCGATGCGGTCATGTAATAATCCTCGCCCACGCGGCAAGCGTCGGGATCGGAGTAATCGGCATGGAGGACAGGATTTTTGTAACGGCCGTCCTGCAAATCGGCTATCCAGGTTTCCGAAACTGCTGTTTGCAAAATGGAAGTTTGCGAAGCTGCGGTCTGCGTTTTGGTCGTGGCAATAGGCTTGTTTTGTGCAAAAGCGGAGGTCGCCAGCAATGCGCCGGCGACCCAATAGTACTTATTTCCCTTCATGAATAACCAGGCTCTTGTCCTGTGCTCCCTTTGAAAATTCCTTTACTTTTTTGGCCTTCGAAGCATCGGTATGCGCGATGTTGATGTTCTGGCTGCGTTCGCCGGTAACCGAAATGAGCGTCTCGGCGTGGTCGTTGTATTGCAGGCCGTCGATACTGATGTTGGTTGCATTATCAGTGAAAATCACTGGTTTGGAATGCTTTGTGATCAGTTTTACATTTTTGAAGCTGATCTTGTCAGCGTCGGTGAGTTCTATTCCGGTTTCGGCGGAGAGCACCATATTGTTCATCACGATATTCCGCACGGGCATTTCGGGCAGGCCACGCACAAAAACGCCTTTGGTAGCGCCATTGCACACGATGTTTTCAAAAATCATATCCTTGAAAACCGGCGTGCCTTCATTCACGACCGGGCGCATATCGCGCTCGCCATCCGTAGCGAACTTGACGAAATAGTAGAGGTCGAAAAAGATTGCTTCCTGCTTAATATCCTTCATATTGATATTTCTCGCGTAAATCTTCTCCACCACACCGCCGCGCCCGCGTACCGATTTGAAACGAAGGCCCTTATCGGTGCCCATAAACGTGCATTGCTCCACGAAAATGTTCCGCGCACCGCCGCTCATTTCGCTGCCCACCACAAACCCGCCGTGGCCCTGGTACACGATATTGTTGCGGATAATGCCGTTTTCGGTAGGAATGCCGCGTTTACGGCCTTCCTCGTCCTTGCCGGATTTAATGCAAATAGCGTCGTCACCCACGTCGAGCACGCAACCTTCGATGAGGAAGTTCTTGCAGGATTCGATGTCCATACCGTCGCCATTATGGGCATATTCCGGGTTTTTGACCCGTACATTGCGGATCGTCAGGTCTTGCACCATGAGCGGGTGCAGGCACCAGGCGGCGGAGTTCTGGAATGTGACGCCTTCCAGCAAAACCTTTTTGCAGTTATTGAGCACCACCAGATCAGGCCGGAGGAAATCTTTGATATCTGCAAAATCAGCAGGCTTTTTACCGCCCGTCAGCAGCATACTTTTGTTCTCTATGCTCGCTTTCTTGAATTGTTCGCTCGGGTACCAGGTCTTACCGTCGTCTTTCAATACCCCACCGGAAGCGATTTTTTCCTTCCATTGCGGCTCCGTGAGCTGGGTTTTGTGCACGGCCCGCCACACATCGCCGTTACCATCGACAATACCCCTGCCGGTAATGGCAACGTTTTCCAGGTCTTTGCCCGAAATGGGCGACTCGTTCCGGGCTGCGGCTTTTCCTTCATAAAAGCCCTCGGTAATGGCATACTGCGACTTATCCGTCGTGAAAAGCAGCAACGAGCCCTCTTGCAAGTGCAGGTTTACATTACTTTTCAGCACCACGGGGCCTGTAATCCAAAGCCCGGCAGGCACCAGTACCACGCCGCCGCCCTTTTTACTGCAACTTTCAATGGCCTGGTTAATGGCTTTGGTGTTGAGCGTGTGGCCGTCAGCCACCGCGCCGAATGCGGTAATGCGGAGGGTATCCTTGCGGAAAACCGGCTGCTGGATCTTCGGCAGGTTCGACCAGCTGTACGCTTCCTGTGCGGATGCATCGTGCGTGGATACGCCGTAGCACGCCCATGCGGCGGCGGCCAATGCTGCAATTCGTGTTTTGTAGGTCATAGCAAAAGCGCCTTCCCGCTTTTGGGCAGGAAGGCATTTTAAATGGATTATTGGTAACCGGCATTCTGTTTAAACTCGCTTTTGTTCACCACGGCGTCCAGCTGTGTCTGCGGGATCGGGCGTACGACGTGGTGCTCCTGGATGTTGACCGCATTATCCGGCGCATACTTCTTGATACGTTCCACCAGCTTTCCGGTGCGTTTCAGGTCGAACCAGCGCAGTTGCTCGCCCGCAAGCTCGCGGGCGCGCTCGTCGAGAATGAAGTCCAGCGTGATATCGGCGGCTTTCACCTGCATGCTGGCCGCTTTGCCCGGTTTGGCGGCTCTGGTACGCACTACATTCACATATTCGGCTGCTTTGGCCAAGTCACCGGTTTGCATGGCGGCTTCGGCAGCGATCAGGTACACCTCCGCCAACCGGATCACAAACACGTCACGCGCGCTCTGCGCCTCGTTCAGGCTCGCGCGGGTGGGGTCCATGAACTTCGACAGGGTAGGGTAGCGCAGGTTATCTTTCACGGTTCCGTCGGCAAGGTAAATTTCAGCTCGGTCGTAAGTCTGGTACTTTTTAGAAGCTTCGACGGCATCAGGAATATCCAGTTTCGTGCAATAGACGGCCGTATCCCCCTTGGCAATGCCTGTCGGAAGGGTATTTGAATTGGCATACCACGATTCCATAAAACTGCCCTCGTAGCGCGCGTCGTCGGCGGAGAAAAGGTCAAGCAGGAAGCGGGTCGGCATATAGCGGTTGAACGGCCGGCCGTTGGTAATGTCGCGGGTCATGCCCGGGCGGTCGTCGTACTTCATCAGGAACAGCAAATGCGCATTGTTGCTGCCGCGGCTATGGCCGTATGGATTAAATGTCGAGTTGGCCAGGTCGTTCAATGCGAGGTTGGCAGAGTAATCCACGGTGTAAATCACCTCCTTGGATTTGAGGTTGCTCATTTTCCAGAGATCGGCATAATTGGCTTCCAGCTTATAACCGTAATTACCTTCCAAAACTGCTTTCGCCATTTCCAGTGCCTCTTTGTTCATGCCCCTGGTGAGGTACATTCTCGCCAGAAACGCCTGCGCCGCCCCTTTGGTAACCCGGCCATATTGCGGCTGGGTAGCGGGTAGGTTATTGACGGCAATTTTAAGGTCTTCGAAAATCTGGTTGTAAAAGGTCTCCACCGGCGTTTTGTTGGCGGTGGTCACGATGCCGTTGGTTTCAGTGGTCGTGAAATGCACGCCGCCCCAGGTTTCGACGATGTGCCAGTAGTAGAATGCCCGCAAAAAGCGCAGCTCACCCTCGCGCACAGGACGCAATGCTGCCGAAAGCCCGGCTCCCTCGATGCGGTTGATACCGCCATTGCAGAGGTTAATGGCCGCGTAAAACTCCCGCCATTCGTTGGTAAGGGCCGTATTACTGCCTTGGAGGTTGAGGTATTGGGTCAAATCGCGGTACACTTCGCCGGCGCCGCTGGTCCAGATGTCGGTACCGGTTTCGGCAATGTTATAGCCTTCTTCCTTGCCGTACCACCAGCGCTGGTAGGAGTAGGCGGCATTCACGAGCGTTTCAAAACCTTCGGGCGTGGTATAAACGGTCTCGGAGGTGAGGCCGGAGGGGTTGTATTCTTCCAATGTATTTTCACAGGCAAACAGCCCCATGAGGGAAACCGCTATAAACCCTGTTTTCAATAGTTGTGATCTCATTGTCTTGACTGTTTTAAAGGGTTACAGGTTCACATTCAGGCCAAAAATGAACAGTTTCGTCATCGGGAAATTCTCCGATCCGCCGCGCTCGGGGTCGTAGTCGAGTTTGGTGAATGTGGCCAGGTTCTTGGCCGTTGCGTAAATGCGCAGGCCGCGGATGATCTTCCAGTTGAACTTATCCACCGGCAGGTTGTACGCGAGCGTTACGTTACGGATACGTGCATACGATGCATCGCGGTAACCCAGTGTCGAGAGGTATTTAAGCCCTGCATTCTTGTTCGGGCGCGGGTATTCGTTGGTTGGGTTTTCGGGTGTCCAGTAATCGAGACCGGCGGTGCTGTTGCCCACTCCCTGCTGATCAAAGCGTGCGTAGCGGTCAGAGTTGATCATCGATCCGATCCGCGCGTAGATCATAAAATTCAGGTCGAAACCCTTGTATTTGATGGTGTTATCCAAGCCGCCGCTCCATTTGGGCCGCGGAGTGCCGAGGATCACCCGGTCGTTTACAGCGTCGATCTTGCCATCGCCATTCTGGTCTTTTACTTTAATTTCACCGGGTAACTGTGTGGGCGACATGGCCTTGGCTTGCTCCGCCTCCGAAGTCTGCCAGATACCCAGCTTCTCGTAATCATAGAACACGCTGATCGGACTGCCGATGAACCAGCCATTGCCGATGTCGTTGCCTTCTGTCACGAGTTCGGTAATCTGCTCTTTGTTTTTGGTAAAGGTGAGGCTGGAATTCCAGGTAAAATCGGCGGTGCGGATGTTGGTACTTCCCAGCACCACTTCAATACCCCGGTTGCGCGTTTTACCGATATTCTGTTTCACGGTGGTTACGCCGGTGGTGGGAGGCAGGCCGCGGTCGAGGAGCAGGTCGGAGGTGCGGGTATCGTAATAATCAACCGAACCATTGATACGGCCATCAAACAACCCGAAATCAAGCCCCAGGTTTTGGGTAGCCGAAAGCTCCCAACCCAAGGCCGTATTACCGACATTACGGGAGAAAGTATAGGCCGGATAAGCCACCTCGTCAAAACCGAATGCAATGCGGGTAAGTGTGGTTTGCGTCGCGTACGGTCCGGATGGGTCGTTCCCCGCGATGCCGTAGCTCACGCGTAATTTCAGGTCGCTGAGCTTTTTGATATTCTTCATAAAACCCTCGTCGATGATCCGCCACGCAAATGCAGCCGACGGGAAGAACGTCCATTTGTTGCCGGGCGCGAGTTTGGAAGAGCCATCCTTGCGGGCTGTCAATGTGAGCAAATAGCGGTCTTTGAAGCCATAGTTCACCCGCGCGGCAAATGATACGAGGTTGTTTTTGGAATAGGCCGAATTGATTTTAATCTCTTCCGTAGCGCTACCCAACGAATAAAAAAGCTGCGAAGGGATCAACTGGTTCACGCCGGATGCCGAAGCATTGTCCGAAACAGTAGCCAGCGAGCTCCCGATGCCCGTAAATGTAAAGCTATGCTGCTCGAATGCCTTTTGATAGGTCACCACGTTCTCCCAGTTAATCGTCCGGCCGTTTGACACATTGTAAGTCGCCAACGACTTTCCGGTCAGCGAGCGGTCGATGGATTTGGGCGATGAGTATGCCCCGTTGCGGGTGTTCGACAGGTTCGCCCCCAGCGTGCTGCGGAATGTTAGACCTTTCAAAGGCGTGATCTCGACATAGCCGTTCGTCAGCGTGCGTGTGGTCAGGATATTGTTGTTAAAAACACCCGGCTGCTCGTCGGATAGCGGATTAGCAGTCTGCCCGTCGAGCATAATGAAATTGAAATTACCATTCTCGTCATAAAGCGAGCCCAGCGGACTGATTTTGTTCGCCTGGTTCAAAGGGTCGCGGCGCACGCTCTGGTTGTAGTAGGTAAGCTGGCTCTGCAAGCCGATTTTCATCCAGTCGGTAAGGGTGTAATCCACATTCAGGCGCGCGGTATAGCGCTTCATTTCATCCAGTTTCAGGATTCCTTTTTCATTGAAATAATCCACGGAAGCGTAGGATTTCAACTTTTCGGAGCCGCCACGAAAGCCCAGCTGGTAGTTCTGCTGGAAACCCGGGTGAATGAGCTCCTTTTGATAATCCGTCCAGATGCCCTTTTGCAATGCATCGTATTCGGCCACGTTGGTGAAAATCGCCGGATCATCGGCCGGGGAGTTCCAAACGCCCGCTGCACGCCAGGCCTCGCGTTTGAAGTCACGGAACTCGTTGATATTCATCGCGCGCGGGTACATCGTCACCTGCGAAACGCCCGCGTAAGAGTTGAAGGAAATGTCGGGGCGGCCGCTTTTCCCTTTTTTAGTGGTAATCAAAATAACGCCATTCGCACCGCGCGAACCGTAGATGGCAATCGAAGAAGCATCTTTCAACACTTCCATCGATTCAATGTCATTCGAGTTGATATCGGCCAGGTCACCATACTGTACGCCGTCGACAATAATGAGCGGCGAGTTATTGCCGCCTATCGAACGGTTACCACGGATGGTGATGTTCACGCCCGCACCGGCTTGCCCGCTGCTGCGCGTAATGTCTGCACCGGCGATCTTGCCCTGCACGGCGTCGAGGACGTTGTTGGACGGTACCTGTTTCAGCTGCTCGCTTTTAAGCTGCACCACCGACCCCGTAAGGTCACGCTTGCGCACGGCGCCGTAACCGATCACGACCACTTCTTCCAATGCACTCACATCCGGTTTCAGCGAAATATTGAAGGTGGTTTGCGAACCCAAAACGACGTCCTGGCTTTGGTAACCCACAAACGAGAAGGTCAGTATGGCCGTCGCATCGTCGGGAACGAGCAGACTGAACTTGCCCTGGCCGTCGGTGGTGGTCCCGCGGTTGGTACCTTTCAGGATCACGCTCACACCCGGAAGTATGGCATTCTTTTCGTCGGTCAGCACGCCGGTTACGGTCCGGTCGATGGCCTGTGATTTTGCAGGCACCGCTGATTCTTCACGGGTTGCGTTTTCCAGCACGATTTGTCCGCCCACGACGCGGTAGGTGAGGTTCAGCGGGGCAAGAATCTCGTCCAGCACAGTGTCCAACCGTTTTTTAGTGACTTCCACACTCACATTCCGGCTCACATTCACCCGCTCCGAACTGTATACAATGCGGGCTTTGGTTTGCCTTTCAATGCTATTGATAACCTTTTCGAAGCGCTGGTTCTGGAATTTCAATGTGACAAGCCGTGCCATCACCTCCTGCTGGTCGGCGGCGAGGACGGACTGGCAAGCCAGCAGCGCCACCACGGCGATCCGCAGCAGTAAGTTTCCGGCGGCTTTCGTGCGCCGGCAGGCCCTGAAAAGTAAAGGTTCCGTTTTTTTCATACCTTTAAATGTTTTATTAAATGGAGATTTGATAAAATGAAGCTCCCGAAAAGGCACGATTCGCTGTCGGCCTCGCGGGATTTGCTGGCGCTGGCCCATGTTCGCTGCATGGCCAGCGTTTTCGTTTGCGGCTATGTTTGCATAGGACTGGGTTTACGTGTTTGAAAAGCGGTTGTTCCGCGCATTTTGCATCCCGGGCCCGCAATGCGGATCGTCGAGCCACGGACTTTGTATTTTGCGCCTAATGCCGCACAAATGATATCCAGCTGCGTGTAGAGTGGTTGTCCGCTCAGGTCGGCCGTCAGGGGGCAATTCATAATCTGGCTGTCTTCGGCCTCTACGGTTACGCCCCAGGCATCGCGCATATGCTGCGCGACCTGCGCCAGCGGCGCATTATGGAATTGGAAGGAGACATGGGTGTTCAGCAATCGGGGATGTTCGGACAGTCCGGGCGTGAATTTCCCTGAGTTGCGGTCGAATGTGGCCGTATGGTTGGGGCTAATGAGCATGTCGACGGCCTCTTCGCTCGTTTTTTCACTGTAAACCGAGACGAGTCCGGTTACGACTTCCACCTTCGTTTGCAGACCGTCCGACGCCGTGGTCACATGGAAGCTCGTGCCTAATACCCTCGTGGTAACACCACCTGAATGCACGTAGAAAGGTTTTTGGGAATTTTTACGAATGCTGAAAAAGCCATCTCCCTTTAACACCACCTCCCGCTTACTTCCTTCAAAACGGTTGGGATAGCGCAGCGAACTGCCGGGACGAAGCTCCACCACACTGCTGTCTTCGAGCATAACAGGCAGGATGTCAGGACCGTCGTTCCGTTTTTCTTCCCAGGTATAAGCCGTTAGCGGCACATGGCGGTCGAAGATCTTCCCCGCGAAAAACCAGCCGATCAGCAGGAGGGAGGCTGCCATTCCGGCCCATCGGATGTAAATGGATCGAAAGGGATTGTTATTGTCCCGCTCTCGGAGGTCGGGAAGGTCGGCTCTTTCCTGCATCCCAGCCCACATCCGTTCTTCGGCGCCATTGAGTTCGTCTTTGGAAACTTCCTCGCCATTTTCGTTTTCCAGCAGTGCAAACCAATGCTCGACCAGCTGTTTTTCCTGCTCGGTGCATCGGCCCTCCTGATATTTCTCCAATAATGCTGCGAATTGTTCCCGGTTCATGGCCGATGGTTGGCTGCTTGGTTTTTAACGAGTAGTCAAATGCCAGCCCTCTGATCCGCAAAACTTTTTAAATATTATTGGATAAATTATGTTTTATGGGCGTTTGGCGTTGAAAGTTCTGGTTTTTGTGCAAATAGGGGGAGAAAGGGAGGATGGAGGAAGGGGAGGATGGAGGATGGAGGATTGGAGATGGAAGATGAGAAGGAAAAAACGGAAGAAATAGGGCTTGTAATTATCACCTTGCGGGCCCCGGAGGGGCATCCTGTTTATAGAAAAAATGAAACGACCATGGCCTTACTCCGGAGGAGTATCCTTGAAGCGGGAAGGAGGCTCCTCCGGAGCCCGGAAATTCCGGGAAATGGCTTTTGCTACAAACAGGTCGCCGAGCTGCGGCGAAATAGCACAACGGCCGACCTTCGCGCTCCTTCCCCAGCGTAAGAATCAAATCGCGTAGCGATGTAATATTGGTAGTAGATACGAACACAATAAATGTTCCGGAATCCCGTCAGGGATGTAACGACTGGGATAGCGTTGGCGCTTTGCAATGTGTGGTTGTTACATGCCCAAGGGCATTTGTGAAAGATTTTCGCCTGATGATCTTACTACCGATATGACATGCCTGACGGCATTCTATTAGACCGAAAGGAATGTTTCTGTCCGATCGTTAATGCGTAGTCGTCTTGCATTACCCGCCAGCCGGAGGGCTGCAAACAGTATATGCAAATCGAGAGATTTGCATTAGCGCAATGGCAGATGGAGCAAAGGGAAGATGGAGGAAAGGGAGGATGGAGGATTGGAGATGGAAGATGAGAGGAAAAAACGGAAGAAATAGGGCTTGTAGTTAACACCTTGCGAGCCCCGGAGGGGCATCCTTTTTATAGAAAAATGAAACGACGATGGCCTTACTCCGGAGGAGTATCCTTGAAGAGGGAAGGAGGCTCCTCCGGAGCCCGGAAATTCCGGGAAATGGCTTTTGCTACAAACAGGTCGCCGCGCTGCGGCGAAATAGCACAACGGCCGACCTTCGCGCTCCTTCCCCAGCGTAAGAATCAAATCGCGTAGCGATGTAATATTGGTAGTAGATACGAACACCATAAATGTTCCGGAATCCCGTCAGGGATGTAACGACCGTGATAGCGTTGGCGCTTTGCAATGTGTGGTTGTTACATGCCCAAGGGCATTTGTGAAAGATTTTCGCCTGATGATCTCACTACCGATATGACATGCCTGACGGCATTCTATTAGACCGAAAGGAATGTTTCTGTCCGATCGTTAATGCATAGTCGTCTTGCATTACCCGCCAGTCGGAGGCCTGCAAACAGTATATGCAAATCGAGAGATTTGCACCAGCGCAATGGCAGGAACCCATTCCTCCATCCTCCCTTTCCTCCCTTTTTCCCTTTCACAAATAATCCTTCAAATAAGACCGCAGCGCTTTTACGACGAGGCTTAAATGGTGTTCTACGGTCCGTTGGGGCATTTGGATTTGTTGGGCGATCTCTTTGGTGGAGCGGTTTTCCAGGCGGTGGAGGCGGAAAATGGTCTGTGCTTTTTCGGGAAAGTGGCTCAGGCGGGCCTCGATATTGTTCATCAGCTCGCTGGCATTCAGTTGATCTTCGGTGGTGTAGGTCGCGTCGGAATGCCCGGAGAACGCGTGCGTGAGGTATTTTTCATGCACCATCGCCGATTTGAAATGGTTGATGCACGTGTATTTCACCGACGTAATGAGGTAGGCTTCGAGATTGTCGATCTGCAAAAGAGTGCGGCGTTCCCACAACCGCAGGAATACATCCTGGACAATGCTTTCCACGGCCTCCCGGTCGTCGATCTTGCGGAGGGCGAGGAGGTACATTTTTTTCCAGTAACGCTGGTAAATCTCGCGGAACGCCAGGCCGTCGTCGTCGCGCAGGGCTTCGACAAGGTGTTGGTCCGGGAGAGATTTGAGGTTCATGAGCGGCTACCGATACTGTGAAAAAAGGATTTACCGGATGTTTCTAAATTGGATTTTTCCGATATGAGGTCAGGTGCGTCACCCCGGCCCGGACTTAATTTGAATCCATTTTTAATGGTGACCAATGCATTCGGCCGATTTTTTTACGCAGACGTTGCCGGGAACGTTGTCATTCCGGATTTTTATAGGGAAAGCCATACTTTTTCCCGGCAATACCAAATTAAACCATGAGATTTGTCAGATTGACATTTGAAATATTACAAGAATACTTTGTGTAAAACCAGCGGTAAAAGTGCGCGAAAACCTGCTTTGTTTTGCTCTCATCATCCAGTCGAGTTGTCATGACTATTTCCAGAAGAAAATTCATTCATACTGCCGCGGCTGTTGCCGGTGGCACTGCTATTTCGCCTATTATCACCGACTTGGCACATGCCGGCAGGCCAATCCGCTCTGCCGGAGCGTCGACCGCCGATAGGATCCGGGTGGCGGCGATCGGGATCAACAGTATGGGGTGGGCAGACGTCAACGCGGTGATGAAGAACCCGGGTGTAGAATGTGTGGCGCTGTGCGACGTCGACCGTAATGTGCTCGACAAACGCGCGGCGGAACTGGCCGGGAGAGGAATGCAGGTTAAGACTTTCAATGATTACCGGAGGATCCTGGATAGCAAGGATATCGATGCTGTGGTGATCGGCACGCCCGACCATTGGCATTGCCTCATGATGGCCGAGGCATGCGATGCGGGTAAGGATGTGTACGTCGAAAAGCCGATCGGAAACTCCATTGCCGAATGCCGGGCGATGGTAGCGGCGCAGCAGCGGACCAACCGGGTCGTGCAGGTGGGGCAATGGCAGCGCAGTCAGAAACATTTCCGCGACGCCGTTGATTTCGTGCATTCGGGAAAGCTGGGAAAAGTGGGGCTGGTGAAAGTATGGGGGTATTTTAATTATGGTAATCCTATTTTAAAACAGCCTGACGGCAGCGCTCCTGCGGGCGTCGATTATGGGATGTGGCTTGGCCCCGCGATGAAGAGGCCTTTTAACCCCAACCGTTTTCATGGCTCGTTCCGATGGTTTTGGGATTATGCAGGCGGTATCATGACTGATTGGGGCGTGCATTTGCTCGATTATGCATTGCTGGGTATGAAGGCAAACGCCACGCCGAAACGTGTGAGTGCCAGTGGGGCCATGCTTCGTAATCCCGGTGCCGAGACGCCCGACACACTGACGGCCCTCTTCGAATACGACGATTTTAACATCCAATGGGAGCATGTGATAGGTTATGGTGCCGGTATTTACAACCGCCAGCACGGCATCGCATTCCTGGGCGAGAACGGCACGCTCATCGTCGACCGCGAGGGCTGGGAAGCGGTTCCTTACGAAAAGCGGATGGAGGGGGTTCCACTCACGAAATCGTCGGATAATGGCCTGGATGAGCACGCCAAAAACTTTGTAGAAGTGATCCGCTCGCGGCGCATGGACGACCTGCATGCACCCATACAGGCAGGAGCAGAAGTAGCAACGCTTTCACAAATGGGCAATATCGCTTACCGAACGGGCAATACGCTTCATTGGAATGCTCAAAAAGGGGAGTTTGATGATCCTATGGCTAATAAATTGATGACCAGCGAATACCATAATGGCTATAAAATGCCGCGTGTGTAGTTTTTTCTAAAAACGTGCTCACGAAGGCCGGGGGAAGGCTTTGCTTATCAGCCACCCGAAAATCACACATCCGAAAATGCCGACACCGGGATACAGAAAGAAATGTACCCAGCCGTTAGCCTGCACGAAATAGAGCAGCACCGCACTGAGGAAAAAGCCGGCGAGGACGCCCGTGCTGTGAATGGAGGGAACAAATATCCCCGCCACAAACATTCCCGCCAGGCAGCCGCCGGATATGCCGATCAGTTTCAGGTACTGGTCCCATATGCTGTTGTTTTCCATAAAAACGAGCCACACCGCAATGCCGATTCCCGCCGCACCCAATACGAGCGTGGTGTAGCGGGCAAAGCGAAAGCGCTGCAGATCGCTGGAATGGGGAACAAAATGCTGAAAGAAACCCGTGGTGACGACCGTGGCAATGGAGTTCATGGACGAGCTGATCGTTGACATGGTAGCCGCGAAAAGGCCTGCTATTACCAATCCGCGCAGGCCGGCGGGCAGTTGCGTGGAGATAAACCAGGGAAAGATATCGTCGGTACGCGCCATTGGGTTCAGGAGGTGAGGACTTTGTTTGAAATACACCCATAAAGCGGTCCCAACGAGGAAAAATATCAACGTCGCGGGAATAACCAGGAATGCATTGGTCCAGACCGACCGGCGGGCTTCCGCCTCGGTGGGCGTAGTGAGGTATCGCTGCACCACCACCTGATCGGACGTGTAGGTGACGATCTGCGTGAGGAAATTGCCCACCAGCACCACCCACAGCACGGGCTCGGTAATGGCCCAGCCGTTGTTGACCATATGAAATTTACCCGCATTACCCGCCTGCCCGAACAGTGCGTCGAAGCCCCCGGATGCATGGGCAATGAAGAACAAACTGACAAAAGCCCCGCCCAGCAGCACGCCCACTTGCATTACCTCGGTCCAAACCACGGCTTCAATGCCGCCGGAGATCGTGTAGGCCGTGGTAATGAGGCTGGTAAGGACAATGCAAAGCATGAGGTTCATGCCCGTAACCGTGCTCAGTACCAATGCGGGGAGGTAAATCACAATCCCCAATCTTCCCACCTGAAAAACAACGAATGTGAGGCTGCCGACCAGTTTCACTGTTTTGCTGAACCGGAACGCGAGATATTCGTACACGCTGGTGATTTTCAGTTTGCGGAAATAGGGGAGGAAAAACCAGATCACGATCGGCGCCACGACGACGATCATCGCATTGGCAAAAATGTATACCCAGTCGGTGGCGTAGGTTTTTGCGGGAATCGCAATGAATGTGAGCGCGCTCAGCTTGCTCCCGAAAATGCTCAGTCCGGCCGCCCACCAGGGGATGTTCTGGCCTCCGAGGAAGAAATCGTCGGTGCTGGCGCTCATTTTGCGGGAAACATAAATGCTGATGCCCAGTACCAGCAGAAAGTAAATTGCCACCACGCCCCAGTCGATCCCGTTGAATGTGCCTGTACTCACCTCCGGACTGCCCGCGATTATCCGGGGCGTACGGATACCGGGCTGAATTTCGCCGGAAGGGATCACCAGCTGCCCATTCCAGGTCACGAGCGGCGTCGTAACGGGGGCTTTTCCTCCTGGAAATACCCCGAATGGGGCCCAGGTGTCGGTAATGCTGTGGTAGGCCATGATTTCGCTCTGGAACCCGGGATGCTTTTCGCGTAGTTCCATCACGCGTTGCGCATGCACACCGTCGTCCCCGCCCACGACGAGCAGGTGCGACTGCCCTGCCGCGTACGCAGGGGAGGGCGCAGCCGCTACCGCGTGGGGCAAGTCAGCAATGCGTTTCCAGGTTTTGGATGCCGGATTATAGGCGAGGCATTCTTTTAAATAGGTACGCTGTACCGCACCTGTGATGGCATTGTAATGCAGCTCGGCACCGCTCAAAACGAAGAAACGACTGTCCTGTGCGCCGCCGACGGCCAGTATCCGGCCATTTCCGGGTAATGCAGGCAGCTCGGTCCATTGTTTTTGGTGTAAATCAAATTCCCAGAAGCGGCTCAATGCCAGGGTATCCGACGGTGTGCTGGTGCCGCCCGCTACATATATTTTATCACCCAGCAATGCGCCCGATGCATAGGCAAGCGGAACAGGCAGAGCGGGGAGGGGTGTGGTTGTGACCTGTCCGTTTTTCCATTGAAGGAAGAATGCCTGGCTGTAATGGTGCGATCCGTCGGCACCTCCGAGGCAAAAAATGCCCTCCGGTGTGGTGAGTGAAATGCCATAGCCCATCGCCCGCGGTAGTTTCCCCGCCTTTTTCCAGCTCCCCAACGGATTTTCCAGTACAAAAACCGCATCATACCAGGTTTTCGGTGCCGCGCCCCAAGGGCCTGCATTGCCTGGAAAATTGGCGCCGCCGGCAACGATCAGCGCACCGTTGCTGACACCCGCATAGACGCCGGCAAATCCCACGGCATCGGGCAGCGGCGGAAGGTCTTTCCATATAAGCGGCGACCGACCGGCTTGCTGTGCATTGGAAACCAAAGTGTGCAGGAAAATCGTCAGGACAAAAAGGAAGCGGCTCATCAGGTCTTTCAGTTATTCAGTCATTCAATCATTCAATCATTCAGTCAGGTGTTGTCATGGGTAGTCATGGGTGGTCATGAGTGGCTTCGCCAGTGGCCAGGAATTTAAAAAAGCCGATATCAGTTAGTTGCCGGTGCAGCGCCTGGTATTGGTCGTCGGGTAATGCTGCGAGGGGCAGCCGGCACGGGCCCATATCGAAGCCGAGCATTTTCATCACTGCTTTCTGAGCGGGAATCGGTGCATACTGTACCACTACGCGCACCATTTCTACACAGAACAGCATTTGTTCCCGCGCCTTTTCAATCTCCCCCGCCTCGAAGTACTGCCTTACTTTTAAATAGAATGGAGCTGCGAAGTTGAAAGTGCTGCCGATGCAGCCTTTGGCGCCCATCGATAATGCAGGCAGGTGGTTTTCATCAAAACCATATAATACATCATACTTACCACCTTCATAGTTCAGACATTCCTGGTATTCCCAAAGCGTTGCCGCGGTGTACTTTACGCCGGCGAAGTTGGGGATTTGCTTTTCAGCAATGCGCACAAAGTCGAGTACGTCCACGGAAAAGCCGGTGAGTGAAGGAATATGGTAATAATAGAAAGGCAGTTCCAGCGCGCCGGCTGCGATGTCGGTCATGCAGTCTGCGAGGTTTTGTACGGAGGTGGGTTTGAAATAGAATGCTGCGACGGACGAAATGGCGTCTGCCCCCGCTTCCTGCGCGTGACGGGCCAGCTTGCGCGCTTCCGCGATACTCGCGTGCCCCACGTGTACGATCATGCGCAGGCGACCCTTGCCGGCAGTGATCACGGTTTCGGCAACGCGCATGCGTTCTTCGAGGGTGAGGTTGGGGCCTTCGCCGTTGCTGCCGCAGATGAAAATGCCCGAATTGCCGTTGGTGATCAAATGCTCGACCAATGCAGGCAGCAGTTCGTAATGTACGGAGCCGTCGGGATGAAGCGGTGTGAAAAGCGCGGCAATGAGGCCGTCGGTGTGTTGGATGATACTCATATGGAATGGAAGTATTGAAATTCAACTATTTGTCAGGCCAGAACAGCCATTTCGAAGTGATCGTTTGCAGCACGATCTGCTCGTAAGCGCTGGTTTTCCCCGCTTCATAAAGGCAAAGGATATTGCCGTCGGGTAATACCGCCATGGATGAATAGGCCGATGGCCCGGGGAAAATGGTGCGGATAACCGGCCACGTTTTTCCGTCATTGAAGCTTGCCCTTAACGTCAGATTATGGCGTTTGGTGGTGCTGGCGGGATTGAGGAAGAGCATGGCGCCAAGGCCTTTTGAATTCCGGCGCCGGTAGCGGATGAGCGAAGCCTGGCATACCGGTTCTACAAGCTCCGGAATGTCCTCCGGCGCCGTCCAGCTCTCGCCCCCGTCATAACTCAACGATTGCGCCCGCCGTCCGCGACCGAAGTAGGAGCGCATGTTCATCAGCAGCGTGCCATTGCCGTCAGCAACTTCAACGACCTGGCATTCATTCATTTTTGGTGTGATCGTCCCGCCGAGCTGCCACGTTTTGCCGTGGTCGTCGCTGTAAATCGCGTGTGCGCCGTACTCGAAAGGGCCGTTGCGGACTTTGCCGTTCGGGTCGTCGTAACTGAAATCGCAGGGGATCACGAGGCGACCTTTGCGCGGGCCGTTCTGTATTTGAATACCAACGCCCGGGCCGGTTGCATACCAGCCCCATTCGGGTTTCTTGGTGGTTTGGGTTATATCAACCGGCTTGGCCCAGGTAACACCGTTGTCGGAGCTCCGGGAGAGCCATACCGTCCGGGTCGACTCGGATTTTTTGGTAATAATGTCTTTTTCGGGCGTGTCGCCGCGGTTATGCGTGAGGAGCAGGAGTATTTCGCCGGTTTGCTCATCGAGTACCGGGCAGGGGTTGCCGCAGGTATTGGCCCCATCGTCCCACACGACCGTTTGCGGGCTCCATGTTTTGCCGTTATCTGTCGAGCGTTTCATGAGCAGATCAATGTCGCCCGCGTCGCCGGCTCCTTCTCTCCGGCCTTCACAAAAGGCAATTAATGCACCATTTTTAGCCCGGATGAGCGAAGGGATGCGGTAACTTTTATAGCCATCCTCGCCGGCGATGAACAACGCGCGTGTTTGGGGAATGTCTTGTGAGAATGCACGAGTGGCGCTCAGGAAGATCAGGATCAGGAATGTCTTTTTGATCATAATTAGTAGTTATGTTCTACATATTAGTAAATGTAAAATCATTGAGACTGAACATCCAAATATTTATTCAGAAAATAATGCAAAATGTTGGCTGGAATGTGCGCGTCTAAATCCGTTGTTGCATCCTTGACAGGATTTCTGAATCTCGCATGTACTCTTTTCTACCAATGTTGCATGCCTGACGGCATTTAGGGCTTTCAATCAAAGGCCGCGACGGCCTGCATCCATAGCGGAATCACGCAGCGATATACTTTTACCCTGCATAACCAGAATATGTAATTTGCCTCAATCGCGTAGCGATGTAATGTTGGTAGAAAAATCGTTGACCAAGGCAATTTCAAATGCCCCTGGGCATGTAACGACGACGGCTATATTACCGATTTGCGACGGCACCAAAATGCTGACATCAGACTTTCAGCCGATCGAAATGGGGTTTTAAATGCGCTTTCATGCCGCGGCGGAAATCCTCCGAATCGCCGGTTTTCAGGATTTCAACCAGGTTGCGGTGTGTGACCTCGCCAACGTCGGCCTGGCCGTTCGCCTGCATTTCAAAATCGAGCACGTACTCGAACACCGGCAGCAGCATTTTCTGGAAACGCATGTAGGTATCGTTGCCGGTCATCTGGTAGAGCTTGCCATGGAAAGCGATTTCGTGTTCTACCCGGAAGGGCTTCTGCTGGTTGTTCACCTCCCGGGCCACGATGTCTTCCAGCGCGGCGATGTCTTCGGGCGTTTTGCGGAGGTATAGCAGGTCGGCGAGGCCCATTTCCAATACCAGCCGCAGTTCGAAAATATCCTTCAATGTGTTTTTGCCGAGCAGGAGCGGATCGAGGACGCGTTCGAGCGAGCCGAGAATATCGGGCTGTGCGAGCAGCATACCCCGTTTTTTGCGCGTATCAATCATCCCGAGCATGCGCAGGCGGCTCAGCGCCTCGCGCACCACGTTGCGGCTCACACCGAGGGCGTCGGCCAGTTCCTGCTCCTTGGGCAGGGCGTCGCCGGGCACGAACGACTTCCGTTTCAAATACTCCCGCAGCCGGGATTCGACCAGGTCTGTCATCGTGGAAGGCTCCAACGGCCGGATATCGTTTTTCAGATCACTCATACATGCAGCAGCCGGACGCCCCGACCAGAAATAGGTTTCGGCTGTAAAGCTAATAATTCCTTTTGTAGGACATATTGTAGGGTGTCGAATTTTAGCGGACTGCCGGAAGGTGCCGCGAGGCTGCAATTCTTGACCAGGTGTTGTCGGGCGTGGTCAGGCGTTGTCAGGTGTAGTCAGGTGTTGTCGGGCGTAGTCAGGTGTAGTCAGGTGTTGTCAGGCGTGGTCAGGTGTTGTCAGGCGTGGTCAGGTGTTGTCAGGCGTAGTCAGGTGTGGTCAGGTGTGGTCAGGTGTAGTCAGGTGTAGTCAGGTGTGGTCAGGTGTTGTCAAGAATAGTCCAGTGTTGTCAGATGTGGTCGGTGCGGTCAGGTATGGTTCGTTTTTATTCGTTGAGAAACAAATGCCGTGAGGCATGTAATGTTGGTAGGAAACGCAAGTGAGCCGATTGCCTCAAAATGCCGTCAGGCACGCGACAACGACGCGCTGTTGTTGCATGCCTGACGGCATTTTGAGAAATACGCTATTGGAATCGAGTGCTACCAATATTACATCGCTACGCGATTTTAGTGGGAATCGCATTGAGTATACCTCACCACACCACTAAACCTGGCACCACTTGACAATACCTGACCGCACCTGACTATCCCTTGACCACACCTGGCCATACCTGACTATCCCTGACCACACCTGACCACACCTGACTACGCCTGACAACACCTGACCACACCTGACTATTCCTGACCACACCTGACAACCCCTGACTATTCCTGACTACGGAAATGCACATCGCTAAATCGTTGCGCCGCGAAAGTCTTCGACCGTTAAATAAGTTCGAAAGTAGTAATAGTTTGGATACATCTTATTTGAGCTAGTTTGTCAAATGTTATAAAACTAGTTCTATAATGAACGGCATGGTGAGATCCGGATCAGGTGAGTTGCGGCAGGTTGGTAACGATCGGATTGACAGGCCATGAGTGCCCGGTACGCATTCTCTTTTTTCACTTAAACCATCATACACCATGTTAAAAGTTACTAGTAATGCCCTTCAAACCGTTCGTTTAGGCGGTGCCCCCGATGAAACCGTTTCGATGTTCGGTCCGCTGACCGACCTGATCGGTACCTGGGTGGGCCGCAAGGGCTGGAACCTGGTTGCCGTCCCTAACCAGAAAGGCGGTTTCCTGCTATTGGTGCAGCCATACACCGAAACGCTCACCGTGACGCCATTGAGCACGCCCACACCCAACCGCGGAACGCACATCGTACAGCAGGTGCCGACGCTGCTGTACAGCCTTTCCATTCACAGCAATGTCGACGGCAGCTTACTCCATGCCGAAAACGGAACCTGGCTGCTGTTGCAGGATTGCCCGGACGAGTTCAGCATTGCACGCCAGGCTTCGGTACCGCACGGAGATTCATTGCTGGCGTTGGGCGGGTCGTCGGTAACGCCTGGTGCACCCACCATTCCGGATATCAGCACATTGCCCATCACGGGTCCGGGCTCCAAGCCGCTGGGTTACACCGATCCTTACCTGACGCCGCTGGAAGGTTTCAACAAGGTGAACCCGAACGCCACGCTGCGCGATGCAATAGCCGGCCAAACGATTACTTCGACGACTACGATTTCGGTCAGTACAGCCAATAAGGGCGGTATTACCAACATTCCGTTCATCGTTCAAAATGCCAACACGACGAGCTTCGAGGCGACGTTCTGGATCGAAACCGTAAAGAACCCCAACACCGGCGGCTCGTTCCTGCAACTGCAATACTCGCAGAACTCCATCATCGAATTCATCCCGCAGTTCCATGACCCGTCAAAACTGATTGAGTGGCCGCATGTGAATATCAATACGCTGGTGAAACAATAAGCAATTCCTAAAACCTTCACAATAAATAGGATATCCATGGCGCAACCAGCAGATCATCATTTTGATGTGATCGTGGTCGGGGGAGGGGCGATTGGCCTCTCCACCGGTTACCATCTGGGAAAACGAAAAGCGAAAACACTGGTTCTGGAACAGTTCAACTTCAAAAACCAGCTGGGCAGCTCGGCGGGCGTTTCGCGGCAATACCGCATTCCGTACCCCGAGGAATATATGGTTCAAATGGCGCTGGACGCGCAGCCCTATTGGGACGAGCTCCAAACCCTTACGCCCAGGACCTTGCTCGACAAAGTGGGCACGCTCTGGTTTGGCGACCCGTCGGTGCATTCCACCGAGGGCAACATCGCCGAGGCGGAGCAAGCGCTCAAAGCATTGAATGTGCCCTATACCAGCCTTACCGCAAAGGAAATTGAGGTGCAATACCACTTCCGGGATCTGCCGGAGACCTACACGGGGCTTTTTCAGGCCGACGGCGCCAGCATCGATTTCCGCGCGACGATCGAAACCCTGTACCAGGCCTGTGAGCGTGACCCGTACACGACGCTGCGGGACGAGTCGCCCGTGACGGGCATCGAGCAGGACGGGAAACTGTTTAACGTAACCACGCCGAAAGGGGTTTTTACGAGTGAAAAACTGGTGCTGGTACCTGGCCCGTATATCGATGGCGTGATTAACCTGCTCGGATTTACGATCGAAGCGACTTACTGGAATATGTCCTCGTGCTATTTCAAAAAGACCGATCCGAAGATCCAGTACCCGACGTGGTTTGTATTCCAGAATGCGATCGGCTCGAATGGCAACCAGTTTTATGGTTTCCCGGGCGTGGATTGGGATCATCCGGAGTATATCCGCGTGGCGCCCGATTTTGTGATCGATCCGCTTACGAGCCCCGAGCAGCGCACGCTCGTGCCTAACCCGCAGGAGCTCGCTTACACGGCCGCCTGGGTCCGCGACCACATGACGGGCCTCGATCCGACGCCTTATTTCACTTCCACGTGCCTGATTGCGTTGAGCAGGATCCCGGACAAGGAATTGCTCATCGACTTTGCGCCTCCTTATGTGCCTAATCATCAGAACATCGTGGTGTACGCTACCGGCTGGGCGGCCAAGTTTACGCCGTTTTTGGGCAAAATACTGACCGAGCTGGCGCTCGACGGCCATTCTACGTTTGATATTTCACCGTTCAAGCTGGGTTACAATTATTTCAAAGCCATTTAAAACCATCAACATGAATAAAAACACGCCACTAAACAATGGGATGAAGCCCGGCTTGCAGACGGAAGTCGCGATCATCGGTGCGGGAACCTCGGGTTTGTACAGCGCCTTCCGTCTTACCGATGTGGGCAAGTACACCGGCGACCAGGTCCAGATCTTCGACATGAGCGAGCGGCTCGGCGGGCGGCTCGAATCGGTGATCTTGCCGGGAATGAATTTCTGGGGAGAATTGGGGGGCATGCGTTACCTCACCTCGCAGGAAATCGTGACGACGCTCATCGAAGGTTATCCGCTGACCGAAAAAGACCTGAGCAAACGTACTCCCGTGCTCAAAGACCACATGACACCCGTACCTTTCCCTATGGGAAATCCTGCCGACCTGCTTTTTTACCTGCGCAAGCAGCATTTCAAACAGAATGCCTGGAATGTGGCGCAGGACAAAGGAGAGAGACTGGTAACCCGCTACTATCTCAACGACGACGACATTGGTTTCAGCTCCGACCAGCTTTTCAACAAGATCATCTACGATGTACTAATGGCCGATCCCTGGTTTGTGAGCAACTTTCCCGGCCTGGCTGTTCAAAAAGGCGAGTATGACTACGAATTCAAACTGACCAGCGAAAACTGGGACCAGGTGAAGCCCAACCTCACTTACCATTTTCCAGGTTCACCTTACGACGGCCGCAAAGTGAACGACCTCGGCTTCTGGAACCTTATCAAGGACCAGGTTTCGCAGGAAGGGTACAATTTCGTGGCCAATGCAGGGGGATATTATTCCAACACGATCAACTGGAATGCTGCGGAAGCATTTCCTTATATGGTAGGCGATTTTTCGGCTGATGTTACTTACAAAACCATCGAGGAAGGCTATGACTGCATTGCGTATGCGCTGGCGAACCAATACATGGGCATTCCGGGGGCGTGTATCTGGTCGGAAAACAAGCTGCTGACTTTCTCGAAAGGCCACGACCAGCGGGAGCACTACCGCTATGAGCTCACGTTCCTGAACATTCCGGCCAACCAGATCTGGCATGCCTATGCCAATCATATTATATTGGGTATGCCGCGGAAGTCGCTCGAACTGCTCGATCAGCAGAACTTTTTTTTCAATTCCAACGAAAACACCGTCCTCGACCGCAATATCCGCTCGGTGATCATGGAGCCTGCATTCAAAATACTGATGGGCTTCCGGGAGCCGTGGTGGAAAAAGCTGGGCATCGATTCCGGACATTCGATCACCGACCTTCCGATGCGCCAATGCTACTATTTCGGTACCGATCCGCAGAACGACAACTCGATGCTGCTGGGCAGCTACGGGGATATGGAAACGGAGACGTTCTGGAAGGCGCTTTCGGACGATACCGTGCTTTTCAAAGTGAGTGCGGCAGAATCGGCCTCGCTCGCGGAGCTGAAAGCGCTCGAAAGAGAGCAGGCTACACAACTGATGGTGAACGAAATTATGAACCAACTGCGTGAACTGCATGGTGCCGAGGTGGAAATCCCAGAACCATACGTGACCTATTTCCGCGACTGGTCCGATGACCCGTTCGGTGCCGGGTATCACGCCTGGAAAGCCGGTGTTGCGGTTTGGGACGTCATGCCCTACATGCGCAAGCCCGATACCGACGAAAACATTTATGTCGTAGGCGAGGCCTATTCCGATCAACAAGGCTGGGTAGAAGGGGCATTTTGCGAGGCGGAGAAAATGCTCGAATCCCATTTCCACCTCACCCGCCCGACGTGGCTGAGCGATACTTATTATATGGGCTGGTAGTTTGTTTCAACGACTCGTGCCAGTCATTGAAACAGAGATTTTGAAATTAGCTTCTATTTTTTTATTATTGTGTTGGGATTGGGGTGTCCCCCGGTCGGCAAAAAGAGTCATTCCTGATTGGAATGGCTCTTTTGCTTATTATGGGAATTTTTTAAGACCATATCTTTTACCGTCCTTTAGATAGAACTTGTCAGCGATAAGATCGAAGGCCGGATTAGCGCGTTCCGGGTGGATAACGTGGTTGGAAATTGGGTATGCAATAAGATCCGATATTTGCAGGCCATTTATGTTGTCTTTTTTGCTCCTGAATTCGATTTTCATGTCATATCGCCGTATTCGCTCGCGGGATATGAATCCGGTTCCCCTCGCTTTGATTTTCTCAAAATGACTCGCAAGCTGATAGTCTTCCTTTTTGCCTCTTTTCTCGATAATTATCTTGATTGTTTTGAAAGTGGATTTTACGTCGTCAAGTAGAAAAATGGATCTTTCTATGATAAAGGACAAGGCGATTTCGTAGGGGTTATCTGCAATGTGCCCGTATGTTTGGATATGTTTGTTTTTATCGATTGCAGCAGCTATTATTCGATAACTACCATTTTTTAAGCAACTATTCAGCCTTTCATAAAATTGCCTTTTAACATCCAAATCAAGTAAAACTGAGAATTCTTTGTTACACTTTCGAATATCCCTGGAATGAAAAATAACTTCCTTTTTGCCCCAAAAGTGATGTTTAACGCTGTTGAGACAGTCTGTCATTCGTTTGTATCCTGAGATGGTAAACATGATCCCGCAAAGTGTGAAAACGGGAAAACCCGGGTCTACTTTGTCTAGACCGTGATCTCCGCTCTCATCCAGAAACAGCGTAAATTCCATATGTTAGAAGAGGGGGGCTTATTTTTATGTAGTTGTCAGGACGATTGTACGTCTTATATTAATTTTTAAATATATAATTGACGTATCCAGTGTCAAAAACCGCTGTTCATAGTTGACATGCTAATTATCTTGCGGGTATTTCTGTGTCCGGCAACCACTTGTTCCCGTCGGCAGTGGTTGATTTATTGGCTTATATTCCTACATTGAAGCGACCATTCACCCTAAGCAAAAGTCCTGCGACCGGTATTCATGCGGTGCCGTGTTTTTTAGTTATGAGTAAAAATATTACAAGCCTGATAGCGATCGCATTATGTATTATTTACCCGGTATTCGTGGCCCCATTATTCGCCGCGGACATTTACGTGGCGCCGGATGGTAACGATCGAAACCCCGGGTCGCGGGAGAAGCCGCTGGCAACGCTTGAAGCTGCGCGCAATAAAGCACGTGGAGTGCGCGGGGCGGTTAACGTCTTTCTGCGGAGGGGAACTTACCCGCTTTCCGGCCCTTTGGTTTTCGGACCGGAGGATTCCCGCGGCGAAGGGCAGACGCTTACCTTCAAGTCCTATCCTGGCGAGAAGGTAACCATCAGCGGGGCGGCGGCAGTTGCCGTTAAATGGTTGGAATACAAAGGGAATGTGAAAAAGGCGACGATTAATGGTAACTACATTTTCGACCAGCTCTTTATCGGTAAGAAAAAGATGCACATGGCGCGCTATCCGAATTTTGACCCGGCGGCGAGCCATTTTGGCGGGTATTCGGCGGACGTATTGTCCGCAGCCCAAATCAAATCCTGGAAGAAGCCGGACGGCGCATTCATTCATGCGATGCACAAGCACGAATGGGGCGATTACCATTACCGTGTGACAGGCAAAAGCAGCGACACCACCCTGGCGCTCGAAGGAGGTTACCAGAATAACCGCCAGATGGGCATGCATGATAAATATCGTTTCATCGAAAACCTGCTGGAAGAGCTCGACGCACCCGGCGAATGGTATTATGACACCGGCTCGCGCACGCTTTACGCATACGCGCCGGATGCGCCCGTGGTGCTTACGCCGCAGATCAGACATTTGTTCGAGTTCCGCGGTTCAGCGGAAAAGCCGGTGCGGAACATCCATATCGAGGGGCTCGAACTTACGCATACCCTCCGCACTTTTATGGAAACCAAAGAACCGCTGCTCCGCAGCGACTGGGCTATTTACCGCGGCGGGGCGGTGTTACTGGAAGGTACTGAAAACTGCGCCATCCGGAAATGCCATTTCAATGCGACAGGTGGTAATGGCGTGTTTTTCAGCAATTACAACCGGGGCGGCGAGGTGTCGGGCTGCCATTTCGACGAAACCGGTGCGAGTGCGGTTTGCTTTGTGGGTGATCCTGCCGCGGTACGTTCGCCGAGTTTTGAGTACAACCAATCGGTGCCTTACGACCGCATGGACAAGACGCCCGGCCCGAAAACCAACAATTACCCGACCCAATGCAGGGTTTACGACAACCTTATGCACGGCCTGGGCCGCGTAGAGAAGCAGGTTGCGGGAGTGGAGATTTCGATGAGTATGGAGATCACCGTGAGCCATAACACCATTTACAACATCCCGCGCGCGGGCATTAATGTGAGTGAGGGCACGTGGGGCGGGCATGTGATCGAATTCAACGATGTATTTGATACCGTCCTCGAAACCGGCGATCACGGGTCGTTTAATTCCTGGGGCCGTGACCGTTTCTGGCATCCTGTGCGCGAAAGGATGGACAGCCTTACAGCCGCACATCCCGAGCTGATCCTGCTCGACGCCGGCAAGACGATCATCATCCGCAACAACCGTTTTCGCTGTGATCACGGCTGGGATATCGACCTGGACGACGGTAGTTCCAATTATCACATTTACAATAATTTATGCCTGAATGGCGGTTTGAAACTGCGCGAAGGTTTTCAACGGGTGGTGGAGAACAATATCATGGTCAACAACTCCTTTCATCCGCACGTATGGTTTGCGCGAAGCGGGGATGTGTTCCGGAAAAACATCGTAACCAAGCCTTACGCGCCCATCCGGGTGAATGAATGGGGCAAGGAAGTGGACTACAACCTTTTCCCCGACCAGCAGGCGCTGGAAAAGGCCCGTCAGAATGGTACCGATGCGCATAGCCTGGCGGGCGATCCGATGTTTGAAGATGCTGCTCGAGGCGACTACCGGGTGAAACCAGGCAGCCCGGCATTGGAAATCGGGTTTGTGAATTTTCCAATGGATCAGTTTGGCGTCGTTTCGCCCGAGCTGAAAAGCCAGGCGGCCAAGGTTCCGTTGCCGGTGATCAAAAATGTGGCCGATGGCAAGGTCACGTCCGAAACAGCATGGCTGGGCGGTAAGCTGCGGAATGTCAGCGGCCTGGGCGACCGCTCGGCATATGGGCTACCGGATGAGAAGGGCGTAGTAGTGGAATCGGTACCGGAAAACAGCATTCTAGCCCGCGCAGGTATGAAGCCGGGCGATGTGATCCGCGTCCTGAACCACCGGGATATCGGCAATGTGACGGAGCTGATGGATGTTTTTCAGGAGATAAACTGGATGGGCGAGGGAGAGGTGGCATTTTTCAGGAACCAGGCCATGCAGAAGTTGAAGGTATCCTTTAAATAGTCGGCGCCGATTCTGTTATATTTGAAGTTCCGCCTGTAAAAAACCGGGCGGGTAAGGACCACTTCGTTCGGAAATATGTCAGAAAAGCGGGTTATGCGGGTGTTGAAACGCATATTTTCAAATTTACTAACACTTAGCCTATGCTGCATAGCCCTGGCAGGGTATGCTGCGGACAACGCCGCCGGGCGGGTGCTTCGCTATTCGATCCGGGAAGGCCTGTCGTTTGGCGTCGTCAACAGCATTGCACAGGATAACGACGGCCTGATGTGGTTTGCCACGGGCGACGGCGTGAGCCGGTTCGACGGTACTGCATTTAAAAATTTTAAGTACGACCGCAACGACCCGCACAGCTTGCCGGGAAACTATGTCAAATCTATCGTTCGGGACAAAAACGGGACCATTTGGGTTTCCTCGCGCGATGGAATCGCCGAGTTTGTGCCGGCCAGCCAGCATTTCAACCGGTACAAGCCATTTCAAAACAAAAGCGGCGCCGGAAACGATGTGAGCGACATCAGTCAGGGCCAAGGTGACCGACTCTGGCTTGCCCTGAACGGCTCCGGGTTCGCTTCGTTCAACACCAAAACCCATCAGTTTACACACCATAACCAGCAAACGCTGCCCGGGCTTTTCACGAATTCGATCCTGAATGTTTTCGAAGATTCGCAGGGAATGATCTGGCTCGGCTCGCGTGACAGCGGGATCGAGGTGTGGAAGTACGGCGCTTCCGGCAGGCTCGTGAAGGCCGGAGTGGATACGGGTAATGTGCCGGCGTCGCGGATCAACGCCATTTACGAAGATCATCTAAGGAATGTGTGGATTGCATCTTCACGGGGACTGATCCTCTTCAAAAGAGCTGAGAACCGGTTTTATGATTTGCATATCAACACATTTCATCACAGCGATATTTACCTTTCGCTCGTAGAAGACCGGCAACAGAACCTGCTGATCGGTGTGCAGGATGGCGGGGTTTACCGCCTGGCATTGTCTCAAATGGCCGTGCGGTCACCCGATGCGCTTGTTTTCGAGCAAGTGCGCGACAAGGATAACAAAGGCGTTACCCAGCGCTCGGTGCAATCGCTTTATATTGACAAGGACCGCAACGTATGGCTCGGCACTTATGGCGAGGGCACGTATCTGATCAGCGCCATACCCGAAAAATTCAGGAAGTTCGAACAGAAAACCATCGATTCCCGCGCCGAAAGCTATTTGCGCTACTATGGAATGTGTGCCGACAAAGAAGGCAACCTCTGGCTCGGTACGGATGGGGACGGCATTTACAAAACGACCGCATCCGGCGAGGTATTGAAGCATTATGCCGCTTCTGCACAGCCGGGTCAACTGCCGGACGGGGCCGTTATTGCCGCGCACCGCGACAGGCAGGATCGCTTGTGGTTTGGGACGTATTCCAAGGGACTGGTTCGGTATGATCCCGCCACGGATAGCTTTAAGCGGTATGCGGCAGATCCGTCGGACCCGCATTCGCTCGGTAAAAACGACGTACGGGTGATTTACCAGGACCGGCGCCGGAATATCTGGGTTGGGACGAACGGCGGCGGGCTTAGCCTGCTCGACGAGCGGACGGGGAGGTTCCGTAATTTCATTCCTTCCAACAGTTCGATCAATGCGAACGATGTCCGGGCTATTACGGAGGACAGATACGGAAACCTCTGGATAGGTACCTACGGCGGCGGGCTCAATTACCTTAATACCCGCACCATGCAGTTTGTTCCGTGGTTCAATGCGGCGGGTAAGGAGCCCTATTTATCGAATCGCATTGTTTTCTCATTATATATGGATGGCCTCGATCGGCTTTGGATCGGGTCGGAGGGAAATGGGCTGCTATTGTTCGATACCCGGGCGAAAAATGTACGTTTTTTTGATGAAAAGCGCGGTTTGGCCAGTAACGTTATCAATGCGATCCAGCCGGAAAGCCTGGACAAAGTATGGATAAGCACGAATAAAGGGTTGTCGCGGATCGACCTGAAAATGGGTTCGATCGAGAATTTTGATACCAGTCATGGCCTGCAAGGCGGTCAATTCAATCCTGGCTCTGCATTATTGAATGCGAAAAGCGGCCTCATGAGTTTCGGCGGGACCGAAGGCTGGAACCTTTTCGATCCGAAACAGGTGAGGGCATCACACTACCAGCCGAAGGTCATGATCAGCGGGATCAGGATATTTGGGAAAGACAAAGAAAATGAAGCGATTTCACTGTTCGAATACCTCGGCAAACAGCGGCGGTTTTCAATCAAGCCCGACCAACCCGTTTTTTCCATCGACTACACCGCATTGAACTACGCGTATCCCGAGCTCACACGCTACGCGTATATGCTCGAAGGGCTGGACAAAGACTGGAACTACGTGGAAAATGAGCGCTCGGCGACTTACCGTTACCTCCCGTCCGGGAATTATGAATTTAAGGTGAAGGTGGCCAATCAGGACGGCATCTGGTTTGAAGACTATGCGTCGCTGCCGATCCGCGTTATGCCACCGTGGTATTACAGCTGGTGGGCCTATTTGCTCTATATCCTGACGATCGGACTCGTGCTTTATTACTACCAGCAATACAAGCTGGGGCAGGAAAAAATGAAGTACGATGTGCAGCTCGCGCAGATGGAGACACGCCAGCAAATGGAGCTGAACGAGAAGAAGTTGTCCTTTTTTACAAATGTGTCGCATGAGTTCCGTACGCCGCTGACGTTGATTATCAATCCAATACGGGAGATGATGCAAAGCGCCGTTGGCGCTGACGTCCCGTCGGTGTCGCCATCTGCCGACGGCTCGTCGGCGGCCACCGCCAACATGCATATCATTTACCGCAATGCCAAACGCCTGCTCAGCCTCGTGGATCAACTGCTGCTCTTCCGCAAGGCCGACCAGCAGACCGACCAGCTCAAACCGGCCGCGCATAACTTTCAGCAACTGGTTACCGAGGTTTTCCAATGTTTCCTGCACCAGGCGGAGCAAAAACACATTCACTACGAACTGGCATTGCCCGAGACCGAGCTGGAAGTGGTTTGCGACTGGGAAAAAACCGAAATAGCCATTTTTAACCTCATTTCCAATGCATTGAAATTCACGCCCGAGCACGGGACTGTCCATGTGCAGGTGAACGACCTGGCTGAACAAGTGGAAATCGTTGTGAGCGACACCGGGCCCGGGATCCCGACGGATGCGGGGGAAGATATTTTCAAAGTTTTCCACCAATATGCCGACCGCCGTTTCGCAGCAAAGGGAGGTTTTGGCATTGGATTGTACCTGGCCAAAACATTCGTGGAGAACCATTTCGGGCGGCTGCGGTATGAATCGGAACTGGACCATGGGACTACCTTTCACGTACTGCTCTGGAAGGCGCATCCTGATCTTGTATCCTATGCCCGCGGAAGTGAAACACGCGGCTCCGTATTGCTGGAAGAGCTTTCGGAAGGGGTAATGCCGGTGAAGGCTCCCGCGTTCCCCGACTGGCAAAGCGAACTGCTCGACATGAAGGAGCCTTCGACCGAAAGCCATACCATGCTCGTAGTGGACGACGACCCGGAAATCAGGCAGTACCTGAGCTCCATTTTCTCGGGAAAGTACAAAATGTTCGACGCCGGAAGCGGGGAGGAGGGGCTGGAACTCGTCCGGAATCATTTGCCCGATATTGTGATCAGCGATGTGATGATGGGCGGCACTTCGGGCATCGAATTGTGCAGGCAAATGAAGCTCGATATGGCATTGAGCCACATTCCGGTGATACTGCTCACGGCCAGCACCTCGCAGGACGTGCGCCTGAAAGGCATCGAGGGCGGTGCCGACGACTACATCAGCAAGCCGTTTGATAAGGACATTCTGGTGGCGAGAGTGGCCTCGATCCTCCGCAACCGCAACGATCTCCAAAGGTATTTTTACAATGAAATCACCTTGCAGACGAGCGATTTCAAGATTTCAGTCGAGTATAAGGAGTTCCTGACCGAGTGTATCCGCATTGTTGAGAACCACATTACCGACTCCGGTTTCAATGTTAAGGTGCTTGCTGCCGAGATCGGAATGAGCCATTCTACGCTTTACAACCGCATTAAGTCGATTTCAGGGCAGTCGGCTACCAGTTTTGTAAGATTTATCCGCCTGCGGAAGGCGGCCCAGCTGCTTATCACGACCGACATTACGATCAGCGAAACGGCATTCAGCGTCGGCATCAACGACATCCGCTATTTCCGCGAGCATTTCCAGAAACTGTTTGGCATGAAGCCTTCGGATTATGTGAAAAAATTCAGAAAGCCCTTCCACGAGCGGAGCACGATCGACAAGGACCTTTTCCGGAAAAAGTCCGTGTGAGTCGGCTCTTTATTGGAGTATCCCCAGCTTTTCATGCCTGATTCCAACAGAATCGGGCATTTTTTGTGAATTCACCCCCTCTTTAATGCGAAAATGTCCCCCTATGGCCGGGTTGAAATAGTCCTACTTTTGATTGATCAATTTATAAAAGCGGCGAGCGGGCAGTCCGGTTTATGACTAAATCAAGAATAGCCGCCTGCTGGCCCTGTGAACTGATCGGCATCAATTATTCAACTTTTACAGCTGTATGAAAAAAACTTTTTACAGAGGTGACGGGCCAGCGTTTCGAATGGCCCCACGTGTAGACATCCGCGCCGCCTTTCAGGTGACGTGTTTTTTGCTGCTCTTCGCCTTAACCTCCCTTTCAGCGTTTGCGCAAGGCACTTTTAACGTGAAGGGTACGGTCACTTCCGAAACAGGCGAAGGCCTGCCCGGTGCGAGTGTGATCCTGAAAGGCACTTCCACCGGTACCACTACCGATGTGGACGGGAAGTATTCGCTCAACCTGCCGGATGGCAATGGAACCCTGGTGTTCACGTACATCGGTTATCTGAACCAGGAAATTGTGGTGGGTAACCGTTCTCAACTGGACGTGAAACTCGCTCCCAATGATAAAACCCTGGACGAGATCGTAGTCGTGGGTTACGGTACGCAGAAAAAAGCCACATTGACGGGCTCTGTTTCGGAAGTGAAAGGGTCAGACATTGTGAAAAGCCCGCAACCCAACCTTTCGAACTCCCTGGCAGGCCGTTTTTCGGGCTTTGTAGCCAACAACCGCGGCGGCGAGCCGGGTTATGATGGTTCGAGCTACACCGTGCGCGGTTTTGCGACGACGGGTAACAACGACGTACTCATTGTTGTGGACGGTATTCCCGGCCAGGTAGGAGGGCTCGATCGCCTCGATCCGAACGATATTGAGAGTATTTCGATCCTGAAAGACGCTTCGGCGGCGGTTTATGGAAGCCGCGCGGCCAACGGGGTGATCCTCGTTACCACCAAACGCGGTACGACAGGTAAGCCGGTCATTTCTTACAGCTTCAACCAGGGTTTTTCGTCGGCTACACGCCTGCCCAAGCTTGCGGATGCGCCTACCTATGCGACGATCATGAACGAAATCGATTACTATAACAATCCGTCGGGCGGGATGAACCAGCATTACACGGCGGAGGAAATCGAGAAGTTCCGCAACGGTTCCGACCCACTGAATTACCCGAACACCGACTGGCAAAAGGAGGCGCTCAAAAACTTCGCATTGCAAAACCAGCATAACCTGGCTATCAACGGCGGTACGGACAACGTGAAGTACTACGTGTCGCTGGGGACGATTTACCAGGATGGGTTGTATAAAAATGGTGCGACGAAATACAAGCAGTACAATTTCCGCTCGAATATCGACGCCAACGTGACCAAGGATTTCAAAGTTAGCCTCGGGCTTTCCGGTCGTCAGGAAAACCGCGCTTTCCCGATTTCTTCGGCGGGAAATACCTTCCGTTCGATTTACCGCGCTTACCCAACTGTGATCGCGCAATATCCTAACGGCTATTATTCGACCGGCGTTGAGAACCAGAACCCCGTAGTGCTGGGAACCAATATGGGTGGTACCGTGAGCAACCCTACTTCGATTTTCAACGGTATCCTGCGGGCGAGCTATAATCTGCCGTTTGTGGATGGCCTTTCGGTAGATGGTTTTTATTCGGTGGACAAGTCGTTCAACTTCTCGAAGTCGTTCAGCATTCCTTACACGCTTTATAACTACAACAAGACAACCGGCGCTTACACAGGAGTGGTTACCGGTGGCTCGGCAGGTGCGGCGTCCATTGACCAGTCGCAGCTCAACATCACCAACATCACGCAAAACCTCCGTTTGAACTACCTCAAAACGATTGGTAAGCACAATATCAACGCATTTGTCGCTTACGAGCAGAACAAACGTAATGAGGCCAAATTCGGGGCAACGCGGATCAATTTCCCTACGGCATCTACCCCCGAACTTTCGCAAGGCGGCGCGGCGGCTACCGACAAGAATAACTCCGGAAGCAGTTTCAACTTCACCCGCCGCAGCTACATCGGCCGTTTGGCATACAACTACAATGAGAAATACCTGGCCGAAGTGCAGGCGCGTGTGGATGGCTCGTCGGTTTTCCCGAAAGGCAAGCAGTATGGCTTCTTCCCGTCGGTTTCAGCAGGTTACCGCATTTCGGAAGAGGATTGGTTCAAAAACAGCGTCAATTTCATCGACGACCTTAAATTCCGTGCTTCTTACGGAACATTGGGTAATGATAATGTGGGCCAGTTTCAGTTCTACAACAACTACTCGTTCGTGAACCAGTATGTGCTGGGTAACAATGTGATTTCGCCGGGTATCGACCTTACCAAGCTGGCCAACCCGAACATTACCTGGGAAACTTCCAAGAAGCTGGATATTGGTTTGAATGCAGTGTTCCTGAAAAACTTCAATATCGAGGTGATCTATTTCAACCAGAAGAGGTCGGATATCCTTGCAGCGAGAAATGCTTCTATTCCAAATACTTCGGGTATCGTAAACCCATACAAAACCAACGACAATACCCCGTTGGTGCCTGACGAGAACCTTGGAAAAGTGAACAACACCGGAGTGGAAGCGACATTGGGCTACAACCACAACGGCAAGTTCCGCTACAACATTTCCGGAAACATTACCTATGCCAAAAGCAAGGTGATTTTCATCGACGAAGCGCCGGGCGCACTGGACTACCAACGGCAGACAGGCGGGCCGCTTTATACCAACCTGCTGTACAATACCCTCGGAATTTTCCGCTCACAAGCGGATCTGGACGCGTACCCGCACGTGCAGGGCGCGCAGCCGGGTGACCTGATCCTCGAAGACTACAACAAGGACGGCAAGATCACCGCCGACGACCAGGTGCGCAGCAAATACGGCAATGTGCCCTTGCTTACCTACGGTCTGACTTTCAATGCAGGTTACGATGCATTCGACCTGGCGGTGGTATTTTCCGGCCAGGGCATGGTGAGCCAGTATGTATTGCCTGAATCGGGCCAGGTAGGAAACTTTTACAGCAGCTGGGCCGACAACCGTTGGAGCCCGAGCAACCCCGACGGCTCATACCCTCGCGTGGATACCCGTGCTTCTTCGTCGATCAATGGCGGTTTGTATGCCAATAATTTTTGGTTGAACAACTCGTCGTTTGTCCGTCTGAAAAACGTGGAGCTGGGCTATACGCTGCCTAAGGACGCATTGACGAGGCTGAAAATTTCGTCGCTGCGCGTATATGCGAGCGCATTCAACCTGTTTACGATTACCGGCGTGAAGGATTACGATCCGGAAGGTAACAATCCAAGCGGCCAGTTCTACCCGCAGCAGCGCATCCTGAACCTGGGCCTCAACATCAAATTTTAATGGAAATCATGCTTAACATGAAAATAAAGAGCTTCACCTTACCAGCCCTGGCCGCGGCGATGATGCTTTCGCTGTCTGCGTGCGACCAGAACTTCCTGGACGTAGTGCCCACCGACCGTGTATCCGATGCGTCCATTCTCTCCGATTCCGTGCTTTTTGAAGCATACGTTACCAACCGCTACATGGGCGTTCGCCTGACCGATAAGGAAGCGGAAGGAACATTGCCGGGCTTTGGCCGCGGTTTCGAATATGCAATGTGGTCGTCGGTTACCGATGAATCCATTTATAACAACGACGACAACACCTGGCTGATCCAGCGGGGGCAAATCGCGCCGGAGAACACCGGTATTGCGGGTACATTCTGGGGCCGCAGCTACCGCAGCATCCGTGAAATTAACTACGCCCTGGCGAATATCGACGGCGTGCCGATGAGCGCCGGCCGCCGCAGCCGGTTGAAAGGTGAATTGCAGTTTATCCGCGCATTCCGCTACCATGACCTGATCCGTAACTACGGCAAAGTGGTGCTGCTGGGTGATAAAGTGTATGAAGTGAGCGACAACCTCACAGGCCCCGAGCTTTTCCAGCGGGCAGAGATCAAGGCTGGCCTCGACTATGCCATTGCACAGCTCGACGAAGCGGCCGCATTGCTGCCGGCGTCGAACGACAACAGTACCTGGAAGCTCGGCCGTGCTACGAAAGGCGCTGCATTGGCATTGAAGGCGCGCCTCGCATTGTACGCTGCCAGCCCGCTTTACAATGCCGGTACCTGGCAACAAGCGGCCGCGGCAGCGAAAGCGGTGATGGATTTGAATAAATATAGCCTCTACACCGGTGGTTACGGCAATCTTTTCACGACTACCGACAACCAGGAGATCATCTTCGGGCGCTTATATGCGGTAGGAGCACGCCACGTGTGTCTGGAAATCTCGAACGGCCCGAACGGCTATAACGCATGGGGTGGCAACGTGCCGACGCAAAACCTCGTGGACGACTACGAAATGATGGATGGTACGCGCATTACCGACGCTAATACCAGCTACGACGCGAAAAATCCGTATAAAAACCGTGACCCGCGTTTTTATGCTACCGTTCTGTACAACGGCGCACCGTACCGCGGCAGTACCGTGGAAACGTTTACGCCGGGCGGCAAGGATAGCAAAGACGGCCCTTCCAACTGGAATACTTCGAAGACCGGCTATTACCTGAAAAAATTCATGAACGATAACCTGCCGATCGATAACCCGTGGGATGTGGCTGGTACACAAACCTGGATTTACTTCCGTTACGCCGAAATATTGCTGAACTACGCGGAGGCGCAAAATGAGGCTTCAGGCCCGGATGCGAGCGTGTATGCGGCTGTGAATGCGATCCGCCAGCGCACGGGCGTGGGCATGCCTGCATTGCCTGCGGGCCTCACGCAGGCGCAAATGCGCGAGCGTATCCGTAACGAGCGTCGCATTGAGTTGGCATTCGAGGAGCATCGCTTCTACGATGTACGCCGCTGGAAAATCGCCGGCACGGTCGAAAACAAACCTGCTTACGGCGTGGAAGTGGGCAAGAGCGGCAGCACGTTTACCTACACCCGGAAGGAAGCGCTGACAGGTCGCGCCTTTGCCGACAAACAGTACTGGCTGCCGATCCCGCGCACCGAGATCCAGGCATCGAACAACCAGCTCGAACAAAATCCTGGTTATTAATGCAATCCTCGCTCCCGGTGCCTCAGTCGCCGGGAGTTCTTTTTCTATCCATTCCCTGACAGACCATTTCATGCAAAACTCTCAACACCTGGGAACGCTATTCCTTGGGCTCCTTATGGCTGCGTCCGTAAGCTGCAATGGCGGCGAGCCCGTTGTCGAAACTGTGGGCCCGGCCGGCGGCCCGGCCGTGACGATCCGCATTGACCCGTCGAAAAAGTACCAGACGATCCGGAATTTCGGCGGCTCCGATGCCTGGGCCTGCCAGTTTGCGGGCAATTGGCCGCTGGCGAAGAAAAACGGTATTGCCGACCTGCTTTTCAGCACCGACACCCTGGCGGACGGCCATCTAAAGGGCATCGGGCTGTCGCTCTGGCGGTTTAATGCCGGCGGAGGTACCACCGAGCAGGGCGAAGCCAGCGGTATCCGCGACGAATGGCGCCGCGCCGAATCCTTTTTCGCCGCTGACGGCGGCTACGACTGGAACAAGCAAGCCGGGCAAATGTGGTTTCTGAACGCAGCAAAAGAACGTGGCGTGAAAGAATTCCTGCTTTTTCCGAACACGCCGCCGGTGCAGTTTACGACCAACGGAAAAGGCTTTGCAACCAATGGTCAGCCGAATCTCGCTTCACAGCAGTTCGATAAGTTTGCGGGATACCTGGCGGATGTGATCGATGGCGTCCGCAAGAAAACGGGGATTACGTTTCAATATGTGAGCCCTGCGAACGAGCCGCAATGGGATTGGAGTGATGGAGGGCAGGAGGGGACGCCCTATTTCAACAACCAGGTAGCGGCTATCACGCGATCCCTGAGCGCGGCACTTTTGAAGAAAAATCTTCCAACCCAAATCAATGTCGCGGAAGCCGGGCAAATCGAGTACCTCTATTCGGAGCATAACCGCCCCGGGCGTGCAAGCCAGATTACGGCCTTTTTTGACAAAAACAGCACCGACTACATTGGTAACCTTCCCAACGTAGTCCCGGCGATTTCGGCGCACAGCTATTTCACCACTTCTCCTTATAAAACCGCCGTCGAGAAGCGCAAGCAACTGGCCAACGCAGTAGCGGCCGTACCAGGGCTGGAATACTGGCAAACGGAATACTGTATATTGGGGGATAATGAGGGTGAAATCAAAGGCGAGGGCCGGGATTTGAGCATTACTTCCGGGCTGTACATTGCCAGGGTGATCCATAACGACCTCGTTAATGCGAATGCAACGACCTGGCACTGGTGGATTTCCGTTTCGCCTTATGACTACAAGGATGGATTGGTTTATATTGATAAAAGCAAGACCGACGGCCAGTACCAGTCGTCCAAAATGCTTTGGGCGTTGGGTAATTTCAGCCGTTTCGTACGTCCGGGTGCGAGGCGCGTGGAGGCTTCCAGCAGTCTGGGTACCGACGCGCTACTGGTTTCTTCCTATTTAAATACCAATAATGAGCTGGTGACCGTGATCGTCAACAGCGATAATGAGGAAAAAGAAGTTCAGCTGGCTCTCGGATCGGGGCAGCAAGCGGGTGCGGCGAAGGCCTACGAGACTTCGGCCCAGAGCGATCTCGCGCCTTTGAAGATGATTGGCTCGGGAGGGAAGTTTCTGGTGAAAGGCCGCAGCATTGTTACCGTGGTTAACAAAATGTAGCCCAGTACTATGAGGAAAAAACGGCGGGTTGGTTCTGGGAGCCAACCCGCTTTCTGTTGTATAGCCTTTTTGTAATGTAACAGTTACAACCTAATTTTGACTGATACTACTCATCCAACTCTATCCGGTTTGTTACATGATTGATTTTTTACGTTCAATACGCTCGGGCTTGCTCGCCTGCGCGATTTTTTTTGCTCTGCCGACGTCGTCAAATGCCCAGGATTGGAGCCAGGTCCAGAAACTGCTCGCGAAATATCCTAATGGTAATTCCGCCGCGGTCCCGAGCATGTATTACGGTCAAAGTGTTGGTATCTCGGGTAACTACGCAGTCGTAAGTGCGCCCGACGACGCCTACGACGCTGCCGGCGGCGATTATAAGCCGATGGCAGGAAGTGTTTATGTGCTCATCAAAGAAGCTGGTGAGTGGAAGCCCGCTGCAAAACTTACAGCCCCGGTGCGTAATGCCTACGCGAGGTTCGGTGCTTCGGCGGCAATCAGCGGCGATTACGTAGTGGTGGGCGAAACAGGTGCAATGGCAGTCGAGGGTCGATACGTGGGTCTCGCGCACATTTTTAAGCGTGACCAGGGAGGTGCAGGCGCCTGGGGATTGGTGAAGAGCATTCAGACTCGCACCATCAATCCCGGCGACAGTTTCGGAGAAGCGGTCGATATCAGCGGAGATTTTGTGGTGGTGGGAGCCCGAAATGACGACTTCGATGTGAACGACGCAAATTTTGTCGATAATGCAGGTGCCGCGTACATTTATGAGAAGAACTTAGGCGGTGCAGATAATTGGGGTTTAGTCAGGAAAATTGCTCCGGCACTCAGGGAATTGGGCGATAGCTTTGGTGTTTCGGTAGCCATCGAAGGTGATTTGTTCGTTGTAGGGGCACCCGGCGAGCGGCAGGATGCATCCGAATTAGTACCATTGTCTTATACAGGGGCCGCATATATTTATCGAAAAGACCAGGGCGGAGCCGACAACTGGGGGCAGGTAAAGAAGATCGCGCCGACTGTGCGTGCAGTGCAGGATTGGTTCGGTGCTGATGTGGATATTTCAGGTAATAACGTAATCGTCAGCGCGCCCTTCGAAGATGAAGACCAGGACGAATTAAACTACGTGGCCGACGCCGGAGCAGCCTATATCTTTTCGAAAGACGAGGGAGGCACAGATGTCTGGGGCCAGGTACTTAAGCTCACTGCCACAACGAGGACTGCGGATTCATGGTTTGGAAACAAGGTAAAGATTAGCGGCGACTTTGCCGTGGTGGGTAGCAGTTCTGAAGATTTAGATGGTCAGGGCCAAAATTTCATCTCTGGGGCGGGAGGGGCGTACCTTTTCAAAAGGGATGTTGCCAATGGCGGTCAGTGGATACCCGTCCAAAGGTTATCGCCTTCTTTACGCGTCGGAGGTGATAACTTCGGGAGATCCGTGGCATTAAGCGGCTCCACCCTTTTTGTGGGCGCCTTTGGCCTCGCGCGGGAAGCCGGAGAACTCGATGTATTTAGTCCCGGAACCGTTTACATTTTCCAACAAGGTCCGGCGCTGCCCGTTACTCTGGCCTCATTCAGCGTTTCCAAAGTCGAAAACCAGGCATTCCTGCAATGGACAACTTCCGCGGAAACCAACACTTCCCATTTTGAAATACAAAAAAGCCTGAACGCGAAGGATTGGACGACGATCGGGACGCGACAGGCGGCGAAGGAAAGCAATGCAGTGCTCCACTATACACATTGGGACAGTCGGCTGGCGGCCGGGAACATTTATTACCGGTTAAAAATGGTCGATCAGGACGGCACTTTTGCGTACAGTAGCATCCGTAACTTGTTGGGTGAGAATGGGGCAGAATTCGTGGCGTTCCCGAACCCGGTAACCGAGAAAATTTTTATCAAAACAACGGATTCCAACCAAATTGCGGCGGTTGAAATCCGTAATACTGCCGGCCAGCTTGTGCACGAAACCGCCCAAATCGACGGTGAGGGCATTTCGGTGGGCAAATTGGTGCCGGGAACTTACATTATTCAAATCCGGAATGCCGATGGCACATCGGTTGCCCGAAAGATAACTATCAGCAGATAAGCGGCTGGCTGGCACGGATTTTCCGGTAGCGCAGACAGTCCCTAAAACATTTATGTCTACAAGAAATATCCTTGCCTTGCTTGCAACCCTGCTGCTGATCGCGGCAGCGCGTCTGTACCTTGTCGAAACTTACGCCATCCCGCTGCCCTTCTGGGACCAGTGGGATGCGGAGGGCGACCACCTTCTGAGGCCGTGGATCGAAGGACGCCTGCATATCGACTATCTCTGGGACCCGCACAATGAGCACCGTATTTTGCCGACGCGGTTGCTGTCGCTGTTGATTTTTAACATTACGGGTGTGTGGGACAACCTGATCGAGGCACGGGTGAATATCCTGGTGGCAGCCTGTATCCCGCTCATTTTCCTGCTGTTTTTAATGCGTCAGAAGGCATTGTACGGTGCCCGTTGGCTGGTGCTGATCGCCATCATTGCTCAGTTTGCCCTTCCTTTCGCATTTGAAAACGTGCTGGTGGGTTTCCAGAGCCAGTTCTATTTTCTGATCACCTTCACACTTTTAGCGATCATCCTCGCCGCGTTGTATCCCGACAGCCTCCTGGCGATGGCCGGTGTGCTTGTGCTCTCGTGGCTGAGCGTGCTTACCATGGCTTCCGGGATCTTTACACCCCTCGCCGCTGCGGGCGTGTATGCATTGCAAGGCTTTCAAAAGCGGGAAATCAACGGGAAACACGTGGGGCTGGCGGTTGTGCTGGTGGGCCTTGCCATAATAGGGTATTCCATTATGCCGCAGATCGAAGCAAACCATATTTACCGCGCCCGCAATCTTTCGGATATGCGGAAAGCACTGCGGTTCATACTGGCATGGCCGGTGTCGAAGAGCTGGCCGGCTGCGATTGTTTTGTGGATACCGGGCCTGGCGATGGTACCCTGGCTTTTGCGCAACCGGACGCTCTCCTGCGCAGACCTGTTCATGGCCGGGTGCGTCATATGGTCGCTCGCGCAGACGCTCGCCATCGCGTACGGGCGCGGGCAGGAGATGGGCGGAGTATCCTCGCGCCACTCCGAGCTTTTTACCCCCGGACTGATTGGTAATGCCTGGTTCGCAGCGCGTTTCATTGAGGTTACGTTTAAAAACAAGCGTATAACCTGGCTCGGAGCCGTCTTTTTTATCGTATTCATCATGGGACACATCACGCGCCGCAAGCGCGACATGCTCGCTGTGCACCAAACCTATGACCTATCAATGAAGCAGGAAACAAACGTGCGCAAATACCTGAAAACCGGTAACCCCGCTGTGCTCGTTCAGCCCCAATTTGAAATACCTTACCCGGATTCCATCCGCCTGCGCAGCCTGCTAGACAACCCGACGATACGGCCCATTCTGCCGCCGTATTTGAGTAGGGATTAAAGGGAGGAAAGGGAGAAAGGAGGAAAGGGAGGAAAGGAGGAAAGGGAGTTTTGTCAAGTATAGTCAGGTATTGTCAGATGTGATGCTGGTACGATCCCTTTCCTCCATCCTCCCTTTCCTCCATTCTCCCTTTCCTCCGTTAAATCACAGAAACCCAGTAAATATCCCCTAATTTTCTCCGTAGGATAATCAAAATTGCCAGACCAGGTAAAATGGAATAGCATTGCACCCGAATTCCGGGCGGTGGTTGCGGCAGTGCTTAAAAAGTAGCGGGCCATTCGTCGCGGAACAGGTGTTTACAAAACAAAAGCTATGAAAATCAACACATTTTTTACATTGGTTTGGCTCTGTGCAGCCTTTCAATGCTTCGGTCAGGAAAAGCTCTGGACTGCGGCTGACAAGCAGGCTACCATCGACCACTTGATCCGCACACGCGATGCCGTGGTGAAGGAGACCGAAAACCTCACGCCGGAGCAATGGGCATTCCGCGAGTCGCCCGATCGATGGTCCATAGGCGAGATCGTCGAGCACCTCGCGCTTTGGGAGATCGTCTGGTCGCGGGAACTCAGCATTGGTACCCGTAACAAGCCGCAGCCGGAACTCCTTAAAACCACGCGGCCCGACAGCTACTACCAGGAATTTATCATGGAACCCAACCCCCACAAAGCCGCGGAAATCGCCGCGCCGACAGGGTTCATTACGGGAAAGGATAACCTGACGTTCTTCCTCCGCGGAAGGGAACAAAACCTGTCCTTCATACGCAAGAGCGAAGCCGACATGAGGGCTATTTTCGAGTTTACCGGCACCCCCGAGCCACGTAATATGCACCAGGTGCTCATTTACCAATGGGGACACACGGACAGGCATTTGCGGCAGATAATGAAGGTGAAGAGCCATGCGGCGTATCCGAAATGACCGCCGACCGATGACCGCCGACGGTCGATGACCATAGACGATAGACCATAGATCATAAACCATGGTCGGCGGTCTATGGTCGGCGGTCGGCCGGCCTCCCTTTCCCCCTTTCACCCAAAATAAAAATTGTTTAATTATATAAAAAGGCGTAGGATTGCAGTTCCGATAGAACTGACGTACCTCTCCTGAATGCAATCCCATCCCGAAAACAATGCTGATGACGCCGACTTGTGGAAGTCGTTTCGTGCGGGGGATGACGACGCTTTCGGGCAGATTGCCCGGCATTACTACAAAAGCCTTTTCAGCTACGGATCGAAGTTTTCTCTTGACCGGGAGTTTGTCAAAGACTGCATCCAGGACCTTTTCATGGAACTCTGGGCCAAGCGCGAGACAATCGGGGATACGGCATTTGTGAAATTCTACCTGCTCAAATCGCTTCGCCGGAAAATTTACCGCGAAAGCCAGCGCCAGCAATGGATCAGCGAGGGGGAAGAGCTCGATTTTTCCGCCGAAGCCAGCGGCGACGCTTCCATCGAAGAGCATATCATCGAAATCGAAACCAACGAAGCGATGCTCAAAACCCTCAACCAGCAAATCAACCTCCTTACGCGCCGCCAGCAGGAGGTCATCTACCTCCGCTTTTTCGAAAGTATGGACAACGAGGCCATTGCGCAGGTGATGGGGATCTCCCGGCCGGCCGTCGCCAATTTGCTATATCGTACCATTCAGGAATTGAAGGATCGTTTGTAGTCGCTCGTCTGCGCTGGTGCAAAGCTCCCGCTTTGCACGCACAATTCGCAGGCCTCTGGCCGGTCCCTAACGCCATGTCGTTTTTGCATTACTGATCGGCCAGAGGCCTGCGAATAGCAAGTCGCGAAGGTTGACCTTCGCGCCATTTAGCTCTTTTAAAAAAAATTTTGAAATATTTTGATTATTCCAACACGCTCCCTGCCTATGTATAATTAGAAAACAATTATAACATGGATCAGTACCAGGAATACACCCTTGAAGATTTCGTTCTCGATGCCCGTTTCCAGGGCTGGGTGCGGCATCGGGGGGGCGCCGATGCAGTATTCTGGCAGCAATATCTCGATGAGAACCCCGCCCAGGCGGGTGATATTCAAAGCGCCCGCAAACTGCTCGACAGCGTCTACCGGCATTATCGCGCCGATATCGACGAGGCGGAGATCGACCTCGAAATACAGGGGCTTTTGGAACGTGTGAGGGCGGAGAAGAGGCAGATATTGAAGGTAGGGAGGAAGGACGAAAGGGAGGATGGAAGAAGGGAGCCAGGTATTGTCAGTGGGTCAGGTGTTGTCACTGAGTTAGTTGGTATGGAGTCAGGTGTTGTCAGGGAGTCAGATGTGGTCAGTGGGTCAGGTGTTGTGCGGAAGATGCCTTCGGGCAGGCCGTGGTATGTAGATATTTGGATGAAAGTGGCGGCTTGCGCGGTGTTGGCGATTGGCCTCGGGTGGGTAGGATGGCAGTATTATCGCTCCAATAATGGTTATAACGGGCTTGTATCGGGCAAGGAGCTTGTCGAACGGGTGAATACCTCCGGGAAACAGCAGGTGATCAAGCTCACGGACGGCACGCAGGTGGTATTGTACCCGCAATCCAGATTGAGCTTCGCTGAAACATTTCCCGCCGACCAGCGTACGGTGTATCTGTCGGGCGATGCGTATTTCCAGGTGGCTAAGGATCCTAAAAGGCCTTTCCTGGTGCATACGACGGACCTGGTGACGAAAGTGCTTGGTACCAGTTTCTTTGTGCGGGCCCGGGATGCTTCGGACAAGACGTTGGTAGAGGTGCGGGAAGGAAAGGTGTCGGTTTTTAAACAAAAAGAATTCGTGGCACGCAGGAATGTGCAGTCCAAAATGCCCAACGGCATGGTGTTGACGCCCAATCAGAAGCTCATCTTCGAACATGCCAGCAGCGAAATGCGCAGAACGCTGAGCGATAAGCCGGAAATCGTGCCTTCGGACCATCCGAAAACTTTTGAATTTGTTAATGCGCCTGCTTCGGCCGTGCTTGCCGACATCGAGGAGGCATACCAGATCGACATCATTTTCGACCGTGATGTTATGAAGGGATGCCCCGTAACGGCGTCGCTGGCCGGGCAGCCGATGTTCAGCAAGCTGAGTATTCTCTGTGAGGTGATTGAGGCGCGGTATGAAGTGCTCGACGGCAAGATCGTCATTTATAGTAAAGGCTGTAAAAGTTAGAAAACCCTTTTAAACCCATTCAAACCCGGATGCCGATGCGTATATAGAAGAAAGTAACCACAAAAAAAGAGTCGGACAATGCTACCAACATGCCCGACCCTCATGAATCCCCATATTTGTTTTCGACCGCAAATACTATCCGTCCAAAGAAGGATAACGGGGATTGTTTTATCAAAATCTAACCTCAATAAAACAGTCAAATGTATGAAAGAAGCTTTTAAGTTTCAATTTATTTTCAGAGTCATGCGGATATCGCTGTGCCAGTTTTTACTTGTGGGATTGTGGGCGCTTGGTACAGCCAAAGCGACGGATGGCCAGGCGCAGGCGCTTTTGTCCAAGAAAGTGACCGTGGATATCCAGGAGCAAGGCATTGAAAATGTGCTCGGAAATCTGGAAAAACAAGTGAACGGAAAATTCGTGTACAGCGCCAAAATGATCGGCAGCGATCGGAAGGTGAGTGTGAAGGCGACGCAAAAACCATTATATAAAGTACTGGATGAAACATTGAAACCGCTCGGGCTGCATTACCGGGTGACCGACAACCTGATCATCATCAGCCGGTCGGATAAATCGGCGGCTAGCCCGGCGACGAGCATCCGGAGCCGGGCCGCAGGGTACACGGTATCGGGGAAGATCACCGACGTCTCGGGCGAGACGCTCAGCGGCGTGACGGTGATACTGAGCTACAACAACCTCGGCGTCGTGACGGACATTAACGGAACGTACAGCTTCACCGACGTTCCCGACGGTAGCTATACGTTGAACGTGACGAGCATTGGTTTCACGGCTATTAAAAAGGAAATACAGGTAGCCGGCCAGGATGTACAGCTGAATATCGAGATGAAAGACGACATTCTGCAATTGCAGGAAATCGTCGTGACGGGCGGTAACCCGAAGAAAAAGATCGAAAGCAGTGTGGCAATCACCACAATCAATAATAAAGACATTCAAACCCGCGCGCCGTTGAACAGTACCGACCTTTTGAAAGCGATCCCAGGTCTGACGGTGGAAAGTACTGGTGGCGACGGGCCCGGCAACGTGTGGGTGCGCGGTTTCCCGCAGCAGGGCGGCTACATTTTCCTCGGGATCATGGAAGATGGCCTGCCGGTTTTACCGACGGGTTTCAACTCCATTCCTTCTGTGGATCAGTACTATAAAACCGATTTGACCATTAAAAACATCGAAGCGGTACGTGGTGGTAATGCGTCGATCGTAATGGCCAACACGCCGGGCGCGGTGATCAACAACCTGAGCTACACCGGCGCGGACAAGACTTACGGCAAGTTCAAAGCCACTACCGGTCTTTCACAAGGCCTCTACCGCCTCGATGGTAACGTCGGCGGAAAAGTAAGCGACCAGATCCGCTACAACATCGGCGGCTTTTTCCGCACCGACAAAGGCATTGTGCCTCCCGGCTACACAGCCAACCAGGGCGGTCAGTTGAAAGGCAATATGACTTTCAATTTCAAAAACCAGAAAGGCTTCGTGCGGGTTTATGGAAAGTATCTGAACGACAAGGTGCAATGGATGCTGACCAGCTTCTATCCTTACGACGGCACCGGCAAACCTACCAAATCCGGCAATTTCGACATGGTAACCCAGTCGCTGGCGACTATTGATACGAAATTCAGCTATACCGATGCCAACGGCGTGACGCGTAACTATGATTTCGCCGACGGTATTCACACCAAGCAAGGCTCGGGCGGTTTCCAGTTCAACTACCTGCTTGACAACGGTTGGGAAGTGAACAACAATTTCCGCTATCAGCACACCAACCGGACCGTGACAGCGGGTATCCCGGCCAGCATTATAACCTACAACGGATCGACACCTTACTATTACCTGGATGGCTCTGAGGCCGGTTTGAAAGCGGGAGACCGGATTGTGAATGTGACCGGCATCGGCCAGCAGGGTAAGGATGTGCAGATTGTGGATTATCTGGATTTTAAAAAGTCGATCAGCAACCATAATGTGGGCTTCGGTGTAGGTATTCACCAGTTTAACCGCAACGACGGGCCTAACTACAACTTCTCCTACCAGCAGGAGTTCAAAGAAAACCCTAAGAGATTGCTGACCTCGCCGACGGGTGCGAAAATCACGGCCACAAACCTGGCGACGGTCATTGGCGACACGCGTACATTGTCTGCCTACGCATCCGACGAGATCACATTGAACCCGAAATGGCGTCTCGACCTCGGTGCGCGCGTCGATAATCAGAATGTGGATGGTCGCCGTCCGTTCTACGCATTCAAAGCCGACGGCACGCCGGATTATACCAAGGGTGCAGGCCTGACGATCGCCGGTTACACCGATTATTCCGAAACAATCACTAACTGGGCGGCCACGGCGGGTTTGAACTACAAAATCAATAACCAGGCGGCACTCTTCGCACGCGCTACCCGTGCCTACAATGCGCCTACCATCGCGGATTACAACGCCACCGCGTACGATCCCGCGAAGATCAAGAAACGTCCTGTGTACCTGGGTGAAGTGGGGGTGAAGTATGCAAAAAACGACTTTTCACTGTTTGCTTCTGCCAGCTATTCCGCGATCAAGAATGTGTCGTTGTCCATCACCGTACCGACCATTTCCTCGGGTAACCAGGTTCTCGTTGCATTCGGCTCGACCCGTACTTACAGCGCCGAGTTCGAGGCATCCTACAAGCTGACGAAGGCCCTGAGCCTCCGCTGGACAGGTACCTTACAGGATTCGAAATACACCGATTATACGGCGAATACCAACACGAACTCGGCTATCATGGCGATCCTGGGCGATACCACTTACAGCTTTACAGGCAAGCGTACCGAGCGTGTCCCGGTTTTCAATACCGAACTGTCGGCCACTTACGACTACAAGAAGTTCAACATCTACCTGGCAGGGAACTACATCGGATCGCGTTTTACGTCTCCGAGCGACAGCTATAAACTGCCGGCCTATGTGCTCATGAAAGGTGGTGCGGGTTACAATTTTACCAAGGCGATCAATACCCGTTTCTGGGTAGATAACCTGCTCAATGCAAGAGTGTTGACGGAAGGTGATGTGCGCGGCGACCAGTTCCGCAACTTCGCCGCCGTGGAAAAAGGTACAATGATGCCGGGACGCACAATTCTCCCGAGGAGTTTTTGGCTCTCGTTGTCTTACGAGTTTTAATACTGATGGATGAAAAGGAGGGTGGGGGAGGAATCCCCTGCTTTCCGCTTTTGATGCGCATTCAATGAAAGTCATATATTAAATGGTTCACTTTGATGTACATATCTATGCTCAAACCTATCCCGCGCAAAAGCCTCATCTCTACGGTCCGCTGGTCGGCCAAGTTGATTACGGTCGCCGCCCTCGCTGCATTTACGATACAGGACACCGTCACCAAGCCTGACGAAAGCCGTTTTACGCCGGTGGTCCTGGCCGACAACCTCGACGAACCGATGGCATTCGAAGTGTTGCCCGACGGCAGTTCCTACATTATCGAGCGGAAAGGCGCTTTGAAAAAATACAATCCGTCGACGAAAACGACCGAGCTGATCACGACCATTCCGGTTAATACCAAGTATGTGAGCAAGGAAGGTGTTTCCCGTGAGGCGGAAGAAGGGTTAATGGGCATTACCCTAGACCCGAACTTTGCCAAAAACCACTGGATTTACCTCTACTACGCCCATCCGACCGAGAAAAAACACATTCTCGCCCGCTGGGACCTTGTGGATGACCAGCTCGTGGAAAGTACAAAGAAAGTGATGCTCGAAGTGACCACCCAGCGCGAAGTATGCTGCCACACCGGCGGCGGCATGACCTGGGATAAAGATGGTAACCTCTTCCTGACGGTCGGCAACAACACCGGTAACGACAAAGCCGCGCAAACCGACGAACGCCCCGGGCGCGAAAGCTGGGACGATCAGGGACATGCGGGTAATACCAATGATCTGAGAGGTAAAATCCTCCGCATTCACCCTGAGGCGGATGGTTCCTACACCATTCCGGAAGGTAACCTTTACCCGAAAGGCACCGCCAAAACCCGCCCGGAGATCTACTCAATGGGCCACCGCAACCCGTGGCGCATTTCGGTGGACAGTAAGACAGGCTACATTTACTGGGGCGAAGTGGGCCCCGATGCGAACGAGGATTCCGAGATCGGGCCAAGAGGGTACGACGAGCTGAACCAGGCGCGCAAGCCGGGTAACTTCGGCTGGCCGTGGTTTGTGGGTAACGATCAGGCCTTCCCGGTTTTTGATTATGCCAATAACAAACCGGGGGAGAAAAAGGACCCGAAAAATCTGGTGAATACTTCGCCGAACAATACCGGTTTGAAAGAGCTGTTCCCGACGGCGCCGAGCTTCATTTACTATCCTTATGGCGTGTCCGAGAAATTCCCGCTAGTCGGCTCAGGCTCGCGCAGCGCGACGGGCGGCCCGGTTTACCACCGTTCCGATTTCAAAGCACCTAAAAGACCCTGGCCGGCCTATTATGAGAACAAATGGATCGCCGCCGACTTCTCCCGCGGTTGGATCATGGCTATTACCATGAATGCACAGGGCGATTATGAATCGATGGAGCGTGTGCTGCCGAGCTATCACCCGGTACAACCGATCGATATCAAATTCGGGCCGGATGGCGATTTGTACATCCTCGAATACGGCAGCAACTGGTTCCGCAAAAGCGATAACTCGCGGCTGGTGCGTATCGAATACAACGGCGGCAACCGTAAACCGGTGGTAGCGGCGTCGGCAGAGAAAAAAGGCGGAACTGTGCCGTTTGAAACCGTTTTGTCCTCCAAAGGCACGAAGGATTTTGATAACGACGCATTGAAATACAGCTGGAAAGTAACCAGTCCGGGCATTGCTCCGAAGGTATTCGCTACCGAAAACCCGAAGGTGAAATTCGATAAGGCAGGCGTTTACACCGCCACGCTCACGGTGACCGACTCCAAAGGTGCCAGCAACAGCCAGTCCGTACGCATTATCGCGGGCAACGAGCCGCCGAAAGTGGCGATCAAACTGGATGGTAACAGCACATTTTTCTTTCCAAACAAACCTATCGGCTATGCGGTAGGCATTTCGGATAAGGAAGATGGCAGTACCGCCGACGGCAAAATCAAGGCCAATCAGGTAGCTGTGAGCATCGATTACACCGCGGAGGGCTTCGATTATGCGGAAGTTGCGCAAAGCCAGCGCAGTGTCGACGCTACCACGCAATTTGCCGTAGCTCAGGCCTTGATGAATAAAAGCGATTGCAAAGTGTGCCACCAGCCGAACACCAAATCGGTAGGGCCTTCATTTGCGGACGTTTCCAACAAATACAAAGCCGATCCCGGCGCGTTGGATAAGCTCGTGAAAAAGGTACGGGAAGGCGGATCGGGCGTTTGGGGCGAAGTAGCGATGGCCGCACACCCTGCACTTCCGGTGGCTGATGTGGAGGTTATCGTGAAATACATCCTCAACAGCACGGAAAAGACGCTTTCGACATTGCCTTTGGAAGGAAAATACACGCCGCAAATCCCGAAAACGGATAACGGCAAAGGTTCCGTGATTATCCGCGCGGCCTATACCGATCGGCCGGTTGGAACAACCAAATCTGTTCCGGCCCAAACCACCGAGGAAATGATCGTCCTTCGCAGCCCGGAACTGAATGCAGCCGAAGCGCCGGTTACAAAAGGTGTTGAAACCAAAGCATTGGGCGTGGCAGGGCAAGGTTTTGCCGTAGTCGCATTTGAAAACAGCTATATCGCATTCCCGTCCGTCGACCTCACCGGTATTGATTCCCTAGAATTGAATGCCGCTGCCCAGCAACGCGAAGGCAGCGTAGGAGGTACCATTGAAGTCCGCCTCGGCTCACCGACCGGAACGCTGATCGGCCAGCAAAAACTGGCCGTAGCCAAACCGGTGGACATGGCTAAAATGATGGCTGAATTGGAAAATGGCGCCAAAAAAGAAGCGGCTCCTGCTGCTGGCGGCTCTTCTACGGGAGCCGCTGCCGCTCCCAAAGCGCCTGCTGCGGCACCGCGTAACCGCTTCGCCCAGCCGCCGGTCCGCATTGGCCTGCAACCTACCACCGGCAAGCAGGATATCTACCTCGTATTCCGGAACGCAGACGCCAAGCCGATCGAGCCGCTGATGTCTTTTTCCAAAATCAAGTTTAAAAATTAACCTCAAACCAAGGAAATAATGCGTAAAAACATAAACAGAAGAGACTTCCTTACCCGCGCGGGCGCATTGGCTGCCGGTACTTTCATGCTGCCTTCGCTTGCCGAAGCGGCCCGTCAGGCAGGCGTAACGCTCGCAGAAAAGCCGGCCGGTATCCAGCTTTTTACGGTTTTTGAAAAAATGAATACCGACCCGAAAGGTACATTGGAGCAAATCGCCAAAATCGGGTACAAGGAAATCGAATCCGCATTCAGCACGCGGGGCAAGTACTATGGCTATGAGCCGAAGGAGTTCAAAGCATTGGTGGAAGGCCTCGGCATGACCTGGCGCGCGCACCACGCATTGGGCGCTCCCTTTAAAATGCCTCCCGGACGCAAGCTGCCCACCGGCTCCGACGGCAAGCCCATTACCATTCCGCCGATGAAAAACCTCCGCGACAATTATCAGGAATTGGTGGACGACGCGGCTTCGGCCGGCCTGAGCTACCTCGTATGCGCGAGCACGCCCGTAGGCACGACCGACGAGATCAAGAGCTCTATTGAAGTGTTTCAGAAAACCGGGGAAGCCGCGAAAAAGGCGGGCCTGCAATTCGCCTACCATAACCATGCTACCGAGTTCGACCCGGTGGACGGCGGTAAAACGCCTTATGAACTCGTGTTGTCCCAAACCGATAAGGACCTCGTGAAAATGGAGCTCGACCTGGCCTGGGCTACCAAAGCCAAAAAGGACCCCGTCGCGTTGTTCAAGGAGCATCCGGGCCGTTTCCCGCTCTGGCACGTGAAGGATATCAAAGCCGACCTTTCGACCATTACCGCCGTCGGAACCGGTGTAGTCGAGTTCAAGCGGATTTTTGAAGCTGCGCAAATCGCCGGGTTGAAATATTTCTTTGTGGAATACGATCTCGCACCGGGCATCGAAACCGTGGAAACTTGTTATAAAAACCTGCAAAAAATCCTGGCCTGACGGTTTCAGACCAGGATATCAAAGCACACGTTTCAATCAGAGACGTGTGCTTTTTTCATTCAGGGCCGGATGCCCCGGTTAGGGAGCCGGAGGGAATAGTTGAAACTCGTTCACTCCGAAATAGCCGTGGTAATCCTGAATAGCCAACCTGAATTTTTGCGCTTTCACAGGGGCTACGGTCTTGTCCCAATCACCCATTTTGGTGTCCTGCGCGAGTGAAACCCATTCATTTCCTTTTAAATACAACACCTCAAACTTCCTGATTTCCGATTGCCCGTATTTGGACTCGCCGAGCTTAATGCGGCCTACGGTCTCGGGCTTGCCCAGGTCCACTTCCAGCCAGCCGGTCGGTTCGTACAATGCCATAATTTCCGGCGACTGGTAATGCAGGTTCTTGCCATAATATTTCGAGAAATCGACGTCTTTACGGCGCCCGATCTTCCAGGCTGTTTTCGGATTGTCGTCAAATGCAGCAGCGGGATCGTGGTAGAACTGGCCCACCGCGCTCGAAGCCGTGGCTTTGTGTGCGTACGCGAGAGAGCCGGTGACGGGCAGAGGCACGGTCGGCGCGATGGTCGACGCGTCTTTGTCGAGTGTCAGTACGGCAACGGTGGCAACCGGGTCGATCTTTCCGGAAGGGTAGGTGAGGCTAATGCTCTTGTTGGTTTGGGTGAACTGAACCGGCGTGCCGTCCAGCAACTTCGCGCTTCGTATTTTGGCTGGAATGGCCGGTAATGCAAGTGTCGTTTTGCCCGCATTCAGCAAATGCACAAACACCTGTTTCCCGCGATAGGAGCTTACATAATCGGGTGCGGGAGTGAACACGCCACCTTTGGTATTGTAAATGGCGGTGTGATTTTGCGCAATCCAGTCGCCCATTTCGCGGGCCCTCGCAGCAAAATTGGCCGGGAACACGCCCGTGCTGTCGGGGCCGATGTTGAAGAGCAGGTTGCCATTTCCGCCCACACACCGGAGCAAGGTATGCACCGATTCCTTCAAATCGCGGGGCTTGTCGCCGAACCGCCACGCCCATTGGTGGCCCATGTTGGTGCAGGTCTCCCAGGGGACCTTACCATAGCCCGCTACGAAGCCCTCGGGAGTCGCATAGTCCGCATACTTGCCCACATAGGCGTGCGACTCATCGGGTGTAAATGGTTCGAGGCGGTTGTTGATGATGATTTCCGGTTGGAGCTTGCGCGCGAGGTCGTATACTTTTTTAGGTTCAACCGGCGTCGGCCAGCCTTCGTAATCGATCCAGAGCAGGCTGATCTTGCCGTAGTTGCTCAGCAGCTCGCGTACCTGTTCCAGTGCCCGTTCGGCAAACACGCCGTTGGTTTGCGGGTTACGGCAATCGGGGTCTTTCCAGTCGGCCACGGAAAAATACCAGCCGATGGGCATATTAGCCTCGTGCGCGGCCTGGGCGAGCTCTTTGCACACATCGCGGCCGAATGGCGTGTGCATGATGTTGTAGTTATTGGTTTTGGTGTCAAAAAGCGAGAAGCCGTCGTGATGCTTGGCGGTGAGTACCATGTATTTCATGCCCGAAGCCTTCGCAAGCGCCACCCATTCTTTGGCATTGAAGCGGGTAGGATTGAAGCCACGGTAAAGCGAGTCGTATTGAGCCTTGCCGTATCCTTCCCGCGACCAGCTGATTTCCTTGCCAATGCGTGAAACCGGTCCCCAGTGTATAAAAAGGCCCATTTTTGCATCTTGCCACCATTTCAGGCGCTGTGCTTTGGGTATTTCTGTTTGAGAGAATCCCGGCAGGACGAGTGCTGCCAATAGTAGTAATGTCAATAAGTTTTTTTTCATCATCCTAAAATTCAAATCCATGCTTTAAACCTGTGTTGTGCTTGCGTGCGCTATGACGTGGCCTGCGCGTGCATAATACACGAGGTAGGCGAAGCACAGCACAGGCACGACAAATGCTTTTTGTATTCCAAAACCATCGGACAGCAGTCCCATGACCGGTGGTATCACAGCCCCGCCTACGATGCTCATGATGATCAGCGAGGAGCCTGTTTTGGTATAAATCCCTAAATTTTTAATACTGAGCGTGAACAGGATAGGGTACATCACGGACGTGAATAACCCCACCAGCGACAATGCGTACACCGACACATAACCCGTACTCGTCATGGAAATGCCCACCAGTACCAGCGCCGCCACCGAGCAGAAGGCGAGGATCACTGGTGGATTGGCCTTGCGAAGCAAAAATGCCCCTGCCAGCCGTCCCGTGAGCACCAATGCCATATATAATGTGATAAATAATGCCGCACTTTGCTCGGTAAGCCGTGGAATGCCCGATGCCTTTGCGTAGCGGATCAAAAAACTCACGATGCCCACTTCGGCCCCGAGGTAGCAGAACACACCCAGCGCCCCGAGCACGGTATGGCGAAATTTCAGGATGTCGCGAATGCTGCCGGCGTGCCCGTCTTCGCCTTCTATTTTGGGTAGTTTAATAAAATACAACAGCATTCCGATCGCCAGGAACAACCCGCCGAGGCTCAGATAGGGCGTTTTGACGAGCTGGGCTTCGGCATTCAGATAACTGCCGAGCTGCACGGCGTCGAACCCGGCGACCGTCTCCGGAGTAACTTCCGTGGCATGCAGCAAAAAGCGGCTGCCTATGAAAGGCCCCAGCGTTGCACCCGCCGAGCCCACGGCCGAGGCGAGGCTTAGTCGGCTGGAAGCGCGTTCCGGATCACCGAGCACGGAAATGTAGGGTGTGGCGGTCACTTCCAGGAAGGTGAATCCGGCCGCCATGATGAACAATGCAGCCAGGAACAGCGGGTAATACCGGGTATCGGCAGCGGGGAAGAACAGGAACGCGCCCACCGCCGCGGTGAGGAGCCCGGTGACCATGCCCGCCTTGTAACCGAACCGGCCGATAAACTGCCCCACCGGCAATGCCAGCAGAAAATACCCGCCAAAAAACGCCGATTGCACCAGCGACGACTGGAAGTCGGAGAGCTGGCAGGCACGTTTCAAATGCGGTATCAGTACGTCGTTGATATTCCGGCTGAGGTTCCAGATAAACATCAGGCTCATCACGACCAGCAGCGGGACCACTACGGCTTTGCTGTTTTTCATTGCAAATGGTCGTTGAGTAAAAACACAGGTTTCATCGTGGCCCAATGCTCGTCGGCGGCGGCTTCGGGCAGTTTTTGCTGGAAAGTGCCCATCCACGCGGCCCATTCGCCCTGCCGGGGCAGAGTAGCCATTTTGTTGAATGCGGTTGGGAGATCGGTACTGTCGTCGTGCTCGACTATCATAAACAAATGCGGTCCGATGCGGTAGATCTGCATATCCGAAATACCCGCGTCGCGGATACCGGCCGGGATTTCGGGCCAGATGTTTCCGGGTTGGTGATAGTGCTCGTACGACGCGATGAGCTCGGCGTTGTCGACCAGGCCCAGGGCCATACAGGTTCTTTTTGTTGCCATATTTATCTTCTATAACCTAATTCGGCCCCGCCGCTCACGGGCATAATACACCCTGTTACAAACCGCGCCGCATCCGAAACGAGGAACACGGCCACATCGGCGATCACGTCACCTTCCGGGCAATGGCCCAGCGGATGGATGTCGTCGAGGTACTGCGCTATTTCGCCCGCATTCGGTTGCTCGCCTGCCCATTGCCGCAGCATGGGCGTCCACACGCCCGCAGGGCACACCGCATTCACGCGGATGCCCAGGGGAGCATAATCCAGTGCCATGGCCTTCGTCAGTGCGCTCATGCCGCCCTTGCTTGCCACATACGCGGCATGGTTGTCCTGGCCGATTTCGCCCACCATACTGCTCGTGTTGAGGATATTGCCCCGTGTTTGTCGGAGGTATTCCAGGCCGTATTTCGTGGTGTAGTAAACACTTTTCAGGTTGATATCGAAAAGGCTGTTCCACTCATCCTCCGAAGTTTCATGCAGCGGCTTCGATGGGCTGGCAATGCCGGCATTGTTGTGGATCACATGCAGGCTGCCGAATGCGGCTACCGTTTTTTCGATGGCGGTTTTGATATGCTCCTGTTGCCGCACGTCACCCGGTAGTACAAGCAACGCGTCGCTGCTGAACTGCGCTTTCAGCTCGTTCAATGCATTTTCATTACGGTCGAGCACGCTCACGCGGGCGCCTGCACGGAGGTAGGCGGTTACGCACTCGCGCCCGATGCCCGAGGCCCCGCCGGTGATGAATATCGTTTTATTGATCAGATTCATAATGCTGTTCCTGTTTGCGTCAGTCTTTCAAATCGCTGCTGCTGCCGGGCACTTGCGGTACCTGATAATAGCCGCCGGTAATCTCCGCGGGTTGTACAAAATACGGCCGCAAATGGGGAATATGCTCCAAAAACAAATGCTCGTGCCCCATACCGATGTGGTTGAACAGCACCAGGTGCTGGTGGATCTGCCCCATATCACCCACATGCGGCACCACGGGAACGCCCATTTGGCGCGCTAACAGGCTGATCGTGAGGAATTCCGACACGCCGCCGACGCGCACTGCATCGACCTGGCAGAAATCCATTGCCTTGGCCTGTAAAAAGTTTTTGAAAATCACTTTGTTAGGAATATGCTCGCCCGTAGCCACCTTGAAAGGGGCAATAGCACGTGCTATGGCCTGGTGGCCGATCACATCGTCAGGATGCGTGGGCTCTTCAATCCAGAAAGGGTTAATGTCACCAAGCTTTTCACACACATACAATGCCTGCGGCAGGTTCCATTTCTGGTTGGCATCGACCATAATGGTCGCGGTGTCGCCGGCGGTCTGGCGGATGAGCGCCGCCCGGCGGATATCGCGCCCGGGATCGTCGGACCCCACTTTGAGTTTCATGGCATTGAAACCGTTGTCCATCGCCTTGCGCGTATTTGCGACGATCTTTTCATCCGGATAGTTGAACCAGCCTACCGATGTGTCGTAACCCTTGTAACCCGTCGAAAGTACGCCGGTACGTTCGTTCCTGGCAGGCAATTGGTTTTCGAGCAATGCAATGGCCTGGTCGCGGGTGAGGACTTCTTCGAAATAGCTGAGATCGAGCGTGTTCACAAGCTGTGCGGGCGTGAGATCGAGCAGAAGCTGCCACAACGGTACCTGCCGCGATTTAGCCCAGAGGTCATAACACGCATTCACGACGGCCGCCAATGCAAGGTGTATCACGCCCTTGTGAGGCCCGAGCCAGCGAAGAGAGGGCGAATCGGCGATCCGCCGGTATTCATTACCGAAGTCGGCCATCAGTTCTTCGATTTCCCGGCCTTTCAATGCGACAGAAATGTAATCAATGGCTTTGCAAACCAGATCGGTGCCTGCGCCGAGAGTGAATGCCAGGCCAATGCCCGTCACAGGGGAATCGGTACGCAGGCAGCAAACGGCGTAGGCATATTGCGGCGTGGTGTGCGTAGCGTCCGAGCCGACGCCGTCGGGGAGATTGAACCGCTTGTCTTTTATTTCAATGGAGGTAATGTACATGTTTTGCGGGATGTCAATATGATACCAGTGTTGATTTGGGTTGACCTGGCTGGTAACGCGAAATGGTAAAAGCTTGTGATAGTGTTTAAAAGGGATACTTATCGGTGTTTTATTTTAATATAATGTTAAAAATGGTTTGGAGAATTTGGATGTCAATATTTTGCTTACTTGGTTTGCTGCTGAATTTGTACAAAATTATGCGTGATAAGTCCTGTAAGTTAATGGCGGATTGATAACTTGTAGTACTATGTTTGCGTAACTTTTTTAAGCTCCCTAACCTATGAAAGCGACCTACACCTTGCTGCCGGAATTTGCGCCCTCGCAGAAGCCATTTGTGGTCAAGAAGATCGTGAGACCGTACTTTTCGACCGATTTTCATTTCCATAAGGAATGCCAGCTGGTGTATGTGGTTTCCGGCTCGGGCACCCGCATTATCGGCCATTCGATCGAGCGGTTTGAGGAAGGCGACCTCACGTTCGTCGGCCCGAATGTGCCCCACGTCTGGTACAGCGAATCCAAACCGGACGAACCGGCTTCCGAAGCCATTTCACTGGCGCTTTACATTAATCCCGAGCTTATCTGCGAGCATTTGAGTGCGCTCACGGACACCCAGGAGTTGAGACAATTTTTCAGAGAGTCGGAGCGGGGGATCCGTATTTGCGGGGAGAAAAAGGAGCTCATTATCCATATTTTAAAGCAAATGCACGCGCAGCAGAACCGCCATGTGGGCATGCTGGCGTCGTTCCTGCAAATTCTCGATCAACTGGTCGACCCGGAGGAGCTCGTTTGGCTCAACCTCCCGGACCCTATGGCCAACTACACGAGCCAGACCTCCGGCCGCGTGCCGAAGCTGATGCATTTCATCCAGCAGAATTTCAAGGAAGATATTACCCTGCAACAGGCCGCGTCGGTAGCGGGTTTGCAGCTGCACTCTTTTTGCCGCTTTTTCAAAACGCTGACCAACCGTACCTTCTCCGATTTCCTCAATGAGGTGCGTATCGGGTTTGCCTGCAAGCTATTGCAGCAATCGGATTTGCCTGTAACGCAAATCGCGCTGGAATGCGGTTATACCAATATTTCCTATTTCAACCGGTGCTTTAAGAAGATCAATAAAATGTCGCCGAAGGTGTACCGGAGTGCCATTGTGGCTAAAAACTAAGCTACCCGCCAGAAGTTGACGGGTAGCTGTAAACGCTATTCGGAACATTGTCAGGCCGTTCGGCCCCCGGCTCACGCCGACTGAGCATTGATATTAGAGCGCCGAGCTAACGAGGCTTACGATGCTGCCCAGTTGCTTCGACGATGCCGCTGCCGCCAATTTGGCTGCCGGGCCCTTCTTGTCTAGTCCGGAAACAGTTTTGGTAGCTTCGCCCAGCAATCCGTTCAGTTTGGTTTCGTTGGAACCGCCCAAAATAGAGCTTCCCGCCTTGATCAGCCCGAGACTGCTTGTAAGTCCTGCCGCGTTGCCCAACAGACCCGATTCGCCTTTTCCGAGCAATCCGCTGATACGATTGGCGCCGATCAGCATTTTTACGGCGTTAACTACCTTGCCCAGCGTACCACCCGAGAGCTTGCCCGACGAAGCCAGCGGGATCATGCTTTTGAGGTCGCCCGCCTTGCCCAGCAGCTTGTCTTTCAGGCTGCCGTCGGAGGATTTGGCCTCTTTTTCCAAAGCAGAAACCCCCTGGGTAAGCGCATCAGCCGTCCCGGCTTTGTCCCCTTTTTGTGTCAGTGATACTGCCTTGTCGAGCAGGCTTTCGACCGAAAGGCCTTGTGCAAATGCATTGGATGCTCCTGCAAACAGAAATAATGTGGCTGCGAGCGAAAAGAGGAAACGTTTCATAGTGGTTTTAATAACAGATGTGTTTAAATGGGCGGCAAAATAGGCAAAAAAACATGTTTTTCAGGATTTTTTTTGGCCGCGTGCTGCCGCCTGGGTATCGGATTCGATTGAGAAGGTAGACAGGCAGTTACTGTTTGCGTGCACACACTTGTGAAGCCTTGATTATCAGTATTTTGTAAGCATTTTGGAAAAAATATGACGAATTGGTGTCGGGGTGGAAGAAATTCAATTCCGTCATGAAATCTTAACATCGTAGAGAGGCGATGCTAAACCCAATTTTAACCAATCTTACTAACTATGAAAAGAGGATCTACCCAGTCTCTTTTTTGTGCAGCGGGGTGCCTGCTCTTGTTGCTACGGCCCGCTACGGCGTTCCCGGAGTCCCTGGCCCGGCCACTTACCAAAGTTGGCCGCCACAGTGTGGACAAGACCATTACAGGCCAGGTGCTTGCCAAGGACGATAAGTCCCCGATCCCCGGTGTGACGGTCGTTGTGAAAGGTACTACCAATGGTACCACGACGGACGCGGAAGGAAAATTCCAGATTCAGATCAAATCCGAAACCGATGTGCTGGTGTTCTCGGCCGTGGGTTTTGTTACCCAGGAAAAACAGGCCGGTAATGCCAGCATTATCGACGTGGAACTTGGCAGTGATCAGAAGACACTCGATGAAGTGGTCGTGGTGGGCTATGGTACTGCGAAAAAGCGTGACTTAACCGGCGCTGTGTCGCAGGTGAATGCGACGAAGCTCGAAAATGAAAACCCGCAGTCGGTGCAGGATGTGCTTCGTGGAAATATTCCGGGTATGAATGTCGGTTTTTCGGCCTCGGCAAAAGGCGGCGGTAATGTGGCCGTACGCGGAACCAACTCCCTCGGCGCAGGGAGCAGCCCGCTGGTCGTACTCGACGGGGCGATCTACTATGGCGGATTAGAAGACATTAACCCGAACGATATCGAGACGATCGACGTCCTCAAAGATGCGAGTTCGGCGGCGGTTTTTGGTGCGAAGGCCGCCAGCGGGGTAATCCTCGTTACCACCAAAAAAGGGAAGGAAGGAAAGACGATCATCAATATCAATAGCAACGTCGGTTTTGCGGAAGTGGCTAAAAATCAGCCGGTACTAAGCCCCGATGGGTTTATCTCCTGGCGGCAGGAGGTAATGCGGAACATCAACGCAACGACCGACCCCTGGCGCTTCACCAATCCTAACAACCTACCCGCGGGCGTAACCCTGGACCAATGGCTTGGCGCAGACAAGGGCGACCCGACTACCGTTTGGTTGCAGCGATTGAACATGCAGCCGGCCGAAATTCAAAATTACAAGGATGGAAAGAGCGTCGACTGGTATTCCAAAATCTTCCAGAAGGGTTTCCGTCAGGACCATACGCTGAGCCTTTCGGGTAGAAACGATAAGGTATCGTACTACATGTCATTAGGTTACCTGAACAACCAGGGGATTGTCGTGGGTGACGCGTACAGCACCGTGCGTGCCCGTGTAAACCTCGAAGGAAAGGTTAACAAATTCCTGACCGTGGGCCTTAATACCCAATTCGCCGACCGCGACGAAAGCCAGGTGCCGGTGAATATCGATCTCGCGCCGAATTTGTCGCCGTGGGGATCGGAATTTAATGCGGACGGGACGTATAAGTGGCGCCCCAACGACGAAGCCAGCGGCGGTAACCACCCTTACTATGCACGCAGTTTCACCGACCGCGATAAGGGGTCGATCACGATCAACAATGTGATTTTTGCGAAAGTGGCATTGCCGTTCGGCATTACTTATCAGGCCAATTTCACTCCGCGTTATGAAGTGTACCACCGCTATAATGCCGAGTCGTCCAAAAGTATGGATTGGGCAGCGGAAGGCGGCAGGGCGTCGCGTGCGGATTCACGGTTTTTCAGCTGGCAGATCGATAATATCCTGAAATGGAACAAGACATTTGCCGAAAAACACAGCTTCGACGTGACCTTGCTTGCCAACAGGGAAAGATACCGCTCGTGGAGCGACAGCGTTTCGAACAAGGGGTTTGCGCCAAACGACTTCCTGGGCTATCACAACATCAGCGCCGGTAATGCGCCGGTAATGTGGAGCGACGACCAGACCAGCACCGCCGACGCGTTGATGGCCCGTTTGTACTATACTTTCAAAGACCGTTATATGCTGACGTTGTCGACGCGCCGTGACGGGTATTCGGCATTCGGACAGAAAAACCCGCGTGCGACGTTCGCTTCCGCGGCGTTGGGCTGGGTATTTACCGACGAGCCTTTCATTAAAATCAACTGGCTGAACTACGGTAAACTGCGCTTGTCGTACGGTAGCAACGGAAACCGGGACATCGGGCGCTACGATGCACTGGCTAACCTCGCCACCGGCAAGTACCTGCACGTGAACTCCGGCGGAACGGTGTACCAGGTGAGCCAGCTGTATGTTGACCGCATGCAAAACCCGAACCTCAAATGGGAGCGTACCAACTCACTCAACTTCGGTATCGATTTCGGGTTTTTCAATAACAAGATCGACGGTAGCCTGGAATTGTATAAGTCGTCCACCCGCGACCTGCTCGTGAAACGTGCATTGCCGAACGTACTCGGCTTTGATTTCGTACTCGACAACCTTGGCCAGATCGACAACAAGGGTCTCGAACTGAGCCTGAACTCGAACAACATGAAGAGAGACAATTTCTCGTGGCGGTCGACCTTGAACGTGCAGATGAACCGTAACAAGATTGTACACCTTTACGGCAATAAAACGGCGATCAAAGATGCTGCCGGCAATGTAACGGGCGAGCGCGAGGCCGACGATATTACCAACAAATGGTTTATCGGGCATGCGATCGACGAGATCTGGAACTACAAGGTGATCGGCGTGTGGCAGGTGGAAGAGGCCGAGGAAGCCAAAAGATACGGCGTGAAGCCGGGCGACCACAAGATCCTCGACGTGAACAACGACGGCAAGTTTACCAACGACGACAAGGTCTTCCAGGGATATCAGAGCCCGCGTGCACGTTTCACGCTGCGTAACGAATTCAACCTGTTCAAGAACTTCGACGTGTCGTTCATGGTGTATTCTTATGTTGGGCAAAAAGGGGAATTCAACCAGATGAAGAACCGCCCGGGCTTCCCGGATCGCAGCAGCTCCTATGTGTTCCCTTACTGGACTGCCGAAAACCGGAACAACGAATGGGCGAGACTTTATTCGAGCGAGGGGTCGGCCACTGGGTATAGCGTTTATCAAAGCAAATCTTTCGTGCGTTTCGAGAGCTTTGCGGTGGCCTATACCATTCCGAAAAACCTGGTACAGCGCATTTCGGTCCAGAACCTGCGCCTTTATGCCAACGTGAGAAATATCGGGTTTATATCCAACTGGAAATTCTGGGATCCTGAAAACGGTACCAACGGTGCAACGAATCAGAACCTGACCTATTCAGTTCCGAGCCCGCGCATTTTTACGATGGGCGTCGATATTACCCTTTAATAGCCATTATCCCAATCGAGTCAAAATGAATACCATATATCAAAAATCAAAAAGAATTCTGACCGTATCCTGCGTGCTGATGGGATTGACGGTCGTGAGCTGCAAGGATGGCTGGCTGGCGCCGGAACCATTGTCGTTCTATAACCCGGACGAAACGTTCAACGACGTCGGCGGTTTACGGGCGGCGATTGTAGCCTGCGAAAGGAATATGCGCCTGGAATGGTACGGCGACGCGCCTCCGATGGTGACCGAATCGATTTTCTCGGATATCGCCGTGGAGGGTACCACCGACAAGTCGGGGCCGGCACAGAACCTGAACCTGCTGATTACGCCGGATGCCCAGCTTAACAGCGGCGACTACAACAAAATAGGCTGGTACTGGAGCGAAGGTTTTAAAGGGGTGAAATATGCTAATGTGGTGATTTCAAGGATCAATCAGCCTACCAACTATAAGGACGATGCCGAGAAAAACGCATTGCTTGGAGCCGCTTACTTCCACCGTGCGGCGCGGTACTACCGGCTTACGCAGCAATTCGGGGATGTTCCGCTGATCCTGGACGAGATCGTGGGCCCGAAACTGGATTTTCAAACGACCAAGCGTGAGGTGATCCTGAAAAAAATGAAGGAAGACCTCGAATTTGCCGAAAAATGGGTGCCTGCCGTTACGGATAAGGGGACGGTTAATAAAGGTTCGGTGAGCCATTTGCTGACCAAAGTGAACCTCGCCCTCGGCTTGTTCGACGATGCCATCAAATCGGCCAGCAATGTGATCGACGGCGGAACACACAAGCTCATGACGTCCCGCTTCGGGGTGGACGTCAACAATCCTGATCGCAATGTGATCTGGGATTTGCACCGCCCGGCCAACAAGTCCATCGGAGCCAACACGGAAGGCCTCATGATGGTAATCGACCGCGTGAGCATCGACGGTAACATCGACGGCGGTATTCAGCTGATGCGTAATACCGTTCCGTTCTGGCATAACAACATCACTACCCCGGCTGGAAACCGCGGAACCAGCGATGTGGCAAAGATCGAGATCGATCAGGTGACTACCCTTGGTCGCGGCATCGGTCGCGTACGCCCGACCTACTATTCGCAGGAAGGTGTTTGGGATGATAAAAAAGACCTTCGCCACGCTCCCGGTAACTGGACCCGGATGGAGGATATTCTTTACAACCACCCGGATTTGAAATCGAAGCTGAACGACCCGTACTACGGCAAGCACCTTCAACTAAGGAACGACGCCGGTGCGCTACTGACGATTGACACAATCCGCTGCTGGTTCGACTGGCCGAGCTATAAACTGTACATCGAGGATCCTTTGAAAGTACAGCCAAACGGTGGTAACACCGACTGGTACGTGTTCCGTTTGGCGGAAACCTACCTGCTCCGCGCGGAAGCCTATGCTTGGAAAGGCGACATGGTGAATGCTGCGAAGGATATCAATGCCGTGCGCACCCGTGCCAACTGCGATCCTTACAAGCCTGCGGATGTAAACATCGGTACCGTACTCGACGAGCGTGCGCGTGAGTTGTATTTCGAAGAGCCGCGCAAGACCGAGCTGACCCGTGTTGCGTATATTTTCGCGATGACCGGCAAACCCGCACCGAACGGTAAGATTTATAACATGGCATCTTTCTCCGAGAACAACTATTTCTATGACCGCATCATGGAGAAAAGCGATTTCTATAACAAAGGTGTTAAAACACGGCATGCCGACGAGTACACCATGAGCCCATACCACGTGCTCTGGCCAGTTCCGCAACCGGCAATCGATGGAAACACCCAGGGACGGATCAACCAGAACAAAGGTTACAACGGCTTCCAGAACAACGTACCGCCATTGACCGAGATCCCAGCCAAGGGACTGTAAACGGTTACTTATAGAAGTTGAAGAAAAGCGCAGATCTGACAACGGTCGGATTCTGCGCTTTTTTTGAGCCTTTTCTAATTCTTTCTCAACTCTTCACCAACCGCCAATCCTTCGGCGATACGCCAAACCGGGTTTTGAAAACCGTGGAAAAATAGCTCTGAGAGGTAAATCCGGTCTGGTCGGCAATTTCTGCGACGGTGAGGTCGGGGTTGCGGAGCAGGGTGCAGGCCTTTTCAAGGCGGAGGTTAAGAATGAGGTCGTTGGTGCCGCCGCCGAGCAGGGCTTTTGTTTTGCGGAAAAGCTGCACGCGCGACAGGCCCATTTCCTTGCCGATGGATTCCACGGTGAGGGTAGGGTCGCCGAGGCGCGAAACGATGAGCGCGCGCAGCTCGTTGACGAACTTCTTATCGAGACGGGACAGCCCGGTTTCGGTGTCTCCGATATTCCGACCCACTTGTGCGGATTGCAGCAGTTGTCTGTTGGTCAGCAGGCTACGCATGCTTTCCTGTAAAAATTGGGGGCTGAATGGCTTGGTCATGTACATGTCCGCGCGTGCCTGCATGCCCTCGACCTGCTGTTCAGGCGTATTTTTGGCGGTGAGCAGGATCACGGGGATGTGTGAGGTACGCATATCGGCTTTGAGGGTGGATGTGATCTGCAAGCCGTCCATGCTAGGCAGCATCACGTCGCAGATAACCAGGTCGGGGACGGTGTCGAAGCATTGATCCAGCCCGGCCTTGCCGTCGGTAGCCGTTACAATCTCGTATTGGTTTTGTAAAAGGGCTGTCATGAAACCGAGCAAATCTTCATTATCCTCGATCACTACCACAGTGGGGAGATCTTTGGGGTCAGTGAGCGCGGTTTGAACGGGTGTATCCGCTCCGGTGTCCGTCCAGGCAACCGACTTTTCGATGGTGCCGGCAGCGGGATCGGCAATGTCTTCTTGCTGGAAATGGGCGTTTCCGAGCGGTAATGTAACGGTGAATGTGGCGCCTTCGCCTTTTTTGCCGTCGGCGGCGATGGTGCCCTGGTGCAATTCCACAAACTCGCGCGAAAGCGGTAAGCCGAGACCGGTACCTTTAATGGAGTTTTTCCCTTGATAAAACATTTCAAATGCCCCTGCCATATCAGCCTCGCTGAGCCCTGAGCCGTTATCTTGTACTTTGAAGGTCACTTCATCGGCCGATTGGCTGATATGAATGTAGATATGCCCCCAGTCGGCGGTGAACTTAAATGCATTCGAAAGCAGGTTGAACAACACTTTGTCCATCATATCGCGGTCAAACCAGACATTCAACCGGCTAAGTGGGGTGATCAGCCGGAAATCGATCCTTCGTTTTTTAGCCACCTGTTCAAATGGCAGCATCAACTCGCTGATGAACGCTACAATGTCGTTTTCCGTCACCTGCAAGCGGATCTTGCCGCTCTCGATCTTGCGGAAATCCATGAGCTGGTTGACGAGCCACAGCAGCCGCCTGGCATTCTTTTGGACCAGGGAGAGGTTCTTTTTAACGGCCGCGCTCTCGTTTTTTTGCTTTAAAAGCTCTTCCACAGGCGCCAGAATGAGCGTCAGCGGCGTCCTGAATTCGTGTGAAATATTGGTGAAAAACCTGAATTTGGATTCGGTCGCTTCCTGTGCTTTTTCGGCGATGTCCTGAATGCGGTTGCGTTGGATGAGGATTTCAGTGTTTTTGGAATTCAGCTCTTTGTTGATCTTCTTGTTCTCAATCAACGAATACAATGCAACCGAGCCCAGAATGATCGAAACGATGAACAGGCCGGTCATGACGTACAGCAGCCCGCGCTGGGTGTGGTAGATTTCCAGCTGTTCGTCGATCCGCGCCTGCTGGCGTTCGATGTCGTTCTGCTGGGAGATCATCTTGTCGGTCTGCATTTTGATCATCCGCACATTCGACGAGTCGATAATGGCGGTTTGCAGCAGGTTCTCTTTCTGGTAGGGCTGTTTTTGCAGAATATTCATCGCCACCCTGGCGGCTTCCTCGCCACCGGTCGGGTAAAGTGCCGTGGCGGTAATCTGGCCGTCGTACACCATTTGAATATCCCCGAATTGCCCCGGTAGCCCGTCGACGCCGATCACGCGGATCTTGCGTTCGGGGAAAATTTCGTTGCAAACCTCCCGCGCGCCTTTGGCCATTACCTCATTCTGCGCAAAGATGAGGTCGAGGTCAGGGAAATTGGGAAGGGCTTTACGAAGTTCTTTTTTGGCAATATCCTTTTCCCACTGGCCATTCAATGTCGCCACGCGCTGAATGCCCGGCCGGGTGGCGAGCGCGTCCACGAGGCCGCGGTGGCGGTCGGAGGCAGGCGAGGAGCGGGGCAGGCCGGTAACTTCGATCATCTTGCCCTTGCCGCCCAGCAATGTGGCGGCATATTCACCCACGGTTTTGCCTACCTGGTAATTGTCCCCGCCCACGTAAGCCGTGTAATAAGGCGAAGATGTGCGCCTGTCGACCACCACTACGGGAATACCTTTTCGATAGGCCTTCTCAATCACCGGGGTAAGCGGGTCAGACTCGTTGGGCGAAACAATCAGCAGCTGAATGCCGCTTTGGAGCAGTTCTTCGATCTGCTTCACCTGCACCGCGCTATTGGCATGTGCATCCTTGAAAATTAGTTTTGCATTGTTATGAAATGCAAGCTCGCGCTGCATACCGTCGAGCATGGCACGCCGCCATTCATCGTCGCCGGTGCATTGGGAGAACCCGATGACATACGCATCTCCCTGTTTTTCGGCACAGCCCGCAAACAAAGTCAGCAACAGGAAAGCGATCAGCGCGAATCTCATAGGATAAATTGTATTTCAAATATAATACAAAATAGAGCTGCCGGGGATACTACCACGGCAGCTCTATTTACGGCCTGGTGGCTACTCGATCGAGGGTTTCAATACATGGTACTGCACTTCCTCCACCTGAATGCCCTTTGCGGACTTGATAGTCAGATCGGAAAGCGGCGTGTCGGCGAAGAAAATATCCGTCATCACGGTAAGTCCGCCATCCGCGAAAAGCTCCACGGATGCAACATCAGCGACGAGCGTCAAGGCAATTTTACCGTCTTTGGATAACCTCGGTGCCGTATGTTTTTGCCCGAAACCCGCTTCGAAATCGATTTTGCCTGATTTTGAGCGGTCGATGTAATATTGATTGCTTGCCTTGTCGTAGCCGATCAGGAGCTCATTGCCGGTTTTGTTGGACAACACGAGTTCAAAATCGCCGGCAGTTGCGGTTTTGAGGTCGAGCCTGAATAAGCCCGATGCATTGCCGCCCTTAGGCGCCAGGTCGACCGGTGCTTTCACGGTCAGGTTCTTTTTGGAATAACCTTCACCCTTAATGCTTTCCAGTTCCCTGGCCGGCACGGAGGTCAGGTACAGCTCCTTACCCACGGTTTTGAGACCCAGTTCGCGGGAAATGGTGTTGGCGCTGCGCCAGGGGTCGGTAGGTACCTGATTGGCATATTGCCAGTTGCTCATCCAGCCCATCAGCAGAGATCGGTTGCCGGTGTTGGAGAAGGTGACGGCGGCATAATTATCGGCACCCCAGTCGAGCCATTTGGTTTCTTTGGAATACGCGGTGAATGTTTTTCCATCGAAATCGCCAAGGAAATACTGCCCCGCAGAGCCCTTATTGGGGCCGCCCGGGTTGATATTGACGATCAGCAGCCACACCTGCTTGCCCTCGTGCGTGAGCGGGAGCAGGTCGGGGCACTCCCACACGCCTCCGTGCGCGCCCGCATCGGCCCCGAACTCGCTTTCTTTCGACCAGCTTTTGAGGTCGGGGGAGGAGTAGAACGTAATGCGGTCTTTGGTTGCGAGCGTCATGATCCACTTTTTCTGAGGCTCATACCAGCGCACTTTCGGGTCGCGGAAATCGGTGATGCCCGGGTTGGGGAGCACCGGGTTGCCGCTGTATTTGGTCCAGGTAACACCGTCGTCGAGGCTGTATGCAATGCTCTGGTACTCGTGGCGGCCGGTTTTTTGCTTTTCTAAAACAGGGTTATGGTGTGTAAAAATCGCTACCAGCGGTGTTTTGCCGTCCTTCCCGAACCCGGAGGTATTGTTCACATCGGCCACAGCGCTGCCGGAGAAAATGTAGCCGAGGTTGTCGGGATAGAGTGCAATGGGCTGTTCTTTCCAATGCACCATATCCTTGCTCGTGGCATGGCCCCAGTGCATGGGGCCCCATATTTTGGCCTCGGGGTAATATTGGTAGAACAAATGGTAAGTGCCGTTGTGAAACAGCATCCCGTTAGGATCGTTCATCCAGTGCGCTTTCGGAGAGAAATGGAACTGGGGACGGTACTTTTCAGGGACGTCCTGGGCGTTTGCGACGTAAGCGAGTAGCAGTGCGGCGAGTAGTGAGATTTTTTTCATATTTAAATTTAGTAACCAGGATTCTGAACATAAAGCCCCTTCGTAAAGCTGATCTCCCGCTGCGGAATGGGTAGGTATTCATCTCTTCCAGCAGTGAATTTCGCCGTCGCGAGGAATGGCCTTCTTACTTTCTCCTTTTCAAGATAAGCATTCAGCGTTTGCTCGGCAATGCCCCAGCGTACGAGGTCGAAGAAACGGGGGCTTTCGGTTGCAAATTCGAGCCTTCTTTCCCAGCGGAGCGCCTTTCTGGCGTAATCCTGCGTCCAGCCGGATGCACTGTATTCTTTGATATTGTATTTAGAAGGCAATGTCCCATCCGTCTTTTTCAACCGTCCGGTGCTCGCCGCCGCGCGTTTGCGGATCTGGTTGATGAGCGGCAACGCCAGCGCATGCTGTCCAAGTTCAATATACGCTTCGGCTTGCATTAATAACACGTCGTCGTAGCGGATAATGTCAATATTCTTGGAGCTTCCGATAAACGGTCCTTCTTTATGATACGACGAACTGGTAGCCAACTGCTGTTCTTTCATCGTATGAAAAAATCCATACACACCCGGGTCGCGCACCCAGCTGTTGCTGAATGGCTTGGTGGCGTCGTATTTGTAAGGGTGGCCGTCGATACCGATGGTGTGGTCCACGCGCGGATCGACGGTTTCGCTGTTGAAATCCACATTTTTGTCATTGAATGTCTCGAACAGCGGCAAGCCATTCGCATCGGTGCGGTAGGCATTAGCCAGGTTCTGGCTCGGCTGGTGGAAGCCGCAGCAGCCGTATTGCGGTGCGCCGTGCGGGTAATTTAGGCCGGTCACGTAGCTAAGGCGGCCAGCCGCGGTACCATCGTTGATCGAGTACTGGATTGCGAAAATGGATTCGGGGCCGTTCTCGGTTTCAGCAATGAAATTCTCGGCGAAATCGGGTTGCAGGCTGTACTGGCCGGATGCGATGACGGCCTGGGTGAGGGTTACCACTTCCTGCAAGCGATTTTTGTTAATGCCCGTCACTTTGTGGTTGGCATCCTGCTCATAGGCCTGGAAAAGGCGCAATTTCGCCAGGTAAGCGGAGGCTGAGAGCTTATTGGCCCGCCCGATCTGCGCCTGTTTTTGCGGCAGGTTGTCGACCGCAAACTGAAAATCTTCCCCGATTTTATTCCAAAGCTCGTCGTTGTTATACCGTACGTTCGACTCTTTCAGAATGTCGTCGCTCGACAGTTTTTCATCGATGTAAGGCACATTCTTGAACAACATTTTGAGCATAAAATGCGAGTGCCCCCGGAGGAAGCGCATTTCGGCAATGCGGGTAGCACGGAGCGGAAACTCCGCGTCGGTCAACGAATTGAGGCTCGTGAGCGCGGCATTGGCGCGGGAAATGGCTTTGTAAAAATTCTCCCATGTGTAGGGGTGCATCCAGCCGAAGTCGGGGCGGGTGAGGTTGTAGTGCTCGTAAAAATCTATTTCCGCCACGTCGGACACGCCGCCGCCGCCCTTGTAGGCGTCATCCGAGCGTACGCTGCCGTACACCCACATGCTCGTCATGGGGCCGATCATTTCGTCGTTGCCGATGCCGGCATAGGCCGCCGTCACGAGCGATTCCGCTGCGGAGGCCGATTTGATATTCTCCGACGACAGCAGCCCCTGGGGCTGGTAGTCGAGGAAATCGTTACAGGAGGTGGTGATCAGCAACGTGCCGCTGGCGATCAGACCGAATATGTATTTGCTTTTCATAACAATGCGCTTTTTCAGGATTAGAAAGAAATGTTCAAACCAAATGTGAATGTCCGGGGGATCGGGATGGCATTAATGTCTGTCCGCTCCGGATCAGGACCGCTAAACTGCTTCGATTTGATGAGGAACAGGTTTTCGGCCATCAGGTACATCCGCACGCGTTGCAGTTTGATTTTCTGGATCAGTTCCGAACTTAGCGCGTAGCCCAGCTGGATGTTGCGCAGTTTGAAATAGGAAGTGTTTACATTGAAATAATCCGAAGAACGCGTCTCGTTGTTGGCATCGGAAAGCGACAAGGCAGGGATTTTGGAACCCGTGTTGGTCGGCGACCAGGCATCGAATACGCCCGGGCCTACATTCTCGCGGCCGCGGATGAAGTTGTTATAGAAGGTATAAATATCGAAACCCTTCCGGCCTGCGATGCCCGATCCGAAGATCGAGAAGTCGAACGACTTGTAGAATGCCTCCACTTTCAAATTATATTCAAATGCCGGCAAAGTAGTGCCGAAAAAGACACGGTCGAGGTCGTCGATGCGGTTGTCGCCGTTCGTGTCCACATAGCGGATGCGGCCCGGGCCTGCGCCCACCTGCGTGGGAGCGGCGTCCACTTCGGCCTGGTTCTGGAAGAGACCATTGGTTTTATAACCGAACAAATCGAACTGGGAATGGCCGAGGATCGTTTGGATCGCATTACCCGGGTAGGCTGCACGCACTTCCTCGGGCAGGGCGGTGATCTTGTCGCGGAAGCGGCTCACACCGGCCATCACATTGTAGGTGAAATCGCCTTTTGGCCGAGCGTAGTAGCCTGCCGAGAATTCAAAACCTCTGTTTGACTTGGCCGCGCCATTCAATACCCGCAGCTGCCCTTCGCCCACGGCCGAAGCTACCGGCGGGGTGATCAGGATATCGCTGGTTTTGCGGGTAAAGTAGTCGAACGAGCCCTGGATCATGCCGTCGAACAGCCCGAAATCGAGCCCGAAGTTGGCTTCATCGGTAGTTTCCCACTTCAAATTAGGGTTCGCACCCTGGATCGATACGAAGCCGGAAGGCAGGTTGCCGGTGTTGGCGCCGTTGAGGTCGTAGGCGGTACCGATGTTATAGAACTGGTCGAAAAAGCTGTTATGGCCGTTCGGGAACTGCGATTGCCGCGCACCGTAGCGGGTATCGTACAATCCAAAGCGGGCGAGGTCACCGATCTCCTGGTTACCAACTCTGCCGACCCCGGCCCGCAGTTTCAGATTGCTTATCTTGGTTACGCCTTTGAAGAACTGCTCCTTATCGATGCGCCAGCCCACCGAAGCCGCCGGGAAAATACCGTAAGCATTCGCGGAGCCGAAGCGGGAAGAGCCGTCACGACGGATGGTGATTGCGGCCAGGTAGCGGTCCGAGAAGCCATAATCGATGCGGGCAAACTGCGAAAGCAGCCTGCTGCCGGAGCCGGAACCGGTCACGTTAGTATTGCCAGTACCTGCATTCAATACAAAATACTCCTTGGTTTGCACGGCAAAGCCTTCTTTTCTGGCTATTTCAAAATCGGAGTCGTTTTTAATGGCTTCGATACCCGCCAGGAACTTGAAATGGTTGTTGCCTAGGTCGAGGTTGTAACGGGCGGTGTTGGACCAGGTAATGCTCAGGTAGCGGTTCTGGTCGATCGTCAGGCTGTTATTAGCACGGCCGAATGAGCCTTCTTCGAAGGATTGTTCAATGTTTTTGAAGCGGTAGGCCGCATTATCGGCACCGAGACTGGTTTTGAGGAAGAAGTTTTTGAATGGCTGGATTTCCACAAACACATTACCGAACAGCGTAAGCCGGTGTGCATTGTCCCACTTGTTGATCTCCTGCATGTGGAGCGGGTTATTGCGGTCGGAGTAGCCCGAGCCGATGGCACCGCCCCAGGAACCGTCCTTGGCATACACCGGAATGGTAGGCGCCAGAGTAACCGCCAGGCCGGGTGTAGCCGCGCCGCCGATGTCCGTGGAAGCGAGGGTTTCGTTGGAAGAGGCAAGCTGCATGTTCGCCCCGATTTTCAGTTTACCGTCGAATGCGCTGGTAAGGCCGTTGATGCGCCCGCTGATCTTGTCGTAGTCGGTATAGCGGAGCATTCCGGTGTTTTTGTAATAACCCAAATTAATCTGCAATGAAGAAGTACCATTGCCGCCCGAAATCGTAAGCTCGTTGTTGGTCACGATGCCGGTTTTGTACATTACCTTCTGCCAGTCGGTATCGCCTGCGGGCATGTTGGCGTTGCCTCCCACGAGCGGCTGTACTTTTACACCATTTAATATGGGGTTCGTGAAATCCTTATTCCAGTCGAACTGGTACAATGCGCCGTAGCCATCCTCGGGATTCACTTTATCGTTCACCGATGCCTGCCACAATGCACGCCCGCGATCCACCGCATTCAGCATTTTGAATCGCGCATACTTCTCCGATTGCGTCGAAATGCTGGTATTGAAGTCGATATTGATCTTGCCGTTGCTATTTGCGCCGTTTTTGGTGGTAATGATAATCACCCCGTTGGAAGCCCGCGATCCGTAAATGGACGATGCCGAAGCATCTTTCAGCACCTGGATCGACTCGATCGAGTTCGGGTTCAGCCCCTGGAACACCTCCGGCCGCTTGGTAGGCACGCCGTCGATGATGTAGAGCGGATCGGTATTGCCGAGGGTGTTGGCGCCGCGGATGAGGATCCGGGAGTTGGTACCATTCGGCGAGCCGGTTTTTTCGATGTACAAACCCGGCACGCGACCCTGTAATGCCTGCATCGGATTACCGGAGCTGATGTTTTTCAAGGGCGCCATATCCACCACGGCAATGGCGCCGGTGAGGTCCTCTTTTTTGGAAGAAGTATAACCCACTACTACCACCTCGTTGAGGCTTTTCTGGTCGTAATCGAGGGTAACGTTAATGGTCGTCTGGTTGCCTACGGCTACTTCTTTCGTTTGCATTCCAATGTAGGAGAATACCAATGTCGCATTTGCAGCAGGCGATACAGTGTAAGCACCCGAAACATCGGTAACGGCACCATTGGAAGTCCCTTTTTCAAGAACATTCACACCGGGAAGCGGCTCGCCGTCGGTACTCTTGACGACGCCCTTGATCTGTGCCCTGTTTTGCGCGTGAGCGGGCAGTTGCACCACGCAGGCGACCGCGAGGGCCACCAGCAGTAAAATTTTTCTCATAATGTTTTCGATTAAAGAGCGTGAATTGGTAATCAGTGGATTATAGGCAGCAGCCGCTGTGCGTGAATAAACTCCTGAATGTCGGTTTCGCTGAACGTGGGCAATGCACCGGCCTTACCGGCTACGAATGCACCGGCGGCGCAGGCAAATTCGAGGGATTCGGCAAGCGGATGACCCGTGGCGGTCTGGTAGAGGAATGCGCCGAGGAATGCGTCGCCGCTGCCGATGGTATCGGCCACTTCCACCGTAAATCCCGGATGCTGGTGGAATTCCCCGCTGCCGGTAAGCACCATGGCGCCTTCCGCTCCGCACGTGAGCACGAACATATCGAGTTTGAAGCGGTCGAGGATGTACGCCATGGCCTGTTTTTCGTTTTCGAAGGTCGTAAGCCAGCCAGTTACCTCGCGGAGCTCATGCTCGTTCATTTTGACAATGCTGGCAAAGCCAAGCAGTTCCAGTACTTGCTCGCGCGAGTAATGCGGCGGGCGCAGGTTCACGTCGAATACGCGGACTGGCGCAGGGGTTAGGTAGCGCAGGAGCGTCTCGCGCGAGGTGCGGTCACGTGCGGCGAGCGTGCCGTACACGAAGAAATCGCTTTCAGCAACCTGCTGTGCAGCGGCCGCGTCGAACTGAATGTAGTCCCAGGCCACGGGGTGCAGGATTTTGTAGGTAACCTCGTTGCTGTCCGACACGTTGGCTTTGGCAATGCCGGTCAAATGCGTTTCGCCGGTTTGCACCCATTGGGTATCGAGGCCATGCTGCGCCATGAATGTGAGCAGCTCCGCGCCCAGCTCGTCGTGTCCGACGCGGCTGATGAAGGCCACGTCCATGCCGTAGCGCTGCAGGTGTGCGGCGACGTTCATGGTAGCCCCGCCCGCCAGGCGTGCATCGGGCAGCACGTCCCAGAGCACTTCTCCAAAAACAGTCAGTTTCGGTGTCATATGTAATCGTTTAAAGTGGAGATTTTAGTGAAGGATTAATGTCTTTTCGATCTGTTCGAGGGAGGTGCCCTTCGTTTCGGGCATGAGCTTCCAGACGAACAGCAGTTGGAGTACCATCATACCGCAGAAGATCATGAAGGTGTTGCCGCCGCCGAGCGTTTCGGCGATGTACGGGAATGTGAAGGCGATTACCGCCGCCAGCAGCCAGTGCATGAAGCTGCCCATCGACTGCCCCGCTGCGCGCACCTGGTTAGGGAAAATCTCAGAAATAAATACCCATATTACCGCGCCTTGCGACAATGCGAAGAAGGCAATGTAAATGAACAGGTACACCGGCACCGCGTATCCGCCCAGGTTACCGCTGTAAAATGCCTGCGCTACCAGCCCCAAAGTGGCGATCAGCCCGAACGAACCGATGAACATCAGCGTGCGGCGACCGAAACGGTCGATGAGGTTAATGGCAATGAACGTGAAGCAGAAATTGACCAGGCCCACACCGGCGGACGACAATAGTGCCGAACTTTTGCCCAACCCGGCCATTTCAAAAATGCGCGGCGCGTAATAGATGATCGCGTTGATGCCCGAAACCTGGTTGAAAAAGGCAAAAAGCAGCGCCAGTACGAGCGGTAATTTGTATTGGGATGAAAAAATGGAAGCGCTGCTGTTAGACTGGGTGCTCGCGCTAGCCGAATTCTGAATGTCGGATACAATGCCGCTCACGTCGATGCCGCCATTGGCGATGGACAAGATCTGCCGAGCTTCTTCCACCCGACCGCGTTTCACGATGAGCCAGCGGGGGCTTTCGGGTACAAAAAGGATGGCCACCAGGAAAATCAATGAAGGAACGGCCTGCACACCCAGCATCCAGCGCCAGTCGTTGTCGCCCATGCCTACCAGCAGGAAGTTGGACAGGTAGGCGATCAGAATGCCCAGTACCACATTAAACTGGAACATCGCTACCAGCCGCCCGCGCGAATTGGCAGGGGAAATTTCGGATATATATAATGGAGCGGTAACCGACGAAATGCCGACGCCGATGCCGCCGAGGAAGCGGAAAATGAGAAAGGAAATCCAGTCGGAGGCGAGTGCCGAGCCGATCGATGACAGCAGGTAAAGGACAGCGATAGCGAAGAGCGTGTACTTACGCCCGTAACGCTCGGAGGGGATAGCGCCTGTGAGCGATCCGAGGACGGTGCCGATCAATGCGATGGAAACTGTGAACCCGTGCTGCACCGTAGTGAGGCCCCACAGCTGCTGGATCGATTTCTCCGCGCCCGAAATGACCGCCGTATCAAAACCGAATAAAAAACCGCCCAGCGCGACTGTGAATGCCCAGAAGATTACCTTTTTGCTTGTCATGATTGTTGAATTAATTTCTGACGAAGCTACCGGCTCTCCGGGCAAACTATTTTCGAATCCGTACCAAATGTTTTTAAATTTTAAATGGAACGGATTTGTATTTAACTATTTGTTTTTGAGGTTTTTATATTAATTTAAAAAGAGGCCGTTTTTAAATTTGCTTCAAGGTTTTCAGGAAATGTTTCATCACCTTTCAGTCACATAAAACCGGCAAACCCGGATCGGCCGCAAAGGGAAGCAGCTGGGCGATCTGCGAATAGGTAACCCGGTTAACCGACAAATCCAATCCGGACAATTGATCGAACTTCACCCAGCCCACTCCGGAAGTTTCGTTGGTTTGTTCCAGGATTTCGCCGCCGGTAATGCGGCATAGGATGAAGAATTTGTAAACATACCAGGGCTCCTCGGGGTGGTCGTGTTTGCTTTTATCCAATACCGCCAGCAGCCGTACGGCTTCCACGTGCAGGCCGGTTTCCTCGAATACTTCTTTTACCGCCACTTGAAACGGCGTGTAGCCCACATCCGCCCAGCCGCCGGGCAATGTCCAGCGGTCGTTGTCGATTTTTTCCTGCACCATTAATATTTCATCGGTGCCCCGGAAAATCACGGCGCGGATATCGACCTTCGGCGTCACATAGCCTATCTCGTGGGGCAGCAGGCTGATAATCTGTTCTACGGGCGCATTGCTGATGTGGGCGAGCAGGTCGAGGCTGATCTGCCGGATTTCCTCGTAACGTTCGCGGTCGTATTCGCCGGGTTGGAAGGCCAGGCCGGTTTGCGACAATGCCAGAATGCGTTTAACAGCAGCCAGCCAGAGATTTGTGGACATAGGAATGAAAAAGGACAAGCGTAGATTGATCCGTACCAGCTGAGTCAGATGGCCGGTGAAATAAGTCACCGGCGAATATCTGAAACATTTGTCTGAATTCAATCCTGCTTGCCCCTGCCTTATGAACGTTGAGTATTGCCGTTTTTAAAATTATTGCGTCACTGCGAGTTGAACGCTTTGCCGGTTGCCGCCGGTCGTTTCGATTTCAACCGTGTAAGTTCCGGGCGCCAGTCCACGGATGTCGATGCCGCCATGCTGCATAACAGGTCTTACCAAAAGTGTTCCACGCGTATCGAACACCCTGATGTTCCGGATGTTTTCGGGTTTCAATCCTTTTAAATGAACCACCGGGACATCGATGACAGGGTTTGGATAGACTGCCATCTTTTCCCCGTCAAAATGCAGCACGGCAATGCGGCTGTATGAGAAAGGGGCCCGACCGTCCCCGGCCCGACCGTTCACTTCCCGATCAATCATTTTAAGCCGGTACATATTGGTACCGGCTAGTGGAAGGGCGTCGGTATAGGAGTAGTCGGTAATGGTTGCTTCGTTGCCTTTGGCCGCCACCCCGCCGAGGTAGTGCCAGTGCCTGCCGTCGCTGCTGCGCTCGACCTCGAAGCGGTCACTGTTGGTTTCGGAGCTGGTCTGCCATTGCAGATATGCCTCCTGCTCCCGTTTTTTAGCCTGAAACGACACGAGCGTAACGGGCAATGCCGCTTCGGATTGGCCTGAAATAAAGAACCCGCTGAACCCGGTCACCTCGAACGAAACGAGGTACATGGTGTGGTCTTCGCTTTCGGTTACCGTTACGTCCGTGATCAGCTGCGTAGGGCCGGAATAGGTACCTGGGAAGCCGTACGGGCTGGTACCATGGTATTGTACCACTTTCAGGTTGGCAGGAAGGGAGGCATTGTTGGCATTGCCGTAAGCCTGGTTGTAGGCGTCGAAGTCCTGTTTGGAAAAAAACAGGGTCACTTTGGCCGGACCGTCTGTCCCTGAAGGGGTAATGTCGTAATGCCTTTTGACAAACACTTTTTCTCCTTCCGACAAGGTATTGCCTGCTGCCAGAAATGCCTTCACCGTCACATTGCCGAGCGCCCCGGGGGCACCGGTGGGTTCAATGAGCCCGAAGGTTTTGCAGTCGCTGGTTATGGCGGTTGCACCTGCATATACCGGGAGCGTAGCCTGCTCGCCGCTCGCGGGTAATGTGCCCGGGCCCACGACCGCTTGCAGCTCGTACGGGCCCATATCGGTTTGCGAGTTGTAGATGCGCGCATTGCCGGCCAGGTCGGTTGGCGGGCTGAGGAGATCGGGTAAAGCTTCGTTGGTACCCCGGTTAATGGCTGGTGAGCAGGGCAGGAGCGTCCAGTCGGTTTCACCGGCGAACTGCGGGTTGGTAGTACCGGCGAGGTTATGGTCGGTATCGCTCGCATTCATGCCTTCCACGAGGCTGTAAGTGACCGAAATCATACTTTCCTGGCTGGTAATGCCGCTGCCGTTGCCGTAAATGATGCTGTTGCGGACGGTTACCGGGCCATTGTAGCCGCTGATCGTTCCACTGTTGCTCTGGCTGTTGTTTGCAATCGTAGCGTTGAGAAGCGTTAGCTGGGAGCCTTCGTTAAAAATGGCCCCGGCAAACTGACCAGAGTTGTTCGTCACGAGGCAATTGATCAAAACGGCGTTCGAGCCGTTGGTATTGGCAATGGCCCCACCGTTGCCAAACGACGCACCATTGCCTCTGAATAGCGTGTTGGTAATCTGCACGGAAGCAGCGTGGTTGTAGATAGCTCCGCCATTCGATGCATAATTATCCAGGAATGCACAGTTTGAAATGGTCAACGAAACACCCACGTTGCGCATTGCGCCGCCGTCGCTGCCGATTACATTGCTGATGGTAAACCCGTCGAAAATGTCGTTATAGGTGAGGCCGTTGTTGAAGTTCATAATCGCCGGACCAACCGAGGAAGTGAGCACCGTGGCGGTAGCCGGGTCTCCGTGGGCAATGGGCAGGGGACGTTCGCCGAGCGTGGTTTCAGTCCCTGTGAAGCTGCCGTAAACTTTTACCCCGTGAATAAATGCAAGCTGTATGCCGCCCGTTTCGTATTCTCCCCGTGCTACCCAGATCTGATCCCCGTCCGAAGCGTTGTTAAAAGCTGCATGAAGATCTGCAAATGCATTGCCCCAGCTGTCGCCCGATGGATCGGGAATGGTGCTGGCGGCATTCACATACCAGATCGCGCTCGGGGTTACTTCGTACGGCCCTAGATCTATGGCAGTACTGGTAAGCCTTCTGTCGCCGTCGAATGCGACGGGTGTATCGTCGGCATTTCTGGGGAATACCGAAAGATCGGTGGCCGGGTTGCCGGCATTGGTGACGGGACTGCCTTTCAGCTGTCGGAAATTGCCTTCTCCCGCATTTTCAAACTGCGGATCGGTATCGAGAATGCTGGTTCCGCCAGCAAAACCTCCCTGAATGAGCGAGTAGGAGACGGCTGGTGTTCCGCTGCCGCCGATACTGCTGACACCTCCCGGCGAAGCAGCGTCGGTATTGTTCCAGATAATGCTGTTTTCAATAACGGGCGACGAACTGCCGATTGCATACAATGCGCCACCGTTGCCCGGCGTGGCGTTGCCGCCCACTTCATTGACTGAAAATGTGCAGTTCCTTATCGTGGGCGATGAATTGTCGATAAAAATCGCCCCGCCTTTTCCGGAAGCAGTGCCTTGGGCCGAATTGGAAGCAAAAAGGCATTGAATGATTAATGGACTTGAATTGAGCAGGTAAATCGCACCACCCTTTCCGTCCGCGGCAGAAGGGTCGGTGGCGTTCTCCCCGAAAATGCAGTTGGCAATCACCGGGGATGCGTTGGTCGCGTGCAAGCCTCCGCCCCGCCGGTCGTCGCCGACGGCCATGCCCGTCCCGCCGGTAATCACGAAGCCGTCGAGCCGCGTTGAGGCGCCCGCACCGGATACGGTTATCACGGTGCCTCCCTGTCCCGTTAATACCGTCGCGTTCGAAGCAATCGCTCTCTCCCGTACATCGCTTTCATAGCCCGAAAAACCACCGTAATAGGCGACCTCGTTGGTGAGCGTCATAGGTGTATTTTCCGCTTCGGTTTGGTAGGAGCCGCCTGCTACCCACACTTGTTTGATGGCCGGCTTCATTGCGGCTGCCCGGGTGGCGTAGTACATCCGTTTAAGTGCATGGTTCCAGCTGCTGCCGTCGCCCGGTGTACCGACATTAGCATCGACGTACAGTACGCCATTGGCATCGGGCGTCGCTTCGGCAGCGGGGTCGTAGGCGGACACCGTACCGTTGATCGTGAAATCGTCGATGTGCGAGTAATAATTGGGATAACTCCCGTTTGTAACGGCGATCTTGATCACGATTTGATTTCGCAGCTCGGATACGGTTTTGGTACGGGTAATGAGTGCCAGGGTGTTGGTTGCGGTGAACGTAGTGCCGTAATTTTCTTCATTAACCTTGATCTGCATGGTGGCATTGTCACCTGAAAAACGCCGGAACGAAATACTCGTGATTTCCGCCATAAAGCCCTCCTTCATCGTAATTGTAAGGACATACACGTGGTTATGCGCGTTCAAAGCCATTCCCGGGTCGCTGCCGTCGTTGCGGCTGTAAGGAGTGTCCCCAATCCCGCTCCACACGGCAGTCATGTTGGCGTTGATCGAGGTAGGTGCCGAGAAGTTCTTATTGTTGAAGTTGTGATTGTAAATCACCGCCGCATGGGAGACGGTCGCGATCATCAGTGCGCAAAACAGTGTGAAAAGGGGTCGTAGTAGTTGTGTATTCATAGCGCGGTCCGGAATGATGAGTGATCATTTTTTGGCCGCAATATGGAATAAATAGGTGTTCGGCGATTGTCAATTTTTAATCAGAAACTATTCATTTTTCGTCATACAAGGCTGTTTTATTGTAAATTAGCCTCAAAGCGCCGCTATTTGAAGAAATTCTACATGATCCGCCGGGTAATCGTTTTCGTGCTGTATGGGCTGGCTGGCAGCGGGTGTCTGCCGACAGCAGCATCGGCGCAATCTGCAAGCTTTCCGGTCCCCGAAAGCATTACCGCCAAACAAGGCCTGCCGCAGGGTTTCGTGCCCGGTATTGTGCAGGACAAGCGTGGTTTTATGTGGCTCGCCACGCGCGACGGGCTATGCCGTTACGACGGCCGTGGTGGAGACGGTCGGAGTTTCAGGGTATTTCAACCGTCGGACACGCAGGAGACGTCGCTTTCCTCATTAGGGCTGGAAAACCTGCAAATCACCACGGAAGGCAAAATCTGGATCACCACCGACCAGGGGCAGATCGATCTCTTCGACCCCGTACGCGAGACTTTCGTCAATTTTTCGCGCCAGGCATTCTATCAGAAACAGTTCGGCAAGCGGTTTTTGAGAGATATGTACGCCGATAGCCAGCACAGGCTCTGGCTGATGTCGGATGGCGGCGGATTGGATTACATTCATTTAAATACCCAAAAAATAAAAGGGTACCACCTGGTGAACGGCGATACGAGCGCCATTGCGCATGCCCACGTTCGCTTTGTGAAGGAGGATAGGGCCGGGAATATCTGGGCCGTCACCAACCAAGGCCTCTTTATACAAAAAAAGGGCACCGATCATTTTGAAACGTACCACTCGGCGATACTTGCTGGCGGTATTGATCAGAAAGTGAACGCATTAACCGAGCTTAGCGACGGCCGCCTACTGCTGCTTTACAATGCGGGAATGGCGTTGCTCGACCCCGCGACGGGCCAGGGCGAGACGCGGGCACTGGTTTTGGACACCCAGGCCCAATACCGGCATTCCATTGTGACCGACAGTAAGGGTAACATCTATTTTTTCAGAATGAACCACCTGTACCGGCTGGATAAGCATGATAGCCTTGCCGAATTTCCCGTTCAGACGGATGTGGGCGAATTCAAGAGCCTCTATATTGACCGTTCCGACGTACTTTGGGCAGGTACCAACGGGCAGGGGATCCGGAAGTACAACCTGAGGGCCAGCTATTTCAATACGAAATCCTATTCCTCCGGTTTTATTCCGGACCTTCTGCGCGACTTCCTGAAAGTGCCGCCGGCCGAAATGGCCGAACTGCCCGACGACCTTTTTTCTTACAATTTCCGCTACGCATTCGATAGCCCGCAGAAAATGTGGTTCAGTGCCGGCCGGACGCCGCTTTTTGAACTGGATTTGAACAGCCGCGCGATCAGGAGTATTCCGTTCCCGGTGCAGATCAGGGATATTAAACGTTCGGAGCTGGCGATCAGCCTGGCGAAGGACCCCGACGGGAGGATGTGGGCCATGCATGACAGTTTGTTGTTTTCTTACAAAAATGGTGTCTGGACGCGGTTTCCGTATGCTATTCGGGCGACCGCGGCCAGGGCGACCGCGGTCCGACCGATCGCGGCCCGACCGACCGCGGTCCGCCCGGCAATCGAATCGGGGATTATTCAAATCGTAGCCGACAGGCGATATCTCTGGGTGGCGACGACGGTGCGGGGGCTGTACCGTATCGACAAAGCTACCGGGGCGATCGGCCATTACGGACAAGGGGCGGGTACATTGAGCAGTGATAATTTGTATTGCCTTTTCGCGGACCCGCTGGACCAGAACCTGCTGTGGGTAGGCACTTTCGGTGGCGGGCTGTGCCGGTTCGATAAGCGTACGGGCCATTGCGAGCGGCTTTCGAAGCAAAATGGCTTGCCTAACAATGTGGTGTACGCAGCTATCCCCGACCTGCGGGGCGATGTGTGGGTGGCGACCAACCAGGGACTGTCGCAGGTGAACAGGAAAACCTTGCGTACGCGCACCTACACCCGTGAGGACGGTCTGATGGCCGATGAGTTCAACCGCTTCCATGCCCTCGCATTGCCCGACGGGCGCATTTTCCTGGGCGGGATGGAGGGAATCACGGCTTTTGATTCAAAGCAACCCAACGAGGACCATTATCGTCCGCCGGTTTACATAACGGGCATTTTCATTAACAATGCACCCCTGGAACCGCGTCGGTCGGCCGGAGAGCTGCCCGTGACGGCCATGCAGGCACTGGACCTGGCGCATTGGCAGAACTTCCTTACCATCGAATTTGCGGCGATGCAATACAACCGCAGCGATAAAATCCGCTACCGGTACCAGCTCGAAGGCGTGGACGAGCATTGGATTGAAACCGAAACGCCGGTGACCAGGTACACCGACCTCCGGCCAGGCGATTACGTATTGCGGTTGAATGCTTCCAATACGCTCGGCGTGTGGAGTCCCGAAGTGCGGGAGCTGCATATCCGGGTGAACCCGCCGTGGTGGCAAACCTGGTGGGCTTATGCGATCTATTTGGTAGCTTTTCTCGGCGTGGTTTATGGATTGCTGAGGGTATATACCAACCGCGTCAGGATGCAGGAGTCCATTGTTTTTAAGCAAAAGGAAGTGGACCTGAAAGCGCGGGAGGCTGAGCAGCTGCGTGAACTCGACGGAATGAAGACCCGCTTTTTTTCCAACATTACCCACGAATTCAGGACGCCGCTCACGCTGATCCTCGGGCCTACCGCGCAAATGCTGGAAGAAACGCGGCAGGAAAAAGATGTCAAACGCCTTTCTATGATCGACCGGAACGCGCGGCAGCTCCTGGGGCTCATCAATCAGTTGCTCGATCTCTCCAAACTGGAAGCCGGTACGACGCATATCAACGTGGCCCGGGGCGATTTGCCGGATTTTGTGGAAATGCTTACCGGTGCTTTCCAAATGGCTGCGGAGGCTAAAAATGTGGTTTTAGAGTTTGAAAACCGCCTTGAAAGCCGGTACTACTGGTTTGATCATGAAAAACTGGAAAGGATTGTCACCAACCTGCTGTCCAATGCGGTGAAGTTTGCGAATGCCTCGGGGCGGATATTGGTTACACTCGGTGCGGCTCATTCGGAAGGGACGGAAATCACCGTCGCGAATACGGGAGCGCGGATTCCGGATGCGCAGCTGGACCGTATTTTCGATCGTTTTTACCAGGTCGATCAAACTGCTGGCTACCAGGAAGGTACGGGTATTGGGCTGGCCATTGTGAAGGAACTGGTCGGTTTGCAGGGAGGTAGGGTTTCGGTCCAAAGCGGTGCCGAAGGGTTTGATACCATTTTTACGGTGAGCTTACCCTACCGCCGCGATGAAGCCCGGCAGCCAGCCGGATCCGTGGCCTCGAACGCCGGTGAAAATGGCGCTGCCGAGGGTGAAGAGGCCCGTTTGGTGCAGATCCTGCTGGTGGAGGACAATGCGGGACTAGCCGAGTTTGTTTCCGACAGCCTGGCCGGAAATTACCGGTTTCACCACGCGGCGAATGGCGAGGAAGGGCTGGTTATGGCCGCCGAAATCATGCCAGACCTGATTATTAGCGACGTGATGATGCCGGTAATGGATGGATATACTTTTTGTAAACACATTAAATCCAACCTGGAAACGAGCCATATTCCGGTGGTGCTGCTAACGGCCAAATCGGCGCTGGAAAGCAGGGTGGAGGGACTGGAACTCGGCGCGGACGATTACATTACCAAGCCTTTTCACCTGCCCGAGCTGCGCCTGCGCATACGTAACCTGCTCGACAGGCAGGCACGCCTGTACGAGCGCTTGCGGGCGAGCTTCGCAGGGCCGGTAGCATTGCCGGAAGGTCCCGGGGAGGCCACAGACCCGTTTTTGAAAAGGTTATACAAAATCCTCGATGCCCGCCTCGACGACCCCGATTTCGGGGTGACCGAGCTGATCCGTGAGATCGGCATGAGCAACAGCAGCCTCAACCGGAAGCTCAAAACGCTGGTTGACCTTTCGGCGGTGGAGCTGATTCGTAATTACCGGCTGAAAAAAGCGGCTGCATTGCTTTCGGACGGCGTAACGGTGTCGGAAGCAGCTTATGCGGTGGGCTTTGATAACCTTTCCTATTTCGCCAAATGCTTCCGCGATCTGTACAACATGACGCCGAGGGAGTTTGCGGCCAATGGCATTCTTTAAACGGCCGCTGTGACGAGCCCTTTCCGGAAGGCGGTTGGGCTGGTGCCGTGGTGCTTGCGAAACTGGCGGCTGAGGTGGCTTTCGTCGGTATAGCCCAGCTCATTCGCTATTTCGCTGATCGTCAGGTTGCTTTGGGTGAGGCGCTGTGCTACGAGCTTAACGCGCGACGATGCGACGTAGTTTTGCAGGCTTTCCCCCGTGTATTTGCGGAAATATTCGCCTACATAGTTGGGCGACAGGTTGAATTGCCCGGCCAGGTATTCGACGCGCAGCTTTTCGGGGTCGGCGATGTGCCTTTGGATATGCAGCAACAGGCGGTTGATCAGCGCTGGCTTCGTGCCCGAGGTGTCGGCTGCGCGGCCGTCATGCACATTGCGGGTAATTACATTGAGGATCAGCGTTACCAAATGCCGGAGGTTTTCTTCATGGCCTGCCTGCCGCTGCTCGTATTCGGTGACGAGGTGGGAGATCAGCGAGGCGATCATCCGGCAATCGCCGTCGTTGCGGATCAGGAGCTCTTCGAACCGGTTATGGTGCGCGAATATGGTTTCGAGCTGTTTCAGCCATTCGATTACGCGTTCCTTGTCCTGTTCGGTTTTGTATTCGGATAAAAACACTTCCGAAAACCGGATGGAGCAGAACCGCGTGGGCGTCTCGACGTCGAAGCCGCGGCAATCGAGCGGCGTGAAGAGGAAAATGCTGCCGGGGTGGTACTCGAACCGGTTGCGGTTGATCTCGCGTGTGCCGGTTCCGTCGATAATCCTGACGATTTCGAAGAAGTGGTAGATCAATGGCCGCTCGTTCCAGCAATCCATGTCGGCTACGTACACTTCGAAGGGCTGATGCAGTGTCTTTTGTTTCTTAACCTGTAAAAATACCGAAAAAACCACGCAACGTCACTGTTCGCCCGCAGGTGCTGCAGATAGTTTTGTATTCAAAAAAACAATGATGGATACGCAAAAAAAACTATTGACGCCACTCATAACCGGCGCGCTTGAATTGCCGAACCGCGTCGTAATGGCTCCTATGAACCGCCGGAGGGCATTGAACGGCGTTCCCGGGGAGTCGGCCGCCGTGTATTTCGGGCAACGGGCCGGCGCGGGCCTGATCATCACCGACAACACCGCCGTGGCGCCCAACGGCATCGGTTACATGGGCACCCCCGGAATTTACAACCAGGCGCAGATTGAAGGCTGGAAGCGCGCTACCGACGAAGTGCATGCACGAGGCGGGCGGATCTTCATGCAGCTCGTGCACGCGGGGCGCATCGGGCATTACCTTAATAATGAGGGACAAATGCCGCTGATCGGGCCGTCTGCGGTGACGGCCGAAGGGCTGATACGCACGGCAGGAGAAATCCATTTGCCCAATAGCGAGCCTTCGGAGGCCAGCGCGGCCGACGTCCGAAGGCTCATCGACGAGCATATCCGGGGCGCGATCAATGCGATCGGGGCGGGCTTCGACGGTGTCGAAATACACGGTGCGCATGGGTTCCTGCCTGAGCAGTTTCTGCACCCGCATACCAACCGGCGCACCGACGCGTACGGGGGAAGCATCGCCGCCCGCAGCCGTTTCCTGCTCGAAATCGTGGAAGGTACCGTGGCGGCGATCGGGAAGGAGCGAACCGGAATACGCCTGTCGCCGTTTGTGAAACTCAACGACCTGCCCGACTACACCGAAGAGTTGGAAACGCAGCAGTATATTGTGGACGCATTGCAGGAAATAGGCATTTTGTACATCCATTTGTCGGATCAGGGGCCGGTGGGGCAGGGCAAAATCCCTGAAACCTACATCCGCGACCTACGCCGCCGCTTCGACGGTTTGGTGATGCTCGCGGGAGGTTATTCCGCGGAAACGGCGGAAGCTGCCTTGCAAGCCGGGCTCGCCGATCTGATCGCATTCGGCAAGCCATACATTGCCAATCCCGACCTGACCGAGCGTTTCCGCTTCGGTCTTCCCCTTGCAGCCGGCGATCCCGGAACTTACTATCAGGGCAGCGACGGCGGGTATATCGATTATCCTGTGCACGACCACACATTTGTCGCAAATACCACCGCTGATTGTCGTTAAACCCCGCGCATTTTTTCCGGCGATCGGATTAGGTTTGTAAGATCATCAGCACATCCTAAAAAATGAGAGTCAAGGACTATCACCATACCATCGATATCTGGCTTCGATCGCTGGAACCTTACGATATTGCCAGACTACTGGCCCAGCCTGGGCCCGGCGCGTGGTCGCTGGGGCAGGTTTATATGCACATTCTGGACGAGACGGAATTTTATTTCAGCCAGATCAAAGTCTGCCTGGCATCGAACGACCATGCGATGGAGGAATGTACTTCGGAAGCAAAAACCATGCTGCGCAACAATGCGTTTCCCGATGCGATCCTCGATGGGCCGCCTTCCAATGCATTTGTCCGGCAGCCTGCGAGCAAACAATCGCTGATAGACCGGCTGCTGCAATTGAAAACGACCGTCGCCGAAACCGACTTGTTGATCGCACGGAGCCTGTTCCATGGCAAGGCGAAGCACCCGGGCCTGCATTACCTGAACGCGGAGGAGTGGTTTCAGTTTTCAGAGATGCATTTCAGGCATCATTTGCGGCAGAAGGCGAGGATAGAGTCGTTTTTGGAACGTACATTTGGTAAGTACGAGCCTCAAACCTGATTTGAAATGAAACTGAATCTCCTGATCTTCTTATGCTGCTGGCTCGCCGGCACGAATGCGTATGGGCAGATAAAGCCGGACACGGCGCTGCTGGGGAGAAATCCCAAAGCAGGCCATTTTGCCGACTTGCGGGGTGTAAAGCTGTATTATGAAGTGTACGGCTCCGGCAAGCCGGTTCTGTTTGTCCATGGCAACGGAGGCTCGATGCGCGATTTCAGACATCAGCTCCATGCATTCGCGAAGTCTTACAAAGTGATTTTGGTTGATAGCCGGGCGCAGGGGAGATCAGAGGATAAGGGCGACTCGCTATCCTATGAAATGATGGCCGACGACCTGCACGCGTTGCTGGAACATCTCAAAATCGATTCCTGCAACGTGGTAGGGTGGAGCGACGGCGGCATTAATGCACTGTTGCTTGCATTGCGTCACCCCGAAAAAGTGCGGAAACTGGCAGCAACCGGTGCTAATCTCTGGCCCGACTCCACCGCATTGGATCCATGGCTTTATAAAAAGATCCTGGAATGGGATGCCGATCTGACTAAGCAAATGGCCGACCCTGTCAAACACAATCAGCGAAAGCTCATGCACCTCATGGCCGTTCAGCCCAATATTACGCTCGACCAACTGCATCAAGTACAATGCCCCTCGCTCATCATCGGGGGCGATCACGACGTGATTATCCCCGAGCACACGGTGCAGATCGCGCGAGCCATTCCAAAGTCTTACCTCTGGATCCTGCCCAATTCGGGGCATTCAACACTGGTACATTACGCCGAGGAGTTCAACCGGATTACGATGGCGTTTTTTGAGAAGCCGTTTCGCGTGATTCGGGAGGAGCGGATGTTCGAGTAGGGCCCTGCGGGCCGACCACCGACCATGGACCGCTGACGGCCGATAGCGCGAAATGCGAAATGGCGTGAAGGTCTGCCTTCGTGACTAAATATCCGTAGGCCTCCGGCCGGTCGATACCGCAAAGGCGTTACCACGGTTCTGACCGGCCGGAGGCCTGCAAATAGTATGTGCAAATCAGGAGATTTGCACCACCATGGCCGCTGACCGCCGACCGCCGAAGGGTATTTTTGCACCGGCGCAGCATGCGATCGGCCGTCCGCGGTCCATGGTCGGCGGTCGGGCCCGCAGGGCCCTACAACCCCGAAATCGTATAAGTCACCGTCGTTGTGTAAGTCTTCACCGGCAGCATCACCGACAGCCCTTCGATTTTGTACTGAATGGGGATATTGTCGCGGTTAGCTGTCAGGTTGAGCAGACCGCTGAAAAAAGCCTGCGGGGTGCTGGTGAGCTGGATATAAGTGGTGCCGCCGGTGAGGATCGCAATGCCTGTGCCGTTGCCCGTCCGCTGCACGGATAGTTTTAGCGACGAGTCCCAGTTGGAAGTTGCGCTGAGGTGCGCGGTGATAGACCATGCGATCAGCGCATTTACTTTCAGGAGGGTTTGTGAGGCGCCGCTGGTTTCGATATGCTCATAGTTTTTGCCGGCTTTGGTGATCGTCGACGACAACGAGGGAATAGACCACGTCGTTCCGCTGTTGATCGAAATCGTTTGCGCGGAGGCGGCGAGGGCTGTGAGGCTTGCAATGCAGAAGGCGATAATGTACTTCATCAGTTGTCGGCCATGGTGTAACGCACCGTCACGTTCGAGGTGCCGCTGCGGATATTGGCATAGTCTTGTATTTCAAGGGAATAGGTTAGTTGGAAGCCATTGCTGCCATAGGTAATGCCGGTGTAGGCGCCTTTGATGTTGTCGATGAAACTCACCGGGGTGTTGGTCAGGTATTTGTTGGCCGTGACGTAGCTGTTTCCTCCCGTAAAACCCAATCCCGAGCCCACATAGGCGGATACGTCCAGACGCAGCCGGATGCCCGTCGGCAATGTTCCTACTACATCGCCCTTGATGCTCCGTGATCCTCCGCTGGTGACGGCTGAGGTGAATATCAGCCAGTTGGTATTATTGGATGAGCCGGTCCCGACGGTATTGCCGGCTTCGGTCGGGGCGGTCATTTGCAGGGTGACGCTGTTGGAACCCGACGGCAGGATATCCACCAGTGCCACCGACGGCATGGAAATGCTCACGTCCACGTTCGCGACCGTCTGCGCGTACGAGGCCAGGCCGGACAAAACACAGCATATGAGCATTGCATACTTCATTTTTTGACAGATACTTCAAAATTTCTTTCCGAAAAATGGATCCGCTTCTCGTTCGGCTTGATCCGGAACGTGAGGTCGAGGGTCTTGTCGGTTTCCACCGTGAGCTGGCGGGTACCATCCTCGACGACGAATCGGTCCTGACTGCCCGGGATGAATACCGATATTTCCCAGCCACCGGGCCGTATTTCCCGGAATGAGAATTCGCCTTTATCGTTCAGCTCGGTCAGGTAACTGCCGTTTTCACCGTGCAGTTTTATGAGCACCGCCGGCTTTTCCGTCAGTACCGACGACAAACCATTTTGTTTTGCTTTTAAAAATTCGATCCTGCCTGCGATGCTGCCGGTGCGCGTCAGCGGGATTTCAACTACACTAAGGCTGTCGGCGCGCACATCTACCAGCATGGGCATGCGCACCACGGGTACCACGCCCTCGCTGCCCGATTCGTTTTGGGCAATGCTAAGGTAATACCGGTCGGGTGCTACGCCTTCGAAAGTGAACATGCCGGTGCTGTCGGTCATGAACTTGTGGCTGCCGAGCTGGATCAGGTTGCCCTGCTTGCGGTAACCGAAGCCCGTGAGTTGCCCTTTCACTGTACCAATATTTTTTTTCCGACCCAGCGGGACATTCAGCCGCAATGCATATTTAACATTGAAAAACAGTGTGTTCTGATCGGTGTTGTCCACATTGGGAATATAGGAACGGCCGCCGGAGAAAGAGAAAACGTGTCTTTTCAGATCCAGCACCACCGAAGCGTCCACAAAGCTCCTCCGCACGTACAGCTCATCGGGGGCGTAATTGTTGCGGTAAAGGAAGCTGGCATACAGGTTACGTTTGATGTTGATCCGCGCATTCCCCCCGTAAAAGAACAAGTTTTCGACCGAGCCGGAAGTTGAAAACTTGCTGGTATGCTGGTGCTCGAAATATCCCCCGACCCAAATCCACGGAAAGAGCCGGACGGCCGGCTGCACGAGGTTTGAAAATGATTCGTTTTGCCCGTTGTTGTCAGGCGCGAGATGGTTTTTGGAGTAGCCGTAGCGCCCCTGGTAGAAGAGGGTAAACTTAGGGGAGGTGAGGTTATAAGAGAAATTACTGAAATGCTCGGAGTAATGGAACGCTGCCGGTTGCTGCCGGTCCCTGCGTTCGGCTTTGGAATAGAACAGGAAAAAGCGGTTACGCTGGTCGGGCTGAAAGGAGATGTAGCCGAGGTAGCTGCGGTCCTTGGGCGAAACGCTGTACAGGTTGGCGTCGAGGCTCGGGTTTACATCGGAAAAGTTGTTGCTGGCCCCGATGGTGAGTTTGCGGGTGATGTTGAAGCCGATATTATTGTTGAACAGCCGGCTGTTGTTGTAAAAACCATAGAAATGCTTGCCCGCGTAAATGACATTGCTCGTCAAGCTGATCCACTTTTTGGTCAATTGGAGCCGCAGAAATGCCCCGTAATCGGTTTTGCCGATCGCCTGGCCTGCACTTACTTCGCTTTCCAGGTTGAATTCCTTCGTATGTACGTTCGCAGCCAGGCCCGTCAGGTGCGACCAGAAACGCTGGTGATGAAAGAGCACATCCTTGGAAGCATAATGCACCCCCACATTGGCCGACTCATTCAATTTGTATATAAACTTACCCCCGAACGACTCTTTCTGGTTCATGAAAAACCGGGCTTTCTGGTAAAATACCGTGTAGGCCACTTTTTTAAACTGTTGTTCCACCCGCAGCCCGCGCCCGAAGCGGCCGAATTCCATCAGGTTATTGAGCTGCAAAACATAATCGCCGGCTGAGACGAACAGTCGTTTGCGCCAGGCGTAATCGAGGGAGTACTGGTCGTAGGTGCCCACCGCCGGAAATACAAACTGGTTGGGACCGCGGACGACGAAATCGAGATAATGGCGCTCCTTCTGGTCGATGAACCCCTTGCCCGTGGCCTGATACTGGTAAGCGGTAACCTCCCTGCCGCCGTAGCGATACGACAAATATCCACCGCCTACTTCCACCGGGAAGCGGAAGTAGCGGTCGATCTTTCTGACTTTGGAGGAAAAAACGGGTATGCTGGTTACGGAATACACCGGCTCGGCGGCGCCGGTCATCATCACCGAAAGGTTCGACGACGCCTGCCACGCATTGTTGTCGGTGACCGGAATGACTTGCGAGACGGTCACATGGGTGCCGGCTCCCGGTTCGAGGGTCAGGCTGTCGGTTACCTGCTCGATTTTCCCGTGGTCGGATTTCAGATGGAATTTTTCGGCATTGTTGCCCGCATTGCGGATCATGTAAGTAAGCCGGAGTGTGTCTCCTTCGCGGACGAATTCGGGCTGCGTCACAACAAAGAGTTCGAGGTGGCGGATTTGCCCGATCGTAAGCGGTACCTGCGCGGCAATCTCCTGCCCATTTGCATGCACCCGAAATTTCACCAGGTACTCACCCGAAGCACAGCCGGTGGGCGTGCCTATTACATAAAAGTAACGTATTTGTTGGTCGCCGGCAGTCCTTACCGGACGTCGCTGGGAAAGAAGCCGCCATTTTTCGGGCAACTGCATTTCTTCCCGCAGCGAATCAGGTAGGGGTGAGGCAGATTTTACATCAAAAAACAACGTGATATGCCCCCCGGGAACCACTGTATCCGGCACATTGGCCAGGCTCACGGTTACAGGTGTTTGCCCGTAACCATGCAGTCCTGTCATCAAAAGCAATATGGCGATGAGCCGGTACAATGGGAGAGGAGGATTATTCAATCTGTAAAGAAATGTTCGAACCGAACAGGTCTTTTTTGGTATCGGCGATGATCACGCAGTCGTACTTGCCTTTCGGCATGTCGGTAATGGGTATCTCAAACGTGCTGCAATTGCCCGGGTAGAGCATCCGCGTATTGGGCTGCGTGGTTTTGAGTTTGTTACCGTTGCTGTCGTAAACTTCGAGGATGACATTCGTACGTGCGCCGTACGCGCCGTTGTTCTTCAACACGACTTTCAGAACCGACTGCTCGGCGGAAAGCTTTTCGTAGATGACCTTTTCATAGGACAGGGGCGGCCCTTCCACCGGCCCGATGTCCACGATCACCTGAATGGCGTAACGTACTTTCGAATTGACATGAATGCCGTTGTGTGCTTCTTCGCGCACAGGATCGGCCACTTCCACCATAATAACCTCCCAATAAGTGCCCGGCTGGCGGTTCGGATCGGCTTCGATCGTGTACCGCACGTCGTACTCTTCATGGATGGCGATTACCCGCTCGTCGACACTGGTTTTCAGTCCTGCACCGAGCGACCTGCCGTGGCTGCCGATTTCCGGGTAAGCCGCCTGCTGGTCGCATTGCGAAACGAGGTCCTGACGGTAGACCAGTATACGGGAGTCTTTTCTGCCGTCATTTTTAACCTTGATGGCCCCTTGGACCTTCGTGGCGGACGTCGGAATGCTGTGGTTGTGCGTCAATCCGTTCAAGATCACTACCGATGCCCGCGTGTACCGGGGCATCAGTAGCATCATGCTGAGTAAGGCAATCCATTTCATTCAGGATCTTAGTTATCCGCGAGCGTATAGGTCACTGTAACGTTCGTCGTGCCGGAGCGCAGGTTTGCATAGTTGGCGTCGGCAGCGACGAAAGAATAAGTAAGCTGGTGGCCGCTGGTCGGGCCCGAAGCCGTATAGGCACTTCCGATATCGGTAATGAGCGCCTGATCGGCTGTCGTCAGGTTGAAGCCGCCGACTGTCGGAGTTCCCTTTGTACCCGCGCCTCCCGCAGCGGCTGCGGCTACGATGTGGATGTCCACGCCGTCGACTAATGCGCTGGCTTTCACGTTTACTTTCTTGGTAGTAGTTCCAGCCTGGATCGACGTGTAGTTGAGCCAGATGGTACTATTATCGGCAGGGGCCAGGATTTTTTCACCTGCTTCGTCGTTGGTCGGTTTAGTAAAACTGGCTGTGAAATTTCTGGTTGCAGAGGTTTCAAGATCGAGCAAAGCTACGACAGGTACAACCACGGAGATCTGATGGTTGTCGGTTTGCGTGTCCTGCGCCACTGCACGGCCCGAGAAGCCAGCCAACACCACCACAAACATGAACGAGAGAAGGGAGAAACGTTTTTTCATAATCATGAAAGAATTAGATAGTGAATTTTAATTCGCATCATAAATGCTCACGAATGTAGAAGTACTTTTACGTATTTCCAACGAAACTGGGAAAATTTTTCCCCATAAATCGCTGTATTAGAATACCTTCGGTTACATGTGCCCGATTGGGCAGAAATGGACGATTAAGCATGCATTACCTTTTATGCACTTTTTTGTGCCAGCATCATTTTGACAGCTCCCGGGACGGCAGTATTATTACATCAAAAACTGAAACAATGAAAGTAACCTATTACGGCCACTCCTGTTTCTCCGTAGTTGCAGGAGGCAAAACGATCCTTTTCGATCCATTTATTTCAGGCAACGAACTGGCCAAAGGCATTAATCCGGACGACATCCGGGTGGACTATATTTTTGTGTCGCACGGCCATTTCGACCACTCCCACGATGTGGTGAAGATCGCCAACAACAACGATGCGATGGTGGTCGGCAGCTGGGAACTCTACACGCATTTCGGCGCGCAGGGGGTGAAGAATGTGCACCCGCTGAATCCGGGCGGTAAATGGACGTTCGATTTCGGTACCGCGAAAGGAACGGCAGCCGTGCATTCGAGCAGTTTTCAGGATGGTAGCTATGCCGGTGTGGCAGAGGGTTTTGCATTCAGAACTGAGGATGGGAACTTCTATTACAGCGGCGATACCGCGCTGACGCTCGATATGTCGCTCATCCCCAAATGGGCCAAACTGGATTTTGCGGCATTGCCGATCGGCGATGTGCTGACGATGGGGATCGAGGACGCCATCGAAGCGGCTAAGTTGCTCGGCGTGACCCAGGTGCTGGGTGTGCATTATGATACTTTCGGGTTTATCAAAGTGGATAAGGCCGCGGCGATCAAGGCATTTGCCGACGCCGGTCTGGTGCTGCATTTGCCGGAAATAGGTCAGACCATCACGATCTGAGGAAGCGGGGCGTATTTTTTAATTCATTTTTAATTACACCGCCTGCTTCTTAACGATATATTTCGACCACAATAACAGGTACACCAAGTGCGGTTATTGCTATTGAGTTATGTAGTTAAAAATCCATTGATCCTATTATGTTCAATGGATTTTTCTTTTGGGCTTAGTGACGCGCGGTCAGCGATTTTCCAGCCAGCCGAGAAAATGGCTCACTTTTTCTTTTCCTATCAGCAGCTTTTCGGGCGTCGGGATCGTGAGTTTGATAAAAAGCTTCCGCGAGAAATAATGCTCCACCTCCTTCACCGCGTCGAAATTGACCAGATACTGGCGATTGAGCCTGTAAAACTGTGACGGCGACACCATGCCCTGCACCTCTTCCAGCGGTTGTGTGATGGTGTAATCCTGGTTGTCGAATGTGCGCAGCCAGGTAGTTTCATTGTGAATGTAAAAGAAGGCGATGGTCTCGGTTTTGATCGTGATGTATTTGTTTTGCTTGAAAACGAGGAAGCTCTTTTTGCCTTCGGGTTCGCCAAGCCTTTTCAGAAGTAATTCGAGCTCCGGTACCAGCGGTTTTTCGGAGGAAAAATAGCTTTTCAGCTGGCTTAGCTTGTCCAGCGCACCTTCTATATGCTCTTTTTTAAACGGTTTGAGCAGGTAATCGATCCCATTGGCTTTAAATGCCTCGATTGCATAATGGTCGTAAGCAGTGCAGAATATCACCGGCGGCACCACTTTCACCGATTCGAAAATTTCGAAACAAAGGCCGTCCGAAAGCTGGATATCCATGAATATCAGGTCGGGCTGGGACATTTCGGTGAGGTAGGAAACGGCCCGCTCCACGCTCTGGATCGTGGCTACCACCTCGGCTTCGGGCCGGAGCGTAGTGATGAGCTGTGCCAGCGAGCGGGCCGTTTTGATTTCGTCTTCAATGATTACGATTTTCATGAATGAGCGGCAGTTTGACCCTGAAATATTCCTGGTCGTTTTCGATTTGTACTTTTTGGTTCAGCAGGTGGAAATACCGCCGGTTGATATTGTCGAGCCCTACCTCGGTGGAATGCTCGGGATTCTTCTTCAATTGCAGCGGGTTCTCGACGATCAGCAGGCCGTTCTCCTCGTATATGGTAATGTGAAGCGGCTTATCGAGCGAAACCACATTGTGCTTGATGCAGTTTTCGACGAGCAGTTGCAGCGTGAAGGGCGGTATCCATGTACGGTAAACGTCTTCCGGGATCCTGTATTCGAGCTCGATTCCCTCTTCAAACCGTGCTTTCAGCAAATACATGTAAGCGTCGAGTATTTCAATTTCTTCTGCAAGGCTGATCAGGTCCAGTTTTCTGTTTTCTAATGTAAACCGATAGAAATCAGACAGTTTCAATATGAAGTCGACGCTATTTCTGTCTTCCAGCTCCACCATGGATTTCAGGGTGCTGAGGCTGTTGAAGAGGAAATGCGGGTTGACCTGTTGTTTCAGCAGTTCATACTGTGCGCCGAGGTTGTCGGCCTTGCTGCGTTCTAGTTCGAGGATCACCTGCTGGTTGCGGTGGGTCTGGTAAAGCAAATGCAGCAGCATATAGAAGATCAGGTTGATCATGATCCCCCGTACTTCGAACATCAGCACCACCGGCCCGAAGTCCAGCGACGGGATGGCCAGTTTCTGTGCGCCTACCATCAGGAACATGAGCACCATGCCAATGGCGATGCTCCGGAACAGCAGCGGGTACGAAAAGCCCGAGGATGAATGCTCCTTCGTAAACTTGGGCAGCGAGTAGATATTGAAATACCACACAAACAATGTGAATGAGGTGGTGATCAACGCGCTGGTAATCGCTTCAAAACCATTGGGATGCTTTTCGGCTATTTTGGGCACCGTGGTGAGTATGCCCAGCGACACGGAACTCAGCCAGACGATTACCGCCGAAACCCTGAATGTCTTTTGTACCATGATTGTTCGTGAACCGGTTTACGGGAAAACAGACGCCCGTTGGGCAAATATAAAACTAATCCGCTCTGCATTGCTTGAAACGGCATTTTTGCCTGTTTTCTGAGCCGGGTTGTCAATCGTATAATCGATCGCCGGACCCGATTTGCCGGCGGAAACAGCCACCGTTTCCACCGATAGCACCCCGCCATTGATATCACTGCCAAACCAGAGCGGGTTTTGTTTCAGGTCCCAGGTCACCAACTTGAAAAGTTCGCCGGGCGACGGTTCGCCGGGCGTCGCCACGCCGGGCGTACCGGCACGCTCCCCGCTCGCATGTACGAGGGCTTCATCATTGCCGTAAAGCACCGAAATCGTGCGGGTACGGTCGTTGTGGAAGGAGGTGATTACGTGCAGGCCGTGGTCGTCGAAGATGGTTTCGGGTGCAGGCGTGAGCTTGCGCGGCTGCTGGCAACTTGTTAGTGCGAATACAGCGGAAATGAAGATTGCTATGAGGTTTTTCATGAGAGTATGGTTTGTTTTGACCGCCGACGGCCGACGGCTGACCGCCGGGTGGAGTATGGTGATCGTTTGGGATATTTGACGATGGACGATGGACCATCGACCATGGTTTGACGTTACTTCAACGCGCTCGGCCGTCGGCGGTCAGCGGTCGGCCGTCAATAACAGGTCTGTTAGCCGCCACAATGCTACCGTTCTGTGTGTTTTGCAGGAACGTAATCACTTCCCAGTCGTTTGGGTTGAAGCCTTCGGGCAGATTTACGGTCACATTGCCATTGCCTGCTGCCGGGAAACTTTGAATGCTACGGACGATCTGCACATGCGGCAGTAACCTACCTGCATTCTCGCCCCGTTTTACCATCGTATGCGCCACTTTTTGCACCAATGCAACCTGCAATGCGGTACCGCGGGCGGCATTTGATGCCTGGTAAGCGAGTTTCAGCTTTCCTCCTTCGATTTGTGCTTCCGCATTCAGCTGTGCCGTAGCAGCCGAGTTCAGTTCTATATTCAGGGCTCGTCTGAGTGTTTCTTCCTGTGAGCCGATCAGCTCATGCCGGCCATTGACGACTACCTGCGGCGTGTAAACCGTTTCGAGGTTGAGCCAGCTCGCATATTGATACTGCCGTTTTGTAAACTCTTTTTCGCTGAACACATCCCGCCAGCCCTGGTGGTTCCAGTAATCGACGTGGAATGCCAGGATGTAAACCGGCTTGCCTGCATGCTCCTCCTGGATTTTCGCAAGCAGCTTGTCGGCCGGCGGGCAGCTGGAACAGCCTTCGGAGGTGAAGAGCTCAACGACTGCGAAGCCTTTGGGTGCGGTATTGTCGGTGGTTTTTGAATCAGAGGCCATAGCGGAGAATGAGAGGCCAAATGCGAGGAAAAGAGAAGTGATGATGTTGGTTTTCATGATTTTTGGTGATTTAATGGTTGATTGGGTTGTTTTGACCGCCGACCGCCGACCGCCGACCGCCGACCGCCGACTGCCGAGTGGGGTATGGTGATCATTTGGGATAGTTGACCATGGACGATGGACCGCAGACCATGGTTTTGGGTGAATTGAGGAATTTGGTGCTATGCGCCATCGCCAATCGACAGTCCATGGTCTATGGTCCATAGTCTATGGTCGGCGGTCTACCGTCACCTCGACACCCGCGTTGGAATATCGAACACGAACCCGGTGCCTTTCGCGAGCTGGTGGCAGTTGATGCAGCTCGTGGAGAAGGCGGCCGTCTTGCCATAAGGCTTCAAATCGAGGCCGTTGAACCTTGCGAAGCCCCAGCCTTCGGTTTCGGCAAACTTTTTGGCGTCGCGGACCATGATCTGAATGTTGTTGAAATTGCCGGGCTTCACATTGCCGTCGGCGTCGGGTGCCTGGCTGTTCCATACCACCTTTACGATCACCGCGCCGTCGGGCCAGGGGAGAATGTTGTTTTCTTCCAAGGCTTTTACGGCTACGTCGTTTCCGTAGATAATGCGAGAGGTGCCATTGTCGGGACGGCCGGTGGAGCTGATCACCTTCCAGTTTTTGTAGTCATCGAAATAGGGGATGCCGTTGATGGAAGTCGGAACGTGCGACACTTTGGGCTTTTCGACGATCGCAGCGGTATCGCCGGTCGCATAATGCTTGCGGGAAATGCTGGTCACATAGTTTTTCAGGATCGTAAGCTCGGCGGGTGTCACCTTCGCGGACGGGTGCGCCGCTGCATATTCGGGCAGGGGCATCCGGCCGGCGTCGATCATATTGACGATGTACCAGAGCTTGCCTTCCTGATCGGCCTTCGGAATACTGTCCCATTCCGAAAAATTGAACCGTTTGCGGGCTTCCTCCACGTCGGCAGCGACTTTGTAGGAGAATGGCGCCACTTTATCGTACCAGCGCAGGTTGCTTTCGTTGGAGTGGCAGTCGTAGCATGAGCGTTTCAGGATGCGTGTTACCTCTTCCGGCCCGTGAAATTCCGACGTTACCGGCGGGTTTTCAACCTTAGGGCTGTTGACTTGCAATACAACGAAACTAGTAAAAAGAATGCCTGCGACGATCGCGGCGGCGTTGCGGTATCTGTGGCGTTTCAGGGCGTTCATAGCGGTTTGTTTTTTGCTCAAAAGTAGCCTTGTACGCTATGGCCGGGAATTGGTTTCGGGCTGAGTTGGACGGATTCGGGGGTGAAATGGACAGGCCGGTTGCTGGGGTTTGTCAAGAGTTTGTCAGGTGTGGTCAGGAATGGTCAAGTGTAGTCGGGTTTTGTCAAGGGTGGTTAGGTGTGGTCAGGAATGGTCAAGTGTAGTCAGGGTTTGTCAAGGGTGGTCAGGTCTGGTCAAGGGTAGTCGGGTTTTGTCAAGGGTGGTCAGGTGTAGTCAAGGTTTGTCAAGGATAGTCAGGTGTGGTCAAGGGTAGTCGGGGTTTGTCAAGTGTGGTCAGGGTTGGTCGTGTGGTTAGGTGGTGGTCAGTTATAGTTAGGTATGGTTAGTTTGTTGGTTGGGAAACAAATGCCGTGAGGCATGTAATATTGGTAGGGAATGTAAATCAGCCGATTTCGTAAAAATGCCGTCAGGCATGTAACAACAATGCGCTGTTGTTGCATGCCTGACGGCATTTCCCGAAATACCATCGGAATCGATTGCTACCTATATTACATCGCTACGCGATTTTGGCGCCGTGACATTTACGTCAATACACTGTCACTTGCTTTTAGATAACCCCTTGACAATACCTGACCATTCTTGACTACACCTGACAAACCCTGACTAACCTTGACAACGCCCGGCCATTCCTGACAACCCCTGACAATACATAACTACCCTTGACTATCCTTGACCACACCTGACCACCCTTGACAAACCCTGACTACCCTTGACAACACCTGACCACCCCTGACAAAAGCTGCGGGCATCGTCGCATGTAGTCAGAGAAGTGTCGGCGAGATGACGGTGCGGAATGTCCAGCTCGGCGGTTAATGTGTCTGGTTCGGTTGGTTTGCGCTGTTGGTTGAGGCGTGATTGTGCTCTATTTGTATCAGAAATCGCAGCGGAAACGCCGGTTTTGAATAGAACTAGAAATTTTTAGAAAGCCACAAAATCAATTCAGAAAATCATGGAAACAATCCAAATCACCCAGGCGGCAGGTACTATCACCATTGATAAAGTACTTTATACAGGCAAAACCCACACCTCAGGCGGCCGCGATGGCGCTTCACGCAGCTCGGACGGCAACCTCGACATTCAGTTGTCGTCGCCGGGCTCCCATGGGGCCGGTACTAACCCCGAACAGCTTTTTGCGGCCGGCTGGTCGGCATGTTTTATCGGCGCGATAGGGATCGCCGCCGCGAAGAAAAAGATCACATTGCCGGAAGGCACGGCAGTGGACGCCGAGGTGGATCTTGGCCTCACCAAAGCCGAATATTTCCTCCAAGCCCGCCTGAATGTGAGTCTGCCCGGCCTCGACGAGGAAACCGCCCGCGCTTTGATCGAATCAGCGCACCAGACTTGTCCTTATTCCAAAGCGACAAGGGGGAATATTGGCGTTACGATTAATGTGAGCATTTAAGGGGCGTGGCTCGACGATGGACCGACCATAGACCATAGACCGCCGACCGCCGACCATGGCCAAATACAAATAGACCACAACGAGGGAACAATTAACCCGTTCGATTGTTTCATGGTCTATGGTCTATGGTCTATGGTCTATGGTCTATGGTCTATGGTCTATTGTCTATGGTCGGCGGTCGGCGGTCCGCCGCAGGCCTCCGGCCAGCCATCACATCATAACGGCAGTGGGAGCCTTCCACTTCGCTACGAATAGCTCCTGCAACTGCTCGATTTCGTTCTGGTAAATGGTCTTCTTCCGTGTACCAAAATACAATGTGTTTTCCAGCGGCGTGTTGCCTTCCCATACCAGCTGGATTTGTCCGGTTTCGATGGCTTCCACGCACAGGAAATGCGGGACGATCGAGAAACCTTCCCCGTCGCTGAGGCAACGGATGATCGAGCAAATGTTAGGTACGATGTAGTTGGGTCGGAAATCGGGGTGCTGGTCGAAGTTTTTGAGCCAGAAGTTTTTCAAATGCTCCATGTCTGCCGCGGTACTGTACCAGATTTGCTGTTTGAGCCAGTTGGCGGCTTCGGATTTGTTGGGCTGACCGAGCAGGTCGATCAACGGTTCGATATCCGTATGGCCGCCTGCGACGAGTACGATCCGCTCTTTGGAAAACGGTTTGTAAACCAGGTTCTGCTGATTTCCCTGTTGCGGCGTTACGATCAGGTCGAGGAGACCGTTGTCGAGATCCTGCTGCATTTGAGGGTATTCCCCAAATTTGATAATGAGGTTGAATGGCAGGGAGGCAATGTGTTCTTCCAGCGTGTACTGGAAGGTTTCGAAGCACATCCCGACGCTGATCGTCGGCCGCTCGGATTTGGAGCTCTTATGGAAATGCTGCTCTACGGCTTCCAGCTTCCGGAGCGGGTCGAGCACGAAGTTGTACAATACCTTTCCCTTTTCGGTAGGCACCATTTTCCGCGGCGACCGGTCGAACAGTTTGTGCCCTGTGTAGGCTTCGAGTGAGTTTAAATGCAGGCTTACGCCCGGTTGTGATATAAAAAGCTCCTGGGCCGCTGCCGAGAGCGTCCCCGTTTCATAGATCGCCTTGAAAGTACGGAGCCATTCCAGATTGAGTACCATATCTATCTATAAGTTTTATAATACAAATATACAATTTAAGTTATTTTGATAATGCATTTAGCTGCCGGAAATTTGTAGTGTCAAAATCAAAACAGAACATGAAAAAGATATTTGTTATTAACGGCGGTCAGCATTTCGCACATTCCGGCGGGAAGTTCAACCACACGCTGACAGGGTTGGACCAGTCCTATTTTACAGCAGAAAACGGCTTCGAGCTGCAAGTAACGGATATTAACCAGCCCTACGATGCGGACGAGGAAGTGAAGAAGTTTGTATGGGCCGATGTGGTCGTGTACCACACGCCGGTGTGGTGGTTTTCAATGCCTTATAAATTGAAAGAATATATCGACACCGTATTCACGGCCGGTCACCGCAAGGGCATTTACCGGAGCGACGGCCGCAAAAACGAGAATCCGAATATCAATTATGGCACGGGCGGCATGCTCCATGGCCGGAAATACATGCTCACCACCACCTGGAATGCACCGGAAACGGCATTTACATTACCCGGCGAGTTCTTCCGGGAGCATTCGGTAGACCAGGGCGTGATGTTCGGCTTCCACCGTATGAATGCATTTACAGGCATGGAGCCGCTGCAAAGCATGCACTTCCACGACCTCGAAAAGAATGCGACGCCGGAGCGTATCGAGGATTACAAAAATCAATACCTGGCGCATTTGGCCGGGGTGTTCAATAATCTGGAAATCGAAACCGCAGCTTAACATGGCTATCTATCTTACCGCCGTCATCGAAAGTCAAACAGCGCACCGGGACGAGGTCCGCGCGACGTTGTTGAATATGGTAACCGAATCGAGAAAGGAACCGGCTTGTTTGCAATACGATCTCTATCAGGACGATAACAATCCGAATGTGTTTGTGTTTCAGGAAATATGGGAAAGCCGCGAGGGGTTGGATGCCCATAATGCGCAACCGTACATCCAGGCATTCGGAGCGACGTTGGAAAAGCTGGAAACGAATCCGCAAATCTATCTGACACAACCCCTTGACCGGGCCTGATCCCATGGAAAATCTGAAAACCGCACTGGTAGTAGGGGCGAGCGGCGTAATCGGTAAGAACCTGACGGCCTACCTGCAATCGCTGCCCGACTGGAAGGTAATCGGCACGTCGAGAAAGCCGATGCCAGGCAATGTCGAAACTATCGCGGTCGATTTGCTCGACGAAGGGGATGTTGCCACCCGGTTCGCTACGCTGGATCATGTGACGCACGTTTTTTATACAGCCTATCAGGACAGGCCCACCTGGGCCGAACTGGTGCCGCCTAATATGGCCATGTTCAGGAATGTGGTGGAAACCATTGAAAAGGTATCCCCGAAACTCGAACACATCAGTTTTATGCAAGGCTATAAGGTGTACGGTGCGCATCTGGGTCCATTCAGGACGCCGGCGCGGGAAGACGACCCGCCGATTATGCTCCCCGAGTTCATGACCGAGCAGCAGCGGTACATGACAGCTAAGCAGCAGGGGAAATCATGGAGCTGGTCGGCGATCCGGCCGTCGGTGGTGGGTGGTTTTGCTCCCGGTAACCCGCTCAACCTGGTGTCGTTGATTGCGGTTTATGCCTCCATTTCAAGGGAATTGAATGTGCCGTTCCGGTTTCCGGGCAAACCCGGCGCCTACCATCCGCTTATCGAACTGACGGATGCCGATTTGCTCGCCAAAGCCACCGTTTGGGCTGCTGTTACGCCGGCGGCTGCCAATCAGGCATTTAATATTAATAATGGAGATCTGTTTCGTTGGGAGGAAATGTGGCCGAAGATCGGCCGGTACTTCGGGCTCGAAACCGCATCGCCGGTGCAGCTTCCGCTCGCGGAGGTAATGCGCGACAAGGCGCCTGTGTGGGAGGCACTCCGCGAGCGTCATGGATTGCAGTATGGCTATGAAGCATTATCCGCCTGGCCATTCGGGGATTTTGTGTTTTCCTGGGACTACGATTTTCTCGCAGACGGATCGAAGGCCAGGCGACTTGGTTTTCACGAATATGCGGATACCGAACAGATGTTCTACCGCATATTCGATCAGCTGCGCGCGGAAAAGGTGATTCCTTAACCTTCCTGCTCCACAAATTCCGCCAGGCTTTTGCCGATAATGTGCGTCCAGCCCGCCGTGAAGCTTTGCAATCCGAAATCCGCGTGGTCTTTCGGGAAGGTGTGCAAGCCCTTGTGCGTGAGGCGCAAGCGGGTTTTGTCGCCTTCGGGAATGAGTTCGAAACTTACTTCGGAATCGCCGGGGTAATCGGCATACCGCCATGAGTAGGCCAGTTTTCGCTCCGGATCCACTTCCGTAACCTTGCAAAGATGGCGGTATTGCCTGTCCTCGCTGCCGGCAGTAAACTCAAACTCGAAGCCGGGCTCCGCTTTGAAATCCGGGATATCGAAATACCACTTTTTCATCTGGCCTGCATCGGTCAGGGCTCGCCACACGCGCGCAGGCGGTGCATTCAGGATTCTTTCTAAAACAAAAGGTTCAAAAGCCATCGTTGTTATGGGGTTAAAAGTTCAGAGATTTTCATCGGAAGGGTCCTCGTCCAGGAAGCGTTCGAGCGCATCCAGCTTGTCGTTCCAGAACTCCTGATAGGTATTGGCCCATTCGGAAACCTGTTTGAGGCCTTTCAGATCGGCCTGGCAGAAGGTTTCGCGGCCGCGGGTTTGTACCACCACCAGCCCGCATTCCGTCAGGATGCGGATATGCTTCGCAACGGCGGGCCTGCTCATGGTGAAATGATCGGCGACTTTGTTCAGATTGAGCGAATGCCTCGCCAACAAGCCGATGATCTCCCGCCGCGTGGGATCTGAAATAGCCTGAAAAACATCGCGCCGCGTCTGGTTCATAATGGGTAAGTCGCAAAAAATTAAAATGGAAACCGTATGGTTTCCAAATATAAATGAAACCATACGGTTTCCAAAAAAATACCCGGGTTTTTTTACAAAACCCGGGCTTTACCCCATTCCGTCCGATTTAGTAATGCTGCTGACTCCTAATTATTCCCTTCACCAGCCTTCTTATCGTCGTTGCTGATCCGTTTTTTCTGACGCTGGCTACCCGACACCTGCCCGAATTCATATTTCAGGTTGAGGCGCCAGCCGCGGCGGTACATTGCTACGTCCTGCGTTTGCACGAAATTCGGACCTACGAAGTCGTTTTTCCATCTTATTCTCTGATTGAACGGGTTGTCATAGCCAAACCCGATCGTTCCCTTCTTTTTCAGCACTTCTTTTTGCAATACAATATTATAGAATCCGAAGCCACCGTAGCTGCCCTGAAGGTTCACGCGCGGTGAGTTGTAAAATCCAAAGAGCTGCGCTTTGATACCTTTGCCGAAATCGATGGTCGAGTTCAGGTTGATGCGGTACATCCAGTCGGCATTGCGGGTTTTGAGCTCGGCGCTTTCCAGTACATTGTAAAAGAGGTTGAGCGAGCCGTTGACCGACCATTGCTTCATGATTTTGGTATTGGCGCTCAGGTTGAGGCCATAGGCGGAATTTTGGGCCACGTTCTGGAAAATCTGTTTCAGAACGCCGGCGCTGTCGACGGTACTGATGCTCTCGATCGCATTGTTGGTCTGGCGCAGGAAAAACGATGCATTAATGCTCGTCTGCTTGATCGACACGCTGTAATTCGCTTCCACTGAATGCGTCAGCTCGGGTTTCAGGTAGGGGTTACCGCCGTACTGGTTTTTGGAATCGGCCTGGTTCACGTAGGGATTGAGGTAAAAAAACTGCGGCCGCTGAATGCGCTGGGTGTAGCTCACACGCAACTGCTGGTTCTTTTTGAGGCTCCGTGACAGGCTCACGCTCGGGATGAGGTTACCGTAATTATTGGAAAATGAAGCCGTGCCATTCAGGAAGTTGGCTTGTATAAATGTATGCTCGTAACGCGCGCCGAGGTTAATGCCCCATTTGTTCTTCGGTGTGCGGTTGTAAACCAGATAGGCAGAGGTGACCTGCTGGGCATAATCGAACACATTGGCCTGCTCCGGCATATCGTGGAAATCGTCGGAGCCGTCGATAGCGCTGGATATGCGGTAATCGCTCAGGATTTTACGGAAAATCGTTTTGGTACCCGTTTCGAGGGTGCTGATGCTGTCGAGCGGGTTGGTGAAATCCAGCTGGATCGTCCCTTCCTTATTATTGCTGATGTTGTAGCTCTTTTCGCGGTAGTAAACGGCATTGCTGCGGTTTTGGAGGTCGGAATCGTAGTCGCTGTCCTCGCCTTCAAAGGAGTACATCATCAGCAGGGTGAGTTCTTTTTTAGGTTTCTTGAACAAGCGGGTATAGTCGAAATTGACTGTTGCGCCCTGCCAGTCGTAAGTCCGGCGCATATCACGCTGAAAATACTGGCGGGAAACACCCAGGCTGGTCTCGTCGAAAGTAATATCGAAGTAATTGGTGTTGATGCCATTATAATAGTTGATACCCGTGCCTACGCGGTTGAGTGAGTCGATGTCCCAGTCGGCATTGAAAGACCCGTACACGTTCCTGCCCCGGCCACGGATCCATTGCAGCTGATCCTGATTGGTGACGGTGTCGGCATTGGTAAATGTGCGGAGCTGCTGCATATACCGCTTGTTTTTCCAGTTGCTGAAACCGCCGTTCGCAGAGAGCGTCAGGCCTTTGTTGCGGTGGCTGATACTTGCATTAGGCCAGTTGTTCCATTGGCCGAAATTGGGGCTGATGGAGCCGTTGGTACCTTTCAGTGTATTCTTTTTGGTAATAATATTGATAATGCCCGCGGTTCCTTCGGCGTCGTATTTGGCAGAAGGAGAGGTGATTACCTCCACTTGCTTGATAATGTCCGCTGGGATTTGCTTTAATGCCTCGGAAACGCTGCGTGCCACAACATTGGAAGGCTTGTTGTTGATCAGCACCTTAATATTGCCGCTGCCACGAAGCTGCACATTGCCTTCAATATCCACCGCAATCGACGGGATTTTCTTTAAAACATCGGTAGCGTCACCGCCCTTAATGCTGATGTCCTTTTCCGCATTGTAAACCATCCTGTCGGAACGCTCTTCGAAGAGCGCTTTCTGCTCGCTGACAGTTACTTCTTTCAGGTTTTGTGCCGCGGAAGCCAGTTTGATGACACCCAGCTCCACATCCTCCTTGTCGGCGTGCACCGGGCCGAAAGTTTTGGTCGTGTAACCGAGCAGCGAAGCCTGGACGATGTAGACACCCGGCGCCACTTTCGCGAACGTAAACCGGCCCTTGGCATCAGCGGTAACGCCTTCGGTGATCTTGCCGTCTTTCAGTAATGCCACCGTGGCAAATTCTACCGGTTTACTGGCCGTGGAATCCATCAGCAAGCCCGAAACACGCACATGCTGGGCGGAAACGAAATGTAGGGTGAGGGCCAGAATGGCCAGGGTGAGTAGGGGTGTTTTCATACATGGCTAATTAACGACTATTCGATCTGCATCCGCCGGGTCGCCGGACGGCCGGACCGCCGTAACGAATGCAATGCAATGACGACCGAGTTCCCGAAACGTTGCACGGGAAAAAATAAAAAGGCCCGGATGGGCCTTTAAGAGTCTGTTAATCAGCTTGGATAAAAGTGGCTTGCGGTCAGGCTTTTTGCGCGTTGAACGGTGTCTGGTCGTACCGCACCTCTTCGGCCAGCCTGGAAATGTAAGGAATGCCCTCGCGCTCGTAGGCGGCGATTTGCGCGCTCGTGAGGCGGATCACAAAGTCATACAAACCTGCCCCTCCGCATACCACCGAGAGAATATAGTCTCCGGGATGCTGTTCCGAAAAAGTGTAGTTCCAGGCTTCCTTGGCAATTTCTTTCATGTAAAAAAGCGTTATGCGGGGCTAAATATACGTCAAAAATAAGGACAGCACGTCGCCCAACGTGCTGCCTTGTTTTCATGGTTATAGTGGTGTTTCCGTGTATTTTCCCTTCGGGATCTTGTTGATAACGGCTTCGGAATAGCCCGTCGGCAGGTGGCCGCCCGGGAGCCATAAGCTGTTGGCGCCCATTTCGTTGCCCGAAGGAACGCGTACGTTCAATGCTTTGGGATCGGAGATCGATATCCGTACCATTTCCTGGCCTTTCCAGCTGCCGGCTGGTATGCCCAGTTCTGTTTCAATTTTGCTGATATCTTTGGCCGTTTTGGTCAGCATGGCATCCATTTCGGCTTTGGTCATCACGAATTGCGTATTGTCGGGATAGCCCAGGGTGTCGCGGCCGTATTTATCCAATGACGATTTGGTGACGAGGTAAGTAGCACCGCCGTTGAACTGCGCCAAATGAAAATCGATATACTTCTGATCGAGGTAAACCGACGGAGCCGGGCGCTGCCCCTTAGCGATGTCGAGCACTTTTTGGGAAGACCAGCCTTCCTTCCAGGAATCTTCGAGTTTGATGCTCTCAGGGGCTTTGTCGTCGTCGTCGCTACATGAGAAGGACACGGCTGCCATGAGCATGAACAGCCACAAATGGAGGAGATTTTTCTTCATTAGAAATAGTGTTGGCTAAATGTTGTAGCCGCAAGTATACTGAAAACTTAATTAATTCTACTTTTGCGCTATCTAATTTTGAAAAAATTCTACAAAAAAGGTTGGAGTATTGCTGCGCCTGGAAAGACCGTGCAATTTTTTCCCTACCATCACAACACACTTTACAGGTTGGAAAGCGGTGATGTGCGTTGCTGTGCCATTTTCTACGCAGCCAGGTCGGCGTTCGCCGGGGAATGCTTATGGAACGGATTTTGCCACTTGCCGGTAACCGGAAGGTCGGCCGCACTTTACGTAACTGCGGTCCGGCTGGCCGTAGGCATTTACCTGTAAAATGATGATACCCGAAAACATTTTGGTTCTGCTGGTTGATGACGATGTCGACGATCAGGAGATTTTCCTGCTTACAATGCAGGACACAGGCGCGGGTGTTGAATGCGAGTTTGCATGCGACGGCATCCAGGCGCTGGAAAAGCTGGGCGGGGACAGCTATCAGCCCCACCTGATCTTTATTGACATCAATATGCCCAAAATGAATGGGATGGAGTTGCTCGTGGAGTTGAAGCAGAACCCACGGCTGGTGAAAACGCCGATCTATATGTACTCAACCTCCGACCAGAAGGAAATCGTGGCGAAGTGCATGGAACTCGGCGCTTCCGGTTTTATGAAGAAAAGCCCGGACATAGAGGAAATGCGGAGAGATTTCTTTCAGCTGATCGATAGCCGTATGGCTTCATGAGCTCTCCCGAAGCCAGGTGAACCTTCCCCGCGGATGTCGGGCTAATTGCTATGTATCCAGCGGTTTACGTTGCGCCAAATATGTCAATATAGGACATGAAAATGCGAATATTCGAAGGGAATGTTCGGTAAAATTGTTCTATTTGAACATTTTTTAGTATTTTTGATAAAAGCAAAAACCTGACTATTTGGCTTCTCCTTTTACCGATACCGATGATAGAATGCTCTGGCAACGCTTCCGGCAGGGAGACGAGGAGGCATTCACTTTACTGTATCAGCGGTATGTGAGGGTACTTTACAGTTACGGAAAAAAACTGATCACGGACGAAGCCGTAGTGGAGGACCTGGTTCAGGATTTGTTTATCGACCTCTGGCAAAGCCGCTCCCGCCTGGCCGACGCAGATTCTCCCCGTTTTTATCTTTTCCGTTCGCTGAGGCGGCGTATTCACAAGAACTGCAACGGCCGTTTCAATGAACGCTGGGATCTGATCGACGAAGAGTTTCACCCGGTTGCGCTTCCGAAAGAGAGCGAAATCATCGAGTCGGAACAGAGTCAGAAGCAAAAGGACGAGCTCGACGCATGGCTGAAAAGCCTCCCCGGGCGCCAGTACGAGGTCATGATGCTGCGGTTCTACCAGGATTTCAGCTATTCCCAGATTTCCCAGATCCTTACCATCAATGAGCAATCGGTGAGAAACCTCGTGCAACGTGCTGTTTCTAAACTCCGTCAGCTCACCATTTCGATTCTCACTTCGGGATTATTTCTATTTCTTCTAAAATAATTCACGAAAAGTGAGTTAAACCGCCCGCCCGGTTGCTCTTTCTTGTTGAGCACCATGTCAAATTTTTCATCAAATTATTATACTGATGGGTTACTATCATTACGAAGTAACTGATTTCCTGGAAGATCAATATTTCAAATCCTGGGTACTGGCCCCGTCTCAGGAGACCTGTGATTTTTGGAATAACTTTTTACTCACACATCCCGAAAAAGCCGAAGCCATTGCCGGTGCACGGTCGGTATTGCTGGGTATCCGTTCCGAAATGGAAGCGGATTTCCCGACCGACGGCCGGGTAGCCGCCATGCTCGACGAGATCCATAGCCGGAAAGGTTCGGCAAGCCGCTGGCCGATGCGGGGGCTGTGGCTGCGTTTGGGGGCGTCGCTCTCGGCCGCTGCGGTAGTGTTGCTCGTGATTGGCTGGGCGAGGCAGCCCAACCGGCACGACAGCCATGTGAGTTATGAGGAACTATTGTCGGCAGTGGAAGCGCCGCTGGTGGAGCAGACCAACACCACCACGTCGCCGATCCTGCTCATATTGCCGGATAGCAGTACGATCCTCTTGCAGCCGAAAAGCAGCGTGAGTTACCGTAAAGACTTCGTGAAGAATGCATTACGGGAAGTGTATCTGTCGGGGCAGGCATTTTTTACAGTGACCAAAAACCGCCAGCGTCCATTTGTGGTGTATTCCAATGAATTGGTTACCAAGGTTTTGGGTACCAGTTTTATGGTGAAGGCGTTCGAGGATGCGAAACAGGTGGAAGTGTGTGTGAAAACCGGTAAAGTTTCGGTTTTCCCGCGTACGGATACGGAAGTGTGCGAAGGGATCGCCAGTCCCGAGCTCGCAGGAACGATCATCACGCCGAACCAGAAAGTGCTTTTTTCGCGTGAGCAAACGCAGCTCCGTAAAGGGTTGGTCGATGAGCCGGAGATCCTGGCGTCGGCGGTGTTACCAGCGCCGCTGCTGAAATTCCAGGACATGCCGGTTTCGGAGCTGCTGAACAATATCGAAGAGACCTACGGGATCGACATCGTATATGACCACCGTTTGTTCGGAGAATGCCTGCTGACCGCCTCGTTCACGACCGAAAGCCTGTATGAAAAGATGGACCTTATTTGCAAGGGCATCGAGGCGAGTTTCGAGGTGATCGACGGAAAGATGGTCGTCACAGGCAGAGGATGTAATTGATACCCAGAGGAATTACAAATGCTTACAAACCTAACTAATCACCCTAAACCCAGACTGCTTCTATGATTTAACCAAATTCCCATCAAAAAAAGAAGGTTGATGATGTTGCACCATCACCAACCCTGAGTTCATCCCCAATTCGATTACATCCGTTACCAGCGGATGGAGGACTCGTTTTGCCCATTTTTCCATGTTACAAAACTTAGTAAAGTTATGAAAAAATCGTATCCTAACTATGCTTATTGGCAGATCCTTATGAGATTCAGTTGTATGCAACTCATCATTGCTGCACTTCTGACGACCGTGGCCCTGGCTGGTGCCACCGAAGCGCAGGAGGTTCTGAATAACCGCGTTACCATCCAGATGCAGAATCAGGACGTCCGTAAAGTGTTGTCAGCAATTGAAGACCAGGTTAAAATAAAATTCCTTTACAGTTCCAATCTGATCAAGGCGGAGCGCAAGGTGAGCGTGAATGTGAAGCAGGAGCAGCTCGGCTCGGCATTGAAAACCATCCTGGCGCCGCTGGATCTTGGTTTTGAGGTTTCAGGCAACCAAATCATCCTGAAAAGAGTGAAACTGCCTGTGGAGAAACTCAACCCGCAGAGCTACAAATCGGCGACGCTCGACCGCACCATTTCCGGTACGGTAAGCGACAAAGACGGCTCATTTCTGCCCGGCGTTTCGGTGGTCGTGAAAGGCACCGCGCGCGGTACGGGTACCGATGCCCAGGGCGTATTTAAAATTGATGCACCCGATGGCAACGTTACGCTTACATTCAGTTTCGTTGGGTTTTCTTCGAAAGACGTGGAAGTAGCCGCGGGCCAGAGTACGGTCGATGTGACGCTGACCCAGGACGAAAAGTTGTTGAACGAAGTAGTGGTAGTAGGTTATGGAACCGCCAGCCGCAAGGACCTGACCGGTGCCGTTTCGATTGTGAAGGTATCCGAACTGACCGAACAGCCGAACTCCAACCTCAGCAACCAGCTGCAAGGCCGCGCCTCGGGTGTGACCGTACTTACTTCCGGTCAGCCGGGACAAGCGCCGCAGATCCGTATCCGCGGTATCAACTCATTCGGTAACAACACGCCATTGTTTGTGGTGGACGGAGTGCCTACGCAGGACATCAACAACCTCAACCCGAACGACGTAGCCTCGATGCAGGTATTGAAAGATGCAGGTTCAGCATCCATTTACGGTTCGCGGGCGTCCAACGGTGTCGTGATCATCACCACCAAACGCGGCCAGGGCAAAGTGAAGGTGAGCTACGACATGTTCTACGGCACGCAGACTGTTCCGAAAGGCAACGTGTATGATATTCTTTCGCCGCAAGGCATGGCGGATTTGAAATTCCTGGCGCTTAAAAACTCGGGAGCGACGATCAACGATCCGCAGTACGGCAGCGGAGAAACACCCGTTTTGCCCGACTACATCGTGCCTACCGGAGCCAAAGAAGGCAGCGTGGACCTCACGAAGTATTATGTGAACCCCAACTATACCGATAAAGCGGATATGGACTCGTTCTACCGCATTGTGAAGGCCAACAAGGGAGGCACCGACTGGTTCCACGAAGTGTTCAAGAATGCGCCTATCCAGAGTCATAACCTTTCGGTGAGCGGCGGCGGCGAGCAGGGCAATTACCTCTTCTCGTTCAACCACTTCAACCAGCAGGGTAACCTGATGAACACCTACCTGAAACGCTACACGATCCGCGCCAACAGCCAGTATAATGTAACGAAGCATATCCGGGTAGGCGAGAACATCGCGCTCACACTCGTAAACAACCCGCGCACGGGCATCCTCGAAGAAGGCGGCGGCATCGGTATGGCTTACCGTATGCAGCCGATCATTCCGGTGTACGATATTCAGGGCAACTATGCCGGTTCTTTTGGTAGTGGTTTGGGTAATGCTAAAAACCCTGTCGCGATCCGCGATCGCGCACGCAACAACCGGGGTGTTACCAACAACTTGTTCGGGAACATGTTCGCCGAAGTGGATTTTCTCAAAGATTTCAACTTTCGCACCAGCTTCGGAGGAGGCCAGTTTACCTATGCAGAGAATACATTTTCTTATCCTGAATGGGAGAATTCCGAAAACGTGACGACCAACTCGTACTCGGAGCGCGTGAACTCGGGCTACAACTGGACCTGGACTAACACCGTTACTTACGAGCATTCGTTTAATAACAAACACAATGTGAAGGTGCTTTTGGGTACGGAAGCTTATAACAGCACCTACCGCGAAGTGGGCGGTTCTACCCAGAGCTATTTCTCTTTTGACCCCAATTATACCAGCCTTTCTACCGGTTCAGGAACACCTACCAACTTCTCGAACCGCTCTTCGGATGCATTGTTCTCGTACATCGGTCGTATCGATTACAATTTCAAAGACAAATATCTCCTGAGCGGTACATTGCGCCGGGATGGTTCGTCGCGTTTTACCTCGCAATATGGCTGGTTCCCGGCTGTGAGCGCAGGATGGCGACTGAAAGAGGAAGCATTTATGAGAAGCGCTACCTGGCTCACCGACCTGAAAATCCGCGGTGGATGGGGTATCATGGGTAACCAGTTCAACGTGGACCCTGCCAATGCATTTACTACCTATGGCCAGAACAGAAGCTTCGCATTCTACGATATCAAAGGAACCGGCAACAGTACCGTATTGGGCTTCCAGCGGACCCGCGTAGGTAACCCGAACGCGAAATGGGAGGGTAACATCAACTCCAACATCGGTATCGATGCGTCGTTGTTCAACGGAGCGATTGATTTCACGATCGACTACTACCAGAAAAATATCGACGACCTTTTGTTCTCACCTGAGCTTGCGGGGACCGTTGGACAAGGTACAGCACCTGCGGTGAACATTGGTAAAATGAAGAACAAAGGTATCGACATGTCGATCTACGGCGAGAAAACCGTTGCCAAAGACCTGAAACTGAATGCAACGGTTACACTCACGACTTATAACAACAAGATCGTGAAAATTACCGATGGGGTAAGCTATTTCGACCAGGAAGGTCGCCGTTTCAACGGTAGCACGATCGTCCGCAATGCAGTGAACCATTCGATCGGCCAGTTCTTCGGCTACAACATCGTAGGCTTCTGGAACAGCCAGGCGGAAATCGACGCGGCAAATGCGCAGGCAGCTGAAAAGAGCGGTAACCCGGCAGCGGTTTACCAGAACGAAGTGAAAGTGGGACGCTTCCGCTACGAGGATGTAAATGGCGATGGCATTATCACTGCCGATGACCGTACTTTCCTCGGTAACCCTAGCCCTAAATTCAGCTACGGTTTGAATATCGGTGCTACTTACAAAAACTTCGACTTTGGTATATTCCTTTACGGTGTGCAAGGCAACCAGATCTGGAACAACCTCAAATGGTGGCACGACTTCTATACCAACTTCCAGGGGGCGAAAAGCAACACGGCATTATACGATTCATGGAGACCGGACCACATGAATGCCACTGCGCCGATCCAGGAGAATACGGGTTCATTCAGTACCACCAACGTGCCTAACTCATACTATGTGGAGAACGGCTCTTACCTGCGCGCGAAAAACGCACAGATTGGCTACACTTTGCCGAAACACCTCACCCAGGCACTGAAAATCGATCGCCTGCGTGTGTATGTGCAAACCGCCAACCTGTTCACAATCACCAAATATTCCGGCCCGGACCCAGAGGTTGGACAAAGCCAGGTGGCGGGTTCTACCGCATTTGGTTTGGATGAGGGCGTTTACCCGAACACGCGCCAGTTCCTGGTTGGTTTAAACCTGACATTCTAATTCACTGTATATAAAAACAGAAAGAGATGAAGACATTTAGATTTTCAAAAATAGCGCTGGTCGCGATTTTCGGTCTGATTTCGTATTCCTGCAAAGAAAGTTTTCTGGATAAACCTGCATTGGGCTCATTGAGCGATGCCCAGCTGAGTACCAAAGCGGGGGTGCAGAGCTTGCTGGTGGGCGCGTACGCCGCATTGGATGGTAACGGGGTAGGGGCTGCCAGTGCATGGGACGCCGCTGCCGACAACTGGATTTATGGCAGTATCGCCGGTGGGGATGCCAAAAAGGGAAGCGACGGTGCCGACCAACCGGGTATCAACTCCATTATGATTTACAGTGCCGGGCCCAGCAACGGGTTTTTCAACAGCAAATGGCGGGCTGCCTACGAAGGGATCAACCGTGCCAATACCGTGCTGAAATTCATTCCGCTGGTAACGTCGGGCATTACCGATGCTGAAAAAACCGATTACGCGGCTCAGGCCCGCTTCCTGCGTGGACATTACTATTCGGAATTGAAGAAAATGTTCAACATGGTGCCCTGGGTGGACGAAAAAACGCCGGACCCCGCAGCGGTAAAGAATGATATCGACATTTGGTCGAATATCGAGGCGGATTTTAAGTTTGCGATGGACAACCTTCCTGCTACACAATCGGAGGTAGGCCGTGCGAACAAATGGGCGGCTGCCGCTTATCTGGCAAAAACTTTCCTGTACGAGAAGAAGTATACGGAAGCAAAGACGATTTTTGACCAGGTGATCACGCAAGGTGTTACCAGCAATGGTTTGAAATATGACCTGTTGCCTAAATACCAGGACAACTTCGACGCGGCGCAGAAGAACCTCGCCGAATCGGTTTTCGCGATTCAGATGGCTGCCAACGATGGTACCAACACCATCGACAATGCCAATACCGGCGGTATGCTCAACTTCCCGTACAACTCGCCGTTCCGTTGCTGCGGTTTCTATCAGCCAAGTCTGGACCTCGCGAACTCTTTCCAGACCGACGCCAACGGTTTGCCCAAAGTGGACAACTACAATGCGACGACTTTGAAAAACGATATGGGCATTAAATCCGACGCGGCATTCACGCCGGATGCTACTACGGCTCTTGACCCGCGTATCGACTGGACGGTAGGCCGCCGCGGCATTCCGTTCCTCGATTGGGGTAACCACCCGGGTCAGTCGTGGATCCGTGACCAGAGCTATGCAGGGCCATATTCACCCAAAAAGAATATTTACTGGCAGGCAACGCAGGACAAATATTCTGATCAGCATTCATGGGCACCGGGCACGGCTATCAACATCCAGGTGATCCGTTTCGCCGATGTGCTGCTCATGGCCGCCGAAGCGGAAGCGCAGCTGAATAACCTCGCGAAGGCGCAGGAATATGTGAACCGCGTGCGTGCACGCGCAGCGAAGCCTGAAAGCTGGGTGTATACCTACGCCGATCCGGCAAAACCGATGGGAGGATTCACCAAAACACCTGCCGCGAACTACAAAATTGCACAGTACCCTGCCGGCGCATTTGCTGCGAAAGGAAAAGACGGTGCATTGGCGGCCATTTATTTCGAGCGCAAACTTGAACTGGCAATGGAAGGTCACCGTTTCTTCGACCTGTCGCGCTGGGGCATTGCCGAGCAGACTTTGAATGCCTATATCGCATTTGAGGGCAAGATTACGCCGGACGTGCGAGGCGGCAAATTCCTGAAAAATGTGAACGAGTACTTCCCCATCCCGCAGCGTCAGATTGACCTTAGCACCAAAAATGGGGTGTCGTCATTGAAACAGAATCCCGGTTATCAATAACAAGCTAGAACCAGACGAGGGCGACTTCGTCGTGAGGGGCAGTTTATAACTGCCCCTTTTTGTTTATAATAGGAGGATTATTGATCGGATTTATGAAATTATCTAAATGGCTTGCGGCGTTACCTATCGGCATTTTCATCGCGGCGGTTTGCATACAGGCCTGCGGCACATCAGGCCGGTCGGAAGATGCCGGGCTGACCGGTGAAATGGCCGAGGGACGCGACGCGGCTCAAAAGCATTGCAGTACCTGCCATTTGCCGGTCGATCCGGCATTGCTCGACAAGGATACGTGGAAGAACCGGGTGCTGCCGGTAATGGCGCAATACTTCGGGATCGAGGTGTGGCAGCGGAACCAGTATTTTGCCACTGAAAATTCGGCCATGCCCATTACCGACTGGATGAAGATCGTCGCTTATTACGACTCCCTCGCTCCTGCGCAGCTGGCTGGGCCGCACTCGGCTGGGCCGCACCCGGCTGGGCCGCACCCGGCTGGGCATACGCCTTCGTCTGTACGCGCGGAATGGGCCGGTTTTACGCTCAGAAAGCCGGCTGCCGATACATCCCGCCTGGCCACCACCACCATGGTCGCGATCGACAGCGCAGGCCAGGCCATTTACACGAGCAGTTCCGAAGTGCCTGCATTGGTGCGCTGGGATCATGATTTTAGTAAAAAAACAAAAGCCCCGCTGACCTCGCCGGCCATGCACATGCTGTTTGCCCGGCAGCCGGCCTCCGGAACGCCGGCCGCCGGAACGCCGGCCGCCGGAACGCCGGCCGCCGGAACGCCGGCCGCCGGAACGCCGGCCGCCGGAACGCCGGCCGCCGGGCCTACGGTCGTGACGGCGGTGGGAGAGATGCGTGCCTATGATGTAACGCGCGGCGAGCTTTACCGCGTGGAAACTTCGGGGTTGGAGCCGGTGCCTTTTATCACCGGCTTGCGCAGACCGCTGCAAACCTCGGCGGCGGACTTTAACCAGGACGGGAAAACGGATTTCGTGGTGTCGGCATTTGGGCACAACCAGGGCGGCTTGTATGTATTCAGGCAAATGCAGGGCGGGAAGTTCGAAAAGGCGGCCGTTCGGGAAATGGCAGGCGCAACACAGTCGGTAACGGGCGATTTCAATGGCGATGGCTGGCCTGATATCATTGCGTTGTTCGCCCACGCGCAGGAGGGCATCTGGCTTTTCACCAATAACCAGAAAGGCGGGTTTACCGAAAAGGAACTGCTGCGTTTCCCGCCGGTATACGGCTCATCCAGCTTTCAGCTTGCCGATTTCAATGCCGACGGCCTGCCCGATATTCTCTACACAGCAGGCGACAACAGCGATTATTCCCGCATTCTGAAACCCTACCATGGCATTTATATTTTCCTCAATAAGGGGAATTTTCAATTCGATAAAAAATGGTTTTACCCTGCCAATGGCGCTACCAAAGCAATGGCAGCGGATTTCGACGGCGATGGCGACCTGGACATTGCATCGATTGCGTTCTTCGCCGACCTTATTCATAATCCGGGAGAGAAATTCCTGTATTTCCAAAACGAGTCGGTCAAATCAGCCTTGAAGTTCCAGGCATTTTCGCCTCCCATTGCGCAATACGGCCGCTGGATTTGTATGGATGTAAAAGATTGGGACGGCGATGGTGATCCGGACGTCGTGCTGGGCAATTACTCACGCGGTTTTTTGAACCAGGATGATGTGAAAGCGGATTGGAACGTGTATTTGCCTTTTATAGTGCTGCAAAACGACCGCAACTCCGCAGCAAAACACTAGTTTAACACAAAAAAGCACAGACCAACCGGCCTGTGCTTTTTCCCTTACCAAGTACTATTTATCTAACTATGATTACTTTTTGCACCCGTTGGCTGCCGTCGGCCAAAGTGAGCTTCACGGTGTAAATGCCCGGAGCCAATTTGCTGACGTCGAGCCCTTCCGGGGTGACGGCCTTGCGGTCGATTACTTTTATGCCTGCCGCATTGTGCAGGACAACAGACTTCACTTTTGCAAAATCCTTGAACTTCAACCGGTCGCTGGCCGGGTTAGGATAAGCGGCGAGCATGGCAGTGCCGTCGAATTCCACGCTCAGAATGCGGCTGTATGCGAATGGTGCATCCTGGCCGTCCGCAGCGCGATCTACCATTTTGAGGCGGTAGTAGTTCAGCCCTGCTGCCGGTGTCTGATCCACGAAATTGTATTTGCGCAATACGCTGCTTTCGCCATGCGAGACTTGGGTACCGATGGTGGTCCAGGTTTTCGAGTCGGAGCTGCGCTCGATTTCGAAACGGTCGCTATTGGTTTCTTCGGAGGTGTTCCAGTTAAGCACCGCGGTGCTGTTAGCTTCTTTGGAAACCGAGAATGAAACCAGTTTAACCGGTAACCCGCATTCCTGTTCAGTCCGGACGGTCAGCAAAGCAGAGCCGGATGTGAGCGTACACAAATCGCTGTCGCTATCGACAATCACGCGGTAGCGGTTGCCGCTCCATGCGGTGTTTGCCGGCGAAAGCCGCAACGTATCCGAGTTAGCGCCCGTATAGCTCCCGTTGGCATCGGTGGCGCCGCCAGGGGCGAGGTTTGTCCAGCTGGTGCCGCCGTCGGTACTTACCTGCCATTGATAAATGAGCGTGCCGGTGCCGGTGGCTTTTACCGCGAAGACAGCAGTGGTGGCCTCGCACACAATCTGGGTTTCCGGATTTGGCTTGGTAAGCTCAATATCGCAAAGCGTCGCAGTTACGCAGTTGGCGCCGTCGTTGCTGTTGGATGGCAGCGAGGTCGACATATAACTGGCCGAATTGCCGACCGGGTCTATTTTGTAAAAACGGCCGGATTCGTTATGGAATGCGTACAGTTTGCCTGTTGCATCCGCAAAAACAGCCCCGAAGCTGCTATTACCGGGCAGGCCCGATACAGGTGCCGCGCCGACGGTAACCGCGCCGGTAAGCGGGTTAATGGTCGAAATGCGGGCGTCGGTTGTGAAACCGTAGATCAACTGCGTCGAAGGCAGGTAGGCAAAATCGGCTCCGCCGAAAGGTGCGCTCAATGCTACTCCGTAAGTTGGTCCGGTTTGAACCGCGAAACCGTTGGTCGGGTCAACCAGTTTCAGGTAAGTCGAAGGACGGTTCGGGTCAACGTCGATTACATAGAAGCTGGGCTGGCTTGTCTGATAAATCATCATGTAGCCGTTAGGCAATTCCACGCCGACGTTGAAACTGCCGGATGCGGGCAGGTTTGCGATCGGATATTCCACAGTACCGCCCTCGCGATCGATCTGGACAATGCTGTTGGTGCCGTTTTTAGTTGCCCAGAGCATATTGTCCGCCGAATTGTAGATCAGCGAGTTGACTGTCATCGGCAGCGGTGCAATTTCGGTGCGCGCGCCGCTATTCACATTGTATGCGTAGAGTGTAGAAACAGGTTCTCCGGCAGCGGCGGCCACCTGGTAGGTGATACCATCGGCGCAATCGAAAGGCAGGTTTTCAAGAATTGAATTCGGGCAGCTGGCTCCGTCGTTGCTGTTGGAAGTAATGCTGGTCGAAAGCAGCGTCGACGTAGCGGCAGTGGGATTAATGCGGTGGAATGTGCCCGGGTCATTGGCAAATGCGTAGAGTTTTCCGCTCGGGTCTGCGAACACTGCGCCGAATGTTGTATTGGTCGGCAGGCTCGCCACCACCGCGCCAACGCTGGTCGCACCGGAAACGTGGTTAAGCGTCACGAGTCTGGCGGTGGTTGTTTCTACCCCGTAAACCAGTCCTGTAACCGGTTCATATACCAGGTCGGCAACGTTGATTGCAGCACTTAATGCTTTACCGTACGTAGGACCGGTTTGTAACGCGTAGCTGTTGGCTGGATCCACGAGGCGCAGATAAGTGGAGCGCGCCGGGTTGATATCGATCACATAGTAACGTGGCTGGTTGCTGCTGTATACGAGCATGTAACCTCCCGGAAGTCCGGTGCCTACATTGAAGTTGCTGGGAAGGTTGGCAATAGGATATTCCAGCAACGTACCATCGGCCCCTATGCGGACGATTGAGTTCGTACCATTTTTGGTAGCCCAAAGCGTGTTATCCACTTCGCTGTATATGAGCGAGTTCACGGTTGTGGTCAACGGTGCGATGAGCGTCCGAGTCCCGTCTGTTACGTTATAGGCGTACAGCGATGAAACCGACTCGCCTGCTGCGGCCGCAACCTGATAAGCTACGCCATTTTCGCAGGTAAATGGGGTAAGGCAACCTGTTATGGTGATGGGCTGGCTCACCGGGCCGGAACAGCCGGGGTTTTCGTAACGTGCATAGTATGTGCCTGGAGGCGCTTGGGTAGGATCGGCCACGAGCGTACCTGCGGAAGGCGTAGATGAAGTGTAGAAACGCAATGTGCTGCCGGCAGGAGCAGGGCCTGCTACCAGGCGGTTCAGATTGTAAGTAACGGCCGGGCAAATCGGCGCGTCGGTGCCGGCAACCAATGTAGGTTCGCCGGGTGTGGCGTACACGTTCATGGTGGCCGACGACGATGGGGTAGTACAGAGGTTGCTGGTTATGACGCAGCGGTATTGGTAATTGTTCCAGGCTGCGGTCGAAGGAGTTACAGTAAGGGTTGCCGTGCCGCCGCCGGAATAGCTGCCATTAGGTCCGGTAAATGGCGTTGTTTGCAAACTGGCCCAGGTGCCTCCGCCATTGGTGCTTTGCTGCCACTGGTAGGTGAATGGCCCGTTGCCGTCAGGTGCAACGGTGAAGTTGGTCGTATTACCCGGACAAAGGGTTACGTCGGCCGGTACCACCGGAATATCGGTATCGCATTCCACGAATGCATTCGGGCAGCTTGCCGCGTCGTTTCCGCCCGAAGGAGGGCTCGTTGAAAGCAATGTGGCGGTATTGGCAACGGGATCGATGCGGTAAAACCCACCGGTGGTGTTGTTGAATGCGTATAATTTGCCCGCCTTGTCGCTGAACAAACCTCCGTATGGATCGGCCGGAAGGCCTGTTACGCCCGCCGGGTTGGTCGTCACTGCGCCTGTTGCCGGGTTTAGCGTTTGCAGGACGCCGGTTGTGGTGATTCCGTAGGCAAGGCCGGTAGAAGTGAGGTAGGCGATATCCGAGCCTGCAAAGCCTGCGGAAACGGGTGTGCCGTAATTCGGACCTGTTTTCAATGCGTATCCGTTCGTAGGGTCAACCAGTTCAAGGAAAGTCGCACGTGTAGGGTCAACGTCGATCACATAGTAATCCGTTGCATTGGTGGCATAAACCAGCATATACGAATTGGGCAGCTCTACACCCACATTATAACTGCCCGATGGCAGGTTTGCAATATCATAAACCACCGTTCCCGCACCCGCTCCGATCCGTACGATGTCGTTGGAGCCAACCAGCGTAGCCCACAGAAAATTGTCGGCAGCGGTGCTGTAAATCAGTGAGTTCATAGAGTAGGATGTCAGGCCGATCAGCGTGCGTGTGCCTGAACTCACGTTATAACTAAATAGAGACGATTCGGTCTGCCCGGAAACTACCGCAATCTGGTAAGCGATACCGTCCAGACAGCCGAACGGCGTCTGCTGGCCCATCCGGAAGTTCTGGTTTGCCATGTTGGTAGCCTGGTTGGTCAGCGCGATTTCGCCGTTCAGCGGAGCATTGGCCTGGTTGGCGGTGTTGCTTGGCCCTACCACGTCCTCGGCCACGTAGTAAGTGCCCGGTATGCGGTTCCCCTTCGGATTGGTAGCCGTGTTGGTCAGCACAAGCTTGTGGCCAGTCAGGTTATTGGGCAGGCCGGTAAACGAATAACCACCGGCAGGCCCTACCTGGGTGGAAGCGATAATTGCGCCGGTGGCATTGTTGACGACATTGACATACATCGTACCGCCAAAATTCGTACCGGTTTCGCCGGCGTCGACGATGCCGTCATTGTCGGCATCGACCCACACGGTCCCGGTGATGTTGACCGCTATGGCTGCTCCATAGCACAGCACTCCCATCAGCAGGAAAAGTGCCCTGATCAATAGATTTTTGTTCATAAGCAAGCGTTTGATTAGGTGAGAAAAATTAAAGGCAAGGCAAGGCCGCGCAAACCAAGGCGGCAAATATTTCGGGGTTAAAATATGTCGGCTTGATGAAGAGGGAGAGAGTGAGTTTGGATGTAATCTGCGGACAAATATCGAATTAAATGTGCACTAGACACCATTGAATTCGTAGATATGGTTCTACAAATAGAAGTTTGATATGTAGAAAGAATTTGTTAATGGGATGACCTGAAATGACAGGATACGGCGGCGGGAGAGGGACTCGAGCAACGTCGAAAGGGCGTTCGGACGGCAGTTTGCAACAACCGCTATATAAGAGTATAGTGGTAACCTCGGGGTAAGCGGTCGATCTCGGGTACGCCTGAGGGCTAATTTTGTATCGCCGCCCGGCCCTGACGGCAGGCGATCAGGAGTGGCTTCCTGTGAGGGCCAGGTGTGAAGTATTCATACCATCAAACACAATGAAATCATGTCAAAGACAACGTGGAATGTAGATGTAGCGCATTCAGAAGTTCAGTTTAAAGTGAAGCACCTGGTTATCTCGACTGTAACCGGCTTTTTCCGCACTTTCAGCGGGTCGGCATCGACGGACGGTGACAGTTTCGAGGACGCCAACGTCAATTTTACCATAGACGTAAACAGCGTGGACACCGGCCAGCCGGGCCGTGATGAGCATTTGCGTAATGCCGATTTCTTCGAAGCGGAGAAATATCCGGAGTTCAGCTTTGTTTCCACCTCCCTTAAAAAAGATAAAGGTGATTTGTACAAACTCATAGGCGACCTGACGATCAAAGGCATTACCAAAGAAGTAGAACTCGCAGCCGAATACGGCGGTACCGAGCGCGATCCCTGGGGCAATACCAAAGTGGGCTTCGAAGTGAGCGGTACCATCGACCGCAAGGAGTTTGGCGTCACCTTTAACTCGCTCACCGAAACAGGCGGCCTTGCATTGGGGGAAAATATTAAAATACTGGCCAATATCCAGTTGGCGAAACAGGCATAACAGCCATTATTTAGAGTAGCTGATGTGCGAGAGGGTGTCCTGTTTCGGGGCGCCCTCTTTTCCTGTACATGCTTTTTAACTTAATTTGCTACTCTATTAAATCGCTAGAATATTCCCCGTGCCCTGTTTATATGCAAATCGAGATTAAGAATAAGTTGAACGAGAAGGAGTTGTTTCGGATCAAAAGGATGAAGGAGGTCATTAAAACCACTCACCCGCACGGCCATAAGGAATATCTCGAAATCATATACCTTACACAGGGTGAAGGGATGCACCAAATCGACCACCACCGTTTTCCGGTAAGCGGAAACAGCCTGTACCTCGTCATGCCTGGACAGATTCATAACTGGGAACTGACGGCCATTCCCAAAGGCTTTGTGGTGATGGTGCAAAAAGATTTTCTGCTGGGGCACCCGCTTTATGATACATTGTTCCAAACCTTTCCACTGACATTCAGCAGCGGTTACCGTCTCGAAAATGCGACGGCAACTTTTCAGGGGATTTTTGAGAGCATTGAACATGAATATGCCGCCCGGCAGTCAAATTACGAGGCTATCGTGCAGACTTACCTGCTGCTGCTCTTCAATTTGCTGAAACGCGAAGCGCACATGGACCGCAGCCAGCCGGAGCCGCCTTTGCTCAAATCCTTTTTTGAACTGGTGGCGGTACATTACAAATCCATGCACGAGGTGGCCTGGTATTCCGGCGAACTGAATGTTACGCCCAAAACGCTGAATGCCAATTGCCGCAAGTTCCTGGATAAGACGGCCGGGGCGGTGATCACCGAAAAACTGACGGCGGAAAGCAAGCGATTGCTGCTGTATTCGCAGGCAAACCTGGGTGAGATCGCCTACGAGCTCGGTTTTACGGACCCATCTCATTTCAATAAATTCTTCAAAAGGCAAACCGGTGTTTTACCAAGCGTTTACCGGAAGGGGATTTCCTAGATATACCAGTTTTAGGACTGAAAGTACAAAAGTCTACTGATTTTGTAGAGTTATTTTTGCCGCAACACCAGGAACAGGCGAAACTAACCCTTATGAAATTTCTTTTTACGCTTACATTACTTTTGGGCACACTCGTGCCGGCTATGGCGCAAACCCAGATGACTGTCGCCGGCAAAATCACCGATCAGCAGACTGGCCAGGGGCTGCCTTATGCCTCAGTTGCATTGTTCCGCTCAGCCGATTCGACGCTCGTAAGCGGGGTCCTGGCCGACGACAAGGGCATTTTCCAATTCGAAAAACAGGCTGTCGCCGCATATTACCTCGAATCACAATACATGGGGTACCGCAAATCGCGCACCTCTGTACCCGCGCAGGCAGGTAACGTGGCATTACCGCCCGTAGCCATGCAGCCCGACGGGCGCGTGCTCGATGCCGTGGAAGTGACGGGAAACCGAAGCGCAGTTGAAAATAAGATCGACCGGCAGGTGTACCGTGCAGGTGCATTTCTCGGCAGCCAGGGCGGTACGGCCGTGGATGTACTCAAAAATACGCCGTCGGTGACGGTCAATAGCGAAGGCGACATTGCATTGCGCGGCTCGACGGGCTTCCTCGTACTCGTGAATGGCAAACCTGTGCAGACCGACCCGGCTGTTGTACTCAACCAGATCCCCGCCAACAGCATTGAAAACGTCGAAATCATCACCAGCCCATCGGCGCGTTATGATCCGGACGGAAAATCGGGGATTATTAATATTACCACTAAAACGGTCGCGAAGAACAGCCAGAGCCTGGTTGTGAATGTGCAGGGGGGCTTGCCATCGGTTCATACGTATCATAACCTGAAAAATCCGCAGCGTTTCGGCGCGGATGCTGCCTGGGGTATCAGAGCAGGCAAATGGGAGGTAAACCTGAGCGGTAACTACCTGCGGAATGACCTCACGGGACGCAGGGTAGGAGATGTCAACACGACGATCGGTGATGTTTTTACGTCTTTCCCGTCCGATGGCGAGCGGAGTTTCATGCGGTACAACTACACGGCCCGGGCATCGGTGAGCTACACGGCCGACCCGTCGAATGTCATTTCAGCAGGTTTTTACAAGGGTTATCGCTTCCAGTCGAGAAGGGCGGATTTGGTTTACAACAATACCAAAACCAATCTGGAAACCGGGCAGAACGTGGGAAGGATAACCTACTTCAATTCCAATATCGCGCAGAAAACAGCCGATGTAACCTCGGCAAACCTCGATTACCTGCACCGCTTCGGAAATAAATCGGAGCTGACATTGTCGGGACTGGTAGAGTCCGCCGAACTGGACGGGCTCACGACCAACATCAACCTCGCGGAGCCCGGCCGTACACATACGTTGCAAAGCACCCGTAACCCGAGCGAGAATCCATTAAATGCGTACCGCTTGCAGGCCGATTATGTGGTGCCGATTGGCAAAGGAAAACTGGAAACAGGCTATCAATACCGTAACCAGGTGCAAAAAGGAGCGTTTCAGTACCTGGATCAAAACCTTGAAACCGGGGAGTTCGTGCTCGTGCCGGAGTTTTCGAGCCGGACGCGCCTCGTGAACCACATTCATTCGATGTACGGCCAATACAGCGGCAAGTCGGGCAAGCTGGAATATTCGGGTGGTTTGCGCTATGAATACGCAACCCGGCAGTTCAGCGCGGCGGGTACCGGCACGCGCAATCTGGATTTGTCCAACTTCTTTCCATCTGCGCAGTTGCAATACGCATGGGGCAAAGGCTGGCGCGGGAAAGCGGGCTACACGCGCCGCGTGCAGCGTACAACGAACAACGAGCTTAACCCGTTTCCGGAACGCGAGCATTCCGAAACCCTCGAATCGGGCGATCCCGACATTTTGCCGGAATTTATCGGTATGGCCGAAGTGGGTGTCGTGAAGGAGTTCGAAAAGGGAAGCGCTTTTGTTACATTATATAACCAGCGGATTAAAAATGTAGTCAACCGGGTGAACAGCGTGTATAACGATACGATCGTCAACCGCATTTATACCAATGCAGGGCTGGCTACCTCCTGGGGTGTGGAGCTCGGCGGGAATACCAACCTGACCAAATGGTGGCAGCTTTACGCGGGCGCGAACGTGTACCGCTACGCGATTGAAGGAGGGCTTTTCCGGAATGCGGCCGGCGTGAATACTGTGGTAGTGAATACATCGAGCGTGGTATATTCCCTGAATGCGAATACCACATTCAAAATAGCACCTTCCTGGCAGGTGCAATGGGCGATCAGCTACCTGTCCAAAAGGGTAACGGCACAAGGAGAGGATTCCCGGTTTGTGAACCCGGCCTTGTCGGTGAAGAAGAGTTTCCTCAAAGGAAAGCTGGCGGCGACATTGCAGTGGCAAAATATGGATCTGGGTGTCGTGGGATCCAACCAGCAGCGTATTTCGACATGGGGTAAGGACTTTTACACGACCACCAATTACATCCAGGAAACCGACATTTTTCTCCTAAACCTCAGCTATAACCTCAACCAGCTTACCAGAAAAGCCAAACTCCCGGCCAGCGAGTTTGGTGACCGGGAGTTTTGACGTGGTGAAGGGCTATTTCGTTTTTTCCAGACGAAGGATGTAGTCGATACCGTCTACAAACTCGGCGCCCTTCGTTAGCTTTTCGCTCGCCGTGTCGTATTCCCAGATGTAATCCTTGTCTGCCGCGTTCACGGCGATGTACGCTTTGCCGTCTTCCACCACCACGGCGTTTACCATTCGTTCGCCTTTGTCGGCGGGAAGGTCGAGTTTTTTGATGAATGCACCGGCTTTTACGTCGATAACTGAAAATGAGTGATCTGCGTCGATTGACTCGCCCTTGATACGGGTACGTACGATGGCTTTACCATTGCCGATATACCACATGGCCGCGCCCATACCATTGTCGGTTTTGGCTGAAAGGTCAAAGAAATAGGTCGGATCGAGCGCGGTAGCACCTTTTTTGATGCGGTAAACCACCGATGGAGATTTGTAATCGTACCCGGCCACCGGGTCGCTGATGAAATAAATGTCCCCGTTTTCATCCTTGAACGACGCCGGCGCGTACACAATCGGCCCGCCGGGCGTAGTGGTGCGCGTGTCGGTAATGGTGCTTTCGGTTTTCATGGAAGGGTAACTCAGCACCGCCACATTGAAGTCGGGGTTCACTGGCAGCGGTTTTACCGACCAATCCGAGAACGAGTAGCCGTAGCCCACGAACAGCTTGCCGTCGCGGTGCTCGGCAAACCCGATGTTGTAGCCGGTAAAGCCCGTCGGTTTCGCTTTCAGGTCCAGTTTTCCGGAAGTAAGGGTCATATCTGCCACTTTCACGATGGCGTAACGGCCTTCGCCTTCCGCGTCGCCGAAGATAACGAGCGTTTGATCATCCACCCACACATAAGAACTCCAGTTGAGAAACGTGAACGGCACTTCCTTATCGATCACCAACGCGCCCTTTTCCACGTGATATTTACCAAAGCGCCCGCTGCCAAAGTTGGCATGGTAGTAAAAGCCGTCTTTTTGGATAATGTCCTGGGCATAAACCTTGCCGGTCATTTCGGCACCATTGCCTTTGATACTGATCGTACCGCTGGTCAGAGAAGGCACGTCGGCAATGTAGTAGGCAGTATTGGGCCACGCGCCTACACAAAGGATAGCGGAATATTTGCCTTCTTCCTGAACGGGAGTGCCTCCATTATCGTCGCCGTTGCTGCATCCGTTGAGCGTGAATGCGGTGAGGGCTATCAGGATGGCTTTTGCCGGGTAGCTGAAAAATCTGTTCATTTTTTGGGTGTTATAGGTAAAATTTAAGTTGCTTAATGAATGAAATAGCGGAGTTTCAGCGCGAAGGCACGGCCCGGTTTTTGGAGCCTGAAATTGTCGTAAGCCAGGTCGTCGGTGAGGTTGCGGCATTCCGCCGACACGTTGTAGCGCCCGTCGGCAAATGAATAACTTAGTGTGGCATTGTGAATCAGCTGGCTCGGGATCGTCGACTTGCCGTTTACATTTCCGAAAGCCTCCCAGGTGAGGTAAAACCAATGCACATATTGGGTAAACCAGCTGAATTGCAGACGCGAGCCCTTCATAAACACATCGCTTTTCCCGATGCCGAGGTTGGCATTACCGAAAAACCAAGGCTGATTCGGGATCTTGTTCTTATAAGTTGCTTCCGGCACGTTGGAAGTCGTGCTGCCGAACTTGGTCATGTTGATCGCATTCTGGTAGGTTGCATTTATGTTAAATGAAAGGATGTCGGCGTAGTCGTACCGTAGTTCGGCCTCGAAACCGGTTACGCGCACGTTCGATTTGTTCTCGTTTTTCAAAGCTTTTGAACGCTGGTCGGCAACAGGGTAAATGAAGTCGGACGCATTGCGGTAAAAACCGGCTGCTTCCGCGAAAAACCGGTGTTTGCCGGTGCGGAAACCGTAGTAGGAGCCCAGGTTCACGTTGTCGCTGCGCTCGGGTTTCAGGTCCGGATTGGGCTGCACATTCAGGCCGTCGCCAAACACTTCTTCCACCTCCTGCAAACGGAAAGTATGCTCTAATGAGAGCTTCACGCCGAGATCGGGCAGGATTTTGTACCGCGATGCCGCACCGTAGCCGTAGTTGGGGAAATGGTCGGTCAGTGCCTGGTAGCCGTTGTCGATCCACTTCTTCCGTTCGAGGCCCAGGCCATAATATTTCGCAAAAAAAGTATTCGTCCAGCGTTTGCCGAGCAACTCCTGCTGGTAGGCAAGGCCCAGGATCTGCTTCGTCATGATCCCCGGCATATCGTCGCCCGACACGAGCAATTCATTGTAATTCTCGTTTTTGAGGCGGTCGACCGTGTAGTTGAGGTTAAACGAATGCCGCTCGTTGAGCGCGTAGCTCGCGTTCGCACGTACGAAGGTGCGGGGGCGGATGATGTGCGAGAGCGATTTGATACCACCCATCTCGGTCGCCCCCTTGGTGGTCCAGGTACCATCCCAGTAATATTGGCGAAGCAAGGTGTCGGCGGTCAGGTATTTGTCTGTCGACAGTGAGGCAAACAGGTTTACGTCCAGGCCATTTACCAGCAGATTGCTTTTTTTGTAGCGCAACGTCCCAGTCGATGATTTCCCTTTCCGCTCCACATTGCCGTATACGATGGTTTGCTCAAAACCCGTTTGCTGGTCCTGACGGCTCTCTGAGTAACCAAAACCTGCATACAGCACATCCGCCCAGCTTTTATTGGTAATGCCCACTTCCACTTGCCCCATCCCCGAGCGATAGTGGTCGTGGAAGCGCTTCACGTCGGTTACCACGAAGTTGGCGCCATTGAGGTCGGTGATCTGGTTGCCGACGCGCGTCCCGCCTTCCAGGATCTCGACGCCCTTCATCTTGTAGTTATTGTCGGAATAATTGAAAAAGCCGCTTGCTTTGACGGTAATGCCGGTCGGCTTATGCACATACTGGGCTGTGAGTGCCGAACGGTGGGTGTTAAACGAGCCGTAGCTGTGGCTGAGGTCAAGGTAATTGGTCTGTTTTTGATTGGTGATCACATTCACTGCGCCGCCCATGGCATCCGAGCCCAGCTGGACCGGCACCACACCCTTATACACCTCGATGCGCTCCGAGAGGTTCACGGGAATGTTGTTGAGCGACATCGCGCTGCCCATGACTTCCATCGGCACGCCGTCGATGAAATACTTCACCGCTTTGCCCGAAAGCCCGTTGATCGAGAAGTTGAAGTTCGACCCCAATCCCCCTTGCTCGCGAATGCGTACGCCCGCGCTGCGGTTGAGTACCTGGTTGAGGTCGGCTGTAGTGTTCTGAAACTGCTTCGTTTCGATCGCATTCACTGTGAAAGGCTGTTCCTTCACCGCCTGCGTCTCCGTTTTGCCGTAAACGCTCACTTCGTTGAGGTTCTGTTGGTTTTCTTGGAGGCGGAAATTGAATGAGGTCGTCTTCCCGGTTTGTATAGTGACCGTTTCGGACACGGCTTTGTAGCCCATCAATGTCGCCTGAACCGTGTAGGTGCCCGCTTTGACGGCCGGAAGGACAAAAAAGCCATCGGAATCGGTCGTAACGCCGTACGCGGTTTTGAGTAGGGAAACCGTCGCACCGGGCAGCGCCTCGCCGGATGCTGTTTTGACATAACCCGAAACCGAAGGTGCCTTTTGGGCGAACCCGTTAAAACTGATTGAAATCAGGAGGAATAAACGTGTAAATAAGCTGCGTGGCATGAGGTGATGATTTCATATATCACCTCCTAGTAGCCCCAAAACCAAACGCCCGAAGGTCGGGTTTGAAAAAAATATTAAAAATGGATGTGAATATTGTGCATGGAAGCAGCTGCGTTTCTTAACACTCCCATAACCCTGCACCGGTGCCCGCAACAGTAATTTTGCCGCTCCCACTACTTGTAGCTTTTAGTAACTACCCGAACTAAACCCATGGATTCAAGAAGAGATTTTATCAAAAAGGCGGCGATGCTGGCTGGCGGTGCCGGCGCGGCGAGTTTATTCCCGGAGTCGGTGCAGCGGGCGATGGCGATCACGCCCCATCCGAATACGACTTACCTCGATGCCGAGCATGTGGTAATTCTGATGCAGGAAAACCGCTCGTTCGACCATAGCTATGGCAAGTTGCAAGGCGTGCGCGGCTTCAACGACCCGCGGGCGATCGATCTGCCGAATAAAAATAAGGTATGGCTCCAAACCGACCTCAAAGGCGATACCTACGCGCCATTTCGCCTCGATATAAAAAATACCAAAGCCACGTGGATGCACGACCTGCCGCACTCGCGCGAGTCGCAGGTGGATGCCTACAACGGCGGGAAATACGATAAATGGCTCACATCCAAGCGGTCGGGCCACAAGGAATACGCCGAAATGCCGCTAACGCTCGGCTATTATGATCGGGAAGATATTCCGTTCTATTACGCCCTGGCCGATGCCTTCACGATCTGCGACCAGAATTTCTGCTCGTCGATGACGCCCACCCATCCCAACCGCTACTATCTCTGGTCGGGTACGATCCGCGAAAAGCCCGAAATGGATTCGCTGGCCGTGGTGCGAAACAGCTATTTTTCCATCAATAAGCCGGTGAAATGGAAAACCTTCCCCGAGCGCATGCAGGAGGCGGGCATTAGCTGGAAGTTCTATCAGAATGAAGTAGGCGCTGTGGTGCAGTTCCATCCCGGCGTAGGCTCGTGGCTGAGCAATTTTGGCTGTAATCCGTTGGAGCGTTATGCGCAGTATGGCGTGAAATATTCGAAGGATTTTATCCATTACGCGACTCTGGAGGTGGATAAAATTAAGAAGGACCTGCCCGCTTTAAAGGAGAAACTGGATGCGGCGACGGGTGCCGAAAAGGATAAGCTGACCAAATCCTGGGAGCAGCGCCACGCGTTGCTGGAACGACTCGAAGCAGATCTGGCGGAGTTCAGTGAGGAAAACTTCAAAAAGCTGTCGGTATTCCAGCAAGAGCTGCACCGGAATGCATTCGTGACCAACCGCAATGACCCGGATTATCTGAAATTGTCGTCGATGTGGTACAAGGATGGGGATCAGGGTAGGAAGATCGAAGTGCCCGAAGGTGACATTTTCTACCAGTTCCGGAAAGATGTGAAGGAAGGTAAGCTGCCGACGGTTTCATACCTGGCCGCGCCGCAGAACTTCTCCGATCACCCGTCGGCACCGTGGTATGGCGCGTGGTACATTTCCGAGACGCTAGATATTCTCACCCAAAATCCCGAGGTGTGGAAGAAGACGATCTTCATACTTTGTTACGACGAAAATGACGGCTATTATGATCACATTCCACCGTTTTCGATCCCGGACCCGACCAAGCCGAACTCAGGAAAAGTGTCTGCAGGCATCGATGTCAAGGCCGAGTACGTGCCACTGGAACAGGACGAAACCCAGGTGCCTAAGGCGAATGCACGCGGTGGTGCGATAGGGCTGGGCTTCCGGGTGCCGCTCGTGGTGGCATCGCCATGGTCGCGGGGCGGGAAGGTGTGTTCGCAGGTTTTCGATCACACGTCGATCATCCAGTTTCTGGAAGAATTTACGAGCCATAAGTCGAAAAAGCCGGTCCGGGAAACGAACATTACCGAATGGCGCCGGACGATATGCGGCAATATGAGCTCGGTTTTCCAGCCTTTCGACGCGTCGCCGTATAAAAAGCCGAAGCCGGTGAACCGCGATGAAATCCTGACGACGATTCACAAAGCGCAGTTCAAAGATGTACCGGCGAATTTCAAGGCTTTGAACGCAGCGGAAATCGGGAAAATCAATGCAAATCCGGTCGGGTCACCCTTGTTGCCTAAACAGGAGCCGGGTACCAGGCCGTCGTTGGCGCTTCCTTACGAATTGCATGTGAATGGGGCGCTTTCTGCGGATAAGGCCGCATTTGAAATAACAATGCAGGCGGGGAATAAGGTTTTCGGTGCAAAATCGGCCGGGGCGCCGTTTATCGTTTATGCCATGAATCCCTATGAAGGCGAAGTGCTGCGGGTTTGGAACTATGCCGTGAAGGCTGGCGATAGACTGACAGAAAGTTTCAAGCTGGCTGGTTTTGAAAACGGCCAATATCATTTGCGGGTGTACGGCCCGAATGGCTACTTCCGCGAGTTCGCGGGTAATGCGCAGGAGCCTGAGATAGCGTTGGTTTGTGGTTATGTTTTGGACAAAAACGGTAAGCCGACCGGCGATGTGGAACTCGTGGCGGTGAATAAAGGAAAGAAACCCCAGGCGCTGAAAGTCATCGACAATGCGTATCAGCAAAAAGAAATAGGGGCAGACCTGCCTGCCGATGGAACGGTGAAAATGCTCATTCCGGCTTCCAAGAGCCATCAGTGGTACGATTTCAACGTGTATAACGGCGACAGGAAGAGTGTCATGCGCTTCGCAGGGCGGGTAGAAACGGGTAAAGAGAGCATCAGCGATCCGTTCATGGCTAATGCTACCAGCAAAAGTGCCAACAATATCTACGCCAGGCAAAACCTGATTGCGTGGTGCATTGTCCCGTTCGATTCCAAGGAACGCACCCCCGAACAGCGCGCCGAAATGCTGAACAAGCTGGGTTTCACCATGCTCGCCTACGATTGGCGCGAGAAGCACATTCCCGAATTCGACGCCGAATTGGAAGCATTAAAAAGGCACCACATCAAGTTGCAGGCATTCTGGCTGTATTCGGGCCCAAACCCTGAAAACGATAAGAATCTGTCCATTATCCTCGACCTGTTGAAACGGCACAACGTCAAAACCGAAATCTGGTGCATGATCGGCGGAATCAAGGACATGGACCAAATGACCCAGCAGCAGAAGGTGGAAGCCGTTGCGAAACCAGTAGCCTATATTGCGGACAAAGCTGCCGAAATCGGTTGTTCGGTCGGTCTTTACAACCATGGCGGCTGGTACGGGAAGCCCGAGAATCAGTTGGAAGTGATGGATTATCTCAAAAGACCGAATATCGGCATCGTCTACAACCTGCACCACGCCGAGGAGGACATCGAGCGTTTCCCTGAGTTTTTCCCGAAAATTCTACCGCATTTGATGGCGGTGAATTTAATGGGGCTAAAAAAGGGAAATCCCGTGAAGGTAGTTCCTGTGGGCGAGGGCGATGCCGAGGCCGACATGATCCGCATCATCCGCGAGAGCAGCTATCGCGGCCCGATCGGCATTATCAATGAAGAAACCGCACCCGACGCCGAGGTCGGGCTGACGATGAATGTCGATGGGTTGAAGAAGATATTGAAGGAGCAGGGGGACACAGGGGCTTTGCAAACTTATTGAGGGAGTATGGAGGAAGGGGAGGAAAGGGAGGAAAGGGAGGAAAGGAGGAGGGCATGGGGGCTATTGCTGCATTTCGCGGACTTCGGCGTAACCGTCGAACTCGTAGATCGGGCAACTGGCGGCGATGGCAGTGGCTTCATCGAGATCTTCGGCTTTGAGCAATAGAAAGCCGCCTACGATTTCCGTACCCACGTAGTGAATGCCTTCGTTGGTTTGCCCGTTTTTGATAATGCGGCCGTTGAGCGTCAGCCCGCTACCGCCTGCCAACTTGCCTTTGGCACCCCATTCGGCAAACCATTTCGACCAGTTTTCCCGATGCGCCGTAATTTCCGCCTCTGTATGTGAATCCTGACGACCGTCGGGCCGCCGACCGTCGGGCCGCCGACCGTCGGGCTCGCGGAAAATGATAATGTAGTTTTTCATGGTTTTTCAGGTTGAAGAGAACGCTTCAAAATTAGTAACTCCCTTTAACCTGCATGCGTGCCTAATGCCTTTTTAATCACTATTTAATGCAATCTTACCTCGCGCCATGCTGGTGCAAATCTCATGATTTACACACACTATTCGCAGGCCTCCGGCCGGGCGATACTGCAATACGACATTGCTGTAGTGATCGGCCGGAGGCCTGCGAATAAGGAGCACGAAGGTCTACCTTCCTGCCATATATCATTACCTCGCCCGGTTCTGCTCCGTCTCACCGGTGGATTTGCTGTTGAATGTAATTCTTCCCGACCTCCCAAACCGGTACACGGCGCTGATGCCGAAGAATGCGGTAGAATACGTGCGGTGATAGTAAATGTTGGTAGCCCCGACGCTGTATTTGCCGTGCACGTGACTTTGATGAAAAATATCGTTCGCCGTGAGCCTGATTTTCAATGCGTTTTTCAAAAAATCCTTTTCAATTCCCATGGTTACGGTCGACCGGCTGAAATCGTTGTAAAGTCCTTGTGACCTTTCGCTGAGGTACCAGGCCATGAGCTGGATTTTAAAAATATGGTTTACATCAAAAGTATTGTTGGTGTAGGCATAAAGCTGCGGCCTGGGTTTGAGGATTTCGAAGCCGTATTCATTGTCGATCAGGTTGTTGCGGCTCACGGTGACGGTATTGGTGGTGTTCCAACAGGCTATATTGAATGTCGCCGAGGCGGTAATGAAAAGGGAATGCTCCCGTGCGAGGTTAATGCCCTTTAAAACATAGCTGTTGGGCGACTCGCCACGCAATGCAGCGCCGCTCATCTTGTCTTTTGTGTACGTGTAACCCGCGTGGACGTCGAGCTGCTTGTATTGCAGGCCGGCTTCGAAAGTATGGATCTTCTCCGGCTGCATATTGGGGTTTCCCTCGATGGTCGTGAAGGGATCCTGGTAGATCACGAACGGGTTGAGTGCCTGATAGCGCGGGCGGGTGATCTTGGAAACGTAAGAAATGCGGCTTTGGAGACCACCAGGGAAGTTTTTGCTGATAAAAAGATTGGGAAAAACATTGAAGTACTTATCCCCGATAACCTGGCCGCCGCGTGCGGTGGTATTGAGCGAATAGCTCGTGTATTCGCCCCGCAGCCCGGCGCCGAAACGGACATTGTTTTTCAAATTCCCGAGATAACTTAGATACACGGCCGGCACCTTTTCGCGGTAACGGAAGTTGCTGCTCAGGCCAGGGTCGGGCAGGAACGGCCCATCTTCCGAGGAAACCATGAAATCGGTGCCCGAGCCATTATCGGCGTAGCTGAACTTCGCGCCGGTTTCGAGCTTGCCGCCGTTGCGGAACGCTTTGGTATAGTCGAGCTGGGTGCTGGAAATGTGGATGCGAACGAGCACATCGTTGAGCAGGCTCCGCAGGCCGGTGCTGTCGCCGGTGAGGCTGCTTTCGGCAATGCGGTCGTGCTGGTCGGTTTTGAAACGGGCATATTGTGTGCCGACAAACAAAGCGGAGCCGAGTGTATCCAACGCTTGCTGGAAGTTGAGGGTAAAAGCATGGTTCCAGCGTTCCTCGTCCTTGGCAACGCGGCTTTGGTAGAAGCTGCTGCCTTTTTTGTCGGCGAGGGCGTTGCTGCTGTTCTGGCTGCCGCCAAGGCTGTTGAGATTTCCCTTATAGTTGAGCGACAAATAGCTGCTGGTATTCAGATTCCATTGTACGCCCGCCCCGAAATTGGAATAGTTACGCAACTTGCGTTGCCAGTCGGTGGTAAGGTCCGAATGGAGGTACTCGGTGGGCGAGGGACGGGTGCGTATGGTATGGAGCACTTCGCGGCTGTTGCCGGTTTGCAGGGCGTAATTGGCTTGCAACGCCAGTTTGTTGCGCATGTACTGGGCATCCGCAAGAGTATTGAGCTCACTGCCTGCAAATTGGGTGTAGGCATATTGCTGGGTAACCGAGCCCGTCATACCGGTATCCATCACCTGCTTTGTAATGATGTTGATTACCGCCTTACCCTCGGCATCGTACCGGGCCGAGGGGTTCGGGATCACCTCCACCCGGGCAATGCGGCTCACGGGAATGGCCGCCATTTGTTCATAGGTAATGGCCTGCCCGTTCAGGAAAATCAATGCTTCGCCGCGCCCCGCGACGCCCGCCCGACCTTCGGTGAAGATAATGCCCGGCGACCTGCCGAGCAGTTCGGTGGCCGATGTGCTGCCGGCCAGAATGCTGCCGCTAACCTGGATTTCGGTGGTGCCGTTGGCCCCTTGTCTCACGAGCGGGGCTTGCCCGCGCACGGTCACGCTAGCGAGCGCTTGCACGTGCTCACGCATGAGGATGGTACCGAGATCGATGTGCGCCCGGCCGTTCGGATTAAGGACGATCAGCGTGTCGGCAAGGCCAATACTGCTCAGCCGCAGGGCAATGGTTTGGTGCGCGATGCCGGAGAAGGTAATGCTGCCGTCCTCGAATGCCGCGCCTTGCAGCAATGCGGAATCGGGCAGGGCAAGCAGGCGGGCATACACGGCAACCTGTTGCCGGTTTGGACCGACGGCCTTTCCCGAAACCGCGTAACGGTGCTGGGCGACGGTTATTTGGGTAAACAGAAAAAGGAAGGAGAAAATGATGCCGGAAAACTTCATGGCTGCGACAATGGATCTGGTTTGAGGCAAAAATCCAAAGCCCGCCGTTTTCGAAGGTATGCAAAAGGCAAATCAGGAGTACGGATTTATAAATTCATACCGCCGTTAATCTGTAATTGGTTGATTAGTAGTTATTTGATAAGAGGAAGGCGTTGTGCCTTTTACCTTCTTGAATGCGGCAAAAAAAGTAGATTTGGAATTAAAACCGACCTCATACCCGATCGCTTCGAGCGTGAGGTGCTGCTCGGTGGCGATCATTTTACAGGCTTCGGCAATCCGCCACTCATTGATATACGTCGTGAAGTTCTTGCCCAGGCCATCGTTCAGCAAGGCCGAAAGCTGGTGGCCCGAAACCTGGATTTCGCGAGAGAGATCGTGCAGTTTCAGGTCGGGGTTTTTGTAAATGGCTTTTTCGGCCATCACCTTTTCCAGCTTGCCAAGCCACAGTTCTGCATCGCTGTCGCTGAGTTTTTTAGCGGCGGGTTTATCGGGCAAAAGCAGGAACAGCTCGTCGGTTTTCTTCTTGTAAATCACCAGGGTGATCATCAGGTAGAGGATGAGCGAAAATGCAATGGACCCGCTGATGTACGAAGCGAAAGGGGCGTTGATCAGCGAAGAAAAATACAAAAGGAAGATCAGCACATTGCCGAGGAAAATCATGGAAATCCACGTTTCGGCCGGCTTCATCGCATACGATCGGCGGAACAGTTTGCACAACAGGCCGCGGATCATGACGCCCGAAGCAACCAAAAAGCCGAACCACTGCACGTAAATCAGCCTCGCAATCACTTTATTCCACAAAACCGGGTATTCGGAATAGGGTAGGGCAATGCCCACAGCCAGTGTCAGCACGGCCAGGGCGATGAGCGTCCATGTCCAGCTCTTGGGTGTCTTTTCCAGGGGTGTTACCGCAGACCGCACGAAATAGTACAAAAATGGCCCGATGAAAAAACAGGCGGAAAGGCCTATTTGCAGATAAATCTTGGGCAACCCTCCGTCGAAATAGAGGCAAACCGACTTGGCGATCCTTACGCTGGACGCCAGCAACATACCCGCCAGGAAGTTGTTGGCGAGGTATTTCTTTTGGGTAAAAAACAACAGGAATAGCCCGAGCAGGATGCCGTTGAAAGCACCCAGCGCGCTGAAAAAGAACAGGAGCTCTTTGCCTATATTCATAAAACAGAACCGATTGTATCCCAAATGTAACTGTTTGACAACCGGTTTTCAAGTACGATCTGCGACTTGTCCGCTTTGATTACACGGATGTTCGGAATCGGACATTCGTCGGGCCGTTTCAACCGCCCAAAACCCGTTTTTGAATAGCTCAGGCCTACTTTCCGAATTTGGCACGGCATTTGCCCGACATTATCGGAATAAATGCATTCAGCCATGAGAAGAACATTTTTAGGAGAACTGGAAGAGGTCGTGCTGCTGACGGTCGCGGTGCTCGGCGAGGAAGCCTACGCCGTGACAGTCGCGCAGGAACTCGACCAGAAAGCCGGCCGCGCGGTCGGGTTCAGCACCGTGCACACCACCTTGCAGCGACTGGAAGAAAAAGGGTTCCTGTCGTCCGAAATGGGCGGGGCTACGGCCGAGCGGGGTGGTCGCCGCAAACGTTTTTTTCGTGTAACAGCATTCGGCCGCAAGGCGCTGCGTGAAGCGAAAGAGGCGAGGGAGGCGTTGTGGAGTGCGATGTCGCCGGATACACTCCAGTTAATGACCCGCTGATATGGAACGAAAACCAACCTCTGCGCGGTCGGGCGCCGGTACGCCGGGCCCCGCTAGGCCGCCGCGGTGGGCTACCCGCCTGCTTGCAAGCTGGTCGCACCCCGATACACGCGAAGAATTACAGGGCGATATGCTCGAAATGTACGCCTACTGGCTCGAAAGCCTGGGCAAGCCGCCTGCCGACCGGAAATATGCCCTCGCGGCCATTCGCCTCATGCGCCCATTCGCGCGCCAGAAGCGCTCAAACGACTATTCCGAAACCTATTCATTCAGTGCTGCCATGATCCAGAATTATTTCAAAATCGCACTTCGTAACCTGCTCAAAAGCAAAACGTTTTCGGCCATTAATGTCCTGGGCCTAGCGCTCGGAATGGCTTGCAGCCTCATGATTATGCTCTGGATCCGCGATGAACGGGCCGTAGATGCGTTTCACACGAACAATGGTCAATTGTATCGCATTTATATGCGTGAGTATTTCAGCGGGAAAGTACAGGGCGTGATCTGGACGCCGGGACTGCTGGCGGAGGAGCTCAAAAAATCGATACCGGAGATAGAAATGAGCACGCCGTATTCATGGACTAACCCGCAGACGTTTTCGGTCGGCAATAAGATACACAAGCAGGCTACTAACTGGGCGAGTGCCGATTTTTTCAAAATGTTCAGCTACAAGCTTTTGCAAGGTACCCCGGAAGGTGCATTGCGCGATAAGAGCAATATTGTGATCTCGCGCAACATGGCCGAGGCGTTTTTTGGAAGCGCGGAGGCCGCCATGGGAAAAGCGATTCGCTATGACAACCGCAAGGAAATGACCGTTTCAGCGGTTTTTGAGAATATCGGCACCAACAGCTCGTTGCAGTTCGACTGTCTCATGACCTGGGACGCCTACACGGATGACAACGGCTGGGCCAGGGATTGGGGCAGTACCGACCCTCTGACGTTTTTCAAACTGCGAAAAGATGCCGATCCGGCCAAAGTAGCCACGAAAATGCTCCACCTGCTCGATAAAACCAACCGCGATGCCGGCAAGCCGTACAAAACGCAGCTCGCCATGCAGCCTTTTCATGAATATTATCTTAACAGCAATATCAAAGACGCTAAAATGGACGGCGGGCGCATTGAATATGTACGGTTGTTCAGTTTCGTGGCCGTGTTCATCCTGCTGATCGCCTGCATCAATTTCATGAACCTCGCTACCGCACGCTCATCGCGCCGCGCGAAAGAAGTGGGTGTGAGAAAGGTAGTAGGCGCCATGCGTTCTATGCTCGCCGGGCAGTTTATGGGCGAGGCGCTGCTGATCGCGACGCTTTCGGCGATATTGGCCGTGTTGCTCGTGGCTCTGTTGCTGCCGGCGTTCAATAGCCTTACCGGCAAGCAAATGGTACTACCCTGGTCGGAGCCGATGTTCTGGGGCATCATAGCGGGCTTGCTCGCTGCGACGGGGCTGCTCGCGGGCAGTTATCCTGCTTTGTTCCTGTCGTCGCTCAATCCGGTCCGCATTCTCAAAGGCGCTTTAAAATTTGATTCGAGCTCGGTATGGGTGCGGCAGGGGCTGGTAGTATTTCAGTTCGGGCTCTCGGTGATCCTGATCGTCGGCATGATCATTATTTACAGGCAGGTGGGTTTTGTGCAAAACAAAAACCTGGGATTTGATCGCGAAAACCTGGTCTACTTTCCGATTGAGGGCGAACTGTTCAAGAAATACGACATCCTGAAAGCACAATTGACGCAAGTTGCAGGTGTAAAAGAGGTGTCGCATATGACCGCCAATCCGGCCTCCAACGGCAACGGTACCGAGGGAATCACCTGGCCCGGCAGCGACCCGAATGATAAGGTTAGGTTCACACCGGTGGGTGTAGGGTATAATTTTACCAAAACAATGAACCTGCAAATGGCCGACGGCCGCGATTTTTCAAAGGATTTTCCGACGGATTCAAGCGGCGTGCTTGTCAACGAAACGGCAGTGAAAGTAATGGGTCTCAAAGATCCGGTCGGCCGGGAGATCAACTGGGGCAGATCGAAAATCCGTATTGTGGGTGTCCTGAAAGATTTCCATTTCCAGTCGCTGCATACCGCCATCCGCCCGCTCATCGCTTACCTCGCTGTACGTGAACCGCAAGGGAGCGTCATCGTCCGCATTCAGGCGGGTAAAACGCCCGAAACGCTGACGGCAATCGAGCGGATTTGTAAGAAACTAAACCCCAATGTGCCGTTTACCTATGCATTTACCGACCAGGAGTACGCTCGTCAATACCAGAGCGAGCAGGTCGTAGGCAAACTGGCAGGTTATTTTGCCTTTCTGGCGATATTCATTTCCTGCCTCGGGCTATTTGGCCTCGCCGCGTTCACCGCTGAGCAGCGTACGAAGGAGATCGGTGTCCGAAAAGTACTGGGCGCTTCCGTAGCGGGTATTGTGGGGCTGCTTTCGAAAGACTTCCTGAAACTGGTTATGATGGCCATCGTGCTGGCCTCCCCGGTAGCCTGGTATATTATGAAGCAATGGCTGCAAGGGTTCGCTTACCAGATCGACATCGAATGGTGGATGTTCGTACTGGCCGGCGTGATTGCCGTGCTGATTGCCGTTTTTACCGTCAGTTTCCAATCGGTGAGAGCGGCGATGGTGAATCCCGTGCGAAGTTTGCGGAGTGAATAGGCCGCAAGCGGCCTGACGGCCGACCGCCGACCATTGACGGCCGACCGCCGACCATTGACGGCCGACCGCCGACGATGTTTTTGTGCTGGTTTTACTTTAAGAATTTTCTAATCATGGTCTATGGTCTATGGTCGGCCGCAGGCCTCTGGCCGGCGGTCGGTTGTCGGCGGTCGGTTGTCAGCGGTCTGCCGTCAGCAGTCAGCCACCCCATCGCTATACTTTTGGATACTATGTTAAAGCCCCGGCGCCGGAATCTATACACCATGATACTGGTTTGACTATTGGATGGTTTTGAATGCCATTCAGACAAAGACGAAAATCAAACAGGAAATGGAAATAGGAATCAGCATGTTCGGGGATCTTGCATTTAACAATGAAACCCGTTCTTTTCAGTCGCCGCAGGAGCGCTTGCAGGATATGTTGGAGGAAATCAAGCTGGCCGACGAGGTTGGGTTGGATGTGTTCGGTATTGGCGAGCACCACCGGCCGGATTTCGCGGTTTCGACGCCCGAGATCATTCTGGCGGCAGCGGCCTCAGTGACCAAAAATATCAAGCTTACGAGCTCGGTAACCGTATTGAGCTCTGCTGACCCCGTGCGGGTTTACCAGAACTTTTCGACGGTCGACCTCATTTCGGGCGGCCGTGCGGAGATTACCGTTGGCCGGGGCAGTTTCATCGAGTCGTTCCCGCTTTTTGGGTATGATTTGAATGATTACAATGGCCTGTTCACCGAAAAGCTGCAATTGCTGAAAGAAATCAATGAAAACGACGTGATCACCTGGAAAGGCAAGTTCCGCGCGACACTCGACAGGCAGGAGGTTTTGCCCCGGGCCGTGAACAATAACCTGGAAATATGGGTGGCGGTAGGCGGTACGCCGCAGTCGGTGGTACGCGCTGCGCGCCTCGGCTTGCCGTTGATCATCGCCATTATCGGTGGTATGCCTTCGCAGTTCAAGCCATTTTTTGAATTATATAAAACCGAATACCTGGAAGCAGGACACGATCCAGCCAAAATGCAACTGGCTACGCATTCGCACGGGCTGGTGGGGCCGGACGGGAAAGCGCTGAGCGACTTGTACTTCCCTTCCTACGCCGCACAGATGGACCGCGTCGGCCGCAGCCGCGGGTGGGCGCCTTACACACGTGCGCAGTTCGAAGGCGGCCAAAGCCGCAGCGGCGCATTGTTCATAGGCGAGCCCAATGAAGTGGTGGATAAGATACTTTACCATCAGGAGATGTTCGGTCTTACGCGCTTTCTCATGCATACGGACGTCGGTGCGCCTGCGCATAAGGATTTGATGAAGTCGATCGAGCTGCTCGGAACGCACGTCGCACCGGCAGTAAAAAAGGCTCTTACAGTGAATCAATGACGTTTTTGAAGCGGGTGTCGCAAACGCACCCGCTTTTTGTCGCAACAGGCATCGCTCCGTTTCCCGGAAACCCGGCAACTTTGTAACATCAAATCATCACTAAAAAACACAAAGAAATGGAAGCGACAACACAACCTGTAACTGTACAAGCGAATATCAATGCACCGGTAGCGGACGTCTGGAATAAATGGAATGCACCGGAGCACATTACCCAATGGTGTTTCGCATCCGACGACTGGCATGCCCCTTTTTCTGAAAACGACGTGCGTGTAGGCGGCAGCATCAAAACCACCATGGCTGCGAAAGACGGTAGTTTCAGTTTCGATTTCGGTGGTACTTACACTGAAGTGGAGGAAAACCGCTACCTGGCTTATACTTTGGGCGACGGCCGCAAAGTGACAGTGCTATTCGAACAGGATGGCGACGGCACCAAAGTGGTGGAAACATTCGATCCTGAAAACACGCATCCTGTCGAATTCCAGCAGGCTGGCTGGCAGGCGATTCTGGATAATTTCAAGAAGTATGCCGAGCAATAACTGGTCATTAATGTAAGTGATAGGCGGGCGGCCCGGTCGGTAGGATCGGGCCGCCCGCTTTTGCTTTGCACGGCTCATCAGAAAAATAGTAGATCACAGTTAATGCTACTTTATTAATTTTGATGTTCTGAATTCAAAAGTAAATGCAACCCCGAATAACATCCCGTCTCACCAATCGCCAAAAATGGGAACTCGGTCTGGGCTTTGCGGTCATATATGTGCCAATACGCATTTATATGAACGTTTTGCAGATCGATATGCCCATATTCTGGCATCGCCTGCCGCTGTGGACGATGGAGCTGCTATTCAGCATTGCCTTTTTTATTCTGTGGATCAATGTCATTGAGTGGCTGCAATACATTACCTCCCGGTTTTTGGGAGAGGACTTTCCTGAGCGTTTCCGGGTGGTGAACCAGGCTATCATGCTGGTGGTGGCGATTGGCCTGGCTATGGTATTCAATCACTGGTACCGCTACTTGTGGCACTGGATGGAGGCGGTTTTTGAAAAAGGAAGTTTCGATGTGCTGCCCATTACGCTGAACAAAACACCCGTGCTGAAACAGCGGGCCAATACGAGCATCACGGTGCTGGCGCTGATGGCGGAGTATTACCTCGCGGCCAACAAGCGCGTGTATGAGCGCCTGCAAAGGGTGGTGGTCAACGAGGAGCGTTTGCAGAAGGAGAATGCGACAGCCCATTTCAATGCATTGAAAAACCAGGTGAGTCCGCATTTCCTTTTCAATAATTTCAGCGTGCTTACGACGCTCGTGGAAACCAACCAGGAGCTTTCCGTCAAGTTTATCAACCAGCTTTCGAAGGCATACCGGTATATTCTGGAAAAATCGGTTTACGATTCCATTAAACTGGCCACGGAGGTCGAGTTCCTGGAAACTTATATGTTCCTGCTCATGATCCGGTTTGAGAACAAGCTTAACCTGGATATCCGCATTTCCTGCCAAGAAAAGGACAAATATTCGATCGTGCCGCTCACATTACAGCTGCTCGTGGAGAATGCGGTGAAGCATAACCGGATGTCGGCCAGCAATCCGCTGCTGATAACCATTGGCGTGGAAGACGATTACCTGGTGATCAGCAATCCGCTGCAAGTACGTGAGCTGCCGGAGTCGTCTACACGCCTCGGCCTTCAGAATATTGTGAACCGCTATAAATTGCTGATCGACAAGCCGGTGATGGTCGATAAGACCGACGGCTGTTTTACCGTTAAAGTGCCGCTGCTTTCATGAATGTGCTTATTATAGAGGATGAGTCGCTGAGTGCCAGTCGTCTGGAAAGCCTGGTCTGGAAATATGATCCCAAAATCAACGTGATGGCGAAACTGTCGTCTGTGAAAGAGAGTATCCAGTGGCTGAGCGACGCCGCCAACCAGCGCCCCGATTTGATTTTCATGGACTTGCATCTGGAAGACGATCTTGCATTCAAGATCATCGAGGAGCTGAAACTGACGATTCCTATTATCTTCACCACCGCGTATTCTGAATACACGCTCAAAGCATTCAAAGCCAACGGGATAGACTATTTGCTGAAACCGGTAGATAAGGCAGAACTCACGGCGGCGATCGACAAGTTTGTGACATTGCATGCCAAATCCGCGGCTACTCCCGCGCCTGATTTTGCTGCGTTGATGGCGATGTACCAATCGGGCAATGAGGAAGGTTACAAAGAGCGTTTCCTCGCCTCGGCCGGGCCTAAGCTATTCAGCATTCGCACGAGCGAGATCGCCTATTTCACCATCGAACAGAAAGCGACGTTCCTCCGGACGTTCGACGGGCAACATCTCGCGATGGATTACAGCCTCGACAAACTGGCACAAATGCTTGATCCCAAGGAGTTTTTTCGCATTAATCGCTCGCTCATCATCGCGTTGAACAGCATCCGCTCGATCTACACCGTTTCGGCCGGCAGGTTGAAGCTCGAACTGACCCCCGCCACCGCGCAGGAGGTGTTCGTCAGCGGCGACCGCATGGCCGATTTCAAACAATGGCTTGGTAAGTAACCGTTGTAACCGGTCTCCTTTCTTCCTCCCAAAGCGGGCATTCAGCTCTTGAAATCCGGCATTGGGCACCTTTGATTTTTTGGTTTGGCTATTGGTAAACATCTTTGGTTACTGACTGTGTTTTTGCGGAAACCAACAGTAAGTTGACCATAAACCTAAACCCTGTGTTTCGTGGAAGCCGCGAAAGGCGGATACGAGATGAGGTGACTATTCCTAAACCCTTCTTCAACGTGATGAAAGAACTCAATATCGATCAAACCCTGAACCTGGTAAGCTGCGAAGCCCGCGAGCTCGAACAGTCATCCCGCTACGGCGGCTTGTTTGGTATTGCATTTGTCACGGAAGGGGAGGGCGTTTTGTCCTGCGACGATGATTCGTGGCACTACGAAGAGCAGGCGATCTTTCTCCTTTCCCCCGGCCACCCAATCCATTTCAAGTCCTTTTACAGGACCAATTTGCTTACTATCTTCTTCGATCCGTTCCGCATCGCCGGGGCGGCGGATCCTCTTAATAGCTTCACGGGCATGTTCCGCACCGTGCGTGACCTGTTTTCGGTGCCCAGTTTCCTGCGCCCGAAGGCGCTTCGCAACGAAACCGACCGGCTGGCAGTTACCCACCTCGTGCGATTGATCGAAACCGAACTCGGGCATTTGCAGGATAGCAGCCGCGAGCTCGTGGCAAATTCGGCTGCATTACTGGTCAACCTCGTGAAACGCAACCTGCCCGACACGCAGCGCCCCGAAACAGGCTCCCAATACAGCGAAGAAACCGATCGCGTGCTCAACGACGTGCGCAAAATGTTGGAGCAAAGCGAACATCTTACGATCCAGGAAATAGCAGCTGCGATGAACATGTCGCAATACAATCTCAATAAACTGGTGATTAAAGGCACTGGTGAGACGTTGAAGGCTATTATTTCGAGATTCCGGTCGGAACTTTCCGGCAATAAGCTAGTTTCGACCGCCGACCACTGACCGCCGATCGCAAATAGTCTGGTGTTCTGCATCGGCGGCCGGTTGTCAGCGGTCGGCAGTCAGTGCCCAAACTCTTTCTCCACAATCCCTTCAGCTTCCCACCCTATTAATGCCCGGCCGTAGGTTTCCAGTGCCTCAATGGCCGGGATGGACTGCATGGCGCGATCTGTGAGACCATATTCAACTCTTGGCGGTTTTTCGCGGAAAATAGTGCGGTTCACCATGCCTTTCTTTTCCAGGTCGCGGAGCTGAGTGTTCAGCATTTTGTCGGTGATGTGCGGGATAGCGTTTTTGAGGTCGCCGTAGCGGAGCGGCCCGTTGGCGAGTGCACGGATCACCGGGATTTTCCAGGTACCGCCGATGTAGGACATCGCGAATTCAATGGGGCTGTAATAGACCCGCTTGTCATGGATGAAATCTTGCATACGCCAAATTAAAGGAATTGCCGGAGAACGGTTCTTAAGAGTCTCCTTTATCGTCAAAAAAGTATATAAAGGGAATTTTAAAATTCCATACGCTAGGTTTGCCGGCTGAACCCAAAGCTAGTTTTATGGAACAAAAAGAATGGACAACCGTGCCCGTATTGCCCTGCAAATCGATTGGCGAGACGCTTGCATTCTGGGAAAATCTCGGATTTGCGATTACCTACCGGCAAGACAGGCCCTATCAATACGGCGTCGTCGAACGGAACGGGCATCAGCTGCATTTTGTACGGGTGAAAGGGGCAGAAGCGGGTTATACCGGTTGTTTGATGATGGTGCAGAATGTCGAACAGGTGCACACGGATTTCTCGCGGGCATTAAAGACAAAGCTCGGAAGGGTACCCAATACCGGGATACCGAGGATTTCCAGAATGCGTCCCGGCCAGTCCCGTTTCACGATCACCGATGTTTCTGAAAACGCCGTCATCGTGATTCAGATTGGCGAAAAGGATCAGGTAGAATACGAAGATGCCGACCCCGCGACGTTGACACCCTTGCAGAAAGCGATCTCGCTCGCATTACGCCTGCGCGATTTCAAAGAGGATTTTCCGGCCGCATTGAAGGTTCTCGACGTGGCCATCGGCAAAATGGATGGCGGGGAGTCGGAGTGCGACCGGGCCAGGGCGGCCGAAATCCGGCAGTCGTTGGAAAATTTATTGTAACCGATCGTCCTCGATGGCTGTACGCATGCTAAAATTTGTCAATTATTGATTAAAACCCGGTAGGTTTTCACTGGCATTTTGGGCTAATTTTGGTAAAATCCAACCTTAATATCCCTGAATCCTATGACGCATAACTACGTAATACGTTCGCGTTGGGCGGTTTTTCTTTTTTGCTGGCTTTCCGTCTTCGGAGCAGCTGCGCAATCTTCCAAATCTAAATTTAACCTATATGAACAAACCAGCGAGATAGCCGGGCTGGTGATTCAGTACGCGCAGGACATCCGTGCGGTGAATTACTTTTACGGTCCTATGCCCGCGGAGGACCGGGCGCAGCGCGGCGGGCCGGCCCTGGAATCGCCAGAACAGCGGAAAAGGCTGCGGGAGGTGGATGATGACTACCTAGGCAGGCTCGCAAAGATGGATTTCAATGAAATGAGCATTTATGGAAGGGTGGATTACCTCTTGTTGAAACGCAACATCGACGATCATTTGCTCACACTTGCACAAGAGGAAAAGGAATATGGGCGAATTGAAAAGTATATTCCGTTTGCCGCCGGGATTTATGAGCTGGAAAAAGGCCGCCGGCGCGGCGCTACTGTGGACGGGCAGGCCGTCGCGGCGAAATTGAACGATTGGCAGAAAGAGGTGAAGCAGGCGGAGGAATCGTTCAAAAAGCTGGAATCGATCGATATGCCGCTGTCGCGCATGGGGGTGGAGGCGGTGAGCGGGCTGCAAGCGCGGTTGAAGAGTACATTTGAGTTTTATAATGGTTATGACCCGTTGTTTACCTGGTGGGTACCGAAGCCCTACAAAATGCTGGACAGCACATTGCTGGCCTATTCGAAACTCATCCGCAGCAAAGGGAAACTCAATACGACGCAGAAAGAGGACGCCAGCGGTATCAAAGGCGTTCCGATCGGCCGGGATGAACTGATCCGGCAGCTCGGCACTGAAATGATCGTGTATACGCCCGATGAACTGATTGAGCTGGCCAACAGGGAGTTTGCGTGGTGTGATAAGGAACTGTTGAAAGCATCCGCGGAAATGGGTTTCGGCAACGAATGGAAGAAGGCGCAGGAAAAGGTGAAAAACAGCTACGTGCCAGCTGGTACGCAGCCCGAGCTGATCCTGAAACTTTACAATGATGCGAAAGAATTTATCCTCCAAAACAACCTCATCGACTATCCCGAAATAGCCGACGAAACCTGGGGAATGCAAATGATGACACCTGAACGGCAACTGGTGAACCCGTTTTTCCTTGGTGGCAGGGATATCATCATTTCTTACCCTACCAACACCATGGCGCATGACGACAAGCTGATGAGCATGCGCGGCAATAACCCGTATTTCTCGCGTTCCACCGTACATCACGAACTTGTTCCCGGCCACCATTTGCAATACTATATGAACAGTCGCTACAAATCCTATCGCGGCGATTTCCGGACGCCGTTCTGGACGGAGGGTTGGGCATTGTATTGGGAGTTGCTTTTGTATGACAAAGGTTTTGCCAAAACGCCTGAGGAGCGTATCGGGATGCTTTTCTGGCGTATGCACCGCTGCGCAAGGATCATCTTCTCGCTGAATTACCACCTGGGCAAATGGACGCCCCAGGAATGCATCGACTTCCTCGTTGATCGCGTCGGGCACGAGCGTGCGAATGCGGAAGGGGAGGTAAGGCGGTCATTTGAAGGGAATTATAGTCCGTTGTATCAGGTAGCTTACCTCATTGGCGGCTTGCAGCTGTTCAGTTTGAAAAAGGAGCTTGTCGACAGCGGGAAAATGACGTTCAAGCAGTTTCACGAGGCCGTGATGAAGGAAAATAACATGCCGATCGAAATGGTGCGTGCCACACTGATCAATCAGTCGCTGAAACCTGATTTCAAAACCCAGTGGAAGTTTTATCAGTTTAAATAGCTTCTTTAAATTCACTCCTGTATCATGTATTTCAAAAAGACAAACCGCTGGCTTTGTATGCTGGCGGCGCATTGCCTGGTGACCGTTGCCATTGCTCAGCAGTCCGTGCCGGTTAGGTTTACAGTCTCCATGCCCGAACCGGCCAATCATACTTTTCATGTCACAATGGATTGGCAGGTTGTCGAAGGTGACACCACACGATTGAAACTGCCTGATTGGCAACCCGGGTATTACCAGTTGATGGACTACGCTTCGAACGTGGATAAACTGGTGGTACAAGATGGTAATGGCCGTGTGCTGCCGTGGGTGAAATCCGGCAAGAACGGTTGGGCGATTGCGGCAAAGGGAATACGCAGCCTGCACGTGGAATACGATGTAAAGACCACGCGCAAGTTTGTGGCGGCCAGTTACCTGGACGAGGAACATGCCTACCTTACACCCGGTAGCTTGTTTATGCATGAAGCAGGCAAACTCAAAACGCCGTCGGAAGTGACGATCAAGCCCTTCAGTAGCTGGAACCGCGTTGCTACCGGCCTCGATGCCGTGCCTGGAAAAGCATTCACCTACATCGCCCCGGATTTTGACATATTATATGACAGTCCGTTACTCGTCGGTAACCTCGAAGAACTGCCCGGATTCAAAGTCAAGGGCATTCCACACCGTTTTATCGGCTACAAGCTAGGGGATTTTGACCGGGCCAAGTTGATGTCTGACATTCAGAAGATCGTTGAAAAGGCATCGTCCCTCATTGGCGATATTCCTTATAAGCACTACACGTTCATCGCCATTGGTCCCGGCCAGGGTGGTATCGAGCATTTGAATTCGACCACGATCAGTTTCAGCGGCGACCAGCTCGCTGCGCGCGGCTGGAATGGTATGCTGGGTTTCATTACCCACGAGTATTTTCATCATTACAATGTCAAACGCATCCGCCCCATCGAACTCGGGCCGTTCGATTACGACAAGGGGAGCAAAACCAACATGCTGTGGGTTTCAGAGGGCCTGACCGTTTATTACGAGCCGCTGATCATGCGTGCGGCGGGCCTCATGGGCGAACAGGAATTTCTTGATTTTTTCAAAAAGCAAATCACTAATGTAGAAACCAAACCCGGGCGTCTGTTCCAGACGCTGGCGCAGGCCAGTGCCGAAACCTGGTCCGACGGACCGTTCGGCCGTACCGGCGATGCCGTCAACAAAACCATTTCGTACTATCAGAAAGGACCGGTCGTTGGCTTGCTTTTTGATCTTGCTATTCGCTACGAAACCAGGAACAAGCGCTCGCTCGACGATGTAATGCGGCAATTGTACCAGGATTTTTACATTAAAGAAGACCGGGGCTTCACCGAAGAAGAACTTCGCGCCACCATTGAAAGCGTAGCCGGAAGGAAGCTCGACGAACTATTCAGCTACATCTACACCACCACCGAGCCGGACTACAAAAAGTACCTCGGCTACGCAGGGCTGGAAATCGACGTGACCACCGAGAAGCACTACGGGACATTTGAGATTAGGAAAAAGTCGTCGCCAAGTGCTTTGGAAAGGGAGATATTCAGGAGTTGGAGTCGGGGGGAGTAAGGCCCTGGCTTTGTTCTATCACGACAAATTAGAGTAATTCCAGCATATTAATTCTTTCAAAATGCCTCTTGTTTAAAGTTGCAAGAGGCATTTTGTTGGAAATGGCGGTTGCCGCTATTAACAGGTCTGCTATCTCAATTTGTTTCCTGTCGAGTTTTAGCTGATAATTGATAGCCACTGCTTCATCCACACAATGATCTTCCAGTGGTATAATTGAAACGTCGGCGAGGGTATCTTTCCAGAATTTTATTTGCTGCGGCGTAGCACCAGCGTAAATTTCATATTTGACAATTACAGACATTGCGAAATCGAAACCGCTGTTCACCAGTTGAAACCAAGCGCTTTTACTTTTGTCTGCTTTTCTGAAATATTCAATCAAAATGCAAGAATCAATCATAACCGTTTTCTTCCCCATTGATTAATCGCTTTTCTGTTGTTCTCAATAGTCCTGATTTCTTCTTCAGTTGCAACAGGTCCATTGAGTAGCAGCGCAAGCAATTCTTCCCGGGAGCGCGTCTTCCGTTTTCCCGAATCAATTAAGGTTTTTAATCTCTTCCATTCTGTCGGCGGTAGTTTCTGAATTGCATCGGCCAACTGTTCGAAAGTCATTTCTGATTGTACTTGCATAGCGGTGTTGTTGAAAGTGTTATTGAATCGATAGCACAAATTTACAACAATTTCAACAGATCATCACCCCCGCAACGCCTCCACATCCTTCACACTTTTCGCCAGTTCCTTCCCGAGAATCCTGTTACCATTCTCGGTTATCAAAAGGTTATCCTCGATACGAATGCCGGTGAAATCGCGGAAGAGTTCCAGCTTTTCGTAGTCGATGAATTGCGAGAGTTTGTTCTCTGCTTTCCAGCGGTCTATGAGGGTAGGGATGAGGTACAGGCCGGGTTCGACGGTGACGACGAAGCCGGGTTCGAGGGCGCGGCCCAGACGGAGGGATTTCCAGCCGAAGGTTGTGCCTTTTTGGAGGTCATCGGTGTAACCTACATACTGCTCGCCAAGGTTTTCCATGTCGTGTACGTCGAGGCCCATCATGTGGCCGAGGCCGCATTGGAAGAAGAGCGTGTGCACGTCGTGTTCGATTGCCTCCGCTACGTCGCCTTTGACGACACCCATTTGCTTCATGCCTTCAACGAGTTTGGTGGAGGCGAGTTTGTGAATGTCTTTAAACAAAACCCCCGGCTTGCACGCCGCAATGGCGGATTCCTGGGCGTTGAGTACGATTTCATACATTTCTTTCTGAACGCTCGTAAATGCCTTGCCAACCGGTATGGTCCGCGTGAGATCGCCGCAATAATGCATGGAGGTTTCCGCTCCCGCGTCGCACAAGGCCATTTGGCCGTCGCGGAGCGCGAGGTCGCGGGCGTGGGTGTGCAGGATTTCTCCGTTGACGGTCAGGATGACGGGGTAGGATATATCGCCGCCCCGGGCGATGGCCATGCTTTGGAGCCTGCCCGCGATTGCCTTTTCGGTCATACCCGCGCGGGTGTCGCGCATGAACGACAAATGCATGTCGACAGAGGTGTTCACTGCTTTTTCGAGCTCGGCAACTTCTTCCTCGGTTTTGTAAGAACGCATCGAAACTACCGCTTTAATAAGGCTAACGGAAGCCTTTTGAGCTGCTTCGGACGGATTGATGTGCAGCCATTCCTGCAATTTCAGGTAATGCTCACCGCGGTACGGAGGCAGGAAATGAATGCTTTGCCCGCGCGACAATGCGTCTTTCAGGAAGCTGCCCACAGCGGCCGCCGGCTTTACTTCGTTTACACCTACTTTGGCCGCTTTTTCGGCCAGCGCTTCCTTCGGGCCGGTCCACACGATGTCGTCGATGGTGAGCTCGTCGCCGAAAATGATTTCACGGTCGTTGTCGAGGTCGATTACGGCCGTTAATGACGCCTGGTCGATCCCGAAATAATAGATAAACGTGCTGTCCTGACGGAATGAATATACGTTATCGCGGTAGTTCATGCCGCTTTCCTCGTTGCCGAGAAGCAGGATCAGCCCTTTGCCCAGTTTGGATCGAAGCGTTTTTCTGCGGTTTAAGTATGTTGATTGTGAAAACATGGGATAATGGAATTTTGAAAATACAATAAAAAATTGCCCACCGAAACAAAGATACTCCGTCCGATGAGCAAATAGGAACTACCTAACCCAAATTTATAAATGTATTAGTAACCCAGGTTCTGTTTCAGATTGGGGTTCTTGTCGATTTCATTCTGCGGGATCGGGAAGAGCGAGCGCTGGGCCGTTTGCGGGCGGTGGTTGAACCATTTCTTGGTCTCATAAGCTCCGAAACGGATCAGGTCCTGGCGGCGGTGCGCTTCCGCGGCGAACTCCCAGCCCAGTTCGTCCAGGAATCGGCCAAACTGAATGTCATCACCTCCCTGACGTTCGGTAATCGTGCCGTCCGTAGCCTGGTAACCGTAATTATAACGACTGCCTTTTGCAAGATCAGCCGCAGTTACCTTGGCCTTTTCCGGGTTGGCTTTGAATGCGCGCTGGCGTACCTGCGTAACGAGTTCGGCCGCCTCGGCCGCTTTGCCGGTGCGCAGCAATGCCTCTGCCTTGATCATCAGTACATCCGCGTAACGAAGGAACGGGAAGTCGTTGTCGAGGCTGCCGGTGGCATTAGGTTTGATTTTGTACTTACCAATCCGGAACCCATCCGACGACGCAGTTTTGTCCATTCCGGGTACAGCCTTGTTGTAAGTAATCACCACCGCACCGGTCGCTGCGCTTTTCTGCGGGCCCATGATCCAGGTGTCGGCCAGGCGGGTATCGGCAGCGTCGTAGGTGTCGATAAACTGCGGAACGGCGCAGTTCCCTCCCCATGGCCCGGCGTTCATCGGGTACACCGATCGGCTCAGCGGATCGAGTGTTTTCATGTGGATCTGGTTGCCGGTTCCGTAGATCTCATCGTAAGGAATCGCAAATATAATTTCCTTGGAATTGAAGTTAGTCCAGGTGAAAACATCGGAATAGTTGGCATCCAGTACATACTTGCCGCTTTTGATCACATCGTCGGCTTCCTGGATCGCCTTTGCCCATTCGGGTGTGCCTGTGTACACCTGCGCATTGAGGTAAATTTTGGCCAGAAGCGTCTTCGCGCCCCATTTGTTCATCTGGCCATAAGTAGTAGCGGCGTTTTCGCTCAGGTTCGGGAGCGATTCCGTCAGTTCTTTTACCACAAAATCATAAACCTCCTTACGCTTGCTCTGCTTGGGAAGGGTAACGTCCTTGAAGTCGGTTACAATGGGCACGTTGCCATGATTATCCAGCAAAAGGTAGTAGGCGAAGGCACGCACGGCGCGGAGCTCGGCGATGGTCGCATCCTTGCCGTTTGTAAGCGGCAAATCACCGTCCTCGATCTGGGATAGCACGCGGTTCACCGTGGTAATGCTGGCAAATGCCTGGCGCCAGGCGTTTTCGGGCTGCCATTGCAGGGCCGTCCACGTGTGCTGGTGCATACGGCGGTAGGTGCCGCCATCGTCCCAGCCATTGGGGCGCACCGGCGTGATGATTGCGTCGGCCGCCTCTTCTTGCAAATCGAAATAGCCCTGCCAGCCGAGCATCAGCGAGCGCAGCGACGAGTAAACGGGCGCCACAATGGCCGGGAGGTCTTTTTCGGTGGGCTGGTAACTGCTCCCGAGGACTTCGGAGTACACTTGCTCGTCGAGGTCGGTGCAGGAATAGAGCGGGGCTCCGGCTAGCAATGCGGCCAGGATCGCGTATGTTATATTTTTGTTTTTCATTGGTTTCAAGAATTTGAGGATCAGAATGTTACGCTTAGGCCGGCGGTGAATGTCCGGGTGGTTGGGTACTTGTCGCGGTAGTCGTTGCCCGGTGAGAAGCCGGTGAAAATCACACCCTCGGGGTCGATGCCCGTGTAGCCGGTAATGGTTGCCAGGTTGAGGCCCGACACGAAAATGCGCGCGTTTTTAATGCCTTTGATCGTATTGGCAGGCAGGGTATAGCCCAGCGTCACGTTGTCGACTTTCCAGTAGTCGCCTTTTTCAATGTAATGCGATACATACACGAGGTCGGTATTGAGCACCTTCCCGTCGATCGGGTCGTAGGCGGTTTTAAGCATGTTGTAGGCCTTGTTACGGGGGTTGTTGTAGAACATGCTCTGGAAATTGAGGATGTTGAAACCAAATGCGCCGCGCATATTCACAGCCAGGTCGAACTGCTTGTAGCGGATGTTGTTGTTCCAGCCCACAATGTGTTTTGGAATACCATTACCATAATACTGGCGGTCCTCCGGTGTAGCGTCGGCAATAGGGATCACCTCGCCATCCTTGTTTTCGATGAGCCAAGCGCCCTTATCGTCCACGCCAACGCTCTTCCAAACGAAGAAACGGCCGATCGGTTCGCCTACTTTCACGCGGTGTGTGCTCACCTGGATAGGCTCGCCCGTGTAACCCGCGTCGAAGAAATCGTTCGCCGCCTGGAACTGCTCGTTCGAAAGGCTCACGAGCTTGTTTCGGTTGGTGGAGTAGGTGAATCCTGTATTCCATTGGAAATCACCCGTCTGGATAGGTACGATATTCAACAGTACCTCGACACCTTTGTTTTGCATGACCCCGGCATTGATAAACATGCTGCCCGTCAGATACGGTGGAACAGGAACAGGGAAATTGTAGAGCAAATCTTTCACCTTGCGGCTGTAAAAATCGATCGATCCGTTAATGCGGTTTTTCATGAAACCGAAATCCACACCTGCATTGTATTCCTCTTTCTTTTCCCAGCGGAGGTCGGGATTGAAGTTACGCGCCGGCACGAAGCCCGGAACCCATTTTCCCCCAATGAATGCCCCTTCTTCGCGGTCGAAATTGTAGCTGATCTGAGACATATACGGATTGTTTGCGATCGTACCCGTTACACCTATGCCCGCACGAAGTTTAATGTCGGAAGCCGCGCCGAGGCTGCCCATGAAATTCTCCTTACTGATACGCCAGCCTATGGACGCCGCCGGGAATGTCCCCCACCGGTTGTTCACCCCGAAGCGCGAAGAACCCTCGCGGCGTACGCTGGCCATGAATAGGTATTTGTCGCTCAGGCTGTAAGTCAAACGGCCGAAGAAGCCTGCAAGCTGCCATTTGTTTTTGGTGCTGCTCATACCGGCCTGACCTTTCTGCAATGCACCACCCGCGCCGAGGTTGTTCCAGTCGTAGGCGTCGGTCGGGAAATCCCAGTTATTGGCGGCGAATGCTTCGTAGGTCGCGTCCTGCCAGCTATATCCGCCGAGTAACGAAAAACGGTGCTTGCCGATGGCTTTGGAATAATTTCCCGTGAATTCGAGCAGATTTTCGTTGTTGGCGTAGGTGTTACGGAACGCGGTCGCATTTTGGTTGCTCAGGCGCGTGGCTGTATGGTTAAATGTGGTGGAACCGCCTTCGAGGTTGCTGTTCTGAACGTTCGATACAAGTAACTTGAAGTTCAGGTCGTCTATCGGTGCATAGTCGAGGCTACCGGCCATCCGCATTTCCTTGAACGAGCTTTCGTAATTCGATTCGTTGAGCAGCGAAACCGGGTTTTCATAGAAATAACCATCGCGCTCCTGCCATTTACCGTCGTCGGTCCGTACGCGGTCGGTCGGGTTGCGGATAATGGCCTGGCGGTAGGCATAGCCGTAGGCCGCGTCGTCGAGAGCCGGGCTCACGGCACCGTTGGAGCGGGTAATGCGGTTGATGATCTGTAAATTGGTCTTCAATTTGTTGTTGAACATGGCGTGATTCAGATCGGCGCGACCGGTGAACCGGTTTTGTCCGGATCTCAGGAATATACCCTCCCAATTCCGGTAGTTGATCGAGCCGGTAAGGTTGGTGGTGGTGTTTCCACCAAAAAACGTGAGGTTATGGTTGTGGCTCACCGGTTTTTGCATGATTTCCGAAAGCCAGTCGGTATTGCCACCGTAGTCGGTGTAAGCGATACCTTCCTTGATTTTCTGACGGTAATCGTCGCCTGTCAGCAACTCGGGACGGCGCGCGATAGTCTGAATATTGACATAATTGGAATACTCGATCGTCGAGCGTGAAGTACCGCGGTTTTTGCGCGTCGTGATCAGGATTACGCCGCCGGTAGCACGTGTACCATAAATCGCCGCCGCCGATCCGTCCTTCAACACGTCCACCGATTCGATATCTTCCGGTGCCACGGTGTTCAATCCGCCGGGAATACCATCGATCAGGATCAGTGGGTTGGCTGTTCCTTCAATGGAGTTGATACCCCGCAAATTGATCTGCGTGTTGGAAGTAGGAGAGCCGCTGGGTGTGGTAATGCGTAAACCCGCCACTTTGCCCTGCACCAGCTGCGCCGCATCGCGCACGGTTCCCTGGACAAAATCCTCGCGCTTGATGCTCGCCACGGAACTGGTAATGTCCCCTTTTTTCTGGGTACCATACCCGATCACCACCACTTCCTGCAATTGTTTCTGGTCGGGTGCCAGTTCCACATTGAACTCGCTCTGGTTGCCCACCGCCAGCTCCTGGCTCACATAGCCAATGTAGCTCAGGATCAGCGTAGCGCCCTCAGGCACTTCCAGCTTGAACTTTCCGTCCGTGTCGGTGGCGGTACCCACGGTATTTTTCCCCTTCACGATGATGGTCACGCCGGGCAGCGGGTTCTTGTCTTCGGCGGACACCACTTTGCCGGAAATCTGTCGGTCGGCGGCGAGCGCCAGGGCATTTTCGGTCAGGAAACAGGCTACCGCCGCCGCGAGGAGGCAAAAGCGGTGCAGTTCCCGGATCAGGCGGGATAATGGTCTTTTCATATCAATTGGAGTTAGATGGTTAAACTTATTTGAGGGTACTCATTGCACTGTCATAATACCGTTCATGATCCGCCAATGGCCGGGTACTGTGCAGAGGAACGGGTAGTCGCCGGGCTTATCGGGCGCGATGAACACCAGCGTCGCATTGCCTTCCGGGCTAACGAGTTCCGTTGCGTGCAGTACTTCGGGCATTTGGGGTACATAGTTGAGCGCGATGGCATTCGCTTCCCGCGCCAGCAGGTCGGCCGCATTGCCTACTTTCTCCAATGTTCCGGGTTTGATAATGAGCAGGTTGTGCTGCATAAAATCCGGGTTCGTAAACTGGATCGTCACTTTCTGGCCGGGCTTTACGGTGAAACTTTTCTGGTCGAACTTCATTTCATGTTCGATCACTTTCAGTTTGATGGTAGTGGGCGTGCCTTTGCCTTTCAGGACTTCTGTGGGCGCCGAGGCTGTCCCTGAGGGCAATGGCGTCTGGGGGGCCAGGCCTTGAAAGGCCTGGTTATGGAGGTGGAGGGTACTCTTGATGTCGAGCCAGCCGCGTAGCCGTGCATTGTCGCCATATTCGCCTACCTGGTTTCCGTCGCGCAAATCACGGCCGAGGCGGATCTCGTCGGGGGCGAAAGGCTGGTGGAAAAGACCGGCTGCATTGCCGGTCACCGGTGTTTCATCCTCGATGGCGAGTGTCATTTTACCGCCTTCCGAGAGCGTGGCGTAGGCATTGAAGCGCTCATCGGGCAATTTTCGGGTAGAAGTCACCTGATAGGATTTGCCGTCCTGGCGCACCAGCCAATGCAATTTGCCATCCTGCATGTATAGGCTGTACCCGTTCTGCCGATTGCCCTGCGAAACCACCACACCGGATAATTCCTCCTGTGCTTTGGTAATAATGGCTTTGATTTTGAGTTCTTTGTGCGCCACTTCGGGTGGGTAAATCGGTGGCGACCATAGATTCAGCATATAAGTTTCTTCGATCAGCCCACGTTCGATACGCGCGGTTAATGTGGAGTCTTTGAGTTTAGCTGCCGCCGCTTTGAAGCCGTTTTCATGCCTGATCACCCCTGAGAAAATCGCCTGCGCCAAATATTCGTCGGCCGCATTCTGCGAATCCTGACCCGCGAGGTACAGCATTCTGCCGATTTCTTCCGAAGCGGGTAGGTCGGTCAATGCGTGGACGGTCGCCAGCCTTACTTTCAGATCAGGGTCATTCAATGAATTGGTCCATTTCAATGCGGAAAGCGTCTTGTCGTTGCGCGGAAGCAGTTTTACGGCTGTTTTCCGCACGCCCGCGGCCGGGTGGCGCATGGCCCGCACGAGCGTGTGGTACGCTTCTTCGTTAGGCCCGGTGAATGCATCGAGACCGTCGAGCGTCCATAATGCATGCACAGCAGGACTGTTCAAGCCGATTTCATCCACCGACTGGTCGTTCACCATCCTGATCAGCTCCGGGATCACCGCGGTATTCTTAGATTCCACGATCAGCCGCTGCGCCGTCGTGCGCCAAAACATATTGTCGTTTTTCAAACCGGCCACCAGACTCGCCGCGTCGTTTTTGTCGAGTTTTGGATAGGGCGTATTTTTTGCATTTTTCCAAACGACCCTGTATATACGTCCATGCTGATTGTCGCGCAGCGGGTTAATGTACGCGTTTCCTTTCCCATTCTCGAAACCGCGCGGGGTGGGGTTGTGCTGGATGATGAAGCTGTACCAATCGGCCACCCATACCGCCCCGTCCGGGCCCACTTCCGCGTGCACGGGCGAGAACCATTCGTCGGCACTGGCCAGCAGGTTGAACCCATTCTTTTCCTTATAACCTGCACCCTGGGGTTTCAGCAATGCCTGGTAAAGCAGCCGGCCGGTCGGTTCGCAGACGAACGCCGTCGCATTCCAGTACGATTTCGGAAAGTTGCGGGCCGTGTAAAGGTTATGGCCTGCCGCAGCCGTGAACCCACCGTGGAAATCCACCTGGCGCAATGCGGGCGTGAGGTAATTCATTTCATAATGCGAATCCAGTTTGTAAACCGTATTGCCCGAGCCGTCCGCCACGGAACGCTTTACGTATTCAAGTGGCATGGCAAAATGCCCGCTGTAATTCCCGTTTGCCGTTGAAATAAACACTTCAAATTCCTCGGAAAAACCCAAACCCCAGGTGTTGTTGGAAGTGCGGCCGATGTATTCGAGGTTTTTGCCGTCATTGTCGAACCGGTAAATACCCTGACTGAAACTGAGCTGCTTGCCCGAATTCGTTCCGCGGAAGCCTGCATAGCCGAGTACGCCCCAGATCTTGTTATCCAGGCCATATTTAAGGTTAGAGGGCCCCGCGTGCGTGTCGCTTTTGCCCCAGCCGGAGATGATATTCTCGCGGATATCGGCCTTGTCGTCGCCGTTGGTGTCTTTCAGGAAAATGAAATGCGGCGCCTGGGCCACGATGAGACCGCCGTTGGCAAATACCAGGCTGGTCGGAATGTTCAGATTATCGGCGAAAATGGTGAATTTATCGGCTTTGCCGTCGCCATCGGTGTCTTCACAAATCTTGATGCGGTCCTTGCCCACACCGTCCTGGTCGCGTACTTCGTTGGGGTAATCCTGCGTTTCAGCCACAAACAAGCGTCCGCGCTCGTCCCAGGCCATGGCGATGGGTTTCACGATATCCGGCTCAGAAGCGAAGAGTTTCAGCTCAAAATCGACGGGTATCTGCGTCAGTTTCTGTGATTCGGCAGGGGATAAGGGCTGCTGAAACTTCGGTGCCGGGTCGCGCTTTTCGTAGTTGGGTACGTTGGCGTCCGTGTAAGTAGGTTTGGTTAAATTGAATTTCGCTAACTGCGCCTTCGCGTCGTCGCTCACGGCCCACATAATGCCGTTGGCTACCAATTCCTGAAAGGCAGGTTGCTTCCAGGTGCGCTCGTCGTGGCCGTAGGCGGTGTAGAACACGCGGCCTTTGCCTTGCGTGCGCACCCATGTCCAGGGTTCGTGGTGGTCGCCCTCAACGCGCTCTTGCAGTACGACAATGTCCGGGTTCAGTTTGGAATGCACATAAGTCTCATCCCAGGTTTCAAACGTCTTCCAGCCCTGCATTACCGGGTGATCTGCTTTCACCACCGGTGCGGTGAATGTGCCGTATTTGTGCGAGCTGAACTGGCCGCCCACCGCTTTGATATACCAATCTGAATTCTGGAAGCAAAAAGAAGCTGCATGAAGCGGAATAAGCGCCTTACCGCCTTCCACGAACGTTTTTAATGCATTTTCCTGCGCCGGGGTAATGGTGTTATGGTTGGCATAAATCACCACGCCGTCGTACTGCGCGAGGTTTTCCGTGCTCAAAGCATTCGGATCGGAGGTATAGGTGAGGTTAATGCCCTTCTGGAACAACGGCAGCGAGAGCATCGGAAAGTACTTCTCCGAAAAATGGTGCCGGCTGTCGTGGCCAAGGAACAACAACTCGATGCGGCGGCCGTCGCCGCGCCGGGCGTCCTTACTTTCGGTCGAAGCGGCAGGCAGCTGTGCCGGTTTTCGCTTCTGAGCGCAGCCTTGCATCAGTATGACCGCGAAAATTAATAGTAATGCTTTTTTCATGGAATTCGGGTTAGAGTAGCATTAAGCGTCTGTTTCTGGGCTGAATTTTAAGTTTTTATAAAAAATAATGGCATAGCAATCCCTGCCAAGCAAAAATTTGCTCAATGCAATTATTTTAATCTTTTTAATCTATTCCCCCGGACTTAAGTCCGGGGCAGAGGATTTACTGACTTTTTGAATTTTTAACTTTAAACTCTCTACTTTAAACTATTTTCCTAGTGCCTGCGGCGCGGAAAGCGATACCTTGTTTCTGTTCGGAGGATTCACACCTAAAAGTTTTTGTACAAAAAAGTCTCTTTTCTTGCGGCGTCCGTACGGGCCACCGTCGCTATGGCCCATGCCCGGAATTACGAGCAGATCAAACTCCTTGTTGGCCTTGATCAGCGCATCGGCAACACGGTAGGTGCTTTCCGGCGGCACATTGGTGTCCACTTCGCCGACGATCAGCAACAGGTCGCCCTGTAATTTGGCGGCGTTAGTCACATTCGACTGTTCATCGTAATGCTTGCCCACCGGGTAACCCATCCATTGCTCATTCCACCATTGCTTGTCGACACGGTTGTCGTGGCAGCCGCATGCCGAAACCGCCGCGTCGTAAAAGCCCGGGTGGAAGAGCAATGCACCCAGCGAGTTTTGCCCGCCGGCGGAGGTCCCGTACACGCCCACGCGGGTCGAGTCCACCTGAGGATATTTTTCGGCCAGTGCCTTCATCCACGCAATGCGGTCGGGGAAGCCGGCATCGGCCAGGTTCTTCCAGCACACGTCGTGGAATGCCTTGGAGCGGTTATAAGTGCCCATTCCATCCATTTGCACCACTATGAAGCCCAGCTCGGCCATGCTCTGCATTTCGCCGTAATGGCGGAATGCTTTGGGAACAAACGAATCCTGCGGGCCTGCATAGATGTTTTCGATAATCGGATATTTCTTCTTCGGATCGAAGTTGCTCGGGCGGTACACGATGCCCCAAATGTCGGTTTTGCCGTCGCGGCCTTTGGCTTTGAAAATTTCCGGCAATTTGAAGCCTAATGCGAGATAGGGAGAAATGTCCGCGGTTTCGAGTTTCATCACGAGTGATGCATCGGCGGTTTTGCGTAGTTCCGAAACCGGCGCGCTGGTCATGGTCGAGTAGGTGTCGACGTAATAACTTCGATCGGGTGAAAAGGTGAGCTGGTGTGTGGCTTTCGCGTGGTCGGTGAGTTTCACGAGGCCCGTTCCGTCGAATTTAATGCGGTAATAATGAATGTGATAAGGATCTTCGTTGGCATTCATGCCGCTGGCTTTGAACCACACTTCGCGCTTCTGCGTGTCCACGCTATCGATCTCGCGCACGACCCATTCGCCCTTGGTAACCTGGTTTTTAATCTGGCCGGTTTGTTCGTCGACCAGGTAAATGTGCCGCCAGCCGTCTTTTTCCGAAACCCAGATAATTTCATGATTGTCAGGCTGGTAGTGCGTGTAAATCATGTTCTGGTAAATGAAAGTCTCGGTCTTTTCGTCGATGATGTTCCTGGTAGCGCCACTGGCAGCGTCCACCTCGATTACCCGGAAACGCTGATGGCCGCGGTCTACCTTTTCGTAGGTAAAATGCATGGCGTCACCCTTGCGCCAGCGTATCACGGGTGCGTTGAAGAAATCGATCACTTCGGACTGCACCTGTACCGATTTGCCGCTCTGGATATCGATAACGTGCATTTCGTAGCTCGTAAACTCGTCGCCGGGCTGGGCATAGCCACGCGTTTTTACCTCCCCGCGGGTGGTGTTAGGCAATGAGGAGAATATAATGCTTACCTGCCGCTCGTCGCGGTGATCGATCCGGTAGCAAACCAGGTACCGGCCGTCGGGCGACCAGCTGAGCTCGCCGTACGGTTTCAGCGGGTTGCCGTCGTAAGTGAGTTGTTTACCGTTTTTGTCATCCTTTTTGCTCAAATAAATATTGCCGTTCCGGACAAATGCCTTTGTTTGCTTATCGGGTGAGACGCTGTCGGCGCGGAAGCGTCCCCAGCGGCTGAGCTGCCTGGTCCACCCGATATCCTTCGGTTTGGGCAGGTCCGGTTTGTCGATTTTCTGCGCCGTGCCGGTTTCTGTATCATATGCAAACCATTTTCCCTTGCTTTGCAGGATCATGCGGTGTTTTTCGGACTCGAAATGAAGGTCGCTGATCCATAACTTAGTGGCCGAAAACGTGGAATCCGATGCTTTGGAAAGCGCGGCGGCTACTTTGGCATTGTCGAAGGCGGGTGTTCTCTTGTTTTCCCCGGGCTTTACGACCAGATATTCAGTCAAACTATCCTTTAATACATTCCTGTACCAGAACGATTGCCCGTCGGCAAGCCAGTTGGGCTGTACCTGGGCTTTCAGCACGCTGCCTTTCGTGAGCGAATCCATCAGCGCCATCCTTTTATAGGCCGCCGAAAGTTCAGCCGGATTGGGCTGATAGGCGGGAAGCGTTTTTTGCGCCATGAGCGGCGTGGCCATGCATAGTGTGCTGATTATGTGTATGTAAAGTCTCTTACGAAGGCTTGGGTTAGGGATTTTCATAGCTGCTTTGATGAATGTAAGGGCAATAAAATACTGGCCGACTGCCGGGCAGCCGATTGGTTTTTCAGGCCGACAAACGATGCGTCGGAGGGTGCTTTTTGAAAATTATCTATTTGTAAAATTAGCAGGTCGGAAAACCAAAAACTTGATGTGAATTAGCGGCTTTTTTACCGATATTAACTTATTTGCTCCCGAAATTCCGCAAATCTGTGAATTTGGGCGATTTTATTTGGCTAATCTTTCAAAACGACGAATAATGGCTTGTCTGGCGTTCGCCGGGTGATTTGGCTGGGAATGCGCGCGCCGTTAATATTGTGGAGTAAAAAAAGAGCTATGAATACCGCACTAATACTGGAAACGTTGGGCTGGCTGGGCGTGGTGGCGTATGTACTGGCGTACCTGCTACTCACGATCGGTGTACTGAAACCGAACGGCTATCCATTCCACATCCTGAATATGACCGGCGCCGCCACCCTCATTGTCTATTCCCTCGAATACGGCGATAAACCGAACGTCGCCGTCAATGTGATCTGGCTCATGATCGGGATAGGAGCGGTTGCCCGCAGGCTCGCGAGGCGGTCATCCCGCAACGTCTGACAGTTCCTTTAAATGCAGGATGGATAATGCCTGCTGCCGGTATTTGCTCAGGCGCAATTCGTACTCTTCCTTGTCGGACACGAGGCTGAGGTAAAAATAGGCGCCGTCGATGAGCACGAAGATATTATCCGCCACCGTTTCCACGTCTTCCACATCCAGCACACCATCTGCGCGGCATTGCTCAATATGCCCGATCAGCATCGCCCGGAGTGAATCCAGCAATTTCTTATAAAGGTCCCGCACCTTCGCATCGTGAAATGCCATGGCATAGCAGCCGTAGAACAGGCCGTCGTCGAAGAGTGCATTCCATTTTTTGGAGAAAATATTGCCGATGATTTCGAGCAAAGCTTTTCGCGAATCCTTCGAATGGGCGGCACTTACCTTATATATAAGTTTGTATTTGTCGAGAATATAATCGACCAGCCCGTACACCAGGTCTTCGCGCGTCTGGAAGTAATGGATAATGAGGCTGGGGTTGATCTCCATCTTCGCCGCGATTTTGGCGATGGACGTATTTTCCAGGCCGTTCTTCTTGGCCAGGCTGTAAAACACTTTAATGATTTCCTTTTTACGGGCTTCTTTGAGGCTTTTTCTTCCCATTGGCGGTTCGGGGTGTAACGTATCGGCAATATACGGTTTTTTACGGAAACCGGAAGTCTGTTATTCGTTTGAAAATTAATTGAACATTCATTCAATTTATAATCACAATCAGGTAACTATTTTTTAATATTGGCGTAACTTTTGATTAGGACATTTGCATTCTCAAAATGCCCCAAAAGTGGCTAACCTTTAACTTTTACTTATGATGAAAAGTGTACCCAGACCTTACTACACAAGGCTGCTGCGAAGCTTGCATTTGGTTGTGATTTTGGCGCTCGGCGCTATCGCACCTGCGTTCGCACAAACGACCCTCCATGCCGGCGGCAACGGCAAAGCTACCGCAACCGCGGGCGGCAGAGTCACCGGAAGCGTAACCGACGGCAAAGACCTCCTGCCGGGAGTGAATGTGGTGATCAAAGGCTCCCAGAGAGGGACCATCACCGACCAGAACGGCCAGTATTACCTCGAAGGCGTGTCGGGGAGCGACATTCTGGTGTTTTCCTACATTGGTTATAAAACACAGGAAGAGCTCGTGAAAGGTCGCAGCGAGATTTTTGTGACATTGCAGGCTGATCTCGGTAATCTCGAAGAAGTGGTCGTGATCGGCTACGGGGTCGAGAAAAAGGTGAACATCACCGGTGCCGTTGATCAGATTTCCGGTAAGCAGTTCGAAGCCAGGCCGGTAGCCAACGTAATGCAGGGCTTGCAAGGCGTAAGCCCCGGGCTGAACATCACTTATCAGAGCGGTACCCCTGGAACCGTACCGAACTTCAACATCCGTGGTTTTACCTCTATCAATGGCGGTGAGCCCTTGTTTGTGATCGATGGTATTGCCGCCGCGAGCAGTACCGACCTCCTCCGACTGAACCCTTCCGATATCGCGAGCTTTTCGGTATTGCGCGATGCGGCCTCGGCAGCGATTTATGGTGCCCGCGCGGCTTTCGGTGTGGTGCTGATCACCACCAAGCAGGGCGGGAGAGGCAAGCAGTCCATTACTTATAACAACTTTTTCTCCTGGGGCCAGCCGACGGTACTTCCCAAGCCGGTTACCGACCCGTACATTTTCTCGCGGGTGCTGGAAACGTCCACCGATAACACGCCCTGGGACTACGTCAACTATTCCGACGAAACTTACGCGTGGGCCAAGGAGCGCTCGGATAACCCGTCCACGCCCGACACGCGTATAGACCCATCCGATCCCACCAAATGGGCTTACATGGGTAGCAATAACTGGTATGATTACTTTTTTACCAAAAGGAGCTTTTCACAGAATCACAGCATCGGGTTCACCGGTAGCGCCAAAACGGCCAGCGAACGCACGGTGGGCTATTACATTTCGGCGGATTACAACCACGAGGGCGGCTTGAACAAGCTGACCGCCGATTATTGGAGACGTTACTCTTCCCGTGCCCGGTTGGATTTCACGCCTTTTAAATGGCTGAAACTGGATAACAACCTGTCGATTTACCGTACCGAACGCGCGGTGCCGACGGCCAACATCAACGACATTTATACGCTGCAACCTACGCAGGTGGCCGTGAACCCCGACGGCACATGGGCCAACTCCGGCGCAGGCCGTTTGGCTGCCAGATTGGTCGACGGAGGCAACAGGAGGCAGGATATGTTCGGCTTCCAGAATATTTTCCGCGGCATCGCTACCGCATTGAACGGCGACCTGGTGATAACCGGTTCGGCGAGTTTCAAGCGTGAACAATGGAATACCAAGCAGGACCAGCGCAACTACCGCATTGGTTTTGGCCCGAACGACATTCGTACCGAAGGCGGGACCGGCGGTGTGTATGAGACCAACGCCACCCTGGCCAACAATGTGATGGATTTGTTTGCCAATTATACCAAAACGCTGGGCGTTCACCGGATCAACCTGCTCGCGGGTTATAACCAGGAGAATTACAGTTATACCACCACCAAAGCGCAGAAAGTGGGCCTCATTTCCCCTTCATTGCCTTACATCAGCCTTACCAGCGGAACCGCACAGGCATTTGGCGCGGATACGAGCTACGCCACACGCAGTTTCTTCGGCCGGATCAACTACACGCTGCGCGACCGCTACATTATCGAAGCGAATGGTCGCTATGACGGCTCGTCGCGCTTCCCGACGAGCAATCGCTGGGGATTCTTTCCGTCGGTATCGGCTGCGTGGATCGCCAGCTCCGAGTCGTTCGTGAAGGATGCATTGCCTCTTTTTCCTACACTTAAATTCCGTGCTTCGTACGGCGACCTGGGTAATCAGAACGTGGGCTATTACAGCTTCCGCCAGGCATTGCCGACGGGGCTATCCAACTACCTGATCGGCGGTAACAAGCAGACGGTGATCACCAATTCTCCGATCCTGCGCGTAGACCCGTCCAACTATACCTGGGAACGCGTTTCGACGCTGAACTTCGGGGCAGACCTCGGGGTGTTGAGAGATCGCCTGACTTTCGGTATCGACTATTACATCCGCGACACCAAAGGAATGCTTACCGACGGAGAGGAGCTTCCGGGCGTACTTGGTACCAAGGTGCCGGCTCAAAACGTAGCCGACTTGCGTACCAAAGGCCTCGAACTGACCCTGAACTACAACGATACCTACCAGGTGAGCGGCAAAACGCTTTCGTTCAGTGCCAAATTGATTGTATCCGACTCACGTTCGAAAATCACCCGTTTCAAAAACGACCAGGAGCTGTTCTCGAAGTTTCGCAAGGGGCAGAACCTGGGCGAAATCTGGGGACTTACCAATGACGGTCTGTTCCGGAATACCGACGAAATCGCGAAACTCGATGAGAGCGATATCGTTCCCTGGGGAGCGTTGTCCGTTGTGCCGGGCTGGCCGAAATACAAGGATCTCGACGGCGACGGCCGCATTACGCAAGGGTTGACAAAAAAGGACCCGAAAGACCTTTCGGTGATCGGAAATACGACCCCGCGCTACCGAATCGGTTTCAACATGAGTGCCGACTGGAATGGTTTCGACTTCTCGGCGGTACTGCAAGGCGTGCTGAAAGGCGACTATTATCCGCGGCATTACCTTTACTGGGGCCCTTACCAGCAGCCTTATGCTAACGTTTATCCCTGGAACCTGGATTACTACCGCGGTCAGGCGGATTCGGACCAGCAACGTGCGAAGCATTCGAAATCCTACATCGCGGCAGGACTTGCCGATGCGAATACCAATGCCAATTTCCCGGTGCTGCAATCGTGGCTCGCGGATAACAACTATGGCTCGGGCCTCGACCTCGCCCAGACAAAATACCTGCTGAGCGCGGCTTATCTGCGGATCAAAAACATCACGATCGGCTATTCGCTGCCTACGTCGTTGCTGCAAAAGCGCAATATCAGCCGGGTACGCATCTTCGCGAGCGGCGAGAACCTTTTTGAATTCTCACAACTCAAAAAGTACTTCGACCCGGAGGTAATCAGCAACAGCAACACTTTCAACACTTCGAACGGCTTTTCGTACCCGTTCCAGCGGAAGTTTGCATTTGGTGTCAATGTCGAGTTTTGATTTTAATCCATCAGCCTGAAATGAAAAAGCATATATTATTACTGGCGTTGTTGACCGGTGCAAGCGCCTGCAACGACGATTTCCTCGAAAAACTGCCGCAGACCTCCATTTCGCCGGAGGTGTTCTTTGCCAACGAGGGCGACCTCGCATTGTACGTCAACGGGCTGCTGAGCATGCCCGACATGTACGGCACTTACCTCAACGACCAGAGCACCGACAATGCGGCTACAACGGGCGCAGTGGAAATGAAAGTGGTGATGACGGGCTCTCCAAGCTCGCAGACCATCACAGGCGGCTGGGACTGGGGCCGCTTGCGGAACATCAATTATTTCCTGGACAACTATAACAAGGCCACTGCAACTTCCGACGTGAAAGCGCATTATGCCGGTATTGCCCGCTATTATCGTGCGCAGTTCTACCTGGAAAAAGTGGGCCGGTTTTCGGATGTTCCCTGGTTTTCGAAAACGGTGAACCCGGGTGACGAGGAGCTTTACAAAACCCAGGACCCGCGTGCGGTTGTGATGGACAGCGTAATGGCCGACCTCGCTTTTGCGGCGGCCAATGTACGGGAGTCGGTGACTGCCGGAACGCCCGGCAAATGGGCGGTGATGACGCAGTATGCCCGTACGGCATTGTACGAAGGTACTTACCGGAAATACCACTCTGAGCTGAACCTCCAAGCGAGTGCCAACAAGTTCCTGGAAACGGCAGCGACGGTTTCGGCCGAAATCATGGCGTCGAACAAGTTTTCGATTTATAATACCGGCAAACCGAATGCGGATTATGCGGCGTTGTTCAACAGCCAGGATTTGAGCTCGAACAAGGAAGTGATCCTGGCGAATGCATTCGATCAGACGAAGGACCGCAGCCAGAATGTGAACAGTACCGTGTTCGGCGATTACGAACAGGCTCCGTCGCGTGACCTCGTGCAGACTTACCTGATGAAAGACGGTACCCGCTTCACCGATGTGCAGGGGTATCAGCAGTTTGGTTTTGTGAAGGAGTTCCAGGGCCGCGATCCCCGCCTCGCGCAGACGCTCGTGTACCCTGGCTGGGTACGCGCAGCGGAAACCGCTCCCTACATTTTGCGCCTGAACAAGAACTTTACCGGTTACCACCAGTTGAAGGGCTACATCAATTCCACCGACAATGTGATCCTGAACAGCGTGGATGTGCCCGTGTACCGCTATGCCGAGGTGCTTTTGACCTATGCCGAAGCGAAAGCGGAATTGGGAACGCTTACGCAGGATGATCTGGATAAATCGGTGAACCTGATCCGTGCGCGTGTGGGAATGCCCGATCTGAAACTGGCTGCGGCCAACGGTAGCCCCGACCCGGTGATGGTGCAGAAATACCCGAACGTTACCGGTGCCAACCGCGGTGTTATTTTCGAGATCCGTCGTGAAAGAAGGGTGGAATTTGCATTCGAAAACCAGCGTTTCAACGATGTAATGCGCTGGCAGGCGGGTAAGCTGCTGACGGTGATTCCGGAAGGAATGTATTTCTCAGGCTTGGGTAAATACGACCTGACGGGCGACGGCGTGGAAGATATTATCCTCATCGACAAATCGAAAACGATCCCCGACGAAAAGGAAAAAGAAAAGAACAGCCTCGGTGTGGTGCTGATCTACTACCGCGCGGGGGCTATCGGCGAGGACGTGACCGTGTACCTCAAAAACGGCAATGCCGGCGGTACGATGGTGACCGAAACGGCTGTACGCAAATTCGAAGACCCTAAATACTATTACCGACCTGTCCCTCAAAAGGAAATGTTGCTGAACCCGAAGTTGAAGCAGGTTTTTGGATGGAATTAATTTAAAATCAATACAATGAACAGACGTTCCTGGATCCGTAATACCGGATTACTCACGGCTGCTTCGGTTGCAGGCCCGGCCACAAATGCCGGGCTTGTTGCCGATAAGCCGGTACTGAAAATCGCCCACATTACCGACGTGCATATCCGCGCGGGCGACGATGCACCCAACCGTTTCAAAAAATGCCTCGCCGATGTTTTGAAGCACAAGCCTGATTTTTTCCTCAATGGCGGCGACTCTATTCATGCCGCAGATTACAAGGACGTTACCCGCGAAACCATGCTGGGTTACTGGAAGCTTTGGGACGAATGCACGGCTACCTTAAAGGGCTATGAAATCCACAGCTGCATCGGTAACCACGATCCCTGGTGGGCGGCGCCTTCCAAAGAAGATGAAATGTATGGTAAAAACTATGTGGTGAAGCGGCTCAAAACACCGGGCCGTTATTACAGTTTTACCCGAAAAAACTGGCATTTCGTGATCCTCGATGGCAATAATGAGCATGTTTCACTGGACGATGAGCAATATCAATGGCTGGAAGCCGACCTGGCCAAACTGGCACCGGGCACATTCGTGCTCCTGATGTCGCATTACCCGATCCTGGGTGCTACGCCTATGCTCGCGGGCGGGGGAGGGCATTCGGATTATAAGAAGCTCAAAAACCTGTTCTACAAACACCGCGATAAGGTGCGGATTTGTCTCAGCGGGCACCAGCATTTGCAGGACCATACCGAGTACAATGGCGTTCAGTACTGCTGCAACGGCGCTATGAGCGGTTTCTGGTGGGAAAAGGGCGATGCGGAATCCGCCGGACCTAACTATTACCAGGAAACCCCTCCCGGATATGCGTTGCTCGAATTGTTTGCGGATGGGCGGGTGGCAAATACCTATTATCCACATGCTTACTAGTTGATGGTCAGGTGTGGTCAGGTGTGGTCAGGTATGGTCAGGTATGGTCGGGTGTGGTCAGGTATGGTCATGAGTTGTCAGGTGTGATCAAGTGTGGTCCGGTGTTGTCAAGTGTTGTTTTGACCAGTAGTAAATGCCGTTAGGCATGTGATATTGGTAGAAGACGCGATGAATCCGGTTTCGCCAAAAATGCCGTGAGGCATGTAACAACAATGCGCTGTTGTTACATGCCTCACGGCATTTTTGAAATACACCATTCCAATCGATTGCTACCAACATTACATCGCTACGCGATTGCGGTGGTATTTTTACGTCAATGCATTGTCCTGCCCCGTTGCACGCGATAATTTCGGATAATCTTTTTGATTAACCCCAACTACACCTGACTATACCCGACAACACTTGACTATACTTGACAACACTTGACCTCACCTGACTATACCTGACAACCCTTGACTACACCTGACAAAAAAGAACGCCGCGCTTCTTTTTTGCATAAACTATCTCAATTTTGACCTAGTTTTGCGTCCTGATTTACCATTCCTGACCACAACTGACCATTCCTGACCCTAATGCCTTTGCTCTACCGTTTTTACACTGCGCTTTTCTGCGCGCTGTTCCTGCTTAATCCTTCCCGTGCACAAACGGTTTCTGTGGTCGACGCAGGCATTCATCCCGACACTTACGAAAACGTCACTGTCCGCATTCAGCAGGTCATCGATGAGGCGATCCGTACCGGGAAGACAACCCTGACGTTTCCGAAAGGCCGGTACGATTTCTGGCCTGATGGCGCTATCCGCGAAAAGTATTTTATTTCCAATACCTCCACCGAAAAGGAGGACTCACTTAAAATCAGGACGGTCGGAATGCTCTTTCGCAATGCGAAGAACCTGACAGTCGACGGCAACGGTGCATTGTTTGTGTTTCATGGCAAAATGACGACGATCGTACTGGAACATTGCGAAAACGTGAAGCTTCAAAATATACACGTCGATTTTGAGCGGCCGACCATGTCGGAAATGCGGTATGCGAATGCTTCCGATGGCGAAGTTGAACTGGCTATCCAGCGCGATGCCCGCTACGCAATCCGCGACGGCAAGCTGGAATTTTTTGGAGAAGGCTGGAAAACGACGCATTTCCACGCGGTAGAGTTTGATACTACCTTGAAAACCATGCGTTACAGCGACTGGAAACCTTATGCGAATGCACAGGCGATGGAGGTCGTCCCGCGCCGGGTGCGTTTCAACACCAGCGTTACGCCCAAACGAGGTAACATTCTCACCGTCCGCGACATTATCCGCGACCAGGTAGGCATGCATATCCGCGAATGCAAAAATGTGACGCTCGAAGATGTGGGCATGCATTATATGCACGGCCTGGGCATTGTAAGCCAGTACACCGAAAACGTGACCATGCGCCGCGTCACTTGCGCACCGCGACCGGAAACGGGCCGTATTATCGCCTCGTCTGCTGATTTTATGCATTTTTCGGGATGCCGCGGTAAAGTTACTGTCGAGGATTGCCGGTTCTCGGGCGCGCACGACGACCCGATCAACGTACATGGGACCAACCTGCGCATTGTGGGCAAGCCCGATGCCACTTCACTCAAAGTGCGGTTCATGCACGGGCAGAGCTACGGTTTCAACGCATTTTTTCCCACAGACACGGTGGCATTCGTGCACTCGGCTTCCATGGAGCGGTTTGCCAACGGGGTGGTCAAAACGGTTGACCGTTTGAACGACCGCGAAATACTGCTAACCTTCGAGAAGCCTGTTCCGGCGACGCTGGAAGACCACGATTGTGTCGAAAACATGACCTGGACGCCGGAAGTGCTCATTCGCCGAAACTACTTTACCCGCACCAACACCCGCGGCGTGCTGCTCACGACCCCGCGCAAGGCCGTAATCGAAAACAATACCTTTTTCCGTACCGGCATGAGCGCCGTGCTGATCGAGGCGGACGCGGAGGGTTGGTACGAGTCGGGTGCGGTGCGCGATGTTACCATTCGTAACAACGAGTTCATCGACTGCGCCTACCAGGGAGGGCCGGGCAATGCGATCATCGCCATTAACCCGTCCAACAAAGTAGCCGACTTCAAAAAACCGGTTCATTTCAACATTCGGATCGAGGGTAATACTTTTAATACATTTGATTATCCCGTGCTGTTTGCCAAGAGTACCCGCGGATTGGTTTTTGGTAACAACCGGATCGTCCGCACGACGGAGCTCACACCTCAATCGGGTAACCATAATATGTTCTGGTTCAATGGCTGCTCTGAGGTGGAGGTTTCGGGTTTGAAGCTGGAAGGAGAGGTGCTGGGCAAGAATATCAAGCTGGAAAACATGCTCAAAAGCAATGTAAAAGTTACCGGCTCGCCTAAGCTGACGATTGAATAGCGGCCGGTGCTTGTCAAAAAGTCCATTTTTTAATTCAAAAACGGCATCTAATTTTACCATTATTATTTGCCAAAACCCCAGTGATGAAAACATTTCTAGGACTACTCGTTTGTTCCGTTACCGCATTCAGTCCGCTGCAAGCGCAGCCCGATCCCAAACCCAAACCTGCACCTTTGTCGCTCTGGTACAACCAGCCAGCCAAAGAATGGATGACCCAGGCATTGCCGATCGGTAATGGCTACGTGGGTGCCATGTTTTTTGGCGGAACAGACGAGGAACGCATTCAGTTTTCGGAAGGCAGCTTGTGGTCAGGTGGTAAAGGGGCGAATGCCGAATATAATTTTGGTTTAAAAAAAGAGGCTTACAAATATTTGCCGCAGGTACGCGAGCTGCTCGCTGCCGGGAAAATGAAAGAAGCCCATGCTCTGGCGAACAAGGAGCTGACGGGCGTTATTCATGAAAAAAAAGAGAATACCCCGTCTTCCGATTTCGGTGCGCAGCAAACGGTCGGCGACCTGTTCATTAAGTTGCCTGCCAAAGGCACCGTGCAGAATTACCGCCGCGAGCTGGATATCTCCGATGCATTGGGTAAGGTAAGCTACGACGCAGGCGGCAGTCATTTTGAAAGGACCTATTTCGGTAACTATCCTTCGAAGGCGATGGTGTACAAATTCACCTCTTCGACGCCCGAAACCTATTCCATCCGTTTCGAAACACCTCATGCCAAAGATTATGAGCAGTTTGCTAAAAACCAGTACACCTTTGGCGGGCATTTGAAAGACAACCACCAGGAGTTCGAAACCGTTTACCGTATCGATACCGACGGCAAAACCGCTTTTACCAACGGCGTGCTGACGGTGACCGGTGCCAAGTCCATCGTCCTGATCCACACCGTGGCGACGGATTACGTGATGAAGTTCCCTGATTATAAAGGAAATGATTATAAAAAGGCAAACGCCGCAACCATGGCGAAGTTGGCTGGCAAAAACTACGCCGCATTGCTGGCCGAGCAGCAAAAGGATTACCACGGCCTATTCGACCGCGTGGCGCTGACGCTGGGCAATGCCACTGCGCCGGCACTTCCTACCGACCAGCGTCAGAAGGCCTATTCGGCTGGCCAGCCCGATACCCGTTTGGAAGAGCTATACTTTCAGTACGGCCGCTACCTGATGATCTCGTCGACCCGCCCGGGTACCATGCCTATGAGCTTGCAAGGTAAGTGGAACGACAGCACCAACCCGCCGTGGGCGAACGACTACCACACGAATATCAACATACAAATGCTTTACTGGCCGGCCGAGGCGACCAATCTTTCGGAGTGCCATTTGCCGCTGATGGATTTCACGCAGTCGATCGTGGAGCCGGGCCGTTTGGCGGCGAAGGAGTTTTTCAATGCCAAAGGATGGATCGTCAACACAATGCTGAATGCCTATGGTTACACCTCGCCGGGCTGGGATTTTCCATGGGGCTTTTTCCCTGGTGGTGCGGCGTGGCTTTGCCAGCATCTGTGGGAGCATTATGCATTTACCAACGACAAGGTGTTCCTGAAAAATACGGCCTATCCGGTCATGAAAGAGGCCTCGGAGTTCTGGATGGATTACCTGAGCAATGACGGCAAAGGGCGCCTGGTATCCTCGCCATCGTACTCGCCCGAGCACGGAGGCATTTCCACCGGCGCTACCATGGACCACGAAATGGCCTGGGACGTGCTGAACAACACCGCCGAAGCCGCTGCCCTGCTGGGTATCGACGCCGATTTTGCGCAAAAGGCCCGCGCTACCCGCGACAAGATATTGCCGTTGCAGATCGGCCGCTGGAAACAGTTGCAGGAATGGCGCGAGGATGTCGACGACTCCACCAGCCACCACCGCCACGTTTCGCACCTGTATGCATTGCATCCGGGCAAGCAGATTTCCATTACCCAAACCCCGGCCGAAGCCGAAGCGGCACGCGTGAGCCTGAACGCCCGCGGCGACGATGGTACCGGCTGGTCGCTGGCATGGAAAGTGAACTTCTGGGCGCGCTTGCAGGATGGTAACCGTGCGCACAAGCTGTTCAAAAGCGTGCTCCGGCCAGTAGCCGACCAGGGTACCAATATGGCCGACGGCGGTGGTTCTTATGCCAACCTCCTTTGCGCGCACCCGCCATTCCAGCTCGACGGTAACATGGGATCTACCGCGGGTGTAGCCGAAATGCTCCTCCAATCGCAAACCGGGGTGATCGAACTCCTTCCCGCATTACCCGACGCCTGGCCCACCGGTTCCATCAGAGGTTTGAAAGCACGTGGTAATGTAACCGTGGACGAGGTTTGGGAAAATGGTAAATTGAAATCCGTGACGCTGCTTTCGCCCAACGCGCAGAAACGTGTCTTGAAATATGGAAATAAGACGCTCAATGCAGAACTCGCCGCAGGAAAGTCGAAGACTTGGAACGCCGGCGATTTTAAATAGCGAGTGTTCGAAAAACATGATGCACGAATGCAGCACCAAAATCGCGTAGCGGTGAAATATCGGTAGCAGCGAGCCTGCACACGATATATCCGAAATGCCGTGAGGCATGTAACAACGAAGCATTGTTGTTGCATGCCTCACGGCATTTTTAATGTGCCAAACCGCAACATTTGCTACCAATATTATATGCCTGACGACATTCACCCGCGGCGTGAATTTGGATATATCCGGCCACACGTGACTACTTCTGACAACTCCCTGACCATTCCTGACCCCCTTCAACCGGTAAATCCCACGCCAACCTCCCTTATTAAACATATTAATTGAACTGAATGACGATGGACATCGACCACGACGCTACTCCGCCCGACGCCGAAAACGAAGACCGACGTTTTTTTCTGAAACAATCCATGTTGTTCGCAGGCCTTTCCATGGCGCCGGCGGACTTCCTGTACGCAGCCGTGGCGCCCGACGACGGGCCTGTTGGCAATGCGGTCAAGGTAAAACTATCACTGACGGTTAACGGAAAACGCAAGCGCATTTCTATCGATCCGCGGATGACATTGCTGGACCTGCTCCGCGAGAATCTGGGCCTTACCGGTACCAAAAAGGGCTGTGACTTCGGGCAATGCGGGGCTTGTACCGTGCATGTCGACGGTCGGAGGACATTATCCTGCCTGACATTCGCGGTTATGCAGCACGGCTCGAAAGTGACGACCATCGAAGGGCTCTCGGACGGGGAGAAGCTGCACCCGTTGCAGGAGGCGTTTATCAAGCACGACGGCTTCCAATGCGGGTATTGCACGCCGGGGCAGGTGATGTCGGGCGTTGCGTGTATACGCGAGGGGCACGCGGGCTCGGCGGCGGAAGTGCGGGAGTACATGAGCGGTAACTTATGCCGCTGCGGGGCCTATCCAAACATCGTGGATGCCATTCTGGAAGTCAAAAAGGAGGGAGTGAAAGTATGAAGCCATTTCAATACCTCCGCCCCAAAACCGTTGCGGAAGCCATCAGTATGGCCGCCGATTACCCCGAAGCGCAGTACATGGCCGGCGGTACGAACCTGGTCGAGCTGATGAAACGCGGCATTGCGTCGCCGTCGAAGCTGATCGATATCAATCATCTTCCATTAAAGAAAATAGAACACCGCTACGATCGCCTCCGCATTGGTGCGTTGGCCCTGAACAGCGATGTAGCAAAGCATAAAAGCGTATTGAGCCGCCAGCCGCTGCTCGCACAGGCCTTGCTTGCGGGGGCGTCGGGACAGCTGCGCAATATGGCCACAGTGGGCGGTAATTTATTGCAGCGTACGCGTTGCAGCTATTTTTATGATCTGGCATTGCCTTGCAACAAGCGCAAACCGGGCTCAGGCTGTGGGGCGGAAGCGGGCATTAACCGTACGCACGCTATCTTTTTCGCAGGGAACGGCTTTGGAGGAAATGAAAAATCTTCGTGCATTGCCGTGCATCCCAGCGACATGTGCGTGGCACTTACTGCGCTGGACACGGAGGTCGTGATCAACGGCACGGGCGGGGAGCGGAGGGTACTGTTAAAGGATTTTCACCGGCTTTCCACGCTGCAACCCGAGCTGGATACCAACCTGCAACCCGGGGAGCTGGTGACGGCCATTGAGGTGACGGACAATGCCTTTGCCCAACACAGCCATTACCTGAAAATACGCGACCGTGCGTCCTATGCTTTTGCATTGGTGTCGGTAGCGGCCGCCCTGCAAATGGATGGCGGGCGCATTTGGGACGCGAGGATGGCTCTCGGCGGCGTAGCGCACAAGCCGTGGCGGTACTGGGCCATCGACCTTATGCTGCGAGGACAGGCGCCGTCGGAAAAGCTTTTCAGGGAAGTAGCGGAGCACGAAATGCAAAGCGCCAAGGCTACCGCTCAGAATGCATTTAAAATTAAACTAACCTCCAACGCGATCGTAGCGGCTTTGAAAGCTGCAACGGGCATTTCCTGACCGGACTATGAACAGACAATCGTTGGATAATCCGTCGGATCCCTCGCTTAGCCGTGTCGATGGCGCGGTAAAAGTGACAGGTAAGGCCACGTATTCGGCCGAATATGCGATTCCGGGGCTGTTACACGCGGTGTTGGTGACGAGCACCATTGCCAAGGGCAGCATTACCGCCATCGATTCGCACGAAGCGGAAGCGGTGCCGGGCGTGCTTGCGGTGATCAGCCATGTGAATGCCATGACAATACCGGGCTGGCCTCCCAAAAAGCAGCCTGCGGAGCGCGTGCCGCCGGGTACGGCATTCCGCGTGTTTTATGATTCGCTCATTTATTTCGACGGACAGCCGGTGGCAATGGTAGTCGCGGCTACGCACGAACAGGCTGTGCACGCGGCCTCGCTTGTGCACGTGACCTACCAGCAGGAGCCTCATCGGACGCATTTTGAAAAAAACATCGCGCACTCCGGCATCCCGCTGAATGTCCAGCGGTCCAAGAACTCGCCTTTTCAGGATTACGAGCGCGGCGACGCGGCGGCGTTGCGCAATGCCGATGTCAGGATCGAGGCCGAATATACCATACCCACACAGCATCACCAGCCGCTCGAACCGCACGCGATCATTGCCGTGTGGGAGGCCGACGACAAACTCACGGTGTATGACAAAAACCAGGGCGTAAAATCCGCACAGGGACAACTCGCGCAGGCATTCAAGCTGCCGAGGGAAAATGTGCAGGTGGTGGCCACTTACATTGGGGGGGCATTCGGATCGGGTATTCGCGTGTGGCCGCACACGATGGCGGCGGTTATGGCTGCAAAGCAGTTGAAACGGCCTCTGAAACTGGTGCTGGGGCGGGAGCAGATGTTTACATCGGTGGGTTACAGGCCTTATACCAAACAGAAAATCAGTATCGGCGCCGCGAAAGACGGCCGCCTGGCGGGCATTGTACATGAAGGAACGGGGCAGACGTCGATGTATGAAGAGCATTTGGAGCGTACCGTGCTCGCCTCGCGCGCGCTGTATGCGTGCCCGCACGTGGCCACGCGCTACCGTCTGCTCCCGCTCGACGTGAACACGCCCACCTGGATGCGCGGGCCCGGTGACGCGACGGGGATGTTTGCATTGGAATCGGCGATGGATGAGCTGGCCTATGCGTTGAAAACAGATCCGCTGGAATTGCGGCTCAAAAACTTTGCAGAATCCGATCCCGAGCGGAATCTGCCGTGGTCGGCGAAGGCGCTCAGGGAATGTTATGAGCTGGGAGCGGAGAAAATCGGCTGGAAAAACCGGCTGCCCGAGCCGCGATCGGTGAAACGCAATGGAATGCTGCTCGGTTACGGCATGGCGTCGAGCCTGTACGGGTTCCACCGGCACCCATCCAAGGCGCGGGCCGCGATGCAGGCCGACGGTTCGGTGATCGTGCAAAGCGCGACGATGGACATCGGCCCCGGCACTGGCACGGCCATGACGCGCATTGCCTCCAAGGTGTTAGGGGTGAATGCCAAAAAGGTACGTTTTGACCTCGGCCATTCGGCCCTGCCCGATGCGCCCGGCCAGAATGGTTCGTCCACAATTCCTAGTGTGGGTTCGGCGGTGCATGTCGCTTGCGAGGCATTGAAGAGCAAATTGGTCGCTTTGGCGGGGGAGATGCCAGAGGGACTCAAGTCCGGAGGTCAGGTGGTTGTCAGAAATGGTCGGATTTTTAGTTCTCAGGATGACAAGGAGGGAATTAGTTATGCCGATATCTTAAAGTACCATCGTTTGAACGAGCTGGAAGTGACCGAAGAATCCAAATCGGGTGCGGAGCGTGATCAGTACTCGATGTATTCGTTTGGCTGTCATTTTGTGGAGGTGGAAGTGAACCCGCTCACGGGTGAGGTGCGTGTTACGCGCGTGGTCACCTGTGCGGATGTGGGCGCGATCATCAACTATAAAACCGCCCGCAGCCAGTCAATCGGCGGCGTTGTGGGCGGCATTGGTATGGCGCTGATGGAGCATTCGGAAATGGACCATCGGTTCGGCCGCTATGTGACCACCGATTTTGCGAGCTACCATATCCCCGTTCACGCCGATGTGCCGCCTATTGAAGTGTATTACGTTGACAAGCCGGATGTGCAGGCCAACCCCATCGGTTCGAAAGGCCTGGGAGAAATCGCTATTGTGGGTGTCGCAGCGGCTATTGCGAATGCGGTTTTCCATGCAACCGGTAAGCGCGTGCGGGAGTTGCCCATTACGCCTGACAAGCTGATCTGAGCTATTTCAGCTGGTGCTAACCTCCTTCCCGGTAGTCAGCAAATAGCGGTTCGAGCCGCTGATTACGCCCAGCGTCAGTTTATATTTTTTGTTTTTGGACAAATATTGTCTCAGCATAGCCATCGACTCGCAGTAGCCGGCATAATAGCGACCGGTGCGCAGGAAGCAGAGAAACGTGTTCCTGCGCAGACGCATGGGTAACATATGTATTTCGTCGCCGGAATGGATGATCAGGTAAATGCCGTCGTCGGGGGAGCAGCGGATATCCGGCGCTTCTGCACCTACGACAATAAAGTCGGCCGTACGGACCACAATTTCCGAAGTCCCGCGAACTTTGGCCTGCCTGAGGCACTCGAAAGGAAGATCGGGGAACTGGTAGATGCTGTTTCTCAATGCGTTCTCGAAAATAGTATCGACCGTCTTTTTTACGGCAATGTAAATGGGTGCCGAAGGGAACTCCCGGTTCTTAGTCCAGCCATAAGCATCTGTTTGAATGGTTTTTCGCAAATAGATCATATCACCCCAGGTCTGGAAATAACTGCTTCCGAAATAGATCAATGCAGCAGCTTGCAAAATGAGCACGTACCTTCGGGCCGTGCGCCGAAATAGCGGCAGTTGAATAATGAGTAAATAATTGAGTATGGCCCAAAATGCAAACATATGTTTGTATCTGCTCAACAAAATGCTGTTTGCTCCATTGGCGGCACGACCGAAGGCGAAAGCGAAAAAGGTGATCATCAAAAACAGGATGCAACCGGCAAGCCACCATTGGTTTGGTGTAATGGCCTCTCTTTCGTGCACGAGCTTGCGGCCGAACCGGAATGCACTCACGCCTACCAGCGCAAGGCTTACCACCCCGGCACCGGCCGCGCAAATCAATCTTGAAGTTTGGTTGCCCTCCATAAACACGTCGGCAATCATGCCGGGCATAGCAACGGCTATTAACAGCATGTCAGGCCAGGATGCTAAGTTTTGGGCGAAGGTTGGACGGAAATCGGGCATTACCAGCCCGTTGAAATAGGATACGGAGATAAAACCGAACAGCAATATCCAAAACGCTGCCGCCAGCCACCGGCGGCAGGTCAGTAACATCACGGCAACCACCGGGCCGATAAATATGCCCGTCACGTCGGAGTAAACGGATAAAATGCCAAAAATTGATCCCCAAAGCAGACCGGCGCGTGTATTACGGGCTACTAGCCAAATACTGGCGAATCCCCAGACGTACACCGCTATGTGTTGCAGCGGGACCATTGCCTGGTACAATGCCACGTAGTTGAAGTTGGAGAAGAGCAAATACGGGATCGGCAGAAGCAGCACCAACGGAAGATTGGGCTCGGACTTGAACCAGGTAAAGACCAGTTTGAGGAATACCAGATAAGTGCAGATTCCTACCAGGGCAATCATGCGAAAATCGATTGATCCGCCTACCCAGTACATCACACAAGCCACCAACCTCACAACCACAATCCGACGTTCATCATCCTGCTTGGATAACGCCGACCAGAATTCGCGGAGCGACCCTGTTCCCTCCGCTATGGCCGAAGTAGATTCCAGGATTGCGTCGATGTCGTCCTGATAAGGAATGTTGACCGTGGTGATGCCCCATACCACGAAGAATAACACCACGGGCGTTGCCCATGCAAGGAAAAACAGGATTTTGCGTAATGTGAAAGGCCCGGAAAGGGAATACTCCGGCTCGGCTGATTTCGCGACTTGCAGGTAAGCGGCAAACAGCGAAACGCCTCCGACGAAGGCCGACAATGCAAGGAAAATGAACAGGTTCATTGGCTCGTGGCTTTAATGCAAGCCGCCAAACTATCTGCATTTTTTTTTCTATTGCCAACCAACCATCCTTGGGCACGCCCGGGTTATCAGGCGGTTTTTAGCCACTTCACAATCAGGTTCACAACCAGCAATAACTGAAAAGCTCCGAACGTAACTACGGCGCCTACGAAGCGCACCCGCATGTCTTCCCACTCTTTGTATTGCTGCGGCGAAAATGTGGACCAGGTATCCACGGCGTTGTTGGGCGGGTAGCCCATCGTGCTGGTGATGTAAAGGGCGATGCCGATCGTCGCGAGTACGTGCGCGGCAGTCAGCTGAGGGAAGCCGGTGCGGTTTCTTGTGAGCCAGTATAGCAGGCTGGTAATCAGGATGATCGTAATCAGGAACTCCGCTATCAAGTCGATCCGAAGTATGTAAAAGGTATCGTACAGCTGCACGTCGACGGAATAATTCCGCCGCATCCAGGCAATGACAGCCATAATGGGGCAGGCGAGAAGCAGTACGAGGTGGGGTTTGGTTTGGATGAAGCTTTTGCGCATTGTATCGTATTTTTATGGGTGCAAATTAAAAAATGAAAGTTTTTTAATGAACAACTAGGGTAGCCTTTCCAAATTTTGTCCTGTGGGTGTAGCCCTAAACCCAACCCCGAACCGTGACGCCCGAACCTTCCGAACATTTACCGGACGAAGAGAAAAATCCCGAAAGACCGATCGACCCGCGGCCGGGGACGCCGGACGCAACCGTGCTCGATAATGCACTGCCTGACAGGGAGTTTTTTATCCGGAAAACATTCGGGCAGGATGCTGCCAAGGGCTATGAACTGCTGTTCAGGACCTACTACCAGCCGCTTTGCAGCCATGCGGCGAGGTTTGTGTATAACAAAGAAATCGCCGAAGATCTGGTAACGGAAATTTTTCTCAATTTCTGGAAAAAAGAATTGCATACCTGCATCGCGACGACCTTCCGGGCCTATCTCTTCACGGCGGTGCGCAACAGATGCTTCACTTACCTCCGCTGGGAGTTCAACAAAATCAGGCAGGAGGAGCTCGACGACGATTTCCTTTCGGATATGCTTGCGCCCGACCATATCATGGAAATGGACGAGCTGTATATGCAGGTCGAGCGGGCGATCCAGGCTTTGCCCCCGCAGTGCCAGAAGGTGTTTATCCTGAGCAGGTTCGAGGGGAAATCCTACCAGGAAATCGCGGAAAAGCTCGGAGTGACGGTAAAGGGCGTGGAATGGCATATATCCAAGGCGCTCAGTGTATTGCGCCGATCATTGAAACAAAACTGACAAACTAAAAGCATGAACACACCATTGTCCAAAGAAATGCTCTTCACCTATTTCTCCGGCCAGGCCACGGTGCTGCAAAAGCAGCTTATCGAAGAATGGCTGGGCGAACCGGGAAACACGGAGCGCTATTTCGAATGGTTACAGGAATGGGAAAACAGCCACCCGCAGTTTTTGCCGGACGTAGAGGAGGCCTTTAAAAATGTGCAGGCCTTGCTGGAAGCGCCGTCCCTTACCAACGACAACAACCGTGCAGAGGCTGCCGGCTCGCCATCGCCGCCTTGGCGGAACTGGTTACGCGTTGCCGCGGCTGTTCTGTTGATGGCAGGAGGCGGGTATTATTACAGGGATGCAATCCTCTACCGGCATTACCGCACCGGCTACGCCGAAAGCCAGACCATCCAACTGAGGGACGGAAGCCGCGTATCGCTGTTGGCCAACTCCGACCTGAAACTCCTCCGGTGGGGCTTCGGCAGTCTCGGAAGGGATGTTTACCTCACAGGCGAGGCTGGTTTTGTGGTTACGCACCAGGTGGATCACCAGCCGTTCACGGTTCACACGCCCGACCAGGGAAAGGTGACTGTGCTTGGTACCGAGTTCTTTGTGTATACCCGCAAGAGAGGCACCCAGGTGGTATTGAGCAAAGGCAAAGTGCAGATTTCTTCCGCTGAAATGGTCCGGCCACTTGATATGAAGCCGGGTGAAAAGGCTTCCGTAGCTCAGGATGGCAAGATCGCCATTCAACCGCTGACCGTTACGGAGCTGAAAGACCCAGCGGTTTGGCAAGAACATCATTTCCATTTCGACCATACCACCCTGGCTGATGCGAGCCGCGAGCTGAATGCGGTATTCGGACTGGAAATCGTCGTGGCCGATCCCGCACTCGCGGCCCGGCAGGTTACGGGCACATTCAAAGCCAGGCAGGCCGATGAACTGCTGTCGGTGCTGTCCGAAATGCTTGATATGCGTGTGCTGGTCGGCGGCGACCAGGTGCGCCTTATTCCCGATTCAACTGACACCAATTAGATCTTTTAACTAACCCAAACGCTACCATGAACCCACATGTACCTCTGGCAAAGGCATTTGGCCTTTACGCCATGCTCAGTTTGTGCCCTCCGCCGGGATTCGGGCAGTTGCTGGCATCGGCCCGCCCTTTGCAGACCGAAACGCGGCAAACGCAGCCCGTACGCCTGCGTGATGCATTGCTGAAACTAAAAGAGAGCTATGGCGCCGACATTCTCTTCGAGGAAAAGCTGCTCGACGATTTGAAGGTTTCATCCGCTGCTGTCAACCCATCCCGGACGCTAGAACAGAATCTGGATGCATTGCTGGCTTCCACGGGATTAAAATACAAGAAGATCAAAGAAAATACGTATGTGCTGCTGGCTTCCAAAGACCGCCGCAAAAAGGATAGCAATGCTGCGCCGAACCGGGAAAGCTCGGCATTGCCGCAAGACAGTCCGCTCGCATCCCTCTCGCCTTTAACGCGGGCGGAGGTGGCGGAGTCGGCTGTGCGGGGTACGGTGGTAGACGCGAAAGGAGAGCCGCTGATTGGCGTAAGCGTGCTCGTAAATGGCACTACGCGGGGTACCGCCACGGATGTGACGGGGAAATACGAGATTGCCGTGGACGACGCTTCGGCAGTGCTGGTGTTCTCCTTTGTGGGTTATGTACGCAAAGAAGTGGTGGTAGGAGCGCAGTCGGAGATCAACATTACCCTGGCCGAAGACACCCAGAATCTCTCTGAAGTAGTGGTAACCGCATTGGGTATCAAGCGTGATAAGCGTGCGCTGGGTTATTCGGTGCAGGAAATAGGCGGGGAGGCGATCAGTACCGCCAAGGAGGCCAATCTTGCGACCACATTGGCCGGTAAGATGGCGGGTGTGCAGGTGACGCGCTCGGCCAACGGCGCGGGAGGCTCGTCGCGCGTGGTGATCCGCGGCTCCAATTCGCTCGTCGGTAACAGCCAGCCGCTGTATGTGATCGATGGTATTCCAATGGATAACAGCAATCCCAACTCACCCTCATCAACGGGCGGTATCGATTATGGGGATGGTATTTCAAATATTAACCCCGAAGATGTGGAGTCGATCTCCGTGCTGAAAGGGCCTAATGCTGCCGCGCTGTACGGCCAGCGGGGAAGTAATGGCGTGGTACTGATCACCACCAAATCAGGCAAGTCCAGAAAGGGCATTGGCATTAAATACGGCATCGATTATTCGGTAGGTGACGCATTGGTACTGCCCGATTTTCAGGATGAGTATGGCCAGGGGCTGGATGGTGCGTTCACGCATTTCCGGGGCAGCGATGGCAAAATATACACCTGGGCAGCGGCGCAGGCCGGCAATATTCAGGGGATGCCCAAAGCCAGCGGCGGCCGCGATCGTTTCACGCGTTCAAGCTGGGGCGCCCGCATGGATGGGCAGCAATATGAGGACCAGTGGGGTAATGTGCTCAATTTTACGCCTCAGCCCAATACTTTTCAAACCTTTTTCAGAAAAGAAAAGCAGTTGGTCAACAACCTGAGCCTGGAAGGAGGGAATGATAATATCAACTACCGGCTTTCTTACGGACGCACCGACATTGACGGGTACACACCGGGCAATACGCTGAAACGCAACAACGTGAACCTCCGCACCGTGGCGAAGATCACATCGAAGCTGGAACTGGATGTAAAAGCCAACTACATAGGCCAGAAAGGCGCAAACCGGCCTACGGTTTCGGACGCGAGCGATAACCCGGCGTACCTGTTCATCAGCCAGCCGCGCAGCATGCCGATGAGTATTCTGGCCAATTCGGCATGGACGGCGGAGGATGTGGCGAAGCAGCTCGGCTATGGTACGGTGCCGTTTGTAGGGATGGAAAAGACCTACGCGACCAATTCATCAACCGCCAACCCGTATTGGACGGTCGATCACACCCGGAACTCGGATGACCGCCAGCGGTTGCTGGGTTTGATCCGCCTGAGTTACCAGTTCAACGACTGGATCCGTCTCACCGCTAAAACCGGAACTGATTTCTACACCGATCAGCGCCTGCGCTACCGCGAAAAAGGAACCTACCAGAGCGCCAACCGCAATGGCGATATTTCCGAGCAGGTAACCCGCGTACGGGAGGACAACAGCGACATTTTGCTCTCGCTGACCCCGCAACTGACGAAAGACATTTCACTTGGCCTGAACCTCGGAGCCAACCATCAGAAATTCTATTCCCGCACCACGGGCAATACCGGTACGGAGTTCATCGTACCCGGCTTGTATGCGATCAATAACACGCTGATCAATTCTTATGTGTTCGGGCTTACGGAATCGTCGATCAACTCGGTTTATTTGTCGGGACAGGTGGGATATAAGGAATACCTCTTCCTCGATTTCTCGGCGCGTAACGACTGGTCTTCGACGCTTTCGCCTGCCAATAATTCTTTCTTTTACCCGGCGGTAAGTGCGAGTTTCGTCGTAACGGATGCATTCAATATCCGGAGCAATACATTGAGTTTCCTCAAATTCCGCGCCTCGGTAGCGCAGGCGGGGAGTTCGGGTTCGCCGTATCAGCTCACCGGTACCTATTCGCTCGACCAGGTTGCGCATGGCGGTGTTCCGCTGGCGTCGTTCTCGTCGACCATTCCTGATCCCAATTTGAAAAACGAGCTGACTACCTCTCTCGAATTCGGGGTGGAGGCGCGCTTTTTCAAGAACCGCGCAGGATTGGCATTTGCATATTATAATGCATCCACCAAAAACCAAATCCTGGACGTGCCCCTGCCGCCGTCGAGTACTTTTGCCTCACGGAGGATCAACGCCGGCGAGATCCGTAACCGTGGCGTGGAGCTGACGCTGAATGGTACGCCCATTAAAACGGCCGATGGGTTCAGCTGGGATGCGACATTCAATTTTTCGAGAAACCGTAACCAGGTGGTGGCCTTGGCCGAAGGCGTGGATACCTACGTGCTCGGTACCGACCGCGGTGTAAACGTGGTGGCAGAGCCGGGTAAGCCGTTTGGTACGCTTATCGGCAACGGTTTCCAGTGGCTCCGCGACGACAATGGCAACCGCCTCATCGACCCGACGACCGGTTTACCCCTGAAATCCAATTCCAAGATCCTGTATGAGCTCGGTAATGCACTGCCGAACTGGATCGGCGGTTTCAACAACACATTCCGCTACAAGGGTGTGAGCCTGTCGGGGCTGTTCGATATCAGCCAGGGCGGCAAGATTTACTCGCAGAGCTTGCGCGAGGAGTTGGTGTATGGAACGATCAAAAAGACGCTGCCGGGTCGTGACGGTACTTACGTGGCCGACGGGGTGGTGGCGTCCAAATCCGATAACGGAACTTGGGTAGGCACCGGCCAGGCGAATACCAAGCAGGTACGGGCACAGGATTACTGGAACGTGGTAGCGCCGGATAAGGACAATGTGATCCCCGAAGAAATGCTTAACGACGCGAGCTACATCATGTTCCGCGAGCTGACATTGAATTACCAGCTGCCCAACACGCTCATCAGCCGGACGCCGTTCAAAAGCATTCGGGCGGGTATTTACGGCCGCAACCTGTTCTATCTGCAACGCAAAACGGAAGGTTTCGCGCCTGAGGCTTCTTCTTTCAACGTCAATAACTCGTCGCTGGGACTTGAATCCACCGCTTTGCCCTTGCTGCGTTATTTCGGGTTCAGCCTGAATGTGGAGTTGTAATTGTTCAAACCGGAAATTTTTGAGAAATGAAAAATATAATCCCATCAATCCTGCTCACCGGTGCGATATGCCTCACACAGGCTTGTACCGGCGATTTTGAGGAAATTAATACGCCGCCCACATCCGTCACGACCGTTGATCCGGGCCTGCTGCTTTCGAAAGTGCAGAAGGACGCGGCATTTGCGGAGGGCTACGAAGTGCCCAACAGCCAGTACGGGTCGTGGATCCAGCATTGGGCCGGGGGGGTGTTGGTTTCGAGCTCGCGCTATATCGAGCAAAGCGATAACAATACCTGGGACGCGCATTATACGCTGATCCGGAATATCAGTCAGGTTCGTAATGAAGTTTTGAAAGGAAAGGAAAATGATCCGAGCGGTCGCAGCAAGCTGGCGATCGCGCGCATTGTCGAGATTTCGGTTTGGCAGCGGCTCACCGACCTTTTCGGCGACGTTCCGTATTCTGGTACCGCGCTCGGGCCTGCGGATGTGAACACCAAGCCGGTATTCGATACGCAGGAATCGATCTACAAATCGCTGATCAATGACCTGAATGCGGCCATCGGGCAGCTTACGGCTGGCGATGCAAGCTATGGCAGCGCGGATTTTTATTATAAGGGTGATATTAACAAATGGAAGAAGTATGCCAATTCGCTGAAATTGCGGCTTGGAATGCGCATCCGCTATGCTGATCCCGCTTTGGCACAAAAAACCGTGACCGAGGCCATGGGCCAGCCGCTTCTCGAAAGCGCAGCCGACGACGCTACCGTGCCGACCTACAACAATGCGACCAATGCGAATGTGCATCCGGTATTGAACCAGTTCCTCGCCGGTAGCCCCGACCTGAAATACCTCGCCGATGCGTTCGTTACCCAACTGGTAGCCAGCGCCGACCCGCGCCTGCCGCGCATTGCGCAGCCGAGCGTCAACTCCGTGAAGGCAGGCACACCCGCATACAAGGGCATAGGCGTAGCGCTGACGGATGAGCTGTTGAAAACCATTATTAAGGACGATTACAGCACCGTTTCCACGCTTACGTTCTTCAACCGGGAGTATAGCCCGGCGATCCCGTGCATGGTGATGTCGTTTGCGGATGTGTCGTTCTACAAAGCCGAAGCCGCGCTCGAAGGCTGGGGCGGAACGGCAACGGAAGCAGAGAAATACTATCAGGATGGCGTGAAAGCGGCATTGGCGCAGGCACCTTATAATGTAACGGCAGTGCCGGCCGCATTTGAAAAGGAACTTTCATGGACCGGCCTTTCCAAAGAACAGAAGCTGGAAAAAATAGGTACGCAGAAGTGGATACAACTTTTCGGCCGTTCCTACGAAGCATTTATCGAATGGCGGAGAATGGGTTACCCGGCATTGAAACCCGGGCCGTTTCAGGGTTCTACCGGCGGCACCATTCCACGGAGGACGATTTATTCCTCCCGCGAGGCGCTTTTGAACAAGGCTAATTACGAGCAGGCCGTGAGCCGGTTGTCGAAGGGAGATTCCTATGTGTCGAAAGTGTGGTGGGATAAGAGATGACCACCGACGGCCGACCGCTGACCACCGGTAGGTCGTCCAAAAGCAAAATGCCCGGGATGTTAAATATCCCGGGCATTTTGCTTTTGGTAATACCAATGTTGAATGTCCTGAAAATATGATATTATGAAGTTGAAACCCTTGAAAATACTGCTAGGTGTGTTGGTCGGTGCCATTACCGCCTTCGGGCAAACCGCCCCCGATCAAATGGAGCTTTACCTGTTGATCGGGCAATCCAATATGGCGGGGAGAGGGTTGACAGATGCGGCCTCGCAGCCCAATTCTCCCAAAATATGGGCTATTAACCGTCAAAATGAATGGAAAATCGCTGCCGATCCTTTGCATCAGGACAAACCGGCGGTAGTAGGCGTAGGGCCGGGTCTGACTTTCGCGCAGGAAATTCTCAAAAAGCATTCCGGGCGGTCGATCGGCCTTATTCCCTGTGCAGTAGGCGGCAGCGGTATCGACGACTGGCAACCCGGTGCGAAACATGAGCAGACCGGCATTTATGCCTACGACGAAATGCTCGCCCGCGTGAAGGAGGCACAGAAACGCGGGACGATCAAAGGCATTATCTGGCACCAGGGTGAATCCGATAGTTCACCAGAGAAAAAAGGTGCATACGCCACTAAACTGGCCGATTTTTTCAAACGCCTGCGCCGGGACACTCATACCGAAAACGTGCCGGTTGTAGTGGGGACGCTGGGCGATTTTTATGTCGCCAAGAATCCCGACGCGGCAGTTATCAATCAGATCATCGCCGATTACGCAAAGGGTAACAAACTGGTTTATATGGCGTCGGCTTCGGGGCTGGTGCACAAGGGCGATGATACGCATTTCGACACTGCATCCGCGCGGGAACTGGGCAGGCGGTATGCGGAAGCCTTTTTGAAAAAGGAAGAATAGGTTTTGGCGAGCATGGCGTTATAGGGTGGCAAGGATAAATTTTCGTCCCTTGCATTAGCCCCGGAATTCCTGGGTATTCATTCAACCAAAACCTCACAAACCTGACCAACCATTTTACATGAAAATCAAACATTTAAAGCTCCACGCGGCGATCGTAGTGGCATTAGCTTGCGGATATTCGGCTTCGGCTCAGAAAGGTAGACCGCTTTTTCCGGATCAGCCGGGGATGGTTTCGTATACATTCCGGACGAGCCTTTCCAAAAACACCGCGGCTACCCTGGATACCATTAAAGCATTGAAAATTACGGACATGGAGTTTTCGAGCCTTTTCGGCAAGACGGCCCCCGAACTTCGCAAGCTGCTCGATGAGCGCGGAATCAAATGCTCGTCGTTTGGTGTAGGCTATGACGACGCGCTTAACAAAACACAGGAGGTGGGCAACAACGCAAAAGCATTGGGTGCGAGCTTCGTACGTGTAGCTTGGGTGCCTCACAAAGGGCCTTTTACCCTCGAAATGGCCGAAAAAACGGTGGCAGATTTTAACAAGATCGGTAAACAGCTGAAAGAGGAATTTGGTCTCACGTTCTGCTACCATAACCACGGTTACGAGTTCGAGAAACATGGCGAGGGGACGCTCATGGATTATATTATCCAGAACACCGATCCGAAGTATGTCAGTTTCGAGCTCGATATGCTCTGGACGTTCTTCCCGGGCCAGGACCCAGCGGCGCTGATCAGCAAATATCCCGACCGTTTCAAACTCATGCACATGAAGGATTTGAAGAAGGGGATAGTCGGCAATATGTCGGGCGGCACGCCGGTCGAGAACGACGTGGCATTAGGTACCGGGCAAATCGATATTCCTGCCGTGCTGAAAGCCGCGAGAAAGGCAGGGTTGAAGCATTACTATATCGAGGATGAAAGCCCGAGTTATGCAACACAGGTACCGCAGTCGATCGCGTATTTGAAAAGTTTGAAATATTAATTGAAAAAATGGAAGTAGCCTCCGTACCTGCACATTTGCCGTGGGGACGGAGGCTACTTTTTTTGCCCTACAACGGATAAAATAGCCCGGTAAGCGAGCCCACGATCAGGGCCGTCACCACTACGCCGGTCCCGAGAATCCAAAATGCCTCATTTTTAAACCGGGCGTCCGCACCGGACGGTATCGAAATTGCGGTGAGCTCCATCCTGCGGGCATAGTGTGCGCATGCGATATGCGTGAATGCGCACAACACCGAAAGCGTGTAGTAGGGGATAAAAAACAGCTTTTCCGGGTAATGAACCGCCACGCCCGAAGCAAAGTAGAAGTCGGTTTCGACATGCCACTCGTAACGAGCCAGCAGCACCGCTCTGACGTGGTTGATCAGGAAAAGAGAAAGGTAAATCCCGCTCAGGGCCTGCGCGATCACGTACAACGGCTGCTTTCTGAATCCTTTGGTGAAAACCAGTCGCAGGCCGCTGAAAATCTGTATGGCGACGCATAGCAGCAGCAGCACCTCCACCGGTGGGAATCGGTATACCATGCGGAAGTACTTCATGACGGTAATATGCAGCGCCGGCCCGCCGAGGGCGAAAAGATGGTTGCTGAGGTGTAGCACGAGAAACACCGCGATGATGATCCCGGAAATTCTATGTATTTGTTTCAACTTCATTGGTATATTGTGCAGCTATTAATTATTTCCTGGTTGGATATTCGGGTGTGTAGGACGCCCGGCCGTCCTTGATCAGAAACAGCAGCAGCACGCGTGAAGGTTTGTTCGGGAGTGGATTGGCGGCCAGTGAATGCAGGATATTTCTTTTTTCAAAAAACATCTGGCCTGTTTTGTACAACACCGGAGGCGCGTGATCGAGCCCGATCTGCACCTCGCCTTCGAGTACGTAGCCGAAGAGATCGCAGTTGTGCCGGTGGCTAACGGTATCCGTCGCGCCTGGGGCGATCGTCATGACCGATGATTCGAGTTTGTAGCCTTTCAGTTCGGCATCGGTGAGCCATTCACTGCGCACGTGCTGAAACTGGAATGGATCGGCTTTGACGCTGGCTTTCGCATGCTCGTGTTGCGCCATGGCCGGAAGCGCGGCAAATGCCGCCAGGAGGAAAATAATAGTTCGCATTGGTTCATCGGGTTTTGGTGATAGAGGCAAATATAGATGTGCCTCTTCGTGGCCGGATAGTCCACTAACCATGTTGTTGCTAGTCCAGAATTAAACCATCATAAATGATTGAGCTCGGTAGCCTCATCAAGGTTTGCAGGCCAGGGGAATTGCCCGTGTACATTCAAATTGTACAACAAATCAGTTCATTGATCCGGGAGGGTATTCTGTGTCCCGGCATGCAGATCCAGTCCAGCCGGGAATTGGCCCGGTCGCTGAGCCTTCACCGGAACACCGTCGTGGCTGCATATGCGGAGCTGGAAGCGCAAGGGTGGATCGACGTGACGCCGAGGAAGGGCTGCTTTGTGGCGCTAGAAATGCCGGGGACGGTGCCTGCGCCATTGGTTGAGCAAGCAGGAGCCTCGGGAGTAAGGTATCCTGCTACAACCGGCTACGAGATCGGCTTCGAAATGCGGGACGAATTGCAAGTCAGATATCCCTCGGGCGCTTTCAAATATGTATTTAATGAGGGGTTTCCCGACGTCCGACTTACACCTCTGAACGACCTTTTGCGCGAGTACCGCGTGATCGGTAGCCGGAAATTCGCCCGAGATTATCTTTCCTACACGGCCAAGGAAGGTTCGCCGCGCCTGCGGGCTGAGGTTGTGCGAATGCTTCGGCAGACGCGGGGATTGAATATCGGCATCGAGAATGTGTTCATTTCCAAAGGTGCGCAAATGGGTATGTACCTGGCTGCCTCGCTGCTGCTGAAACCCGGTGATTCGGTCATTGTCGGCGACCCCGGCTTTTTTGTGGTGACCCAGATGTTCATCCGGCTGGGCGTGAACGTATGCCGGGTGCCGGTGGACGGGGAGGGGATCGATGTAGATGCCGTGGAAGCCATCTGCCGCACCACGCCGGTGAGGCTCATTTATGTGATTCCGCATCACCATCATCCTACCACCGTCACATTGTCGGCGGCGCGGCGTCTCCGGCTGCTGGAAATTGCCGGAGCGCACCGGATCGCGATCATCGAGGACGACTTCGATTTTGATATTCATTATGAAAGCCATCCTACATTGCCTATGGCGAGCCGAGATGCCGGCGGGAGTGTTATATACGTGGGTACGCTGACCAAAATTCTCGCTCCGGCGATCCGGCTCGGGTTCATCGTGGCACCCGCCAACCTTATCGCTTTGCTGGGCCAGCACCGGTATGTGGTCGATTTGCAGGGGGATAACCTCCTGGAAGAAGCTGCGGCGGAATTGCTGCGCAGCGGTGCAGTAGAACGCCACCTCAACAAAATCCGCGGTTTATACAAAGAACGCCGCGATCTGTTGTGCGCAATGCTCGCCGAGCATCTGCCGGGCATCGTTTCCTTCACAGTACCCACAGGAGGAATGTGCCTTTGGGTGCGATTCCACGGGGTGGGTACGGTGCAGGTGGCGGCGGAAGCTCAGCGGCTCGGGCTTTTTATCAGGGACGGGAAGCGGCATAACCCGCTGGGGGTCGATTTGAATGCCATCTGTATCGGTTTTGCGTCCCTCAACCCCGAAGAATTGCGCGAAGCAACTACGCTGCTTATTGAGGCGACGTTGCGTGCGATATCGGCCAATGTTCAGATTGTCCAGCTAAACCGGCAAATTGTATAAGGATAACTGTCGCTGGGTAGTTACTTTTGTGCTGTTATTTAGAATGAGTCTATTTATTAATAAAAATAGACCAACTAGTTGTTCGAAAAGTCCAGTGCGGTTGGGTCTTCCTTACGCTACTATCTGATTGAAATGTTGCAAAAACCCTCAAAAATCAAAGCATATGAAATAACCACTATCTGATATTCCCCGAGACATCAATTCGAAGTAAAAAACCGAATGGCTGGTACCCATCCGGTTTGCTGCGCCGAGGCGCATTACTTGTAAACGCTGAAACATTTAAAGCAATGCAAATTAGTAAAATTCTGCATGCAGGGCTGCTTTGTGCCTTGTCGTTCGTTGCCTTTGCCCAGCAGGCGAATGTTACCCTCCACGGGCAGGTGCGGTCGGAGGACGGAGAGACGCTCCCGGGTGCTTCCGTGAGCCTGAAAGGGACTTCGCACGGGACCTTCACTAATGCCGACGGGAAGTACACCATCGAACACGTGCGTCCCGGCTCCTATAAACTGCTGGTGTCGTTTATGGGTTATCAGACGCAAACCAAAGACATTACGCTCAAACCCGGCGAGCATTTCAGGCACAATATCAAACTGGTTTCCGAAACCCGCGAGCTGGAATCGGTTTCGGTGATCGGCCGGACGGAGACGAAGGAGATCAACCGACAGGCTTATAATGTGACGGCCATCGATGCCAAAAAGCTCCAAAATTCTACGCTCGACCTTTCCCATGCACTCGACCGCGTGTCGGGGGTGCGTGTACGGGAGAGCGGGGGCGTGGGCTCGAACATGAATTTCTCGCTGAATGGTTTCACGGGCCGTCAGGTGAAGTTTTTCCTCGATGGCGTGCCGATGGATAATTTCGGTTCTTCATTTCAATTGAATAACATCCCTATTAACCTTGCCGAGCGCGTGGAGGTTTACAAAGGCGTGGTGCCGATCTGGCTGGGTTCGGATGCATTAGGCGGCGCCGTGAATATCGTAACGAACACCCGGCAGAACAGCTACCTCGACGCTTCCTATTCCTACGGCTCGTTCAATACCCATCGTACGACGATCAATGCGGGTTTTACGGCTAAAAATGGCTTTACGGCACAGCTGAATGCATTTCAGAATTATTCGGACAACAACTACTGGATCACCGTCGATGTCGCCGACGTGAACACCGGCGAGTATTTCCGCAACCAGCGCCTGCGGAGGTTTCATGATACCTACCACAATGAAACCGTAATCGCGAATGTGGGCCTGGTGGGCAAGAAGTTTGCGGACCGGCTTTTACTGGGGATTACTTTGGGTAAAAACAAAGCTGAAATCCAGACCGGCGCGCGGATGGTGAGTGTTTTCGGGCAGTGGCACCGCAAGGGTAACATCGTTATGCCGAGTTTGAAATACCAGAAGAAGGATTTGTTTGTCAAAGGGTTAAATGTCAATATATCCGCCAATTATAACCTGGGCCAGGAACAGAATGTGGATACGGTGTACCGCCGCTACAACTGGTTTCAGCAGTTCAAACAATATGAAGGAAAGGGTAGCGAGCGCGAGCGGTCGCTGTACAAATTCCGGAACAACAATGGCCTGGCTACGGCGAATGTGACCTACCAGATCGATCCGCGGCATTCGGTGACGATTAATAATGTATTCAACACCTTTAACAGGAAAGGGGAGGATGAGCTCTTTCCTGAGTCGGCCAAGTATGAGCAGCCGCGCGTGAACCGGAAGAATGTGCTCGGTTTGGGCTATAAATTCGACTATAACGAGCGCTGGAACACCTCTCTATTCCTCAAACATTTCTCGCAGAACAACAAATTTTCAGTTTCCTACAACCCGACCGGTAACTGGGGCGACGAAGCTTTTTTAGTCCAGAAAAATAGTTTTGAAAAGCTCGGTTACGGCATTGCTTCCACGTATTTCCTATTCAAAAATTTCCAGCTGAAAGGTTCATTTGAAAAAAGTTACCGCCTGCCTGAAACCGACGAGCTCTTCGGCGACCTCCTGAACCTGGAAGGCAATATCAACCTCGACCCCGAAACGAGCTACAACTACAACCTCGGTTTTAGCTACAACGGCGCGATCAACCGCGTACACCGGTTTAGTGTGGATGCGAATGTGCTATACCGCGACGCCCAGGGTTTCATCCGTCCCCGCCTGAATGCCAATCAGACCAAGCAGGTCATGGATAACCTGGCCGATGTGACCAATTTCGGTATCGATGGCGAGGTGCGGTACTCATTCCGCCAGCTTTTCACGGCGGGCGCCAATCTCACCTACCAAAACCTCCGCAACAATACGCGTTTCGAGGAGGGGTACACGACCGAAAGCCCGCTTTACCGCGATCGCATCCCCAATATGCCGTTCCTGTTCGGTAATGCGGATGCTGCGGTTTTCTTCAAAGACCTTGGCAAAAAAGGCAACACCCTTACCCTCGGCTATAACCTGCTTTACGTGCATGCCTATTACCTCTACTGGCCAAGCCTCGGCAGCGACAAGCTGGATATTCCACAGCAGCTGAGCCACGATGTAAACCTGGTATATGCCATGGCCGATGGCCGCTATAACGTCTCGCTGGAATGCAAAAATCTGCTCGACGCGAAGCTGTTCGATAATTTCAGCTTGCAGAAGCCAAGTCGGGGTTTTTATGTCAAATTACGCTATTTCATCAGTAAATAATCTTTCATAATTCAATAATCCAATCAAAATCAAAAAATGAAAAAGTCATATTTGAAATGGTTTTTTGTAGTGGGCATGGGCGTCGCTTTGGGCGCATGCAGCGACGACGATACGACCGATCCCACACCCGGGCCGGGCGCCGGAACACAGTCGCGCTACGTGGTGGCATCGGCGCCAATCGGCTCACAAGGTGTTGCCGATTACTTGCTTACCACCGGCGACCTTTCGCAGGGGACCATCAGCACGGTAGGGCAGGGTATCGAGCAGGATGGGTCTTACCGCTATTATCTGACGCATAAGGGGAAGTTTTTCAGCCTTTTATATGGCCAGGGAAACCCCGGTGCCGTTACTACTTATGCATTGGATGAAAAAGGAGGACTGGTAAAAACTTCTGATTTTCAGAGTGAAACCGTGCAGGTTTTTGCACCGGCAGGCGACGATATCCTGACGATCAAAGTGCCGAGAAGCGGCAATGAAAGCGCGTCGTGGTTCCGCATTAATGCAGATCAATCCAAAATCGTGGGTGAGGGCCAGGTAAACATCGTGAAACTCGCGGGCAATGGCGAGCGTGCGCACTTTACGTGGGCTACGCAGGTGGGCGACAAGATTTTCGCGCCCTATATGAGCATTAAAGGTGCTGCGCCGGACGTTTTCGGTACCGCCAATCCCGACAGCAGCTGGATTGCCGTGTTCTCTTACCCGGCCATGACGCTCGACAAAGTCATCAAAGACAACCGCACGAGCTTCATTGGTTCGTATTTTAACAACGGCCTTTCGGTAGACGAAAACGGCGATGTGTATGCATTCTCCCCTGCATCGGCCACCAACAGCGGGGTGGCTACTTCTACCAAGCCATCGGCATTCGTTCGCATTAAAAGAGGCACCACCGAGTTCGATCAGAGCTATTTCTTCAATGTGCAGGAGAAATCGGGCGGTTATAAAATCGCTAACCAGACCTACCTCGGCAGCGGCATGTTCCTGCTTTATATGTATGGAGATTTGGGCAAGGCATCCGGAAACAAGAAACTGGCCATTGCGGATGCCTACAACCAGACATTTACATGGGTAATCGGCGTGCCCGACGTGATCGCGTCGTCGTCGGCTTCCTACAACAACAACACGGTCAGCGATGACAAAAAGAGCGTCTTTGTGGGCATCAACACCGAAGCCGGCAGCTGGGTGTACACGGTGGATATCGCCACTGCTACCGCCAAGCAAGGCCTCAAAGTTGAGGGCGGGGCTATTACCGCCATTGTTAAGGTCAAATAGTTTGGGTTTTAGAAGTACTACAAACCCCGCCGCACCTGATGGCCGGCGGGGATTTGTGTTTTTGCAGGATCTGCGTCCGCTGCCGATATTTGAGGTCGCGAGGCGCAACAAGAAGTGGGAAAGGATATGGATTACATAGTTGGCAAGACGATCGAGGAGCAGCAGCGCACGGAATTTCCCCTGCACGACCTCGGCGATGCCTTTTTCGCGATGGCGACGATCGAGGATGGCGACGAGCATTTCTTCAACGGCATCCATCGCCACGACTTTTACGAACTGCTGTGGTTCACCGACATTGAACCCGGGCAGGCGCATTACATTGATTTTAACAGGTATCCCATCGCGCGCAACCAGGTTTTTCTCCTGCTGCCCGACCAGGTGCACAATATGGACCAGCGCGGCAAATGCGGCTTTTTGATGGCCATTTCCAAAGATTTTTTCGAACGGCTCATTGGCAACGATATTTTTAAGCTGTTCAAATATTCTACCAACTTTTCCGTCGCCATCCCCGAGTGCCGTCTATCCATTCTGAACACGTTGCTGGGCCTGATCCGCGCCGAATATGACGACGCGAGGCGCCCGGCCATCCTCGAAACCTATCTCCGGAGCTGGTTCTTGCATTGTATTGATCTTCAAAAAGAGACATGCGACCCGGCGCCGGGTGCCGCCACCCCGCGCGATCCACGCCTGCAAATGCTGCTGGAATCCATCGAAACCAACTACCGGAAGCAGCGCAAAGCCGAATTTTATGCCAATGAGCTCTCGATCAGTGCCAAGCGGCTCAACGAACTGGCCCGCGGCTCATTCGGTAAAACGATCAGCCAGATGATCAACGAACGCCTCATCCTCGAAGCCAAGCGTGAGATAGGCTACGTTCGCAAACCGATCAAGGAAATCAGTTACGAACTAGGCTTTTCAGAGCCGGCCTACTTTACCCGGTTTTTCGGGAAACAAACAGGGTACACGCCCGAGGATTTCCGGAGGCGGATGACGGCGTTGTACGAGTGAATGTGTATAGAAAATGGGGGTTTTCTATATGTGTTTTTGGAATATGTATAGCAAATGGCACTTTTCTATACATGTTTTTAGGATATGCATAGAAAATAGCACTTTCCTATACATGTTACGGTTGCGGAGAGCTATTGATATCGCCAAGGTGCTCGTAAAGATCCATGTTGATGTAGTAATTGTCCCGACCCAATTTCTGTTTGTGCAATATACCCTTTTGAGCGAGTTGATCAAGATAGCGAGTTGCGGTGATTCGTGAGACCTCCAAATCCGTCATCACAAAATCGATTTTGGTATATGGATGCCTGAAAATATTATTCAATAAATCCTGACTATAGATATTGGGCAGTTCACTACGCATTTGCTGCTTACATTTCAACATCAATACCTTGATACCTTGAATTTGCCGGATAGTTTGCAACGAAGTTTTCTCGATTCCGTCCAGCATATAAAGCACCCATTCTTCCCACGCGTTATCGGTGCGTACCTTTTGGAGCAGCCGGTAATAGTCGGCCTTGTATTGATTGATATAGCGGCTCAGGTACAATACAGGAATATTCAGCAGGCCTTCTTTTACCAGATAAAGAATATTCAGAATACGGCCGGTCCGTCCATTTCCATCATAAAATGGATGAATACTTTCAAATTGATGATGAATGACGGCCATTTTGATAAGTGGATCCCAGTCGCTCAATGAATCATCATTTATGAACTTTTCGAGATTAGACATAAGGTCCACGATCTCGTCATAACTCTGCGGCGGCATATATACTGTTTCGCCAGTCAGGTCATTTTTCAATGCCGTGCCCGGCACTCGCCGGAATCCTGCATTGTTGGCTTCGATGGTAACCTGAATCTGTAAAATATGGTTGTTGGAGACAAACCCAGCCTCTCTCACAATTTCAAATCCACTCCGAAGCGCGCTCGCGTAGGCGTGTACCTCCTTTGCCGCCAGGTTTTTAAACTTTCCTGCGAATGTGTCAAATTGATAAAGTTCGTCCTGTGTAGTGACGATGTTTTCGATCGCGGAGCTGTCTTTTGCCTCCTGTAACGATAATGTATTGATGAGGATTGTCTCATTCGGAATGCCCGCCACCGAGCCTTTAAGCTCTGCTAACGCGCTTCTGGCCGCAGCAACTTTCTTTAAAACGGGCTTGGTTTCAAGATCTATTTTTAATGGAAGAGGCGAAACTTTGTAAGACATACCATTCGGGGAAAACTCAACTATCGGAACTGTGTAATCACAAATATATCAGAATATTGATGTCGTCTCACCTCACCCGCAGCCCAAAATCAAACCGCCCGCTCACAACCCTCCGCAGCACGCCGATCTGACCACAGTGGTACATGGTATGCTTCACGTTCCAGTCAATGGCCTCAAATTTGTTGGTAGCAACCGGATGGGGCGTCGGCGTTGGTTCTAATGGATTTTCGAGTTCTTCCGGTGCAACGGTCGCTAGGATTTCCAGGGATTTTTGCTGCATGATTTTTAAATCTGAAAACAGCTTTTCAGGAGCGAATTTTCCGACGGACTGTTCGGCGCGGGCGACGGTGAAGTAGTCGCTGTAATCTTTGATAGGTAATTGCCGCAGGATATCCATTTGGTGCCCGCGGATAACCATCATCGTATGGAAGTAATGGCTGATGATCAAATGCCCGACCTGCCAGCTGATGCTCGACTCGATGGTACCCGGAATGATCTCCCACTTTTCAAACGGAATGTCGTGGATGAGTTTATTGGTCCAGTCGTACGTATTGGCGTTCTGGTGAATAAGTAGCTCGATGGTGTTCACACGTTTTGGTTGGTTGGAATGGTGTAGACTTCTAATATATCGCATTTCCGGTGGGTGTTCGCAAGTAGCCGTCGGAGAATTATCGGGCACGCCGGATAATGGAAATATTGATAGAATATTTATGACGAATTTTTTTGCAAAAACGCCTACATTTGATGAAAACAGTCCGGTGAAAAAGGTCTTCTCTATCCTGATGTGCACGTTGCTGCTCTACAATATCATGGGCTTTCCGCTCGTGTATTGGATAGGGGAGTATTTTGCCGATGGACATAGCGGAGAGCTTGCCTCCGGCGATGTGCTTCCCGAAGAGTTGCTGGTGCTGAAAATCCCAATCATGGTCCCTTACCAAACCGACTGGCAGGTGGCCGAACAGGCAGAAGGACGCCTGCGGCGGGGCGATGATTTTTATCAGATTGTCGAGCAGCAGTTAATGAATGATACTTTGTATGTCAAATGCAAGCTCGATATCTCTGCAAAAGACCGTTACCTAGACCTCGTGTCACATGTGGACAAACATGTGAAGGGCGGTGTCACGGACGGTAAAGGCAAAGCGCCGCAAATGCTCAAAAATTTCCTGAAAGATTACCTCACCTTCAATAGAAAACACTGGTTTTTCGTCATAGACTGGATCCGGAAGGACACCGGTTTTAAAGGTATTCTGCTAACAATCCCTTCTTTGTTCCTTTACGTCGCCTCGCCTCCTCCCAAGGCCGCTTTTTGAGATAGCATCGTACGTAAGACACCCCTTTTTGCCGCAATGCCGCATGAAGGGGCAGCTGCGTGTATGCTTTATGGTATTCGAAAAAAAGCTAACACTTAGAACATGAGGCAAAAACTTATACTTTTTACCGTCGTGCTTACGGGCGCGCTGGCGATAAGCCTGTGCACGAAGCCGACGTCGGAAGACAAAATGCTGGGCTTGTTGGAGGAGTCGAAACAAAGGGTGTTTAACTATCAGAATAATTTCTGCCCTGAGGCTCAGCTTATGTACCTCGATTCCCTTCTGAAAGCGATACCCCCGAGCGAAGTGGCTCAGCAGTTCAGGGTGAGGCATTTCAAGGCCAATGTACTACTCCAACTCGGCCGACCCGATGATGCGATCGCCATTCTCCGAGGCCTGGAACGGAACCCGGGGCCGTTTGAGGCTCTGCCCGGCGTCATGCGTAAGGTAACCGACGACATGGCGGTAGCCTATTTGCGCTTCGGGGAGCAGATCAATTGTATCAACAACCACTCGGTGGATGCGTGCATACTACCCATCAAAAATGGCGGGGTACATCGCAATACCAGAGGCTCGAAAGGTACCGTAGATATTTACAAAAGAATGCTGGCCGAAAAACCGGATGATTATGAGGCATTGTGGTTGCTGAACATCGCGTATATGACATTGGGTGAGTACCCCGCGCGCGTGCCGAAAACGATGCTGATCCCGTCGATGGATGCCGACGATCCCGTAGGTGTGAAGCCATTCGAAGATATCGCGCCGGATTTGAAACTGGATGTAAGGAACATGGCCGGTGGGGTGATTACGGAGGATTTCGACAACGACGGCTTCCTGGACCTGGCCATGTCGGGCTGGGACCTGAGCGAACCGATGCACTATTTCAAAAATAATGGCGACGGGACATTCCTCGATAAATCGGAGTTTTCGCGGTTGAACAAGTTCACCGGTGGATTACACATGATGCAGACCGACTATAACAATGATGGTTTTAAGGATATTTTCGTGCTGCGCGGTGCATGGCTGGGCAGCCCTTACGGAGACCAGCCGAATTCGCTGCTCCGCAACAATGGCGACGGTACTTTTACCGACGTGACCATCGACGCGGGGCTGCTATCCATGCACCCGACACAGACAGCCACCTGGAACGATTTTAACAACGATGGCTGGCTGGATGTATTTATCGGAAACGAAACGACGATCGGGGCCAACTACCATCCCTGCGAGCTGTATCTGAACAACAAGAACGGCACATTTACCGAGGTGGCGAAGCAAACGAATTCGGCAATAGCCGCATTTGTGAAAGGCGTGACATCGGGCGATTATGACAACGACGGCTGGAACGACCTCTTCATTTCGACACTCAGCGGACGCCGCTTTCTGCTACGGAATAAAGGCATCGGCAATGGCAGGATCAGCTTTGAAGATGCAACACAGGCCGCCACGCTGGACAAAGACCAGAACCGAAGATTCGCAACCTGGTTCTGGGACTATGACAACGACGGGTGGCAGGATATTCTCTGCGGGGACTATACCATGGATTACGCATTGAGCTACTACGCAGCAGCCGAACGATTGGGCAACTCTCCCGCATTCCATGGACAGCCGGTACTTTACCACAATAACCACGATGGCACATTCACGAACGTCACCAAGGCAATGGGACTCGATAAAACGGGATTCGCGATGGGCGGCAATTTCGGGGACATTGATAATGATGGTTATCTGGATATTTTCATCGGAACAGGGAATCCGAGCTACAAATCTCTGATACCTAACAAGATGTTTAAAAACACAGCAGGTAAAGGCTTTGCGGATGTGACTACTTCGGCGAAAGTGGGAAGCTTGCAAAAAGGGCATTCTGTGGCGTTTGCCGATATGGACAACGACGGCGACCAGGACATTTACATTGAAATGGGCGGCGCTTACATTGGTGATGCTTACCAGAATTCGTTTTTCCTGAACCCCGGGCAAAGCGCCAACAACTGGATTTCCATGGACCTCGAAGGTGTAGCCTCCAATAAGGCGGCTGTCGGTTCGAAGATCAAGCTTACCTTCACCGAAAATGGCAAGCAGCGCAGCGTTTACCGCGTTGTTTCCTCGGGAGGAAGCTTCGGATCTCAACCATTCAAACGCGAGATAGGCCTGGGACAAGCGAAGGTTATTGATGAGATCGAGATCCGCTGGAATGGCAATGGCAAGGTGCAGAAACTGCGAAATGTCGCAGTTAACCAGTTCGTCAAAATCCGAGAGGGAGTTGCCGTACCGGAAAAGATTTTAACAAAAAAACTGACTTTCAAGCGCGCCCATGCGCATGAAATGCCCGTTTGCGCGCCGGTAGCGAAGGTATCCATTTGACGGTTTTTCCAAAACCTCGTAGGGTACAGCCGTCTGGGTTGCCCTGCGGGGTTTTGTTTTTTAATGATGGATAATTATTATGATTTATATCATTAAATTGTAAACACCTTCCGCTTTACCGAGTGTTTCCCTGCATTTTTTCAACTTGTTACCACCACTTTGCCCGTGAACCACCCATACAGCAGCTATTCCGAACAGGCCTTGATGACGCTTGTGTGCGAGCAGGACGAGGAACTGGCATTCAGGGAGTTGTATCGCAGGAATGTGCGGCTGCTCGTGCATACGGCCATCCGAAAGACGGGCGTGAAGGCGATCGCGGAGGATTTGGTACAGGAAACTTTCGTGAAGTTCTGGCTCGGACGCCATAAGTTTGATATACAAAAAAATATCCAGGCCTATCTCAACGGCACGCTCCGCCATTGCATTATCAACTACTATCACCAGGAGCAGCGCAAGCAGGTCCTCACGCTCGATGACGAGGATTTCCTGCCGGATAATGTCACGGCGGAGAACCTCGATTTCAACACCCTCAATGAATTTTATGAGCAGTCGCTGCTCAAACTGCCCGAGAAATGCCGCGAGGTGTTTACGCTGAGCCGCAAGGGGTACAGCCTCAAAGAAATCGCCGGGCTGATGGAGATTTCCGAGAAAACGGTGGAAGCGCACATCAGTAAGGCGCTGAAAATCCTCCGGGTGGAAATGAAAGACTACATCGCACTGGCGGTACTTATGCTTCCGATCATTTGACGCATCCAATTTTTTGAAAAAAAATTCCTATTGGAGTAAGGGTTGTTCCCGCTTTTCCATGACTGTACTGTTAGTTGACTAATAAGTGTAAAAAATACACCTAATGAAAAAGCCCCCGTTATCTCCTGAAACTCTTAAAAAATACCTGGCGAATGAATGCTCGGACGAAGAGCGTCGCCTGGTGAATGAATGGTACCAACAGCTGGATGAGCCTGCCGATGAGCCCTTTACGGACGCGGACCAGGACCGGCTGTATAACCGCATCAAAACCTACCTCTCCGAATTGCGCAAAAGCGACGAGCCTGCCACACCCGTATACGGCCTGTGGCATTACATCGGACGCATTGCAGCGGTGTTTGTAGTGGGTCTGGGACTGCTTTATTTTTTATACCAAAGACAGGAAGAGATCGCGCAACAAACCGCGCAGCCTGATGGCGATGTGCTCACGTTTGTAAATGAAGAACATAAAATTTTGCCGCACTTGCTTCCCGATAGTACCGTGGTCTGGCTGCATCCCGGAGCTAAGATATCGCATGACCATCCTTTTATAGTCCGGGAGGTATTGTTTTCGGGCGAAGGTTTTTTTGAAGTGAAACGAGATCCGTCGCGGCCATTTGTGATCCATACCGGTGATCTGCAAACGAAGGTACTTGGTACCAGTTTCAATGTGCGGGCGATTCCGGGCGAGGGTACGGTTAAGGTTTCGGTCGCGACAGGCCGTGTGGAGGTGGGCAACGCGCAAATGAAAGAGCGGGTAGTGCTGCGGCCGGAACAGGAGGTGGTTTTCGAGCCAAAAAGCAAACACCTGGAAGTACTGAAAGTGGCGGAGAAGGATTCGGATAAAGAACTGTGGCAGTCGGCCTCGCTGGTTTTCAACGAAACGCCTATGAAAGAGGTCGCGGAGCGCTTAATGCAGACTTTCCACGTAAAAATCGGTTTCGCGGACGACGGCCTGGCAGACTGCCGCCTGAAAGTGGATTTCACCGACCAACGCCTGCCCGAGATCCTCGATATGATCGACACGCTGCTGGGAAGTACCTACCGCATGGAAGGCGAAACTATTACACTGAAAGGACAAGGTTGCCGTTAAAGCCCGTCAACCCCAGTTCAAATGACCATACCTGACAACCCTTGACTACCTATAACCACCCATAACAATCCAAAACAGCTTCCCAAATCAATCCCCTGACAAACTCCATGAAAACATAGATTCCCCTCATCCAGCAACTTTTAGCCACAAAAAAATCAGGAGTGGTTGCGACACCCCTGATGGAAATGCCCGGCTAAAACATCCCGGAACGTGCGGTTCACAGGCTCGCCCGAAGGCAGGCTTGGCAGGATAACTATTGTCTGAATTTTAACCCGGTCAACCGTAAAATTATGAAAAAACCTTTTCATCCATGGCATAGATTGCTACTCCATATCATGCGCCTGACTTTTTATCAGTTACTATTGATCAGCATTTGCTCGGTGGTGGCTGTGGCGAGCCATTCGCCGGCCCAGGAGCTGCTGAACCGTGATGTGACATTGGACTTGAAAAATGTCACGCTCAACGAGGCCCTCACCCGGCTTGAACAGGGTACGAAAGTGAAATTTGCATACAGCAGCGGCTTGGTGAACCTCCAAAAAACCGTGAGCATCGATGCCCGGCAGGAAAAGCTATTCGCCGTGCTAGATCGCCTGCTGCTGCCGCTGGACATCAACTACCGGGTGCGCAACAACCAGATTCTCCTTTCCCGCGCGCCGAAGAAAACCAGCGAAATACCTGCGGTTGGTTCAACCGGAAATATGGTAGCAGCCGCCGATCGCACGATCAAAGGAACCGTAACTTCGCCCGAGACAAATGAGCCGCTGCCCGGAGTGAGCATTATCCTGAAAGGCACCCAGCGCGGTACTACCACCGACGTTTCGGGTAAATTTCAGCTCGATGTGCCGGATGACAATGCGACGCTGATCTTTTCATTTGTAGGTTACCTCTCGCAGGAAGTAATTGTAGGCAGCCGCACCGACCTCGCCGTGGCATTGCAGCTCGATACCAAAGCATTGGACGAAATAGTGGTGGTCGGTTATGGTACCCAGAAGAAATCGACGCTAACGGGTTCGATTGCGGCGGTAAAAGGCAGCGAGATCGCGGAGAACCCGGTACCGAACGTTTCCGGCTCGATCGCCGGTCGCGTGGCGGGGGTAAGTATGCGCCCGAACGGTGGCCAGCCCGGGTCCGATTCGCCTGAAATACACATCCGGGGCATTGGTACCACCGGGAACAACAAACCGCTGGTGGTAGTGGATGGCGTCATTCGCGACAATATCAACCAGATCGACCCCAGCTCCATTGAAACCGTAACCGTGCTGAAAGATGCCGCTGCGGTGGCGCCGTATGGCTTGGGCGGTGCGAACGGGGTATTGCTCATCACCACCAAAAAAGGGGCCACCGGTGCGCCTACGTTATCATTCGGTGCCTACTATGGCTCGCAGTCGCCCACATATTATCCCAAAATGCTCAGCGCACAGGATTATATGCGGCTCAAAAACGAAGCTTACCTGAACGAAAACCCCACCGGCACGCAATTGCCATTTGCGACGGACCTGGTCGAAAATTACACGGACCTGAACCGAGAAAACCCTGATAAATACCCGATCAGCAACACGAAAGACCTCGTGAATATGAATGCGCCAATGCAGAACTACACTTTGCAGCTGAGCGGAGGTTCGGAGCGGATCAAATACCAGACGGGTTTCGGTTTTCTGAAACAGAACGGGATGTTCGACCCCGTGAAATACATGCGGTACAGCTATAATATGAACCTGACGGCCGAAGCAACGAAAACCACCACGGTTTCGCTTTCGCTGATCGGTTCGGTCGAGCGGGTATCGTCGGTGGATACGGCGGTTTCGGCGGGGAACTTGTTTCGCAACGGATTCAAATACATTCCGATCCGTTCCCTTTATTACAGCAATGGTTTATGGGGAGAATTTGCGGGAAACTCGCCGGTAGGGGTTTTGAATGCGGGTTATACCAAAAATTCCAACAACACTTTGCTGACGACCATCGCTATCGAGCAAAAGCTGCCGTTCATCAAAGGGCTGAGCGTTAAGGGTACATTCAGCTATGACCCTGTTCAGCGCACCAAGAAGGGTTACCACAAGCCATTCTATTACTACACCCAGGATTTAACGACCACTCCCTACACCTATAAACGCGAAATTTCCACCGCGGAAGGGGGAGCGGCGGCATTCTCCTGGCTGGCGCAGCAGTTTATCAAAACCCAGACATTTACTTACCAGGGTTACCTCAACTACCACAACACATTCGGTAAGCACGATTTCACCGGTCTGATCGTGGCGGAGGCCCGCAACAATACCTACGAGCTGTTTTCGGCACGCCGCAACAACTTTGCCGTGGACGTCGACGAGCTGAATATGGGTAGTTCCAACAAAAACGATTTCGACAACGGTGGTACCTCGTCGACCGGCAGCCAAATCGGCTACGTGTACCGCGTGGGCTATGCCTACGCAGGCAAGTACTTGCTCGAAGCTTCGGGGCGTTACGACGGCCACTACTACTTCGCGCCGGGCAAGCGCTGGGGGTATTTCCCGGCATTCTCGGCAGGCTGGGTGATTTCGGAAGAGAATTTTCTCAAAAATGGCTTCAACTGGATCGACAACCTGAAAGTACGCGGGTCGTGGGGGAAATCGGGGAACCTGGCGGGTACGGCGTTTCAATACCTGACGGGCTACAACCTCAATGGCAATGCCTACGCATTCGGGCCGGGCTCGATGGTGCAGGGGGCGGTAGTGCCGAACGAGGCTAACAAGAACATTACCTGGGAGATTTCTACTAAAACTGATGTCGGTTTGGAAGCATCCCTGTGGCGTGGTTTGCTGACGATCGAGGCCGATTACTTTCACGAAAAACGCACGGGAATGCTGCTCCCGCCGGCTGTGAGTGTGCCGGTAGAGTACGGGCTGGCATTGGCCGACGAGAATGGCGGTATCATGGAAAACAACGGCGTGGAATTGAGCCTCGGTACCAATTATCGCTTCCAGAACGACCTTCGGCTGGGTATCAACGGCAATGTGAGTTATGCTAAAAACAAGATGATCAAGGTTTTCGAAACAGCAGCCACGCGCAACAATCCTAATCGCAGCCGTACCGGGCGAGCGCTGGGAACGCAATTCGGCTATAAAACCGACGGATTGTTCACCACCGACGACGACAAGAATGACGACGGCCTTATCAATGCGGCCGACGGCTACAATGTAACGCAGTTCGGTGCATTGCGGCCGGGCGACATTCGCTATGTGGATGTGAGCGGCCCGCAGGGGGTACCGGACGGTAAAATCGATTCGAATGATGAGGTAATGATCGGCAAGCCGGTTTACCCGCTGCTTACCTACGGATTGAATGCCACTGCCGACTGGAAAGGCTTCGACCTGAGCCTGTTCTTCCAGGGTTCGTCGCTCGCAAGCCTCGACATCCGTCAGTTCCAGACCATTCCATTCAATAACAACAACAGTAATTCGAGCTACGAGTATTACGACAACCGCTGGACCCCGCAGACGCAGGATGCCCGCTACCCGCGCGCCACGCAAGCACCTTATGCAAACAACACGCAGCTGTCGGATTTCTGGATGACGAGCACGGCCCATTTGCGCCTCAAAAACGCGATCATCGGCTACACGCTGCCTAAGAGCCTTACACGTGCTATCGGTATCCAGCATGTGCGGGTGTATGCGTCGGGTCAAAACCTGCTAACGTTCAGCAAGTTGAAGTTCATGGACCCGGAAGTAGGCTACACGGATCGTGAAACGGCCTATCCGAACCAGAGAGTATACGTGTTTGGGCTTAATGTGACATTCTGATCTCGAAAACTTTGAACCAATGAAAAGAATAAGACATACCATATTATTTACGATGCTCGGCGTGAGCCTTTTCACGACATCCTGCAATGAGGATTTTCTCGAAAACGACATCAAAAGCCGCCTGACCGACGACATGCAATGGGCCTCGGAAGGCAATGCCGACCTGTTTCTGAACGACATTTACACTGCGCTCTCCAACAAATGGAACTCGCCCGATAACCTCGATAATTTCACCGACGACAACGACGCGGGCTTCTATTGGAAGTCCTATTCGTGGCGGCAGGGCATCGTGGACCCGGCGGTGAACAACGGCACGCCGATGGACCACGCCAATGGCAATGCCACCGATTATGCGTCATGGGCTGCGGGATTTCTTAAAATCCGCAAATGCAACCTGTTCATTCAAAAAGTGACTGAAAACTCGGCCAACTTCTCGGAGGCTTACCGCAAAAAACGCATCGACGAAGTGCGGTTTATGCGGGCCTATTATTACAGCGAAATGTTTATGCACCTCGGCGGTCTGCCGATCATTACCGAAGTGCTCGATCGCAACACGATGGAAGAGGCCGAGCTTTACCGCTCCCGCGCCACATTTGAAGAGACATTCAATTTCATTACCAAGGAGCTGGGCGAAATTGTGGCGAACAAAGCATTGCCTGTTAAATACAACAATGGGGATGCCGACGCCGGCCGTGCTACCCTCGGCGCAGCGCTCGCGCTCAAAGGCTGGCTAGAATTGTACGTGGCGAGCCCGGCATTCAATGCGGCCACACCCGCAGCCGGTGCCGACCCGAACAAGCTGGTAGGCTTCGGAAATTTCGACCCGAAACGCTGGGCAACGGCCGCGGCTACCAACAAGCAGTTTATTGATACTTACGGCGGCACATATGCACTGTTCCCGGATATCAATGCATTCTGGTGGGAGAAAAACGAGTACAACTCCGAGGTGATCTGGGACCGTCAGGTGGTGGCGGTGATCATGGGCTCCAACTACGAGCAATACGGCGGCCCGGTGTGGATTGACGGCGTGTACTACACCTGGGGCAATTACTGCCCGACGCAGGAGCTTGTCGACCAGTTTGCGATGGCCAACGGCAAGCCCATTTCCGACCCGACTTCCGGCTACAACCCGCAAAACCCCTACGTAAACCGCGAAAAGCGCTTTTATGACTTCATCGTTTACGACGGCGCGCCCTATAAGCAAGACTGGATGGCCAAGGTCGATACCATTTACACCCGCATCGATAAGGTAAGACCTTCGAAAAACCAGATCGATTTCGGTACCGACGACGTGGGTAATACCGGTTATTATTTCAAAAAGAAAATCAACCCGTTGAAGCCGCGTGGGGGCGCCGCCAGCGGGCAGAATTATGTGTATTACCGTTACGCGGAGGTGTTGCTGAACTATGCAGAGGCTCAGAACGAAGCAGTTGGCCCCGATGCGTCGGTATACTCGGCCATCAATGCGATCCGCAAACGTTCCAACCTGCCCGAACTTCCGGCCGGTCTTACGAAGGAAACCATGCGCGAAGCCATCCGCCGGGAGCGCAGGGTAGAGCTGTGCTTCGAAGCCAAGCGGTTTTACGACATCGTTCGCTGGGTGATAGCCGAGGATGTCATGAACAAGGACTTCCACGGGATGAAAATCACCAATACCTCGCCGGCTGATAACAAAGGCAAATGGGTGTATGAAGTGGTGGGTTTAAATCACCCGCACGTTTTTACCAAGAAAATGTACATGAACCCCGTACCGCAACCGGTTGTGGATCAGAATAAAAAGATTATTCAGAATCCCGGCTATTAAACCAATGGTTCAGCCCCGAAGCTACCGTTTACTCGGTGGCTACGCCAAAATGATTAGAGAACAGAGTTCCGGACGCTTTTAATAGCGTCCGGTCTCCGGACATGATTTCATTGTAGTTTGAGTAAAGAGAGGGGCGGCGAGTTCCTCTTTTTCTTTTACATTAATATTTCCGCTGTTTTCTGTAATGCACCACCTGCTTCGCTATCTTTCCAAACTGCCGCTCAACCCGCTTGCGCTCGACTGAGTCGGTTTGGTAATGCGCCTGCTCCCGACTGATTTTCAGATAGCTTTCGTACACCTCACGCGGGAGCGTGCCCTCGCGCACCGCCGCCACGACCGCGCACCCGGGCTCGTGCTGGTGCGTACAGTCGTGAAACCGGCATTCGGCCGAAAGTGCCGCCAGCAATGGATGATACTGCATCCCCTGGTCGTCGGCTTCGAGCGTAACGCCGAATTCCCGCATTCCCGGCGAGTCGATCAGCATCGCCCCGGACGGCAGCATTACGAGATTTCTCGAAACTGTCGTGTGCCTGCCTTTGTGGTTGAAGCTGCTCACAGCGCCCTCTTCCTGCAAATGGTAACCCAGCAGTGCATTGACGAGCGTGCTTTTCCCCACGCCCGAGGAGCCGATGAGCACATATGTATTGCCTGGCAGCAACTGTTCGCTTGCCCATTGTTCGAGTCCCGCCTGGCCGGTCGCGCTGAGCAGCAGTACCCGGCAATCGTAACCCAGCGCCAACACTTCCTGCCTGTAACTTTCCGGGTAGGGCACGAGGTCTTGCTTATTAAGCAGCACTACCGGGCGGATGTTGCATTGCATGATCTGCACGATGTAGCGCTGTAAACGCATGAGGTTAAAGTCGCGGTCGAGGCCCTGCACGATGAATGCGGTGTCGATATTGGTTGCGATCACCTGTTTCTCGGTGGTACGGCCGGGGAGTTTGCGGCTCAGTTCGTTCAGTCGCGGTAGTACGGAAATGATAATCCCTTCATTGTCATAGGATTTGAATGCGACCCAGTCGCCCACTTTGGGCAAATCCCAGTTGTCGGCGCTGTTCATAAGTGCACCTGAAAGCATAGCGTCTGCCGTGCCGCTGGCTGTTATGAGCTTGTGGCGGAAACCTTCGATGGCCGTAACGCGGCCCGCTTCGAGTCCTTGTGCCTGGTAAGTATGGAAATGTTGTTCAAAATGGGTATTCCACCCGTATTGATTTAGAGATGTCATGGTTGTAAAGTCTGAGCTATGAGCAGCACATCGCCTGTCCGCGCGCATAGCATGGAGAAAATTTAGATCAAAGCAGTAGGAAATCGCGGGTCCTGAAAAGAAGTTAATTCAGAAGACCGGCGTCAGGCTGCAATGTCAGCAGATGGGCGATATGTAGTTTCAGACCTTGACATATTGGGCACAAAGATAGGGGAATTATTCTTGAGAACGCCCAGCCGCAGCTCCCTGTTTATAGCACATAAAATTGCAAACAACGGAAGGCTCCGTGGTGCCGCCTGCCTACGCGAGGTGGCACCTACGAAGCCTGGATGAATATTGTACCATCTATATTCTACAAACAGGAGGCCCCGTCGGGGCCGAGGTAGCGAAGGATTGTGGACGCAATAAAGAGGATCAAGCTGGTAGCGATGATCTTTCCTTCATCGCCGCGGACCGGCCGCTCATTGGTTTGGTCGTAATCTTTTTTCATATGAAATATTTATACAAGCCCTGTTGCATTTGATCAGTTACAAATATATATTCAAGAAAATTAAATATAAAAATAACCATGAAACGACTTATTTCAATTTCGATCATGCTTTTGGCACTCGCAGCATGCAGCGGGCCAAAGCAAGAAGACAGTTCAGAAGTCAGTTTGATGAAGGTCGAAGTGCCACCACAGGATAAAAACGAAACAGCTGAAGTAGTCGTAGCACCGGCGGAGGAGGATGTAGAACCGGCAGGAGCGGCAAGCGGAATACTCACCGAGAAGAAATTTATCAAAACAGGCCGCATTGAATTCGAAACCGAGGATGCGGAGGCAACGCGTAAAACGATTATGGCCTCTGTGAGGGCAAGTAAGGCTTATGTGAGCCGGGACGAGGAGGAGCGCAGGGGCGATGCGGTGAGTTACACGATGGTAGTGCACGTGCCGGCGGCCCGTTTCCAAACATTTCTGGCTTCGGCGACCGCGGGAGTTACTGATTTCCGGGAAAAATCGATTTCAAACGAGGATGTAACGGCTCAATATGTGGATACGGAATCGAGGCTTAAAACAAAGAAGGATATAGAAAACCGCTATCGCGCATTGCTTGTTAAAGCCAATACGGTGAAGGAAATCCTCGAAATAGAGAGAGAACTAGGCGAAATCCGGACGGACATCGAAGCTACCGAAGCGCAATTCCGGCAGCTGAAAGGGGACATCAAGTACTCCACGCTGCATATTGTTTTCTACAAACCGATCGACACAGCGAACCCATTTCTCACTGAACTCGCCGACGCATTCAAGAGCGGTGTAGGGAATCTCCGTGCATTCGCAGTGACGTTAGTGGCGGTATGGCCATTTGTGTTGTTGGCTATCGGTACAGTAATGACGATCAAATGGTGGCGAAAAAGAAGAAAAGCAGCGCTGAAAAAGGAGAAGGCTGAGTTATCATCGGAATAGCAATCGCTAAAAATTCCCCGCGAACTGTTTGCCCGTTTTTAAATCCCGTAACCGCACCGATCGCACAGTCCCGATACCCGCAAACATGATATCCAGCCCATAAATGTGCCTTAGCGGCTTTTTGTAAGTGTTTTTATAAACCTCCCTGCCGTTGATCAGCAAAGTTGCCCGGCGGTTCACGACCTTCATGGAGACGGTTCCGCCGGTGGTGAGGTCGGCGCCGAGGAAGTTGGGGCCTTCCGAGCGACCGTCTTTGTGCAGCTCCGAAAATTGCAATTTACTCCAATGCGCACAGCCGGGTTTCATAACATCCACCATGTGATTGGACGAATCCCCGAATACCGTCACGCGTACCTGTGAGCAACGCACACCCGGTCGCGGAGGCGAGGCTTTGACGTCGATCAGAAGTTCGAAGTTGTCGCCGTCGATGCCGGTGAGGTGGGTATTGATGAAATCGACAAAAAACGTCCGGTTGGTATCGACGCCGGCGCGGGCTATTTCCCTGGCGCTGATGCTGTTGTATCCCTGAGAAAAAAGGCCCGGTGCCTCAATGGGATACACGCGGGTGGTGTCGTACATCATATTCGCAGTGGCAGTCCAGCCGTTGGTGTGCAGGAAAACGGGCACGGTATCCAGCGGCACACCAGCCTTTTTCAATATGGCCAGATAGTGCCCAGGTACTTCATAATAGTTTGAGTAAACGCTGTCCTTGCCATTCAGACGCACTTTTTCACCGTCTCCGAACTCAATCGTGTATTCATCGGCGAGGTCGGCCACGTTCCTGAAATTCCGCACCACAAAAACGGCCGAATGGGGGTTATCTCCCTCCGGATTTTTACAAAACAACGTTACCTCCGGCTTATCGTTTTGCCACAAAAGAAATCCCCGCCAGGCTGCAATACCGACGACGATCAACGCAAATGCAACCATGAGTAGCTTCCTTACCGGCAGTTTCCGCGCTGTTGGCTGCTGTATCGGCACTTCCATCGGCCGAATAATAGGCTCGGCCTCGGGCCGGTGGGGGAGCGGTGCAATCTGCTGCCGCGACTGCGCAAGGGTGAACTGATCCCAATCGGCAAAGCCTACATATTGCGCCAATGCGTCGCGCGTGGCCTTCTGTGGGTAATACCGTGCATCCGTTTTTATTTTCCCGAAAATCCTCTTCAGGGTATTCGGGCTGATCTGCACGTGCGTTTTTTTATAAAGGATGCTGCAAAGCCTGATGAAATCACTGTTCGTCCACTCCGAACTGTCGGGCTTGCCGTAGGTATCCGCCACGAGTTGACAACAGTGATCGAGGAGGTCTAAAGAGCTCGCCTTGTCTTGTCCATTCTCCATAGTAATCATACAATAAACTTCTGTATGTCAGCTTTTTAGGTTGTCCATAATTTTGGATAGCGAACTGGCTAAGCGCATTTGAAAATCCTCGTATTGTCCAATTTTATATTTGCTCACTCAAATTTTTGATCTGTGCAATCCCAGGGCCCCGGGACAGCTTGAAACCCTAAATATTGGAAAAAAATATGCGACAAAAAATTCTACTCGGCTGCGCCTTGTTGCTTGCCTCGATGGGACCGCTGCTGGCACAAGTACGGCAGCTTACGGGCAAAGTAACGGACGAAGGCGCAAAAGACCTGCCCGGCGTAAGCATTGTGATCAAAGGTACCCAGCGCGGAACGGTTACAGATACCAATGGTGATTATACGCTTGCATTGCCCGATGGCGAGGCCGTCACCCTCACATTTTCATTTGTGGGTTACCAAAGTCAGGACATTACGCCCGGTGTCCAGACAAAACTGAATGTGACCCTCAAACAAAGTGATAATGCTTTGTCGGAAGTGGTGGTGGTAGGCTACGGCACCCAGAAGAAGAAGGACCTTACCGGCGCCATTTCCTCGATCGGCGCGCGCGACGTGGGCGGAAGACAGACATTACAGGTGTCGGACGCATTACAGGGTAGCGTGGCGGGTGTTTCGGTCACACGCAGCAGCGGAGCACCGGGCTCCGGTTCGAGCATCCTCATTCGCGGTATTACCACCATTGGTACGAACAGCCCGCTGGTGATCGTCGATGGCGTACCCGTGGCAAGCATTGATAACGTGAACCCGGGCGATGTCGAGAACATTACCGTGCTGAAAGACGCGGCGTCGGCGGCGATCTACGGCTCGCGCGGGGCGGCAGGTGTGATTCTGGTCACGACCAAGCGCGCCAAAAGCGGGCAGGGGAGCCTTGAATACACCTACGAATATGGCGTGCAGCGTGCCACGGCCACACCCGAATATGTGGGTGTGCAGGATTATATGCGGTATTTCAATGAGCAGGCCGTGAATGATGGTGCTTCCGCCGGACCGTTTGCCGATGCCTACATTGCATCCTACCTCGACAGCAACCGCGTAAACCCCGACCGTTTTCCGAATACCGATTGGCAAAAGGCGATCCTCACGCGCAAGAGCGCGCCGCGTCAGCGCCACGACCTCGTTTTCACCATGGGCACCGGAAAAATCAAAACAAAAGCATCTCTGGGATATGCAAGCTCGGGTGCGTTCTATGATAACCGTTCGTACGACCGCTACCTGTTCCGGGTGAATAACGATATGCAGGTGAACGACAAAATCAGCGTGAACCTGGATGTTTTTTACAAAAGGACCACCAACAAAGGTAATGCCAACGAGCTTCCCAGCAGCGCTTACAACCCAATTTACGAGGCGCGTATTATGCCCCCTATTTACGACGATGTGTATCAAAACGGCAACTTCGCGGTGGGTAAGGACGGCCGTAACCCGTTGGCGCAGATCCGCCAGGGAGGTTTTTCCAGAGGCTTGTACAACCAGATCGGTGGCCGGATGCAGTTCAACTACAAACCGGTGAACGGCCTCACATTGACAGCCCTGGTAGCCCCCGTGTTCGATTTTGATAAAACCAAATACTTTTCCAAGCAGATCCGTTTCACCAATCCGGACGGCACTGTGGGTACGGTCATGAATCAGGCACGGACGGTGCTGACCGAAGGCCGGTCGGAGGGTGTGACGATCAACGGTCAGGTGCTCGCAAACTATGCCAGGGAGTTTAACAATGCCCATTCGATTGATATCCTGGCGGGTTTTGAGGAAAACTACCGCTCGCTCGAATCGCTGGGCGCCTCGCGCAGCGGGTTTGCATTGACGGGCTTTCCCTACCTCAATTCGGGCTCGACAGAGCTGCGCGATAATAATGGCAGCGCGAATGAATCGGGTCTGCATTCATTCTTCGGTCGGTTGCAGTACAATTTCAAAAGCAAGTACTTCATCCAGGGAAACCTCCGTTCGGATCTTTCGTCGCGGTTTGCATCCCAATACCGGAAGGCCATTTACCCGTCGGTTTCGGCTGGTTGGACAGTTTCAGAAGAGCAGTTCCTCAAAAGCACGCGCTGGCTGTCGTTCCTGAAACTCCGCGGCTCGTGGGGTGAGGCCGGTAACGAGCGCCTGCTCGACAAGGATGGTAACCCGGCCTATTATCCCTATATGGCCACAATCGATTTCTCTACCGCATTGTTTTACCAAAACGGCGGCGTGGTGCCGCTCACAGGTGGTGCGCAGCAGGTGTATGCGGTTGAAAATATCAGCTGGGAAACCAGTCGTACAGCAGATATCGGCCTGGATGCCTCGTTCCTGAACGACCGCCTCACATTGGCAGCCGATTATTACAAAAAGACGACGACCAACATTCTCCTGCCGCTCGATATCCCGCTTTACATGGGTTATGACAAGCCCAACCAGAATGCCGGAACGCTGAACGTACGCGGCTGGGAACTGGAACTAGGCTGGCGCGACCGCATTAATAAGCTCAATTACTCGGTTTCGGCGAACCTGTCGGATGCGAAATCGACCGTCGGTGATTTGAAGGGTACCGAGTTCCGTGGCGACCAGATCGTCCGCAATGGGAGCCAGTACAACGAATGGTTCGGGTATATTTCAAATGGGTTATTCCAAACGATGGACGAAATCAAAGGAGCGCCGGTGCTGAATGTGACTACCAAACCGGGTGATGTGCGGTACGTGGATGTGAACCAGGACGGCAAGATCACGACCGACGACAAGGTGCTGCTCGGGGGCGCGTTGCCGCGTTACCTGTACGGCGGTAACCTGCGGGCCGATTACGAGGGTTTTGACGTGGGTGTGACGTTTCAGGGCGTTGCCAAAAAGCTGTCGCGGCTGAGCTCAGAGGTTACCCAACCGTTCGCTGAGGCATTTGGCAATATGCCGTCGGAAATGATAGGAAAGTTTTGGAGCAACAACAATACACCCGATCAGAACCTGAAAGCGACTTATCCAAGGCTTTCGAGAACATCCAATGCCGCCAACTATGCGCTTTCCGACTACTGGCTGATGAGCGGTGCCTATTTCCGCCTGAAAAACATCACAATGGGCTACACCCTGAAACAGGACGTGCTGAAAAAGACCGGCGTGCAATCGCTGCGGCTTTATCTTTCGGCCAACGACGTATTCTCGCTCAGCAAATTCCCCAAATACCTCGATCCGGAATCGGGCAGCTATTCGTACCCGATCGTCGCCACTTTCATGGCTGGTGCCACCATCCGGTTTTAGTAACCCTATTTGATTGATAACACATGAAAAAGACCCTATTCCTGATGCTCCTCGCCGGGGCGACGAGCTGCCATACCCTGGACCTTAATCCGCTGTCGGAAGCTTCCACGGGCACATTTTATTCGAACCAGACCGAGCTGGAACTCGCCGTGAACGATTTGTACCGCCTTGCATTCTGGGGCAACGACAACGAGCTGTTCAGCGATAACGAGTGGCACCGCGGGCAACTGACCAACGCCGTGATCGGCGGCACAATGAACGCCGATGACGCAGGCGTGCAGACTTTCTGGCTCAATTCCTATAAAGCCATAGCCCGCGTCAATTCGTTTATTGCCAACAAAGAGCGTGCCGCTGCGAACACACCGGCCGCCGTAATGCTGCGCCTGGAAGCGGAAATGCGTTTGATACGCGCCTACCAGTATTCCCGGCTGGTCACCCATTTCGGCGACGTGCCGCTGCTGACTGAACCCGTGGCGTTGGAGGAATCCTATGGCATTGCCCGCAAGAACCAGGCGGAGGTCCTGCAATTTGTGTTCGACGAGCTCGATTTCGCCATCGCCAACCTGCCCGTTTCCTACGGAGCATCCGAAACGAAGAGGCTGACGAAAGGTGCCGCGCTGGCGATCAAGGCACGCACGGCATTGTACACAGGCAAATGGCAGCTCGCCCGCGATGCCTCGAAAGCGGTGATGGACCTGGGCGTTTACGCATTACACAGCAGCTATTCGCAGCTCTTTTTGAAAGCCGGGGAGACGAGCAAGGAGCTGATCATCAGCGTGCCGCGCGACGAAAAACAGCAGGTTTTCAATGGTGCGGGATATGTGCAGGACAATATCTCGCGTAATGCGGGCGGGTACGGCGCACAACTGCCCACGCGTGACATGATGGACGCCTACGAATGCACGGACGGGAAGCCGATCGACGAGTCGGCATTGTACGACCCGAAGACCCCTTTCAAGAACCGCGACCCGCGGCTGACGGCGACCATTGTGGAGTTCAACACGCAATGGCTCGGCTACAATTACATGCCGCACCCGGATTCCCTAACAGTGTTCAGTTCGAAGGAGAACCGGCGGGTACCCAACAAAGATACCCGTGCCGTGGCCGCATTTGCGAGCTTCACGGGGCTGCTTTGGAAAAAAGGCATCGACCAGACGTGGCCCGACCGGCTCGTAGAAGACAACGATGCCATCGTGATCCGCTACGCCGAAATGCTCCTCACGTACGCAGAGGCTAAAATAGAGCTCGGAGAGATCGATGAAAGCGTTTTGAACGCTGTTAACCTCGTCAGGGCGCGTGCTTATGGTGTTAGTGTGGACCAAACCGCGGCTTATCCCGCCATTGCCGTTACCAATGCTGCCGCATTGCGCAAAGTGCTGCGTCGCGAGCGCCGCGTGGAGTTCCCGCGCGAAGGACTGCGGTATATGGACCTGATCCGCTGGAAGCTGGCCGAAAAGGCATTGTCGACGCCTGTCGTCGGCTTACCAGACCCGGTGGCGCAGAACCGGGCCAAATGGCCCTTCCCGGGCGTTACCCCGCTCGACGACGACGGCCTGGCCGACTATTCGGGCTTTGGTACGGATGTGAAAGCGCTTTCCCAGCGCAGTTTCGACAAATCGCGACAGTACCTCTGGCCCATCCCGGCCGTAGAGCGGCGTGTGAACCCGAACATCACACAGAATGCCGGATATTAATTCTATATTTTCCAGTTGATTATCAAACCTATGAGTCTTTCGATGAAGAGAAATCGTATGTGGGCGTTTGTGGCCGGTTCCGTGATGAGTATCGCCCTGCCGGTGGCGGCACAAACCCCGAAGCAGCCTTCATACAGCGGTATTTACCCGCATTTGGCCATGTACAACAATGAGGGGGAATGCGGCACAGGTGCCGTTGTGCCCTGGGCCGGGAAGCTGTGGGCGATTACCTACGGTCCGCACCTGCCATTCGGCTCGTCGGATAAGCTGTACGAGATCAGCGCCGACCTCAAACAGACCGTGCGCCCCGAAAGTATCGGCGGCACGCCGGCCAACCGGATGATCCACCGGGAAAGCAACCAGCTATTTATCGGGCCTTACGCCATCGACAGCAGAGGCGAGGTACGCACGATACCTTACAAAGGCAAGCCGGGGATGGATATGCCCGGCCGCCACACAGGCAATGCCCGCCACCTGACCGACCCAGCCGGAAAGATCCTTTACGGAACGATGGAAGAGGGTTTTTATGAAGTGGATGTGAAAACACTTACGCCTAAAATGCTCTATGAGGACGGCAACATCGACCGCGACAAGGAAACCGACAAGGCGACCTACCAAACCAAAGGCCTGCTTCCGGGTACGCACGGGAAGGGTTTTTACTCGGGCCAGGGCGTGGCGGTGTACTCCAACAACGGCGAACCGGGGCGGAAGGCCGAGATACAGTTCGATATCGAGTCGGGCTCATTGTCGGAATGGGATGGAAAGAATTGGAAGGTGGTTCGCCGCAACCAGTTTGTGGAAGTTACGGGTCCAGGCGGTATTTACGGCAACCGCAACCCCGCCACCGACCCGATATGGGCCACCGGCTGGGACCACAAATCGGTGCTGGTGGGAGTGCGCGATCATGGTAAATGGAGCTTCTACCGCCTGCCCAAAGCCAGCCACGCCTACGATGGCGCCCACGGCTGGAATACCGAATGGCCGCGCATCCGCGACGTAGGCACCGCGCAACAGCCCGATTACCTGATGACCATGCACGGCATGTTCTGGAAGTTTCCGGGGCAATTCAATTCGCACAACAGCGGCGGCATTCGTCCGCGCACGGCTTACCTGAAAGTGATCGGTGATTTCACCCGCTGGAACGAGCGCCTCGTTTTCGGTTGCGACGATTCGGCCCAGCGCGAGTTTTTGAACAAACGCAAAGCCAAGGGTGGGATAGAAGGCCCCGGACAATCCAATTCCAATCTTTGGTTTACACCCCTTAACCTGCCCGACCAGCTTGGTCCTAATTCGGCCGAAGGTTCGGTGTGGCTGAACGAGGTAGTGAAAGCCGGACAAAACTCGGAGCCGTTCCTGTTTGCAGGATGGGCGCACCGTGCGGTGTGGATTCGCAACGAGAGCGAGCGCGAAACGCGCTTTGTATTTGAAGTGGATAAAAAGGGAAATGGAGAATGGTCGGTGCTGAAAACGGTGAATGTAGGCCCGAATATGGCCCTCAACGCGGATTTCAGCAATGCAGAGTCGGGCGAATGGGTACGTGTGCGGCCCGACAATGCTACCCGGGCAACGGTTCATTTTACCTATACTTCCGACGACCGCCGTGCAGGTACGCCGGATGCGATTTTCAAAGGACTCAGCAATGCCGGTTCGGTGGCCAGCCGCGGGGGGCTGTTGTATGGCTTGGGAGACAATCGGCGGGTACTGGGATTGGCTGCGCAGGATTTCAGCGGTGCAAAGCCGGGGGAGGTCGGTTATTACGAGCTCGATCGCAATATGAAGCTCAACCGCCAGGAGGATGCGGCAATGCATTCGTTTATCAAAACCAAATTTGCTATTCCTAAACAAGTCGTGACCGTGGACGCATCATCCGTGCTTGTGGTCGACGACAAAGGCCGCCGGTGGCGGTTACCGCTGGGTAATGAGGCTTTCACAGGCCTCACCAACCAGGCCTCGCTGCGCATTTGCCGCGAGGTGGCCACGGAGCGTGATCTTTTCAACTGCCACGGTACATTTTATGAGCTGCCTGCCGAGAATGCCGATGGTTATGCCAAAATCCGCCCGGTTTCTTCGCACAATCTCCGCATTCATGACTATGCATCCTACCGCGGTTTGCTGGTCATGACGGGGATCGACCCGAAATCGATGCAAAATAGCGAGCATATCATTGTTTCGGCTGACAAAAAGGCGGCCGTATGGGCCGGCGCGATCGACGACCTGTGGAAACTAGGCAAACCCACCGGCCACGGCGGCCCCTGGAAAGATACGCAGGTGCAGGCCGGCGCGCATTCAGATCCTTATTTGATTGGTTTTTATGATCAAAAGAGTCTGAAACTTTCTCACAATGCGAAGGAAGCCGTGACTTTTACGCTCGAAGCCGATCCGGTGGGTAACGGACCGTGGATGGCCTATAAAACGTTCACAGTGAAGCCCGGACAGATAGTTTCCTTCCCATTCCCGAAGAATTTCTCTGCCCGCTGGGTAAGGTTCAAAACGGATAAGGCTTGCAAGGCCACAGCCTGGCTCGATTACCAATGAGCCATAATTTGTGGTAAACTTTTATATTTCAGGACTGAAACAGACCCGCAATGGACGCCCGGCAAATCCTGAAAGACCATATTACCAAAACCGTCGAACTGACCGATGCGCAGTTCGACGGTTTTTATGCTTGCTTCAAACACGAATCGTTCAGGAAAGGGCAAATGCTGATCCGTGAAGGCGACGCGGTGACGCGGGAGTATTTCGTGCTGAGTGGTTGCCTTAAAACCTACTTCATGAACGACGAGCTGAGGATGACCATCCTGCAATTCGCCATGCCGACCTGGTGGGCATCGGATTATGATGCGTTGTACAACCGGCACCCGGCCGCTGTGATCGTGGATTGCGTGGCCAATGCCGAGGTTTTGTCCATATCCGCGGACGACCGCGAGAAGATTTGCCACGAAATCGAAGCAATCGGGCATTTTTTTCGTTGGCGAACCAACCGCGGTTACGCGGCATCGCAAAGGAGGCTCCTTTCATTGATGACCAACGATACCAAAAAGCGGTATGAAGACCTCCTGGCACAATATCCGACCCTGTTCCAGCTCGTGCCGAAGCACCTTATCGCTTCCTACCTGGGCGTGTCGCGCGAGACTTTGAGCCGGCTTTACCATTCATCGCGCTGACACAAAATTGTGATGTAAGTCACATAAGACCGATCGTTTTCTCTGCTTAATTTGCGTAGCGGGTTTCACTTACTGCCCGCTAACCTGGATTATGTGGAATCAAACCAATGTTTCCCGCGTGCTGGGAATCGACTATCCGATATTGCAAGGCCCGTTCGGGGGCAACCTTTCCTCGGTGAAACTCGTTTCCACGGTTTCGAACCTGGGTGGAATGGGTGGATACGGTGCTTACATGCTCACCCCCGACGAAATTATAGCACTGGACAAGGAGCTGAAACAGGCTACCGACAAACCCTATAACATTAACCTCTGGATTTCCGACAGTGACTTTCCTGCCGGGGAAGTTTCGGACGAACAATTTGCAAAAGCCGCTGCGCTCGTAAAACCGTTTTTCGACGAAGTCGGGGCACCGTTGCCGGCAAAGCCCAAAGCTTATCCATCCCGTTTCGAGAATCAGGTCGATGCATTGCTGACTGCCAAACCTCCGGTTTTCAGCTTTATTTTCGGCCTTCCTTCTCCCACTATCCTGGAAGATTTTCGCAAAAAAGGCATTAAGCTCATCGGCAATGCTACCACGCTCGATGAAGCGATTGCACTGGACAATGCCGGTGTGGATGTGATTATCGCGTCCGGTTTTGAAGCCGGCGGTCACCGGCCGTCGTTCCTGGAATCTCCCGAGGCATCGCTCACGGGCACGTTCGTACTCGTGCAGCAGATTCGTGAAAAAGTAAAAACACCGGTAGTAGCGGCCGGTGGCATTGCCGATGCCCGCGGCGTCGCAGCCGCATTCACCCTCGGGGCGGAGGGCGTGCAAATCGGCACGGCATTCCTCGCTACCGAAGAGTCCGGGGCAAGTGAATACCATCGCAATCTCCTGCATTCGGACGCAGCGCGTTACACCACATTGACGAAGGTTTCGACGGGCCGCCTGGGCCGTGGTATCCGCAGCCGCTACACCGAATCCATTGCCGGGCGTAACGACGAACTGCTGCCGTTCCCTTTGCAAAACCAGTTTATCGTGCCGCTTCGCAAAGCCGCCACCGAAAAGCAGCAATACGACCTGATCATGTTCTGGGGAGGACAGATCGCGCCGGTATTGAAGCATACCAGCGCGAAAAAGCTGTTTGAAACGATTGTCGAGGAAGTACCCGGCTATTTGAAATAATCACAATACCCGACCGCCGCTATTCGCTCCAAGGTGAGTGTAAAATGCAGTCGCAGAAATTCTTACGTTCGAAATTGGGGATCATGTAGGCGCATACATCGGCTTTGATGTTGCCGAATGTGGTCCCTGTTTTGTGCGCGAAGCCTGAGAAAAATGTGGGTATGATCCTGTTTTTGAAATCATTACGAGGGAATGCAGCGACGATCGCCTCGCGGTCGGCTGCGCTGAGCTGCTCGTAACCTTCGCCCATTACATCGAGGCCGACGCCGGAATACAGCAGCGCCACTTCCGGCTCCTTGTACTCAGCCACGCCGATGGTCGTGTGCAGGGCAATGGCGTCCCACACGAGCTGCATCGACTCTTTGGGTAACCCGTTGCTTTTCAGGAAATCGCGGGCGGCATTGGCACCGTCCACTTCGAAGCGCATGTCGGGGCTGCTGTAATGCGGTACCAGCCCCAGGTCGTGGAAAACGGCGCTGATGTAAAGCAATTCAGGATCGTACACCGTCTTTTCCCGGTTGCCGTTCAGCGAGGCGAATAGGAATACCCGCAATGAATGGTTGTAGATAAATTCGGTACCGTGTTCGAGAAGTAGGTCGGTGGCGTCGTTGGCCAGTTTACTATCGGGTATGCGGATGCCCGCGATGGTTTGCAATGTGTTGGTAGACATGATTTTGTGTTTTTTTGTTTCCACAAAATTAGGCCTGCCCGCAGCACCGGGGAATGTCAGATTCCGCGGATCACCTGCCAAAATTGACGAAGCGCGCGCGGTAATCCTGCGGGGACATCATGGCATTCTTCTTGAAAAAATGGCTGAACTGCTCAGGCGTGCTGAAATGCAGGTGGTAGGCAATTTCCTTCACCGGCTGCGACGAAAACTGCAACGACCGTTTCGCCTCGGCCACCAGCTGCCCGTTAATGAGCTCTTTCGCACCCTTGCCCGCACAGCGCTTGCAAATATCCGAAAGCCGCCTGGCCGATATATTCAGCTCCCCGGCATATTCGGCGACCTCGTGCATTTCGCGGTATTTCCGGCTCACGAGCTCGATGAAAGCCCGGTACGCCTGTTTTTCATGAGTATCAAAACCCGCTCCGGCTTCCGCATTGATGTTCGCGATTTTGATCATGATGATTTTCAGATAAGCCGCCAGCGCGTCGAGCTTGTTGACGTAATCCCTTGTTTCAAATTCATGGTGTAGTGATCGAAACAGGAAATTGAGTTCAGAAAGAGCGGAGTCATTGAGAGGCAGCCGCTGATTTTCCGCAGCATTGTTGAACAAAACAGCCTTGCAGTTACTCGCGCTGCCCGGCGCCTTTTCCCAGAAACAATCCCCAAAACACAGCTCATAGCCGGTAATTGTGCTTTTTTCGGGAAAGCGGCAGAGTTGGCCTTTCGATAGCAGGAAAAGCGTCTTCTCTGCCAGTTCAAACCGTGCATCGTCAATTTCGACCACACCGGAGCCTTCTTCTACAAAAAGGATCCGGTGGTAGGAGAGGCGTTCCGGTATTTGCCCGGTTATCCCGGTGTGCATAAAATGGCTGATGCGAAATGAGTCTTGAATGTCCTTTTCAAATATGAGTTCCATACAATGCCGGTATAGCTAACATGGAAAAACGAATGCATTACTCAAAGTTCCGCCCGGCCTCATTTTAAGATGACTATATTGTTGTGATCGCTCACATCGAGCATATACGAGAGCGGATCAAGTACAATTGCCGCCGCCTCGCGCGGCACCACAATTTGGATGACCGAGCGGTTTTGGGAAAAATGGTGCCTCCGCAGATAAACGGGCTTTGGCGGCACGACGTTCGGCGTTATTTGCTGATCGAATACGGCAATATCAATCGCATCGTCGGGTTTCAGCAGCACGGGTTTGCCCGAGGTTTCGTCGGTTTTGCGGACATTGATTTCCAACGTAAGCAGCTGTTTATTATCGGGTAATGGTTTGTTGGATAGGATTTTAATATCATTATCAAACACAATCACTTTCTTGAAAAGCTCGTCGACCAGTCGGGCCTGAGAGGTATTTGTACCGCATTTCAAAGCGTCGACGAGGCTGGCAGGATCCGGTTTTCGAAGCGGGTAACCATGAAGTTTCACGAGCTCGAGTAATGCGCGGTTGAAATGCGTTTCCCCCAACACCTCTTTGAGACGGAAAAGCGCCAGCCCGCCTTTCTGGTAATATACAAAAGGCTGGTCTGTGGTTTGCCAAAGCGGTATTTCTCTTTCGGCGGTGGCGTTGCGATAGGCGAAATAGAGCTGGGAGTCCTTCACGTGGTAAGGCCGCAGGTACATTTTGCCCAACCGTTTTTCGGTCACCATGGCTTCGGTGTATTTCGCGAGGGATTCTGTGAGCAATGCATAACCAGGGCCTGATGGAGCCGCCACCTGTTCCGCCCACCACTGATGCGCCGTTTCGTGCGCGGCGGTAGCGTAGGTGAAGTTGAAACCGGTACTATCGCCCAGATCACTTCTGAAATTGGTTCGTTCCTGGCTGAAAATAAGGCCGGGATAGGCCGTAGCCGAACCCGGGTAATGGGGGATTTCGGCCAGCGTGAGCTCGCGGCGCGGGTAGGGGCCAAAATGGGCATTGCCGTAGTCCACGGCGTCTTTCATGGCGAGCATCATGGCTGCGATGTTTTGCAGGTGTCCGGGATGGTGGTAGATCCGGAAAGTCGTGCCTTTGTACTTTTCCGTTTTTACAGCATAGCGGGCAGCGCTCAATGCAAACATATAGGGGATTGGGGACTCGGATTGGTAGTGGAAATACCTGCGGCCAGCACGCACCCAGCTTCTCACCAATGTGCCCACCGTAATGGCTTGCTGCCCGGCTTCGGTGGAGATAACGTTTTGAAATTGAATGAAATGATACTCGTGGTCGGACGATGGGTCGTCTCTGCGAACAGGCAGGCCATTTTGCCGTCGCTCTTCCGGATCTTCGATTTCGTAGGCGGCCCGGTATCCCAAATACGGCAGGTATTTTTCCAATTCAATGTAAGAACCATTGGCGGCAACCGAGTGCTCGCTGTTGAAGGGTTTAAGTCCCGATCGGTCTGCGCGGATCGCGAAACGGATCGTCATTTCAGCACCCGGCGCGAGCGGGACATCGGGGCGGTACCCATGCTGGCCGAAGGTTTCATCCGACGACATCCGTGAAGCTTGTTCGGGCGCCAGGCTTATCAGTTCAACCTCCGGGTCAGTCCCGATACACAGCCTCGTAATCGGTTGTCCTGATTTGTTTTTAATCCGCATGGAACCTTTTACGGTGTAGTAGTGATCGGCAGGGAAAAGGTCGGTTTGCAGGTGAACATCCGTAACTACCGGTTGAGGCAGACTTGCAAGCGGCTTGTATTTCCGTTCGTATTGTGCCTGCCATTCCGCATTGGTCGTTCCCGTGCGGTTATGCGCCGAAAAGCCGGTTCGGTATTGAATGAAAATCCCCGTTCCGATAGCGAGCAATGCGCAGACCGATGAAAATACCAACGCTGCTCGGGCTGATGTAATGCCCGTACGTATGCGGCCGCGCGCATACCCCGCCCACATGCGCGTACCGATGCCCGCCAGCGCAAGCGCAACCAGCGTCCAGTAGCACATATACCAGTTAAACGACAAGCCGCTGTGGCCGAACCCGTCGAAGTCGGAATAGCGGAGGCGTGGGGCGGTGGCGAAACGTGTGAGGTAGCTTTCGAGGCCGAGTTTTCGGCCGAAGATGAAAATGCCGATAATGAGACCGCTGATAAGTATTCCCAGGTATTTGTTGGGAATGATAGTTTGAATGAAGAGGATCAGGATCGCGTACAGCACCAGCGGCAGGCCGGCGTAGTAATAGAGCGAGAAATAAGTTTGCCATTCAAAATATTCAAATCCGGAAAACCATTGCACCGCTACCCCGACAGAAATGTGAACGGTGATCAGCGCCAGAATCCAGAAGACGAGCGCGAGAGATTTCGCAATGGCAAATGCTGTAACAGAAACCGGCGTGGAGAAGATCAGCGGCTCGATTCCCGTGGTCTTTTCCCGGTGAATCAATTCGGAAGCGTAAAACAGGATCAGCAGTAACGCAGGCCGCACGGCCACCAGCTGCTCGGCAAGGATACCGCTGGTGGCGTAACTTCTTACCCCATATGGCCCGTTGGAAAGGTTCTCGAACAGCTCTATCGCATTGAAAAACACCCACAATGCGAAGATGAGCGTCGTTATGACCGGGTTGCTGAACAATGTTTTTGTTTCGAGCCTAAGTGTCCGCCAAAATGCCGGCCAGAGGTAGTGCAGCCCGCCGGTGCGGGTACGGATGGTCCGGTAGGCGATAGCGGGTACCTTTTGAGCGACTTGTTTACGGGCCGGGGGCGCGTCATTTTCAGATAGAATCCTGAATTTGAAACGGTTGTACGACAACGCCAGCATAGCGAGCGAAATCGCGGTCCAGAGCAAGCGGTTGGCGACGAACAGCGGGGTGATTGGAAAAAGCTCCTGATTGCGACGCCAAACGGGCCAGTTCATTGTTTCTCCAAAAAACGCTGTAAAGCCGAAGGGATCTATCAATACCGCGACCCAGCCCGGGCCGCCGGGGGCCGGAATGGAACCAGCCATCACGGGGGAATTACCCAGAATGGAGGCCGTGAAATAGACGATAAACATCAAAACTCCGGCCGTGTAAACCCACCGGACATTGCGCGTGAGCAGGGCCGTCGCAAAAACGATGCTGCAACAAAACACCACGCCCGGCAGGCCGAACAGGAGCAATGGCACCAGGTAGTAGGAAAGATGGAAAGGGCCTAATTGCCCGGCGGGTGCAATGAACGTGACCATCGCCGCGCCCGCCGCTGCGAGGCACATCACCAGGAATACGGCGGTGAGCAACCCGGCCAGTCGGACGACGAAATAGGGCATGCGACCAATGCTCGTCGTGAAAATAAGCGGCTCCATCCGGTGTTGGGCATCGCGCAGCACCACAGCCGCGCCGGCGAGTGTGCTCACGAAGATCGTGAACAGTGAAAGCAGGCAAATGATGAAATTGATCACGTGCGGTGCGTTCCGGTGTATTTCTTCACCGCCAAAGTTGCCGAACGGCATCAGTACGCCAAAGATCAGAAATAACAATGCGGCAATGCGAAAGCTGATCTGCCGGAAATGGTAACCCATTTCGAAGCGAAACATGGCGGCTAGCATGGCTGCACCTCCTTCCGGCCTGTGCCCGGGAGCGTGGCAAAGTACACCTCTTCAAGCCCCGGGTCGAATGCCTCGAACGCGGTACCCGGGCATGCGTCCGCAAGTACATGCACCTGAATGCGCCCCGCGACCCTGCGCGTAGAGATCACGTCAATGGTGGCTTGCATTTCGGCGAGCTCCGCGGGCGTGACGGTTTTACGCCAGAGACGGCCTTTCAGCGAATGCGTCAGGGTTTCGGGTTTGCCTTCCAGCACCACGCGACCGGAGGCCAGCACGGCCATTTGCGGGCATAGGTCGTGCACGTCGTCCACAATGTGCGTCGAGAGAATCACCACGATATGCTCCCCGATTTCGCTCAGCAGATCGTGAAACCTGTTGCGTTCCGAAGGGTCCAGGCCCGCCGTAGGCTCATCCACGATCACCAGTTGCGGGTTGCCCAGCAACGCCTGTGCAATACCGAAACGCTGGCGCATTCCACCCGAAAATGTGCTCACGGCCTGCCTGCGGTGCTGGTAGAGGTTTGTACGCTGCAACAGCGCGCCCACTTGTTCCCGGCGCTCCGCTTGGTGGATCAGGCCCTTCAATACGGCCAGGTGGTCGAGCAGGTTTTCCGCGGAGACGCCCGGATATACACCGAAATCTTGCGGCAGGTAACCAAGCCTGCTTCTCAGCCAATCAGTTTCACGGGTAATATCCTGCCCGTCGAAGGTGACCAGCCCGCTGTCGGCCTGGGTAAGGGTAGCAAGAATGCGCATGAAGGTCGACTTGCCGGCACCGTTAGGGCCCAGTAGCCCGAACATCCCGTTCGGTATGTCGAGCGATACCCGGTCGAGGGCGCGGACGCCGTTGGAATAGGTTTTGGAGAGCCCCTGGATTTTTAATCTTTGCATGACATGGCTTTTGAAGTTTCGGCTTCAAAGATGGATGCTGATGGCCGGGTGTTCAACGAATAATGAGGAAGGCTAATGCTGTGGTGACGAATGCATTCGAAAGACTGTTTTTGTGCCTTTTTTACCAATATCACCAAAATCGCGACGGTCGTCATTAATTTTTGAAAAGCAGGCCTGCATTGCGGTTTATTTGCAGGATGTTGATATTGGAAAAAGTAATGGGCGTTTTGGCCCGCCGGAAAGATACCTGGCTTTACGCAGGGCTGTTTTGCTGGATTTCGATCGGGTTTACGATCGGGCGGGACGATTACTGGGCGGCGTATTTTCAATCGCTGCTGGCACTTACGCTATGGTCGCCTGTGCTCGCGGTCACGTGGGTACGCGAGGGGAGTGGGGAGGGGCGCTTTGCAAGGCGCAATCGGCGGGTCTGGCTGGGATGCTTTCTGGGATACTTACCCCTATTGCTGGGGGGCTCGGCGGCATTGTTGAACCCGGAGCAACTGATATGGCCGGTGGTGTTTACCGGCGGGCTTTGCATTGCGGTGCTGGAATGCATCCTCGTGGTGGAAGGCCAGTACATGGGCCGGTTACGCGAGGTAAAATGGATACGCAGATTGAGCCTGGAAAAGGCGGTGCTGATCAGCATCATCGGGCTTGCATTAGTGCTGGGTGCGATGGCGGTGTCGAGTCTTGACAATCCGCTGTATCACTCGGGGAAGCAGCTGCTTATTGGTTTTGAGATACACCTCCTGAAAATAGCGGCCCATTTACCTACATTTATCAGCTATTCCCTGCAACTGCTGGTGATGTACCTCGCGGGGTATTTTTTCTTTTATGTCAACAGCCGCTGGCTGGTGCCCGTGATCCTGAAAGAACGGGGTATTTTGTACTACATCCTCTGTTCGGCCGCGTTAATCGGTGTGTTTTACCCGCTGTGGGGGCAGTTACTGGCCAGTTTGCCTTTCAGTAAAGTGCTGGGCGGCGTGTTTTCGGCCAATCCATTTGTGACTGAAAACGCGTTCGGCGCGATGCTGATACTGGTGATCAGCTTGCCGGTGTTGCTGGCGATTCAATGGGCGAAGCAGAACAGCCTTATTACTGCGCTGCAACATGAGAAGTCCGTGGCCGAGCTCGATCTGTTGAAGCAGCAGTTGAACCCGCATTTTTTCTTCAATACACTCAACAATCTCTATGCATTAAGCCTGCAACGTTCCGAGCAGACGCCCGAGAGCATTTTACAGCTTTCGGAATTGATGCGCTATGTGATTTACAAGGCCAGGGAACCATTTGTGCGGGTGGAGGACGAGGTTAAATACCTGAAAGATTATATTCAATTGCAGAAAATCCGGTTGAGAAGAAGCCTGGACCTGCAATTTGAACAAGAAATAGCGGATGGTACAATCTTGATCGCCCCGCTGCTGCTGATTGTTTTCGTCGAGAATGCATTCAAGCACGGCGTAGAAAATGCTGAAAGCGACGCATTCCTGAGTATCAGCCTCAAAGCAGACCAGCGTGCTGTGCGTTTTGTTTGTGAAAATTCATACGAACCGGTGCCGGATGCGCAAACGGGCATCGGATTGACTAATTTGCGGAAACGTCTGGCATTACTCTACCCCGGAAAGCACCGGTTAACCACCGCAGCGAAGAACGGAGTGTTTACAGCCAGCCTGGAAATCGACCTGCTATGAAATTACGCTGCCTGATTGTCGACGACGAGCCGTTGGCCCATGATGTGATCCTGAGATACCTCGAAGACATCCCGTTTCTCGAAAAGGCCGGCCAATGCTACCTGGCTACCGAGGCATTCACATTTCTCAATCACCACGCGGTAGACCTTATTTTTCTCGACATCCGAATGCCGAAGCTCAGCGGTCTCGATTTCCTGCGTACGCTCAACCAGCGGCCATTGGTCGTCATTACCTCCGCCTACGAGGAGTATGCACTGGAAAGTTTCGAACTGGAAGTGGTCGATTATCTGCTGAAACCGTTCCGCTTCGACCGGTTCCTGAAAGCCGCCAACCGGGCATTGGAGCAGTATACCCTGCGCAAACAGGTGATAACCGCGCCTGCGCCGCCCGCCGTGCCGCACGAAGCGGAGCCGTTGTACATCAAATCCGACAAGAAACTGGTTCAAATGCAGCTTGATGACGTGTATTATCTTGAAAGTCTGGGGAATTACGTCAAAGTCTGGGGCCGGGACCAGTTCCTGCTCACGCAGCGTACCCTGGGAAGTTTTGAAGAACAGCTGCCGGCCGACGCGTTCATCCGGATCCACAAGTCTTTCATATTGAACAAAAAATTCGTACATTATATCGAGGGCAATATGATCCGGCTGTTGAACGGAAAGGTATTGCCGCTTGGTAAAACGTTTAAGCATGTGATCAAACTGTTTCCGGGCTGATCCTTGAAATTTTGCCGCTGGCTGGATATATTTGTTTATACACGAATTGAAAGACACCACCCACGCACCAAGATGAATTCACTCGATTACTTACGCGAAGAAATCAGAACCTATTACCCCGAATCGAAGGAGCTGCAACTTTCTGAGGCATTCGACGGGCAGCGACGGTTCAATTTTTATTTTGAAATAGCCCCTGAACAACGCCATTTACTGTATCTCAACTGGGATGGCGATATCGATGGTTTTACGCTGAAATGCCTTGAATTTCCTGATGTTGCTGTTTTGAGGGAGCTGGCTGATGCCTATGCCGAAAAAGGCTCCAAAATGTTCAATATCGGCCAGCCGGTTGCTACGCTTTCCTTTGTTTATCAGGGGAAGGATAACCTGAGAGTACGCAACTATAAAGGCAAATCGCACATCGATTCCCACGAAATATCGGCCAGGAGCCTGATGTACGCGGTAAACCCGTTTGAATGAGCCGCCGTTCCGATGTTTCTGGATGTCCATACCCATAACCCGCCCGGTACTCCCAATATACTGGCTATTGAAAACCGGCATAGCGGATTTGGAGACCCCGTGGCCAGCCGGTATGTAAGCGCGGGACTGCACCCCTGGTACGTCCGTGCGGAAACGCTTTCCGATGATTTGGAATTGCTGCGCGGATATGCTGCTCATCCGGAGGTAGTTGCAATTGGCGAATGCGGCCTCGATAAGCTCACTGCGACGGACTGGGACACACAGTGCCAGGCATTTGAACGACAGATCGCGCTGGCGGGGGAACTGCGGAAGCCGCTGGTGATCCATTGTGTGAAGGCGGTTCGGGAGTGCCTGCAATTTTTGAGGGACACCTGTGTGCCTGTTATTTTTCATGGGATCAACAACCGTCTTTCGGTAATCCGGCCGGTGATTGATGCGGGCTATTTTCTGTCGTTCGGGAAGGCGCTGCTGCATCCCAATGCGGCCATTGTGGAGGCATTCAGGGCGGTACCGCCGGACCAGCTGCTGCTCGAAACCGACGATACGGGTGGCGATATCCGCGAAATCTACAAAACCGCCTCGCAGCTGCTGAATATTCCCGAAAAAGAGATTGCTTTGCAGCTCGAATCGAATTTTGGTAAAGTATTTAAACAATGATGGAGGATTTTTCCTGGCTTTCCAGGACGGAGTTATTGATTGGAAGGGAAAACCTGGTGAAACTCAGCCAGGCACATGTGCTGGTGATCGGTTTGGGCGGCGTGGGTTCCTTTGCGGCCGAATTCATTTGCCGCGGCGGAGTAGGGACGATGACCATCGTGGATGGCGACGTGGTAGACCCGACTAACCGGAATCGGCAGTTGCCCGCGTTGGCTACGAATCACGGCCAGAGTAAAGCCGATATCATGGCCGAACGCCTCAAAGCGATCAATCCTGAATTGACCCTGAATGTCGTGAAGAGCTTTGTGACGCCGGATGCGGTAGCGCAAATCCTCGATGCAACGCATTACGATTACATTATAGATGCGATCGACAGCGTGACGCCCAAGCTGACTTTCCTCACGCAGGCCTACAAGCGTAACATACCCATCGTAAGCTCAATGGGCGCGGGCGGAAAAATGGACCCGACGCAATTGAAAGTGGTCGATATTTCGAAAACATACAATTGCCCTTTCGCGCAGCAGGTCAGGAAAAACCTTAAAAAGGCGGGGATTTACAAGGGGATCAAAGCCGTATTTTCGACAGAAGAGCAAATCCGCGAGTCGCTTATTCTCACCGACGGCAGTAACTATAAAAAATCCGCCTACGGCACCATGCCCTACCTCCCTGCGATATTCGGGGGAACCTGCGCATCGGTGGTATTGCGGGATTTGATTGGTGAATAACGGGCTATTGACCCGTCACTCACAATTTCCGAAGTGATTGTTAACAATTGTTAAGGACCGGGCGGACGGTCTTTAAGGCGGCGTTACTCGGGGAATTCCATTTCGGTTTCGGAGAAATGGCAAAGGCCATCGAGGAGCTCGCTGAGTTTGGAACCGGTTTCGGACAGCGTGTATTCAACACGGCTCGGTACTTCGCGGAAGTTGTCGTTGCGGATGATCAGCTTGTGTTGTTCGAGCAATTTCAGGCGATCGGCTAAGATGTTGTCGCTAATGTGTTTAAGGTCCTCTTTCAGCGTCGAAAAGCGATTATTACCTTCCTCAATGCTGAACATCACTTCGGTCAGCCACCGTTTGCTAAGCAGGTTGATCAGCTCGTTCAATGTGCATTTCTCTTCCAGGAACGTCTGATTGTAGTAATTCGTCGAAGTAAGTTTTCTCATAGTGTTAGGCTCATTTATATAGGAGCTACTCACAATTTACACAGATAATGGTCGCCTGTCAACATGAGGGAGTAGGGGCACGCACAACGTTTCTGGATCTATCGTGTATTATTTTAATAAAAAAGATAAAAATAGTGGGGTATATATTCCGAAAATGAGTCTCATCTAGAAAAAGTGACAGCTACCACGAGATGAGACCACGCATTACTCCTGATGAAGCTCAGAAACTTTGGAATGACTACCAGTCGGGCGACATGTACGCGCTGGCGAATATCATGCAGGGCTACTATTCCGACCTGTTCCATTGGGGCCTGAGGCTGCATGGCGAGCGCGAATTCGTGAAGGATTGCATTCAGGATATGTTCGTGAACCTCTGGAAAACGCAGCAGTCAGCAGGGGCAGCCCATGCGGGGTCTTTCGGGGCGGTGTCCAATGTGCGTTCCTACCTGCTCGTGGTGCTCAAAACGCGGATTTTGCGCGAGTTATCCAAAAAGCATGTCACGCACCAGTCGATGCTGTCGGATGAATACTCGTTTTCGGTGGAGTTCTCTTCCGACCTCCGGCTGATCGACGAAGAACACGAAATATACCAGGTGAGAAAGCTCGAAGGAGTGCTTAACAGCCTGTCGGGCAGGCAGAAGGAGCTTATCTACCTGCGCTTTTACCAGAGCCTCAGCTTCGAGCAAATCGCCGAGGTCATGAACCTGAGCCGTCAGTCAGTCTATAATCTCTTGCAAAAATCGCTGGGAAGCCTGCGGAAGCATTACGACCTGAGTTCCTAGGCGCGACCTGATCTCAGGCGTATAGTGTGTAACGTAACAGAACTGAAACCGGAATGAAGCCTTACGAATCGTATACCGTCGAAGATTTCCTGGAAGACGAGAGCTTCCGGAAATGGGTGCAGGGCCAGGGCACGCAGGAAATATTCTGGTTGTCTTTTTTGGACAAATACCCCGGCTGCCGCGATACATTCCGGCAGGCAGAGCATCTGATCCGCGCGGCGAACGTGGATGGGGAGCGGCTCAGTGAAAAGGAAATTCGCGCTGAAATTGAACGGTTTATTGAAGCTGTCGGCGGTAAGGAAGACCATTTAGAAATCAGTTTCTCCGATGATGACGAAGAAAGCGGCCGTACTATTTTCTGGAAAAGATGGCTGATGGCAGCTGCCGCGGTGCTTGTGCTAGGTGCCGGAATTGGCTGGTATTATTATCAAAATAATGCTTCTGCACCGCAGCTCGCGGCCAATACCGCGAGCCCGGCGAATCTTGTCACCACGCGAAATGACACTTCAAAACCATTGGTAATCCACTTAAATGACGGTTCGGAAGTAACGCTGAGTCCGAAGAGCTACCTGAGCTACCCGTCGGAATTTGCCGATAGTGCCCGGGTGGTGTATTTGACGGGTGAGGCTATTTTTTCGGTGAAGAAACAGGGGCAGACATTTATGGTGCATACCGGCAAAGTGGTGACCAAAGTACTCGGTACCCGCTTCGTAGTGAGCGCATTCGACGACGACCGGAACATCACCGTGCAGGTGCAAACGGGGAAGGTGTCGGTGTATGTCGACAAGCCTTTGGAAAAGGAAGTGAAGGGCCTCATCATCACGGCCAATCAGGCGGCGGTTTTTGAGAAAAGTGCCAACCAGCTCTCGAAAACATTGGTGGAAAACCCCGAAAAACTTCCGAATGGAGCCGTTGAAAACATTTTGAAATACGATGAAGTACCGCTGCCGGTGATATTGAGGGATATGGAAAAATCGTACGGTATCCCTGTCCAGTTCGACGCCGACAGCTTTTGGGCCTGCAAAATTACGGTGGCTTTCTCCGACGAAAGCATGTACGACAAACTGAGCATTCTCTGCAAAACTGTTTCGGCCAGCTACGAGATCGTCGACGGACAGATCGTCGTCAGCGGCAAAGGTTGCAGTAAATGAAAAATGGCAGTGGGTTTCACTGCCATCAAGGTCGGATCACGAGCGGCCACTCGCCAAAGTTACACGCTCGGTATCTGCAAGTTCCCGGTTAAAAGAACCCTTTAAACCCTGTTCAAAAGTATGAAAAAACGCATTACCAGAAAATTCTGGCTGAAACTTATGAGGTTTTCGATCACACAGAGTTTGGTCATGGCGTTGCTCGCGGGTGTAGCGTATGCGCACACGAGCACTGCGCAGGAGTACCTGAACCGGCGTCTGACGGTCCAGGCGGAGAACCGTGAAATCAAACGGGTGCTGGCACACATCGAAAAGGAAACGGATGTACAGTTTGTATACAGTTCCAATGTGCTCGAAGCGTCGAAAAAGGTCACGATCAAGGCCGTGAATACGACATTGGAAGAGGTGCTTTTTAAATTGTTGAAACCACTGAAAATCAAATATGAATTATCGGGAAAGAAGATCATTCTCTCTTCGGGCGAATTGCCGGGGGCTGACAATGGTTTCCTGCTCCCGGAGAGCAATTCGCTTCAACTTGCGCCTAAGAAAAGCCTTTCCGGCAAGGTCACCGACGAAAAGGGCGCCGCTTTGCCGGGCGTTAACATCATTATAAAAGGTACCCAACGCGGGACGACCACGAATGCGGAAGGTACATTTCAAATAGACATTCAGGAAGGCGACGGCGCATTGCTGTTCAGTTTTGTGGGGTATCAATCCAAAGAGGTAATCTTGGGAAACCAAACCAGCCTGGTGGTTTCGCTGATGCCCGAAAGCAAGGCACTGGAAGAAGTAGTGGTAACCGCATTGGGTATCAAAAAGGCAGCCAAAAGTCTCGGTTATGCCACTGCCAGCGTACCCACCGAGGAAATGACCGTGAACCGTACCGCCAATTTTATGAATGCATTGCAGGGGAAAATGGCCGGTGTGAACATTACTTCGCTTGGTTCCGGGCCGGCAGGTACGAGCAAAATCCGCATTCGCGGACAGTCGTCGTTTGGGGGTAACAACTCGCCATTAATCGTGGTGAATGGCGTACCGATTGATAACAGCAACTTCGGTGCCCGCGGCGATGCGGCCGATAAGGGTTCCAACCGCACTTCCGACAGCGGCGACGGCCTGAGCAGCATTAACCCGGACAATATCGAGTCGATGACCGTGCTGAAAGGCGCTGCGGCGTCGGCATTGTACGGCTCGCGGGCGAAGGACGGGGTGATTATGATTACGACCAAAACGCGCGGCGCCGGCATTGGTATCGGCATTGAGTTCAACTCCAATTTCACCACCGAAACACCGCTCGATTATACCGATTATCAATATGAATACGGGCAGGGCGAAAACGGCAAGCGGCCTACCACGCCTAATCCCACCTCCGGCCAATGGAGTTTTGGTGAGAAGTTCGAACCGGGCATGACGCAGATTCTTTTCGATGGCGTGGAAGTACCTTATGTGCCTCAGCGGCATCAGATCACCGACTATTACCGCAAAGGCAGCACATTTACCAACACCATTACCTTGTCATCGGGTGGGGAATTCGGCGGTTTCAGCCTCTCGCTTTCGAATTTGGATAATAAAACCATTTTGCCCGGCTCGGGTTACCATCGTAAAACGGTGAACCTCGGGTTTACCCAAACTATGGCCAAAAAGCTGACCGTTTCGGGTAATATCAACTATTCCAACGAGGACCGTAAAAACCCGCCGAACATTGCGGAACAGGATTACAGCCCGGTGGTGCTCTACAACATGGCCAATTCCATGCCGCTCGATTTGCTGGAAAAATACGCGACCGACGCGAATGGTAATGAATATGTATGGTCGCGGTTCACGAACAGGACCAATCCCTACTTTGCGTTGAAACGCTTCGAAAACGTGGAAAAGGACCGCGTATTCGGTAATCTTTCGGTGCGGTACAGCTTTACTGACTGGCTTTATGCCCAGGTGCGGGTAGGACAGGATTACTATTCCCGCGAGCAGGATTACAACCTGCCCACAGGAAGCCAACGGCAAGCGGCAGCGCCTCAGGGTTTTGTGAATGGCCAATATGTGCAGGATACCCGCTCGGTACGCGAGCTGAATACTGATTTCCTGATCTCGGCCAACAAAACATTCGGTCGCATTGGCTTGAATATCAATGCAGGGGGCAATCAGATGCGCCGCAAACTGAGCCGGCACAATGTATTCGTGCAGGATTTTTATGTGCGCGACCTGTACACGATCGGGAACGGCCGCCAGCGCGACGCGACCTATGAGTTTTCCAAAAGGCAGGTCAATTCGCTTTACGGTGCAGCGGAAATTTCTTACAACGACTTCCTCTTTCTGAACGGTACCATTCGTAACGACTGGTTTTCAACACTTTCGCCAGCGAACAGGAGCATTGTATATCCCTCGGTAACAGCCAGTTTCGTGTTCTCGCAGGCATTTACGGCTTCGTTGCCCTCGTGGATTTCGTTTGGGAAAGTACGGGTAGCTTATGCCGAAGTAGGTAGCGACACGGATGTTCAACCGTACGCCAACAATTTGTTTTACAACATCAATCCGCAACAATTCCCCAACCCGAATGGCGCCGGCCAGCCGCTGGCGACGATCAATGGCTCCACGGTTCCGAATGCGAACCTCCGGCCGATGCGGGTTTCGGAAAAAGAGGTGGGATTGGAATTGAAACTGTTTGAAAACAGGCTGGGGCTCGATTTTACCTATTATGATAAACTCTCGTCCGACCAGATCCTCCAAGCGCAGACTTCCGATGCTTCGGGTTACCTCACGCAGCTCATTAATGTGGGCAAAGGCCGCAACCGCGGGCTCGAAATGATGGTGAACGTGACGCCTTACCAGGACAAAAACTTTGTCTGGAACCTGAATTTCAACGCGGCTTATAATGTCACCAAAACCCTCGACCTGGGAAGCAATGTAAGCGACGCGATGATCACCGTCGGAACCGGTGACTTTACCGGTGAGCTCCGGCAGGTGGTAGGCAAGCCAATGGGCCAGCTCTATGGCTTCGGCTACCTTCGCGACGACCAGGGCAGGCAGGTTTTCGACGCCGGAAATGGCCGGCCCTTGCGCACGCCTACGCAAATCGCGTTCGGGAGCGCATTACCGAAGTGGGTAGGGGGCATTACCAACAGTTTTAATTATAAAAACTTCTCTGCCTCGGTACTGATCGATTTCAAACTCGGGCATAAGATGATTTCTGGTACCAACCACAATGCGTGGCGGCATGGCTTGCTCAAAGAGACGCTGCCCGGGCGGGCGGAGGGTTTCATTATCGGCGACGGCGTGAATCCGAATGGTGAAGTGAATCAAACGAAATCGGTGGTGCAGGCTTATTATGAAACGGTCAGGTCGCAGAATATCGCCGAGCAGTTTGTGTACAATGCAGGTTTGTGGCAATTGCGGCAGATCACATTCGGGTACGATTTCGGGCGGTTTCTACCTAAAAACATTCCGTTTATCAAAGCTGCGCGGCTGAGCATTGTCTCCAACAATGTGGCGGTGCTCAAAAAATGGGTGCCGACCATCCACCCCGACCAGTTCGGTTTCCCGTCCGACAACCTGATCGGCCTCGAAGCAACCGGCTTACCCATCACCCGCAGCACGGGTTTCAACCTCAATCTGAAATTCTAAGCGATCGACTATGAAAAAGGCATTACATATACTAATCAGCGGCATTTGCATCATGGCGATGGACGCCTGCGACAGCGGTTTTGATGAGATGAACATCAATCCCATTGCCCTCACTGCCGTAAACCCTGCCTATCAGCTCAATACGACCATCGTTAACAGCGCGCCGGTGTATGGCAATCTGAGTTACGAAACGACGATTGTGAAGCAGATGATCACGCCGTTCAGCGGGCAGGGATCGGCTGCCAACTTCAACCAGGATAACCGGGGCGTGACGTCGGGTAACTGGAATACCTATTACCGCACTATTATCAAGGAACTGGCCGACGTAGTTGCCAAAACCAAAGACGATGCAAGCCGTACGAACCTGTACCATATGGCGCGGATCTGGAAAGCCTATGCATTTATGGTGTTGAGCGATACTTACGGCAACATTCCTTACGCCGAGGCGGGCTCGGGCTTCCTCACGGGCAATACCACGCCCGCTTACGACAACCAGGAGGCCATTTACAACGACATTCTCACCGAACTGGACGCCGCATCGAATGCTTTGGATGCTTCCAAAACGGCTGTTTCGAGTGATGTGCTTTATGGCGGGGATGTTTTGAAATGGAAAAAACTGGGTAACTCGTTGTTGCTGCGTGGGGCTATGCGGCTCTCGAAAATCAATCCTGCCAAAGCTGCCGAATACGTAGCCAAGGCCGTGGCGGGAGGGGTAATGCAATCCAACCAGGACAATGCGGTGATCCGCCATACGGCGAGTTTCACCAACCCGGTGGGAAGCTCGCTGAATGGCGGGCAGTCGGCATTCTATTACCTGGATGAAGAATTTGTGACCTATCTATCCACCAACAACGATCCGCGCCTGGGGGCGATCGCGGTGCGTTACGTGGGTGCGCAAAGCGGGGCCGACCAGGTGGAAGCGAAAGCCAACCGCTCGGTGGCGGTGCAGATAGGTATGCCGCAGGGGTACGACAACACGACCATTAGCGCCGATGTAGCGGCCAAGAAACTGGCCAGCTTGTGGGATTACAGCCAGCTCGACAGGACGCGAATGGCGGGGTTAACTGCTCCCAGTTTCCTGGTAACCTATGCGCAAACGCAGCTCCTGCTCGCCGAAGCGGTGGTGCGTAAATGGACGACGGGCGACGCCGCTGCATTGTATGCCGAGGGAATCAAGGCCCATATGCAGCAATTCGCAATGTATGGGGCCAGTACCGCCATCGGCGATGCGGCCATTGCCTCGTACGTGAGCGCTCACCCGTTGCACGCAGGCAAGGAGCTGGAAGAGATCAACACGCAATACTGGGTAGCGTCGTTCCTGATCGGCCCCGAGGCGTTTGCGAACTTCCGTCGCAGTGGTTTCCCGGTTTTAAAACCCAACCCATACCCGGGCAGCGACCTTAAAACAGAACCGTTTATCCGCCGGCTGACCTACACCGACGCAGAACTGAACGTGAACCACGATAATGTCCAGAAGGCGATTGCCGCGCAAGGTCCCGACCTGCTCGACACGCGCGTGTGGTGGGACAAGAAATAGCATTGTAACAACCGATTTTGGAATGAAAAACCTGAAAAAAAGACTGCAAAACGGGGAAACCCTGCACGGATGCTGGCTCAATACCGGCAGTTCGCTCACCGCTGAGATCGTCGGACTGGCCGGCTTCGACTGGGTGTTGATCGACCTGGAACATGGTGCGGGCTCCGAAAAGGACGTGCTTTACCAGTTGCAGGCGCTCGAACACACGCCCACGGCCGCGATCATACGTGTGGAGAGTTCGGAAAGCCAGCGCATTCATCGGGTGCTCGACATGGGTGCCGAGGGAGTAATGTGCCCCAAAATCCTGAACCCCGAGGGAGCGCAAAAGCTCGTGCAGGGCTTGCACTATCCACCATTTGGCAGCCGCGGCGTGGCCAAAATGGTGCGTGCGACGGGTTTCGGACAGCATTTTCAGGAATATTATGATAACAGCCGGGCCAATATCCTCGGCATCGCGCAGATCGAAACCGTGGAGGTGCTCAATCACCTGGATGCGGTGGCGAATACGGACGGGGTCGACGTCCTGTTCATCGGTCCGGCCGACCTTTCCATGGAGCTCGGTATTTTCGGGCAGTTCGATCATCCGAAGTTCCGGGAAGCGGTTCGCGAGACGTGTGAAGCTGCCCGAAAAGCGGGAAAGGCCGTCGGTATCCTGTTTTTTAATACCAGCGAATATACGGCCTACCACGAGCTGGGCATCCGGTTCATTGCCTGCGGCTCCGACGCCACCTTTGTGGCCGAAGGTGCCCGCACGATGGCCAAAAAGCTGAACGATCTCCGCCCATCCTAAAACCTGATTCTTCATGACTTTAATGACTGTGTTATTCAGCGATCCGCTCTTCATTCTGCTCATTGGCGTGATCATCGTGGTGGGAGGCATTATTTTCCTGCAATTGCACCCCTTTTTGGCACTGATCCTGGCCGCTTTTGCCGTGGCGCTGCTCACGCCGGCTGCGTCGGTCGAGGCGTTTGCGATTGCGAAAGGTTCGTCGCCCGAGGCTGCTGCCGCATTGGCCAAAAAGAGTATCGGCGAGCGCATTGCTACGGAATTCGGGAGTACGTGCGGTAAAATCGGCATTCTAATCGCGATGGCGGCCATCATTGGTAAGGCCATGCTGGAAAGCGGTGCGGCGGAGCGCATCGTGCGGTCGATGCTGGCTGTGACGGGCGTGAACAATGCGCCGTTTGCGTTCCTGGTGAGCAGCTTTTTCCTGGGTGTGCCGGTGTTTTTTGATATCGTGATTTTCCTGATGATCCCGCTGGCGAAAGCTGTGAGCATGCGTATTGGCAAGAACTATCTGCTATTGGTACTGGCCATTACCGGCGGTGCAGCCATGGCCAATTCGTTCGTGCCGCCGGCTCCGGGACCCCTGTTCCTGATTGGAGAAATGAATATCCCGATCGGTATGATGATGGCAGGTGGTACCTTGCTGGGGCTGGTGACAATCACCGCGGGGTTCCTGTTTGCCAAATGGGCCAATGCCAAATGGCCGGTAGCGCTCCGTGATTCGCTGGATGCAAGGCTGGCTGATATCCGGTCGCTGGCCGAAAAGGACGATAAGGAGTTGCCCCCGCTGTGGTTTTCGCTGCTGCCGGTCACTTTTCCGCTGGTGTTCATTTGTCTGGATAACATCCTGAAATCGATGATCAAATCGGGCTCCTTTACGCCCGAATCTTTACTGGCTCACTTCCTGGTCGATTTTGTGGCCTTGGTTGGTGATAAAAACATTGCCCTGGTGGGAGGAGGTTTGATTGCGCTGGTACTGCTGGCTGTCCGGAAAAAGGGTGACAAGGAAAGTATTTCGGCATTTGTGCAGGCGGCATTGATGAGCGGGGGAGGCATTATCCTCATTACCGCGTCGGGTGGTGCATTTGGCGGGATCTTGCAGCAAACGGGCATCAGTTCCCGCATTGCCGCGCTCACGGCCGACTACCAGATGACGCTCATCCCGCTCGCTTTCGTGATCAGCGCGGTTGTACGTACGGCGCAGGGATCGGCTACGGTTGCGCTCATTACAGCTTCTGGTATCCTGTCGGGAATGGCAACCAGCGCCCATTTGGAATACCACCCATTATACCTTGGCCTGGCGATCGGCTGCGGCTCCAAGCTGGTACCGTGGATGAACGACGCCGGTTTCTGGATTATCGTCAAGATCAGTAACCTCACCGAGCGGGAGGCGCTGAAAACTTTCTCGCCGATGCTCGTCGTCATGGGGTGCGTGGGGCTGGTGGTGCTGATGATCGCAGCGCACCTATTTCCTTTGGTTTAATGAATTCAAAAACAGATAGTTGTATAAAATGGAGAAAATAGGGTTTATAGGGCTGGGTATAATGGGTAAGCCCATGGCACTCAACCTCTTGAAGGCAGGCTTCCCCGTGGGCGTGCTCGCGGCCAGCCAGGCGTCGGGCATATTGAAGGATGCTGGTGCCAAAGTGTGGCCCGACGCGGCGTCGCTGGCGGCGGGGAGCGACATCATTATCACCATGTTACCCGATTCGCCGCAGGTGGAAGAGGTAGTCAACAGTGGCGTTCTCGGCGGCATTCGCGCGGGAAGTTTATTCATTGATATGTCCACCATAGCACCGCTGGTAGCCCGCAAACTCTTTGATGCCATGCAGGAAAGGGGCGTGGAAGCGCTGGATGCGCCGGTTTCGGGCGGGCAGGTGGGTGCGGAGGGCGCTACCCTGTCCATTATGGTGGGCGGCAATGCGGCGGCATTAGCCCGGGCGTTACCGGTGTTTCAGGCGATGGGCAAGAATATCGTGCACATCGGTGAGCCCGGCGCCGGGCAAACGACCAAGGCTTGTAATCAAATGATTGTCGGCCAGACGATCCAGGCTGTGGCCGAGGCATTTACATTAGCCCAAAAAGCGGGTGTGGATTTGGTCAAAATGCGGGAAGTGCTGCTGGGAGGTTTTGCGCAAAGCCGCATTCTCGACCTGCACGGCCAGCGGATCATCGACGGCAACTTCAAGCCTGGTTTTAAAATCAAACTACACCAAAAAGACATCAAAATCGCCCTCAAAACAGGTGGTGAGCTCGCTCTTTCGCTGCCAGGCACCGAAACCGTGGCGAAACAAATGCAGGCTGCCATGCAGCAAGGCAATGGCGAACTCGACCACAGCGCGCTATTCCTCGCATTGAACGACTAACAGGATGTGATTGTACACCTTAACCGAATCAGATCATGAAAAGAAATCAGTTTGTGAAGGTGCTCGCCACCGGCTCGGTGGGAGCCACGGTGTTGAGCGAAAGTGAATTACAGGCAGCGGCCATTAAAGCCGAACCCAAGAAGGTTTTGATGAAAGTGGGTTGCCAATCAGGTGGTACCTCGGTCGAGAATCTCGAATTTAAGGCCCGTCACGGTGTTTACAATATCGACGGCGGCGCCCCGAAAATTATTGAAGGCAAAGGCTGGGACCTCGACGACTCGATGCGCAAGCGCGAGGCGTGCGAGAAATACGGGATCAGCCTCGATGCCTACCACTGGCCGTTGGCGTCGTCGGGCATCGATAAGGCGATATTTCCCAATGTAATGCTGGGCAAAAGTCCCCAGCGCGATCGCGAAATAGAACAGTTACAGCAAATGATCATGGTCGCAGGCAAAACCGGCGTGCCGCTTTTGAATTACAATACCACCATATTGCCCGTGCTACGCACTGGCCGGACCACCGACCCCAAACGCGGCAATGCGAGTTACAGTACCTGGAATTATGAAGAAGCATTGAAGCAAAATCACCCTAAAACGATTGCCGGCGACGTCAATATCGATATGATGTTCGAGCGCATTACCTACCTGCTCGACCGCTGCCTGCCCGTGGCGAAAGAATACAAGGTGAAGCTCGGCAACCACATTGCCGATCCGCCGACGCCCGTTGGCTACCGGGGTATTACACGCTGGAACAGTCCCGATGTGTTTGCGGGCATTAAGAGGTTCGCACAACTCTACGACAGCCCCTGGCATGGCTTCAACTTTTGCATAGGGTCGATCGCCGAAGGTTTGAAAGACCCGAAAACCGAGATTTTGCCGATCATCAAATGGGTAGGCGACCGGAAGCAGATTTTCAACATCCATTTGCGGAATATCAAAGGCGGCTGGAATAATTTCCAGGAGGTATACCCCGACAATGGCGATATGAACTTCCTGCAATGCGTGCGTGCGTTGCGCGACGTCGGTTTCGACGGTATGGTAATGCCCGACCACGTCCCGCATCACGAGGCGCCGGGCTCTACCAATGAGGCGTTTGCGTTTAGTTACGGGTATATCAAAGGGCTTATCCAAGCCGCTTCCGACGAGGCAGGGGCGTGAGCTGGAAGGTATTGACAACACCTGACTACCAATGACAACACCTGACCTCCTTGACAACACTTGACTTTTTATTCACCCATGCAATCATTCAAACCAGTAACAATGTCCAAAATCCAGGAAATCCACATTACCCCCATTGCCATTATTGACCCGCCGTTGTTGAATGCTGCGGGCTTGCATGCGCCTTATGCGCTGCGTACGGTTGTTGAAATCGTTACCGACGACCGCATTTCGGGCATTAGTGAAATTCCCGGCAATAGCGATATTGACGCGGCATTGGAAGAAGCTAAGGCATTGCTGATCGGCCGCGATCCGTTCAATTTGAATGTGATCCGGCAGGTATTGTCCGACCATTTCGGTACGGAATCGGCGGCGGCTCGCGGGGATGCGCCGTGGGACCAGCGGAAGCTTGTGCACATTTTTAGCTCGGTGGAAGTGGCTTGTCTGGATATTATCGGCAAGATTACCGGCCGGCCGGTCGTGGATTTGCTGGGAGGTAAAATGCGTGACCGGGTACCATTTTCGGCTTATTTGTTTTATAAATATGAAGGTGCAGGCGGCCCGCTGGAATTCGGTACCGACCCGGATGCCACTGGCTGGGCTGCCGCGCGCCAGGCTGCCGCACTCGATCCCGAAAGTATCGTGGAGCAGGCACGAGCGATGTGTAAAGAATTTGGATTTCAGTCCATTAAATTAAAAGGAGGTGTTTTCGAACCGCGAGTGGAAGTAGATTCGATGCTCGCATTGCATAAGGCATTCGGCCCGAATGTGCCATTGCGTGTCGACCCGAATGCGATTTGGGAGGTAGAAACGGCGATCCGCTACGGACGCGAGCTGAAAGGCATTCTCGAATACCTCGAGGATCCCGTGCGTGGACAGGAAAACATGGCGAAAGTCCGCAAAGAGCTGGGTATTCCACTCGCGACTAATATGTGTACCACTTCTTTTGGCGATATTCCGCGGAGCATCGAGCTGCATTCCGAGGACATTATCCTCAGCGACCACCATTTCTGGGGTGGTTTGCAGGCCTCCATGACCCTTTCCGGCATTTGCCAGACGTTCGGTCGGGGCCTTTCGATGCATTCCAACAGCCATTTGGGAATTTCACTGGCGGCTATGGTGCACCTCGGGGGAGCATTACCCGGCGTGCCTTATGCATTGGATACGCATTACCCCTGGCAGAGCGACGAGGTGATCGTCGGTGGCCGCATTCCATTTGAAGAAGGCAGTGTGAAAGTACCCACGGGCCCGGGGCTGGGCGTGGAGCTGGATCGCGAGGCACTCCAAAGGCTGCATCAGAATTACATCGCCTGCGGTCTTAAAAAGCGCGACGATGAAATTGAAATGCAGAAAAAAGTGCCCGGCTGGAAATTTAAAGCGGTTCGCTGGTAATCAATATTTAGCCATCATGGTATCGAAAACCTGGCGCTGTTGTTTCAGCGCAGCGATCTTGTCGTCGGGATTGGTGTGGCATTCGAGTAGTACCCAGCCTTTGTAATCCATTTTGGCTAGATTGTCGATCAGCTCGGGGTAGGGGTAATCGGTACGGTCGAGCTCTCGCACGTGGCAGGTGTCGCCGAAATACTTTTTGACCAGATCAAAATTGTATTGAAAACCCTGCCCGTTCAGGTCTTGCTTGTTGCAGTTCCAGCATATTTTGGCATTGCGGTGATCGGCATAATCCATGATCTTGCGGATGTTCGGAAGTTCCTGCGTTTCCTCGCCATGGACTTCCAGCCGCAATTGCTGGCCAAAATCAGCCGCGTAACCCGCTAACCCGCGCAATGCGAGACCTATTTGTTCCAATGTCTTTTCGGTAGGAACTTCCTTATGCAATGCATTGGGTTTCACTTTCACGCCCGTGCCGCCCACATCTGCGCTCAGCCGGATGAATTCTTTCGTGCGCTCGATCGAGCTTTTGAGCTTGTCCTGGTCGGGATAATCATATTGCTGGTTAGTGCCCAGCCCAATGATTTTGACAGGACTGTCGGCAAATTGCTTTTTTACGGCTTTCCGCTGTTCGGGCGTGAGATCTGGCATTACCTTATGCGCATGCTCCACGCGCAGCTCGACGCCCGCTATGTGCGTGTCGGAAAGGTTTTTGATCAACGTTGGTACATCCCAGTCTTTGCCCCAGAGGTAGGTCACAAACCCGAGTTGCATTTCAGGTTTTTTTACAAAAAGAGGGTCGGCTTGTGCGAAATCGGAGAGAAGTGCTGCGCCGGCAGCGATGGAGAGGTTTTGCAGGAAAGTCTTTCTGTCGATAAGCATAGGAAGCCGGTTTGAGTTGACTGGTTACAACCGCTTTAAGCCGGCTTCCTGTTAATTCTACCGTTTGGCGGCCTGTTCAATCTGGAAATCCAGTGCGGCCTGTTCGGCCAGTGGTGCCGCTTTTATTTGGTCTCCGAGTAATATCATTTGAGGCGCATTGGAATTAAATGCAGGCCATTGCGGCAGCCCGGTGCCATTCGGGTTGCCTGTTTTGATAAAATTCACCCAATATGCCGACATGATATGCGCAATCTGATCGTCGGTCGCGTCCAGTGGCCGCAATGCGCGATCGATGAAACGGAGGTTGTCGTAAGCATAGGCGACTTCGGCCGTGTGGAATGCGCCGTAGCGCGCGTAGATGCCCGTAGCAGGCAGTTTTCGCGTAAAACGGTAGAGGTACACGCCTTTCTCCTGCTGCGATTGCGCCAATGCCCACGCGTAGTTCTGCATACCGAAACTTCCGTCGCGCGCAAGGTCGTTTTGCGAATGGGCCGCTTGCTCGTCGGTCTGAGCGGGATAATATTGAAAGAATGTCTGCGCCTTCGGTCCAAGTAACTGGTTGTAAGTGGCTTGGAATTCCGCGGCAGTTTTGGGTTTCTCCACCGCGTTCTCGTTCTGGTTCCAGCCGGTCAGCAGCGTTACAGGATTTTGTTTGCCAGCCTGGTAAATGGCGGAAATGGGTTCGGGGAGCACGTAGCCGTCGACAATCGGTGCCCGGAACGTAAATACCTTTTTGAGGATCACGTCGGCAGGTACCTTTCTCAATGCTGCCAGGGAAGTAACTCCCAAGTCCTGGCCGGCCTTCATGCCGCCCTCTTCCGCCTGCTTCAACGAAGGGTAGTTTCTGCCAAAACCGGCACCGCTCTCTGCAATTGCCTTGTTGAAAAGGCCTTTCGCCTGCGGGCTTACCACGAGGCAGTTAACGCTCATAGAGCCGGCCGATTGGCCTGCGATCGTCACATTGTCGGGGTCACCGCCAAATTGCGCGATGTTCTTTTTTACCCATTTCAAAGCGGCTACCTGGTCCATTAATCCATAGTTCCCGGACGCATTCTTACCCGATTCTTTGGTTAGCTCAGGATGTGCAAAAAAACCGAATGCGCCCACCCGGTAATTGATACTGACAAACACAACCCCCTTTTTCGCCGTCGCTTCACCGTCATAAATGGCACATCCCGCACCGCCGCTTACGAATCCCCCGCCATAGATCCACACGACTACCGGCTTCTTCGTTGCTGTTTTGCCCTGTTTTTCAGTCCATACATTCAGGTACAGGCAATCCTCACTGATCGGCGTTTTGGGGATCAGAAATTCCGCACTCCACATACTGAAAGGTGCCGGATCGCCCTGCATCGGGCTGGGCCCGAATTTGTCGCACGCCAGCACGCCATTCCACTTCTTTACCGGCTGTGGCGCTTTCCAGCGCAAATCCCCCACCGGCGGTGCCGCGAACGGAATGCCTTTAAAGATACTGACCCGGCCATCGGAACTCGAGGTGCCGGAAATCCTTCCACCCTCGACCCGGAGCGTGTCGGCAGCCAGCGCCGCGAAATGAAAGCAAGTGAAAACCGCAACCAGCGACAGGTAGTGAACGGGAAATGCGCGTAGGTTCATTCGAAGTAATGATGTTCGTTTAAAGCGCAAGTTCGATTTTATTTCTGACATGCTTGCTTTCCTGTTCACGAATAGCGGTGTCCTGCATCAGCTCCACTTCCTTTGATTTTTGCAGCGATCTAAGCCACCACGATGCGGGGATCGATCCATTGGAATGCAGTTCCAGCCGGATCAGAAACTCTTTTGGCGGCGTACGGTGGCCATTCAGGTATTGGCTGAGGACATAGGGCTTTACATCCACATCTGCCGCGAATTCCTTGTCTTTTTTGTTCTGCGCACGGATGTACTCGTTGAGGAAGTAATGGAAGTTCCAATGTGCTTCGGGGCTGCTGTCCTCTATGTAGTTCAGGATCTGATATTTAATTTGTAGTAATTTAGATTGTTTGAGTTCCTCAGGCGTACGATTGGCCATTTGCCTTCTTCTTTCCGCCCAAAAAGCCTTCTCCACCAGCCGCTGCTCTGCGGTGGGCGGATCAACTGGAAATACGAAAGCATCAGCAAGTTCTTCAAGTGTATACTCCTTGAATAATCTCTCAATTGCTTTTCGTTCACTTTTGGTCGGTGTCCTCATGGTATTTGCTTATTAATAGTTCAGTGTTGTGTCCTTCGGTTATCATGGAAAATCCCGTGTATTTAAAACCATATACAGAACGATAATGGTCGATTATTTTTGTTTTGGGCCTCAAATAGACAAAACCGTCAAATCCGGCTTCAATCGATTTTAAGCATACGAAGGCGAATACTGAGCCTGCTATCCTGCTGTATCGTTTTTGCTTGCCTGTATGCTCGCTCGCGTTCGCGATCAACCGAATCTCTACTGCGGAATTTGCAGGCTGGTAATCGATAGAAACGAGTCCAAGGATTTCTCTTGAACGTTCGATTCTGAGGGCATAGACTTCGAATCGGGTCTCTTTACTCCAATCGAAGTGAAATTGTTTGCTACTGATCAGCATTACCTCTTTCCTGGAAAGCCTGCTAATCGTCGCCGGCAGCCGCTCGCCGGTCAGTGTGTCCTCTAAATAATAGCCCATGAAGATACAAAAAAGTTTACGGATTTGGTAAACATTTTACCGGTTTTTGATCCTCATTTAGACGGCGGTTCAGGAGTTTGGTAACGCTTGCGGGAGTGTCAATTCTTAAACGGTCGGTTATGGCAGATTAACGGAATATGAAATTGAGAGAGGAAACAGCCGGATCCGGTTAAATGCAGCCTTATTCTGCCTTTTGGTTGAAAAACTGATCCTGAAAATGTCGGAAATAGATCGTCGGAAATTCCTTAAAATGTCTGCCGGAGCCGCCGGTGCGGGTGCAGCGCTGAATTTGGTGCCGCCATTAATCCGCAAAGCGTTGGCGGTGAAAGCGCACAGCCCTACTAAAACCATCCACGACGTACAGCATGTGGTAATCCTGATGCAGGAAAATCGCTCTTTCGATCATTACTTCGGTGCAATGCGTGGGGTCAGGGGCTTTGGTGACCGTTTTCCGATTCCGCTCGAAAGCGGTAAGCGTGCGTTTGTACAGTCGGATGGCAAGCGGGAATATTCGCCTTACCGTGCCGATAAAAAGACGGTCAATGCGGCACTCGTGAACGGCACGCCCCACGATTTTCCAGACACGCAAGCAGCCTGGAACCAGGGTAAATACGGCTTCTGGCCGATGTTCAAAACGCCGTATTCCATGGCTTACTACACGCGGGAGGAGATCCCGTTCCAGTATGCGCTGGCAGAGGCGTTCACGATTTCGGATGCCTACCATTGCTCCGTTGCCACGGGTACCGATCCCAACCGGATCGTTTTCTGGTCGGGTGCAAATGCTGATCCCGAAAAGCGTGCCGCCGGCATCAATTGTACTGATGCCGATTCCGAACCGGTGAACCTGCGCTGCTGGGTAGAGGGCAAAATGCCCGACCCTGGCTATACTTACCGGGGCAATGCATTCAAATGGGACACGATACCGGACGTTCTGCAAAAGGCGGGCGTCAGCTGGCGTATTTATCAGGACCCGAATGATAATTGGACGGGCGCTATGCATGGCTGCCTGGCATTTGAGAGTTTCCGAACTGCCAAGCCTGGTTCCCCGGTTTACGAAAACGGGATGAAGCACTGGTCGATCCGGGACCTGACGGAGCACGTCAAAAACAACACATTGCCGCAGGTGAGCTGGGTATTGCCGTCGCAAAGTAATTCGGAACATCCCAGCGGGCCGTCGAGCCCGAACCGCGGAGGGGATTTTACCCACCAGGTGCTGACGGCCATTACTGCCAATCCCGAAGTGTGGAGCAAAACGGTTTTCTTCCTCACGTTTGACGAAAACGACGGACTTTTCGACCACCTCCCGGCACCGGCCGTACCCTCTTATAATACGGACGGATCCCTGGCCGGTAAATCGACGATCGATCTAGCCGGGATGTATTTCAACAACGATAAAGGCTCCAAGGAGTTTCCGAATCCTTTTTACGAAGCCAGCATGAAAAAGGGCGGACCGGTTAGAACACGCATTTACCAGGACAAACGTGACACGATTACGGGTAATGTTCGCCCGTGGGGGATGGGGCCGCGTGTGCCGATGTACATTATTTCGCCTTGGAGCAAGGGCGGGTGGGTCAATTCGGAAGTTGCCGATCACACTTCCGTCGGGCAGTTTCTCGAAAAGCGGTTCAACGTGGTGATCCCGGCGATCAGCCCCTGGCACAGGTCGGTCAGTAGCGACCTTACTTCCGCGTTCGACTTTGTAACGCCCAATGACCCGGTCTTCCCGCCATTACCCGAAACGGCCGACTACGTGCGCATTGAGGAAGCGTCCCGGCAGCTTCCCAAGGCTACCGCACCCGAATCGCCCGGACCGTTGTTCCAGGAAAAAGGGACACGCTACTCCCGCGCGCTCCCGTATCACCTGCATACGCACGCGAAAGCAGGCTCGTATAAAATGGAGCTGTTTTTTGAAAACAAAGGTGCCGCCGGGGTGGTATTTCATGTGTATGACCTCAAACATCTCGATCGGATCCCGAGGCGTTACACAGTGGAGGCTGGCAAATCGGTTTCAGATGAATGGGGACCGTTTTCTGAATCCGATGGCTATGGTTTGGAGGTCTTTGGCCCTAACGGTTATTTTAGACGCTTTTCGGGAAATAGCCTGGTTGCGGAGCCGGAAGTAAAGGCGAGCTATGACCAAAATAAGGGTATTATGCGTTTGGAAATGCAAAATTCAGGCAAATCGGCCCTGGAAATGATCGTGTCGAATAGCTATAACCCATCGAAGCCTTTGAACGTCACGATACCAGCAGGGAAGAAGGTTGCCAGGGAATGGACCTGTGGTGGCCATGGGAACTGGTATGATCTTACGGTTCAGTTTAAAACGGGTGGGACATACCAGCGTCGCCTTGCGGGCAGGATCGAAACTGGTAAGCACGGCATCAGCGATCCGGCTATGGCTATGGAGATTTGAAATATGCTTACAAATAAAAAATAGATTTTCGCAACGCGGACACTCGAATAGGGTGTCCTTTTTTATGAACTATAAAAAATAGTTGTTTTAATACGAAAAGCGCTTTTCGTATAACTAGGATCGTTATTACCAGACGCCCCGATTATCTCGTTCGGATAACCCATTGCTAGTATTTTATTGTTGAATCAACCTGCCGGATCGATTGCCATTGCGATCCGGATGGGAATTTCTATGCCATTTGATTTAAACTATATGAAAACCTTCCCATTGTTCAATGCGGAGAGGGCAGGTATGCTGTCTTTCGTTAAAGCCATTGAATTAAAAAATTTAAAACCGAAAAGATTTCATATCAGTCAATCCGGATATTTGTATCCGCGGTTGTTTTTCGTCGATTTATTGGTTTTAGCTGCGTTTTGTTACCTGCTTTTCCCGGTATTTATTTTCATCGTCGGATTTGTTAGGACTGAAATTTCGGCCGTTCTCGTTGGATTGGTTGGCTATGGAATGTACAGTGGAATATGCAACGCTAATTTTTCCGTCCATTTCAAAATATTGACGAAACGAATGGCGTCGGAACGGTACGTATGGCGTGCGCATTTGGCGTTGGTAGGCTTGCTGGTATTTATCTGGTTGTCTTTTTCCAGTATCGGTGGCATTGGGTACCGTAATTTTGATTCGGGTATACGAAGTTCTCTGCTATGGCATCTCGTAACCGGTTCATGGCCTCTGTATTTTAGAAAGGAGTATTTTGGAGAGGAGTTCGGGTCGATTTCAGATAAGGCGTATGTCTACTACTTTGCCTATTACCTTCCCGCAGCGGTTGTGGGTAAATGGCTGGGCTGGAAAGCCGCTAATTTGGCTCTTTTCGCATATTCCTGGATCGGCGCGTCGCTTGCGCTTATGCTCGTGCGCATGCATGTGAGGCAGCGAGGTTATGCGGTTACCTTTTTTGTTTTCATCGGGATTTGCCTGTTCGGCGGAATGGATTATATTTTCAACGAGTTGTTGGGATTCACCACCGACCGGTCCGAAATGTGGCTTAGCCCGCTGCATTATTTTTCACATACGAGGAATCTGTTCTGGGCCCCGCAGCATTGTTTGCCTACCTGGCTGATAATCGGGATTATATTGAACCATCGACAAATCAGTCCGGCTTTAATGCGTATTTTTCCGCTTGCGTGTGTAGCAATGCTGCTGTGGTCGCCACTTTGCTTGATAGGAATTGCCCCATTTATATTAATAATACTCAAATATTATTGGAAAGAGTGGCTGCAATGGAATTGGACGAATGCGTTGACTTGCTTCTTATTTTTAATATTATTCGCATTTATTGTTTCCAATGATTTTTCATTCGGAATGATTTACGCTCCGAACGCATTGGAAGGATATTGGGTACAGTACGGCCTTTTTATAATTGCTGAATTTTTAGTATTGTCATCCATATTTGTTTTCGCAAACCCTAAAATTGTGAAGGATGATATTTTGCTAGTCGCATTAATATCGTTGTTCGCCATTCCGATTTTTCTTCTTGGACGATGGAATGATTGGAGCATCAAACTCTCCATTCCTCCGCTGTTTGTTCTGTCTGTATTCGTGATAAAACAAATTATATGGCTGATCGAGACCAGAAAGAAATACATTTTAATAGCCGTTCTTCTTTTCTCCACCTGCGCATTGACGCCACTTGAAGAGCTGGTTTATAGTGCTAGAAACTATCGTATTGCATTTGAAAATCCACCCGAAATCCGGGATTTTGGTCCCAATTACATTGTCTGGCAGCAGCTAGGCGATCCCGGAAGCTTTTTCTTTCGTTATCTGGCTCGGCCATGAGCATCAAAAAAGGCCACTCATGAATACGAGCGGCCTTTTGGAGGTGTGTGTTAATGCAAGCGGATTTAGGAATAGTAGCGTTATGCGTCGAAAAGCAGCGGGAAAAACTGCCCTTTTAATTTTTCTCCTTTTGGGATGATGGGCACACCGTCAAGCAGTGTGGCATTGGTATCGGATTGTGTGCCGTCGGCAAAGACATTGATCACAAATGCTCGTCGTGAGCGTTCCGAGCGGTTTTCATAGGATCCATGGACCATCAGAGGATGGTGAAATGTGCCGTGGCCACGCTTCATTTCGATCGGTATGGGCTTGAACTCCGCTTTCTGTTCCTCGGTCAGGTACTGCATCAGTCCTTCCATATCGCCGGCGAGTTCGGGCTTGTCGAGCAGGCCCCAGCGGTGGCTTTTAGGTACATAATAAAGGCATCCGTTCTCGACCAGCGAATCGTCAAGGCCCGTCCAGCAGGTTAGGTGCTGCATAGGCACTGAGCGCGTCCAGTAGGAATAATCCTGGTGCCATGCCACTACGCCGCCATGCCTTGCCGGTTTGCAGAAAAGCTGATCGTGCCAGAACCGCACGGCCTTGTCGCCCAGCAACTGGCTGGCGGCCATCACAAATGCCGGATTCCAGAGTACGTCATGGAATCCCTCCGTCACGCGCCACGCTCCCAGGGCGTGCAAGAGGACCGCATTAGGGTCGGCCGACTCGTTGGAATGGAATTCGTAATATAAATGATGGCTCGGGTTGGATGGGTCGGTAGCAGCGACCAGTTCTTCGTTCAATGCATCCACCTGCCAATCTTCCAGCAACTTGATGTTCGAGAGATAGCCGTTTTCGTGATAAAACGCTACCTGCTCATCGCTTAGCCGGTATTGTTCCCATTCTTCGCGACTGGTTGGCTGTTTGAACAGGTCGGATATCAATTCATGATAGGTGGAAAGATCCCGTGTTGCTACTTCCATGATTTTGTGTTCGGTGTTAGTTTTAGTGTTACAAATATGACGGATGTCATCTTCTAAGTGCATTGCTGATTTTGATTAATAACTAACTTATTTTGTATTAATATTGAAGTATTGATTTGTAATAGCTGCTAAATAAGGTACAAAATGTTTGTTTTCGAGCAATGAAAGCACAATTTGAAGCATTCCAGCCCCTGCCTGATTCCTCGTTCCGCATATTCGGGTATGAAGTGGCGGAGTTCGATGCGCCGTGGCACTACCATCCGGAATATGAGCTCACGGTCATTCTCAAAAGCGAGGGGATTCGCTATGTGGGCAACAGCATGGAGAGTTTCGAAGCGGGCGACCTGGTATTATTGGGCCCGAACTTGCCGCATTGCTGGAAAAACACGCCGGATAATGTCGGCACGGCCAGTTCGATCGTGGTGCAATGGCCGGGCGAGTTTATGGGGGCCGGATGGCTGGATGTGGAGGAGTTCAAATCGGTTAAGCGGCTGCTGCAAATGGCCGGACAAGGTATCCGTTTTGACCACGGGGTATCAGCGAGAGTAAAACCCATGCTGGCCGAAATGCTGGAAATGCAGCCATTTCCCCGACTGATCAAGTTTCTGGAAGTACTCGAACTCCTGGCGGCCGTGAAAAACATCCACTTCCTTTGTGAACAGGGATTTGCCTATCCGCTCAATTATGAGGACAACCAGCGCATTAATACCGTTTATAACTATATCCGGGAGCATTATTCCGAGCGCATTACGCTCGCGACGCTTTCGGGGCTCGTGTATATGAGCGAGGAGTCGTTTTCGCGGTTTTTCAGCCGGACCATGCAAAAGCCGCTGTTTACTTTCCTCAATGAGTACCGTATTAATATGGCTTCTAAAATGCTCATCGAAACCGATATGCAGGTGGCCGAGATCAGTTTTGCCTGCGGTTACGAGAGTCCGCCCTTCTTTTTCAGGCAATTCCGCAAATTCGGGGGTATGACTCCCGCCGCCTACCGCAAGCAATTCCGCAGCACCGAAGCCGAAGGATAATTGGTGATAGGAAAATGTGTTAAAAACTTTTTTGACCGAAAAAGAAGGCATATTTTCGGAGTATTAATCATCAAAACTCACACTGAATCATGGAAATAGCAAACTTGCTTTCAGACATCATCCTCATTGTCACCGGTGCCTGGATAGTCTTCCAACTAAGCCGTTTTTTATTCAGGTCGGTTCGCTTTCTTTACAATGCACTTTACGGGGATATTGTCCTGACTAACCCCAGAACAGGCAAATCGGTCACTTTGGGGCGGTATCACCGGAATGGCCTTTCTCAGGAAATTCAAGATATCCTCGACTAATGCCAGCACGGCCGAGAGCTCCGGAAACTTATTCGAAAAGTAAAGCCATTGCGACGATCACCACTGCTTTGAGCGCAGTGATATTCAGAGTCCCTGACGGTACCTGGAAAGAAATCCTACTTGTGACGGTCGGGCTACTGGCTTACTTTGTGTATCATAGTTTTGTAATTATCAAACGCCTGATTCTTCATGAAGTGATCCACTGGGTTTCATTAGCCTTAACTGAAAGAAAGGTAGAGAAGTATATCCGGCTACTGGAACTCGAATACCGTGACCCTGAAACTTCATCAGAAAGGCTGATAGAAATTAAAACTGAAATGAAACGATACAGGACTCAGCTGGCTCAGAAGCGGCTGGAAAGTCTGACTTGATGGCTCTTACCTCTCAACGTGCCTTCGCAAACGTCTTCAATAGCTTCGCATCAAACGTAACATCCACTGCCGGGCCACCGGACGCAGATTGGTCGAATTTCAGCGTGCCTGCGAGATGATCGGGGCTGTCGGCGGTCAGGGTGAGGAACTCATTCTGGGCGGTGCCTGAATATTGCACCAGCTGGTTGTTCAGGCTGATCCAGTAAAGCAGCCGCGGGGCGGCGTCGAGGTCGACCTGCAAGCCTTCCAGGTATTGATCCACACAATTCATCGCGCCGCACGACTTGATTTTGTCGTCCAAGGTGTTGGTGGTGAATAGCAAACGGCGGATTTTCTTGCCACTGTCGAAGCCGTCGGGCCCGGCGATGAAATAGGCCGACTTGATGCTCATATCAAAAGCTTTGCTGCCGGTTTTGTAAACCAGCTTACCTTTCCCAACGTCGGAGCGGGTACTGAAAGTGAATCCAAACAGTACGCAGCCTGCCAGCAGCAAATGGAAATGTGCGGTGCGAAAGCGGAAATGTGTTTTCATAGGAAGGGGTGTTTGAAGTTGATTAAAAGGTAGGAAAAAACTATGATTTTTTAGCTGTATTCCTATCCAGCGGGCGCGGAGTAATAGCCATTATTGGAGTATTCAGAGTAAATACTTGAAAAAAAGTGCTTAGGCGAGTAGTAAATTGAGGTGAAGTACCTGTAATCTGTATATCCATTTCCTAAATCAAAAAATCACGTACATGGAAAAAAAGAATACCGTCCAAGAGCAGCCTTCTTCTTCGCGGAGGGATTTCATTAAAGCGGCCGCGGGTACCGCCGCAGGCCTGATGATCGTCCCGCGCCACGTGCTGGGGAAAGGATACGTGGCCCCGAGCGACAAGCTGACTGTGGCAGGAGTAGGTGTCGGCGGAAAAGGTACGTCCGACATTGCCAATTTCTTCAAAAGCGGTAAGGCCAATATCGGCTACCTGTGCGATGTGGACGACAGACGTGCAGCCACCTCCGTTAAAAACTTCCCACAAGCCAAGTATTATAAAGACTGGCGGGAAATGTTTGAAAAAGAATCCAAAAATTTCGATGCTGTGTCGGTTTCCACGCCCGACCACACGCACGCGGTCGTAGCGATGGCGGCCATGCAGCTGGGCAAGCACGTGTATGTGCAGAAACCGATGACCCACGATATTTACGAGGCACGCATGCTCACCGAAGCAGCTGCCAAATACAAGGTAGTAACACAAATGGGCAACCAGGGCTCGTCCGGTGACGGTGTCCGTCAGTTGCACGAGTGGCACGACGCCGGCATTATCGGTAATGTGCATACGGTGTATATCTGGACCAACCGGCCGATCTGGCCGCAAGGTATTCCCTGGCCGACCGACAAGCCGGCGGTTCCGAAAGAACTCGACTGGAACCTGTGGCTCGGTACGGCGCCTTATAAAGACTACGTCGAGAACCTGATCCCCGGAAGCTGGCGCGGATGGTGGGATTACGGTACAGGCGCATTGGGTGACCTTGGCTGCCACCTCATGGAAGCACCATTCCGTATCCTCGATCTGAAATATGCGGTGGATATGCAAGCGAGCGTAGGAAGCGTGTTTACGGCATTTGGCAAACGCGGTATTTTCCCGGACAGCTGCCCGCCGTCGAGCCACGCAACGCTTACTTTCCCGAAAACCCCTAAAACGAAAGGGCAAGTGACGATGCACTGGATGGACGGCGGAATTAAGCCGGAGCGTCCCGAGGAACTTGGCGCGAACGAACTGTTCGGTGATGGTAACAGCGGGATCCTGTTCGTGGGTACCAAGGGCAAGATGATGGCCAGCGAATATGCCGCCAATCCGCGCTTGTTACCGCTTTCTCGTATGGAAGAAGTGAAAGTGAAACAAAAGTTCGCACGGGTGCCGGGGTCGGCGGAAGGCCACTACGCGCAGTGGGTAGAGGGCTGTATCGCGGGTTATGGCAAAATGGAGCTCAGCTCGCCGTTCGAAAAGGCAGGCCCACTGACGGAGGCGATCCTGATGGCGAACCTCGCGATCCGTGGCGCGGACATGCCTAAACCACGCGCAACTGGTAACGGTTACGACTACCCGGGCGCTAACCTGAAAATGCTTTGGGATTATAAAAACATGAAAGTTACCAACTTCGACGAGGTGAACCAGTGGGTGAAACGGACTTACCGCGAAGGATGGAGCCTGGGTGTTTAATGTAATGTAAAATTGATAAAAAAGCCCTTCTGTTTTCGCAGAAGGGCTTTTTTATGCTATTCGGAAAAGTTTTTTTGCGTTGGCATAAAGGATTTTTCGCTCGATTGCCTTGGAAGCGGCCAGTTTCCGTATTTCAGCGATGGTTTGTGCGCCCTGGCATTTTTCGCCGGAGCCGATATGATCGTCGCAATCGCTGCCGTAAAGCAACTTGTCCTGGTGGCGCGTCAGGAATTCACGGGCATGGTCTTCATCGCGGGTCATGGAAAGGAGGCCGGAGCCGGCAGACATGTCGCCGTACATGTTGGGATAGTCGCTTAGCAGCCGGTCGGTGAGGCCGCCGGGCGTGACTTTGGTTTTGGGATACAGAATACGCTGGTCGGTATGGTCTTTGTCGATATTGGCCCACCAGGTTTGTGCATGACCGATAAAATTCACTTTCGGGTATTTTTCGAGCATTTTAGGGAAGCGGTCGAAATTGTAGTTGAACATCTGGAATTGCCAATGCATCAGTACCGGTACCCGGTACTCTTCGGCGAGCTTGTAAATGCGCTGCATTTCCTTCGAATCACAATCCACCCCAAATTTCAATTCTCCAATCACGCGTCCCCCGAGTTTTAGATATTTTTCAATTTCCTGAACGGCGTCGGGCAAATCGGGGACTTCATTCGAACCAAAAACAAACTCGCCTGGGTATTTTTGGGCGATGCCGTAACAGGCTTCATTGCCTGCGCATTGTGCCTGCAAGCCATTGGTTTTGCCCTGATGCGTGGAGGTCCCAAACGCCGGTGTACCTGCCGGTAGCAGGATCGTGTGCGTAATGCCCATAGCACGCTGGTGCGCGACGAGCACGTCGTCGGGCCGTGCTGCATAATGCACGTGCTGGTGAATGTCGATGATCGGCTCCTCCGCGGATGCTACGGCGGCGCGCGCACCCAGGGTATTTCCGAGCAGCAGTGCTCCGGTACCGGCCAGAAACTCCCTTCGCGACAAATGGTTCGTGCTACACATGGTTTGGGTTTTAGTTGGATACCAAGGAGGGCCGGTTATGTTCCGGTAGCCTGTCCAGGCAGGGTTTGATGACTTGCATGGCATTTTCGGCCAGTATTTTCTTTTTGATTTCCAGCGGCAATGTCGAAAATACCAGCCACCCCAGCTGCTGCCGCGGATCACGCATAGGCAGGTCGGAGCCGTAGAGAATGCGGTTTTCACCCGCACCTGCCACGAGGTATTCGATCACACCCAGCGGAACGGGCGTCAGGGTGATTTCGGCGAATACATTCGGGTGCTTTCTCATGGCTGCAATCGCCATATCGGCCATTTTGTAGCTGCCGCCCGCATGCGCGATCACCCAACGGACGTCGGGGTATTTCTTCGCAAGCGTTTCCACTTCCAGTAAGTCGGAGCGCGAATTGTGGATCAGACCGTAAAATTTGTTTTGATTACCATATTCCCACCACACATCATACACCGGATCGTGGTATTCGAAGCCATAAAACTGGTAAGGTTTCATGCCGATGAACCGCTTGTCGGCATACACCTGTGCGATCATTTTGCGCAATTCTTCCTGTGTATAATGGCTGGGGTCAAAAGTAGCGAGGCCCCAGTAACCTTTCGGTGCAACGTCGAGCGCTTCGGCGGTACACGGATTTCCGGCAATGGCATTCTGGCTTACCACGCCATTCCAGCTCATAATGCCGCCGCCCTGGTAACCCAGCCGCTTAGCCATCGCGAAAATCCCTTTCGGTCCGCCGTTTTCCATGCGGTAGGTCCAGCCGCCGCCATTCAGGCCTTCGTGCAGCATATGCATGTGCATGTCTATCACGGGTACGGGCAGGGGCGAGCCCGCGCGTACTGCCTGCATGAGGATATCCTCGTTCTTGTTCTCGCGTAATGCGGGTTTAGAACTGATTTTTAACAGGCGCATAAGGTTCCCACCGGCTATTTTAGCCCGGTCAGTCTCGGGAATGGCCGAGTAATCGATATAAGTCCGGTGGGCGCCGGCGGACATAGTGGGACTGTTTGAGGCAAAAATCAGCTGGTCGACGTAGCCTGTACGGTGCAGGTATTCCAGGCCTTCGTTGATCTGGAAATTATCGAAACTGATATGCAGGTTCTTATATTGCTGCACCAGCGGAAGCACATACCGCTGCTCGTTCCAGACGGCGCCGGTGAGCAGCAGCGGCAAATAGGGGTGTCGGATCAGAAATTCCTCCACATCCTCCCAGGTACCAAGCTCGCTGGCGGTGGTGATGGTGAGTGTTTTTGTTTTACTCAAATGCGCAAACAAAGGTGTACAATGCCATGCTTTCCAGTCCCATGCATTGGTTTTGGGATGAATGCTCACTGCACTGACATGATGTTCGGACATCAACTTGCCCAGCTGGCCAGGTTCTGGGAACTCGCCCGTTTGATGCGGCATCACATTCCAGATCGGGAACAGGTGCGGATAAGGCTTAATTATCCGGTTCAGTTCCAGGTTAGAATACATCAGATCATAGTTAACCGACTGTGTGTAAGCTACCAGCGCCGCCGAGATGGAGCATTGATCCATGTCTTTCAAAAGATCGTCCAGCTTCCATTTTTCAGCCGGATGTTTATACTTCCGCGGACCAATGCGCGTAAAACCGTCAAAATAGAGCAGCCCATCCTTAACAACTTCCTGACTACCCCCGACCACTTCCTGACCATCCCTGACCACCTCTTGACTACTGCTGACCACCTCCTGACTACTGCTGACCACTTCCTGTCCCTCGATAACAAACCCCGGCAAAACCGTCGCCCCTGCGCCTAAAATGGCATTGGTTTTCAGGAAATCACGGCGGCTAAATGGCTGATGCGGCATATTTGAGATGGTTTAAACTTGTGGAGCCCAGTAAGTACAATGTCCTTCGGGATTGACCGGCCCGGTAAAAAGCAGGCAGCCGCCGCATTCTTTACCTTCTTTCGCCGGAACCCACAATTTGCAGTTGTCGCACTGGCTGTCGGGTAGGGGCGATTTGCTGGTGTAGCCCAGGGACTTCCGTTTCTGAACGTCGGTGGGATCTACGCCCGTGAGGTCGCTGCATGGGTCGGTTGCGGATGTGGCTTTGGAGACGGGCTGTTTTTTGGCGCCGGCGCATGCCATGAGCCACGCGGTACCGCCCGTGGTGCCCCAGGTAAGGCATTGGCGGAGAAAAAGTCTGCGGTTAGCAAGTGGGTTCATATCGTTCTGGTGAATGGCTGGGTGCAGGTGTCCTCAATGGATATTCAGTGCTTTTTTTAGCTCTGAGGCCTGCTTGCGCACGGCATCTGAGCTATGGTTTTCCAACTTTTGCAGATGTTTGGAGACCTGCTTTTCTGCCTCCTTTTTGTTGGTTGATTTTTTAATGCCCTTCGAAAGTCCCGTTAGTGCGGCCACTGCCCACTGCGGATCGGTGGAGGCGGCAGGGGAATTCAGCAGTTCAAGAATTGAAGCAATATCGTTCTTGCCGTTTCGTGCGCCCGCTATATAGCCGAAGTCTTCAATAAATTTGAGCTTTCCCGGCGCAGCAGCATTAAAAAAATGGCCACGGCTAGCCAGTAACTGCGCCATTTCAGGCGATGAGCTGTTTTCGGAACTGAGTACTGCCAACCGCCATGAAGCATTCTCCGATTGTTTTTCGGCTACATCGGCCAGAGCGGCCAGCGCCTCTTTTCCGCTGAATTGCCCTGTGCTCAACGCGGCCTGGTAAGCTACCTGAGGCGCAGGATCTGCTATCAGCCGGATCACTTCGGGCAAAAATGCGGGATACTTTTCGGCCAGGATCACAGCATGCTCGCGCACCCCCGCGTGAGGGTCACTTAGTGCCTTATGGACGATTCCTTCATTCAGCCCGTCGAGTGCTTCCAGGGTATAAATCGCGTGGAGGCGGGTTCGGGGATCTGCATGTCCGGTCAATTTGATTAAATCAGGGACGATCGATTTTTCTTGTTTTTCGACCAAATTGTTAGGCGGATTAGCCCTCCACGCATACTTTTCAACCAAAATCCGTTGCGCGTTCAGTCGCCACCATTGATTGGGATGTTCGAGCAAGGCTACGAGCTCCGCGGATGTTTTGGACCGCAAATCGGGTAGGGCAACCGGGCGCTTTTCACCCGCTTTCGGGAAAATGCGCCAAATGCGGCCATACTGCTCGCCATTGGCGAAATCCATATCTTTTTTGAGATCTTCGGGGATAGAAACGGGCGTTTCAATGTGCTGGCGGTACATATCAACGACGTAGAGGTAGCCGTCGGGGCCGGAGGTAAGATTAGCCGGGCGGAACCAAGGATCGGTGGAAGCCAGGAATTCACGGTCTTTTTCGTGCGCATCACGACTCGCTGTGAATGCCGGTGAACCATTAACGGGGATGAGCAGATCACGGTGAATAAGGTTCCCGGCGACTTCGCCCGTAAACACAGATCCCTGGAATGCCTTGGGAAAGCCATCTCCGCCGTAAAAAGTACCACCGGACGCACCCGTAAAATGGCCGCGGGCATATTCGGTAAACCCGGTTTTCAGCGAATCGTACTTTGCTTGCCGGCGATCCGAGCGCTGCTGGCGCCAGTAGGGTGTGGCCGATTTCTGAAACATTTCCAATTCATGATCCGAGATATTGATGTCGCTGCGGAACGACGGCAGGTAATTGTGCCGGTGCAGGTAGCGCCATGCGATCGGCGACTGCTGAATGTGCAATGTGTTCTGAGTATAAAAGCGGTGGCCCCATTCATCCATCGCGAGCCCGAACTGCCCATTGCCCGACTCGACTTCGAACAGTTTTTTATCCAGCCTGAACCTGAAATTACCTCCGGCAACATTCAGCGGCGGCATGTCAGGCCGGAGCGGGGAGGTGATCATTCCGGCTTGCCCGCTATTGTTGGCGTAAATCCAGTTATCGACGCCGTACCGCATGCTGGTGATCTGTGCTTCGGAGTTTTTGGCAAAAAAACCGGTAAAGAGCACCTCGCGGGTATCCGCTTTGAAATCACCATTGGTATCGCGCAGAAGCAGAATGTCGGGTGCGGCGCAAACGATCAGGCCGTCTTTGTAGGGCAAAACGCTGGTGGCGCTGGGCAGGCCGTCGGCAAAAACATAGGATTGATCGATCTTACCATCGGCATTGGTATCTTTCAGCAGGCGGATACGCCCTTTGAAATGCCCCGGCTGGGCGTCGTAGGGGTAATCGCCCATTTCTACGACAAATGCATTGCCCGCCGCATCAAAAACAAGGTCGACGGGCGACAGCACTTCCGGCTCGGTCACGAACGGTTCGATACTGAATTCCTCGCGGAGCTGGAACGTCCTCGCCGACTCGGCCGGCGAGAGGGCCTCGGTATACCGTTTCTGGGCTATGGTGTGAAAAGAAAGCAGTGTCAGAGCGGATACTGCCAATGTTTTCAGCTGCGTCATTGCATGATAAGGGTTAGGGAAAACTGGTTCGTGTACGTGCCCGAAAGTTCATCAAGATAGAAAGTGATTCGGCGACAAACAAATCTATCAAATATCTGTTTAGGAAAAGAACATTTTGTGATAAAAAAGTTTACAAAAATTAAATACTTTGGTTTACAAAAAATTATTACAATTTTAACTGAAAATTTCTGGCAAAGGCAGGTACTGTACGCACATAAGCCGATTGAAGCGTTTCTCGGACTCACTAGCATTAAAATAACCTCTTTCAGTGAAAACATTCTGTCAACGAAAAGTATTGAGCATGGTTGCTGGATGGTGGAATCCACAGCGTGTGATCAGTCTATGGATATCCGCTTTGCCGTTACAATTGCTGGGGCAGGGGACGGTGAATCCTCCCCGCGATGGCCTGGTAATTCCGCCGTTTGTACCTGTTGCCGAACGTATGCCGCAGTTTCCGCTAAAAACGGCCAGGATGATTTACAGGGAAGCGGACATTATGAAGGCTCGCATGAATGTGCTGCATTATAAAGAGGCTCAGCAAGTTCGCGACAAGATATTGAAAGCCGCCGATCGATGGCTGGCCCGGCCCGATTCGGCCATTATCGCGCTTATGCCCGATGCCCGCGTCCCCCGCGCATTCGACCTCAACCCGAAAGGAAGCCCGGTACATGGCGATACGGTTTTCAAAGTCGGCGGCTTTTACCCGTGGATCGTCGACCCGGACCATCCATTGCAAGTGAAATCGCCAATCGACGGGCAGGTTTTTCCCTCAAATGATTATCTGGCTTACTATCGAAGCGGTTTCAAAGACAAAACAGGGCTTGACAGGACATATGCCGACGACGGCTGGGGCTGGATCGCGCCGGATGGCGAGCGGTACTGGTTTGTGGCCTACGCCAATCAATGGATGTGGAAAGGGCATATCGAGCCGGCATTTGCGGACCTCGCGCATGCGTACCTGCTCACGGGCGACAAGCGCTACGCGCACAAGGCGGCCGTGATGCTGCACCGCCTCGGAGAAGTATATCCGTCGATGGACCATGCCAACCAATCGCGATACGGGCTGATGGAGAAAATGAAAGGGCATACCTATAATGGTAAAATCCTGAACCTGATCTGGGAGACGAGCCTCATTCAGAACGCCGCTGAGGCTTATGATGCGGTTTGGGACAGCATCGACGGCGACGCCGACCTGCAAAAGGCGACGGGAAAAACCGGCAGGCAAATACGCGCATTCATCGAAGCGAACGTGCTGGAAGACGCCGTAGATGCCTACATGCAGCGGAAAATCCAGGGTAACTACGGCATGCACCAAATCGCCCTGCTGTACATACTGCTGGCAAGGCAAAACATGGGCACCGAAAAGTACCTCCGCATGCTGGTGGAGGAGCCGGGCGAAAGCCGTGTGCAATCGGGACTGCGGTATGCATTGTATAACATGATCTTCCGTGACGGTCAGCCGCTCGAATCGCCGGACTATAATTTGCTCACCGTTCAGAAGATCACCGGGTTTGCCGACATGCTGCGCACCGGCGGTACCGATCTTTTTGCCGAACCGCGGCTGCGGGCACTGATCAACAGTCCGCTCGAAATGGTGGCGATTGGGAAGATTACCCCCGGCATTGGGGACAGCGGCTCGGTGCTGGGAACATTGGTAGGGCAGGACGCCGACGTGTATCAAGTAGGTTACGGCACCTATCGCGACCCGCGTTACCTTACCTGGCTGGCGGCCGTCGGGAAAGTCGGTGCACAGTCGTTTTCCACGTTCGAGTCGCTTTTCCGTGATGTGCTGCCGGAGGTACAGCCCTTACCAGCCGGCAGGGCATTGGGGAGGCGGCCGTCGCATTTACTGGCGGGTTATGGCATGGGAATGCTCAACAACCGCGCTGATGCCGTGGCGCTGACGTTCAATTACGGTTTCAAAGGCACACATTACCATTGGGATTTCCTGAATTTCGAGCTTTTTACAAACGGGCAGAAAATGATGCCCGACTTGGGTTACCCCGATGCGATGAATGAATATGTGAAGGAAGTGTACACGTGGTCGTTCAATACGGTGGCGCATAATACCGTGGTGGTGGACGCCCAGCGGCAGGCGAATAATGTGCCCGGCAAGCTGCACGATTTCGCCGACGGAGCGTTTGCACGGTCGATGGACGCTTCATCGGCCACTTATCCGCAAACGACAACCTATCGCCGGAATATGATCATGGTCGATGTCGATACCGCGCAAAGCTACGTAGTCGATTTTTTCAGGGTAGCGGGTGGTCGGCAGCACGATTACGCATTGCACGGCCCTCCGGGTAAGCTGGTAGCGGAGGGGAACTGGCAGGAAAGGCAACCCGGCACGCTTGCTGGCGAGGAGGTAGCGTTCGGAGAGGTTTATGATGATGCCAAGATGGGAGCGAGGGGCTATCAGGGCAGTTATTGGAATTACAAAGGGTCTGGTTATCAATACCTTTTCAATGTTCAGAAATTGAATGGAGATAGAACAGCGCTGATGTACAGCCACATTTCGGATGAAAATGCGAAGCTTAAAATCCATATTCTGCCGCAGGCAGGCCAGGAAATCAGGATGGCGGATGCCTGGAACAAGCCGAGGGCTAAGAACTACCTTTTGAAATACGTCATTACCAGGCGCAAGTCGGCGGGCGACGAGCCTTTGAAAAGTACCTTCATTGGCGTGATGGAGCCGTTCGCGGGGAATATGCCGCTGATTAAGGCATTGCGTAAACTGCCTGTAAAACATGGAGCAGCTGTGGAAGTGAAGCGGCAGAATGGGACAGACGTAGTAATCAGCGATACGACCAGCAAGGTCAAAAGCACCGCGGGGGTCGAGACTGATGCGCATGTGGCGGTGGTCCGTTTTGATGCGAATGGTGCGCCGGAACGCGTGTTTTTCAGCGATGGCGGTTATCTGAAAGTCAAAGGAAAAATGTTCAGGGCTAATGCGGTTACCGGCATCGTAACGGCTTTGGATGTGAGAAGCCGCCGGATATCCATTGCTATGGAAGGCGGGACGACTGGACACATCGAACCGGGCAGGATCGCGCATTTTACGAATGCGCTTCGCGAAACCGAGCATCCCATTCAATCCGCTACCATCGCCGGGAATGTGCTGACCCTCGAAACAACAGATGATCTGCTGGTCGGCAAAGTGCATACGGTACGGAATTCGGCTGATTCGCTGGTCACCGACACCAATCTTCCCTTCGCGCCCCTGTACGTGGGAGCAACCATGTTGAACGACCGGTTGGAACCGATCGGCATACTCCAAACGGCCTCCGGTAATGCATTGAAACCGGCAGGTAAGTCAGGGCATGTGCCGTCGGATGGTTCGGACGTCTGGATCTCGAATATTGGTGTCGGTGACCGGGTGCAGATCAAAGCCCGGTTCGAGTGGAAACGTTAAGATTTTGTTAAGAGCCGGGCAGCGTTGCGGATCATTCTGTATTATTAGCAGTATATCATGATATTGTTTGATTTTTTGGTAGTATTTCAAGTAAAAAAATCAGTATATCGTGGTAATGTTCCCAAACCACCGATCTCCATTGAAAGAAGCAAATGCTGATATGCTCTTGTGGAGCGCCTTCCAAAATGGCGACAGGGACGCTTTTGCCTCTATTTACCAGAAATACATTGACGAACTGCTGAGCTACGGCTACCGGGTCACTTCCGACCGGCAACTGATACGCGATAGCGTGCAGGATCTTTTTCTGCACATTTGGGTGCGCCGCGGCAGCCTGGCTACGACCGATTCCATCAAATTCTACCTCTTCCGCTCGCTACGCAACCGCATTATCCGCAACCTCGAAAAGCATCCCGAACGCCTGCATGCCGATATCGGGCTGGTGGTGGAGGTAGCCGAGGAAAGTAATGCATTCGAAACGGCCATTTTCGGGCATGATGGTCCTTCTGATAGTTATGAGAAACTGGCTGAGGCTGTAAACCGCCTTTCACCAAGGCAGCGTGAGGCTGTTCAGCTGCGGTATTTGCACGGTTTTTCATTGGAAGAAATTGCCGAAATGATGCAAATGAACAACCAATCGGTACGAAACCTGCTGCACCGGGCCATTACCCAGCTCCGGCTTTTGTTTGAAACAGCGGGCGGTTTGCTCGTTTTTCTTTCCACCTTACAAAATTTTTCCGGTCGCTGAGTACAAACCTGCATTCACCCGATTTAGGGGTTTGAAAGGTTTTGACCATGACAGAGAAATACCAGACCTACACATTAGCGGATTTTATCCAGGACGACGCCTTCATTCAATGGGCCAAGTCGCCGGATGCGGCCGGAGATGCCTTTTGGGAGCAGATCGCAGCATTATATCCCCACCAGAAGGACGTTATCACACAGGCGCGGCAAACCGTCCTGAATCTCGCCGAGCTCTCACGCCCTGCGTTCGATGAGGACGAAGCGGGTTTGATTTGGGCACAAATAAGCGGACAAATGGACGACGCGCCGGTTTCGGAACCGGTGTTCAGGCTCGGTTGGCTGCGCTATGCGGCGGCTGCCGTGGTGGTGTTGCTGACGGCCTGGGGTATACGGCATTGGTACCGTGAACCGCAAACGCTGTACGCACAACGCACCGAACAGCTGGAAAATCTGCACGAGGAAATCAATGAAACAGGGAAAGAGAAAACTGTCCAACTGCCCGACGGCAGCCGGGTAACCCTCGCGCAGGGTAGCCGCATGAGTTTTTTCGAAAGCATGGACGGGAGCAAGCGGGAAGTATACCTTGCGGGGGAGGCGTTTTTTGATGTAAAAAGAAATCCTTCCAAACCATTTTTTGTGTACGCCGGCGAACTGACTACCCGCGTGCTGGGTACGAGCTTCACGGTGCGGTCGTTCGAAAAGGAAAACGTCGCGTCTGTGCAGGTACGCACGGGTAGCGTGTCAGTGGAAGCGCGTGCGCCGCGCAAGACGCAATCGGTGGTGCTCGCCCCGAACCAGCAGGTGTCGTTTTTCCGAAAAGAGGAGCGGCTGAGCATGGGACTCGTGAAAGCGCCGCAACCGGTGATTGCGCAGGCCGACCTGGCCAGGTTTACGTTCAACAATGCGCCGGTAAGCACCATTTTCGACTCGCTCGGCAAGGCCTACGGAATCGAAATCGTGTATGATAAAGAGGCGGTGGCCGCTTGCAGGCTCACGTCGTCGGTGCAGGAAGAATCGCTGTTTGAAATACTTGGGGTGATTTGCGAAGCCATCGAAGCCGACTACCAGGTTACCGGCGCGAAGATCCGCATTTCCGATCCGCATTGTAATTGACCTAACCCTAAACCCCCAACCACCGCCCGCCTATGACCGAATAGCCGTCTATTACCCACAAAAAAGCCGGCAACGGTTCCAGCGTTACCGGCTCAGGCTCCTTACCGAATGTACTGTGAACATCCGACCCTCTCGGGATGCAAGGAGTGTTGTTGTCTCTTTTCAAAACAAGAACCGGTTTAAACGTAATGAAAAAAAAGCTATTTAACTATCAAATACTCCACCGACTGATGCGCTTTTCCTTCATGCAGCTCTGTATTGCAGTGAGTATTGCAACCGTTTCGATAGCGGGAAAGGTAGGCGCCCAGGACCTGCTGAGCCGTCGTATCAGCCTTAGCGTGCAGAACCAGAGCGTGGTGCAGATCCTGTCGACCATCGAGAAACAGGCCCAGGTTCGGTTTACCTACCGGCCCGAGCTGATAACCGAAACTCGCAAGTACTCCTTCGAGGTGACCGAAGAAAAACTGGCCAAGGTTTTAGACGAAATCCTCGATCCGATGCGCCTGAAATACAAGGTAATGGGCAGGCAAATCGTGCTGACGCCCGTAAAAAGCAATGGCGATTCGTCAATGAACGGGGAAACGCTGCCGGAGCTCCGCGCTACGCCCATGCGGACAATTACGGGTAAAGTAACCTCCTCGAAAGACGGCGCGCCGCTTCCCGGGGTGAACATTCTCATCAAAGGCACGCAAACGGGTACTTCGACGGACGTTGCGGGTAACTTTTCCATTGACGTTACCGGGCAGGGGGCCGTGCTGATCTTTTCCTACATTGGTTTCAACAGCCAGAGCGTGGAAGTGGGGAGTCATTCGGTGCTGAATGTAAGCTTGCAGGAAAGTGTGGAAACGCTGAAAGAAGCCGTGGTGACTGCGATGGGCATTACCCGCGACAAACGTTCACTCGGCTATTCGGTAGGAAATGTGCAGGCTGAGGCGCTGACGCAAACGCCGCAGAATAACGTCCTGAATGCATTATCGGGCAAAGTGGCTGGTGTGCAGATCTCGCAGATGGACGGAACTGCCGGCTCGACGGTGAACGTGATCATCCGCGGGGCCAATTCGCTGAACAACGACAACCAGCCGCTGTTTGTGATTGACGGCGTGCCGGTAGCCAACAAGCTGGACAACAGCTTCGCCGGTGCCGACATGGGTAATGCGATTTCAGACATCAACCCGAACGATATTGCCAATATTTCGGTGCTGAAAGGCCCCAGCGCGGCCGCATTGTACGGCTCGCGGGCAGGTAACGGCGTAATCCTGATCACGACCAAATCGGGCCGGGGCGGGAAAAAGGGCCTGGGCGTTTCGCTGAACACGGCGATGGTGCTCGAAGTGCCGCTGCGTTATGTGCCGGTACAGAACAAGTTCGGGTCGGGTAAAAGCGGCGCGCATATTCTGGAAGAGCAGGAGAATGAGAGCTGGGGGCCACGCCTCGATGCGGGCGAACAATGGGTGCAATGGAACAGCAACGGCCAGAAGGTGCCGCTGGTTTCCCATCCCAACCGCTTCAAGGATTTTTTCCAGACAGGTACTACCAATACCAATAACGTGTCGGTCAACGGCAATTATGACAAAGGCAATTTCCGCTTGTCGGTTGGTAATATGAAAAACAAGGGCATCGTGCCCAATACTGACCTTTCGCGGCTCACTTTGGCATTGAACACGACCTATAACATCACCGATAAACTGCGCGCACAGGCCAATTTCAACGTTTCCGAATCGGGGTCCGACAATCGTCCGCTCATCGATGCCAGCCGCAACTCGCCGGTGCGGAGCATTTATGAAATGGGTGCGCAGGTGAACATCCTCGATTTAAAGGATTACTGGATGCCGGGGCAGGAGGGAATGCAGCAGCGCGTGTATAAAACCAAGCAGAATAACCCGTATTTCATTGCGTACGAAAACCCGACGGGCTTCAAACGCAACCGCACCGTCAGCAAGCTGCAACTCGACTATGACATTACCAGCGAATTCTCCCTCATGGGACGCTTCTCGCGCGATGCGTATGAGGAAAAATTGGAGGCCAAAAAGGCTTACAGCAATTACGAGGCTGTAAAAGGCGGTTATGAGGTTGAGATGAATGATCGAAAGGAAACGAACCTCGATTTCATCGCGAGCTGGAAGAAGAATTTCAACGAAACATGGAGCCTGAATATCCTCGCAGGCGCCAACCGGCTCGAACAGCGTTCGAATTTTATCAATAATGCTACAACCGAACTCGTTTCGCCGGGCTTGTACACGATTGCCAACGGGGCGCCGGGGACTATTACCTACAATAGCCAATGGACGCACAAGCTGCTCTACGGCGTGTATTCTTCTGCTTCAATCGGTTTTAAAAACTACGCATTCCTGGATCTGACGGCCCGCAACGACTGGTCGAGTACGCTGCCGAAGGATAATCGCTCGTATTTCTATCCTTCCGCTTCGTTGAGCGTGATCCTATCGGATGTTTTTACATTACCTTCCTGGATTTCGCTCGCCAAGTTCCGCGCGGGATCGGCACAGGTGGGTAACGATGTGGCGCCTTACAGCCTCCGCCAGACGTACCTCGCCGATACCGACTGGGGCCCGACCAAGCGCATGTACCAGAACGATATTTTGAAAAACAATAACCTGAAACCGGAAATATCGAGCGCCAACGAGATCGGTCTGGATTTGAAATTCCTCAAAAACAGGCTGGGCGTCGAGGGTACGTACTATGTTCGGAATAACAAAAATCAGGTGCTTACGATCGGTATTCCCATCGAATCGGGTTCGAGCAGCAAGCTGATCAACGCAGGGCTTGTACAGAGCCGCGGGTTTGAACTCGGCATTAATGCAACGCCGGTGGAGGGCCGTAATTTCAGCTGGGACGTGAATGTGTCGTTCACGCGCAACCGCACGCGCATTAAGCGTCTGGCTGAGGGGATTACCTACTTTTCGTTCAACTCGTACAGCGGCGCGGAGGTGCGCACGTACGTGGGCGGCGATGTGGGCGACATTTACCAGCAACCCATGCTGAAAGTGACTGACCGGAACTCGCCCTACTACGGCTACCCGATCCTGACCAGCGGCGGCTTGTACCAAACCGACACCGATATTAACCATATCCAGAAGATCGGCAACTACAACCACGATTTCCTCATGGGCGTGCAGCAGACCTTCCGCTACAAGAATTTCAGCCTTTTCGCAAATATCGACTGGCGCCAGGGGGGCTCGTTCTATTCCAATACCATGATGTTTCTAGGCAACAACGGCCAGCTCGAAGAGTCGCTTTCGGGGGTGCCTTACGACAGAAACACGCCGATAGACCAGCAGATCAAAGCCAACCCCGAGGCATTTCTGGGTAAATGGGTAGGAGGGCGCAATGCTGAATATGGCGGTTTCGACGCGTGGACCGGTACCAAAAAAGATACCCGCGTGCAGGATGCCAGCTTTAACGTGGGCGTGCGAACTGCCAAAGACGCAGAGGGTAAGACCACCTACATTGAAAACCTCGGCGGCACCAACACCGTTTGGCTCGACCCTTTCAACGCCTACCGCTATTCGACGCGCCCTTTTCCGAGCGAGAATATGTACAGCGCTACCTACGTGAAGCTGCGAGAGGTGGCTGTTACCTACCATTTGCCCAAAGGCCTGACCGACAAGCTGAAATTGCAGAATGCATCGGTATCCATTGTGGGTAATAACCTGTTCGAATGGACTGCTGCGGGCGTGAGCATCGATCCCGAGCGGGCATTCCGGCAGGATGGCTCGGCCTGGATGCAGGGTGTCGAGTACTATAATGTAATGCCGTGGACCGGCTCGGTGGGTTTGAAGCTGAATGTAGATTTCTAAACGATTGTGATCATGAAAATTTCAAAAATCATATATAGCCTGGCCGCGGTGATGGGGCTTCTCCTGATGAGCTGCGAGGATTTGAGCAAGGTTAACCAGAACCCCAACAGCCCGGAGGAAGTGTCGGCGAACTACATCATGAGCTACGTGCTGACGCATTCGGCCAAGGCCTACTATGCGCTCGGTGCGGAAGGTTCGGATCTTTCGGGGGCGATGCAGTACATTCAGATGGGCACGAACGAGGGGGCTATGAAAGTCAACCAATATGGCTGGTCTGCGGCGAGCTGGTCGGAGTACTATAATATTTTGAAAAACAACGATTTGATGTACCAGGCCGCGGTGCGCGACAACAATCGTTTTTTCCAGGCGATAGCCCTAACCATGAAATCGTTCGTATTTGGTTTAATGACGGACCTGTTCGGTGACATTCCCTATTCGGAAGCGCTGCAAGCCGCCAGTGAGCAATATTATCCCAAATACGACAGCCAGCTAGACGTGTACAAAGGCATTCTCACCGATCTCAAAACTGCTTCCACGCTGCTGGGAAGCCTGGGCACTGCCGATGTGGTGAGCGCCGGATCGGACGTGCTGTATGGCGGAAAGGCGGCCAACTGGAAAAAGTTTGCCAATGCATTGCGGATGCGTTACGCATTACGGCTTTCGGCCAAAAAAGCGGAAGCCGCCTCCGCTGGCATCGACATTACAGCGGAATTTAAAGATGCAGCAAGCGCCACATTTACCGCCAATGCCGACGATGCAACCATGGCTTTCATCGGTACTACCAAAGACAACTCGGCCGTAGGTGGTTTGCTGAATGCTAGCAATCCTTTGTATTATATCAAACCATCCAAGCCATTTGTCGACAAGCTCACAGCACTCGGCGATCCCCGCCGCGACCGCTGGTTCCAGCCCGTGCTGAACAAATGGGACGCCAAAATCACCACCGCGACCGATAGAAGCGTGACCAATGCATTTGGTGAAACATTCGCGGTGAAATATATGCCGGCCAAAGCGGGTGCTAATGTGGATACCTCGCTTTATGTGGGGTTGCCCGTCGGCCTGGCGATCGTGGATGCGACGGGTTATAACAAGGGCGATGACGGTACTGCCTACAACCCCGAGCGCAGCCCGTACATTTCGTTCCTGCACAACCGCTACCGCACCAATACCGAGGCTTACGTGAAAATGAACTTCATTACCTATGCCGAGGTCGAATTTATGCTTGCGGAGGCTGCGCTGGACGGTAGCTGGGGCGTTTCGGGCACGGCAGAGGACCATTACAAAAGTGCAATTAAAGCGTCGCTCGACAAGTACAATGCGCAGGTAGCGAGCGGTTTCAGTTTCGATCGATACTATGCGCAGAATGCGGTCAGCCTGGCGTCGGCTTCCAATAAGCTGGAAAGGATTTCGGAACAGAAATGGATTGCCGGCTGGCTGAGCGTCGAGCCATGGTTCAACTGGCGGAGAACGGGCTTCCCGGCGCTTAAAACCGGCCCGGCGGCGCAGTTCGGCGCGGCTATTCCCGTGCGTTTCGTGTACCCGATCGCCAATGCGGATGTCAAATACCTGGTGAATTACAATGCGGCGGTGGACAAGCTGGAACCGAGCAGCTTCGTGCCGACAGGTCAGAGCAAAGACCATCAATATTCAAAAATGTGGCTGCTGAAAGGTACTTCGGCGCCCTGGTAATCGTTCGGCTCCGGCCGGTTTTAGTATGTATTTAAAAAACAGCATTTCAAAAATCGTTGCGACGGGCAGTTTGGCCCTGTGGGCGCTGGCGGCGACCGCGCAAAATGGAGAAACCTATCTGCCTACGGCGGCACCCGATCGCATTGTGCTCAATGTGACGGCCGACCCGTCGACTTCGATGGCGGTCAACTGGCGGACTTCCGAGGCCATTGCGGAAAGTTTCGCGGAGATCGCCGTGGCGGAGGCTGATCCCCGGTTTGTGTCGAAGGCCCAAAAACGCAAAGCCAATACCCAAAAACTCGTTTGGGAGGATACGCCCACGGCCCATTACCATTCCATTATTTTCGAAAACCTGCAACCCGGTACCAAATATGCGTACCGGGTCGGCGGGGAACAGGGGTGGAGTGAGTGGATCCATTTCACGACTGCCGGCACCCGCGACCAGAAGCTGTCTTTTGTCTATTATGGGGATGTTCAGGTGAATATCTCATCGCTATGGTCGCGCGTGGCGCGTGAGGCTTATGCGAAAGCGCCCGACGCGCGCCTGGCCATCTACGCGGGCGACCTGATCAACAAAGCCAACCGCGATGTGGAATGGGGCGACTGGTTCCGCGGCGGGGGCTTCATCCATTCGATGATCCCGGCGTTCCCCACGCCCGGTAACCACGATCATTTCGATACGCCCGAAGGCATTAACACGACTTCCGTATTCTGGCGGCCGCAATTTACCCTGCCCGAAAACGGCCCGAAAGGATTGGAAGAAACCTGCTATTATGCAGATGTTCAGGGTGTAAGGTTCATTTCATTAAACTCGGATCAGGTAGATGTTTCCGAGAAGTGGACGAAGGTGCAGGAAGAGTGGCTGGAAGGTATTCTCCAAAACAACCCGAACAAATGGACCGTGATTACTTTCCACCACCCGATTTTTTCGCCCAAAACCACCCGCGATAACAAGCGTATGCGCGAGACTTTCAAGCCGTTATTTGATAAGTACAAAGTCGACCTCGTACTGCAAGGCCACGACCACACCTACGCACGCGGCATGGCCAACATCCCGATGGCCGAGAAAGGGGCACAGTCAGGAACGATGTACGTGGTATCCGTCAGCGGGCCGAAAATGACAGATTCCAATGTCGACCGTGCTGCGTGGATGGACCGCTCCGCCATTTACACCCAACTTTTCCATGTGGTGAATGTAGAAGGCGGCAAGCTGTTATTCGATACCTATACGGCCACAGGGGAGCTTTACGATGCATTTGATTTGATTAAACAAAAGGGAAAGATTAACCGCATCGTAGAACGCGTTCCGGCGAACCTATCCGAACGACGCTGACAACACCCGACCACGCTTGACCACCCCTGACCACACTTGACAATACCTGACCACCCCTGACAATATCTGACCATCTCCTGACCATACCTATGAAACGCATCGCCCTTTTTGTTTCTTCCGCTCTGCTGGGGGCATCATTGCTAATGGCGTTACGCCTGCCGGTTTCCGACGAATTCCCCGCTGAAATCGTCAAATTCAAGGCATATGCCGGCAATCCGCTCTTCCAGGGCACTGGCGACCCGCAAACCTGGGACGAGAAAATCCGCGAACGCGGGTACATCCTGCGCGAAGGGGGCAAGTACTATATGTGGTACACCGGCTACACCAAAGCGACCGGTAACAATATGAAATACCTCGGCCTGGCGACTTCCGATGATGGCTTGAAATGGACGCGCCATCCGAAAAACCCGATCCATACCTCGCTGTGGGTGGAGGATATGTGCGTGGTAAAGGAAGGCAGCACCTATTATATGTTCGCCGAAAGCAAAGACGACATCGCCCATTTGCTCACTTCTACCGACCGCATTCAATGGAAAGACCAGGGCGCTATCGACATCCGCCTCAAAAACGGTTCGCTCATCAGCAAAGGGCCTTATGGTACGCCGACGGTCTGGAAGGAAAAGGGTACCTGGTACCTTTTTTATGAACGCAATGACGCCGCAGTGTGGCTTGCCACGAGCAATGACCTTAAAACCTGGACGAATGTACAGGACGAACCCGTACTGAATGCGGGCCCCGAAAAGTACGACGCGTTTGCCGTCGCATTCAACAAGATCATCCAGTACAAAGGCCATTACTATGCCTACTACCATGCGTCGGCGTTCAAAGACTGGCGTGAGTGGACGATGAATGTGGCCGTTTCGAAAGACCTCGTCCATTGGAGCAAATACGAAGGAAACCCCATCGCCGGTAACAATTCTTCCAGCGGATTCCCGGTTTTCGACGGTAAGCAATGGCGGTTTTACACCATGCACCCCGACGTACGGGTTTACTTCCCCGAAAAATAGAATGCCTCTATGATTTTAAAGCATTGCAACGCGCGCGGTTGGGTACCCGGTTGCAATGCTTTTTTGTTTTAAACTGAAAAAAAAGCCTTCCGGGCGCCACGCTTGAAATGCGCCTGGGTGTCTCTGGTATTGGAATCGCAAAACGCGGCGATCCGCTCATCAATCAGACACCATTATGAAGAGATTTTTTTACTTCGGTAGCTTCATCCTGCTCGCGGCGGGGCAGTTAGGTTGTTCCAAAGACAATCCCACGCCGACGCCTGAACCTGAGCCCATTAAACTGGAACGCGAGGCCGTGAAGTTTGCACTCCAGGGCCGGCCACAATACCTCGCGGAGGCTTACCGGTTCGTTGGCAAAGACTCTGTGGACCTGCTGAAACTCGATACCAATTATGCCAAATACCGGAACATTGTTTTTTTCTCATTCTATTTCGACGAAGGATACATTAATTTTTGGAGCGGCAGCCAGTTCCCGAATACCGAAATCCCGGGCGACGCAAAGACATTTAACCTCGGGATAAGAGTCGACCGGCCCACCGGCCTGCGTTGCTATTGGGAAGAGGATAAGGGCACCTTACGAATAGAAAGCGACAGGATGACGGACTATTTCCCCATGGTTATTCTGGGTAAAAAGGCCTACCTGGAAACATCATCGTTTATTAATCATCGTACCATTGAGATGGTCAAAGCGGCGCAGGTTAAATCGCAGGCGATTTTTATTTACGAAGACGTCGATCCGAAACTGGGGAATGTGAAATACAAGATCACGCTCAAACCGATGTACGAATATTACCGCGAACCTAACCAGCAATGGGATGCCAACTTCGCCGTATTCTGAAATGAGACCTGTTATGAAAAAGCTGCTGTTATTTGCATTTTTGTGTATTGTCGGCGCAGGTATGTGTGCGTGCGACAAAAAAGATAACGATCAGCCGGATCCCAAGCCGGAGCCTGTTCGCCTGAATCGCGACACGGTTTCCGCCTGGCTCGCCGGACGCTCTTTTTACATTACCGATGCGTGGCGGTTTGCCGGAAAGGATTCGGTGGATATGTACAAGGTGGATACGCTGCTGCCGCTCTATGCGAAGGCTGCAATCCTGAACTTTTACATCCAAAAGGGCGCAGGACCCATTATGTTTCATGGCGGTGCGAGTCAGTTTCCAAATACCGAGATTCCGGGCAATGCGCTGACATTCAACTTGAATATCCGTGTTTTTCTTCCGACGGAAATGAACTTGACCTGGAACGAGGAAAAGGGCACACTGGGTGTCGAGACGGCGAGAACAACGAGCTATTTCCCAATGATCGTACCGGGTAAAAAAGGTTACCTGGATCCGGCGAGTTTTAACGTGAAAATGTCGGCCGAACAGGCGAAAAAGGCGATCGTTAAGCCGAGTATGAAGTTTATCTATGAAGACGACGATCCCAAGCTGGGCAAAGTCACATATAAAATTACGATGAAACCGATGTATCAATACTATCGCGAACCCGGCCAACAGGCGAGTGCGAAGTATTTTGTGTACCCTTGAAATTGATGGATAGTTAGTGCTTTAATATGAAGTGTATTTGTGCATTTGCCCTGTTAATGGCAATAATTACAGCTGGTTGTTCGGAAAAGAAAGACGATCCGGAAGAGATTGTAACACCCGTGGAAACGGTGCTGAAAAGGGATGAGGTGATGAGAAACGTGAGGAAGAACTTGTACCATATCGAGGAATGGTACATGGTGAAGGGAAAGGATACCACATTTTTGAATTCGGATCAACACTATGACTCCTTGATGAAACATGTTTATGTTCAATTTTTCACTAATGAGTGGTCTCCCGGTCGTACATGGCTTTGTTATAGACACGGGGACGAAGTTCCCAATACCGAGTTTTCCGGCCATGCCGAAATCTTTGATGTGATCGCCGATACCGCGCTTCCATTGGGGTTCGATTACGCCTGGGATGAGAAGGCGGGGACGATATCGTTAGCGAGAGATATTTACCCTATCAGTTACTATGTGCCACGTCTTTTTCCGGAAGGCGTTACGATCGAACTTGATAAAAACGGGTACACACATGTGGACTCATTTGAGGAAGTCAAAGCGTTGCGAAAAAGCGGCACGCTGCGCTTCCGCTATCAGCACGAGGGGAGAAATTATACTTTTTTGTTAAAGCAAATGTGGCCGTTCTCCGGCTCGGCTAATATTCATCGTTATGTGGCCTTTTGAAGCAGAAACTATGAAAACCCTCGCTCTGATAACCGTTCTGGCAGTGATGCTCGCAGGTTGTAACGACCTGAAAGACCTGCGTCCGGTGGATCCCGCAACGCAGATTCCAGAGAAGGTGGTGAACGTGGTAAAAGCGAAGTTCCCGAAAGGTGAGGATCTGGTTTTTAAACCTATCCTGGAAGAAAAGATATGGGAAGTGAAGTTGAAATCAGATGCAGAACGCTATTCCTCTTTGGTGGATTACGGTAAAATGTGGGAGACCTTCAGGGAGGTGCCTGGCGGTGTGCCTGCCGCTCTGACGGAAGCATTGCAAAAATCACGTTTTGCCAGTGGCACATTGTCGGATTATACTACTGCTTTTTTTGCGACTACTGCTAATAATAAACTGGTTTTCAACCATAGAGGTGAAGTTTATTCGTTCGAATGGTCCGGTGTCGGCCCTTCAACTCCATACGCCATGTTTGATCGTATGAAGTACCGGATTACAACGTACGAGCTGGGCGATCTGCCCGGCGCCGTGGCGGACACGATCAAGGCCATTCCCGGAGCGAAGCTTTTTAAGGGTTATACTTTCGTAGGGATGGATGACTCAAAAATGTACTTCGTAATTGCCACTGTCTCATACAATCAATATGCGGAAAATGTATCAATGCTGTTTGACGGCAAAGGCAAGCTGCTGTGGAGTAGCACCAAGTTTATTGAAATTGGTGTAACCGGGGCCATATCGAACCTGCAAACTGTTCCGCAGCCTATTCAGGATTACCTGAATAGCCAACCGGAATTGGATGGATTCGAATATAATCTGAAACTGGTGAGCGATTATCGCGGGCTGACGTCCTATTACATTTCCGTGAAATACGCCAGCGGGCGCTATGACGTGTATTTTGATAAGGATTTCAATGTAGTATATAAAAGAATTGTGTTGAGATTTGAATAAAAAATAGTAATTAATTAAGTTTAAGTTACTTACAGGTCTAAGTTTTATTCCTGAACCCAACGTTCCCCTGATGAAATTCTTTCTCTCTAAAAAGTACGACAGCGTAACAAGCCTCGTGAAGGCCTGCCAGCAGCAGGACCCGAGGGCGCAGACCGTATTTTACGAGCGATACAAGGCCAAAATGACCGGTATTTGCCGCCGCTATGCGCGGACCGTGGCTGAGGCCGACGACATTTTTCAGGACGCATTTGTAAAGATTTTTAACAATATCAGCGATTTGAAGGAGCCCGAGGCCGTGGACGGCTGGGTGAAAGTGACGGTGATTCGGACGGCGATCAACTATTACAACCGCACTACCAGGCAGCAGGAACTTCAAAGTTCGCTCGACGGCGTCGAATGGCAGGTGGAATCCGATGATTACGTGCGCATTATCGACCAGATGAACGTCCGCGACCTGGTGGACCTGATCAACGAGTTACCCGATAAATACAGGACGGTGATTAACCTGCACCTGATCGACGGCTATACACACACCGAAATTGGTGAAATGTTGTCCATGTCGGATGCTACGGCCCGGTCGCAGTTCATGAGAGGACGTAACCTGCTAATGAAAAAATTGGAACTAAAAGGAATAGTACATCATGAAAACTTCTGAGGACAAAATGAACGAAGCGCTGCGCGACGTCCTCAAACGCAAGTTTGATGACTATGAAGAACAGCCCAACCCCAACGCGCTCGAACGTATACGTGCGCGCGTAAAGCCTGCGCGCACGGGTAGGTATTGGTGGTTCACGGGTGCGCTCGTGCTGCTTTCCATGTCCGGCATCCTGCTCAGCCGCTTCGCGGGCGAAAGCAAAACTTCGTTCGCGGTTTCGGAAAAAGCGGTTCTGCATACTGCAAATGAGGCTGTACGGGCGACATCCGGCAATGCAAAACCAACGGAAGAGGCTCTTTCGGTTTCGAAAGCACCGGTGCATTCGGCTCAATCGCTTTCCCGCAAAACGGTCTGGAAAATACCCGTTTCGCGATCGGAGAAACTGGTTAAAAGTGTTTTTGTGAAAGACCTGGGTAACCAACCGGCAACGAAGGTACATCGCGGGCAAGCCGGCAACGCTCCGGGCGCCACTGTAAGGCGGTATAAAAACTTACCGCCTGCGAATACAGATTCCCCTGTGGCGACAATACAGGGAGCGGATCCCGTTTCCGAAAATGGGAATGGGAATGCAGTACTGGCGGAAGAAGCGCCTGCGCAGGTGGATTCGGCAATGGCCGCGATGCCGTTGGAAGAGCTGGCATCGATGTCTTTGAAAGAAATGCAGGTACCGCTGCATTTGCGAGGCGTGGTGGCGCCTGCATTCAAGCCTGCGAAGGTGATTGTCACCAACCCGACGAGGGTAGCGTGGCTCTTCAACGCGTCGGCGTTGCATTCATACCAGATCCTCACGGTGCCATCGTCCGCAGCGCAGGATTTTCAGAATTTCAGCTTCCCGACATTATTTACGGCACGGTCCATGGGCTACAAGATAAGCGGCGGCGTGGAGCGGAACGGTATACAGTTGCAGCTCCATTACAGCGGTTTCCGGCAGACCTATTCTTACGAAATCGCCAACAATAACTATCTCGTCAAACCCGACGACAAAGGACAATACCAAACCGTACGCCAGGGCGACAGGATGGAGGAGAACCGGAAATTTTCAATGCTCGGCATTGGCGTTTCCAGGCAGCTGCGTTGGGGGCATTCGCCTGTCAGCCGGTTTTATGCTGCTTTGGGAGCAGAGTATTCGCATGATTTGAAAAGCAGCCAAAGCCTTGGGTGGCTCAGCCTGGGGTTGGGAAAACAATTTGCGGTGAGCCGCCACACAGCATTCAGCATTGGACCCTATGCCGAGTTCAGCCCGGTAAAGGTAAAAGGTACCCAAAACCCGTTCTACTATCAGCCGTACCGCGTGGGGATATCGGCAGGGCTCCGCTTCGTGCGGCCCTGAACCACCCACAGGTCAAGTCCCGGTAGCCACACTGCCGGGACTTTTTTATGCACAAAAATTTTCTACAACCATTTCATTCCCATCTGATTAAAAAATACCTACATTTACGGGCACGTGCCCGTAAACACAATCCGACCCCTCACAAGCAAAACCCGACCATTCTAATCACACCTGACAACCCCTGACAATACATGACTACCCCTGACAACACCTGACCATTCCAAACGCACCAAACAACCCCTGACAATACCTGACAACCCCTGACCATTTCCGACACCCTTGACCACCCCTGACAACACGTAACTAAACCTGACCATTCCAACCCATGACCCAATCAAGAACAAGAAGAGACTTCATTGCAACCGGCCTCGCCGCGATGGCAGGCGCAGGGCTTTCTGCTGCATTTTCACCGGCATTCGGGCATGCAGTGCGCCCGGCAGACAGGATCCGCCTCGGCATCATCGGTACCGGCTCGCGCGGTGCCGGCCTGGCAACGCTTATCCGCGAAATGCCCGACTATGAGCTGGTTGCCTGCTGCGATATCATCCCCGAAAACCTGCAAAAGGGCCTGAGCCTCGCTGCCAAAAACGCCAAAGGCTACACTGATTACCGCAAGTTGCTCGATGACAAATCCATCGACGCCGTGGTGATCGCCACGCCGCTTTACCTGCATTACCCGATGGCCGTGGCCGCATTGCAGGCCGGGAAGCACATTTACCTCGAAAAATCGATGACGTACGACATCCCGCAGGCGATCGACCTCGTGAAGAAGGTGAAGGCTTCGGGGCTCGTGTTCCAGATCGGTTACCAGTACCGCTATTATGGCCTTTACCACCGGGTGAAGGAGATCATGAAGGAAAACTGGCTGGGCAAGATCACGCATTTCGAATGCCAGTACAACCGCAACTCCAACTGGCGCTTCCCGGTGAAAGACCCCAAAATGGAACGCGCGATCAACTGGCGCATGTACCGCGAGTATTGCGGCGGTCCGCTCTCGGAGCTTTGCGCGCATGAGATCGACGTTGTGAATTACCTCACCGACAGCCGCCCGGTGAAGGTGGTCGGCCTGGGAGGCATCAACTACTGGAAAGACGGCCGGGATACTTACGACAACATCCGCACGGTTTACGACTACCCCAACGGCGTGAAAGCCAGCGTAACCTCGGTGTTATCCAATGCATACAATGGATACAGCATCCGTATTCTGGGCGATAAGGCCACGGTCGAGATCCTCCGCGACAAGGCATTCATTTATCCTGAAATTACCAACAATGCCAGGGGCGTCGTGGATGGTGTTACCGGTGCGACCATCGCCGTGACCACCCAGGGCAAAGGCGTGGAAGTGAAGTTCGGAAAGCCCGGCGAAGTGGAACTGGAACCTACGGTGTTCGCGTTGAAGGACTTCGCCGAATGTGTCAGAAGCAAAAAAGAGCCTATTTCCAATGTGGAAACCGGTCGCGATGGCTCTATTGCCATTCACATGGGCAATGCAGCGGCCGATACCGAAAAAGTACAGTATTGGAAACCTGAATATTCGGCCTGATGCGATCGCGGAGGCATTTGATAGGGCTTATGGTGGCAATGATGTGCTTTCTGCTAGGCGCATTACGCCCCGCCGTGGTACCTCGTACCTACCGGATCACCGGGCAGGCGCAGGGCACTACCTATGCCATTACCTGGTATGCCGACCGTAAATCCGTAACCCAGGCACAGATTGACAGTGTTTTCCAAAGCCTCGATGCGTCGCTTTCTATTTACTTGCCCGGCTCGCTGATCAGCCGGTTTAACGGATCGGAAACGGGGATTGAAATGGATCGGCATTTAGCGCAGGTCGTGGGAAAATCGATGCAGATTTACCGCGAAACCGGCGGCTTGTCCGACATCACCGTGTACCCGCTCGTGCGCGCGTGGGGTTTTGGAGCAAAAGCTGCCGATGCTATGCCCGACAGCGCTGTCATTCGCCTGCTAATGCCTTGTGTGGGATCGGATAAATTGAAGATCGAAGGCAGCAGGCTTGTGAAAACGGTCCCCTGCGTGCAAATAGACGTGAACGGTATCGCGCAGGGCTATTCGGTGGACGTGCTGGCCCGGTTCCTGGAAGCACGCGGGATCGATAATTATATGGTGGAAGTGGGAGGGGAGATCCGCACCAGGGGCCGGAAGTTGCCGGGTAACGAACCGATGAAAATCGGCATAGAAACCCCTTCCACCAGGGAATTCGATGCACCCGTGATCCGGGAAGTGATTACGATCGGCGATGGGGCTGTTACCACTTCCGGCAGTTACCGCAAGTTCAGGGAATCGGGCGGAATGCGGCTCTCCCACATTATTGACCCCCGAACAGGCTTTCCCGTACAGCGTGAGATCATCAGCGCTACCGTAGTGGCGCCCGAAGCGATCACCGCCGACGGCTTCGACAATGCGCTGCTCGCCGCAGGCATCGACGGGGCGTTTGAAATACTTAGTGCCCACCCGGGCCTCGAAGCGTATCTCATTTACCGGAAGCCGGACGGAACCGTTGCCGATACGGCTTCGGCGGGGTTCGGCAGGTACGTGGTGAAGACTGGTGACCGCTGAGGGAGGGGCCTGCGGCCCGTCCATGGACGATGGACGATGGACCGCCGACCACTGACCACTGACCACTGACCACTGACCGCCCCGTAGAGGCATCCTGTTGTAGCCAGGTGACAATAGGGACATGTGGCTCCGTGGGAGCCTCCTGAATATGCCCGACGCTCTTGTACAGGACACCCCATCCGGGGTGAAACGTATGGGGTAACACATTGCTATAAACAGGTTGCCCCTCCGGGGCAGCATCCTGCCATGGTCGATTGTCCATGGTCTATGGTCCATTGTCGGCGGTCGGCGGTCATCGGTCCGCGGTCACCGGTCACCCCTCATCCCTCCGAGAACGTTATCGGTACTATTTCCGGGGAATCCCATGGATACCTATTAAATTCCTTGTAACATTGTTATAAGTCAAAATTAAATACTGCCGGATGCGCAAAACGCATCACAAATGACCTCACAGCCGCATTGCGAGGAAAGTATTGCCATGTCCCGATTTTGGCTTTCCGTCCCTCGAAAATTCATTTTTCATTTCCTAACCATAATCTTATGCATGTAAAACTACCCACCCATCCATGGGCCCGTATTCTTGTTCTTTTTGCATGTCTCAGCCCGTTATGGCTCCACGGGCAAAATCTGAGGGATGTTACCGGCGTGATTACCGATAGTTTGAGCAAACAGGGCCTGCCCGGCGTGACCGTTGTGGTGAAAGGCACGCAGCGGGGTACTACCACCGACGCCGACGGCCGGTATGCAGTGCAGGCTGCGGCGTCGGATGTGCTCACATTCAGTTATGTAGGTTACGTGTCAAAAGAAGTGGCTGTCGGGAACCAGTCGGTGATTGAAATTACCCTGCAACCGAGTACCAATGCGCTCGACGAGCTGGTGGTAGTAGGCTATGGGACAATGAAGAAGAGCGACCTCACCGGCGCGGTGATCCGCATTGATTCGAAGACGTTTAAAAACCAGCCCATGACCCAGCTTACCGACATGCTGACGGGCACGGTGGCGGGTTTCAATGCAAACCAGGCTACTTCCGCGGCAGGAGGGAGTTCGTTACAGATCCGCGGGCCTAAGTCGCTGACGGCCAATTCGAGCCCGATGGTGGTGATGGACGGCGTGATATTCAACGGCAGCATCGCCGACATTAACCCGGCCGATATCGAAACGATGGATATCCTGAAAGACGCCAGCTCGGCGGCCGTTTTTGGTGCGCGGGCCGCGGGTGGGGTGATCCTCATCACAACCAAAAAGGGCGCCACGGGTAAGCCGGTGATCAACGTTTCGGCGAATGTGGGTACGGCCCAGGCGGCGAATGATTTCAAACCATTCGATAAAGACGGCTACCTTACCTTCCGTCGCGACCTGCTGCGTGCAACCAATCCGGACCGTCCGTCTTTTTATTACGACAATCCGGGTACGCTACCGGCTGGCGTTTCGCTCGAACAATGGCGCAGTGCGAGCAACAACCCGCAAGCCGACAATACCCAAGAATGGCTCAGCCGACTGCGCTTTTTTCCGATTGAAACCGAAAATTACCTGGCCGGGAAGACCGTGGATTGGTACAAGGAAGTGATCCGCACCGGGTTGCGGCAAAACTACGACGTGAGTATCGGCGGAGGTTCGCAGAATGTGACCTACTACTGGTCGCTGGGCTATCAGAACAACGAAGGCATATTACGCGGCGATAAGTTTTCGACGATTCGCTCGCGCCTCAATGTGGATTTCAAAGTGACCGACTGGCTTAATGTAGGCGTGAACAGCCAGTTCGCCGACCGCGATGAGGGCACTGTGCCCGCCAACCTGGGGCAGATGTTCATCATGAGCCCCTACGGCTCGATGTTTGACGAGAATGGCAATGCGATGTGGTATCCCAACAGCTTCGCAGTGGCGAATCCGCTGATCAACTTTTATGGTCAGGAGAGGATGAAAAAGGTGAATACGCTGTTTGCTTCGCTGTACGGCAAGATCAAGCTGCCTTTTGGTTTTGACTACAAAATTTCCTTTCAACCGAGGTATGAGGCCTCGAAAGACTACAATTTCTGGTCGTCCAATACGCTTGACGGCGGCTCCACGCGCTCGGGCGGGTACAGCACGCGGGCGGACGCGTCCACGTACGAGTACATTCTCGACAACCTTTTGCATTGGAACAAGCAGTTCGGCATCCACCAGTTCGACGTGACGTTGCTTTACAGTGCTGAGCGTAACCGGGGCTGGTATTCCAAAATCGCCAACCAGGGTTTCGTGCCCAACCAGAACCTCGGCTTCCACGGGATGCAGTACGGTACCAGCCCCGCGATGGAAACGAACGACACCCAGATCACCGGCGACGCGGCCATGGCGCGGCTCAACTACGCCTTGTTTGACAAGTACCTGATCACGGCGTCGGTCCGCCGGGATGGCTTTTCGGCATTCGGTACCAAGCAGCCGAGGGCGGTTTTTCCGGCGGCCGCGGTGGCCTGGAAGATTTCGGAGGAGAAGTTCTTCCATATTGATTTTGTGAGCCAGATGAAGCTCCGCTTGTCGTGGGGCGTGAATGGTAACCGCGATATCGGGGCCTATTCGGCGCTGGCGCAGCTGCTTTCGGCCATGTATTACGATGGTACCAATGTGCAGGTGGGTGTTTACAACACGTCGCTGGCGAACCCGAACCTGGTTTGGGAAAAAACGAAATCGATCAACATCGGTATGGACCTGAGTTTGCTCAAAAACCGCATCGATCTGAGCATGGAATATTACGATATGACCACTACCGACCTGCTGATGAGGCGCCTTTTGCCTGAAATCACCGGTTTCAAAGACATTACCACCAACCTGGGGCTCCTGGGTAACAAAGGTTTTGAAATGACCATCAATACCATTAATACCGAGCACGCCAATTTCTCGTGGCGCAGCGGGCTGGTTTTTTCATTTAACCGAAACAAAATCAAGCGGTTGTTCGGGGATTATAAAGAAGAAACCGTGGATGGGAAAACCGTTACCCGGGAGCTGCCCGATTATTCCAATGAATGGTTTCCCGGCCAGGCTATCGACCGCGTTTGGAACTATAACGTGACGGGCATCTGGCAAACGGCAGAAAAGGATGCGGCGGCGGTTTACAAATTACAGCCCGGTGATTTCAAAGCGGAGGATGTGGATGGCAACGGCAAATATGAAGCTTTGCTGGACAAGCAGTTTATCGGCTACCGCCAGCCGCGCTTCCGGATCGGCCTGCGGAATGAGTTTACATTCTGGAAGAACTTCACCGCCAGCTTATTCCTACGGAGCGAGCTGGGCCATATCGCGCCGTTTGCCGAAGGCTTGCGCACGGGTGGTTCCGACACCTACGACCGCCGGAACACCAACGATTTTCCATACTGGACACCCGATAACCCGACCAACGAATACGCGCGGCTGAATACCAACACCAACGTTTTCGGTGGAGGGATAAAGGTTTACAAGAAGCTATCGTTCCTGCGCTTACAGGATGTGAATGTGGGTTATTCATTACCTGCCGACCTTTCCAAAAAGCTGAAAGTGAACAGTGTACGTGTATTCGCTTCGGCGCGTAACCTCCTCACGTTCACGAAATGGCCCGGCTGGGATCCCGAGGCATGGGATAGTGATGGTACCAACGTTCCGATGCCTAAAAATTTCACCGTCGGGCTTAATCTCTCATTGTAAACAGCCATTAACCTGAACATTATGAAAATCTTTCGATACCTCATATTATTTGTTTTGCTGCTAAGCCAGTCGGCTTGCGACAAGGACTGGCTCAAACCGGAGCCGTTGTCGTTTTTCAGCCCGGAGAAAGTGTTCGTGGACAAGGCCGGGATGGAGGCACTGCTTATTACCATGCGTAAGGACCTCAAAAACGAAAGTACCGGCACGATGCCGAACCTGACGATGGAGTTCGCGGCTTCGGATCTGGCGTCGCCGTGGTCGCAGCTTGATTTTTACAACCTTACACCCAATACCGACCAGTATTACCGCTTCCTGACGATGTTTACGGTGATTTATTCTTCCATTAAAAACTGTAACGTGCTCATCAGCAGGATCGACGATATTAAATGGCAATCGGACCAGGAGCGAAATGCCATTCTGGCCGAAGCGCTCTGGCACAGGGCTTACTGGTATTACCGGCTCGTAAACTCCTACGGCGATGTGCCGTTTCTGGGTGGTGAAATATCGGAAGCCAAGCTCGATTTTCAGACTCACAGCCGCTGGACGATCCTGGAAAAGATCAAAACGGACGTCGAGTTTGCTGCCGAATGGCTGCCCGTCGCTGCCAAACCTGGCGTGATTACCAAAGGGGCTGCAAATCACTTGCTGACGAAGATCTACCTCGCCAATCTGGAATACGACAAGGCTATCGAGGCCGCCAACAAGGTCATTAATGGTCCGTATGCATTAATGACCCAGCGTTTTGGGATCGATGCGACGAAGGGCCACCGCAACCTTATCTGGGATCTGCACCGCCCGAAGAATTTCAGCATTGCCCAAAATACAGAGACCATTCTGGCGTCTATCGACCGCTATGAGGCACCGCCGGCCGCGCGCTCCGTGGGCCTTTACACGATGCGGCTCTACAATTGCCAGTGGTTTCAGCCGCAGGTGCTCGACAGCCAGGGCAAACCGGGCATGGTAGCCAGCGGGCCTATGTACGATTCGCTGGGGCGGGGCAATGCCAATATCCGGCTGACGGGCTATTACCAATACGATATTTGGGCGCACAAAGGCAGTACCTGGCGCAATACGTCCGATTTGCGGCGGGCCGACATTAACTGGGTGGATATTCATGAACTGAGGTACAACAACCCGGTTTCGGTTGATTTTGGTAAACCGATTAACACCCAATTCCTCGCTGCTCAGGTGGATACGTTCAAGCACGTGTACGCGATGCCGCATTACATTATGTACAATCCGCAGGACGACCCGAAGGCGACACCCATGGGTGGCAATGGCGACTGGTACATTTTCCGCCTGGCCGAAACCTATTTGCTCCGCGCCGAGGCTTATTTATGGAAAAACCAGCTTGCATTGGCAGCCGATGATATCAATAAGGTACGCGAGCGTGCAAAAGCATTGCCGGTCACCGCGGGCGAGGTATCGATCGATTTTATCCTGCACGAGCGTGCACGGGAGCTGTTCGCCGAAGAACCCCGCCATTCGGAGCTCGTCCGGGTTTCGTACATCATGGCCAAGGCGGGTATCAATGGTTACAGTCTGACCAATTTCAGTGAAAAGAACTATTATTTCGACCGGGTAATGCGGTATAACAACACTTACGAAAAGAAGATACAACTCCTGGGCAACACGGCGAACATGGCGCCATTCCACGTACTATGGCCGATCCCTTCGCTGGTGATCACGGCTAATACGAAGGGTGTGATCAACCAGAATATCGGTTATGATGGTGCAAACCGCAATGTGCCGCCGCTGACGAAGATTGAGTAGAACGGGATTCGCATTGAAATGCAAAGAGGCCATCGCACACGCGACGGCCTCTTTGTTGGAATAATATCGGTTTTATCAGAACAAGACTGGCCTTTTCGAAACATAAACCGTGCCGCTCCGATTGATCTGATCGCAAAATTCGAAGGTATTTTCTTTCCCGCATAGTGGTGCCGAGCCGGTCACATATAGCCGCGATTCTTTATCAAAATATAAGCTCACTAACTGATGCCGGGCAGGAAGTTCGATTTTTCGTCCACTTTCAGATTTAATACCAATGGTGTGAAGATAGCCATCCTCGGTCTGAATCAGGTCGATTTGAAACCGGATGCCGTTGCCGGAAAATGCATAATTGATGGGTACCTTATAATCTTCAACGTCCCAGCGCGCCGTAGAGCGCTCCCAGCGCAGCCCTCGGTCCGTACTGAACCAGGAAGGCAGCATGCCGAATTTATTGTCGAACACACTGGCGCCAGTTCTCTGGGTTTCCATCACATAGAGTGTATCCTGCTTTTCCATAAATGCAAACAGACCCACGCGGGCATTGTAATTGCCCTTTGTCCAGGTTTTGCCCTTGTCGGTTGTTACAAACACTTCGAAGCCGGTTGTGATGGTCAGCGTATCGTCTATGTTACCGTGTACTGCCTTTATGTCACGGTTGTCCGGCGACCTCAGGATATACCAGTCGGGGTGTTCGAACATGGCCTCCGGTACCGGCGCGTCGTTATCATTGCGGCAACCCAGGAATGTCAAGAGCGAGAACAGGATCAGAAATAATTTTTTCATGGCTAGCAGGTAAGCATAAGTTTTGTATCGGTTACAATTTAACTGCTATTCTGCTATCCTGCATCGGTTCATTGTGAATTATATGTTAATTTTTTGTCATTCCCCGGCCAGCCGCTGCAAATCCGACTGTGCCAGACGGTAATTCAATTGCGCCGCCAGCAAATCGGCTTCGGCTTTGGCCAATAGGGAGCGGGTGTTGAGGATATCCGCTTCGAGGTTCAGGCCGGATGCCTGCTTGTCGGATTGCACTTTGAGCTCTTCGGTACGATATCTGACGGCTTTTTCGGCTACGGCAATCAGCGCGGTGGCCTGCGTGAGTTTCCTGTGCGTCTTCGAAACATCGTTTTTGACCTGATTTTGCGTGTTGAGCAGGTTTTCACGCGCCTGCTGGCTCAGGAAATGCCGCTGGCGGATCACCTGCTTGTTGGCGACCAGATCCTGAATATTCCATTTGAACTGCGCCCCTACGAACGGGTTGTTGTTCGGGAAAAGCAGGTTACCGGTCTGGTAGGAATAACCTGCAACCAGGCCGATGTCGGGCAGGTTGCTTTGCTCGGCTGCGCGGATGGCTTTCTGGGTTTTGATTTCCGTCAAACTCGCGATTTTAATATCGTTGTTGGACGTGGCCGCATTGCTTAAATAGCTATCCAGCGTGCCGGTACCCGTTGCGATGTTCGCGACCGGTGCAAGCGCAACACTATCTGCTTCAATGCCGGTCAGCTGTTTTAAATCGGCTGTGTAATCTTCGGTTTGAATGCGGAGTTTGAGGAGATTCTGCTCCTCGTCGGCAATGTTGGCTTGCAGGCCTGCTTTGTTTACATCGATGGTTTTGCCGGAAAGTAATGCACTTTCTACATCGTACAGCCGCATTTGCGCCAGCTTGATTTTCGCATTTGCCTCTTCCTGTTGCTTCTGCGTGATGAGCAAACCATAATACAGTTTCTCGATTGCCTGCCTGATCTGCAACGACGCCCTCGATTGCTCATGGCGGGCGAGTTCGGCATCGGTTTTCGCTACTTCAATGCCCGTTTTGATCTTACCAAGCTGGGTAATCGGCTGGTACAGGGTTACACCCGCGTTGAAATTGTGGTGTTTACCCAAAGGAAAAGTCTTCTCCTCATTCGGCAATGCGATGGTCGTACCGCCGAGCGGCAGCGCGCCGAAAGAACCCTGCTCGATTACCAGCTGCCCGAGATTGGCATTATACTGGTACGACGAGCTCACCGACGCGACCGGATATCGCTTGATCGCGTCTTCGGCTACTTTGGCTTCCTTTTCGGCTACCTGCAACTTGCGCACGTTCAGCAAATGGTTATTCTGCAATGCCATCTCCACGGCCTGTTCGAGCGTGAGCGGTTGCGCCTGCTGTGCATACGCGGGAACGAGGGCAACCGCGCAGAGTGTGAGTATCGGGAATATCAGCTTAGTTTTCATGGTGTTCAGCAACAGGTGTTACCATCAGGTCTTTTTTATCATGCGGTTTGATCATCGCGATGTAGAGCACCGGCACTGTGAGCAGCGCCATCACCATCGACCAGATCACCCCGACGGCGATTACGCTCGCGAGCGGGCTCCACATCGGTGATCCCGACAGGATCATCGGCAGCACGCCGATTGCCGCGGCCATCGCTGTAAGAAATATCGGACGCAGGCGGCGCTTGCCGGATTCGATGGCAGCCGTGCGGATGTCCATGCCGTGGGCGAGCAGCTCGTTGGTATGGTCTACCAGGATGATCGCATTCCGTACCACAATCCCCGAGAGGCTGATCAGGCCCACAAATGCGGTGAATCCGAAGTTGTTATGCGTGATATAGAGGCCCATCAGCGCGCCAAACAAGCTGAGCGGGATCGTGAGCATCACGAGCGCGGCTTCTTTGAGGCTGCGGAATTGGAACAGCAGGATGAAAAATATGAGTACGAGGCTGATTACCAGCACGACGATCATCTGACTGAATGTCTCGTTCTTGTTGAACTGCTCACCGCCGTATTCGATCCGGTAGCCTGCGGGCAGTGGAATGTCGGCGATTTTGTCCTTCACTTCTTTGACCAGCTCTGCGGGGAGTACGTCGTCCTCGGTTTCACTCAGGATGGTGAGCGTCCGCACGCCGTTGCGGTGCATGATCTTGCCGGTCTGCCATTGCGGTTTCAAGTCGGCGATCTGGCGCAGGGGCACATTGGCGTCGGTTACGGGCGAGGCCAGGTAAATGTTTTCCAGGTTATCGGACGACTGGCGGTTACGTTCGTCGAGGCGGAAAACAATGTCGAGCGGGTTGTTGCCTTCGTACATCGTCGAAATGGGCGCGCCGTTGAAACCCGTGTACACCATTTGCGAAATGCTGCCGGTGGTAAAGCCGAGCTTGTTGGCTTCGTCTTTGAGCTGAATGCTGATGCCGTAATAATCCTCACGGAAATCAGGGCGGACCATTGCGCTGCCTTTCGCATTTTTGAGAATTTCCTGTACCTGCAAGCCGATCGCTTTAAGGCGGGCCACGTCGTCGCCCACAATGCGCACTTCCACAGGCGATTTGTAAGGGGAGCCCTGCTGCATCAGTTTCACCTGGGGCGAACCTTCGGGGATCAATGCGGCTACTTTACCTTCGAGTTCGTGGGCAAATGCCTCGGCCGTTTTCTCGTCGGTGGTGTTGATCAGGATCTGCGCGTAGTTGGTCACCGGCACTTCGGGGGAGAAGTTATAGTAAAATCTCGGTGCACTCGTGCCGGTGAACGTCGCGTAGGAGGTCACGCGCGGATCGCCTTTGACGAGTTTTTCTGCTTTCAGAATGGCCTGACTGGTCTGGTCGAGCTTGGTGCCGGTCGGCATCCATAGTTCAATCACAAACTGATTGCGTTCGGCCGCCGGAAAGAACTTCTGCTTAATGCCCTGGTATACAAAAAGCGACAGTACGACCGTGAGCAAGCTGACGCCGATCGTCAGCGCCGAATGCCTCACGCACCATTCGAGGGCGGCATTGTAGCCGTTCTGCATGTGGTCGAGCAGGGTAATGCGTTTCTTTTTGTCGGATTCTTCCGCGCTGTGGTCGTGAAGGCCTTTTTTGATGAAGGTATAGCAAAGCAACGGGGTCAGGATCATGGCCACGATGAACGAAGCAGCCAGTGCAATAGCTACCGTTACGGGCAATGCGTGGATGAACTCACCCACGGAGCCGGTCAGAATGACCATCGGCATGAACGAGGCAATAATGGTTACCGTAGCCGCCAGAACGGGAATAACCAGGTCGGTAGCGCTGCGCCAGGCGGCTGTCCAGCGGTCGATACCTTCATCGAGCAGCTCCACATAATTATCGGCGATCACAATCGCGTCGTCCACCACCATACCGAGCACGACAATCAGCGCTGCGAGCGATACCTGGTGCAGTTCGATACCGAATGCATTGAGCAATGCGAATGTAACGGCGATTGTCATCGGGATAGCCATCGCGGCCACCGCGGCAATGCGGATCGGCAGAAGCAGGATCACGACGATCACGACCGAGAAAATGGCCAGGAAAAATTCACGGATGAAGTGCGTAATGTTTTCATCCACGAGCTTCGGCTGGTTTACGATCGTGGTCAGCGTGACGTCCGCCGGCAGCAGCTTCTCCACTTCGGCCAGCTTGGCGTTCACTTCTTCCCCAAACTTCACGATGTTGTTCCCTTCCTGCATCTGGATGGCGAGCATCATCGCATTACGGCCGTTCACGGTGGTCTTGCTGGTAGGCTCGGCGTATTCGCGGTTCACCTGCGCAATGTCCCCAAGCCGGATCAGTTCGCCCGTTTTTGAGGCTCCTACGATCTGGTTCGCGATTTCATTTTCGGTATTGTAATAGCCCGATGTGTACAGTGGCGTCTGGCTCGTTGCGGTTTTGATATCTCCTGTCGGACTAATCACATTCTGCGATTGCAAAACCTGCACCACGGACGACAGTTTGACATTATATTGAGAAAGTTTTTCGGAGCTGGAAGTGACCGTGATCTGTTCCTTCTGCTCGCCGATACGCTTGATTTTGGATACTGATTTTACTGTCCGGAGAACGTCTTCCAGTTTCTGGGTATATTCTTTGAGCTGCGCATAGGTGGCCTTGTCGCTTTCAATGCCGATCACCAGCGCTTCGGTATCACCGAAATCGGAGTTCACGATCGGGCCTCGGACGCCTTTCGGGAAATCCACCTGCTTGGCTACCAGTAACTGGTGGCGCAGCTTGCTCCAAAACACGTCCGGATTCTTGACGTTTTCGCCCAATTCCACATTCACCACCACCATACCGTCCTGTGACGTCGAGTAGGTTTTGTCCTTGCGGATTTCTTCGAATTGGAAAAGGTATTGTTCGAGTTTCTTGGTAACCTGGTCTTCCACTTGTGCGGAGTTGGCACCGGGGAAATAGGCGAGGACCAGGCCTTGCCGGACGGTGATCTTCGGATCTTCACGCCGGGGCATGTTCAGCAGCGAATAAACGCCTACCGCAAACACCAGCAGCAATACCGACAGCGTCACCTGCGGATATTTCAGGGATGATTTGACAAAGTTCATAACGCAGCTTATTGGGTGATGGAAATGGCGGTGCCGTCGGTGAGCTTGTGCTGCCCGCCGGTTACCACGCGGTCGGTTTCGGAGATGCCGGAAGTGATCTCGATCTGGTTGTCGGTGAGTTGCCCGAGGCTAACTTTTCTTTTCAGCGCGATTTTGCGGTCGGGATCGGCTACGAATACGTAGCTCTGGTTGTCGAGGTCGCGCAAAACAGCCTCGGTAGGCAGCACCAGTGCTTTTTTGGATTGGTTGGAGGCTAATGTCACCTCGGCGATCATGCCGGGGCGGATCAGCAGTTTGGGGTTATTGAGGGCTATTTTAATGGTAAATGCCCGGGAGGCCGCGTCGGCGGCGGAACCTACTTCGATTACTTTGCCTGTAAATGTCTCGCTCAGCGACGATACCAGCACTTTCGCTTCTTGCCCGAGTTTGATATTGTGCAATTCACTTTCGGGGATATACGCATTCACCTTCACCGTGCGGATGTCCGACACGACAAAGAGCGGCGTGCCCACGCCGACGATCTCACCCACTTCCGCCATCTTTTTCAGCATGACACCGCTGATCGGCGCAAACAGCTTCGTATCCGACAGGTTTTTAGCGTGGAGCTTCTCCTGTGCGCGGGCCTGCTGCAAGCCGAAACCGACTTTGGCAAAATCGCTTTCGCTGAGGCTGCGGCGGTCGTGCATCACTTTCAGGCGGTCGTATTCGTCCTGTACCTGAGCTACTTGCACATCGGCTATTTCCTTGGCAATGCTGTAATTGCCAGGGTCAAGGCTCGATAACAGCTGGCCTTGCTTCACGAGCTGGCCTTCTGCGGCGGCGATGTAGTTGATCTTTCCGCCTACCATGAAACCGAGGCGTACTGTTTTGTTGCCCTCGATGTTGCCGCTGACGGAGATCTGGTTGTTGGCTGAAATGTTCTGTGCCTGCCGGGTTATCACCGGTAGCGGCTTTTCAACGGATTTGGCCTGGTCCGCGGGCTTGTTGCAGCCTGCGAGCGTTGCCATCGTGAGAATGAGATAGATAGGATTGCTTTTCATAAGAATGGACGACCGTTAGGTTTAATATCCTGGTGCAAAATTGGCCCCGATTGATGGCAATGCTTTTGATCTAAATCAAAAAGTAACCTAATATTGAAAAAATGTCAGACTTTTCCAGCTCTGATCCGGCTTAACGTCTCCTGCGTGATGCCCAGGTAAGAGGCAATATGCCCCAGCGGTACGCGGAGCATGATGTCGGGGAATTTTTCGAGCATGGAATTGTACCGCTCTTGTGCCGATTGAAATTGGATGGAATACAGTTTGTCCGAAAATGTTTTCACGGCATTGATCATCACCAGACGGCTCAGTTTCTGCAACGCCTGGTAGCCGTCGATGAACTTTTCAAGGTCGGGGTAGGGAATGGTGCGAATGGTGGTCTGTTCCAAAACTTCTGCGCCGTATGGCGACGGACTATTGAAAAAAGCGCTCTCGATAGACACGAAAAATGAGCCTTCGAGAATAAATGAATGGGTAATGTCCTTACCGTCTTTAATGTAGTAGGTTCTTACGACGCCCTTTTCGATATAAAACACCTTTTGCGAAAAGTTATCGGGTGATAACAGCCGGTGCCCTCTGGGTAATTCCTCCCGCCTGAAAGCCTCCTGCACCTGCGCTTCCATTTCGGGGGATAATAGGATGTGTTGTTTCAGAAAGAGAATCAGCTCCATAAAGGGAATGCAATGACCGAAAGATTTTAAGCGATGGTTCTAACATAGCCATTTCCCGCGAGATACCCGCAGGTTGGTACCGGATTTAGGTTGGCTTTCGCCGGGTTTAAACTCAAACCTGCCTGATGTATAGTGGATTACACAGGTCATCCGACGCGTGTTAGTTTTGAAATATCAAACCACTACTGCACGTGCTATTATCCATTCAATTCCATTCCTTTTCATTATGAATTCCATCTGTACTCTCGATTCTCTTGCCCTGGACCGACAAGCAACTCATCCGGCACAGCTTTCTGTACATTTCATGGGAAGAACGCTTACGATTCGCGCAGAGCAAATCACTTTCCTCGAAGGCGATGGCAATTACACCTACGTATATACCTGTGCGGGCAGGAAATACCTGATCTGCAAAACGCTGAAATGGCTCGCCTGCAAGCTCGACAATAACTTCGTCCGCGTGCACAAGTCGTTTCTCGTGAATGCCGATTACGTGATCGGCTACGCAGAAGACGGCCGTGCCCTCAAAATGCGCTGCGGCAACGAAGCTGCCGTAAGCCGTCGCAAAACGAAGGAAATCATAGGCATTTTCGGAGAGTTGCCGCAGCGTATCAGCGCGTGAGCAAGCCTTTTTCGCTGATCATTCTGACCAATGCGTCCGATATTTTCGCATGCCCCGATGCCTTGATATGGCCGTCGACCGGGTAATAATCCTGCGCTTGGAGGAGCTCGTCGGTATGCAGGAAAAACAAATGGCTGTCGCCGGTTTGCTGTGCGTGGGCTTCAAACGCGCGGATCATTTCGGGGCGGGTATAGCGGCCGTCGAGATGCATGACCACGATATGGCCTTTGTAAAACTTCCGGATTTTAGCGACCGATTTGAAGAAATATTCGGCCTGAGGCTTCGTTTCGGCAGGGGTTTTGATATCCGGCGGCGTCACGACGTCGAGTTGGCGGCCATTCACCCAGGACGACAATGCGCCGCTGATCTCGCGGAACACTTGTACCGGGCTCGTCCAGATGCGTTTGAGCAAATCTTTTTCCCGGACAAAAAAGTAGGTGTAGCGCATCGGGTAATAGGTTTCGTTGATGCGGTTGAAAGTCGCCGTGTTGGCAAATGACCGGGCCGTGAGCTGCTGAGGTTCGTTTCGAGGCTCGTTGCGGGCTTCATTTTCTTCGAAGTCGTTATCGCAGTATTGCAGCACCACCAGCCTGACGGAATCCCGCCTCATTTTAGAAAAAAGCAGCATTTCGCGGTAGGTGCCATACGACGAAATCCCGGCATTCAGGGTTTTGACGCCCAATTTCCGGCCGGTCAGGTCGGCGTAGGTCTGGTTTTGGTCCACGCCCCAGCCCATGGTAAAGGAATCGCCGAGGAATACCAGCTCGGGATTATCCAATGAGCTTTCGTCATCGCGTACGCCGAAGCTGTTGATTTTGAATGTGTTGCTGTATTCGAGGCTCGAATGCACGCCTTCGCTGTTGGGCCGGAGCACGTAGCCGAGGTCGGGCGAGTAGCTGGCGAAATGCCGGTTGAACTGGATCACGTCGCGATAGTTGATCCATTTTTCGAGTACACCCACTTCATGCCGGTCGGTGTGCTGATTGACCTCAATCGTATGCCGGATGTAGAACCAGGAAGCCGTTTCTGTAAGCGCCGGGATAAGCAGCGCCGTCCAGAACGGCAGTTTCAACAGGCGGGTAACCGACCAGCAGAAGAGCACAAAAGCAATGGGAACCAATGCTTTGAAGAGCAGGATGGTCCAAACGAAGTGTGTGAATAGCTGCCACCGGTACACTGTGATGGCGAGGAGCAGATAGCCTGAAAATACGGCAATTGCCCCGATTTGTCTTTGCGTCATAGAATCACTGTAAGGATTTAGGTGCGGCAAGTTAACCGCTTACTCAAAATCTAGACACACAAAACGACCGATATATTCACGTTATTCTCTTATTTTTTTATAAAATATTTATAATTAATTGATAATCTGAGGAGTAGGAATGTAGAAAAGTAAAAAACGGGTTACACTCTCGCATAACCCGTTTCTGTGTAGCAGTATGTTCTAAAATTATTTCAAAGCCTCGCGGATAGCGGCGCCAGCTTGTAGGAGCGCACCCTGAACGGCCGGGACATTAGCCAGCGGGTTCAGCAAGCCGTAGTCGTGGATCAGGCCCTGGTATCGTGCCAATGTGGTTTTAACGCCGGCAGCTTCCAGTTTGCGGGCATATGCCTCGCCTTCGTCGCGGAGAACGTCGTTTTCCGCAGTTTGTACAAGGGCAGGAGGCAGGCCTTGCAGCTGTTCGGTGGTAGCCTGCAATGGGGAGGCATAGCGGTGTTTTCTTTCTTCGGGATCGGTGGTGTAGTTATCCCAGAACCATTTCATCATGTTTTTGGTGAGGAAGCGGCCTTCGGCGAACTGGTTGTACGAAACGGTCTCGAAGGTGGCGTCGGTTACCGGCCAGAGGAGCACTTGCAATTTGATTTCGGGGCCGTTATTGTCTTTGGCTTTCAGGGCGGTTACGGCAGCCATGTCGCCGCCTACGCTGTTACCGGCCACAACCAGCCTGCTGCCGTCGACGTTGATCTCGTCGCCGTGTTCGGCCACCCATTTGGTTGCCGCATATATTTCGTTGATCGCCACCGGATATTTCGCTTCGGGTGATGGGGTGTAGTTCACAAATACGGCTGCCGCACCGGAATAAACCACGAGGTCGCGGACAATGCGTTTGTGGGTAGGAAAATCGCCCAGTACCCAGCCGCCGCCGTGAATGAAGATGAACACCGGGAGTTTTTCGGTGGTACCGGCAGGTTTTACGATATCGAGTTTAACCGTAAGGCCGTCTTGTGTAATGGTTTTTTCGCTGGTTTCGATGCCCGACAAATCCACTTCTATGGAATTTTGAGCGCCTACGAGCACGTTACGCGCATCTGCGGGTGAGAGCTGTTCCAGTGGAGTACCGCCTCCTGAGTTCAGCGCGTTGAGGAAAGTTTTAACATCTTCAAAAATGGCAGGGTCGTTGGCTGGGTCGATGATATTCAGAGTTTCCATGATCTTAAAAGGTTTTGAGATTAATTACTTATTTCGTTTTGTCTTGTTGCGATTGATTTGATATGACAAAACTAGACCAGCGGGAAACCGGAAACATTAACCTAGGTTAAGAAAAGTGGGTTAGAGCAAAATATTTTCATTCCGCCACGAAGAACCGTCGGGTTACACCAACCATTTCGACCTGCAAATGGCAGAAATAGGTGCCAGGCCGTAAACCCCTTTGAATTTTGTATTCAAAATTACCTGCATTAAAACGGCCGTCTACAATATGTTCGATTGTGTGGCCAGTTTCGTCAAGTATGCTCACACGAATGTTTCCTGCTTGTTTTACTTTGAATGTGATGTTCGCCTGTCTAGGTAGTGATGGATTAGGACTCACCTTTAAGAGGTATTGGTCCTCGGTGACACCAATGAAACTGGATTCATTAGGTGACGCTTCGGGCACCAAGCCGCAAAAACCTGTTCGAAGGTATTTGGGGCTGACGTACCAGTTGCCGTTTACATCTTTTACGTAGCAAAAACCATCTCCGGTCGTAATATGGGACGCAGCAGGAGCCGAGAAATCGTTCCACCGGTACTCACTGTATCCGGCAACGGTTTGCAGCGGATAGCCTGGCGAATTCATAATGAAATTAGAAGTGGGAGCCACTGCGGCAGAAAAAAGAGAGCTTGGCGTAGCATAAATTGCTGTTCGCCATAAAGTAGCATGTTGAGTGAGTCCTGACATGTAAATATGAGTTCCATCCTGACGAATGCTTATGCCATCCGTTTGCGGTCCCGGATGAACATTTGGGTCTGCGTTGATTAAGTTATTCTGTCCCGAAATCACATTGGCAGATGTAGTGCCGTTGATTAGCGACGCTCGGGATACGTACCATGTAAGATTTTGAGACCCGAAGTCTGTTCGCGATTTATTAATCACATATTGAAGCCTTGACTGGTAATTCGCTGCCGATGTGCCTGCCTGAGTGTCTGCTTCGCCCTGATGCCAAAGCACAGCTTTTATCCCAAAAATCTTTGCGTAAAATTTCAGAGCATTTTTCAAAGTCAGATAAGGTTGCCCAACCGCATCGGCCATACTGGTACCGTAGTGAAAGCATCCATAGTTTCCTGCGAATTGAGTCAGTAACCCTTTCGCCCCTTCCTCCCAATTCAGTACAGATGTTCCACCAATGGCAGTATTGAAGAAGGCGGTTGGCACTTGCAGGTTGTCGGCAATTTCCTTACCCAACGGTGCCCAGCACAGACTATTGAAGCCGGATGGACCCACGCGAAACAGGCTAGGTTCTATTTGCGGGATCAATTTAACCATGTTAGGATAGCTCCAAATGTTTTTTTGACAAGCGCCATTGAAATTGTGGACGCTCATGCAGTCTTATGCGTCGGATGGCAGGTAGGTATTTTTATCGAATCCGTCTTTGAATCCTTTGCTTTGAGCATTGGACTGGCCGGCGATGATAAAAACATCACCCACTCCGAAACGGATCGTTGCGAAGGCGAACATAGCTCCTCCGATCCCTCCCGATGTAGCCATCACTTTGAGGTCGTACCATCCTGCATCTAAATTCGATATGGTGTTGCCGAAAAGCCCCGCCGAGGTGTTGTAGAGAGAAAAAGGTGTCCAGCCGATTTGATCCATTTGATAGGAACCATCAGTGAGTTTTAACCTTTCCACCTTGTAGTAAAAGCTGAAAGCAGGGCACGGATCTGTTTCGCTTGTTGGATCATTGAAGAATTGGCCTGCAAAGTAGATGCTTGCTTTATTGTTCGTGTTTCGTTGCATAACCGCCCGGTTTATAGGCCACGTGATGGCCATCGTATAGGCATTGGCCGGAAGGCTTGTTGCAAACGAGCATAGTAGTGCTGTAAAAATTATGGAAATGCTGAAATAGGTTTTGAATGTTTTCATATCAAATCGTAATGTATGTTAGTGGACAATCAGGCTATTTCACTTTTTCGATCTCGGCTGCAAACATTCCCACATTAATCAGTGGAATCTTTGCTTTATAACTCTTATTCAACACTTTAATCACCTCATTTGCAAGGACGGCTTGGCCGATTGCTGTGGGGTGAATGCCGTCGGAGGAAAAGAAGTTGCCGTTTGGATAGGAAGGGTCTATGCGGAAGCCGTCTTCGGAGACGTAATCGCCATGGATGATCTTTTTGTAAACGCTATAAAAATCGACTAGCGGATGGCCGAACTCTCTGACATAGGCGGCGACTTCGAAGTCGTTGTGCCATTCCGGTTTTGAGATTTCGCTTGGTAGGATTACGTCGTGCTCCTCAAGTGTTTCAAATGCGTTGCCTTGAAGAACGTTGATGACGTTGATTGTGGGTAGGAAAATAGTTTTATTGTCCGCAAGGACGCTCTTCGAGCCCCACACTGAGTAGATGGGATTTTTGGTCCGGCTGGCGAGTTTCTTTAATGTAAACCATTTGAAGTAGGGAAAATCGAGCACGTCCGGGACGGTCATGTATATATACGGCGCTTTTTTTTCTCTGAAATAGTTGATTGCCAAACGTTCCTGCACTACTTCCCGCGGCCCCAGCAGGCCATTCTCTCCACCGGCAATATCGGCGATCGTGTAGACATCGGTATTTAAATCAATAATCCCGATGTCTGGATTCATTTCCTTCAAATGCGCCCAAGGGTTTGCCTTATCTGCCGGAATGATGCGATTGATCAGCGCGAGCGGCACGAGTCCGGTAGTCCAGAGGTAATTCGCGGTCAAAGCCGACGAGGGTAGTGGACTAGTTCTTTCGAAGTCAATTACTTCACTGTAAATTCTACTCAGATTTAAATCATACTTGCTGATGCCATTGCCCGGAACGGAAATGTTGTGCACCATTCCACCGGTATAAGGCTTCATTTGTTTCGTCTTATCATTATCAAATGCAAGATTGTTGGTAACCTTGGACCAGTTCGGCAATGTGGAACCGGGATCCTGCACGAAATATCCGGATCCATTACCCTGTTCTTTGTCAAAAAGTCCTGGATCGAAGTTGGCAAGGCCCATTTGCCGGGCAACCAGGTTCGGATAGGAGGTAAGCTGCCCTTGCCGATACAAGCCGCCGTCCCTGTAACCGGCTGCACGGGCTTCGCCGATCACCATGAGTACGGGCTCTTTTCCGGAGGTGTTTTTGAGGCTTCCGAGGTCGACGGAGCCCGTTTTGGGTGCCCAACTGAAAGATGGGTCAGGCTTTACCGGTCTGGTGATTTCGGCAATAATGAGCGGGTTGAGGGAATCTAGCGGTATCGCCATATTTTCCTGTTCCTGGGGAGGGATTTCTTGCCTTGTTACATTTGAGCAAGCCAGAAACGTAAATGCCAATAGCGTCGCAGACAAAACAGTAATGTGTGTTTTCATAGTAATCAAGTTTAGCTGTATCAGAATGTTACCCGGTCGGAAATGGAAGTAATCCGAATAGTGGACCAGCCATGTCGATTTAAATCGATATGGAGCTAAACATAGATAGGTTCAAAGTGCGAAACTATTTTTTTGCGCGGAGAACCAGCAAGCGGCGTCCGATGAATTATCAAACGCCTAATCCCCCAGCCGCTTCACAATCCACGGTAGTGTCAACCCTTGTCCGATCAGGGTAAATAGCACCACGGCCACGGAAATGAAGATGATGGCGTCGCGCAGGGGGAAGGGTGTGCCGTCGTGCAGGTGCGTGGGGAGACCGATGGCGATGGCGAGCGAGACGATGCCGCGCATGCCCGACCAGCTGATAATGAGGCTGTTTTTGAAATCGAGCAGGGCGTTTTCGCTGATGCGGCCCCGACCGCGTTCGAAGCCTTTTTGGAGATTAGCCCGTTGCCAGAACACCCGCACCATGCGAAGTACGAGTGCGATAATGGTGATGATCAATGCGTAACCAATGTAGGGAAGGAGCTGGTCGCTGCTGATGTTCTTGATTACATACGGGAATTGCAGGCCTATTAATATAAATATGAGTCCGTTGAGCAGGAAGATGATGATTTCCCAAATGGTTTTGGATTGGGTTTTGAGGCGATCGGGAAAGATCTTCTTGCTGAAATCGGCGATTCCAAGGCCAAGGATCACGACCGCGATCACGCCCGATACTTCGAGCTCTTCCGCCACCCGGTAGGCCACGAAGGGCATCAGGAGCATCATGCCGATCGTCGCCTGCGCATTGTGGTGGATACGCATAATGATGAACCCCAGCATGCGCCCGATTACCAGCCCGACGATCGCGCCACCTAGCAGTAGCACGGCAAATTCGGCTGATGCTTGCCAGAATATAAATGCGGAGCCCGTTACAGCGGCTACCGAAAACCGGTACGCAACCAGCGCCGACGCATCGTTCACCAAACTTTCGCCTTCCAGAATGGTGTTGGTTTTGGAAGAAAGGCCGAGGCCCTTGGTAATGCTCATGGCCGCAACGGCGTCGGTGGCAGATAATATGGAGCCAAGCACGAATGCAAGCGGCCAGGTCATGCCCGGAATGAGGTAGTAGGACACGGCCGCGATACCCGACGCAGTGATGAATACAAGCGAAATAGCGAGCGTGCTGATGGTATTGATATTGGTCCTGAAATCCTGAAAATTGATATTAAAAGCCGCATCATATAGTAACGGAGGAAGGAATATCAGAAATACGACCTCAGGGTTAAGCTCGATTACCGGCAATGTGGGAATGAACCCGATGGCGATCCCGGCGGTGATTAGCAGCACAGGGTAGGGTATCCTAACGCTGTCGGCCATGGCAGAGAGGCCGATCATAATGGCCATAATAAAGATGACGATACTGTAATTCTCCATAATGCTGAACTGAGCCGGGCTGCCGGATACCCGGCGTATAATCTCAAATCTAAGGATGATTGCGAAAAATTAAGGTTACCGGGCCGAAAAATCGGGGTTGTCGGTTTTGTTCTATTTTGAGGGACGGGCGGCGTCTAGTTTTGCTTTAAACTAAAACAAACAAAACAATGATAGCCATCACAGGAGCAAACGGAAACCTTGGGAAAGCCACCCTTTCATTTTTATTGAAAAAAACACAGCCGGAAAACATCGTCGCGATTGTGCGCGACGCCGACAAGCTCAGCGACTATGCGGGCTCGGGCATATGCATCCGCGTGGCCGATTACGAAGATCAGGAATCGCTGGAGCGTGCGCTGACCGGCGTACACAGGCTGTTGCAGATATCGGCTTCGGCCACGGGTGTGCGGGCGTTGGCGCAGGAAACACGGGTGGTACATGCAGCGGTGAAATGCGGCGTGAAAGAGATCGCTTACACCAGCACGCTTTTTCCGGAGGAGTCGGCGCATTTCCAAGCGGCGCACATTTGCCGGAACACCGAAGCGCTGATCCGTCAGAGTGGGATGCGCTATGTATTTTTCCGTAACAGCATGTACCATGAAACGATCCCGCTTTTTATCGGCGAAGCTATGGGCGACGGCCGGATTTTCTACCCGTCGGGCAGCGGACGCGTGAGTTTCGCTTCACGGAAGGATATCGCCGAGGCATTGTCCAATGTACTCACCGGGCCAGCATTCGACAACACCACGCATGATATTACCGGGCCGGAAATGCTCAGTTTTGCGGATATTGCATCGGAGTTGAAGAATATAGCAGGTTATCCGGAAGCGGCGCATACCGACATTTCGCCGGAAGATTACCGCAAAGGCCTGCTCGGTTTCGGGCTGGATGAGGAGGAGGCCGGTTTTTACGCCAGCATGGCCGACAGCATCCGGGCAGGGGAATTTGCAAAGACGCACACTTCGCTGGAAGGATTCCTCGGTCGTAAACCGCTTGGTGTTCAGGAATATCTGCGGGGATTGTTTTGAAAAAATCGGTAACTTGCCTACCTACTCAATAGCCATGAAATACCATCAGATTCAGCCGCCGCCGCATTTGCAGGACTACGTCCGGTACTACTGGGCGCTCGAAAGTTCGGGACGGCCCGACGAGCAGGTGCATTTCGTGACCATCGCCGACGGTTCTCCGGGGATCATATTCCAGCAATCGCCGGGAGCCTCGTTTCAGGAGGGGAAGGAGCTGTCGTCCATATTCCTGTACGGGCAGTCGACCGCGCATACCCGCATCGTTTCGCCGGCGACTTTCAGCACCATTGGCGTTTACTTCTATCCGCATGCCCTGAAATCCATTTTCGGTATGGATTCCAACGAACTGACCGACGACTGCCTCGACCTCGATCTGCTGCTGAACGGCAAGCGACTGATGGAGAAGCTGGAAAGCACCTCCGATGTGGAAGCCAAGGCCAATATCCTTTCCGAGTGCCTCTGGGAACAGATTTGCCGCAACGATCACGCGCTGCAAACCGCCACGCGCTACGCATTGCAGCGGATCATCCAGTCGCAGGGGGCCGTCTCCCTGAAAGACCTCCGTCTCGAACTGCAAGTATCGGAACGCACGCTTGAAAGGCGTTTTCAGGAAGGGATAGGCTTGTCGCCCACGCTGTTTGCACGGATCTGCCGTTTCCAGGCCTCGCTCAACCAGCTCCGCAGCCAGTTGTACGACAAGCTTTCCGACATCGCTTTCGAGCAGGAATACGCCGACCAGTCGCATTTCATCCGCAATTTCAAAGAGTTTACTGGGCTGACGCCATTTCAGTTCCGAAAGCGCATGTGCGAGACTGTGGAGAACTTCCCGGTGCTGGTTCAGTCGTAGGCCACAAAAAAGTGGGCACCGAAGCTGACGCCCACTTTTATATTACCACAACAATAATCTATTTTTTGACGATTTTCCTCGTCAGGACCTTCTGGTCGGACACTATGCGGAGAATGTAGATTCCGGGAGAAGCAGTTTTGATATCCACTTCCATATGCGATTGTTTCTTGAACGATTTGCCAAACATCATCTGACCATCGGCACCGAACACTTCAACTTTTCCCGATGGTATGCCGCTCAGGTTTACATTGAAAACGCCATTGCCCGGGTTGGGGTATACGGCGTTTTCGGGTAGCTCTTCGGTATTTCCGGCTGGCGACGGTATGTTAGGGAAAGTCTCAACAACCCGGTCTGCCGAAGCAGTCCGTGCATTGTAGTCGTTGGTACAGCCTTCTAGGTAAGCTCGCACTTCCGATCCGGAAACACTTGTGAACCCGTCTTTTAGCAATACTTCATCAGACGCGTGATAAATTGCTTTACCACCGCTAGCGATGTTGTTTTGCAACGTGATAGTGGCCGATGCCTGTTGCTGGTCGATGGAAACAGAATTCACTTCCGACGTGATTGTGCGGTTAGCGACACATTCTTCCAAGCCAGTAACAATTAGCGAAAACCATTGACCATTATTGTAAAGACTTCCTTTGTGTGAAACAGTCAGGGTATATTTTTGCCCGGCAACAGGATTCGCAATTTCTATTTTTTCAATATTATCGCGGTTGTTATCACCCTTTAGAGCTGGTCCGTTGTAGTTTGTGCTGTCAAGTTTCCAGGGATAGTAAGTATTTACTCCATCCGAAAGTCGAATATCGAGGTTGTTGACAAGCTGGATCATCGGATCATTATCCATTACAACTGTACCTGCCTTGTCCGTCCAGGAGATCGATGCGGCTAGTGGCTCTGAACCGGAGGCTATAAATTCTCTTTTAAAGGTCTTGCCACCACCCAGAGAATCTTCAAGAATCGCAGATTTTCCACCATTATTACTGATTGTTTTTGCTGCGCTTTCTACGTTCAGCAAGCCCCATCCGAAAGTAATATCCGGGCCCGGTGCAGGTCCTGCTTCACTAGCGGTGTGCAGCACCAATCCCTTAACAGTGGAGCCTCTCATAAAAGTGCTGTTGACGTTGTTGTAGTGCTGTTGTAACAATAATACGGCACCAGTCACTTGTGGAGCTGAAAAGGAGGTACCGGTACCACCGGCATAGAAATCATTGTCATTAGCAGCTTTCAAACCGGCTACGTCCTCGCCATTTGCAGCGATATCAGGTTTGATACGACCATCGTCGGTAGGCCCCCGGCTGGAATAAAATGCTTTGACCACGGACGACGGACCCGTGTAGTTCGTAAGTTGCGCAGTACTGGCTACGCTAATCATGTTTTTTCCGTTCGCGTAGTGTACCAGCTGATCTGTACCGGTGGTTGGATTTAGGTATGCATTACCCGCGGACCATACACAAGTATAGTAAGGAGCCAGATATCCAATGTTGTCAAAACTTGCCGCAGAAGAAGAATAGTAACTTACGGGAACGTCCCAATAAGTATGATTGGAGACGAGCAAACCGTTAGCTACTTCGTTTGCTACTTCACTTACGTCATTGTCGGCATAATACGCTCTGACATTCGCTTTGAATGCAACACCGATGGCCTTTCCGTAAACACTCGAAGGGCTGTAAGCGCCGGTCGCTATGATCTGTCCCGCCACAAATGTAGCATGGTTTCGGACTGTAGCATTTTCAAGATTCAAAGCTCGGTTTTCCAGAGCAACGTGTGTCGCCCTCACATTCCCGTCGTCCCACATTCCGGCGGTCATGCCTTCACCCTGTACGGAAAGTCCAAGCGCGCCCCCTGCGTATAAGCTAGTCGATTTAATCGCCTGGTTACCGTCAGAGTCAAGGAATTTGGCATATACCGGCTTTCCTGCGCTGTCCAGTCTCATCACAATTTTGGGCGGTTCGTCGGGCGAGGTGGAGGTGACATTTTTTCCGGTTGGTTCGATCTGACGCATCATGCGTTGATACTCATCGTTGTGCTTCCTGCTGAATTCCTGAAGCTCCTTTACCCGGGTTAGCTTTTTTATTTTTTCTTTCTCCTCGGCAGTCTGCGAATAACAAACCTGGGCAATAAACAAGGAGAAAAAAGGTATGATCCATTTTTTCATATTGCTTTCGATTGATTATTTGTTAATCGCTTTCAATTTTTCAATTTCTGCCTGCTGACTACTTAGCTTTTTTTGTATCTCAATGAGATAGAGCGTTAGCTCTTCAATTTTTTCCTGCTGTATCTTCGCAATTTCGCCTAGGCTTAATCCTTCCTCTTCCACCGTTTTAGCCGATGGTACATTTGGTAGGTGTCCATTTTTTTCAATGTACTTTTCAACGGCTGCCAGATCCTTTAATTGATAACCCGGCTGGAAAACATAATCAGCCCAGCCTGTCCGAATCCGCACCTCTTCTGTTAATATTCCTCCCTTCACAAACAGTTTATACGTACTTACATCCGCTGTGCCTACGGTAGTTGGGAAAGAGGATGTGCTCACACCTACTTTTCCATTCAATACCAATTTTCCGGCATCGAATTCACCATAGATCAATGGTTGAATTGTATCGGAGTTGGCGATATAAAGTTTATTGTTTCCCAATTCCTTGAATCCTGCTTTATAACCTACTGCAACATTGCCGCTACCTATTTGGTTGTTATTGCCGGCTGTTTGCCCTACGTAAGTATTTCTGCTTCCGCTTGTTGTTTTAAGACCAGCGTTAGCGCCCAGAAAGGTATTTGCCTCACCAATCGTGTTGAACCATCCGGCTCCGAATCCCAAAAATGAGTTTGTTTTTCCTGTTGTATTCTCGATGCCTGAGTAGCCTCCTGCAAATACATTGTATCGACCAGTAGTGGTTTTTGAGCCCGAGAAGCTACCGATAAAAGTATTAGCCGAACCTGAAGTGTTGGCAGTTCCTGCCTTATAACCAATAAAAACGCCCTCGTCGCCCGTAGTATTGGCTGTACCACTGTAAGCACCAAAAAATGAATTTCGAGGGCCTGTGGTTACTGCGCCCGAATTGACACCGAAATAGGACGCTTCACTGCCTCCGGTCCCTGCACCCGAACCATCATAAGTTACCGTCCCCGAAAAACTTTGCGTGCGTGCGTTGCGCGACGTGTCGGGGGAAACTGTCTGTGCATTCACTGAAATGGAGGTAATTGATAGCAAAAGGGTAGCCGCCATCAGCGCCGATTGTACTGATTTTTTCATTGTACATGAATTGTGAATATTCCCTACTCTGTTACAGGTTTTTCGGGGAGCACCTCAATGTTAGAATGGGATAACAAATCTGTCGGAAGAGACATAATCCCTCCATCTGAGTTTGACAGAAATGAACAATGTGCAGTAAAATATGAGGTGCTTAAAGGCGCCGCAATATAGAAGGGATTTTTGAATATCTACGAATAGATTTGTGCAAAATAATATAAATGTATTTTCATTATTGTCTTGATAGAAATAGATATACAAAAAATGTAGTATCTATTTGTAATGGCCTATTCAAGGGATAATTTTTTGTAGATATTAACTTCCAATTAGGGATTGAAAGTAATCATTGGTTCAACCGCGTGCCATTTAAATCGTGCAGATACCGGGTGATGATCTGAAAGCGGAAGCCCGTCGGTATTGTAAAATGATTGCTTTTCCAAAACATATTCGGAAGGCTCCAAGTGGATGGAATCGCTGCTGCGAAACAGTATTTTGTCGATCGTTTCAGTGGAATCGTTGACGGAAAGGATGTCATTTGGCGGTAAGCCTTCTTTTACTTTCGGAATGACACCGTTGCAATGTAAACGTACCCAGGTATCACTCAATCCATTCTCCCGCAACAACCAATCCACATTATCCTGCCCGAAACTGTACCGGCCGTTCAGATCGCCCATCACGATGACGGCGTTGCCGGGCGAATGCTGGCGGATGTAGGCCGATAGCTGTTCCATGTTGCGGCGGCGCGCGAGAGCGGCACGCGGGTGGTTGTACGCGTTGGCGTGTACGTTGTAGAAGTCGATAAAGCGGTTAGGGGCGATTTCGATGCGTGTATAGGTGAAACCTTTGGGCGTAAAACAGTCCGCGCCGGTGCAGTCCGTCCAGGCTATGCGGCGGAGGTGCTTTACCGGAAATTTGGAAAGGGTATTGAGTCCGTCGCCGGTCATGACGGCCCCTTTGGTAGGTGTGCGGTAGCGATGGGTATTGCCGGCATTGTACAAATATTGATTGTAATTGAAATCCTCCTGTACGTGGGCGATGTCGAAGCGGTTGAGCAGACGACCGATGGCGGAAATACTCTCTTTTCGGGGCGTGGCGGCGCTGCAAATGACCTGGGGAAGTCCGGCGATGTTGTAGGTAATGACGGAGAAGCTGCCGGCGCTGGCGGAATCTGCCGCCCATTGGGCCGGATAGGCACCGGGCTGTTCGGTCATTTCGCGGGTGGCGGGAGTGGCTTCGGTCACGAAGAAGAGGATACAAAGCCAGGAAACGGATTTGAGAAATCTGTTTTTGTCAGGAAATAAATATGCCCACATACAGCGCCGGTTGGTATGCCCAAAACTACGGGCAGCGTGTGGTCAGGATAATTCCAAATTGTTAAGAATACATTATTTTTCAGGCGGATAGCGCCTTTTGAGATGTAATCCGCCGGTTGCGACGCTAACTTCGCGGCAGTTCAATTTTTTAACAGTGATAATCTATTCCATGACCCGTTTCCTGAACAAAATCCTTACTGGCGCTGCATGCTTCATGACCGCCTTCATGAGTCCCGCTTTTTCCCAGTCTGTTCCAAAGAAATCGTTCCTCGTGTGCGGCGATAGTAAGGTGCTGGTAGTGGATTATGCCAATTCCAAAGACAGTATCCCCGAAATTATATGGTCTTGGGATGCGCACCAGGCGATGGACCTGCCGGAGCATTTCCGGTCAAAATTGTTCAACACAATGGACGACTGCAAGGCTGTCCGCGGAGGGAAGCAGTTACTGGTGTCGTCGTCCAGCGGGGCCATTGCATTGCTGGATGTAAAGGACAGGAAGGTACTTTTCCACGCCAGCGTCCCCAACGCGCATTCGATCGAACTGCTACCCGGCGACCTCGTTGCTGCGGCCGCCTCGGTACAGCCTGCGGGGAACAAACTGATGCTCTTTTCGTTGAAACAGCCCGACAAACCTTTGTATACCGATTCCCTCTATTCCGCACACGGCGTGGTGTGGAATGAAAAGCGGAAGAGCGTTTTTGCATTGGGTTACGACGTGCTGCGTGAGTACAAGATCGTTTCCGGGAACAGTCTTAAAATGATTGCAAAATGGACGATACCCGGCATTGGCGGCCACGAATTGCAGCCCGCGAATGCATCGGGCGATTTGTTCGTCACCGAGCACCATGGTACCTGGCTGTTCAGCCTGGCCACGCAGCAGTTTACCAAAATCAAAGGATTTCCCGACGCGGAGAATGTCAAAAGTCTGGGCAGAGACGCTTCCGGGCAATATATTTACACCATTCCCGAAGAGAGCTGGTGGACATTCCATGTGAAATTCCACGAGCCCGCACGCAGCTTCGCGTTCCCGGATATGCATGTATACAAGGCGCGATGGTTTGGAAACGGGCTGTGAGGCTCCGGCCGGTTTTAAATAATTGTTATGAAAATGGCATTTCCGGCTTGGCGAATGCCATTTCAGCGGATATTTGCGGGCAGATCCCGGCCCCCAAACAGTTATTCAAACCGCCGGGACACCAATTCATGAAAGCTTTTTCCCGACTATCAATTCCTCTTTTTGCCCTTTTGCCGTGGGCCGTTTCTGCTCAAAGCAGCAACGACAACCCGCTGTCGCGCGCGCATTCACACAACGATTATATGCAGGCCGCGCCGTTTACACTGGCCTACCAGCATCAGTTCGGCTCGGTAGAGGCCGATGTGCATTTCCGCAACGATACGCTTTTCGTCGCGCACGATTCCAAGGATATCAGCGCCGACCGCACTTTTGAAAAGCTGTATTTGCAGCAGATTATCAAACGAATCACTCAAAACCAGGGAAGCATATATAAGGATAAAAGCCGGGTAATGACCCTGCTGGTAGACCTCAAGACTGCCTCTCAGCCTACCTTGCAGGCATTGGTGAAAGCATTGGCGCCGCATGAGGCATTGCTGGCCCCGAAGGGCTCCGTGAAAGTGGTGGTGAGCGGCAATACGCCTGCGCCGGACCAGTTTGAGCAATATCCCGCTTACATTTTCTTCGATGGCCGCCCGGGTGTAAACTATACTGCCGCGCAAGCTGCCCGGGTTGGGATGATCAGCCAGGACTTCCATAGGTATTCGCAATGGAACGGAAAAGGCATTCCCGTTGAAAAAGACCGCAAGGCACTGGTGGATGCGATTGCCAACGCACACGCAATGGGCAAGCCGTTCCGTTTCTGGGCCAGTCCCGACAATATCAATGCCTGGAAAGTGCTGATGAACCTCGGTGCAGATTATATCAATACCGACCACGTTGCCGAGCTGGGCACATTTCTGAGCGGCCGCAAGAACGCCGAGTACCAATCCACGGAGTTTTACAAGCCTTATCAACCCACCTACAAAAACAATGACGCGCTCGGCAAGGTGAAGAACATCATCCTGCTTATTGGCGATGGGATGGGCCTGGCGCAGATTTACTCGGGCCTCACTGCCAACCGTGGGGACCTCCATCTCGGCCGGTTCCTGAATATCGGTTTTTCCAAAACGGCCTCTTCGGATAACTACATTACCGATTCAGCGGCGGGTGCTACTGCCTTTGCGACGGGCCATAAAACACGCAATCGTGCTATCGGCGTCGACCCCAACCTCGTAGCGGTGCCGTCCATTATCCGCCAGGTGAAAGCCACGGGCCGGAAGGCGGCGTTGATCTCGGCAGGCGACATTACCGATGCCACCCCGGCCTGCTTTTACGCACACCGCCCCGAGCGGAGCCAGATGGAGGAAATCGCGACCGACTACCTGAAAGAACCCGTGGATGTGCTGATCGGCGGCGGTTACAGCCATTTTGATAAAACGAAAACGGCCGATTCGCTGAAAGCACGCGGTTTTCAGGTTTCCAACAACTGGAATGACCTGGCCGGTATGAAAGCGCCTTTCGTGCTGCTGGACGACAAGCATGTGGTATCGATGCAGAAAGGTCGCGGCGATTTCCTCAAAGATTCATTTCAAAAGGCACTCCAATCGCTGCAATCGAACCCAAAAGGCTTCTTCATGATGGCCGAGGGCGCGCAGGTCGATTACGGCGGCCACGCGAACATCGTACCCTACGTGGTGACCGAAATGCTGGATTTTGATAAGCTGGTAGGAGAGGCACTCCGCTTTGCCGATTCCAATGGCGAAACGCTCGTGATCGTCACCGCCGACCACGAAACCGGCGGCCTCACACTCCTGGACGGCAACCTGAAAACCGGCTACGTCGACGGCCAGTTCAGCACCAGCGACCACACCGGCGTTATGGTACCCGTTTTCGCCTACGGCCCGCACTCGCTGGATTTCAGAGGGGTGTACGAGAATACGGAGATCTTTCAGAAGATGAGGAAGGTTTTAATGCGCTAGTGCAAAGCTACTGCTTTGCACACACTATTTGCAGGCCTCTGGCCGGCCGGTACTGGAAGAGCGATACTTGCGTACTGACCGGCCGGAGGCCTGCAAATGGTAGGCACGAAGGCAGACCTTCGCGCCATTCCCTTTTTAAAAACATTTAATAACCATATTTTCCTATTTGATCCGTTTTGATGTTTACATTTGTGCAAATCTGCCATGTATTCCATTGAAGATAGACGCGTTACATAATGAAACGGAGTTGCTGACTGATATTGCAGCCGGTAGCGAAAAGGCATTTGCCACGCTGTTTCACTGGTACCGCGACAAGGTCTATTCCGCCGCATTCCGGCTCACGCATTCCAGCTTTCTGGCCGAAGAGGTCGTTCAGGACGTATTTTTGAAATTGTGGGTAAAAAGGGAAGCATTGCTTGAAATCGCGGGTTTCGAGGATTATCTCTTCATCATGACCCGCAACCACGTTTTTTCGGCCCTCAAAAGAATGGCCCGGCAGCAACAGCTCGTCGACGATCTTCAACTTGAATTGCCCGCCGGGGAAAACACCACCTACAACCGCCTGCTCGACCTCGAAATCGAGGAAATCGTGCATCAGGCGGTGGAGCTTTTGCCTGCGCAGCAAAAACAGGTTTACCTCATGAGCAAGGAGCAGGAGTTGAAGCGCGAAGAAATCGCGAAGAAGCTCCGTATCTCTTCGGAAACCGTTAAAACCCACCTCGCCCGCGCATTGCGCCACATCCGCGCGTACAGCAAATTGAAGCTCGAAATCTCGATTTCATGGCTGCTGTTTTTCCTGGTAAATTAATTTTTAAACTTTTTTTTGTCGCATTGTCCCCCGAAACTGCCGGGCGGGAGTCTTTACGGGTGAAGGTCGGTAAAAGCCTTCCGTAATCCTGACTACTTATGCAAAACCGACGACTGGATGACTTGTTTTTCCGGTATTGTGAGAAAAAGATCACCGATGAAGAGCGGGAAGAGCTGATGGCCATGCTGCTTTCGGACGATAACCGTGAGCAGATCAACGGGCTGATTGATCAGTTTATCCGGAACGATGGTGCAAAACATGCATTATCCGACGAAACGGCAGACGATATTTTGAGTTCGATATTTTCGGCTACCGGGATGCGAGGCACCAAGCAGGAGCTCGACGTCAACGAACGAGAGCTTGGCGCCAACAAGCAAGGGCTCGGCGCCAATGAGCGGGGGATGGGCGGAGGCGAGCAGGAACCCGACGCGAACGAGTCCGGCAGCGAAACAAGGAGCGGCCCGATGTGGCTATTCAGGCTGGCGGCGGCTTCGGTGGTGCTATTTCTCGTGTACGGAAGCTACCGGTGGTTCAATAAATCGAAACCCGCGCCGCAGGCAGCGGTCATGCATAGCGTGTACGGTGAGGATGCGGCTGCGGGAGGCAACAGGGCGAGCCTTACCCTGGCCGACGGCCGGACCTACGACCTGAATACGATCACTGAACGAAACCTGCTGGTGCAGCCGGGAACCACGATCGACAAATCGAAAGGGGAGGTGATATATGGTAAAAACAATACAAATGATGGCGCAGTGGCCTATAATGTGCTCAAAACACCGCTCGGCGGGCAATATAAGATCGTGTTGCCGGATGGCTCACGGGCCTGGCTCAATGCCGGGTCGAGCCTGAAATACCCTACGGCTTTTAAAGGCGACAGGCGGGATGTCGAAATGACGGGCGAAGTATATTTTGAAATAGAACCCGACAAGACCAGGCCGTTCCTGGTACGCGTGGCGGATAAAAAACGGGGTGGTAAGGATATGGAAATCACTGTTTTAGGTACGCATTTCAATATCAGCTCCTATGGCGACGAGCCTACCATGCAGACGACGCTACTCGAAGGCTCCGTGCGTGTGAAGAAGGACGAAGTGACCAAAGTGCTCACACCGGGCCAGCAGGCGCGTGTGGTGACGGGCGAAGCCGCGCATGACATTGCTGTGAAAACGGTTGATACCGAGAGTGTTGTGGCCTGGAAAGAGGGGCGCTTCGAGTTCAATGGGAATATCCGCGAGATTATGCGGCAGATTTCGCGCTGGTACGACCTGGATGTGAAATATGAAGGAAATGTGGAGCGAAAATCTTTTGCAGGGACTATCTCGCGCAAAAACAATGTGTCGGAAGTGCTGAAAATGCTCGAAATGACGGGTGGCATCCAGTTTCGGATCGACGACAGGAAAATTACCGTGAAAAATACAGATTGAATACCTTCAACTTAAACCTGCCCCTGAACATGAGCCGCCTGAATTCCTCCTGAACTGCTTACCGGAAAGGATGATGAGGAAAAAGACCGGATGCGTTGCGACCGCACCCGGCCCGACCTGATCAGTCCTGAGATCATTGGACAACGATACATTCACTTTTAACCAGGCATACAAAACTATGAAATTTGTATACAAGGGCAAAACTGTCCTGTGGAGGGCGTATATACTAATCCGTTCTCGATGGGGGCTATATGCCGTAAAACACCGAACCGACTTTGGCAAAGTCCTCCTGACGATGAAATTAACCGTGTTGATATTCCTGATTGGTACATTGCAGGTGCTGGCCGAAGACACATTCGCCCAGCAGGTATCGATCAAAAAGAAGGACGCAACTTTACTGGAAGTGCTCAGGACCGTGAGGAAACAAACGGGCTTCCTGTTCATTTGCGACCTCGAAATGCTGGACCAGGCCGAAAAGGTCAATATCAATGTGACGAACGCGCCCTTGAAAGAGGTGCTGGACGCCTGCTTTGCCGGGCAGCCATTGACCTACAATATCGTCGACAAGACGATCATCGTGAAGAAAAAGCGAGAGCCGGCGCGTAAACCGAAAGAACAGGCGAGCCTGAAAGAGCCGTTTTCCTTCACCTCCGATCCGGTTTTGAAGGAAAAAATGACGGAATTGATGCGAAAGAAGGTCAACCTGCAAACGATCTTCGATATTACCGTCACGGGTAAGGTTTCCGACGAAAAAGGCGAGCCTCTAGCCGGTGTGAACGTAATCCAGAAAGGTACCCAGCGCGGTACTTCCACCAATGAGCAAGGGGTGTTTAATATTGATATCACGGACGCCGACGCGGTGCTGACGTTCTCTTTTGTCGGATTTATGTCGCAGGAGGTGATCGTAGGACGCCGAAGCCAGATCGACGTAACCCTGAAAATCGACAATAAGGCATTGGAAGAGGTGGTAGTCGTCGGTTATGGTACGCAGAAGCGTTCGGACCTGACGGGCTCGGTATCGTCGGTGAAGTCGGAGGAGATCAAAAACCTGCCGGTACGCAGCGTGAATGAAGCATTGCAGGGCCGTGCGGCCGGTGTGCAGGTGACGCGCCCGGATGGTTCGCCGGGAGGTGGGTCCGATATTGTGATCCGCGGCGTGGGTTCCATCGGAGGTATGGCGCCGCTTTACATTGTGGATGGGATCCGGATGTCGGCCGGCAATAACTTCAACTTGCAGGACGTCGAATCCATTGAAATTCTGAAAGATGCGAGTGCGGCGGCCATTTATGGCGCACAGGCGGCGGGCGGCGTGGTGCTGGTCACGACGAAGCGCGGCGTGGCGGGTTCCGACAAGATGAATATCAACTTCAATGCCTATTATGGCGTACGGAAGCCGGTGAACCTGTATTCGATGCTGAATACGCCTGATTATATCAAAGCCAAGGCTGCTTCGGGTGTGAATACCGGCGGCTGGGGCGATCCTAACACATTGCCGGATAACAACTGGACCGACCAGATTTACCAAAACGGCAGCGACCAGAGCTATTCGCTTTCGTTGTCAGGCGCTACGCCCAAAACCAACTATTACCTCTCGGCCAACTACCAGCGCGAAGGCGGTACCATCATCGATAACTGGTTTGAGCGCTACGGGATCCGTTCCAATGCGGATTTCAAGATCAACAACCGGTTGAAAGTGGGAGAGACGCTGTACGGTTGGAGCACGCGTAACAACCCCGTGCAAACCAGCACATTCCCATTCCGCTCGGCGCCGGTGATCCCCGTCTACGATCCGACCAACCCCGTGGGCGGCTGGGCGAAAACCGGCACTTTTTTCACCGGGCCCAACCTCGTGGCGAACGAGCTTATCAACCACGCGAAGAACAACCAGTATGCATTGGAAGGAAACGTTTACCTCGATTGGGAAATCGTCAAAGGCCTGAACTTCCGCTCGACATTCGGGGCGTCGATTTATGCGGTAAACAATTATAAATTCACGGAAGCCTACGATTTTGGTACGCTCAAAAATCTGAATGCATTCCTGAGTCGCGACCAGAACAATACCCGGAACTTTACCGGGAACTTCGTCCTCACCTACGCGAAGACCTTCGGACGTCACGAAATCAAGGCGATGGCGGGTTACGAGGCCTATCAATCGAACCTTAGCAACCTGCACGGGGAAGCACAGGGTTTTCAGGTGATTACCTATAACCTGGGCATGACCACCAACCCGAGTACCTACAAAACAAGCGGCGGAGAGTTTCCGCAAACGCGCCTGCTTTCGCAGTTCGGGCGGATCAACTATACATTTGCCGACAAGTATCTTTTCACAGCCAATGTACGCCGCGATGGTTCCGACCGCTTCGGGCCGGCCAACAAATGGGGTGTGTTCCCGTCCTTTTCGGTAGGCTGGAAAGTGAGCGAAGAGGCTTTCGTGCGGGATAATTTTTCACAGGTTTCGAACCTGAAAGTCCGCGCGAGCTATGGTAAACTGGGAAGCACGAGCAGCATTCAGCAATACACCTACCAGGCGTCGTTTGGCGGCAGCGGCGGTACCAATATCCTCGGTTTGCCCAACGGAGACCGTTCAAAAGGTTATGCTCTGACGGCCCAGTTGCCCAACCAGAATATCAAATGGGAGCAGGTGAACCAGACCGACATCGGTATCGATCTCGGTTTGTTCAAGAATGCACTGAATATCACCGCCGACTGGTACAGCCGCCAGACCCAGGACATGATCTACCAGGTGCCGGTACCGGTTTCGGCGGGCTTCTATGGGTCGAGTGTGTATACCAATATCGGCCAGATGAGCAACAAAGGGCTTGAACTGGCGGTAGATTACCGGGGTAAGGTGAGAGATTTTACCTATTCCGTGAGCGCGAATGCAGCATTTAACAAAAACCTGGTGAAACAGCTGAGCGGTACCAACAACAACCCGATCAACGACGGTGCGGCAGGCGATTACCTCGAAAGTACCGTTACGCGTACGCAGGCAGGCAAGCCGCTGAGCCAGTTTTACGGCTACATTGTGGAAGGCTTGTTCCAGACCGATTCGGAAGTAGCCGCATTGAACCAGAGCGCGCAGGAGGCTGCCGCCGCGGCAGGTAAACCAACCACCGGCGTGTTCTTCCAGAATGCCGGCACCGGCGCGGGCGACCTGAAATTCCGCGACGTGAATGGCGACGGCCGCATTACCATCGACGATAAGACCTATATCGGGAACCCCTGGCCGAAAATCACTTACGGCTTCTCGCTGAACCTCGGTTGGAAAGGCATTGACTTGCAGGCGATGTTCCAGGGCGTGCAGGGTGTGGATGTTTTCAACGGAAACAAATATTACACCCAGTTTTTCGTCGGCGATTACAATACCACCAACGACATCTTCAAAACCTCGTTTTTCAACGGAAACGGCCTCACCGACCAGCCTCGCGTGGGTACGAAGGACGCTTCGGGTAACTACGTCCGCGACCCGAACTCGAACTATACCCGTATTTCCTCGTTCGTGGTTGAAAACGGTTCGTTCCTGAAACTGCGCAACCTCCAAGTGGGCTACACATTGCCTTCTGCATTGGTGAAACAATGGAAAATGAGCGGTTTGCGGGTTTATTTCCAGGCACAGAACCTGCTCACATTTACCGGCTACTCGGGCCTCGACCCGGAAGTGCTCGGTCGCAACGGTACCACCGCCCGCGGGCTCGACACGATTTATTCGTACCCGCGCACGAGGCTGGTTTCCATGGGTATCGATCTGAATTTCTAACCGATTTAAACAGCTGGCAAGGCTATGAAAATATTACACCAATTTCTCCTGCTTTTTGTGCTTACGGGCCTGCTTTCGTGCAGCGACGACTTCGTCAATGTCGAAAACCCGGGCGCATTGTCACCTTCGCAATATCCCAATTCGGTAACCGACCTCGAACAGTTGCTGACGGGCGTGTATGCCACCCAGCACGCCACCGGCCTCTACGGGCACACCATGCTGGGTAAAAACCTCTGGCTCTGGGACCACACCCTCGACCTGAGCTGGCAGGGTACTCCGACGTGGATCCAGATGGGCCAGAACAATTCGCAGCCCAACGACAGCTTCCTGTACGACACCTGGCGCGAGCTCTGGCGCGGCGTGCAGCGCAGCAATACACTGCTCGCCTCCATTGAAACCTACCGCCAGAAAGCGCCCAACGACGCCGCGGCCATTGACCTGATCAAAGGACAAGCACTTTTCCTGCGCGCCTGGTACTATTTCCACCTGGTATCGTTCTGGGGAGAGGGCTTCAATGCGGCTACGGATGGTGCCAAAATGGGCGTGCCCATCATTACCGAAGTAGCTCCGGGCCTCGAAGCGACACAGGTACCGCGCAAAACGGTGAAGGAAGGTTGGGATTTCATTATCAGCGATCTCAAAGCGGCCGAAGGCTTGCTCAAAAGCACCAGCTGGACCGGCGCTACTGACAAACACAAGGTGTCGGGCTGGGCGGTGAAGGGTTTTCTAGGCAAAGTATATGCCTATCAGGCCGATTGGGCCAACGCCAAAACCTACCTCGGTGATGTGGTGACCAACAGTGGTAAATCGCTCGTGTCGTTCGATGTGTATAAGGATATGTTCAATGGTAAAAATGAATTTACCAGCGAATCCCTTTTTGAACTGAACCTGAATGTGGACATGACCGCCCGCGGTGGCGACGACCAGTCGATGGGTTCGAGCATCGGGATGGTGATCGCGCCTACGTACGTGAGCGACAATGGCGGGCAGGCAGCTTCGGCCTGGTCGAACGTGTTCCCGCATGCCAAAAACATTGCCCGTTTCGGGTTTAATGAGGGGCACTATTTCAAACCCGGTACCACGAGCGCCAATATCGCCAATGTGGATCCTGCTTACATTACCCGCTCGCTGGAAGCGAAGAAAAAGCAAACCGTCGACCCGCGCCTTTGGGTAGCCTGCTACCAGCCTTACGTGGATTCGATGGTTGTGAGCGGCAAAAAGCGGCCTATTTCGCATTATCTCGACATTACCGAGCTGGATATGGAGGCTTGGAGCTTCCGTAAATTCACGAACCCGAACGGTACCGAAGCGGAGATCAACATGTCGAATGGGGCTAACTTCCCGTGGCTTCGGCTGGCCGATGTGTACTTGCTTTATGCCGAAACGCTCTCGCATTCAGGCGACAATGCGGGTGCATTGGAATACATTAACAAGGTCAAAAGAAGGGCATACGGGCTGCCGGTCAATACACCTTCGGCTTTGGACTACAAGAGCCTTACCGACCAAACGAAAGCGACAGACGCCGTCCTGAAAAACGACCCGCTCAAATACGAACGCTGGGCGGAGCTTTTCGCCGAAGGCCATTGGTGGCTCGACGTCCGTCGCTGGCAGATCGGCGATAAGGAGGCGGCTTACTACCAGCGCATCCGCGGAGGCGCCATCCAATGGGACCCTACGGATTACGCACAGCCGATCCCGATCAACGAAATCACCGCCAACGTGAACATGCGACAAAATCCGGGGTATTGATGCTATTTTGACTACAAGTATTACGGTGCGCTGCACCTCTGCGTTTTTGCACCGGTCACGAAGAGGTGCAGCGCACCGCAATATTTGTGGATTCAATATTCCACCGTCGGTTTGTACCAAAAACGCCAAGGTGCAGCGCACCGCAATATTTATTCAATATTCCATTTCATGTATTCGAACCAACACAAAAACGTCGGTCCGACGGGACGATTTTTGCGGATATTGTCGATTTTGGCAATGTTAACAGCATTGGCCGCATTCGTTAGCCTGCACACCGACGACCGTAACGCCGACTGGATCGCCTACGGCGGTAACAAGGCCGGGAACCGCTATTCGCCATTGACGCAGATTAACCTCAGTAATGTAAGCCAGCTGAAAGTAGCCTGGGAATACGACGCCTCGAAACTGGCCCCGGGCACGGTACCTGCCCGCCGCCCGATGGAAATCCAGTGCCAGCCGATCATCGTAAACGGCATCTTGTACGGCACCACGCCGCAGCTGTGCCTGTTTGCATTGAAGGCCGACACCGGCGAGGAGCTTTGGCGTTTCGACCCATTCGCAGGCGGCACACCGCGTTTCCATGTGAGCAGGGGTGTTATGTTTTGGGAAGACGGGCGGGATAAAAGAATCCTTTACACAGCAGGTAACCACCTTTGTGCCGTCGATGCCGCCACTGGAAAACTAGTGCAGGGCTTCGGCAATGGTGGAAAAGTAGACCTGAGCCAGGGGGTAGCCGGTCGGCCGGGGCGTGAAAATGATAAACTATCGGTGGATGCGACTTCTCCGGGCGTGATTTACAAGGATATGCTGGTGATAGGGTCGCGCGTGTCGGAGTATGGGGATGCCGCGCCCGGGCACATACGTGCATTTGACGTGCGCACGGGAACGCTCAAATGGACATTTCACACCGTGCCCGAACCGGGAGAACCCGGCCACGATACCTGGCCCAAAGATGCCTGGAAGCGCATTGGCGGCGCCAATAGTTGGGCCGGTATGGTGCTCGACGAAAAACGGGGCGCGGTGTACTTTGGTACCGGCTCGCCGTCGGTCGATTTTTATGGTGCCGACCGCGAAGGGAAGAACTTGTATGCCAATTGCGTGATATCACTGAATGCCGAGACCGGGAAAATGAACTGGTACTACCAAACCGTCCATCACGACCTTTGGGACAGGGATATTTCGTGCCAGCCCAATCTTTTGACAGTCAGGCATAAAGGCCCGGACGGCAAACTCCGGAAGATCGACGCCGTAGCGCAGGCGACCAAGGACGGCCTGCTTTTCCTGGTCGACCGTGACACCGGCAGGCCGCTGTTTCCAGTGGAGGAACGCCCCGCGTTGACGGATTACCATCTTCCCGGTGAACATCCGTGGCCCACACAGCCTTTCCCGGCCAAGCCGGCGCCGTTTTCGCGGCAGAATTTTACAGAAAGCGAAATCACTGATCGCACGCCTGAAGCACACGCATTTGTGAAGGAAAAATTCGCCCAGACCCGCTCCGGCAACAAGTATATGCCGCCCAGCAAGGAAGGAAGCCTGTACCTGGGCATCGGCGGAGGCGCTGAATGGGGTGGTAATGCGGCCGACCCGGAAGGTATTCTATACCAAAACGCCAACGAAATGGTATGGGACCTGAAAATGATGGATTATAGCGGGAGGGGCGGTAATACTGCCCGCCAAGCTGCGGCGTCGCCCGGCCAGGCCGTGTACATGCGGAATTGTGCCGCCTGCCACCGCGCCGACAGACAAGGCAGCGGGCAGGAATATCCGAGCCTTGTGCAGGTTGGCAACAGATTGTCGAAGGAGGAAATTGGCAATATTATCAAAAGCGGACGCGGGCGAATGCCTTCATTCCAGCATATTTCCGAGAAGGAACGGGAGGAATTGGTAGGCTTTCTTTTAAATACAACACCCAAAACACCTGTTATCGAGCAGCACAGCGCGAGCGAAGCGCCTGAGGAGGCCAAATCGGCATTTCCCTACATCCCGCCTTACATTAATAATGGCTGGACGCGCTTTTTCGACCCGGACGGTTACCCGGCTATCAAACCACCCTGGGGCACACTCAACGCTATCGACCTGAACACGGGCGAATACCTCTGGCGCGTACCACTCGGGGAATTCCCGGAGCTCACCAAAAAGGGCGTCCCTATTACCGGCACGGAAAACTACGGCGGGCCGATCGTGACGGCAGGAGGGCTGGTGTTCATTGCCGGCACCAAAGACGAGAAGATCCGCGCATTCGATCGCAAAACCGGCAAAACCGTTTGGGAATACCAACTACCGGCAGGCGGCTTCGCAACCCCCGCTACCTACATGGTGAACGGCAGGCAATATGTGGTGATCGCCGCCGGCGGAGCCAAAAACGGGCACAAGCCTGGGGGGAAGTATATCGCATTTGCATTGCCGGGAGGGGGGATTGACGATTGACTATGGACTGCCGACCGCCGACCATGGACCACCGACCATGGACCATGGTCCAATTCTGACTATCCCTGACCCACTGACTATCCCTGACCCATTGACTATTTCTGACCCACTGACTATTCTTGACCCATTGACTATCCCTGACCTACTGACTACTCTTGACCCATTGACTATCCCTGACCTACTGACCATTCCTGACCCATTGACCATTCCTGACCCATTAGCCATTTTGACCCATTGATAACCATTCCTAATCCAAACGTTTATGAACAACAATACCTTTGAGCCCCAACAGAATCGTCGTGACGCTTTGAAAATGCTGGGAGCGGGATCGGCAGCCGGATTGCTCGGCCTGCTCGGTTCGGCCGACCGCGCTCATGCGCATTACACGCAACCCGCGTATGCGAGAGGCATGGCGCCGGTGAAAATCAAAAGCGTGAAAGCGATCGTCACCGCACCCCAGGGCTCCAACCTGATCGTCGTGAAAGTGGAAACCACCGAACCGGGCCTGTACGGGCTTGGCTGCGCTACCTTTACCCAGCGTGCATTTGCGGTGGTGACGGCGATTGATACTTATCTCAATGAATTCTGTGTGGGCAAGGATGTCGACAACATCGAAGACATGTGGCATTCGACCTACGTGAGCTCCTACTGGCGCAACGGCCCGGTGCTGAACAATGCATTGAGCGGACTGGATGAGGCACTTTGGGACATCAAAGGCAAGCGCGCGGGGATGCCGGTGTACCAGTTGCTGGGCGGTAAAGCGCGGTTCGCGATCCCTTGTTACACCCACGCCAATGGTAACACACCCGAAGCTGTCGCCGATGACGTCCAGCGGATTATGGACCGGGGTTTTAAATACATCCGCATTCAGCAGGGCGGCTATGGTGCCGTGGGTGCAACCGAGCAAAAGCCGGATTTCAAAGCCGCAGGTTTTGGCGGGGCTACCGATAACTATATGAATGAAAGGGCGTATCTGAAATCGGTTCCAAAGCTTTTTGAAGCGGTGCGCAAGCGCTGCGGCGAGGATATCGAGCTGCTGCACGACATTCACGAGCGTGTGCAGCCGATGGACGCCATTAATATGATCAAAGCGCTGGAAACGTACCGGCCTTTTTTCATTGAAGATCCATTTTCGCCCGAAAACATGGGCTGGTTCCGTCAGCTGCGGCAAAGTACCACGGTGCCGATAGCCATGGGCGAGTTGTTCAACAACGTGAACGAATTCCGCGACCCGATGGCCAACCAATGGTTCGACTACATCCGTTGCCACGTGTCGCAGATCGGCGGCATTACACCGGCTATGAAAGTGGCAAGGCTGGGCGAGTGGTTCAATATCAAAACGGCCTGGCACGGACCGGGCGACGTTTCGCCGGTGGGCCACGCTGCGCACGCGCATATCGATCTCGCTGTCTGGAACTTCGGTATCCAGGAGGCCGTGAGCTTCAACGAAAAGACCCAGGCGATTTTCAAAGGCTGCCCGACGATGAAGGACGGGTATATGTCGGTGAACGAGGTGCCGGGGCTGGGCGTGGATATTGATGAAAAAGAAGCCGCGAAGTATCCGATCACGAGCAAATCCAACTGGCAGGTTCGTAAATTTGACGGTACGAGCATCCGACCGTAATGTTTGTTGGTCGCAAATGCCGTCAGACATGTAATATGGGTAGCATCAAGTTGATATTGAGAATTCCAATGCCGTAGGCATGTAACAGCGAATGAAACGCGAGTCTCTATTTAAATTGATCATATTGTTAATGCCCTTTCTGGTACTACTGGTGCTGGAAGGGGCGTTGCGGTTGTTTGGCTACGGGCACGATCTGGCGGTTTTTACGGAAGATCCAGCCAGGAAAGGCTACCTGGTGCTCAATCCGCACGCTTCAAAGCGCTATTTCGCCAATCAGCAGAATGCCACCTATGGCAACGCCGAGCCTTTCACTGCGAACAAGGCGCCGGGCGTGTTTCGCATCTTCGTATTGGGCGAATCTACGACCATTGGTTATCCATATATGAACAATGGGTCGTTTCACCGCTGGCTGCAATACCGGCTTCTACAAACCTATCCCGACCGTGATTTCGAGGTCATTAATCTTTCGCTGACGGCCGTAAATTCCTACACCGTCCTCGATTTCGGCAAAGCTGTGCTCGATTATGAGCCGGATGCCGTGCTGGTATACACGGGCCATAACGAGTACTACGGAGCGATGGGCGTGGCTGCTACCAAAGGCATCGGCCATAACCGCACGCTGGCCTGCTGGCTGATGAAACTGCGCAGTTGGCGCCTTACCCAACTGATGGCGACGGTAGCCGACAAAATTACCGGGCTGATTTCGGGTGAAAACGTCGATTTGCGCGAAAACCTGATGAAGCGAATGGCCGCCGACCAGCAGATCGCATTCGGCTCGGCCGCATACAATGCCGGAATTGAGCAGTTCAGGGCCAATATGGACGAACTCGCCGCAGCAGCCAGTGCGCGAGGCATTCCCTTGCTGATCAGTAACCTTGTCAGCAATGAGAAGGATCTGAAACCCTTTATCAGTATCTCCGACGGACGAGGGAAATCGGCCGATGCGCATTATCAATCAGGCATTCGGTTGTACCATCAGGCCGATTATCCGTCTGCTAAAAAGGAGTTCGTGATGGCGAAGGAGCTCGATGCATTGCGTTTCCGCGCGCCGGACGCATTGAATACCATTATCAAAGACATCGCGCACGCACACAAGGGCGTGACGCTCGTAGACGCGCGCGACCTTTTTAAAAAACACGCTGCCGGGGGTATTTTGGGCAAGGAAACGCTCCTCGAACATGTGCATCCCAATTTGCAGGGATATGCGCTGCTTTCAGAAGCGTTTTATCAGACCCTTCGGCAAACGGGCCTATTGCCGGCATCATCAGCCGAAATGCCCTTTGAAGCATTGAAAAAGCAAATGCCCATTACTCCCATGGATTCTCTGAAAGGAGAGTATGAAATGATGATCCTCAAAGAAGGCTGGCCGTTCAATATCCCGATGCCGACGGAAGAAAAGCGGGAGAAAACGGAAGAAGAGAAGCTGGCGGGTGCGCTGGTGGTCAAACAAATATCCTGGCGCGATGCGATGGTCCGGCTGCAACAGCATTACGCTGCCGCCAAAGACACCGCCGCAATGCTCCGCGTGGCCGAAGCGCTGGCGCTCGACGATCCGTTAAATGCGGTGTATTTCGATAATGCCGGCAAGCTCAGTATCGCCTTGGGTTTACATCGCCAGGCAGTTAACTACCTGTCAAAAGCATTCCGGATGGAGAATAGCTTCGAGCGCGCGCGGATGCTTTTTGTGATATTACTTAAAATGGACCAGCCGGAAGAAGCATTGCCTTATGTGCGCTACGCGGCCGCCAATAACACTTCGCGGTTTAATCTGAATGAACTGCTTTCGTTCGTGCAGCAGCAGGTGGAAGCAAAAAAGCGGCGTTAGTGCCGTCGGTATGTTTGGTGCAAAGCTCCTGCTTTGCACACGCCATTCGCAGGCCTCCGGCCGGTCGATATTGCAATATGCTTGCTGCATAGACCGGCCGGCCAGAGGCCTGCGAATATCAGGCACGAAGGTTTACCTTCGCGCTACCCGTTACTTCAACCATCATTTACGAAGGGTGCTGAAAAAAGATATCTCACCATCGGTTTTGACCATCAGCACATCGGCTTCTTTGCCTTTGGAAACGGTTACGAAATAGTGATCGGCGTCTTCGAACTGGGTGCCGTAAAGGAGCATGTTGGTGTCGTTATTCTCGTTGTCTTTGTACTCTACCACTGCACCGATTGCGTAGCCTTTAAATTGTTTCTGGATCTCTTTTTGTGCTTTGGCAGGGACATCGGAGAATTTTTTGTCGGCGGTGGTACCTACCAGCATGAAATGGTTGTCGTAGTAGGCGGTTTGTTGCTGGCCGTCTTTGGTAAACGTAACTTCATCGAACTGCGGGCCTCTTACCCATTTGGCATCGGGTACCTGGCCGAAATCGGCGTAAAAGCTGTCTTTGGAGCGGGCACTTACCTCCTGACGTGCTGCGGCGTGTTTTTCGGCGCGGTGTTCTTTTTTGATGTCTTTGGCAAGGGTTTGTGCCTGAGCTCCTGTGATTGCCAGCGCGGCGATGATAGCGGATGTGATGAAAGTTTTCATTGTGATGCTATGTTTTTTGGTGATTGATCGTTTGAATGATCCAAAACTACCTGGTGCGGCCAACCTGGGAAACAGTGCGTGGGCAGAAGGGCAGAAACTGTCGGTGAAAAGGGCAAAAGTGTCTTTGTGATTTCTTTTCGCTACTTTGGTTTTCGCATTCCTCCCACCAAACCGGATCTTTAATTATGAATTGCCTGGTGATCGACGACAACATCATTGCCCGCACCACATTGAAGCAGCTTGTGAAGCACGACAAAGAGCTGGTGCTCATCGGGGAATGCGACAATGCCATGGACGCCTACCGCAGGATCATGGATGAACAGGTGGACCTCTTGCTGCTCGACATTGAAATGGAAGGAATGACGGGGATCGAACTGGTGAAAAGTCTGAGCAGTAAAAACCCGGTGATCATATTCACGACGTCCAAAAAGGAGTACGCCGCAGAGGCATTCGAGCTCAACGTGGCCGATTATATCACCAAACCGGTAACGCCCGCCCGCTTCTTGCAGGCCATTGAAAAGGCCAGGGAGATTTTCAGGAGTAAAAAACAGGAGGTGAGGATGGAGGACGACAGTTTCCTGTTCATCAGGGATTCTAATATCGTTCGCCGTTTGAAAATCGGTGATATCCTGTATGCCGAAGCCATGGGGGACTATGTCAAACTGTATACGCTAGAAAAATTTTACTCCGTACACACCTCTTTGAAGGAGGTGGAAGCGAAACTCCCTGAATCGAAATTCCTGCGCGTACACCGCTCATTTATCATCCAGGTAGGTAAAATCGACACAATCGAAGGCGGCACGCTTATTATTAACAAAAAAATGGTACCCGTTGCCGATACCTATCGCGCGGCGTTGAACCGCAGGCTGAATGTTTTGTGATTTTTGAAAAGTTGAATCCATGAGAGTCCGCACGCTTGTCATTTACATTACCACGGGTTTCGTGGCTGCGGTGCTTGCCCTGGTGGCCGTGCAGTATATGACGCGGCGCAATTTGGAGGAGCTGATCAGCGCCAATGAGAGCCTGCTCGATGAGTACCGGATGAGCAGCGGGCTTTCGCACCAGGCAGATAGTACCAGCCGCGCGGCATTGGCGGTGAAGATCAACTTGGTAGACCAAAGCGGCCAGCGGGTCTTGCGTTGGAATTTGTATCTGACGATCGGCGTGCTGGCGTTGCTTACGGCGGTTTTTGCGATCATTATCGGCCGGATGAAGAAACAGGCGGAACTGATCGGCCAGCTCAATACCAGCGAAAGGAAGCTGAAAGAGGCCGTGCTCGTGAAAGAGAATTTTCTGGCCAATATGAGCCACGAAATCCGGACACCGCTGAATGCGATTTTAGGCTACACCAATCTCCTACAAAAGAAGAAACTCGACGCGGATACCCGCTTGCATATCACTACGGTGCAGCAATCCGGGGAGACGCTGCTGGCCATCGTGAACGACATCCTCGACCTGTCTAAAATAGAGTCGGGCATGATGCGGATCGAACACGTGCCGTTCGATCCCGAGGCATTGGTGCATTCGGTAGGAACGATGTTCCACCACCGCTCGGCCGAAAAAAACGTGCCGCTCATTGTGTCGTTCGATCCGGCGATCCCGGAAACAATTACGGGCGACCCGACCCGGCTGACGCAGATCCTTGTCAACCTGGTGAGCAATGCATTTAAATTCACAGAAACCGGTGAAATAAATCTTCGCGTCACAGCGAACGGCCGTAACGATGACCGCGTGAACCTGATGTTCGAGGTGACGGACACCGGGATCGGCATCGAAACCGAGCGGCTCGAAACGATTTTTGAACGATTCCGGCAGGCGGAAGACTCTACTACCCGACAGTTTGGGGGCACCGGCCTGGGATTATCCATCGTACGCGACCTCGTGCATTTGCAGGATGGGCATATTGCCCTATCGAGCAAGCCAGGGGCAGGTACTTCGGTGAAGGTGACCATTCCTTACCGGGTAGCGGTGGAGAGCGAATTGCCCCTTGCCGGTGCTCCTGCCGAAGCCGCGCACGCGCAACGCCCAGGCTTGCGTGTGTTGATTGCGGAAGACCATATCATTAACCAGGGGCTCATGATGCGCCTGATGGAAGAGCGGGGGATAGCAGGCCGTGTGGCAACCAATGGGTTTGAGGCGATTGAAATGCTTCGCAGCGAGCCATTCGACCTTGTTTTTATGGATATTCAAATGCCTGGAATGGATGGCTACACGGCTACGCGCGCGATACGTGAGGAACTGAAACTGACGATTCCTGTAATCGCGATGACGGCCCATGCGATGGAGGGGGAAAAAGAGAAATGCATCCGCCTCGGAATGGACGATCACATGGCCAAGCCAGTCAGGGAAAGCGAGCTGGACAGGGTATTGACCACTTACACCAAACCCTTATTACGAAATGGTGTTTCCGTTAATCCGTTCAAAGTGATTGATCTCGACTATATGCGGGAGATCAGCAACGGCGATGCTAGCTACGAAAAGCTGGTGACCGAACAGTTCCTGCACCTGATGCCGCGAGAGCTGGAAGCGCTGTCGGCGGCGGTAGGAAAGCGCGACCGCAGCGAAATCCGCCGCATTGCCCACGGAATCAAAACTACGATTTCGATTATGGGCCTGAATGCATTGCTGGACGAGCCGCTGGATGTCCTGGAAAATGGATCCTCCGCGAAGGAAGATATCTCCGGGCTGGTGGAGCAGGTACTAGGCGTTTGCAAGGAGGCGCTGGGAGAGGCAGGGATATTTTACCGACAGTTTCAGCGGGATTAGGCGCGTGTCGAAAATTGTGAAATGGGTGGATGCAACGCATGGCAGAAATAAATCGGTCTCATCGGTTACATTATTTTTCTTTGATTATATTGTACCGAAACTCGACCGCGCTATGCTCCCTTACAAACCCATCCTGTTTTTCTTCTTTATCTGCCTGTCGATCGGCGTGAAAGCCCAGATCCGGTTTGAAAAGGGCTATTTTGTAGGCAACGATAAGGTGAAAACCGTGTGCAGTATCCGGAATGTGGATTGGGATAACAGCCCGTCGTCGTTCCGCTACCAGCTACCGGGGAGTGATGAAGTGCTGGAAGCTACTTTACAGGACGTGAGTGCATTTGGAATCGATGCGGGTAACGCGTATGTACGGGCCTTCGTGAAGGTGGATCAGAGCTCTACCGATGTGAGCCGGCTTTCCAATGGCCGTAATCCCGAATGGAAGGAGGAGCTTGTGTTCCTCAAAGTGCTGGTCGAAGGAGAGGCGACGCTGCTGCAATACAAGCGGGATGAGATCAGCCAGTTTTACTATCAGAAAGCAGATTCTCTGTTTACACCGTTGATTTTCAAGAGATATATTGACGGGAATGGGCAGCGGGCCATTAGTTTCGGCTTCCGGCAGCAACTGCTGAACGATCTTTCGTGTGAGGGGCTCAGCCGGTTGGAGATCGAGCGGACCAATTATCGAGAGGGCGATCTCGTTCGCTTTTTCGAGCGCTATAACACTTGCCGTAACCCAGCGGCGAAGAATGTCGTCAAGCAGGCAAAGAGGAACGTTTTCAATGTAAAGATCACCGCGGGAGCAGATTTGACCATGCTTTCGACCCGGAATTTTACATTTACAAACAAGGGAAAACGCAACGGAAGCGAGGTTTCCCCACGGGTCGGTCTGGAAGGGGAATATTTCGCGCCGTTTCATAAAAACAAATGGTCGGTCGTGGCCGAGCCCAGTTTCCAGTATTACAAATTTCCCCTGGCTTCTCCCGGATACACGCTCGATGCCGAGTTCTGGACCGTCGAACTGCCGGTGGGGATCCGCCATCACTTTTACCTGACAGATCAAACCAAAATATTCGTAAATGTGCTGTACGCCTGGACTTTGAAGGAGCAGGCAACGGGCAAGCGGGACGATAACGTGAACTACGGGGTCATTGCCGGGTCCAATTTTGCCGGCGGGATAGGTGTTGCCAGCGGCCGTTTCAGCCTGGAAGCACGCTACTATTTCAACCGAAGTCTTTATTTGTACCGCGCGAGGGTCGATGCAGGTTATAACAAAGCTTCGCTGATCCTTGGGTACAAGCTTTTCAGCAAATAGGGCTGAGTGCAATCCCCGGCAACATTTCAGATCCCCGATGGTAGAACCGCCGGGGATTTGCGTTTTAATGCATATCATCTCCTGAACCCCTGCATGAAGCCGCAACTCGCACAGGTACGCTGGTACCGGATTATCCCCGTTGTTTTTGTTACATACAGCCTGGCATACCTCGACCGCGCCAACTTTGGGTTTGCGGTGGCGGGCGGAATGGCCGACGACCTCCATATCGACCCGAATACTTCCACGCTGCTGAGCTCGCTGTTTTTTCTGGGCTACTTTTTCTTCCAGATCCCGGGTGCGCATTATGCGGCTACCCGCACGGCCAAGAAGCTGATATTCATTTCGCTGATCCTCTGGGGCGGACTGGCCGCGGCAACCGGGATGGTCAACAACGCGACGGCGCTGATCGTCATCCGTTTCATGCTCGGGGTGGTGGAAAGCGCGGTAATGCCCGCGATGCTGATCCTGCTGAGCCAATGGTTTACCAAAGAAGAGCGCTCCCGCGCCAATACGTTCCTGATATTGGGTAACCCGGTGACGGTGCTGTGGATGTCGGTACTTTCGGGATATCTGATCGACTCGCTCGGGTGGCGGTGGATGTTCATTATTCAGGGCGCGCCGGGCATTCTGTGGGCGTTCATCTGGTGGAAGCTCATCGACGAGCGCCCCATGCAGGCCGACTGGCTGACGCAGGAGGAGAAAATAGCCGTAGAAGAGAAACTGAAAGCCGAGCAGGCGGGTATCAAGCCGGTCAAAAACTATGCGGAGGCATTTAAATCCACGAAAGTAATCCTTCTGTGCCTGCAATACCTGCTGTGGAGTGTCGGGGTTTATGGTTTTGTAATGTGGCTGCCTTCGATCATCAAGGCGGCTCCGAATATGAACATGGTGACTACGGGCTGGCTCTCGGCGGTACCTTATGTGTTTGCTGTGGTGGGGATGCTCGCTGCGTCCTATTTTTCGGATAGAACAGGTAACCGGAAAGTGTTCGTGTGGCCGTTCCTGCTGATTGCCGCGGTGTGCCTTTATACGGCGGTGTGGATTGGTACCGAGCATTTCTGGCTCGCATATGCCTTGCTGGTAGTTGCCGGAGGGGCTTTGTACACGCCTTACGGGCCGTTCTTCGCCGCTATTGCGGAGATACTACCGAAGAATGTGATCGGCGGGGCCATTGGGTTGATCAACAGCCTGGGGGCATTGGGATCGTTTGCGGGGTCTTACCTGGTGGGGTATCTCAATAGCGAAACCGGGAATTTTAATGCTTCCTATACATTGATGGCGGTTGCGCTGGTGTTGGCCACGGTGATCACTATTGCGGTAGTCCCCGCGCCTAAGCCGCTGCAAACGGTGCCTGAGGAGGTCTGATGCCCGATTTTTGTGTAACGGGCGGTTAAGTTCGATGCCTTTGGGTCTTTGTATGCTATTAAAGTACTCTGCCAAACACTTAACCCAAAGTAAATGAGCAATTTTAGACTGCCGGGGCTTCCGGTTTGTGTTTTTCTGTTTTTCCTAACCCTCGTCTACGGACCTACCCACGCCCAAAATAAAAGCCCGAATGTGCTGAAAGACGGCGACCGCGTCGTTTTCCTGGGAAACTCAATTTTTGAGAACGAATTCCGGTATGGTTACCTGGAACTGGCCCTTACCACCCGTTTTGCCGACAAGGGCATCACATTCCGCAACCTCGGCTGGACGGGCGATAACGTCTGGGGGGAGGCGCGCAGTACCTACACCAACCCGCCGACACCTTACGAGCATTTGATGGAGGACATCACCCATGCCGCGCCGAGCATTGTGTTCCTCGCATACGGGGGCGTGGAGGCGCAGGAAGGCCAGGCTGGTGTGGCGCATTTCAAGGATGGTTTGAATAAACTGATTGACAAGATAGAATCGCTAGGCGCCCGGACCGTGCTGCTTTCGACGATCCCGGTGGTTTCTTCCGACACTACGCAGCGTATCGATGCGCGGAATGCCGATCTTGAATTGTATTCCAAAGCGATTGCCGATGTCGCTTCTCAGCGCGGCAAGCAGTATATAGATATTTATAACCCGGTGCTGAATACGAGCAAGAAAGCGGATATCATTGAAAATACCGTCCATTTGAACGAAACCGGCTACTACTACCTCGCCGATGTGTTGGAAAAGGCATTGGGCCTGCCCGCCGACCGGGAAACTTCGACGATCACTATCGCGAAACCGACGCCGTTCTCTTCCAATGTGAAAATACTGACGGACAGCAAGGACAATAACGTGATTGTACGGTTTGCAGCCGCGGACAAATACCTTCCGTTGCCGTTTCCGCAAGCCAGCAGCTGGGTGGGTAATGATGCCAATGTGGTGCGGATTGTCGGGTTGAAAAAAGGGTATTACACACTAGCAGCCGGCAATGAGCAGGTAGTCACCGCATCTGCCAAAGAGTGGGAGAAGGGCGTAGAAATCAAGCAGGGGCCGCAATTCGAGCAGTCGGCACGCATCCGTGAGATGATTATCCGTAAAAACGAATTGCATTTTTTCCAGTACCGGCCATTGAACCAGACCTACATCATCGGTTTCCGCAAGTATGAGCAGGGCAGGCACGTGAAGGGCCTCGAAGAGCAGAATATCCTCATCAAATGGCTTGAAGGGCAGATTATCCTCCATGCCGAACCGAAGGAAGTGGTGTATGAGCTGCGGAAGATAGATTAACGGATGTGCCGTGTGCCGTTTTCTTACGGTGCGCTGCACCTCAAATAGGATGGAAATCTCCTTATTCTACAATCATTTTGGTGCTCTGCACCTGCATTAAGAAGGGTGCAGAGCACCAAAATAATTGTAGCAATTAATCGATTCGAAACAATCCAGGTGCAGCGCACCGCAACAATTGTAACATCAAATATGAAAAAGATATTTTACGGAGCATTGCTCCTTCCTATGATGCTGCTAACCTCCTCGACCGAGCCCGAGCTGCATCCCTTTAACCTGGACCCCGACGTTGAAAAGGAATTGAAATCCTTTAAGGTAGCCGAGGGGTTCGAGGTAACGCTATTCGCTGCCGATCCGATGGTCGCGAAGCCGATCCAGATGAACTGGGACACCGAAGGCCGCCTTTGGGTGGTGAGCAGCACGGTGTACCCGCATTTGAAAACGGGCGAATCGGCGAACGATAAGATATTTGTCCTGGAAGACACGGATGGTGACGGCAAAGCCGATAAATCGACCGTTTTTGCCGAAGGATTGATACAGCCTACCGGTATCCTGCCGGGTGACGGGGGCTGTTACGTAGCCAACTCCACTGAAATCCTGCATTTCGCGGATACCGACGGCGATGGCAGGGCCGACAAGAAACGCCGCATTCTGAGCGGTTTCGGAACCGGCGATACGCACCATTTGATCCACACTTTCCGCTGGGGACCCGAGGGGCGGATGTATTTCAACCAGTCGATCTACATTTACAGCCACGTGGAAACCCCGTTTGGTATCAAACGCCTCGAAGGCGGAGGCGTGTGGCAGCTCAATACGCGTAACCTGGATATGGACGTGTACGCACGCGGGCTTGTGAATCCGTGGGGTTTGCAGTTCGACCGCTGGGGACAGTCGTTTCTGACGGACGGTGCTGGTGGTGAGGGTATTAACTATGCGTTTCCGGGGGCGACTTTCGTAACTGCGCCGGGTGCTGCACGCATTCTGCGCGGCCTTAATCCGGGGCAGCCGAAGCACAGCGGCCTGGATGTGGTTTCGGGCGGGCATTTGCCGGACGCATGGCAAGGCCGCATGATCACCAACGACTTCCGTGCCAACCGCATCAACAGTTTCAAACTGGAAGAGCAGGGCAGCGGTTACGTTTCGAAACAGACCGACGATCTGATGTGGTCGGATAATGTCGCTTTTCGTCCGGTGGATATCAATGTAGGTCCGGATGGTGCCATTTACGTCGCCGACTGGTATAACCCCATTATCCAGCACGGCGAAGTGGATTTTCACGATCCGCGCCGCGATCAGCAGCATGGCCGGATCTGGCGCATTGTTGCCAAGAACCGTCCGTTGGTGAAAAAGCCGCAGCTGGCGAAAGCGACTGTCAATGAGTTGCTCGAATCACTGAAATTACCCGAAGACTGGACGCGCCTGCAAGCCAAACAAGTGCTGAAAGCCCGCGGAGCGAAAGAAGTGCTGCCTGCTTTGGAAAAATGGGTAGCCGGTTTGGACAAAAATGATGCGAAATACGAGCACAATTTGCTGGAAGCATTATGGTTATACCAAACATTGGAAACCGTAAACGAGCCGGTATTGCTCAATTTGCTGAGTGCGAAAAGCCACAACGTGCGTGCGGCTGCATTGCGGGCACTGGCGCTCTGGTACCCCAAAGTTTCGAATACACCGGCATTGTTGGCCAGGGCTGTAGGTGACCAGCATCCGCAGGTACGCCTGGAAGCGGTGATCGCACTACGCAAAACCAAAACACCGGAAGCTGCCAAAACCGCATTAACGGTGCTCGATGCGCAAATGGATGAGTTCCTGGACTTCGCATTGTGGCAAACTGTGCGTGAACTGGAACCGGTGTGGCTGCCCAAACTGAAAACGGATGCCAACCTGCTAGGCGACGCTAAAAAGACGGCTTATGCATTGAAATCGGCGACCGGTGCCGACGCGGCGACTTTGCTGACCGCATTGTACCAGAAAGGCCAGGTACCCGACGATTACCAGAAAGACGTACTCGCTTCCATCGCGCGCCTCGGCCAGCCGTCGGACCTCAATATTTTGCTTGACCTCGCAGTACAGAACAACAACAAGAATGCGGCGGCTCAGCTCGCAGCGCTCGAAGAAGCCGGTAACCAGCGTCATGTAGCGCCTAACAAAAATCCGGAGCGCATTGCAATGCTGATCGGCAACGAGGAGGAAGCGATCAGTCTGAGCGCTATTCGCCTGATCGGCCTTTGGAAGCTATCTTCTTTGAACGACCGGTTGACCGGCCTGATCCAGAGTGGCAACCCGGCTACCAAAAAAGCAGCGCTGGGCGCATTGGGCGCTATTGATAAACCCAAGGCATTGCAACTGGTAACCGATCTGACAGGTCCGAAAAACACGCCCGAAGTACGCATTATCGCGGCAGCGCAACTGGCAGGCCTGGATGAGAAAGAAGGCGCACGCGTGAGCGCCGAGCTCATGCGGACATTACCAGCAGATACCGATATGTCGGATCTGTTCCTTGCATTCATCCCGTCGAACCCCGGTTCGGCTGCATTAGCGGAGGCCATTGCAGCGAAGAAAATCCCGGAAGCCGTAGCTAAGCGCGGGCGGGTACTCGTGCAACAGCGCGCCGGCTGGACGCGCCAGAGCATCGATGAAATCGCTGCATTGAAAAAGGCACTGGAAGCATCAGGTGGCTCATTGCCTGCACCTAAAATGCCGCAAGACCTCGACGACAAAACCATTGAAGGGCTTGCCAAACTGGCCCGTGAAAAAGGGGATGCCGCCAAAGGAGAACTCATTTTCCGTAAAGCGGAGTCGAGCTGCACCACCTGTCATGCCATCGGCGGCGCAGGCGGATTGATTGGCCCGGATTTGAGCAGCCTCGGTACCAGTTCGCCGGCAGAAACCATTATCCGTTCGATCCTGTACCCAAGTGCTTCCATTAAAGAAGGTTACGATCTGAAACGCGTCGTGAAAAAAGACGGATCCGAGCTGATGGGTTACCTGGCCTCCGACGGTGCCAACGATATCGTGATCCGCGATGTGACGGGCAAAGAAGTTTCCATTGCCAAAAGCCAGGTGCAGGTGATGGAGAAAGTCCCCGGCTCGCTCATGCCTCCCGGCCTTACCGCCGGTCTCGACCGCGACCAATTTGTGAACCTCGTCGCATTCCTGACCAAGCTCGGCGAACCCGGCGACTTCCGCGTACCCGCGACGCGCTACGTACGCAGGTGGGAGACGATCGAGCTGAGTAAGGATTTGGCCGCGAAATTCTCCATGGATGCAGGCCCTGTTATCGCCGGCAAGGGTGCCAAAGTGACCACCTCGCCCGTGTACAGCAAAGTCTCCGGCGAGCTTCCTGTGGATAATTTGGCCGAAATGCAAAACAGTGCCGGCAAGGCATTCAGCATTATCCGCTTCGAAGTGGAAGCATTGACCAAAGGTCCCGTAACTTTTGCATTAAACAGCCCCGGCGGCGTTGCGGCCTATAATGGCAACAAAGCACTGAAAGTCTCCGACGGTACCATCACCGCCGATCTCTCACAGGGCATTCAACCGATCACACTCGTGCTCGACCGGAATGTAGTGAAAGGTGGCCTGAAAGTGGAATTGAAAGACGTATCCGGCGGCGCACAGACGAGGTTGAAAGTGGGGAGGTAGTTTGTTTGGATTTGATTGAGATGCAGCCGGCTCCATTGCGGGGTCGGCTGTTTTGTTTCTCTACCTTTAGTACCACGGCAATCCTTCGGTGGCTTTTTTATAACGAGCGGTTGGAGCTAACATTAAAAAGGCACTCATTTTAATGTTAGCTCTGATTTTGGCATTAAATCAGGGATGCCTTTACAGAATTGATGAGCTCTGCCATGACTGCATCAGTAAATTTCAAGCCCCGCTTGTTTTAAATACTATTTCCATCTTTACCCCAATTACAATCATGTTCAAAAAAATACTGGCCCTGTCTCTTCTGATCGGAAGTGCCGTTACGGCACATGCGCAGCAGTTTAAGGCGTTGCTTTTTACTAAAACTGCGGGTTTTCACCATGTTTCCATTCACGAAGGTGTGACCGGGATCAGGAACCTGGCGTCGAGGCATAATTTTTCGGTCGACTGGCAGGAGAATGCCGATGTTTTCAATGACAAAAGTCTGGCTAACTATTCGGTGGTGATCTTCCTGAACACGACCGGCGACATCCTTAACGATACACAGCAGGCGGCGCTCGAAAAGTACATCAAAAGCGGAAAGGGCTGGGTAGGTATCCACGCGGCGGCTGATACGGAGTACGACTGGCCGTGGTATGGCAAGCTGGTAGGGGCGTATTTCAAGACCCACCCGGCGCAGCAAACCGCTTTCCTGGATGTGAAAGACAGCAATTTTCCAGGTCTGGAACGCTTCCCGAAGCGAATGATGTGGACCGACGAGTGGTATGAATACAAGAAGCCGCTCAACGCCGACGACCTGAAAGTGCTCATCACGATCGACGAAAAGACGTACGATCCTAAAACCAGCCAGGGCAATGGCATGGGCGACCACCCGATTGCATGGTATCACAATTTCGACGGCGGCCGGGCATTTTATACCGGCCTGGGCCACATTGGCCTGGTTTACTCCGACCAATCGTTCCTGGATCACCTCTATGGCGGTATTTACTGGGCGGCGACTGGGAAAGGGGTAAAGTAGCGTTGGGGCTGTTTGGATGTCGTTGGTGATTTTGACCGCCGACCATTGACGTCCGACCGCCGACCACCGACCACCGACCACCGACCGCCGACCACCCGGGCCGCAGAGCGGCCTCCTGTTTATAGCAACGACGTTCCCAATAATGTTTTCAGCTCCGGAGGAGCTTCCTTGATCATCACGTATCAGGAAGCTCCTCCGAAGCTGAATTTGTTTTGTAACGCAGGGTGGCTACAAACAGGGAACCGCGTTGCGATTTACTTTTGAGCAAATAGTTTGATCGTGTAATCGAGCAGCGCAGCATCGCCGATTTTGCCGTGGCCGGGGATTACGACCTTCACATCGGGATATTGCGCCTTGATTTTCGTCACCGTCGCCGACCAGGCATCGACATTCGCATCGGCCAGGTTACCTTTCGTCGCATCGATTTCCTTGATCAGGCAGCCGCCGAACATTACCTTTTCGCTCGGGAAATAGCCGATGATATTGTCGCGCGTATGTCCTTCACCGTAGAAAGCCGCTACTACCGGTTTTTTGCCCACTTTCACGTTCAGCTTATCGTCGAAACCTTTCTGAGGGACGGGAAACTTGTGTTCTTTGTCAAATGCAATTGTCTTGTTGGTAGCGTACGAGGGAATGCCGTGTTCGTGGAATGCCTTCAACCCACCTACACAATCCTCGTGGAAATGTGTCGCGATCACGGCTTTCACTTTGCATTTCAAACTGTCCTCGACCCAGCGGATTACCTTTTCCGAAGTTACATCATCTGCCGGCGTATCAAAGATCACCGCCTCGCCCGCATCGAATACGATCAGGCCGTTGCAGGGGACTTTACCGAAAGTTTGCGTTTGCAGGTAGGTGAGGTGGGTGTATGCGTGGTCGCTGACCTTCTGGATAATGAGATCGTCGGTTTTGAAGCTTTTGTCGGGTGTCTGTGCGTGCGCTAGTGTGCACAGACATAGGAACAGGCAAGCGAGAATGTGTTTTTTCATGCGTTGGTTGGTGAGTAGAAGTGAATGGGAAAAGTGGGTGGTAAGATAAAGGAAATTGCTATATTTGGATACATAACCTGTGAAACCATGACGAAACAAGCGATCATCGAACGTACTTTGGAGGCAATTAACCAGCTTCCTGTCGACAAGGCAGAGGAGATATCGGACTTCGCTGAGTTTGTCCGTAAGCGTCATGAGGAACAACAGCTCACCGAAGGGATCCAGTTATTGATCGAAAAAGGTACTGCATTCGAGTTTCTGAGGGACGAAGAAGATATCTATACTATTGCTGATTTGAAAGAAGTGTACAATGGTTAAGGGAGATATTGTACTCATTCCGTTCCCATTTACCGATTTGTCAGGAAGTAAACTGCGCCCCGCGGTTATTCTCGCGGCAGACAGGATCGATATCACTACTTGTTTTATAACCAGTCAAATCGGCTGGCAGGAGCCAACCGACGTCTTGCTTGCTCCAAATCACACTAATGGTTTAAAATTAGCATCGCTTATCAGGACGAGTAAAATAGCCACCCTGGATCAAAGGTTGGCAAAAGGGCTTTTGGGCAGGTTATCAACTCACGAGCTTAATGATATGAATTCCAAACTGAAAATTTTGCTCCAAATTCCTTGAAGCAAAATCCGATAAAGAACATTTTCCAAATCAGCTCCCATGCAAACACTCTCTACCATCCTCGTCGCCTTAGTCTCGGCGGAACACCTTTACATTCTCTACATCGAAATGTTTGCCTGGGAAACGAAGGGCAAGGAAACCTTCAAAGGATCGCTCGCGCCTGAACTCTTCAAACCTACCAAAACGCTGGCTGCGAATCAGGGCCTTTATAACGGCTTCCTGGCCGCAGGGCTGATCTGGTCGTTGCTTATTGAGGACCATCATTGGAGGCTGTATGTGGGTGTTTTCTTTCTGACTTGCGTGATTGTGGCAGGTATTTATGGAGCTGTAACCGCTAGTAAGAAGATATTTTTCGTACAGGCCTTGCCGGCGATTGTGGCTTTGGTGGTATTGCATTTGTGAGGGGAGAGAGCCCGGAAAAATGGCAATTAGCCATCTTACCTGGAATTTTCTTATCTTCGGGTAAACAGTAAGGCTATGAGGACATTGAATGTTTCAATTTCGGAGAAGGAATTTGAAAAATTAGGATTGAAGGGAGAAAGTCTCACATTCGCAGAACTTTTCAATTTGGTCAGCAAGGAGCTTGTTCGCCAAAATATTGAAAGATCTGTTGAATTGGCAGAAAAATATGGTCTGTCGGATATGTCGATGGACCAAATCACCGCCGAGGTGAAAGCTGTACGCACACATGCAAAAAGTAATCATTGATACGAATGTATTTGTATCAGCACTTATTCAAAGGAGTTACCCATATCTGATTGTTCGAGAGCTCTTCATTAATGAGAGGATTCAGCTTTGCGTTTCCGATGAGTTGCTGGCTGAATATTACGAGGTGTTATCAAGGCCAAAGTTTTCGCAATTTCCCGACTTTTTTATCCGTGCAGAGGCTCTCCTTGCGGAAGTTGATTGGCGAGGTGTAAAGTAGTTGATTAAGGAAAGACGGGTTGACTGACTCTGAGACCTTAGTCACTGGATTATCTTAAAACTTGTCCCATAATCGCCCTCCTCGCCGCGTTGAAGTTTGAAGTGGTTAGAGATAATAATAATCGTGTTGATGACCAACAAAGCGAAAATGACGCATAAAACGATAACCGGGTTAATCAAAAAATTAAGAATACCAGACATCATACCTACAAAAGTAATTCCATAAACCAGCAGTGACCAGGTGATCTGAAAGTTTAGTATGCGTTTGCCGAGTTCGCTTACGCCGGCTACTGTATTGCGCTTATACATCCAAATTGCCCAAGGGATAAGTATATTTCCTAGCGGGATGAACCAGAAGGATAATGCGGAAAGATTCAGTAGTTTCAAAATGCCTGGATCTTCGATGGCCGATGGCGTGGCGGTGGGTGTGGAAAATTGATCGGCAGAAAAGGCTTCAATATCTACTTCGAGCGCCTGCGCGAGAAGCCGTAAGGTCTCACCGCGTGGAACGACGCTGCCGGTTTCGATCCGTTGCAGAGTGCGCAGGTTAATGCCCGCCATTTCGGCCAGCGCTTCCTGCGAAAGGCCTTTGTTTTTGCGCAATGTACGGATTTGCTCGGAGGTGGTTTGTTTGTTCATTTCGAAGTTGTTTCCGGTAAAATTAGGGTTTCGACTACACATTTGATAGCGGCATTAGTGCGACATTTCTGCGTAGTGGTACATTCTCCGGCATTGTTCTGCATTGTTTCCGCTGGTTTACTATATTTAAGCATCATCAAAACGTTTCACTTCATTCCTATGCGACACCTTTTCAAAAGAACATTTATTCCAATACTACTTTCCGGACTGGCAGCGTTGCCTTCGCTCGCACAGCAACAGCCATCGCTCCTCGGCTTCGGTACCGATGCTGCAAAGAAGCAGCTCGACCTCGAAGCCACTTTTGACAAACAATTACAAGCCAATAACCTGCGCGACTGGATGAAGCGCATGACCGCTTTTCCCCACCAGTTGGGATCTCCATATGGCCTTAATAATGCACTTTTCCTCCGCGACAAGCTTGCTTCGTGGGGTTTCGATGCACGGCTGGATACCGTGCATGTGCTTTTCCCGACGCCCAAAGTGCGCATTCTGGAATTGACCGAACCGACGAAATTCAAGGCATCATTAACCGAAAAACCGTTGAAAGAGGATGCCACATCCGCGCAAACGAAGGATGTATTGCCGCCTTATCACGCGTTTTCGGCCAATGGCGATGTGACGGCCGAGCTGGTTTTTGTGAATTATGGCGTGCCCGACGATTACGAGGAGCTGGCGAAACTGGGTGTGGATGTGAAGGGCAAGATCGTAATCGCGAAATATGGCGGTTCATGGCGGGGGATCAAGCCGAAAGTGGCATATGAGCATGGCGCGATCGGATGCATTATTTATTCCGATCCGAAGGAGGATGGTTATTTCCAGGGCGACGTATATCCCAAAGGGGCATTTAAAAATGAGTCGGGTGTGCAGCGTGGCTCGGTGGTGGATTTGCCGCTGGCGCCGGGTGACCCGCTGACGAACGGGTTTGTGGCCGATGCGACGCATAAACGGCTGTCGGTGGAAGAGGCCCCGGCGATGATGAAGATCCCGGTACTGCCGATTTCGTACGGTGATGCATTGCCGCTGCTCAAAGCATTGGGCGGACAAATTGCGCCCGCGACCTGGCGGGGCGCATTGCCGATCACTTACCACGTCGGCCCTGGCCCGGCGAAGGTGCATTTGAAGCTCGAATTCAACTTCGATATCGTGCCTTGCTACAATGTGATCGCGACGCTGAAAGGCAGCGAGTTCCCCGACCAATGGGTGATCCGCGGTAACCACCACGACGCCTGGGTGTTCGGCGCGGCCGACCCGGTGAGCGGCGCTGTGGCCGAGCTGGAAGAAGCGCGGGCATTGGGCGAGCTCGTCAAAACCGGCTGGAAACCGAAGCGTACCATCGTCTACTGCTGGTGGGACGGCGAGGAGCCCGGCCTGCTTGGCTCGACGGAATGGGTGGAAAAATACCAGTCCATCTTGAAGGAAAAGGCCGTTGTGTACCTCAATTCGGACGGAAACGGTCGCGGGTACCTGAGCGCGGGCGGCTCGCACACGCTCGAGAAGTTCATCAACCAGGTAGGCCGCGACGTGATCGACCCCGAAAAAGGCACGAGCGTGATCGATCGGCTGCGCTCGCGCACGATCCTCAACGGCTCGCCGACTGCCAAGCAGGAAGCCCGCACCCGCACCGACCTGCGCATTGGCGCCCTCGGTTCCGGTTCCGACTATACGCCGTTCATCCAGCACCTCGGTATCGCCTCCCTCAACGTCGGCTACGGCGGCGAGGATGCCGGCGGCGACTACCACTCCATTTTCGACTCCTACGACCATTACACCCGTTTCAAAGACGGCGACTTTGCCTACGGCGTAGCCCTTGCCAAAACCCTCGGCCGCTCCGTCCTCCGTTTCGCCAACGCCGACGTGCTGCCCTTCGATTTCAGCAACTTCGCCAATACCGTGCAGCTCTACACCTCGGAAGTAAAAAAGGAACTCGAAGCCGCCCGCGCCAAAGCCGAAGACCACAACAAATCCCTCGCCGAAGGCCGCTACGAAGCCGCCTCCGACCCGAAGGATCCATTTGTGAAGCCTATGCCATTATCGGTAGCTCCCTATTTGAACTTCGCGCCGCTGGATAATGCATTGGTAGCCCTCGAAAACAGCGCCAAAGCATTCGCCTCGGCTTCTTCGAAATTCTCTGCATTGCCTGCGGACAAGTTGAAGGAGTTGAATGAGATATTATATAAAACCGAAAGGAAGCTGATTCATGCCGATGGCTTACCTCGCCGGCCCTGGTATCGGCATCAGATCTATGCGCCGGGATTTTATACGGGGTATGGCGTGAAGACTTTGCCGATGATCCGGGAGGCGATTGAGCAGCGGAATTGGAAGGAGGCTGAGGAGGGGATTTTGCGGGTTAGTGGGGTTTTGGAGGGGTTTGTTGGGGAGGTTGAGCGGGCTAGTGGGGTGGGGAGGTGATGTGCGGCGTGTCTCGAAGCCGCCGCTTGGAAATGTGCGAGAATCGTGTTCGCTCCACTAAACTAAAATCTCGGGCGAGCTTGTATACTAGAACTGCTTATTAGCAAATGGATTAGGTTTATGATTTTTCCGTTCGAAGTGTGATCGAGGCCACTTGGTTTGCGGCGTCAGTTAGTGTATATTTCAGTAAACGTCTAAGAGCTATACGATCAATTAAATGATTACGACCATTGGGATGGAAGAGATTGTTCGAATTAAACTTTCCGGATACTACAACGAAGAAGCCGTTTCGTTGCTAAGAGATTTTTACTCCAATATTATTCAAAAAGCAGTTGACCTAGAATTGTGGGACTACTCAATAAAAGCAATAATTCTAACGGACCATTTTTTAACCGATATTGCCAAGCAGGCAGAGGAATGGAATGTGAGAACTTCAATATCCCAGGAAAAGGATTATTCTGTTGCTAGCAAAATCTTGTTTAATCAAAATTTGGACTTTCCTGAATATCAAATATTTCTGAACTTTCAGATCTTGGCTCAAAACCCCCTCCACAATGAAGAAATTACTTTTGGACAGATAATTGGCATTTACTCGAAGAGAATTATACCTGCTTATATTCGAAAACAGGCGATGAGTCACTTTCCTCACACTTTGGAGGATTGCGTTAAGTCAGTTTCTATCGAATGGTGTTCGACTTTTTATAGAAAATCGTTAGAAGATAGAATAAGAAAATCCACCATTCCGCCAATTAACCCGAGTAACTTATTAATAACATTTAAACGAAAATTAAAGAAGGCTTTATACGAATATAATAGTGATGGGCTTGATGCACAAGGAAGGTTAATTAGATTTTGGGATCAATATCTTTCGAGTATTGATGTGCTATTTCTGCGACTCATAGAGATTGATCTTTCCGAGGTTATAAAGGAAATTAAAGATAATGAAATTTGTAAAACATCATTAATCAAAGTTATAAATGAAATTAGGTGCCTGACTGAAAAATGCTTGAAAGGAGATACTTTTGATGTTATAGCATTAAAGATCGCAATTAGGGAATTCTCGGGCAATTTTCATGTTTTTCTGGAAAAAGAAACTGATGATAATTTTTACATCAATCTTCCGCGCGACCCAAAGGACTACTTTGTTGGAGAGATTGTGGAAACTGAGCCTAGAATCATTTGTTTTATGGATATACTCGGGTTTAGTGACTTGATTCATGACTACGAAACGGATCTTACTTCAACCGTTTTGCAAGATATACAGGAATCATTCGCACTTGCCAAGGTACAGCTTTTAGAAACGACCACATTGAATAATCAAGATTTGCTTAAACATCTTTCTTACCAGACTTTTTCAGATAATATTTGTATTTCAATTCCTTACTTTGATAATGAGGATGATTTCTTAATGAATTTCAACTTTATTTCTGTATTTGTGAGAGGTTTTCAGCAAATAATGTTTTCTAAGCGGATTTTTATGCGCGGTGGCGTGTCGACTGGGTCATACTATGCTGACAATAACATTATATTCTCGTCAGGGCTAATAAAAGCATATCATCTTGAAAGTAAAACAGCTATTTACCCAAGGGTAATTATCGATAAGTCGATTATTGAAAGGCTTCGTAAATACGACCGTAAAAAATTATCTAAATTTGCCTTAGACAGAGCGGTCATACTGGATTGGGAAAATGTTTGTTTTTTTAACCCATTTGGTTTGATTGATGGCTCGATACAGATGCTGGAATCTGCGTTTAATAATCTACTAGAAGACACAGACGATGATCCTTTAATAAGGTCTGTATTGAAGTTAACACAGTCAATCAATAATGTTACTTTGGAGACGCTTAAATCTATTTCGGACAATGAGCGGGAGGAGATATCGAAAGTGAAGCAGTTTGTTCTGCATAATATTTACATTTACAAGGACAACGAAAGGGTTCTTTCCAAATATTTGTGGCTTGAACAATTCATTAAGTGGCATGAAGGAGACAGTACTCGTAAGTTAGAGTTTAGAGAGCTATCCAGTATTTTAGACAAAGAATGATAAATTGAAATGGACTCCCGTGCAGAATGAGAAATATTAAAATATTTCGTTTGGCTATTTGGGGTCGCATTGACCGTAGTGTGAATAGGATTTGCAGCCCATATCGCGTGGAGGCATTCAATCACCCTTTCTTCCACACCTTTGATTGCAATCCTACTTTGTTTAAGTTATTTGCATAGCTCATCATCAGTCCGAGTAATTTCGTCACGGACAGCCTCCGGAATGAAAATTCTCCCAGCACTTCCCAACTCATTCAGCACATCCCAATAGGTTGGACAAAACTTTGGTGAATAATAGGAGTTCCAGGCCTGGATCAGCACGTTGGCGTCCAGGCAGTACTTGTTGATTGCGTTACTCATTTGTATAACTGGGCTTCCAGGTTGTGAAAGTGATTGATTTTCACATTGAGTAGCGAGCTTGCTTGAGTGGGTTCAAGGCTGCCGCCACGAAATGCGTCCAGAACGGTTTGAGTAAATAATCGGCTATTTTTCTGAATTTGTAATAAATAGTAGTTTGGTCCGCCAGCGCTTTCCTTTTGCTTGGCCTTTTTCTCTTCTTCTTTGATGAGAAAGGCCTTGAATTCGGCGTCCGCCGCTGTTTTTAAACTCTTGTATTGAGCAATTGAGATCAGGTTCAAATTCAATGCGCGAACGAGCAGAGCAAAGGAGCTAACACCGAACGTTTTTGCAATCGTAAAAGCCTGAGACGCTGATTGAAATATGTTACTGCCGACCTGGCGTAGCATGTTAATTGGAATCAGTGCATTCGCAGCTACTTCATTGCAGAACAGTTCAACAGGGTGAAGTCGATCAGCCTTTCGAAAACCCGGCTCGACGTCAGCGGAAATTCCAGTGGCTGCAATCCAGATGTGTGCAAGCTCGTGTACGAGCGTAAACAGCTGCGGCGCAGCCCAGTCCTCAGAATTAATAAAAACAAATGGCGCATAAGGATCGGCTATGGCAAATCCTTGAAGTTCGTTGCTATCTAAGGTCAAATGGGAGTTGATGAAACTCGTTCGTGAAATGAAAATACCCCTTGCTTCTGCCTTGTCTATCCATTCTTTGATTGCATTTCCATTAGCGTATTTGCCCGGAGAAATTGCAAGTGTATCGAGAATGTCCTGCGCTACCAGTGCCGGGTTGTCATGGATTGTAAAACGACCAACGAAAGGAAACTTTTGCTCATTCTTTTCCCTATTGGTTTCGCTGATCCAGGCTTGTTTCTGCTGAATCTCACGAATAATGAAAACGGAGCCGGTACTTAGTGGTTTTGAATCGCTTCTGCGGAAGTCTTGTAAAGGTTGAAAGTCCCGCGGAATGTCGGGCAGAAAGAATAGTGCGAATGGCCGTTTGTAAGCCTTCGCCAGCATCTGAGCCTGTTTGATAGTCGGTTGACTTGTTCCTGCTTCCCATTCCAGCAATCTCTCCGCAGGGACATTAACTTTTGAAGCCGCTATTTCCGCAGTGATTTTTGCCGATTCGCGGGCCCATTTAAAAACGATAGGTGTGATGTGTGCTTTGTCTGCCATGAAGTTTGAGGAGTTACTTTAATAGTTGTTAAGACAGGCAGAGTTGGCGTCTACTCTTTTGTCGAATTCAACAACTCCCTAATATCCACCTTCAACCAAACCGAAATCTCATAAAGCGTTTCCAATGACGGCTGTGAGTCGTTGGTGCACCAGCGTGAAACCGTCGATTGCGCCTTGCCAAGTTCCTGAGCTAGGTCCTTGCTTGTCTTTCCTTGTTCGTGTAGTACTATCTTGATTCTATTAAGGCGCATAATTAGCGACGACTGCATATTTTATGCTATCTAACGCTAATTCTGAACTAAATCAATTTTAGAAAAGCCCTCGAAAGACTACTAGAAATATTGTTTTACATCATATTTATATTGTTATTTGCTATGTAAATTATGTAAAACAGCAACTATGACACTCCGAAAAAAATCTTCAAACCCCTCCGAGCGGCGCCTCAAAGTTTACGGCAAATACCTCCCACGCGCATGGTACGGATACGCCCTCATGCCCGAAATCCGTCTCTGCGGCAAGTGGCTGCAAGAAGCCGGCTTTGAATGTGGCGATGAAGTGACAGTGAAGTGCTTAGGTAACAAATTGGAGATCACGCTCAACGCAACAGAGGAATCGTTGCTTTGAAAGCAACCATTTGTTTTACGATGACGACTGTTTAATAACGGGATGCTGAGTCAAGTCACATTTTGTTTACTTTGGAACAATTCTTCAAGATATTTTAAACAAAATGGATCATCATCTTTGCCACGACAATGAGCGGACGAAGTCGCATATTGAAAAACACGGTTTGTCTGTAGTCATTATCGAAGCGACAGACTATCTACCATCTTTTGCTTACAGCGTTGGCCTTTGGCAGGAATATCGCCATCCGGAAATTATATGCTTCGGGTTGTCAAATGACTCTCTGCACAACTTGGTTAACTATGCAGGCCAATTAGTGCGGGAGGGGACTGAGTTTAGGGCGGGGGAGCCGTCGGGTGAAGTTCTTGAAGTCGGATCTGCCATGTTCGTTGAGGTCGATGAGCGAAATGTCGGCGATTATTTTGGCTATGCGATGGAATTCTACAACTATCAACGTTTTCCGGCTCTGCAAATGATCTGGGCAGATCGGGCGGGTAAATTTCCCTGGGAAAATGGTTTTGATGAAAAGTATTTGGCGATGCAGCCTTTGCTGGATCGTAATGCAGATTTTAAGTTTCGGGAAGCGACAAATCTTGGAGTTTTTACGACCAGGCAATGGCTGGAACTTGGCAGCCCTATTTTGAGGGTGGTCCATGACGATGATGGTGACTGGCAATTTTTGACGGGAGACCAAGATCCTGAGGATATCCGGCTAGTTGCCTTATCGGAAATCATAAAAAGAGATCCGAGCCTAAACGAGTTATTTAATCTTGGATATGGGGAAGCGGCTGAGAGGGAATCAATTGAGAAGCGTTGGGTGAGGGAAAAACCTTCAAATGAAGAAGATGGCGAGTATTGATAGGCTGTCTTCGACTTCGCTCAGCTAACATTTCACATTGTAGTCTTACTGAAATTGTCACGCTGGGCGAAGCCGAAGCAAATCCACGGTGCTACTTCACCGTATACCAATCCCTAACCCGCACATCAATCATCCCATCCTTCTCATTCACCAGCTTCTTAAACGCCTCGGTATCACTAAACCCATTCTGTCCGCGGTAGTGATAAGGATAAACGACCTTAGGCTTGAATGCCAGCACGGTCGCAGCAGCCTCGTTAATATCCATCGTGTAAGGCAAATTCATGCATACAAATGCCACGTCGATGTTTTTCAATGCCTTAATTTCGGGAATGCCGGAAGTGTCACCGCTGAGGAAGACCGATTTGCCGCCCAGTTTGAGGACGTAGCCGTTGCCTCGGCCCTTGGTATGGCGGGAGTCGGCGGTTTCGGGGAGGTTGTACATCGGGATGGCGGTGATGCTGATGCCAAGCTTTTCGGTGGTGGCACCGTTGGCGAGGACGGTGGTTTTGGCTTTCAATGCTTCGGACATTTTATCGGCGACGGCTTGTGGGGCCACGATAATGGTGTTCGTCAGGTCGAGGGCATCGAGGGAAGCCGGGTCGAAGTGGTCGCCGTGGATGTCGGTGATCACGATCAGGTCGGGTTTGGCGATGCCTACGAAGGTTTTCGGGGCCTGGTAGGGGTCGGCGTAAATGGTTTTGCCGTTCCAGGTGAGGGCCAGCGTGGCGTGGTTGAGTGGCTGGATTTTGAGCGGACCTTTGGAGGTCGGGATTTCATCGGGTTTGGGAAGCTGCGCGAAGCCTAGCGAGGCCGCCAACAGAAGCAAAAAGGTGAAAGTCGTTTTCATGATTTGTTTGTTTTAGACTAGCCAAATTTACGCTTTGCAGCCCCGCAAGCAAGTTTTTACACATTTTTTCACTGCTTTTTAATAGCGAAGTAGAAGATCTGTTTAGCTTGCAGCACGATCGGTTACCGCTTAGTATCATGACGCATTTTTCCAAAGTGGCGCTCCGGGTGGCGCAATTCCTATTGGGTTTTATTTCAATAACAATAATAAGCCTGGGCAATGCAATGGCACAGGAGTTCGTAGTGGCCCCTTTCAATTTCAACATCCAGAACGGCTCATACACGCCCGCGAGCACGAATGCGCAAGCGCTCGCGGCGACTGCGCAGGAAATTGCGCCGCAGACATTCATGCAAAAGCCCGATCCGAATATGTCGTTGCTTTTCCCGCAACCGGGCGGTATTTTGTTATTTAAGTCAAAGGATTTGAAAGATCCATTGAATGTAGCAGGTAAGCTGGTCGCACCGTCGCTGGCGATTGTCGACACGATTTTTCATAACCAGGTTTATAATCAAAAAACAGCTGGAACCGAAAAGTATTCGTTCGATATGTGCTATTCTTTACGCATTGACGGTAAGCGCTACTACACTGATTTCCGGCCGCATACGATTGATTATCGATACCCGCTGGTTTATCATAAACAGCTTTTCATGGTCGCGTCACAGGAAATGGGCTACGAAATGTACGCCGATAAAGGCAATCCCGAACATTTCCGAATTGCGGTCTTTAATATGCAAGACGGTGGCATTCAAATGCATTTCACGAGCGAGCAATTGCCTTTTAACTATGGCCTCGAATTTTTGGATGAAAGCGATAATGTGATCACGTCAGAATATAAAGCTGAGGATCAGAGTTTTCGCGTAGAAATTAAGGGTCTGAATGAGACTTATAAAGGTGTTTGGGACGGAAAGGAGTTGAAGCATTTGAATTAAACATGGCAACGATTCATTTAACAACGCTGATTCACGCGCCTATTAAAGCTTGCTTTGATGCCGCGCGGAGCGTCGACACGCATTTATCGTCAGCGGCTGGCACGAATGAAAAAGTCGTTGCAGGCCGAATGACCGGGTTGTTTGAAGCAGGGGACATTGTGACCTGGGAGGCGAATCATCTCGGAATCAGGCAGCGCCTTACGGTGGAAATCGGGCGAATGATCGTACCGACGTTTTTTGAGGACAAAATGCTGAAAGGCGCTTTCAAAAGTATGCGGCACGAGCATCATTTTGCTGATGATAACGGGATCACAGTCATGACGGACATATTTCAGTATGAAGTACCGTTCGGCATTTTAGGAGCCCTTTTTGATAAGTTGTATTTGGAGAGCTATATGAGAAGGTTCTTGCAGAAGAGGAACTTGCATTTGAAAGAGGCCCTTGAAAAAGTTTAGTGACTTCCGATAAGTCACTTTTTTAATGCATTCAGGCTATCTTCGCGACCATTTTCAATTCCAAATCATTCCAATGAAGTATTTTACCCACATTGCATTTCTGGCATTACTCCTGATCCCAACACTGACTTTCTCCCAGCAAACCGAGGAGCAGCAAGTCAAGAAAACATTTGACGACTACAAGTCAGCGATCCTGAATGACAAGGGCGAGGAGGCTGTTGAAAAGGTGGATACCAAGACGATTACGTATTACGGCGATATTCTCGGAAAGGTGAAAACGGCCGATTCGGTGACAGTCGATAAGCTCTCTTTGATGGACAAACTGATGGTGCTGATCATTCGTCATCGCATTTCGAAAGAAGAAATCATGACCACCAATGGCAAGCAGCTGCTGGTAACGGCCATTAAAATGGGGATGGTAGGGAAGAGCTCGGTGATGAATAACGAGGTAGGCGCGGTGAAGGTGAACGGCAATTTCGCTTCGGGCGAATTGCTGGTACGGGGACAGAAGACGCCGTTGTCGTTCGAGTTTAATAAGGAAAATGGTGCGTGGAAACTCGATCTTACGGCCGTGTTCCCGGCGGGCGAGGCGGCGTTTCGCCAGATGGTAAAGCAAAGCGGCGAGGCTGAAAACGATTATTTGCTGTCGCTGATCGAACTGACTTCGAACAAGGAGCCGGGACCTGAGGTGTGGGTGCCTACCCAGCAGCGATAAAACCACGCAGGCCGCCATTTCAGGGGCGACCTGCGTGCATATTTTACACGATAGGCGCTTCTTCCTCGTGTATGGACGGCTCCGCGGGCACACCTGCGAGGCGCTGTAACACGTGCGCGACTACGGGCCTGCTACTGAACAGGTACGCGTGATGGTTCATGAGGTAATACCTGTCCCAGAACGTGCTGAGTAGTTTAATACCGCTGTAATCACCTTCGCGAGCTCGGGCCATGGCATTGTCGTTATTGTCGAGAAAGCCGTAATAGAGTGGATCCGCTTGTGGGCCTGCGTCCTGTTTGATGATATCCAGCACATTATAGAAGTTAAAACCGCCTTCGAGTTTCAGGTTCGGGTCCTTTTTGAAAATTTCGTCGCCGTAACTGCCCAGGTTGCGGAAGTCCGTTGTAAGGCCTTCGGCATCGGGGCGGGGATCGAAGGTGGCGGTATTTGCATTGAGGTTAAACTGTTTAGAGCTCACATACAGCAGGTAATCGCTGGGGTCGTAGTAAATATGGACGTGCTTGGCCAACTGCTTCAACGGCGTGTAGTTGTAATGAAAATGCGGCCCCTTGAACTTCCTGCGCATGTTTCGCAGCTGTACACCTCCCTGCTGTACAGCCAGGTGTGTCACATCGGGCGCCATGAGGAATATGTTTTCGAAAATGCCCGTCGGAATGCTGTGGCCCTCTCCGGGGTTGATCATACCGTTCAGCAGCTGATGCCCGAATGAGTGCACCACCAGGTTAAGGGTTTTGCCCGCTTCTTTCAGTTTTCGGGAGAGCACTTCAAAGTATTCAAAGAGTCCATTCCGGGTAAACTGCTCGCCATAGCCGATCGAGCGGTCGTCGGCCTTTTTGCGCCATCCATACGACGGCCAGCCGAAGTACAGCACATTAGCCACGCTGTTTTCGGGGTGGGCAAAATAGCTTTGCACGAACTGCGGCGCGAGTTCCAGTTTGAGGCCGGGCTCCCAATCGAAGCCGTGGATGTAAACAAAAACGTGCTTACGCGACTCCGGCAGCCGGCTCGCGGCCTGCGTTACGCCGGTAGCCCATACCTCGGGAAAAAGCTCCGTAACCCTGAAATCACGGTCGGGAGAGGGGGGCAGGTTCGCAAAAAACAGTTTATCGGGCGCATCGGCCATATCAATAATGGGAATGCCCGCTTTCTGCTGCCGGTAGCAGATAAAGAAATGCGATTGATCAAGCGCCGACAAGCCCGAATAGGCATCCAGCTCCACTTTGTTTCCGATCACTCTGGTGCCGTCGCTGGTAATGTGCCATAATACGCGGCCGTCGTATTCGGCGCTGATAACAGTCTCTTTGCTGCCTCGCGTAAAAAAGGGCCGCGGGCCGTTCGGGCCGGGGCGCTGCGATTGCTGGTCGAGGTTGTCGTTGATAATACCTTCCATAAGAGGTGGTTGTTTTTAGGGATCGAGGTAGTTCTACAAGTTAGCGAGTTCCCCGGATCTACTCAATCGTTTGTTATTTACCGGTAGGCAGGGTGCGGAGTGTGTTGCTATTGCCCGGATTGGGCATGTTTGGCATGGTTTTGGAATATTCTATTGCATAACCATCCAAACACCAAAGATGAAAGCTCTTATTTCGATGTTATTGGCTGCCTCTATGCTGGCGGCTTGTAACACGCAGTCAGACAAGCAGGAAGCACTCTTGAAATCACAACAAAAAACCATCGATTCCATGCGTGTGGCCATGGAAAAACAGGCCATCATAGATTCAATGAACGCCCTGCAAGCTCAGCGTCAGGAAGCGGAAAAGTGGGAAGATCTTGAGAAAACTGAGGCAACAAACCACACTCACACTGCTGCAAGCGCTCCGGCGCCCGCTGTGGCACAAGCTCCGGCTAAAAAGAAATGGAGCCACACGGCCAAAGGTGCACTGGTAGGAGCAGGCACAGGGGCCATTACCGGCGCGATCGTGAACAAGAAACATGTTGAAGGTGCATTGATCGGCACGGTGATTGGCGCGGGCGTGGGCGCAGGTACGGGTGCAATCGTTGACCATACCGTGAAAAAACGTAAGCAACAATAATCACATACGCTATATAGATTCGATTGCCGGTCGTAAAGGCCGGCAATTTTTTTGTGCCTGCTCATTTCACGGGCACAGGTACCAGCATGCGTGCTTTACCCTGTCTCGGCAGCCTGTATACGTCGCCATTAGCATTGGAAAAGTAAATGAACGATTCCGACGGCTTGCGGCCATGGCCATCTGCCCATATCGCGTAAAAGCCATCTTGCGCGTGCACGGGCTTGCGTACATAGGAATGGTTCATCGGGCTGTTCCGGGTTAGTTGCCTTTCCAGGCCCCATTGCTTCCCGCCATCGTCGCTCCGCCACATGGCCACTTCTCCACCCGGATTGTAGGCCTGCGGACCATCGACGCTGGGCCCGACGACCCGCCAGCTGTTTTTGGAAATGTGGTAAACCGAGCCCATGTCGTAATTGTTGTCGGAGGTGGTCACAATGTGGTGTTCCCAACCGTGTCCGCCCGGCCGGTACAATGTCCACTCCCGCGGGCCATTGGCCGGACCCGCTTCGTAGCCTTTACTGGCGATGACGAGGATAGCAGGTTTGTTTTGCCGATCGAAAGTAATGTCGAGCAGGTAGCAGTTCCGCTTTTCACTCGCATAATCGTGTACGGAGGCCAGGTTCTGAGGGCTGGTTAATGGCAGTTGCGCAGTTTCGCCCGCGATATTCTGCCAGGTTTTTCCAAAATCCGATGTTTCGAGGTAATGCAGGTTGGTCCGGTAGTTAAGTCCTTTGCCCTTGGGATGGTAGTCGAATGCCACGCCGATTTTGCCATTCCGCTCGGTACTGATCTGGTAATGTCCTTCCTCGATATGCGCGAGCACTTTCCATTCGCTCCAATGCACGCCATCGGCGGTAGTGTTGTACCCGATCACCCGCTGGCCGGCCTTGTTGTATTTGGTAAAAAGCGCGATAAATCCTTTTCCCTTGATGTGATAAACCTGAAAATAGGAGAAATTGGTAAAGGGCTGCACCTTGCCGTCGACCATTTCCGTGGCATTCACCCGTTCGAAATCGCCGATATCAAAAGGTCTCTTGCTTCTGTGAATGTAGGAAGGGCGCGAAATGCCGTGGGACGTCGAGAAAATCCAAATATAGCCCCGGTCGTCGATCGAAATCACAGGGTTATCGTGCGCGTCGGTCGTTTTCTTGTCGAGAATAGTCAGTGGGTTCGCTACTTTGCTCGTTCTGTGGTCGAAATAGGAGACATTATGCAGCAATGTGGAGTTGGTGCTGTCGGTACCTCCGAAACAAAAGAAAGTCTTATCAACCTGCCTCGCATAAATGGCAAATGGCCGGTGATTGGCCGGGTAAACCGCCAGTCCGCCGCTGTATTTGTAAACATACTCGTCGTTCGAAGGCTGGTTCATGTACCAGATTCCCCGAAAACCATTGGCCCTTTTCATCACGATTTCCGCTTCCGCAAAATGGCCGTCAGTGTTCTGCGCGAGGGTGGGTGTGGCCAGGAATGTCAGAGAAGTTAGGAATGTTAGGGAAGTCAGGAAGGTCAGGTATTGTTTTAAAGTCGGGTCGGATTTTGATGCAGTCATAGAGCAGGCAGTGTAACTGGTGATCACATAGTTATTAAAGCCGGCAATTGAGGTTTTATTACTGATAACTAGTGTAAAATAAGATACTTGATCTTCTATTTTACCTTGTAAATCTAACATTAAATGTTATAATTACAAGGTAAAATTCTTGAAATACCCGCTTTAAAATGTTAATTTTACCTTGTAAATCTAACATCACATGTTATAATTGCTAGGATGATACCACGCATAGCAAAGGAAGAAATCGACGAATTACTGGCTGACTTTCCGGCTGTGGGCGTATTGGGCCCGCGCCAGATTGGCAAGACGACGCTCGCTGAGCTCGTAGCCGCGTCGCTGGACCCGAAACCGATTTACCTGGATCTCGAAAATCCGCTCGATCTGGCGAAATTGAACGAACCCGAGGCCTATTTTGAGGCGCATAAGGGTAGTCTCATTATTCTTGATGAAGTACACCGGGTTCCGGAGCTTTTTCCAGTGCTGAGGGGTGTCATCGACCGGCGCAGGAGAGAGGGCTTGCGGACGGGACAATTTCTGATTCTGGGATCTGCGTCACTCGATCTTTTGAGGCAATCATCCGAAACGCTGGCAGGAAGGATCGCCTACCGCGAGCTCTCCGGATTTGTGATTAATGAAATCGAAGAGACGAGCCCGACTGCTCAGGATAAGCTGTGGTTGCGCGGCGGCTTTCCGGATAGTTTTTTGTCTAAAAACGACCTGAACAGCTTCCGCTGGCGGCTTAATTTTATCAATACCTATTTGGAACGCGACATACCGCAGTTCGGGCCGCGTATTCCGACTGTCTTGCTGCGCAGGCTCTGGACCATGCTGGCGCACCATCAGGGCGGGCAGCTGAACACCGCTCAATTGAGTTCAAGCCTCGATATTGCATTGCCCACCGTGAAACGCTACGTCGAATTGCTTGAAGACCTTTTCCTGATCCGTACATTACGACCGTGGTCGGGGAATGTGGGGAAGCGGCTCGTGAAAACGCCTAAGGTGTACATACGCGACAGCGGTCTCACCCATGCACTGTTGAACCTCGCCACCTACGACGACCTGCTGGGCCATCCGGTATCAGGCAATAGCTGGGAGGGATTTGTAATCGAAAACCTGATGGCTGCATTGCCCTTGGGCATGACGCCCTGGTATTACCGTACCTCGGCAGGCGCGGAGATCGATCTGGTACTCGAAAGAGGGCCGAAAGAACGCTACGCCATCGAGATCAAAAGATCGCTTGCTCCCTCGCTTTCGAAAGGTTTTTACCTCGGTTGTGAAGATATTGAGGCGGAAAAGCGGTTTCTGGTGTATCCGGGCAAGGAAAGGTTTCCCATGGCTAAGGACGTGACGGCCATTCCGCTATCCGAAATGGTTACTGAATTACTCAATTTAAAAATATAATGCCCTATGGCCTGGAACCCGGAAGTTTATAATCAATTCAAATCGGAGCGCTCGGCGCCGTTTTACGACTTGCTGGCACTGCTGAAAGTGCGGCCGGGATTGAAGGCGATCGACCTGGGATGTGGCACCGGGGAGCTGACGGCCCAACTGGCCGACGCCTTACCGGAATCGCACGTGCTGGGCGTCGATTCATCGGAGGAAATGCTCGGCAACTCGCGGAAAGCGGATGGCAGTATTTTGAATTTTGAATGCATTACCATTGAAAAGCAGCTGGAAAAGGTGCAGCAATGGGACGTCGTGTTCTCCAATGCGGCCTTGCAATGGGTAGCGGACCATGAAGCGTTGTTTCCCCAAATTATTTCCAAAATAAAACCCGGAGGGCAACTGTTGGTACAAATGCCCGCCCAGCATCACAACCTGACTAACCGCCTGCTCAATGAGCTCGCTATGCGGGAACCTTACGCGGCTGTTTATGCCGGCTGGAACCGGTTATCGCCCGTACTGGAACCCGATCAATATGCGCAGCTCCTTTTCGAAAACGGAGGCAAAGCCATGCAGGTTTTTGAGAAAATATATCCGCTGACTTTGAAAGATGTGGACGCACTGCTGACCTGGGTTTCCGGCACGGCCCTGATTCCCTACCTCGAACGCCTGCCGGAAGAGCTGAAAGCCCCATTTCTCGAAGATTACAAGGCAATGCTGAATATCCATTTCCCCAAAGAGCCTGTTTTTTACCCCTTCAAGCGGATATTGATAGGAGCGGAGTTTTAATGACGGGCCGGCGTTGAACCGGCCCTCAATACTACCCCTGATACGCCCCCGCAAACCGCTGCGCGAAGTCTTCCAGTTTGAAAGTACCTTTGATCTCTCCGCAGTTTTTCCAATAATCTTCCTGCATTCTGCCGCTTTGCAGCGCCTGGCCCATGTCGCGGTAGAGGCCGGCGAAGCTCTCGTTCAGGCCGGCTTGGAGCATGCCGTTGAAGGCATCTTCGTCGGTGAAGGTAATCCAGGGCGTGCCTTCTTTACCTACGGCCGCACCCAGTATTGCGGCAATTTCGGAGGGGTGGCGCTCGTCGCTTGAAATGTAGATGATGGTTTGCGCTTCTGTAAATGGGGCGAGAAGCTGCTCTGTGGCCACTTTGGCGATATCATTAGTGTCCGTAAGTACAAGTTTTTCCTCGGTGCCGCCGAAATTACTGCCGGCAATGCCCGCGTTTTTGATCAGGCCGATTTGCGCATACAGGTTATTGAAGAAATAGGACGGGCGCAGGATTTTTACGTGTAAACCGGGCGTCTGAGCCAACTTTTCTTCCAGGTAACCCAATGCATCGATCGGTCCCGCCCCCTTACGCAAATGCGCGCCTATGCTGCTCAGGAGCACGATGTTCGTGATACCGGCCGATTGAATGGCCTGTAAATATTTGTCTGCTACTTCCAGCTGGAATGCAGCGTAATCGGCAACGGAAAAATCCGAAGGTATCATCAGGTATGCGACATCGCCACCTTGAAATGCTGACGCGAGAAAGGCCGCGTCTTGTACTGAACCGATCGCCGCTTCGGCACCGAGGCTTTCGATCTGCGCTTTTTTATTTGCATTGCTGCTGATGACAACTACCTGATGGCCAGCTTTAACCAGATTTTGTGTGACGGGCAGGCTAATATTGCCAAGTGACCCTGTGATAATGTATTTCATGTCTTTTCGAATTGTTTTTTGATGGGACAAAGCTATATTTGTACTTACTTTTTGACAAGTACTTACCCGAGAGTATGTATGACTAAAATCAAGGAAAACTCGACTTACAATGCGAACCGTGAGATTGTAATGCAGGAATGCCCGGTTACGTATGTGATGAACAAGATCGGCGGCCACTGGAAACCGATCATTTTGTACCACCTTCTGGCGGGTAGCAAGCGTTACAGCGAGATTAAGAAGGCCATGCCGCACATTACCGAAAAGATGCTCATTCAGCATTTGAAACAGCTGGAAAGCGACCGTTTGCTCATTCGTGAGGCTAAGCCGGTGGTGCCGCCGTATGTTACCTACACGCTCACCGACGGCGGCAAGGAGCTGGAATCGGTGATCAACGCGATGGCAGAATGGGCGTACCGGGACATAAAACGGAATAACGAGCCGGAAGCAGCAGAAATGGCTGCGTAAGCGCCTGACAAAGTTTTGATGTAATTAGATTTGCCTGCTGACACACAGTTGTCACCGGCCCGACTATTTTGCACCGAAAACAGACCAGCTATGAAAGTCCATACCACCAACTACGAAAACACGTTCATCGAGGTTGCCGAAGACTGCCCCGCAGCGGGTGGCGAAATACCGCCGATGAAAGGCGAATCCAAAACCGTGGCCGGTATCCAGTATGAAATGATTAGTAAAAACCCTTATAAATTCACATCCGACGATGTGCTGTTCAAGGTTTTTGCGGAAAGAAAGGATCTCACCGAAAGCGAGCTGGAAGAGGCCCGGAAGCAGTTTTTTTCAAAAGGCCAGGCGTGCATGCGTTGCTCACCGTTGACGAAACGGTACGGCTGGGGTGTTCACAACGATGAGAACGGGAAAATAGCGTTGTACGCTTGTGATAGTCCCGAGTACAAAGAATTTACCAGGCACGGCAACATGAAAACGGTGAAGGCGATGAAGTCGAGCCGGTAGCGTGAGGGGGGAGATATTTGGTATATTTACGTTACTCCTCTAACCTGTGCTCATGAAAAATCTGCTCTGCATCGTTTTATTGCTGATTGGGGCTGTACATAACGGTTCTGCTCAACTCAACCTCGCCATTGAACCGGTCGCCAGCGGTTTCACACGGCCCGTCAAGGTCACCCATGCATCCGACGGCCGTCTTTTCGTGGCCGAAATAGGCGGAAAGATCAAGATTTTCAAAAACGGGGCCGTCCTTTCACAACCATTTCTGGATATTGGTGCGAAAATCAACGATCCCGATTGGGCAGGGATATTCAGCATTGCCTTCCCTCCCGACTACCAGACTTCCGGCTTTTTTTATGTACTGTATGTGGTAAAGAGCCTGACGGAAGTGCAGGTTTCGCGGTTCTCCCGGCAGGCGGGTAATGCCGATCTGGCGGATGCCAATTCGGAGGTCAAGATCCTCACGATTCCATACGGGAACGTCCTGGGGGGCCACAGAGGCGGCGATATGGCTTTTGGGAAAGACGGTTTTTTGTACATCTCTACCGGCGACAACGGTCCCGGATCCCGCGGAGTGCCCGGAGACCCGGACAATAACTCTCAGGACATGGGCAAGCTCTTTGGTAAGCTCCTGCGGCTTGATACCGGCAGTCCGTCACCCGGCGATAACCCACTCGGGAAGATATTTGCGCTTGGCCTCAGAAATCCCTGGCGATTCGGCTTCGACCGCCAGACGGGCGATCTCTGGATCGGGGACAACGGCCAGGACGGCTGGGAGGAGATTAATTATCTGGCATATCCGTTCGGCGGGCCGCCTTCGAATTTCGGTTGGAACTGTCTTGAAGGCACGCAGAGCTACAATCCGTCACACTGCGCACAAGGAACGACTTACACCGCCCCCAGGCTCACATATCCCGGATATACCAACAATGGCGGCAATGACGCTTCTGTCATGGGCGGATTTGTTTACCGCGGCTCACGCTATCCATCGATGAAAGGCCATTACTTTTTTGGGGATTATTCGAGTGGGAAAATCGGGTACATCGATCCGCTCGGCGTGGCCAGCCCCGACGCAGGGCCCACTTACTCGTCGCTAATCTCATTTGGAGAGGACCAGGCCGGTGAACTCTATATCCTGTCATTTTTGAATGGTACATTATCCAAAATTACCAATCCGGGCGACCCACTTCCGGTAAAACTACTTTCTATCAGGCTGGCCCAGAGTGAGAGGCGGTTCCTGGTCGAATGGAAAACGGCAGAGGAAACCCAATTTTCGCATTTCGACGTACAGCGCGGCAGTGATGGCCGCACCTTCCAGACATTGGGAACGCTGCATGGCAAAGGGGCGGGGAGTTCCTATGTATTTACCGACGGCGAGCCGCTGCGCAATGCAAACTACTACCGGCTGAAAATGGTCGACCTGGACGGCACTTTCCAATACAGCTCGCTGGTGACAGGTACGCTGGATAAACGCGGCCAGCCGTTTGTTTTTCCCAACCCGGGAGGCAGTAGTGTTATCACGATCGCCGGACTCGCAAAGGGCGACCGGGTGACGATCTACAATACAGCCGGACTTCTGGTTCAAAGTTACGACGTGACGACGGATGAGGATTGGAAAGTAAATATGGACGGAAGGCAGAAGGGTATGTACACAGTTTTTATCGACAACACAGCCACCGGCTTTTCTAAAAAATTGAAAATTGCCTATAAGTAAGTGCTTTTTCGGCGTGTATTTTTTAATTTACCAAAAACTGAAAACGCCATGAAAAAGAACATTAACACCATTCAAAGCCTCACCTGGCTGCGTGAAACGCTATTTTTCAATGCATTATTTCTGCTTTGGGTTACCGGTCGTGTTTCCGACCGCGATAATGCCTGAGCACTCGTTTATATCTACACCAAAAAATGAAAAAATTAGGCCTTGTAGGCGGTATGAGCTGGGTCTCTACCGTCGATTATTACCGCTTTATCAATGAAGGCGTAAATGCCAGGTTGGGAGGGCTCAACTATGCCGAATGCGTTATTTACTCAGTCAATTTCAGCGCGTTTGTGAGCAACAACACCGCCGGCAAATGGGACGACACCTTCCGTATTCTGCGGGACGCCTGCCTGAACCTCGAAAAAGCGGGAGCCGAAGCCATCGTGCTTTGCGCGAATACCGCCCACGCCGTGGCAGACCGTTTGGAAATGGAAATCAATCTGCCGATTATCCATATCGTCACCGCGACGGCCGCAGCCATCAAGCAGGCAGGGCTCCGGAAAGTAGGCCTGCTGGGTACGAAGTTTACCATGGAAATGGATTTTTATAAAGATAAACTGGTGAGCCTGGGCATCGAACCTATTGTGCCGGCAACGCAGGAGAGCCGGGATTTTATTCAGGATACACTGCGTGACGAGCTCGGGAAAGGCATTATTCGGGAAGAAACAAAGCAGCGCTATCTTGCGATTATCGACGAGTTGATCCGTCAGGGCGCGGAAGGGATCATCCTGGGTTGCACGGAAATTCCGATGATACTTGGCCAGGAGGATGTGTCGGTGCCGGTTTTCGACACGACCCGTATCCATTCCGATGCGGCTATCGCATTTGCATTGGCGGATTGAACCAGCAGGCCCGGCAGCGGGGAAACCTTACCTTGATAAAACAGCAAAGCGGGCTATCCATTTTCAGGATTAGCCCGCTTTGATACGAATAGCATCTACTACTTATCCGACAACGGCACTAGTTTTGCCTTCAAATCGGGATCCTTCATATCCTTATCCAACGGGAACATCGGACGCTTGATGCGCTTGTAAGGCAACCGTTCCAGGTCCTGATCAACGCCGCCGGGAGTAAGCGACAATATCCAGTCGGCGCGCATATTGTACAGCTCCGGTTCGAGGTAACCTATTTTCACGACCACGATGTCCGATTTACGCGGATTCAGGCCAAGTCGCGTAAAATCAGCTTCCTTGTGGTAAGGCTTGCGTTTTTTGGTTACGATCACCCGCACGCTGCCCACTTTTACGACCACTTCGGTTTCGGCATTGACGTCTCCGTGATGGATCGCCTCAACAGTACCAACGAGATGTATCGGAGGCGCAAAACGCGCATCCACTTTCGCACCGGCATAGGCGTCGATTTTTCCTCCCACACCGGCTTTCACCGCCGCTTCGACCAGTTCCGGGCCCGGAATAGAGGCGTAAATCAAGGACGGACCGTTTTCATTCCTGAATTCAGGGCGTTTGAGGATTTCCGTAATCGTCCACGTTACGTCGCCTGCACCGCCGGCGGTAGGGTTATCCCCCGAATCGCTGATGAAGAACGGATGTTTATCACTGGCCAGAGCCTTGTTCAATGCACCTTTCAGATCGTCGGTAGGCGCTACGAATGCAAACTCTTTGCGTACCTCCCAAAAGCTCTTGGCCAGCATTTCGGCACTTTCGGTCACTTTGGCCTTATCGTCGCCGGTAACCATCACCACGGCGTGGTTCCGTGGTTCGTCGGCCCAGGCGTAACCTACCCACATGGCAGCATCGACAACGCCCGGCTGCACCGAAGCAGGGGCAACCTTGGCGTAAAGCGATTTCCCTGGCTCAATGCGGGTACTCGTTTTTTCGCCGGGAAGCAGGATCGGTACCGGGATCCAGGCCTTGTATGCCGGCTTGCCTTTGCCGCTTTCGAGGCGCGAAAGCAAGTTCGCAACGGCCCGCCGCTTGGATTCCATAGCGTCCTCGTGAGGGGCCATCCGGTAACAGGTAATGAGGTCGGTATGCTGCGCCAGGCGCCATGAAACGTTGCCGTGCAAGTCCATACAGGTCGAAACAAGTACTTTTTTGCCGATCACCTCACGGATGCGCGTGATGAGGTCGCCTTCGGGATCATCCAGCCCTTCGACGCTCATTGCACCGTGGATATCGAAATATAGTCCGTCGTACGGGCCGTTTTTCTTCAAAAGTTCGAGTGTCTGCTTCACCAGCGACTCATAGGCAGCCCTCGTCACCATACCACCAGGCAACGACTTTCCTACCAATGCCGGGAGCCATTGGGCACGTTTCCGTAAGCTGGAATCCGGCGCCATAAAAGGGTAGGAGGTGAAAATCTGTTCACCGTATTTGGCTTTGAATGCAGGTTCTTCCGTACGTGCCGGCGAGAACGTGCTCGACTCGATACCCAGCCCCGCAATGGCGATCCGGGGCAATGCTTTGGATTTTTTTCCTCCGTCGGCAAAGCACAAGGCCTGCGTTCCCGCCAGGAAGAAAGAAAGGATCAGGGAAAATGTAATTTTCATATATTTTGTTTTAACAAACGGGCTATGGGCCTCTATTTTGTTTAAACATAATGAAAATTGGCGAAATGAAATGAGGAGGAATAATTTGTGCAAGGAACCCTTGCACAAATTAGCCGTCACTTGCGGGCCGGTTTCACATTTCCATACCCGCTCGCTCCATGGAACCAATTGGCCCCTTGCCCGACGAGCCACAGGTAGTAGTCGGAAGGCAGGTCTGGCTCGATTCCGACGAATTTTCCTTCCGCATTCAACGGTGTATCGCCTTCTTTCCGGGTTTTGAAAATGGCGGTACCTTCGTCTACCTCGTCGAACATGGCTACGTAGAGCGCCTCTGCGCCCGACATTTTCGCACCGGCGATTTGTTGCCAGAGGAACTCGCCGTTGTTGCGGGGGATCTGGTTGTAGAGTGATTTATCGTTTTTGAGGTTACCCCAGCTGAACCCCGGGAAGACCAGCGGCGCGTAATCGATCTTATTCGTATTGCACCAGGTAATGTCGGCGGGCAGATTCGGGCCGGCGACACTCAGGTAGGTGGACGCATTGTAACGCCCTACGGCCCAGGGCATGATAATATCGGCTTGCCTGATAACCGTGTGCAGCAGCGGCGAGTTCTCTGTATCGCGCCCGAGCTCGCGCCAATAGTAGGGCACGCCAAGGAGTATCGAGGCCTTTTTAGTAGGGCCTTTTACCTTATCCATCAGCTTCTGAATGTCGGCAATGGTGTATTTGCGGCCGTCGTTGAAACCGACGCCCCAAATGGCGAGTAGCGGGCGGCCGTTATGCCGCAGGTAGGTAGGGTTCTCCTGCCCGTCGAACAGTTTGAAAAGCTGTTGCAGCTCTTCCCAGTCTTTGGCGATGAAATCCATATCCGCGGACGTCGAGCCGCTGAGGTCGTACATAATGCTGATCGCCCGGCCATATTTTTTAGAGGCTTTCAATGCATTGGCCAGTACTTTGTTGAAATGCCGTTTGCCGCTTTCGCCTTTCACCTCAGAGACGAACCTTTGCATATATACGCCGTCGATCCCGTGCTCTTGCATCCATTTGAAATGCAGGTCCACGCTTTCCTCGTCGTAGGGGCTGTATACCTTGGCGGCTTCGCCGTTGGCATATTTAAATGCGGTGTTGTAGGTCTTGGAATACTCCGTTACATCTGGCCAGAAATCAATTGATGCGAAGCCGGGCTCGAACTTTCCGGCCTTCTGGTAATGATGCCAGCCGCGGCCCGCTCCATCGCCTTCGGCCGTGAACCAGCCCTGGTAACCCGCCATGACGAGGCCCTTGTAACTTTTGAACAACGAATGCGACTCGTCATATTTAACCTCTTCGACGGGTTTAGGGTCTTCGGTTTTGGGGTCATCATCGCCGCCTTTGCAGCTTAGCGAGATGATGGAAAGGAAGAATAGGAGTTTGGGGAAGTTCATAAGAAGGCTGTATGCTTTAAGCTGTAAGCTGTAAGCTGTATGCTGTAAGCTCTAAGCTGTATGCTAATTGATGTTTTTTAATTTGTGGCCGTAGGCGTACAGCCTATTGCTTAAAGCTTATAGCCTACGGCCTTTTTACTCACAATGCAATCCTCACCGCTTTCGCATAATTAAACTTCGATTCCGGCGCGTCGATAATGCCGCCGGCGCGGAAGAAGTACTGGTTGCCGGTTTTCAATACATTACTGTTCGAAGGCAGGTCGATTTCCAGTTGATAAACCTTGTTGGGATCAATCACACCGTTGATTTCCTGCTCCGCCAGCGCCACGCGCATAGGCTCGCCCACGGACGGTTCCGGGTGCGCGTACAAGCCGATTTTCCTCACATTGTTCATCACAGTTTGCTGCAATTTGAACTTGGCGACGATCTTCGTGCCTACTTTCTCAATGCTGGCTTCTTTCACACGAATGTAAGGCTGCACCTTGAAATCCAGCTTCGTTTCGCCTTTGACAATCACTTCCTGCGCCGCCATGGCTACGAAATTCCCGCGCACGGGCGTGATCGTGTACGTATTCGCGAAGATCAGGTTGTTGCGATAGCTGCCATCGTTTTTGATGATCATCGTCTGCTTGGTATTCGAAGCGTAACCGTGCTCGATGTACTCGATGGTGCTGCCGCGGATGATGTCCTGCTCCACTGGCTCATTGGTTTCGGCATCCAGAAAGGTACCGTACAATTGGGAATCAGGGGCAGGGTAGTTGTCGACACTGCACGCCGCAGCGCCGAAAAGCAGAAGCAGGGCGGGGATGTAGGGGAATAGTTGTTTCATTGTTAATCGTTTTGCTTTAAGCTATATGCTGTAAGCTTTGAGCTTTTGCGCTTTCGAGAAGAGCATATAGCCTACGGCTTGCAGCTTACAGCAATTTAATACTGCGGGGCTCTATGCGGTAAGCTATAAGCCACAAGATTCTTGCCTGGAAAGCATAGAGCCTATGGCTTACAGCTTATAGCCCTCTTAATACTGCGGATTCTGGACCAGACCATTCGCCCCGATGCCGGGAATTGCTCGGTAGTACTGGCGGTAATCGAATGTGGACGGGTTGCTGCGGGGCACATTCACGCGAACGAAAATGTATTTCGCAGGTGTCACGCGCAGGTCGAGGACCGGTAGCAATGCGTGGCGCATGGTGTTGTTAAACACCGTGTGGTATTCGCGGCGACGGATCAGGTCCCAGAAACGCTTGTGCTCAAATGCGAGTTCAACCCTTCTTTCGCGGATCACATTGTTGATCGTCAGCGGAATTTCGACCTTATGCCCGGCCCTGCGGCGAACGTCGTTCAATGCCTTCGCACCCTTTACTTTGTCGCCCGTACCGCTTTCGGCAATGGCTTCGGCGTAGTTCAGCAGGATTTCGGCGTAGCGGAAATCGGCGAAGTCGGTCACGCATTGGTTCCAGCCCGGCGCGATGTTCAGTCCTTCATTCAGAAACTTCTTGAAACTCACGCCCGTACGGGTATTATTGCCGCCCCAGGTATCGAAACCGGAGTATTTCGTACGGTCGGAGGCACCATAAGTATAGTAAGTCGTGCCGCCGTGGGTGAACGGGTCGCCGCCCATGATTTGTGCCGAACCGTCGGGTTTGATGAAACCGGCCTGGATCACGATCTTCTGGCCTTTCCAGCTGGTACCGGGCAGGATCATCGTCGCCCACATGCGCGCGTCCTTCCCTTTGAAGATATCGTTCTCGCTATCAAATCGTTTGTATTGCTTGGTTGCATTGAAACCGGTGTAGTCAGTCAGATCGTTGGCGGCTGCGGAAGTTGCAAGCGGCGCGCTTTCACCAGGCTTGTCATAGCTTTCGTAAACGTCCATCAGTTCCAGGGTCGGGTTCATACGGCCCGGATGCGGCCAGCCGTTGGCCGTTTGGTTGGGCTGGTACCAGATGCCGTAATTGTGGCCTGTGCCGGAGCCCGGCCTCGCGTAACCTTTGATGAAAATCACCTCTTCCGGTGCATTGTTAGGATCTTCAAAAAGCAACCGGTAGTTGTTGGCGGCTTCTTCCGGCGTTGCAGGTGAAGGTTTGTATAAATTGAATTTGCCCGAACTGATAATCGCTTCCGACGCATCGATGGCCGCTTTATAGAACTCTGCTGCGGCGGCCTTGTCCAATCCGACCAGTTTCTGATCCACGGCTGTTCCCGAGATCGGGGCGCGGTCGGCGTACTTGGCCAATGAGGCTGCGTGCAATGCAGCGCGGGATTTCAGGGCATAGGCTACCCATTTGGTGGCGCGTCTTTCACCGCCGGGCCACGAGTCACCCAGATTGCCCACGGCCGTGTCGCATTCTTTTAATACAAAATCCCAGGTCTCCTTTTCGGTGCTGCGAGGTACTTTCAGGGCTTCCACATCGCCTTCATACTTTTGTACGGAGGTGATCAAAGGCACACCGCCGTAGCGCTTGGCCAATGCGAAATAGGCATATGCGCGGATGAACGCACTTTCGCCGACCAGCGCCTTCCGTTCGTCGTCGGTAATGTCGAGGGTAGGGATGATGTCGATCAGGATGTTCACATCGCGGATCAGCTTGTAGCCCTGGTCCCACCACTGGAAATCGTCGTTCCCGATAAAATCACCAAACTCGGTATGCACGGCCTCGTCGGTCGACATAGCCGGGGCGAAACCGCCGTTGTTCGGGTCGCCGGTGTTCCAGTTGAAGCCCTGGCGGAAGAAGGTGAAATCCTCGATCGGGAGCTGGTAATACAGGTTCGCCATGTACAGTTTTACGCCTTCGGGGTTGGAGAACAGGTTCTCGCCCTGCAACTTATCGAGCGGCTGCTTGTCGAGTACATCACCGCAGCTCATCGCCACGAGCACCAACAACAGCGTTAGGGTCTTTTTTAAATAGCTCATTATCAATTAATATTAAAATTTGACATTGATCCCGAAGTTGTAGCTTCTCGTCACCGGGTAGGTAAGCCCCGCTCCAAACAATCCTTCCACTTTTTCCGGATCGAAAGGCTTCACGAACGGATCGGCCCAGGTGAAAATGTTATGGGCATTGCCATACACGCGCACATCGTTGATACCGATCTTTTTCAGCCAGGGCAGGTTGAAGGTGTAACCCAGCTGCGCGCTCTTGAAACGCAGGTAGGAGGCATCTTTCCGCCAGGCGCCGCTCTCGGCGTACATGGCGCCCACATTGTAGTTGAAGCGGGAGGCAGGCCATTCTCCGGGGATCCACTGGCCGTCGGGCGACTGGTGCCATCTGTCATAGAAATACTCGGGCGTGTTGCCGCGGAATGCGAACACTTCGGCATATACCTCGCGGAAGCGCACGCTGTATTTGCCCGAGCCCTGAAACAATGCCGTGAAATCGAAACCTTTCCAGGAAGCATTCAAAGTCACACCATAGTACATTTTCGGATCGCCGCCGAAAAACAACGGAACAGCATCGTTACCATCGATTACCCCGTTACCATCCACATCCTTATATTTGAAATCGCCTGGCAGCTCGCGGGTGTTACCGAGGTCGCCGTTCTGGATCGGCGCATAAATGACCTCGTCCTTGCTCTGGAACTGGCCTTCGAGCTGGTAGGCCCACACCACGTCGTTCCACCGGTTGGTAGCTCCGCCGCGCCACTTGTCCGTGCTGCTCAGGAACTCACCGCGCTCTACGTAGCGGTTCTGCGTGCGGGCAAAGTTGAAGTTACCCGAAATACCGTATTTGAAATCGCGGATCTGCCCGTTGTAGGCGGCCGAGAACTCGATCCCGCGCACGCGGTCGCTGTTCAGGTTTTCCTCGGGCAGGGTACCGCCGAATGTGTTGGGCAGCGAAACATTCCTGCGTGCGAGCAAACCCTTGCGGTCGCGCTGGTAAATGTCGAAAGTGAAATCGATTTTGTTATCCCAAAGACCCACGTCGATACCGACATCCTGGATGTTGGATTTGAACCAGGTGAGCTTCTCGTTCACGATCGCCGGGGAGGCCGCACCGGTGGTGTAATTGCCGTTGGTGAACTCATACCCGCCACCGCCGGTGAGCGAGAAGCCGGGCACATACTGGAACGGCGCACCCGCGTCGGCACCCACAAGGCCGTACGAACCTCTCAGTTTCAGCATGGAAATGAAGGGAATGTGCTTCATGAAACCCTCTTCCGACACCCGCCATCCGGCCGATACTACCGGGAACAAGCCCCAGCGGCGGTCGGGATGGTAGCGGTAGGAGCCGTCATAGCGCGCAGCGACTTCGAGCAAATACTTTTCTTTGAAATCATAATTCAAACGGCCCACATACGACTGGCTGGCATATTCCGCTTCGGACCCGCTGGTAGTCTGGTTGTTCAGCCCCGCCTGGTCGATCTGGTCGTTGGTGAAGAATGCGTACTCACGCCCGAGCCCCGCCCAGCGGTTGTGCGATTCCTGCTGCTCGTATACCAATGTAGCGCCCAGGTTATGGTTTTTCGCGATCACGGTGTTGTAAAACAGCTGTCCCTGGAAGGTAATGCGGTTGTTATCGGTGAAATTGTTGCCGATCCGCGACGGGTTACGCTGGGCGTGGGCAATGTACTTGTCGGTTGCCGCGTCGTAGGTATACAGGTTGTAAGCTTTCGAAACCGATTTGGCGCGGTAGTTATTGCTGTCATAAGCCACTAACCCTTTAATGCGCAGCCCCGGAACGAACGGCACGGTGTAGGTCAATGCGAAGGTCGACTGGAAGAACTTGTTCACTTCCTGCGAGTAGCCGGTCAGGCTCCTGTCGGCCAAAGCCACGGGGTTATAGCCGCCGCTCAGCAATGCGGGATATTTCGGATTGTCGTTGGCATACGGGCGCTCAGTGGGCAATGCAATGCGGGTACCCTTGTAAATGTTAAAGAAGTTATCACCCGGCTGGTCACGTTTATCGAACAGCCCTGAGAGGATCAGGTCCGCTTTCAGGTTTTTGGTTAAATCAATACCGATATTGGACCGGAAGGTGTATTTCTGATAGCCCATATCACCGCTTTTGAGCAAACCGTTTTCTTTTTGGTAGCCAAAACTGGTAAAGTAGTTCACCACGCCTTCGCCGCCCGATGCCGAAATGAAATGCTGCTGCTGGCTCGCCGATTTGTTCAAAGTTTCCTTATACCAATCGGTGCCCTGGTAGCCCGGTGCGCCGCTGCGGAACTTCTCGATTTCCTCGGGAGAAAACACCGGGTTCTCGCCCAGGTTCTTCGCGGCGTCGTTCCGCATTTCCGCCCATTGCAATGCGCTGGTCATTTTGGGGACGTCGGTAGGGCTTTGGCGGCCATACACCATATTGTAGCTGAACTGCGGCTTGCCCTGCTTACCCTTTTTCGTAGTCACGATTACGACGCCATTTCCGGCACGGATACCGAAAATCGCCGCGGAAGCATCTTTCAGTACGGAAATGCTTTCGATATCGTCCGGGTTGATCTTCTGAAACTCATACCCGCCGTCACGCGCCACGCCGTCGACCACATACAATGGCTCGCCGAAGCCGCGTATATTGATATTCGTGCTGAATGAGCCCGGCTCGCCGGAGTTCTGGCGGATCTGCACCCCGGCCACCTTACCTTGCAGGCTTTGTGCCAAACTGGTGTGAGTGGTGGTTTTGATTTGCTCCGAAACGATGTTCGAAATAGCGCCGGTGAGTGTCTGCTTACGCTGCGTGCCGTAACCCACCACCACTACTTCCTGCAACTCATCCGTGCTGAGTGCGAGTTGCACATCGAAGCTCGTACGGCTACCGACGGCGATCTCCTGCCTTTTGTATCCCAAAAAACTTACGATAATCACCGCGCCCGATTTGGGAACGGAGAGCGAAAATTTTCCATTGGCATCAGTGGTAGTACCTTTCGTGGTGCCTTGCAGCACAATGCTCGCGCCGGGAATAGCGCTGCTTTTCTCGTCTTTCACTTCGCCGCTGATGGCGGTTTCGTCCGCGGCGGATTGCGCCCATGCGCCCGCTTGCACGAGCAGCATCAGGCATAGTGCAGTGCATACATGCCGGAGCAACGTCCGGATGCGGTGCCCGCACAAGGGTTTTGATAGAAGTTGTTTGTTCATACCGTAGGGTTAAGTTCCTGTTCGTTTAAATGCATGAAAAGCGGTCGGCCGAACCGTGGGGTCAAAGTAATCGGGGGTTAATTAAGAAATGGTTAACAAACCATTAATAGGGCGCTTAATCCGCTTGATTTTTACATTATCCTGGTAAAATATTGGGGGATTTTGGGGTAGGGCAATAAAAAACGCCTCACACGGGTGCGAGGCGTTTGGTTACTTGGGTGCCTTTTAAGGCTTCGCTTCCATTTTATGAGGATGCGCATCGTCGCAATGATCCCAATGCCCTCTGTTCCATGGGCCACCACCGTGCGAGGCCCCGGCTCGGAACGCAAAGATGTTCATCATGATAAATGCGAAAATGATCGCGATGGCAGCTACACGTGCGGCGATGGTCAGGCCGCGGCGTTGGGAGAACGGACCGTAAATGTAGCCGATGATGAAAACCATACAGGCCACGAATAGGATACGGGCGAAAATCAATAATCCGAAAAACATGGTTTCTAAAAGTTTAAGTGAAACAATGATGAAGTGTAATCGCTATTTAAGCAGCGCCTCGCTTTCAGCTTTGCCCCAATGCGGCATGACGGTGAATGCCGCTGCGGGAAGTTTCTGAATGGCCTTCCCGGCGAGTTCTTTGGCCAGATCCTTGTCGCCGCCCCAGAGTTTGGGCGTGTAGTATTTGGTCCAGGCTTCGAGGTAAATGGCACGCGGGTTAGCGGCATCCAGTTTTTGTGCTTTCTTTAAAAACTGGTCGGAAAGCGGGCCGAACTCCCTGCCCATGGTCATAGGACTGATGAAAACCTTGGTGCGGTAAATCATCGCCCGGACGACATAGATTTCGGCTAGCACCTTACTGTCGCCGTTCGCGAGCGACTCGCTTTTCTTGATCTGCGCTTCGCCGCGCACGCTGTAAGGCTCGATTTTCTCGCCGTCGTCTTGCAGAAGAAACCCGGCTTTAGCATTACAAAGAGCAGCATAGTAGTAGGGAAGCCATTCGGTTTTCCGGGCATTGCCCATTTGGACAAACGTTTTTTCAAGCGCCTGAAAATCGGCAACCGACTTGGCCTGATCGAGTTTTTTGACGGATGCTTCTAATTGAGCAGTGTAGTCTCCGTTTTGCGCAAAAGTGAATGCGGCAGTGCAAATGAGCAGGATGGTGGTGATGAGCGTTTTCATGGTTTTGAATGATTGAATGATTGAATGACTGAATGATTGAATGATTGAATGAGTCGGGAGTTGACGATTTTGGACTTTGGCCTCTGAACTCATTGACTTTGATCGAGGAGGTCCTTGGTCCGGTCGATGCCCAGGCTCATGAAGATGCCGACGAAATAGAAGCGTGTGGCGGGGAGCGTAACGGGCGTTCTGAACTGGCCGTTGTAGGCGTAGGTATACCCGAATACCTGCTTCGTCCCCAGCACATTGTTCGCCCCGAACGCGAAACCTGAGTAATCCCGGAATTTCGATTTTTTGAAAAAGGTCATCATCTTGGACACGTGCAGGTTGAGGACATTGTAGGGGAGGGCTGTGCCGGAATCGTAAATGCGGGTACCGGCATCTCCGCCGGCGCGGATGTCGTAGTAAGGCCGCCCGGCTGCGTAGGAATACGAAACATTGACATTGGTGCTCATTCCCTGGAAAAAGCGTTTGACGGCGATGGTGAAAGTATGCGGGCTGGTGAACGACGGCCGGATGCTTTCGGGGTAATTCAGGTAGTTACGTTTCGTGTCGAGGTAAGTGTAAGTCAGCCAGTAATCCAGGTTGCGGACGGTCTTTTTGTCGCGCCAGAAGAGCTCCAATCCTTTCGCATAGCCATCGCCGGCGAGGGAGATATCCGGAAATGTCCGCACCAGGTTCCTGTACTTTTTGTAATAAACCTCCGACCTGAAAAACCGGTTATTGGCCTTTTTGGAGTAATTCAGCACATAATGCTCCGAGCGGGAGAACCCGGGTTGAAGGTTTTGAAAAAGATACCGGTTCTCCGGTTTTTGGTAGAAAACACCGTACGCGAGGTTCAGCTGGCTGCCGGTTGCCAGCCGATACCCCAGGCTCGCACGCGGCGCTAGCACTGCCTTGCGAAGCAGGCTCGAATACTCGGCCCGAAGTCCCGGCCGGAATGCCAGGTGCTCACCCAAATGAATGTCAGCTTCCATAAAAATAGCCGACAGTTGATCGCGGAGCGTCGCCGGGGTTCCATTGGAATGTTGCGTGTCACGGAAGTAGAATGTCTCGCCGCCGAACCGGAACGCCTGGTTGCGCTCGAAGTTCCGCGTGAGTACGGCACGGCCCTGTGCGAAATGCGAGCGGAGGGTTATGTCGCTGTTTTTGGCAAAAAATGGCGCATTCGGAATGGCAATAGGCTCATTACTTCCGCTGAGCAGCCGGTTATGAGCCATATTTTTGTCGAAAGTATAGGCCATACCCGCGTCGAGGCGCCAGTTGGGTCCGAAGTTGGTCCGGTAGCTGACGGTTCCGTAGATATTCGGGTTTTTCAAACGGAAATCAGAGCGGAGCAGCGAGCTGTCGGTGTCCGGGTTCCGCATGCCGATATTGCTTTCGGCAAAGGCGATGTACGCTTTGAGTATGCCTGTTTTTCCGGTTTTGACGCGGATGTTCGCATTGGCACTGGTGTATTCCGGCCCGTAGTAGTAATCCGGGTGCTGGGAGACGACCTTATTATACAGGCTTTGATTGCTGTAAGCGAGCCCGCCGCCGTAGCTGCTTCGCCCCGATTTCGCCAAATGCTGAAAACCCGCTCCGAGGTTCGAGGGAAATACGCTGAAATTGGCGGAGCTTTTTTCAGGCAGATCGATGCTTTCGAGGATCAGCGCGCTGCTCATGGCCTGTCCGTACAATGCCGAGTAGCCGCCGGTGTTGAACAATACACCTTTGAAAAGGAACAGGTTAATGCGGGCCGGCTGCATAATGCCCGGTACGGAAGCATAGTTCGGGTTTTTCATGAGCGTACCGTCGACGAACATCCGGGTTTCGTCGCTGGTCCCGCCGCGCACAAACAGCCCCTCGCGCTCGCCCACCTGCTGCGCACCCGGGAGCGACCGCAGCGCATTGGAGATGTCGCCGCCATTGCCTGCTACCGTGTAAGCGTCGATGGGCGTGAGTGATGCGCCTTTGGCCTTGTCGCTCGCTTCGAAGCTGCCGGCGCTCACCGTCACGGCTTCGAGGGTGTTGGCGGCATCGTCGAGGGTGATAGAGAGCGTAATGGTGCTATCCGCAATGGTAACTGTTTGTTGTTGTGTTTTGAAACCAAGAGACGATACGACGAGCGTCTGATTGCCTCGCCGGGTAGTCACGAAACCGAACTTGCCGAGCGAATCGGCTACGGTACCAGATTGGGAGCCTTTCATGCGGACGTGCGCTCCGGGAACAGGTTCGCCCAATGGCCCCGTTATATCGCCGTTAATGCGCGTCTGCGCCCCGGCCGCCAGGGTGAGAAGCAGGCTTCCCGCCATCAGGATGAGTTTGGTTATGAATGCATTGGAAATCATGGCTTTGTTTGTTTTTTGACCAAAGCTATGGTATGCCTTGTTGCATTTCAGGGAGAGTAGACCACACCGTTAATGTCTGCGATGAAACCGTCAAATCCTGCGACGATCAATCGGGCGAGATATTCAGTATTTTGCGGAGATTGTCTTTGTAATGCTCACTGACGGGAATTTCGGCGGCGCCGATCAGCACGAAATCACGCTTGATCGCGGTGATTTTCCGGACAGCTACCAGGTAGGACTTATGGGTACGGACAAATGCCGGTTCCGGGAGTTTTTCTTCCAATGCCTTGAATGTCATTCGGGTAATGACCGGCTTGTCGGCGGAGGTAAGGTAGATCTTGACATAATCTTTCAATCCCTCGATCCAGGCCACATCGGCCGCTACTATTTTCACCAGCGAGTATTCAACATTCACGAAGAAATCGGGCAGCGCGGCGGGTGGTATAATAGCGGGCGTTTTGTATTTCAGTTCGAACAGTTCGTGGGCCCGGTTGCAGGCTTTCAGAAAGCGCTCCATACTCACGGGTTTCAGCAGGTAATCAACCACATTCAGTTCGAAACCTTCCAATGCATATTGGTCATAAGCCGTTACCAGGATCACGAGCGGCGGATCGGGAAGGGTTTTCAAAAATTGCAAACCGCTGAGACGGGGCATTTGAATGTCCAGGAAAAGCAGATCGATGCGCTCGTTTTGCAATATCTCAATGGCCTCCATCGCATTGCGCGCGGTTTTCACGAGCGTCAGGTAGGGCACCTGCCGGATATTGTCGACAAGGAGGTCGAGCACGAGCTTTTCATCATCAACGGCGAGGCATCGCATCATCGTAAATCCAGGTTCAGGGTGACAGTGAAAACTTGGTTGCGGTCGTCGATAGCGAGGGTGTGTTTGTCCGGATAAATGAGTTTTAACCGGGTGCGTACATTTTCGAGGCCAATGCCCGAATGACCGTCTTTCGTTTCGCCCGCGTAAGCATCGTACGGATTGGTGACTGTTAGCGTCAGAAGCCCGTTCGTGGCTTCGAGGCGGATCAGAATGTAAGGTTCATCGAGCCGTGAGGTGCCATGCTTGAATGCATTCTCCACAAACGGGATCATGATCATCGGTTCTACCGACAAGCGGCCGGCCTCCGTATCCATTTGAATATCCAGTTCAATGCGCATTCCATCCGAAAAGCGCAGTTTTTGCAATTCAATATAGCTTTTGAGATAATTCGTTTCCTGCTGCAAGGTCACTTGTTTCGCCTGCGTGTCGTACGTCATATAACGCATGAGGTCAGCCAGGCGGAGGAGCGCATCTTCAAGTTGGTCGGACCGTTGTCTCGCAAGCGCTACCATGTTTGTCAGCACATTAAAAAGAAAATGCGGATTGACCTGCGACCGCAGCAGTTTCAGCTCGGCGGCTAATTGCTGCGCCTCGTATTCCTTTCGCGCACGTTCCCGGCGAATGCCGTCGCTTACCCGGCGATACACAATGCTTGCCGCGAATACCAACACCGACGGGCCGAATATCAATCCGGCGGCGCTGCGGAGCACTACTTCCGGAAAAAAGTGGGCTACAATCTGGTATTTGAGGGCAAAGGAGGCCATGATCACGGCGATCGCGCAGGGAATATATAACCACCAGCGCCAGCCGCGGGCCAGTTTGGGATAGAGGTAAAAAGCATTGAAATAGAAAATCCCCGCGTGAATCAGGCCCGCCAGCACGAAAAACGCCGCCGGTAACCCGCCGATCCTGTATCCTTCGTCGGCCGATGATATAAGGTAGGGCAGAAGCAGAATGGTCACCCATATGCCGATATGGATTGCAATCTCCCGTTTCTGCTGCGCTTTCAAGGATGTCATGTGAAGTGTAAAAATCCAAATTTATACGAATCGCCTGCTAATCAAAAGAAACGGGCAGTGATATAAAAAAATCAGGCGGAGAGAACCTCCCCGCCTGATACCGTTAACCTAAACAACACATTAATAACGCATTGGTGTCATAATTATCGGTTGATAAGCACTTTCCGGTTGATAACCTCACCGTTCTTGTGCGTGATCGTCAGAATGTACATGCCTACCGGCAGGCTCTTCACATCGATGGTTTTCGAAACGTTTTTACCCGATTTGTAAACCGAAAGTCCCGTCAGGCTGTGCATTTCTACTGCCTTAACCTGGCTCCAATCCGTACTTCTCAGGTTCAGGACGTCGGATACCGGGTTCGGATACGATTCCGAGTTCAGCGCCGGCACGTCGTAGCCAACCTTGATGATCTTACTGTAAGCGAATGTCTTATCGGTATCGATCATTTTCAGGCGGTAGAAGTTATCACCCGGAGCTGGTTTTTTGTCAACGAATGTGTAGTTCACCACTGAATAGCTCTCGCCTTGCGATTTTTGCGTGCCAATAGTCGCCCAGTTTTTGCCGTCGGCGCTGCGTTGAACATCGAAGCGGTCGCTGTGCGTTTCTTCGGCCGTGTTCCATTTCAATGCAATGGTGTTTTCAACTTTCGCACCGCTGAAATCGATCAATGTCACCGGAAGCGAGCAGTCTTTGTAAGCAGAGAGCGTGTCCGAACAGCCGTTCAGGGTAGCCACAATGGTTGCCGTTTCCTTGCTCGGAACATTGATAACCGTGTTGCCGCTGACAGTACCCTTGTCGGTCGTGATTACAGCGCCCGGGGTAGCCGTGAAGAATACGGTATACGTTTGAGGGTTGGCCGCGAACTGGCATTCGTACTGGGCGCCGGTCAGCGCGATGGTCGGCTTCTCATTGACATTCACAGTGGCCGTCTGTCCGGAGATCGGCGTCGTAGCGCCGCCCGCGCCGGCTACATTGGTCAAAGTGTAAACAAATGATCCCGTCGTGCCTGTCGGTACGTCTACGGTCGCTGTCGTGTTCACACCCGTGGTCGACACGGTCAGGTCACCGCCGCCATTGATTTTGTAGGTAAATGTAAACGGAGCGATACCATTCACAGCCGTAAACGTAATCTTAGGTGCCGTTTCGTTCTGGCAGGCAGTAGTGCTGCCCGAGATCGTCGCCGTGAGGTTGTTCGACACGGTTACAGTGGCCGTTTGAGCCGAAGGCGGCGTCAAGGTACAGTTCTGAGCGTCAGTCACCGTCACCAGTTCATAGGTAAATGTGCCCACGGCAGCAGTCGACTGGCTTACAGTTGCGCTGGTTTGCACGCCGGTGGTGCTCACCGTCTGGTTAGTTCCGTTATTGACCTTGTAAGTGAACGTATAAGGCAAAGTACCGCCGGTAGCGCTGAAAGTAACGTTTGGCGCCGGTGCACCCTGGTTCACAGTAGTAGTTCCTGCAATGCTCGAACCGGTGATCTGGTTCACGGTCAGTACCGCCGCATCGGAAGTGCTGTTGTTACAAGGGTTGGTGATGATACACCGGTATTCCGAAAGGTTATCGCTGGCAGGAATGTTGCTCAATGTCAGTGTTGGATCATCGGCAGTCGGGTTTGTGCCGGTTGTAATGTTTGCGAATGAGCCGCCGAATAGTTTTTTCTGCCATTGGTAAGTAACACCTGTCTGCGAAGTAGCTACGGTGAACGAAGTGCCGGAGCCTGCACAGATCGTCGCCGCATCAGGCTGGTCGGTGATCGGCGGAGCCGGGGTAGGGGTTACCGTTACTTTGAACGAGCAGGTAGGGGCCGTTCCGATGCCATTCGAAGCCGTTACAAGTACGGTTGTCTCGCCGGCAGGGAATGCGTATGGGAATGTGATCGGGTTGCCGCCGACTGTATAAGTAATGGTTGGGGCAGGGCATCCGTCTGCGGTTGCTGTAAATGTCTGTGTGGACGTACAAGTTCCTGCATCCGGTGAGAAAGTCTGGTTGCCTGGGCAGAATGTGATGACCGGCACCGACACCACCGGGGTGACGGTCGGGTTGCTGCTTCCTGCTGCGTTCGGATCATCTGTAAGCACATTGGCAAAATTGCTGCCGCTTACAGTACCTTGTGTCGAAACCTCGCAATCAGACACCGGGATATTCGCATCAATTACCACCTTGAACTTGATGATGGTGTTTTTGTTGGCCGGTAATGTAAAACCGGCGCCTGTGCCATTCACCGTTACAGTTTCACCGGACTGTGCTGCTTCCGTTCGTGCCGGGCTCGGCGCAGTGGTTACGGCTTGTGCGATTTCCGCCTTGGGTTCGGTTACAGCCGGTGCCTGGGCAGCCGCCTGTTGTACCGGTGCTGCCGGTGTTGATACTGAATCTGCCGAAAGCCTGCCTGCCATTGGTTCCTCGATAGCTGCCATACGTAAGCCGCTGAATGAAGGAGACGGACAAGTTCCGGCGCCATAGTTGACCGTACCGCTGCCGGTTTTCGTTGCTGAGTTAGAAGGTGTGTTGAGGCCTGCGTTCCATGCAGCTGAGGCGGATGCTCCTGCTTGCTGCACGTTCAGCACGGTTCCCGCTGTACCGGCTCTGTAACCCGCTGCGAAAGGTGAATTAGGCGATAATATTACGTCGTTGTTGGTAACATTAACGCACAGCGTGCCATTGTTGCCTGTGCCGCCTACGGAGTTCAGGTACAGACCGTGTGCAAAGCCGTTTCCGGTAAGTGTAACCGTATTGTTGTCGGCGATGACACTGCTTAGCGCGCCGCCGGTCGACGCCGGCAGGATACCAATACCCACCCCGTTGAGGGAATTGTTAATAGTGTTGTTGTTTATTTTGAGGACACCGCGCGCCGTTGTTCCTTCGGTAGAGAATGTGATACCCTGGAAAGAACCCTCCGTTGCTTCGTTATCGCCATTGTTGGTCAGTGTATTACCGGTAACGTTTCCTTCAAGATATCCCTGATTGAAGGCGAAGAAGTTGAAACCGGGGCCACCGAGGTAATCCGAGATATTGTTTGCTACATTGAACTTAACGCTGGCTGTTCCCGACGCGGAGATGTCGATGCCTCTCCCTTGGTCGTCTCCGGAGCCGATATCGATAGTGGCGTTCTGGATGTCTGCCTCTATCTGTGAAGTGTTGTTGGCAAAGACCTCTATACCCGTTGTGACCGGTCTCAGAAACTGACAGCTAGTCTGAATTTTGAGACTCATAACAGAGTTGCCTGCCCCTTCAAATAGCAAACAGGCAGCGCCGCCCGGATCTTGGAATGACGAATTAGTTACATTCAGCCTCGTCATATTGACGTTGTTGTTTCTGAAATAAGCTGACCGTCCGCCTGCGTTTTTCAACGTGGAATTCACGATCGAGTTCGTACCGCCTACGTTCATCGCGTAGATATTGCCTTCTTCGACAATCGTTGCGGAGCCCGATTGATTGATCGTACTATTGGTGAGGTTGAAGTTGCTGCCTCCCCGGAGGTTAATCCCCATTTGGACCACCGTTCCGCTTACCACAATGCGATCCAGCGTAAGGCCGGCCACATTCGATCCATGAATCGCCGCGTTGGCATTGGAATTGTCGGTGTTGGAAGTTACAGCACCTTCGGCTGTGTTGGCGTTCGTCAGGTTCATGTTCTTAATGGTGATACTCTGAACGTCGGTCAGTTCGATCCCGCGGTTGGCAATGTTCTGGATCGTTCCGCCTGACCCGCCTGTTGTTCCGGTACCGTTGATCGTGAAGGAACCGGTAGCATTTGCAAGCGCCATACCTTTGTTACCTCCGTTGGCCGATACGGATGTCAATGTGATGTTAAGGGCAACTTTATTGGCGACGCTGGCGCCGACGATGTCGATGGCTGGCACCGATGATGCCGAAATACTACCAGCCGGTATCGTGAGCGACCCGGTACTGGCCGAGATCTTGATCGGGCTGACGCCATTTGTGGCAGAGGAGCTCGATACACTGGAGAAACTGGCTGCTAATGTTTTGTTTGACAGGTTCAGAGCGCTACCGCTACCGGATAAAGCCATTTCTGTCGCTGTAAATGTACCGGCTGCTGATCCGGAAATTTTGGTACCGGTGGTATTTCCTATGTTCACCCCCTTGATGCTGTTGGTGGTCCCGAGATTGATCGCATTGAGCGTGCCGGATGTGGTAGTGATCGAAGGTCTGCCGGCATCGGTTCCGGTAGTAGCCGGAAGCTGGTTGGTGCCGTCTGGCTGGGAGAAGCCCGTAAAGCTGAGAATCGACTCCGTTGAACCTTGTCCAAGCAGTTTCTGGTCATTCCGCAAGGTAAGCGGACCGGTGTATGACCCGGAATAAATGAACACAACTTGCCCGTTTTTAGGGTGTAGCCCTACTCCGTCATTGATTGCCTCGAAAGCGGCGATCGTGTTGAATGGCTTGCTCAATGTGCCGGTACCGCCCGCAGCCGCGCCGGAATTGATAAACCAGATCATAGTGGTTGCACTTCCCACGGTAATCGTAACCGTAGCGGTAGACGTCATGCCAGAGCCGTTTTGAATCTCGTAGGTAAAAGTGTCATTACCGGAGAAACCAGCGACCGGCTCATAGGTGAATGCGCCGGTTGTGGCGTCGACGGTGGCCGTACCGCCGTTTGTCGAGGTGATGGTTGTCGAACCGTTCAGGCTTATGGCTGTGCCGTTCGGGCTTATATCATTCGCAAACAGACCCGTGCCCGAAGGGATATTGATCCCGACGTTTCCAATGGTCGTGTAGGAGTCGTTTTGCGCGATGGGGCTTGCCTTTACCGAGCCTGGTACCAGTGTCGTATTGGCGTCGATCTGTTCGGTGAACACCGTCGCGGTGGCAGGGTCGGGTCCGCCGTTGGTGATGGTGACGGTGTATTCCAGCTCGTCACCAGCAGAAGCTCCGGCAGGGCCGACATTGTTGGTGATTGCGTACGTATTCGTAGCGGTGATGCTCGGTGCGAGAAATGCTTTGGTTCCCGCTTTTTTGCGGGCGCGGGCAAATGGCACCCGTTCTTTCTGTTTTTGGATAGACCGGTCCTCCTTTCGGACGGTCCATTCCTTGGAGACGGCCGGGGCGTCGGCTAATCTGGTGACGATTTCAACGCCCGACGCGAGCAGGGCAACGCCTGCCAGGTATGCGTATAAGTTTTTCATAGTTTTAGTTTGTTAAGCAATCATAGGCTCAATATTCATCTCGTATTCAGTTCTAAAATTCAGGTTTACGAAAAGACCACTTCGTAGCGCATTCCTTCTGCATCGAGCGCGACGGGGACCATAAACACGTCCATGAACTTGCCGTTCGGATGGATAATTCTGTAAATGCCCTGGTCGCGGGGCTTACGGTCACCGGTCGTTTGAAGCTCGATCGAGAACGATTTTCTTTCCAACGGGGTGTAGCCGTTTAGTTCCGTTACGCCGGTTACAACTGCTTGCACTACAATGTTTTCTGCGAAATGGATGTCAACCGGCTGTTCCAAATTAGGTGTAAAATCCGAGGATGTGATCTGGCTTAAATCGTATGCTTCCATTCCATTAAATGATAAATTCCATTGGTTTCACTAATTGTTCTAAATCCAAGGCGGGTATACAGATTCTTGGCGGGATTGAAACTCTCGACATGGATCGTGAGCGGACGATCGAGCGCCGCCGCTTTTCCGAGGAGATCTTCAAAAATACCCCGGCCGATTCCCTGGTTGCGGTACTCCGGCAGGATACTGATGTCAATGATCCGCATACCCTGTCCCTGGTGATCTTCCTGGAAGTAAAGTCTTCCGATCGTTTTGTTGTTCTTTTCAATAACCCAGAAATCAGCACCGATATAGTTTTTCTGATAGTATTCATGCTGTGCCCGAAACTGGCTGGCGATAAACTCTTTTTTCATGAGGTCGGACCAGTGCGGAACCCTTTCCATTTCTTTTTCCCTTGTGCTGCCATAAATTTCCAGCAGTTTATCCATGTCGGCGGACTGAATGGGCCGCAGCCGCAGGTTGGGGTCGGTAAGCTTTAACTTCATCAATAATCAGAAAAAATTTAAACAGTACTACTCCGGGTCTTTTACTAGCCTCTCGCCGGGAAAATGCCCTGCAAGGCAATGCAGAAATTGACCGTCAGATAAGGCATCATGTTGTTATGCGGCAAAGTACCACCGGTGACCGAGAGTAAGTTCGGAGACATCATCACCTGTGGGCTGGGGCCGGCCGTAAATACGTTACCATTCTGGGAAACGGCGAAAGCATTGTCTTTTGGCCCCTTTGCATCCGCCAAAGCACCCACGGCGTTAATGGCATGCGAGTGCGAGGGTATCTCGGATACAAGGAGCGTTAGACTTTCTACGCCCGACTGCTCACCGAGAAAGCGTTGGGAGAGCCCGGGGCCATCCCCCGGGTGCATCGGCGCCGAACCTTGCAGGTCGGGAAGTGCGAAGGTCGATTTGCCATCACCCCCGTAAGTCGTTCCCAGCAATGCAAACAGCGCGGTGTTCTGGGAAATGGGCATAATTTGTCCATCGCAAAACGCCCAGCCGGTCGGAGGGAAATTAAAGGGGAATATTCTTATTTCTGCTACGAATTGATCTGCCATGATGATTGAATGTGTTTTGAGGTTCTACAATTGCCGGTCGAGTGAGCCTAGCTTTGCGACGGAAAGACGCCGAATAATGAAATGATGAAACTCACACACAGGAAAGGCTGTGTATTCTCGTGCGGTTGGCTGCCGCCGGAAGGACTCAGAGCGGTTTTCATCGGCTCGGAAGGGGCATCAGCAAGGAAAACAAATGTTGAGCTGGATACCCCGAGTACCGTATCTTTCGGGCTCGGTGAGTTGGCAATGTCATTGTTTGCAACAATCAGGTGATTGTGGGAAGGAATCTGCTGGGTGCTCAGGGTAACACTTTCAACCCCCGCCTTCTCGCCGATCTGATAGGTCGTTCCGAATTTCCCGGTACCCGAGTGCAGGGGAAGCCGCCCACGCAGATCGGGCAGATTGAAAGTTTCTTGGCCGTCGCCACCATAAGTAGTACCGATCAGCGTGAAGAGCGCGTCATTTTCAGATATAGGAAGCGTTTGGCCGTCACAGAAAGCCCATCCGACAGGAGCGAAGTTCCCGGCGAACATTCTGATTTCTCCAATATATGGTTGTCCCATTTATTTCAAAAGTTTTGGGTTGATACAAAAATTGACCTGGTACTTAATTTCTGCTTGGAAAAATTCCCTGTAATGCAATGATGAAAATGAGTGCCAGGTACGGTTGTATATTCGTATGCGGCTGGCTGCCTCCTACATTCGATACGGTGGCCGGGTTCAGAGTCACCGGAGTACTCACGTTGTTGGAGTAAAGGTTGTTGGGCGCCGAATTGGAAAGGTAGTTACCAATCGGGTTGTTGTTGTTGCCGCTGTTGTTGTCGATAGCAGTCAGAAAATGGGTGTGCGCCGGCAATTGCTGCGTGTTAATTGTTACGGCCTCGGCTCCTGCGGCTTCGCCGAGGGTATGGCCGTTGCCCATGTGAATGGGTACTCTGCCGCGAAAGTCCGGCAGCGCAAAGGTGGTTTGTCCGTTCCCCCCGTAAGTAGTGCCGAGCAACGAGAACAGCGCCTGATTTTGATTGATAGGGAGAAATTGCCCATTGGCAAGCGCCCAGCCTTTCGGCGCGAAATTGAAACTCACCATCCGGATCTCAGATAGAAATGGTTCAGCCATAGAATGAAATGGGTTAAAGAATGGATAATGTAAATATTGACGTTTCACTGCCGGTTACCGGCAGTATCGATGAAGTGCAGTCGAAATGAGTGTTGATGAGCAGTATTGACCGGTTTGTACCTGTCCTGATTAGGAGGATACCCGGAAAACGGCAATGTCAACAGCGGAAGATGTAGAAGTTATTTTCATAGGGAGGTGCGTTTGGTTCAGGTTATGTAAAAATAGTACTTCAATATTAGTGATATATCGCCATTTCGAGGAAATAAATTACTAAACGGTAATAATTATTCTACGTATAATGATATAAAAAGCCGGTAACTAGTTGCATTAAAATATTGAATATGAGGTTCTTGAAATTACCCTCCGGTCGAAAAAAAAATCGAACGGCTTAATTCCCTAAAATGGATTTCGATGAAAATAAGAGCCTCACTTATTTGTTAGATTATTCACGCTCTGAATGTTAAGAATCGACAGGTCTCAGCTTTATGGATTGACGATACGTAGTTAATCCGGTACCCATGAAACCAAACAAGCTCCTGATTCTGGCAGTGCTCTGCTGCTCGCTCGCGGGTGTACGCGCGCAACACTATACGATAAGTGGAAACAAACGGTTTTTACTCAGAGAAGGTAAGCCTTTTTTCTGGCTTGGCGACACTGCCTGGGAGCTTTTTCACCGGCTCGACCGCTCCGACGCCGATTATTACCTCCAAAAACGTGCTGAGCAGGGCTTTACCGTCATTCAAGCAGTGGCTTTGGCTGAATTCGATGGGCTGGGCGAGCCGAATCCTTATGGTGAAAAACCGCTGGTCAACAACGATCCCACGCAGCCGAACGAGAACTACTTCAAGCACGTCGATTACATTATCGACAAAGCGGCGAGCTATGGCTTAACCATCGCTTTTTTGCCGACCTGGGGCGATAAAGTGTTTAAAAATACCTGGGGTAAGGGGCCGGAGATTTTTAATGAAAACAATGCAAAAACCTATGGAAAATGGCTCGGTAACCGCTACAAGGCCAAGCCAAATGTGATATGGGTGCTCGGCGGTGACCGGCAGCCCCGCAAAGACAGCCGCGACGTGGAAATCTGGCGAGCCATGGCTGCCGGCATTGCCGAAGGAGTGGGAGGGCACGACAAGGCTTTGATGACCTATCACCCTCAGCCGAACAAGGAAGGTTCCAGCGAGTGGTTCCACGACGACGAGTGGTTCGATTTCAACATGTTCCAGACCGGCCACTGCCGGGATTCGCCGGTTTACGACAACATTCAGCGCTCTTACAACCGCACGGTCGTGAAGCCGGTTATTGATGCGGAGCCCATTTACGAGGATCACCCGGTGTGTTTTAATGCAAGGGAAAATGGCACGTCAAGCGCATACGACGTTCGGAAATCGGCTTACCTCGATCTCTTCGCGGGCGCTTTCGGGCATACGTACGGATGTCACGACATATGGCAGATGTATTCGCCCAACCGCGAGGCGGTGAATGGTCCGCATATTTTCTGGCAGCAGGCCCTCGACCTGCCGGGCGCCTTGGAAATGAAGTATGTACGGAGGCTGATGGAGTCCCGTCCGATCACGGACCGCGTTCCCGACCAGTCGATCGTGATTGAAAACGCCTTGCCCGCGCCCGAGCGTGTGCAGGCGACGCGTGGGAAAGATTACCTGTTTGTATATACGGCGTCCGGAAAACCCTTCTCGGTGAACCCCGGCAAAATATCCGGCACGAACCTGGAAGCATTCTGGTACGACCCGAGGAATGGCAAAGTGCGGGACGCCGGCAAGTTTGATAATAAGACGGTCAATAAATTCATCCCGCCTACATCCGGCTACGGGCACGACTGGGTGCTGGTGATAGACGATGCGGCGCAGGGGTACAAGAAGCCCTGACGGTATTTCACGTGATGGTGAATGGTCGCATTGGAGTAAGTCGGGTTAAAATTTTACTTAATAAAGAAATTCGATCATTCACAGCATTCATTTTGTACACTGGCTGACCGATGGAGCAGGACCTCGAACGTTGGAAGAAATTCAAAGACGGCGATGCAGCCGTTTTTGAAGCCATGATCCGGGGAGAGTTTCGTGCGCTGTTTGAATATGGCTCGCGTTTCATCCACGACCGCGATACGCTGAATGATTGCATCCACGATCTTTTTGCCTCGCTTTGGGACCGCCGCCGTTTCCTGGCCGATACCGACAAAATCCGGCCTTACCTGCTGAAAAGCCTTCGGAACCGGCTGCTTAAAGAGATTGAGCGGACGCATGCCCTTACCCCGTTTGAAAGTTGGCACGAAGGCCGCCACGCGGAGGAAGACATCGAAAGCCGCCTGATTTCGACCGAAACCGACGAACGCCGCAAGCAGCAAATCGGGACGGTGCTGCATTCGCTGACACCCCGCCAGCGTGAAATCATCCACCTCAAATTCTTCGAAAGCCTCTCACACGAGCAGATCGCCGAGGTGCTCGATATTTCGCGACCTGCCGTGGCGAACCTGCTTTCGCAAGCATTACGGCTTTTCCGGGACAAATGGCACACCATTTTGCCTTCTTTTTTAGCTATTTTATTGTATTGATTATTAGTTAGTTAATAGTTCATCGAAAGTTTTTTTCACTTTTTTCGGTGATGATTTCCGCATTTGCCGATTATCCTCCCTGTAAACACACCAAATGGTGTTTTGTTATGAAATATTATAAAGATTACGATCTGGAAGACTTCCTGCAAGACGACAGTTTCCGCCGGTGGGTAGTTGGTGAAGCCGACGCAACGGAGGGGCTTTGGGACGAGATCGTACGCCTCTATCCCGATAAAAAAGTGATTATGCAGCAAGCCCGGGAACTGATCACGACCTGGCGCGCACATGCCGCCATTGTGACCGACCAGCAGCTCGAAGACCAGGTACAGCGCATCCTGCATACGACACAAGCGGGCGCCGAAGAGCCGGTGCAAAGCGTACTATGGCGAAAATGGCTTTCCGTCGCTGCGGTGGTAACGCTGGTAGCGGGCCTGGGCGCTGCTTTTTGGTGGAAAACTGAGCAAACAGAAAGTAGAGAGGGCCGCCGGATGGCCTACGTGCCGGGGTCGTCGAAGGAGTTGCAGGAGGTGGTCAACAGGACAGGCAAGGCAATGCGGGTCGGGTTGCCGGACGGCAGTCAAGTGAGCCTCGCACCCGCGGGCAGGATCAGCTACGCGGCCGATTTTATCCATGACAAAAAGAGAGAGGTCTTCCTGTCCGGCCAGGCATTTTTCGATGTGACGAAGGACCCGCAGAACCCGTTTTTTGTATATGCCAATGGGTTGGTAACGAGGGTGCTGGGGACCAGTTTTTTGGTTAAAACCACCGATACGAACGTAGAAGTGCTGGTAAGGAGCGGGAGGGTATCGGTTTTGCCTTTGAAAGACATTGACAATCCCACCGACCGCAGTACCGAACTGCTTCTGACGCCCAACCAGCAAGCGATATTTTCGGTGAAGGACAATGTGGTTTCCAAATCCATCACCAATATGCCGCTCGAACTCATCAAGCCCGATTCCGAAGCCGGGTTCGTGTTTGAAAATCAGCCCGTCAGCAAGGTATTCTCTGCCTTGGAGAAAGTGTACGGCATCCCGATCGTGTATGACGCGACGGTGATGGAGAAGTGTTCGCTACGTGTGGAGCTGAGTAATGAGCCTTTTTTCACCAAACTCGACATCATCACGCAAACCCTCGGAGCGGCCTACCGCGTGAGCGACGGCCAGGTTGTTATTTCGAGCGAAGGTTGCAGATAGCATTCAATTTTACCTACCTACTCATCCTAAACCCTTAACATATGATTGAACACCGATTGTAGAAAGCAAAAAGCCGGGAACGGGTCCAGCGTTTCCGGCTTTGAAAATTCCCCGGATTTTAAGCGAAACTTAAATCTCCCAAAATGGGAGAGAGGAAGGTCTTTGTCGTTTGTGAACACCCAAAAACCATCGTAAAAGTATGAAAAAAAATAGTTTACCATTTAAATATTTGGTAGCTGCGATGAAAGTTACATGCATACCATTTCTGGTGTCCCTCTTCTTTCAGAGCCTGGCCCTTGCCAACGACGGCGTGGCGCAGGAAATCCTGAACCGGGAGGTCACGCTTCAAGTCAGGCAGCAAGACCTCAAACAGGTGCTGACGACGCTTGAAAAGAATGCCAAAGTCAAGTTTTCATACATTCCGTCCCTGATTTCAAACCAGAAAGTGACCGTAGAAGCTTCTAACCAGAAGCTCAGCAAGGTGTTGAAGGAGCTGTTGGCGCCATTGCAAATCCATTATTCGGTGTCGGGTAACTACATTATCCTGGTCCGCAAACCCGATGAGTCGTTTTCCAATTCCCCGAAGCTGCTCGAACCTGTACCGTTGCCGTACCTGCACCAGGTGGATATCGGCGTGAAAGGCAAGGTTACCGGCTCTGACAACAAGGAAGCGCTGCCCGGCGTGAGCGTGGTGGTGAAAGGTACGCAGCAGGGGGCCATCACCGGTGGTGACGGGAGCTTCGAACTCGTCGTACCTGATGATAAGGCGGTGCTGGTATTTAGTTTTGTCGGCTATGTGTCGCAGGAAATCCCGGTCGTGAACCGCTCGGTGATCAACGTCGCGCTCGATCCGGACATTAAAGCATTGAGCGAGGTCGTGGTGACGGGTTACACCACGCAGTCGCGTAGGGACATTACCGGCTCGGTGAGCGTGATCGATGCCGAAAAGCTGCTTTCGGTGCCGGCTACCAACCTCGCGCAGCAGTTGCAAGGGCGTGCCGCGGGCGTGACCGTGGGCACGGATAATACGCCGGGCGGGGGTGTGGCCGTACGTGTGCGCGGGTATGGGACGCTTGGGAACAATGATCCGCTTTACATTATCGACGGCGTGCCTACGAAAGGGAACCTCAATACGATCAATCAGAATGATATTGAGTCGATACAGATATTAAAGGATGCATCGTCGGCCTCGATTTATGGCTCACGTGCAGCGAACGGCGTGGTGATCATTACCACCAAAAGGGGCAAATCCGGCGTGCCCAAGTTGACTTTCGATGCCTATTTCGGGGTGCAAAAGCTGGCCAAAACGATGGATCTGCTCAATACGAAGGAATACGGAGAATACCTTTGGCAGAGCAAGAAGAATGCGAATGTGGTGAACCCCAAGACAGGTAACCCCGAGCATTCCCAATACGGTAACGGACCCACGCCGGTTATCCCGGATTACATCATTCCCGACGGTGCTTCCGAAGGCGATCCGCGGGTGAATCCGGCCAATTACAGCTACGACCGCTATACCGACCCGCAGTTTGGCAAAACCAAATTCTCCATTACGAAAGCCAACAAACAGGGTACCGACTGGATGCGTGAGGTTTTCGACGACGCGCCTATTCAGAATTACCAGCTGGGCGTTTCGGGTGGGTCGGAGGTGAGCCGGTATTCGTTTTCGGCTAATTACTTCAACCAGACGGGTATTTTGCTTTACAATGGCTACAAACGCTACTCGGTGCGGGCGAATACCGAGTTTACCATTAAAAAGAAACTGCGGATAGGGGAGAATTTGCAGGTTGCCTACGGAAGGCGCCAGGGTAACTACGGCAACAACAGCGAAACGAGCCAGGTTTCGAATACCTACCGCGCGCAGCCGATCATCCCGGTGTACGATATCGGCGGCAATTTCGCAGGTACGCTCGGCAGTAACCTCGGAAATGCGAATAACCCCGTGGGCCAGCTCGTGCGCAACAAGGATAATGGTTATAAAGACCTTCGGCTGTTCGGCAATGCGTATGCGGAGTTGGATATTCTGAAAAACCTGACGGCTAAAACCAGTTTCGGATTGGACCTGACCGCATCCGCCGGGAAGTATTACACGCCGGTTGAAATCGAACTGGCGCACGGCACTAATGTGAACAGCCTGAGCGAAAACCGGGGCTACGGCTACTCCTGGACGTGGACCAACACCCTAACTTATGATAAAACATTCGGAGAGGCGCACCATTTGAATGCGTTCGTCGGGCTGGAATCTATTGATTCTTTCGGCGATTTTGTGAACGCTTATCGCCAGGGCTTTTTCTCCAACAATATCGATTTGCGGTACATCGACGCCGGTAACCCGGCTACGGCCACCAACAGCGGCTATGCGTCGTCGTCCTGGTCGTTGTTCTCGTATTTCGGACGCGTAGATTACGCATTCGACGACAAATACCTGCTCCAAGCCACCTTGCGCCGCGATGCTTCCTCGCGCTTCCAGGCAGCGTCGCGCTACGCCACATTTCCGGCTGCGAGCGTGGGCTGGCGCATTTCGAAGGAAAGCTTTATGTCGGGTGTCGATTTTGTGAGTGATTTGAAGGTCCGCGCGGGCTGGGGGCAGACGGGTAATCAGGAAATCGGGGATTTTAATGCTTATTCCACTTATCAGAGCAATCCGAACAGCAGCGGGTACGGGCTCGGCAGCAGTCCGATCGGCTATATGCAGGGTTTTGACCTCGGCCGTTTCGGGAATCCGAATGCCAAATGGGAGACTACCACGACGGTCAATGTGGGTGTCGACGCCAATTTGTTCAAAGGCAAATTTGACCTGAGCCTCGATGTTTTCGACCGGCAAACGAAGGATTTGTTGTACACCAAAGCCTACGATCCGCGCCTGGGCGATGCCGCCATTCCTGCCCAGAACATCGCTTCCATGCAGAACCGGGGCGTAGACCTCGCCCTGAACTACCAGGACCACGCATTGGACGGACAGCTTACTTACAGCATTGGGGTCAATTTCTCGACTTACCGTAACAAAATCATCGCGCTCGACCCGCAAAACCCTGACGACTTCCTGCCCGGCTTCTCGCTGCGTACCCCCGCGGTAACGCGCTCCATTGCCGGCCGGCCGATCTCCTCTTTCTATGGTTATATTATTGACGGTATCATGCAGAATGAGGAAGAAGTACAAAATCACGCCAGGTTCCCGGGGTACTATGATTCCAATATTTACATCGACGGCAAGCGCACCCAGGGAGTGGGCAAATTCAAATACCGTGATGTGAATGGCGACGGCGTGATCAATGCGCAGGACCAGACCTACATCGGTAATCCGCACCCTGATTTTACCTATGGTCTCAATGTGAATGTGGGTTACAAGGGCTTTGACCTCGCCATTTTCGCGCAGGGCGTGCAGGGGAATGACATTTTCAACCATGTGCGCTACTGGACCGACTTCGAAGTTTTTCAGGGTAACCGTTCCAAAAGAATGCTCTACGACTCATGGCGGCCTGATAATCCTGATGCCAAACTCCCTATCCTCGATGCGAACGACGCCCAGAGCGGCGAGCCTTCGACCTATTTTGTGGAGAACGGTTCTTACCTGCGATTCAAGAATATTCAGCTTGGATACACCTTGCCGAAATCGGTTTTGTCCAAAATCGGAGCCGACCACCTGCGGGTTTATATCCAGGGACAAAACCTGCTGACTTTCACGAAATACACCGGCTTAGATCCCGAAATCAATCTCCGCAACTTCAACAGCGGTTCCGATCGCCAGATCGGCGTGGACGAAGGCGTTTATCCGACGCCCAAGGCATTCATTGTAGGTATCAGTCTCGGCTTTTAAAATCAATACCATGAAAAAGATATTCATACCGGTGCTCCTGCTGTTCGCGACCTCATGCGGCGACGATTTTCTCGAAAAAAGGCCTCAAGGGCAATATAGTCCTGATATTATCCTCACCACGGCGGGCATCGAGGGCGCTCTCGTGGGGGCATACGCGCTGCTCGACGGCATTGGTACCAGCGGCGTTACCTCCTGGCACGGTGCGGTTTCCAACTGGATTTTCGGTAGCGTCGTTTCCGATGATGCCTACAAAGGTTCCGACGCCGGCGACCAGCCCGAACAGACGTTCCTCGAACGCTACGTATGGCTTTCGACCAATACCCACATTTATGGTAAATGGCGCACGCTGTACGACGGCATCGCGCGCACGAACGATGTTTTGAGATCGCTGCCGAAGGTACAGGGCCTTTCCGACCAGCGGAAAACGCAGATTACGGCCGAAGCCCGGTTTCTGCGGGGGCATTATCATTTCGAGGCCAAGAAAATGTGGGGCAACATTTCCTATCTCGACGAGCAGACCTGGGATCCCGAAAACCCGGAAAGCGTGCTGCTGCCCAATACCGAAGACGCCTGGCCGAAGATCGAAGCGGATTTCAAATTCGCGGCTGAAAACCTGCCGGTATCGCAAGCCGATCCCGGACGGCCGACCAAAAATGCGGCCTATGCTTACCTCGGTAAATGCCATATGTTTCAGGGATTTCCGAAAGGCCAGCCGAATGTGCAACATCTTACAGCGGCAAAAGAAGCATTGCTGCAAGTGGTGAACAGCGGAAAGTACAAGCTGATGGAACGTTTTCATGACAATTTCGCGGCCGAGACCCGGAATAATGCCGAATCGGTTTTTGAGGTACAATATACCGTGACGGCGGCCGACGGCTCGGGTGGGAATGCGGGCGACGAGCTTACTTATATGTACCCGAACGGCCCCGGCGGTTGCTGCGGCTTTTTCCAGGCATCCCAAAACCTGGTGAATGCCTACAAAACAGACGAAAAGGGTTTGCCGATGATCAAGACGTTCAACGAAGAGAATGTCAAGAATGACGAAGGGCTGCTTTCTTCGGCACCGTTTGAGCCTTACACCGGCCGCCTCGATTCCCGCGTGGACTGGACACTCGGCCGCAGGGGCATTCCGTACATCGATTGGGGCCTACATCCGGGCCGGTTCTGGATTCGGGACCAATCGTATGCAGGGCCGTATTCCTCCAAAAAGCAGATCGTGAGCAAGGCCGAGTCCGGGAAAACGGGCAACCCGCGCCTCAGTACCAACAACTACCGGCTGATCCGTTACGATCACGTGCTCCTTTGGCTGGCCGAATGCGAAGTGGAGTTGGGCAACCTGGAAAAAGCACGCGAATACGTAAACATGATTCGTAAACGCGCTGCCAATCCGGATGGTTTTGTGAAAACGGACGCTGGTAAAGCAGCTGCTAATTACGAGGTAGGACTTTACAGTGAGCCCTGGAAAGATGCCGCTGCCGCCCGCGACGCGGTACGGTTCGAGACGCGACTCGAATTCGCGATGGAGGGGCATAGATTCTTCGACCTCGTCCGATGGGGAATAGCCGTCCAGGTATTGAATACTTATCTCGAAAAGGAAAAAAATCTCCGCACCTATCTCAGCGGCGCCAAATTCGAAGAACGGCACCAATACTATCCCATCCCCCAGCAAGCCATTGTATATAGCACCAAAAATGGCAAAGCCACATTAACACAAAATCCTGGCTATTAACACAATATAATCCTTCTGCCGTCGACTTAAGTCGACGGCAAATGATTAAATTAGGATTAAGGGAATGGAGAATTGGATGGCTGAGTGCTTTGTTGATTGTTATCTGTTGTAGCTGCCCGCTGGTAATAATGTTTAAGAAAATGTCGAATTCCTGGTTTAAATATTGCGTGCTGGTTCCCGCCGCCGGATTCTTTTTAATGTCTTGTGACAAAAAGGTTGATCTGCCGGACGACGTGGCCGCTGAAATGAATACGTTGGTGGCACCCGTCGACTATACTTACGACGTAAAGCCGATCCTGTCGGACCGCTGTTTTGCCTGTCACGGGCCCGACGCCAATCACCAGAAGGCCAATTTGCGCCTGGATGTGGCCGAAGTGGCTTATAAAAAAGAGGCGGAGAGCGGTTTGAAGGCGATTAAACCCGGTAAGCCGGGCAGCAGCGAGCTCGTGCACCGGATCTTGTCCGCAGACCCCGACATGGTTATGCCTACGCCCGAATCGCATTTGTCGCTTACGGCGCGGGAGAAGGCCATTTTGATCCGCTGGGTGGAAGAAGGAGCGGAGTACAAGCCGCATTGGGCATTCACCAAAGTGGAGAAGCCCGCATTGCCGAAGGTGAAAAATGAGGCGTGGGTGCGCAACGATATCGACCGATTTATCCTTAAAAAACTGGAAGACAAGAATATTAAACCTTCGCCGGAAGCGGGCAGAACTACATTGCTGCGCCGCGTTTCACTTGACCTGACCGGCCTGCCGCCGACGCCCGAGGAGGTTACCGCATTTTTGAACGACAAATCCCCGAATGCCTACGAAAAGGCCGTCGACCGGTTGCTGGCCTCGCCGCATTATGGCGAACATATGGCCGTACCCTGGCTCGATGCTGCACGTTATGCGGACACGCACGGGTATCAGGACGATGGCTTGCGCACCGCCTGGCCGTTCCGGGATTGGGTGATCAATTCATTTAACAGAAACCAGCCTTACGACCAGTTTGTAACCTGGCAGCTGGCAGGGGATATGCTGCCGAATCCGACACGCGACATGATGGTCGCCACGGCGTTCAACCGGATGCACCAGCAGAGCCAGGAAGGCGGTATTATACCCGAAGAATACCGCAGTGCCTACGTTTCCGATCGCGTGGATACGTTTGGCAAGACATTCCTGGGCCTGACCGTGGAGTGCGCGCGCTGCCACGACCACAAGTATGACCCCATCAGCCACAAGGACTACTATTCGTTGTATGCGTTTTTTAATAATAATGATGAAAACGGCCAGATCCCATACAACGGCGAAGCGAGCCCGGCCATTACCCTGCCGACGCCGGAGGCTGATGCGAAATTGAAATACATTCATGCCAATCTTGCCAAAGAGCGGTCGGCAATGACGGCCAATGCGGCTGTGTATGAGCTTGGCTTTCAACAATGGCTCACCGGCGCCCGCACCGCGCCCGAGAAAGCATTACTTCCGGAAAAAACGGATCTGATAGGCCATTTTACATTCGATGAACCTAAGGGTAAGGAGTTTGCCAACCTTGCAGATCCAAAGCATAAGGCCAATGCGGAAGGCGACGACAGCCTCTCGAATGTGGCTTCGCGCGATGGACGCATCGGCAAGGCCCGGTATATTTTCGGGGAAAACGCCGTGAGTTTCGGGGACAACTTCGCATTCTTCGAGCGGAACCAGCCATTCAGCATCAGTATTTGGCTTAATCTGCACGATCCTGCGGTGAGTGGTTCGCTAGTTCATAAATCCAATGGGGTGATGAATGGATATCGCGGCTGGAATGTGTTCAGGGAAAAAGATGGCCGGATTCGCTTGACGATCAGCCATGTGTGGCCGGAAAATGCGATTGAAATACAGACGGTTGACAAATTTCCGATGAACAAATGGACCCAGCTGGGCTTTACCTACGACGGATTGAGCAAGGCGGCAGGCCTGAAACTGTTCGTCAATGGCCAGCCTGTGCCGGTTACCGTGCATAATGACCACCTGACAGAGAGTATTTTGTTTGGTAAAAACAAAACGAACTGGTACGTCGACAAGCTGAATATCGGCCGGTTGTCGGATCAGCGGACGAAGAATTTCGAGGTCGATGAATTCAGGATTTACACCCGGGCCATCAGTCCGCTGGAAATGCAGGGTTTGTTTACATTAAAAAATGAGTTGCTGACTGCATTGAAAACACCGGCCGCGCAGCTGAAACCCGCGCAGCTGGCTTCCCTGAAAGAATACTACCTGACCAATATCGATGCCGGTTATAAAAAGCAGCTGGCAGCGAGCCGTGCGTGGGTCGGCGAGGAAACGGAGATCATGGACAAGCAGATCGATGTGATGGTGATGAAAGAGCGCAAATATCCGCGCAAAACCTTCATTCTCAATCGCGGTGCGTATGATGCGCCGGGCAAGCCCGTGACGTCGGATACACCGGACGCATTCTTTAAAATACCCAAAGAATACCCCAGAAACCGCCTCGGCCTGGCCAAATGGCTGCTCGACAAGGATCATCCGCTATTCACCCGAGTGACCGTTAACAGGTTCTGGATGATGTATTTCGGAAAAGGGATCGTGATTTCGAGTGATGATTATGGGAACCAGGGCGAACTACCGACGCATCCCGAGCTGCTCGATTACCTGGCGGCGCGCTTCCGTGAATCGGGCTGGAATGTGAAGGCTATCCAAAAGCTGATTGTCACTTCGGCCACTTACCGGCAATCCTCCAAAATTGAACCGAATATGAAGGACGTCGACCCGGACAACCGGCTTTACGCACGCGGGCCGAGCTACCGCATGAGCGCGGAGCAGATCCGTGATAATGCATTGGCATCGAGCGGGTTGCTTACGCGCAGGGTAGGGGGCAAGAGTGCATACCCGTACCAGCCCGCAGGCTTGTGGGAGGCGCTTGCGACACGCAACGAGGTCACTTACAAGCAGCAGCACGGCGATTCGCTTTATCGCCGGAGCCTCTACACGATCTGGAAACGGAGCTCGCCGCCGCCGATGATGCTTAACTTCGATGCCGCCGAACGGCATTTCTGCATTACCAAACGGCAGAAAACCAGTACGCCGTTGCAGGCATTGGTGGTTATGAACGACCCGCAATTCGTAGAAGCGTCGCGGGTGCTGGCGCAGCATATGCTGAAAAACGGCAAATCCATCGATGAACAGATCGACTATGCTTTCACCGCATTAACGAGCCGCCTGCCCGATCCGAAAGAGAAAGTCGTGCTGAAAGAGTTGTACGACGAGGAATTGAAGGATTTCAGCCACAATCCGAAACGGATGAAATCGATTCTGGCAGTAGGGGAATACCCGCTCGACAAAACCCTGAACCCGGCACAGCTCGCGGCAGGAACCATCGTGGCGAGTACGGTAATGAATTTTGACGAATTTTTGATCAAGCGATAACCAGCAAAGCAATGAGCCTTTACAGAGAACTTGAAAACCATGTCCACGAACAACTGAGCAGGCGCAACTTCCTCTCGAAAACGAGTTTGGGACTGGGTGCGGCAGCGATGGCATCGCTTTTGAGTGCAGACAATTCGTTGGCCAAAAAGGTAGGTGAAAAAGGCGCCGAAGCTGCCGGACTGCCGATCGGGCACCCGCATTTTCCGCCGAAAGCCAAGCGTGTTATTTACCTGTTCCAAAGTGGGGCGCCGTCGCAGCTCGAACTGTTCGACTATAAGCCCAAACTGGAAGAGATGTGGGGTAAGGACCTCCCCGAATCGGTGCGGAAAGGGCAGCGCCTGACCGGAATGACCGCCGGGCAGAGCAGTTTCCCCCTGGCCGCTTCGAAATACAAATTTCAGCGGTATGGGGATAATGATATGATGATCAGTGAGTTGATGCCGTACACATCAGGCATTGTGAACGATGTTACATTCATCCGGTCGATGTTTACCGAGGCCATTAACCACGACCCGGCTGTTACCTTTTTCCAAACCGGCAGCCAGCAGGGTGGCAGGCCTTCCTGGGGATCGTGGGTGAGCTACGGGCTGGGCTCCGATAACCAGAATATGCCCGCATTTGTGGTGCTGCTTTCCAAAGGCCGCGGCGGTGACCAGCCGTTGTATGCCAAACTGTGGAGCAATGGTTTTTTGCCATCCATTCACCAGGGCGTGGTATTCCGCTCCGGTCCGGACCCTGTTTTTTACCTCAATAACCCCGAGGGAATTGACCGCACCAGCCGCCGGCGCATGCTGAACTCGCTCGCGAAGCTGCAACAGGGCCAATTCGAGAAGCTGCTCGATCCAGAGATCAATTACCGGATGGCGCAGTACGAGATGGCCTACCGTATGCAAACGGCAGTGCCCGAAACAATGGATATTTCCAAAGAGCCCGATTACATCTTCGATATGTATGGTGAAGACTCACGCAAGCCCGGCACATTCGCGGCGAACTGCGTGCTCGCCCGGAAGCTGATCGAAAAGGATGTGAAGTTTGTGCAGCTGTACCACCAGGGCTGGGATCAGCACGGTAACCTGCCGAATGATATCAAAATCATGGCCAAGAGCGTCGACCAAGCCTCCGCTGCATTGATCAACGATTTGAAACAGCGTGGCTTACTGGACGAAACATTGGTAGTTTGGGGCGGTGAGTTCGGCCGCGGGGCCTATTCGCAGGGTAAGCTCACCCGTGACAACTACGGTCGGGATCACCATCCGCGCAGCTTCTCGATATGGATGGCCGGTGCGGGCGTGAAAAAGGGGTTCGTATATGGGCAAACCGACGACTTTGGCTATAATATCATCAAAGATCCCGTGCATGTGCATGATTTCCAGGCTACTGTGATGCATTTGATGGGCATCGATCACGAGCAGCTGATATTCAAGCACCAGGGGAGACGGTACCGCCTCACCGACGTTCACGGCAAAGTGGTGAAGCCGCTTTTAGCTTAAATATTGGTTTTCTGTAAAGTAGGCGGCGTTTTTGATGACGGTCTGTCTGCTTTGCAGTCGTAGGAAGACGCAGGCCATTTCCTGTTTTATTTTTTTACCTGATTTTATGTACATACATTTGGACAAACTAATGTACTGAACCGGAATGCCGCAAGGCAATGCATGTAAAGCGCAGACTTAACCCCGACTCTTGATTGCTTCAACTGCCGATAGCGGCCTTTGAGGCATTTTACAAAATATATGAAACCGACTTTCCTGACCCTTTCCCTTTTCTTTTATCAGTTTACTGGCTTAGCCCAAACCCGTGAAACCGGTACCAGCCCGGTTACTGCCTTTCATAACAGGTGGACACAACCAATGGTATCCACGCCGAGCACCAATAAAGTAGACGGTCCATTAATGGGCAACGGCGATGTGACTATGACGCTGGGCTACAAGGGCGACGTGGTGAGTTACTACCTTTCCAAAAACGATTTTTGGCGATTGGTGTCCCCGGAGACACTCGCGAGAAAAGACGATGTGTCGGGGCCGAGGATTGCGGGCTCTGTCAATATCCGGATCGACGGTTATCAAAATGCGGGTTTTACCGCCGATCAACAACTGACGGATGGCACAACCACCTGCCATCTCGCGGCCGGCGGAGGTAAAGTAGCGTTGAAATCATGGGTGTCGGCGGTACGCAATGCGGCCTTCATTGAAATTACTGCAACAGGCAGGCCCGCTCAGGTGACCGTCGGCCTGAATGCGCCTGAAAACCCTCAGGCGAGATTGAAGAAAGGCGGCGAGGCCGGCACGTGGTGGCTCACGAGGGCATTTGCGGATAGTGTCGATATTGCCACCGAAGTGGCTATCGGGTTGAAGGTCGTCGATCGTAGTAGTAGCACATTTACCGTGGAGCCAGACAAAAAGGTGATGATCGCTTTGGCGGTGGAGAGTCGGTTTAAGCGTAAACAGCCTCTGGAATTTGTGTTGACCCAATTGAAAAAAGCCGACAGGCATACCGCCGACATGGAAATGGCCCGACACGGGGCATGGTGGCAGATTTACTGGAAAAAGTCTTCTGTAACCATACAAGATACGGTGCTGATGAAGGCCTATTACCAGGGATTGTACACCATGGCGGCATGCAGCCGCGATCCGCGGTTTCCTCCCGGCCTTTTCGGCTGGGTAACCAGCGACGATCCGCAATGGGCAGGTGATTACCATTTGAACTATAACCATCAGGCCCCGTTTTATTCGCTTTACGCTGCCAATCGCCTGGAACAAGGGGCGCCTCATGACGCGCCGCTCATCGATTTTGTGGAAAGGGGAGAATGGTATGCGAAAAATGTGACGCATACCCGCGGGGTATTGTATCCGGTCGGGATTGGCCCGCTGGGAATTGAAGTAACGCGGAACCACCCGCGGTATCCCCGCACCGGAAATGAAGAGCAGGGCGGCCTGTTCTTCGGGCAGCGCTCCAATGCCGCATATGGCTTGCTGAATATAGCGCAATACTGGCGTTGCACGTACGATGAGCGCTACGGGAAGAAGATATATCCTTACGCCCGGGCGGTTGCCGATTTTTGGGAGGATTACCTGAAATATGAAAATGGCCGGTATGTCATTTACAACGACGCCATTCATGAGGGCTCGGGTGCCGATATGAACCCCATTCTGTCGCTGGGACTTGTCCGTAACACTTTCAGCCTGATGCTTGATTTGAGTACGGCTTTAAAATTAGATCAGGACCGGCAGGCCAAATGGAAGGATATTCTGGAAAAACTCAGCGCATTTCCCGTGCAGGAGCGAAACGGCAAAATGGTATTTCGATATTCGGAAAAAGGCGTGGACTGGTGGGTAAACAATGGTCTCGGTATCCAGCATATTTATCCTGCCAATGCCATTACGCTAGATAGCGGAGATGAACTGCTGGCATTGTCGCGTAATACCATCGACGAGATGAAGCGGTTTCAGGATGCCAACACCAGCAGCAGCTTTTTCATGGCGGCCATCCGCGTCGGCTACACGCCACGAATCGTTTTTGACGAACTCCGAAAATATGCTTTGCATACCTACGGGAATGGTTTTCAACTGAACAACCCGCATGGAATTGAAAACAGCTGCACAGTGGCCAATGCACTGAACGAAATGCTGTGCATGAGTGCGGGGAATGTGATCCGGTTGTTTGGCGGGCTTCCCGACGGGCAGAATGCCGAATTCAAAGACCTGCGGACCTGGGGAGCGTTTCTGATTTCTTCGCGGCGGGAGAATGGCCGTGTGGAAATGGTCCGGATCAAGAGTGAAAAGGGGAAGATTTGTACATTATTGAACCCCTGGCCAGGTAAATCGGCCCGGGTATGGCGCAATGGCAAGCGGACGGGATCAGTTTCCGGCGAACGACTTGAATTGGATACCCGCCCGGGAGAACTTATTGTTTTACAGATGGAATAGGGGATTGTAAAAACTAATCCGCACTTTCGGCAACTATCAGCCGAAAAGCCATTGAAATATTGCTTTCACTGCGGAGCCGACGTACCAGATTGAAAACAGCCAAAACATGGCGCCCATTCCTGCAAATACATATACAAAAAGGTAATTGCCTTTCAAATGGACATTGTCGGGGTCTTTCGGGTCGTAGTACAATGTCACTTCCTCGCCGATCTGGTATTCGGGCGGGTTACGCGCTTCCGAGCTGTGAAAAACATGGACGGTACCGTCCTTTTTGACATAGCGGATAGATGGTGCCAGAGGATATTCCCGGGGCTTTAAGCGGTGAAGGTCTATGACAATGCCTTTGGTTTCGATACCGTTTTCGATCAGGTTCTGGCTGTTACGGTAAATCGTAAACGAGATCACCGCAAAAACTGCGCCGATAGTAAAGAACAGTAAGATGAATAGTTCAAAACCCGGTACTCCCTTGCTAGTAGTTTCCATGTTTCTGCATTGTTAAAGCCAGCGATAGATTTCCTGCAAACTGCCCTCGAATTCCCGAGGAGGCTTGTTCATCGAATTAGCGAACGGGTAACTCCCTCTAATGGCCTTGCCGGTTTCCGCTTTAAGGTAGAGGACAAGGTCGCAATACTCTCGGCCCGGGTACAGCCGCGTTTTCAGCTCTACGGTGTGGTCGTCGATCCATTTCGCTTCGTCGCAGCTCCAAGTGGAGGGCATATCGAATACCATCTGATTATTAGAAAGCCGTATAATGACGGGTTCGGTGATCCAGTGGCTCATACGCACTTCATATGCGCCGAAGCGGACCGCGTAGGTGTTTTGAGGAGAAGGGACTTCGTCAAACATATTGGCAGCTGTTAAGACCTGAATTTAATGTACAGACTCACGACGATCATACCCAGGAACAGGAAAATCGCTCCAAAAATGACCAGCATGATCCACAATGTGCCCACGCCCGAATTACGGGAATCGTGGTAGTCGATCGCACTGCAGAATGCGGTGGCGACGGAGGTGATGCCGATCAAACCGGCAATGCCTATACGCAGCATCCACCAGCCCAACCCGCTTTGCGACCAGTACAGGGGCACAAATGAGAGAATGATCGCGCCGAAGAGCACGTACCAGGCAAGGCTTTCGAGACGGATGTTGCCGGCTTCAGTGGGAGGCTGGTTGGGCGCTACGAGCAGCAGCGCCAGGCCGTATATCAGGAGCCAGGAAAGTTCGGGACCGAGTAGAAACGTTGCAACGCGACCGGTGTTCATGATCAGAACGGCTTGTAATCCTTCACGTTCGTCTGCAAATCGGCGAGTAATGCTTTGAGTTTGGCATCCAGCTCGGCAGCCGCGGCTTTGTTTTCGCTTTTCTGGCTGAAAACTTCCAGAGGCACCGTGCGGCCGCCGTTTCCTTCCTGGTATTCCACATTGGCCAGCGATGCTCGGTATTTGCGGTTGGCGCATTCTACCGAAAGCACATAAGCGAATCTGTAAACGCCGCCCGCATTGTTTTCAGATCGGGGAATGGTGATCGTAATGTGGCCTTGCGTAACGAGGTCGCCGGTTTCCTTGTCGTCGACCAGCGTTTTATTGTCCGGGGCCGATTGGCTTACCCACAGACGGGCGCGTCTGAAAATGTCGATCAGAGAAACGCTGCCGCAGTCGACGGTTTCGGTGTAAGCGATTTTACTGTTCATAGCTGGCAGGGTGGAATGTGCGTGCGCAGAACCGATCATGCATGCGAGCACGACCATCAAAACAGACTTTGACATGACGATAAATTGGTTCGATTTTTAAAATAGTGGTGCAAAAGTGAGCATTTGGAAAGGCGCATGCAAATAAAATGAGCTACCGGTAAATCACTGGTTTTTAGTGAAAAATAAATGAAGAGGACAATGCCATCCAATAAAAAAGCGGCTCGGTGGCCGCTTCTAGTTGTCTTTGCTGTATTTGTTCCTGTACTCGATGGGCGTCAGGCCGGTCACTTTTTTGAAGACATCCCTGAATGCCTTGGTGTCGGTATAACCCACGTCGTACATAACCTCGGTCACGTTTTTGCGTGATACTTCGAAGCTCCGTTTGGCAGCTTCTACGCGTACGCGGCGTACATACTCGTTGATCGTATTGTTGGTCGCATTCTTGAAGCGTCGCTCGAAGCTGCGGCGGCTGACGCTGGCAATGTCGGCAAGCTCTACGATCGTCAGTTTCTCGGTATAGTTCTGTTCGATGTAATCCTGTGCGGCGAGGATGCCGTCGTCGTTGTGGTTTTTCTGGCCTTTGAAAATCGTGAATGCGCGCTGGTTATCGCGGTCGATGTCGATAGCGAAGTATTTGGCGGCGAGGATTGCGATGTCGCGGCTGGTGTATTTTTCGAGAATATAAATCAGCAGGTTCCAGATCGAATTGGCGCCGCCGCTCGAATAGACTTTGCCCTCGTCGGTGATAATGGTGCCATCCACGACTTCGATCTGAGGATATATTTCCTTAAACTCTTCATAATAAGCCCAGTGCGTAGAACATTTTTTGCCGTCGAGCAAGCCGGTGGCACCCAGCAAAAAGGCGCCGAGACAAAGCGATGCGATCTCCGACCCTTTTTCACGCATTTCCAGCATCCACGGAATGGCAGGCCTGTCGAGCTCGACGGACTCGCGCAAGTTGCCGCACAATGCCGGAATAACTACGAGGTCGGTTTTGTCGACTTCGCTCAGGAGTTTATTAATGCGGATCGTGTACTCGCCGTCCTGTGCTTTGATATCATGGTTCAATCCTACGAATTCGACATGGAATTTAGGCTCTTTTCCAGACGCCCTCAGGAAGTCGTTGGCCGTGTTGAAAAGCCGGTACGCGGGTGAAACCGCTTCAATGTAGGAGCACTGGGGGACATATACCGAGATATGTTTCATATCGATTTTGGATTTAGAAGACGTAAATATAGAAAAATATTCAGTTGGCATTTTTACCCCTCGGGATAGGCGTATTCACACCCCTTTTATTTTCATTTATCCCGCCAAATTTGTAATGTCAATCACCAGCAAACTAAAAATCATTTTTATCAGAACCATTCACCTTCAACAATCAAAACAATGAGCGAATTGTCAACCACACAAGGCATTACCCCGTTTCTCTGGTACAATGGACAGGCAGAAGAAGCGATGAACCTGTACACCAGCCTTTTTCCGAATTCACGGATCAAACAGCTGAAAAAATGGGGCGAAGGCAGCCATATGCCGGCCGACCAGGTGATGATGGGCGTCATCGAGATCAACGGACTGACGTTACATTTGTTCGACGCCGGACCGATGTTCAAGTTCACGGAAGCCGTTTCGTTTTTTGTTTCCTGCAAAGACCAGCAAGAAATCGACCACTACTGGAACGCGCTCACTGCCGACGGCGGTCAGGAAAGCCAATGCGGCTGGCTGAAAGACAAGTTCGGATTGTCGTGGCAGATCGTCCCCGCCATGCTGACCGAGCGGTTATCCAACGGCGATCCTAAGCGTGCGGGACAGATGTTCCAGGCAGTAATGGGCATGCAAAAGCTCGATATTGCCGAAATGGAACGTGCTTATAATCAATAAACTACAAAATGGCGATTTACCCCTTCCTTACCTTCAACGGCAATTGCAAAGAGGCCATGCGCTTTTATCAGTCGTGCTTCGGGGGCGAACTGCATTTCACGTACCTGGGCGATACGCCGGGCGGGAGGCAGTTCCCATCGGAAATCAGGCAGCTGGTGCTGCACGCGAGCCTGGTGTCGGAGCATGTCCGGCTCTTTGCGTCCGATCTCGGCGGTGAGGAAGGGGTAGCCTCGGGTAACAGCATTTCGCTGTGGATCAGCATTACGGCACCCGAGCAGCTGCAATCGGTATTCCGGAAACTGGCCATGGAAGGAGAAGTGACTGCACCGCTTTCGCCGGAGATCCTCAAAGGCCAATGGGCGACACTCACAGACCGTTACGCCGTGCAATGGATTTTTTCGGCGGGCAGCGCTTCGTGAAAAGACCATTTAGTTAATTTTGTAGTCCGGTTGGATACATAATTTTGAATGACCGAATGATTGACTGACCGAATATTCACAACTATTCGTTCATTCAACCATTCGGTCATTCGTTCGTTCAATCATTCCCCGTCCCCCGGCGCTCATTCAATCATTCAATCATTCGGTCATTCAATCATTCACTCATTACATTTCATCAAACCTCAACGCCATGAACCACCAGGAGTACATCCGCATTCGCGGTGCACGGGAAAACAATCTCAAAAATGTTTCACTCGACATTCCCAAGCGCAAAATCACCATTTTTACCGGTGTTTCCGGTTCGGGAAAATCCTCCATCGTATTCGACACCATCGGCGCCGAGGCACAGCGCCAGCTGAACGAAACATTCAGCATGTTTATCCGCAACCGGCTGCCGCGCATCAGCCAGCCGGAGGCCGACGCCATCGAAAATCTCTCCACATCCATTGTCATTGACCAGAAGCGGCTCGGAGGCAATTCGCGCTCCACGATGGGCACCATTACCGACATTTCGGCGGTTATGCGCTTGCTGTTTTCCCGGTTGGGTCAGCCGCACGCTGGTTTTTCCAATGCGTTTTCCTTCAATGACCCTGCCGGGATGTGTCCGGAATGCAATGGCTTGGGTAAAAAGGTAGAAATCGACCTTGAAAAGTTTCTCGATCCTACGAAGTCGCTCAATGAAGGAGCGATCCTTTTTCCATTGTATGCCGTCGGGACCTGGTATTGGAAAGCATATACTTTCTCCGGAATGCTTGATAACGACAAGAAATTGGAGGATTACTCCGACGAGGAAATGCATACCCTGCTGTATGGAAAGGGGACCTACGAATCCAATTACAATGGAATGACGTTCGATACAAAGTATGAAGGCCTGGTTGACAAATTCAACCGGTTGTACATTCAGAAAGATAGCAGCGAGATTTCGGAAAAGACCGTCAAAAAAGTGGAGCGGTTCCTGAAAATGGGCGATTGTCCCGCGTGCAAGGGCGCCCGTCTGAACGAAAAGGCGCTCGCGAGTCGCATTAATGGTTTGAACATTGCCGAAATGTCGGCGATGGAGGTTTCGGAACTGGTCAAAATTATCCGTGAAATCAAGGACCCGGTTTCGAAACCGATGATCGACACGCTGACCGAGCGGTTGGAGCATTTGGTCGACATTGGCCTGGGTTACCTGAGCCTCGATCGCGAAACCGGCACCTTATCCGGCGGTGAATCGCAGCGGATTAAAATGGTGAAGCATTTGAACAGCAGCCTCATCGATATCACCTATATTTTTGATGAACCCAGTATTGGCCTGCACCCCCGCGATGTGCACAGACTGAACGAGCTACTTCAAAAATTGCGTGATAAGGGCAATACCATCCTCGTCGTCGAGCACGATCCCGACGTGATCCGCGTGGCCGATTACATTGTGGATGTTGGCCCGAAAGCAGGTAGCGGCGGTGGTGAAATTGTCTACTCCGGCGACTACAAAGGGCTTCTGCAAGCCCCGACACTGACCGGCAGGTTTATCAATCGGGATTTAAAAGTTAAATCCACTTTCCGGCAGCCAACGGGTGCATTAAAAGTAAGGAATGCCAAACGCCATAACCTTAAAAATGTGTCGGTAGATATTCCCACCGGCGTTTTTACAGTCGTGACCGGCGTAGCGGGTTCGGGTAAAAGCTCGCTGATCAACGGCGTGTTCCTCTCTCAGCACCCGGAGGCGATTGTGATCGACCAGTCGGCCGTAGGGACTTCGATTCGCTCCAATCCCGCCACTTATACCGGTATTATGGACGACATTCGCAAGTTGTTTGGTAAAACCAACAAGGTGAGTGCGTCGCTGTTCAGCTTTAATTCGGACGGCGCTTGTCCCGAATGCCAGGGGCTTGGATTCATATTCACCGACCTTGCATTCCTGGAACCTGTGAAAACGGTTTGCGAAACTTGCGAAGGCAAGCGTTTCAAGCCGGAGGTGCTGGAATATAAGGTCAATGGCAAGTCGATTACCGATGTGCTCGATATGTCTGTGGAAGAGGCGCTGGCATTTTTCAAAACTAAGGAAGTCATTCATAAGCTAACCGCCATGAATCAGGTAGGGCTCAACTACCTCACGCTCGGGCAGCCGCTGAGCACATTGTCGGGCGGTGAATGCCAGCGTATCAAACTGGCCGGCGAGCTGCATAAGAATGGCACGATTTACGTCATGGATGAGCCTACTACCGGCCTTCACATGTCGGACACGGGTCATTTGCTGGAAATCATTGATCATCTGGTCGACCAGGGCAATTCCGTGATCGTGATCGAGCATAATACGGAAGTCATGAAACACGCCGACTGGATCATCGACCTCGGTCCCGAGGGCGGCCACAAAGGCGGCCAGATATTGTTCGAAGGCACCCCTGCCGATTTGCTCAAATCCAGGGAGTCGCTCACCGCGGAGTATTTGCGGGGCGGTGCAAAGGTCGGGTAAGTTGCAACGGCGATTGCTCCGTTGTTGCATCCCGACGGGATTTTGCGATGGGTATGTGCCTGATTTTCTACCAATATTACGTGCCTGACGGCACTTGGTTGTGACGAGTCGCGGCAGCGACGCAACATTGGTAGAAATCGGGCATTGCAAACTAAGTGACAAATGCCGTCAGGCATGTAACACCCGGGCAAATGCAGATTTTGGCGTGAACCGCCCCTCAAATGTCTCATTTCCCCAACCTCCCGGTTATTTACCCTGGCTAGCTTTGCGGTTACCAACAACTCAATAGCGATACCATGGAAAAGATCGAGCACATCAACTATATCAAGGCACCCATTTCAAAAATATACGAAGCATTAACAACGCAGAAAGGCCTGGGCCACGTCTGGACCATCGACCTGACGGTTCAAAATGAAGTCGGCGCCATTTCCGACTTCGGTTTCGGCGACGACGACCGCGTTTTAATGCAAATCGTCGAACTCACCGAAAACAAGCGTATTGAATGGCTCTGTACGCATTCCGATCCGGAATGGATCGGTACCAGCGTATCGCTCGAACTCTTTGAAAGGAAAAACGGCGTCACCGCCGTCGTATTAAAGCACTTCAATTGGCGCGAGCTGACCGAGTTTTACCAGTGGTGCAACTACAACTGGGCCATGTTTTTGCTCAGTTTGAAAGATTATTGCGAGAAAGGGAAAGGGTTGGCTTATCAGGAGCGGGAGTTTTAATGCAATTAGTTGATCACCAATCTATTCACTGAAATTATCATAATAGGTAAAATCCTGTGTAATCCTGCCGTTCTCAATCGTGAAAATGGTACAAATGGGCAGCGCAAATTTCGATTTATCGGGCGTAGTACCGGTTGAGATAAACTCGACGATCATGTGTTTGTCGCCCGAAGGATAGATTGTAACCACACTGTCGCGCACATCCGGGATCATTTGCTGCAACTCGCCGTATTTTTTGACGATTTGCTCGTGTGTCTGTTTCACGATGCCTTCGCCCAGCGACGGGTCCTTGAATTCAGCCGTGTCGGAGTACATAGCAGCCATTTGCTGCCAGTCGTGCTTATTGAAATAGTCGAAGTATTGTTTAACGAGGCTTTCGTTGGTCGCATTGGCTGCTACAGTTGTTCGCTGACTGGTTTCGTTGGGCTGGCAGGCAGCGAATGCCAAAAAGAAAATAGCGACTATCAAGGTGTTTTTCATAGACCAATTAGATGTAGTGACTGAATATACGAAAAATGTCCATCACGACTGGCAAATGGGATATCGTAGGATTGACAAATGGCTGCAATCCAGATGTCATTTTCGGGTATTGGGCGTCCAGCTAGTTTAAGATTTAATTTGATATTGGCGTATTCCCACGCCGTCGGCAACTTGGCCTCGAGTATTTCGCAGCTACCGATGAATGCACGATAATGGGCGAGGTTTCTTTCTGCTTTGCTCGAATTTTTTGCCCCATACATCAACTCGCCGCATACGGGAACTGGTAAAGCAATAACATCAAATACCGACAGCATTTGCAGCGTTGCTTTGTTACCATTAAGTATTTCAATCGCGATATTTGTGTCTATTGCAATGTGTTTCAGCGCCATTCATCATCAACTTTTCCGAATTCCTGGTCAATGATTTTCAGCATTTCTTCGGCTTCGTCATTCTGGATGGTGCCAGCGTATGACAATACCGCGTCTTTATTTGGTTGTTGCAGCTTATTGGATTTCAGCGATTGCAGATAATCATACAGCTGAGATTTGAGACCAGTATTTTCGGTCACTGTCGCGACATCCTGTATTATTTGTTCCTGAATAGTCATTGCTTTGAAACCTGGTTGATTAACTGCAACAACCTAACAATTCTATTATTCAAATCGTTTACCAAATTCTCCAACGGCAATCGGGAGATTATCAGCAGGATAATTTTAAGTACTTTTTCACTTCAAATACCCATTATCACCCAACCAATCGGCCATGCGCTGTGGCCAGGATTTGATACTCTGGAGTGGTGAACGGTCACCCATGTTGAAGCCGTGGTCGCCTTTGGTGTACAGGTGCGCCTCCACGGGCCGTTTCGCTTCGCGGTATTTGATGAGCAGGCTGGCTGTGGTGACGCCGCAGCAGGGATCGTCGTTGGCGGCGAGCAAGAATGCAGGCGGAGCGTCGGCGGGCACTGTTTCGGGAATGCCCAACGGGCCCGGGTATACCAGCATCTGAAAATCGGGCCGTCCGTCGAGTCGGTCGATGGGATCTTTCGCATTAGGCTCGCCTTTGCCGGAAACATAGGCTACGGACGCCACTACCTCTCCGCCGGCCGAAAAACCAAGCATTCCTACGCGTGCGGGATCGATCCCGTACTCCTGCGCGCGGCTGCGTACCTGCCTGATCGCCCGCAACGCGTCCTCGCGCGGGTGCTTGTCGAGCGAGTAGGGTGAGCCCTCTTCACGCGGCAGGCGGTATTTTAAAACAAAAACCGTAATGCCCAGCTTGGCCAGATATTCAGCGGGTTGGATGCCCTCGGCATTGTAAACCAGCAGCCTGAACCCGCCGCCCGGGCATACGACCACGGCCGTACCGTTTGCCTTACCAGCAGGTGGCGTAAATACCTGCAACGACGGATTATGAATGTTTTTTACCCAATAATCCTTCGCCGATTCCGGCTCGTTTCGCTTGCTTTCGAATCCAGGCGCCCCGTTTTCCCAGAGGGGGATGAATGGGCGGGCGGAGGTTTGGGCAACAACTTGTTGAAATAAACAAGAAGTAATTATCAGCAATACGACTATGCTTGCCAGTCGCGCTGGCTGGAATTTGAAATACGTTGTCATAGGTGTTCTGGTCAGCTGGCTTTTAGGACCAAAACTAAAAAGTTACCGACTGGTTCAGTTTACCCGTTTGGTGTGGATTAGCAGATTTTTAATAGTGCGGACGAATCTCCTAATGTTTGTACTTTGCGAGCGTAGTCCTATTTCGGCTGATCAGCGTCTTTGTTAGGTTCCGACTGAATTTTCAACATCGTGGCAGATAGGCGGCTATAAGGTAAACCCGATTGTTAGTTTCGAGCTGAACTGACGGTTTTTTGATCTTCCCAGGGAATTGTTCCAGCTCCGGGGTATGTAATTTTCCTGGTAGAAGAGCGCGCCATCAATAAACACTTTGCTTAGGAGGCGCTGCTGGAAACCAAGGCCAAGTTTAGCTGTCTGCATAGCGTAATAGCGGTTGTTTGAGTAAGAAAATTTTTCTTTGGCGTTCCAGCCCTGATAGTATTCGGCAGCACCTACCAGGTAGAGCCCGGAAAAGTTTGATCCGCCCAAACCTTTTCGAAGCCGAAGGCTTTGAAGAAAGTAGTATCTCAATTGCAGATCAGTTAGGATACTTCCGAAGAGTCCGCTATTCGTGTAACTGGAAAGTGTACTCTCGTTCATAAGCTGGATTGACAGAGGCGTTTTGCCGATCTTCCTTTCGTAGGCTGCTGTTACTGCCACCAATTGCTTGGTGAGAGAAATAGAAATATCGGGGAGCCCGAATTTCCATTGACTAAGAATGTCTTCATCGCAGACGAGGACATCGCAAACGGTTGGATTCGGATTTCGTTTCCAATCACCGAATGCAATTCCGTATGTCTTATGGGTGGAAAGCACAAAGTATTTCGGCTTGAATATACTTTGGTAGTCGCCATTCATAGTCCCCCAACCGAGTTGCCGAGAATACAAATTGATCCCGAGGTCAAGATTGCCATGGTTTAAAAAACGTGTTTTAAATCCAAGTGTCAAACCAAGTACGTGGCCCGTTACACGCGTGTAAGGGTTTTTCCATAAATACTCGTAGTTCATACCCAGGTACATACCTGTAAAGTTATTGCTGTTCAAACCTAATTGCATTCGCCGACGCATATCGAAATACCATCTTGCCTTCACTATGGCCCAGTAGCTGATGTTCTCAGTTTTAAGTTTGCGTAATTCAGACACCAGCGAGTTGTTGATCATGAGGAGTTGCGCGTAAACCCCAGCTTCGAGTGACCAGCTCGGCAGTATCTTGTGCTCGTAGGATGCAAATATGCCAGTGCCGGCAAAACGGGAGTCGACAGCAGAAAGCTTAACCATACTTTTCGTCGGAACTTTAGTCATAAACACATTTTCATGTCTGTCTATAAACCGCTGCTTTACCAAAGTATCCTGCTCCTCTGAGAAGCTGACAGTAAGACTGTCCTGCGCGGATACTGAATTCCAAATTAAGCTCAGCATGCACAATGCGAGTATTTCTCTTTTCATAGCTAAATGGTTTAAGGCACTGCCCTTTTGTGTTCTGAGTGCCGGCGGTTCGACCCGTTATTTCAGAAAATGAATCCTAGCCCCAGCCACGATGCGAAATAGCCTTTCCGGTCGGCGGAGAATTTGCTTACAATGTTTTTGGTATAGAAGACGGAGCCGTCGACGAAAAGCTTTTTGAAAAGTCGTTGCTGAAATCCGATGGCGGGCTCGATGCTGATGTTTCCTACCTTCTGGCCCTGTTGTTCGGAGTTAAGATTGTGTCTGTTTCTAATCAGATAATAGCCAGTGAGGAACGATGCGTATGGTCCGGAAAAGTTATAGCCTGACTTCCCTTTCCGTACCCGGAGTGTCTGAAAAACATAATATCGGAATTTAAGACTAAAACCAAGATTGTGATAGGAGTAGCTAAATTCTTTCAACACATGTCGGTGCGAGTAGTAAAACGCCGCTTTGGGTTGTATGGAAAACGAGATGTGCCTCAATCTGTTCTCCAAAGCAATGTCCACTCCGATGTTCTGGTTTTTTTGGCCGATGGTAACGTCTGGAAGGCCGACTTCCCAATGACGTTGAATATCTTCCTCGCAAAACAACGCCTCGCATTTTGCTGCCGCGCCTGACTTCTTCCAATCGCCGATGGCGACGCCCACTACTGGCTGTGTTGCCAGCACGAAGTGTTTTACGGGGATGAAGTTTTTGGAATAGTTCTTAGGAAACACACCCCAGATCGGCCTGTTGAATAGGCCAATTGAAATGTCGACATGGCCGGAGGAGAAAAAGCGGCTCTGAAATCCCCAAACTAATCCTACGCACTGAATTGTTTCGTGGTAATTAACCATCGTTTTCGAAAAGTTGAATGAGCGATCGTACGAAAGCCCGAGATATTGACGACTAAAATTGTTGGCGCTCAGGCCATTCGTTATCCTTTTGTTCATATTGGGACACCACCTCATTTTTGTATGCCCCAAAAGTTGAATCCGATGGGTATCCTGAGGCTTAATCCGTTGCCGAAACTCCTTTGCGCGTAAATCGCCAATTCGAGTGATAGCGTGGGCATTAGCTTGTATTCATAGCCCAACTGGAAGCCTGTCCCCCGATAATCCGAGCCGGTATAGTCCAGCTTGAGCATTTGCCTAGTTGGGATTTTCGTCATGAACAGATTTTCATAACGGTCGATGAAATATTGTTTTGGGAGTGGGTCGGTTTCCTAGGTGTACATGATAGGCACGTCTTGTCCAAAGCACAATCCGCAAATGCCCAACACGTGCAACACAAGTAATTTTACTTTCATGGCTAATAGTTAAAGCACCCGTTTTATTTAATCGTGACCCTTCCGAACTCGGCGTTGATGTCGACGCTGGCGAGTTGGTTGCGGGAGAAAAATGCTTCTTTGAAATCGGCAGTGTTGCGTTTCCATTTAAAGCCGTTGGGCAGTTTCATGGTGGCGTAGGCGCCGTTGATGGTATAGTCGAAATGCTGCCAGTTCTTCGTCAGGAGCGTCACTTCGGCCTTTTTGGAATGGATTCCCAGGCTGGTGAGGCCCACGGTCGGGAAGATTTCGACGTTCCCGTATGCGGCATCGATGCGAACAGCCCCTGCGATCTGTTCCAGGCGGACGTTGGTATGGTCGCTCGCAAAGGTGAATGTCCCCGCCAGTTCGTTGCCCGAAAGCTCACCGAATGTCGTTTGCAGGGCACCTTTGCCGCTTAATCCAGTCAGGTTTGTTGTGCAGAAATCCGCTTTGAGGTTCAGTTGGTTGGTCAGGCCGCGCAGGATGATGGTGCCGAACGAATTTTTGAGATCGACAGCGCATGATGCGGGTAAATGGATCGTGTACCTCGCTTTCAGGTTCGAAACGGGCTTGCTTTCCCCATCTTTTAATACAATATAATTGCGCAGGAAATAATCCTTTCCATTACGGTCGGCGATATACTGCAACTTGGAAAGGTCCTGCGTGGCCGTGGCGCGGTCCGGATGGCGGGCCGAGAGCTCGATCACCACGGCAATATCGGAATTGTCCCAGGTCACGATTTCGATGTCGGCTTTTTCGGCGCTGATGTACAGTGTCCGTACGGTGGGCGCGCTCACCGTCTTTTCGATTCTTTTGGTGGCAACCTGCAATTTTCCCTGCGCGTACACATGAGGGCCTCCGAGCGCCCACGCAACCAGCAGGGGCAGGGTTAATTTTCGGATATTTTTGAGATACGTTTTCATTGTTATGGTGCTTAAATCATCTTGGCCATTGCATTCAGAATGTCCGTTTTTTGTCTTTCAATCTCGTTGTACTGTCGCAAAAGGGCCGGCTCGGTGTTGTAATCGCCGATCGCCTGCACGAGCTGTTCCGATGCCGAGCTAAGCCGCTCGTATTCCTGTTGCAGCGACTGGTATTCGGTACTCTTGCAAACCAGCGTCTCGGTCTCACAATAGGTTTTCAGGAGGCGATATTGCTGATCGGTCTTCAACTCGGCATCCATTTGCAGCCGCTGGTCGACGGTTTCCTGTGAGTACGCAATGCCCGCCGAACTTGTCGGCAGTATCAGCCAGGCAATTCCGGCCGCCATCAGCAGCATTGCTGCCGCATATCCCCATTTCCAGCGTTGTTGCTGCGTATTTTTACGGTCGATCAGATCCCAGAGTTTGTCGTCCGGCTCGTAAGAGGGCATTTCTGAAAGCGCCTGGCGGAGTGGTTGCGCCAGGAGGTTTTCATTAATCGCATTCCAAACTTCGTCCCCGGGTTCGTAGGCCGGGAAGCGGCGAATCGCATTTTGCAGGTTTATATGGTTCTTTTCCATTAAAATCGAGGTCAGTTCGCCGAAAGCATCGCGCGGAGCTTTCTTTTGGCATGAAACAATTGTGATTTCGAGGTGCCTTCCGAAATATGAAGCATCTCCGCGATTTCCCTGTGTGTGTAGCCCTCCACTTCGGCAAGTACAAAAATGGTCCGGAAACCATCGGGTAATGATAAAACCGCTGTTTCAAGGTGCGCCGCATTGATCTCCGATTCGCCCCAGTCGACTCCTTCACCTGTATAATCATCCACATTTTGCCAGATTACCAGCCGCTTCTTTTTCGTCGATTTCCGGACGACGATCTGTTTGACCCACGCACCGAGCGTCGACTCACCGCGGAACTGGTTCAAATGCTTGAATACTTCCAAAAATGAGTCCTGCAAGACGTCGTTGGCATCGTCGAAATCACCGGTAATGCGGTAGGCGAGGGTGTACATCGCTTTTTTGTAGCGGTCGTACAGCTGTCGCTGGGCAATACGGTCATTTAAAAGGCAACCAGTAATCAAATCGGCTTCCGAAGTCATGCGGGGATTTTTAGCGTATTCGTATCAAAGAGGCCGCAAGATCGGGAAATGGTTGTATGGGGGGAATGTTTTTTTACCGCTGACGGCTGACCGCTGACCGGCGACCGCCGACCGTTGACCATAGGGCCTGCGGCCCGACCATGGACCATCGACCATGGGGGCGATTATGGACGGCCGAGGGCTGACCGTCGACCGCCGACCGTAAGGCCTGCGGCCCGACCATGGACCATCGACGATCTGTCATATTCAAGAGTCGCCCCAGAGGGGCTCTCTGTTTGTAGCAATACAGTGCGGCTGGATGTTTTACCCCGGATGGGGTGTCCTGTTCCGAAGCATCAGGCATGTTCGGGAGGCCTATTGTCGCCGTGCTGCGATCCATGGTCGATGGTCGATGGTCCATGGTCTATGTCTATGGTCGGGCCGTGAGGCCCCATCGTCAGCGGCCGCCCCCAAACCGCGCATCGCATTCCGAAGCCTGTAAACAAACCAGTAGCGTGCTACTTGTCCGTTGCGCCTTTGGGTGATGGTTCCGGCTTTTTCGAAGCGTTCGAATTGCCCGGCAAATTGTTCGGCGGGATCGCTGAAATTGTTGGAAGGGGTAATGTACCATGCGTCGGCGCCGGGAGCGACATGCCCGTACAGCTGGTTGAGCCAGGCAAACTGATGCAGGTCTTCCAGGCGCCCGACGCCCACGGTGCGCATGCCGAGGGGGTATGCGACATGGTAGTAAATATGAGCACCCGGAAACCATTTGTGCACGACCATCGGCGCGTCAGGCTGCATTTGGCCGCTGGCGATGTCGTCCGCACGGAGCTTTTCAAATGCCGGTAATAGTTGCTCCCAGCCGGTAATATCCAAAGTGGCATCGCCCGCACCGGTATGCGGGAAGGGTTTGGGGCTCATTGCGCCTGGGTAGGACCGGATAAGGATGGGACCAATGGTGAATACGAATAAAATCAGCCCCACGGAGCCGTGCAGCAGTTTTTTGGGAAGGGTATTAATGCCCTGGGAAATGAAGTGATCGGCCCAGGCTGCCCCGATGAGCATGAGACCGACGAACCCGGGCCCGCTCCAATGCGGTAGCGTGTCGCGAAAAAGCGAAACCAGCGTGGTGCAGGCTATGATGGGCAGACTGCACCAATAGAGCAATGCGACCGACGCCGCACCAGCCACGGAAAGCCCGCGTGCGACCATTCGGCCGGTAAACAGGAAGATGGCGACCTGGAAAGGATTGGCATACAACACCTGACCGATAGCAGTCCTGAAAAACGATTTGATATCGATGCCGCCATTGCCGATCACCACGCGTTCGCTGTGGAACCGCCAGGTAATGAAGTCGTTGCTGATATTCCAGAACAAAACCGGCGATACCAGCAATGCGGTAATGGCCATCGATACATATAAGTAAGGACTTTTGAGCAGGCCACGGCGGTCGAAAACAATAAAGCCGAGAAGCCCGAACCAGAGGAACACGCCGTGCACCTTACTCATCGTCGCCAGGCCAATCCAGAGGCCCGTCAGTAGCAGGTACCGACGTATATCTGCCGGATTTGTGGCTTTGAGACACCTTAGCATAACATACAAGGCAGCCAGCCAGAACGGGAGCTGAACCGAATCGGGAAGGATGAAAATGCCTGAAAGAATGTTCGTGTAAACAGACGTATTGTAAAGTACGGCAGCGATCAGGCCGGTGTTACGGTTTTTGATCAACATGCCGCAACGGGCAATCAGCCAGGTATTGACAGCCGCCGCTACGATGCCAGGCATTCGCACAAATACCTCCTGGTTGCAATGGAGGTTGACCGTGAAAATGCGGATAAAAACCCCGACCAGCGGCGGGTGATCGAAATGGTTCCAATCGGGCAGGACGGCGTAGGTGAAGTAATAAACTTCGTCGTTGCCGAGGTTGATGAGGTTGGCAATGAGGAGCCTGATGATCGTAAAAACGATCACCAGCGCAGTTAACGGGTGTTTCTGAACGTATTCTATCGCCATGAGAGCCTGCGTCGTCCGTAGCGTTGCGGCCGTTGGCCGGTGATCAGGCGTACCAGGAGCAGCAGCCAGCCGCCCAGAATGCAGGTGCCGATGCTGCGGAAAAACATGGTTTCATTGAAATTCTCATAAACCGGTGCCGGCTGATAGCCGTTTTTAGGGGTAAAAAACACGGGGTTCAGCAAAATCTCCGTGCCGTTCGCGTATTTGAACGTCACGCGGGCGTAGCGGTCGTCGGGCGTGATGCGGTAGCTGATGCGATCCGTGTGGCGGGCGAGGGCGAGTACTTTGCCGTTCTGACCAGTAATGGTCACTTCGGAGGCGGTTTGCGTCATCAGGGCATTAATTGTGTCGTGGCGCACCGTCAGGCTTTGCAGTTGCGGAATAGCATCGTGCGACTGGTTTTCGCCGACGATTACCCCGTAGCTCTGCCCGGTTTTTAATGCATGGATCACCTCGCCTGCCGAATTGTTCCGGACATTCACGAAAGTGCATCGCGTGCCAAGCCGTTCTTTTGAAATCACGTCGTGGATATCGTCGGCGCCAACTATAAATACCCGCTTACCGGCTGATAATGCCGCGTCCCACTGAGCCGTGGAGGTTACGGACGGGTTTAATACCTCCATGCAATCGTAGTCCGTGAGTTGGGTGAGGTCTTCGGCGGTGTAGCCGTTTTTCAATGCCGGATGGTTGAGGATTAGCACGTTGTCGGGGCCGGAGAGGTGGCTCAGTATGTGCTGCTTGTTATGCGCGGTCTGCGGAAAAAGATAATCCAGCCACTGTACTTCGGTGCTTCCGAGTACGAGTTGGTGTGTTTTCCGGATATTATATCCGTGTTCGTATGCCGAAAGATAATTGGTATGTGTAGAATAGGTCGTATCTATATGATGATAATTGGACACGCAATGCACGCCGTAATGCAGCGCCTTGTAGGCATGATGGATGTCTGCTGCGGTCCCATGCCCGTTGGTGGCGCCTTCCCATGCATGCGCATGCGCGTGGAAGTTGCTTTTGACCCAGTGCGAGCTATCGATTGAATCGTAAGGATTATAGAGGACGGGGCCTTCGAAAGGAATAGGATCATTGAATTTAAAGCGAGGGCAGAAGAAGAACTGGGACACGAGTAGCCAGAGTACCCACGAGCAAAAAACGAGCAGGATGTTGCGGATTATCTTCATAAGTGCCGCAAAGATGCTTCCGTGGTGTTAAGCCATTATTAGGTAAATAAGAAGTTTTGATTTGCTCTCAAATACTTAACACTCGCCGGTAATGCAGCGCACTCCTTACCGGGCCCCTGGCCGGCAGGAACGGGTGGCTTTGTAAAAGTTAAATATTAATTAACATTGAGGTAAATTGTTTCTGAGAGGTCTGAAATATCTTTGTGTCGAAGGTTGAAAATATAGAGTATTTGTAAACATATAAAGACGTGCTCGAACACAAAATGAGCAATTGGTGGATAAATATGAGCAAAAGCTTTTAGATTGTTTAATTATACTTTACTTTTAGGTTTTAGCCGCAGAATATTTTGAAGTAGTGATAATCAAAGACTGTTTAGTATTTGTTCACAATCCAGATTGCACATGAATTAACCACGAACTTTTGTTTTTGAATGACCACTGTTAGCCGGAAGTAGTGTGTCCGGCGATCGTACCTGGGCGCCCGGCTTTCTGGTGCCAGTGCAGCGCTTTGCCCGCATTTGCCGCGTGCACATTTGCAAGAAGGCCTTTCGGCCTTTGATGGAACCCTTTTGACTTTGAAATACCAGCTAATTAACAATCACTTATGAAAAAAAAGATTACGTTTTTAGAGCGGAAGCGCCCTGGCGGGTGCTGGTCTGTTGCGCTCACGCTGTGCCTGGGGCTCTCGGCGGTGCTTCCGCGGGAAGTCCACGCCTATGCCGCTATGCCAGTGCCGGGAAATACCCTTGGTAGCGAGCGTACGTATAAAGTTGTGCGTTCGACAATTAATGCCTCCGAAAATGAACGGACCATTAGCGGTAAAGTAACCGAAGGTGCAGGCAAGGAAGGGCTCGTCGGCGTGAATATCCTCATCAAGGGAACTTCGCGCGGGACGGTGACCGACGCTACCGGGAAGTACGTATTGCGGGTTGATAGTGAGAAGGATACGTTGGTTTTTTCGTTCCTGGGCTTTGTCTCACAGGAACTGGCCGTGGGAAACAGAACGGTGATCGACATTGCATTGACGGCCGACCAGCGGCAGCTTAATGAGGTGGTTGTCACGGCTTTGGGTATTAAAAAGGAGAAAAAGGCGGTAGGATATTCGGTGTCGGAAGTGAAAGGCGCTACCATGGTGAAAGCGCGCGAGCCGAATGCGATCAGCTCGCTGACGGGTAAAGTAGCCGGCCTCACCATCGCACAGAGCCCCGATTTGCTTTCCAGCCCGCAGGTGACCCTGCGCGGTCGCGACAGGGTATTGTATGTGGTCGACGGCGTGCCGATGAACACCGATTCCTGGAACCTGAGCCCGGACGACATCGAGACCTATTCGGTACTGAAAGGAGCCAGTGCGGCAGCATTGTACGGTAACCGCGGCCAGAATGGGGCGATCATCATCACCACCAAAAAAGGTAGCGGCGCGAAGAAAGGCTTCACGGTCGATTTCAATTCCAGTACCCAGTTGCAGACCGGTTTTAATGCAATCCCCAAATACCAGACGGAGTACGGCCCGGGCAGCGATTACGAATATGCGTTCAAGGACGGTCGCGGCGGCGGGATCAACGACAACGACTACAATATCTGGGGGCCGCGTTTCGAGGGACAGTTGATCACCCAATACAACAGTCCCAAAGACCCCAAAACCGGCGAACTGGTGCCTATTCCCTGGCTCGCGAGAGGCAAGAATAACCTCACCAACTTCCTTCGGAACGGCTTGCTGAGTACCAATAACCTCGCTATTTCGAGCAAAAACGAGTTCGGCGATTTCCGCCTCTCGCTTTCGCAGACATTCCAGCGCGGTCAGATGCCGAATACCAAACTCGGTGGTACCAACGTGAACATTTCAGGAGGAATTAATGCAGGTAAAAAGCTGCGCTTCGATGCGAGCATTAACTACAACCGCCAATATTCGCCCAATTATCCGACGCTCGACTACGGCCCTGCAAGCCCTATTTACATATTTACCGTGTGGGGCGGCGTGGACTACGACGTGAACGATCTGCGTAACTACTGGCAGCCCGGCAAGGAGAATGCGCAGCAGTACAACCGGGAATATACCATTTACGATAATCCCTGGATGACCGCCTACGAGGCATTGAAAACCTACTATAAAAACGATGTGTACGGTTTTGCGCAGATGAACTATAAAATCAGCGACAAACTGACATTCAATGCCCGTACCAACGTGAGCACCTGGAACCGCAACCGCAGCACGCGTGCCCCGATTTCGTCGAATCTCTACAATTTCGGCTTCCCGAACCAGGCCGGCGGCTATTCCGAAACGTACGACAGTTTCTGGGAGAACAATACCGAAACTTCATTGAAATACGAGAACCGCTTCGGCAAGGATTTCGGGTTGAATGCCTCGTTGTACGGCAACCTCCGCTCTGTGAAAGTGACCTCGCTCACTGGTAAAACCACCAAAGGCCTGCTCGTGCCGGGTGTGTACGATCTTTCGAACTCCGTACAGCCTTCGACATCCGCCAATGACTACGCCAAGCGCTGGGTGGGAAGTGTATACGGTTTTGTGGATCTGGATTACAAGGATTTCCTCTTCCTGAGCCTCACAGGCCGTGCCGACCGTTCGAGCACGATGCCTAAGAAAAACAATACCTATTTCTATCCGTCGGCTTCGTTGAGCGCGGTGCTTTCGGAGGTGATTGACCTGCCGCAGGCCATTTCATTCGCGAAAGTACGCGGTGCCTATGCCAACGTGGCGAGTGATTTCGTGGATGAGAACGCTCAATATGATATTTACAAATTGCTCCCGACGTACACGAGCTCGGCGCCCTGGAATAATTCTTACACCGGCGTGAGCTACACCGGCACGCTTTACAGCGACAACCTGCAAGCGGCTCGTGTGAAAACCTTCGAACTCGGCTTGGAAATGCGTTTTCTGCATAACAGGCTCGGTTTTGACGCTGCGGTGTTCCGGAACGTGGAAGGCCCGGGTATCGTGAGCGTACCTACCTCTGTGACCTCGGGTGTGTCGGGCGTGCAGCGGAATGCATTCACCTACGTACGCAAGGGGATCGAACTGGGCGTGGACGGAATGGTTGTGAAGAACGAAAACCTTACCTGGAATGTGTCGGGGAACTGGTCGTTGAACCACAAATGGCTTGATAAGATCGACGGTGTACAGCAGCGGAATGGCAACATCCATGTGGGAGAACGCGATGATTCCTATTATATCAAAGATTTTCAGCGTGATGAAACCGGTAATATCATCGTAGGTTCGAATGGAATGCCTGCTTACAATCCTTACAATTCCAAAATCGGATATTACGACAATAAATTCACCGCGGGAATCAACAACACGTTCACGCACAAGTCTTTCACACTGAGCTTTCAGGTGGATGGCCGGTTCGGTGGAAAGGTTAACAACTATATGTATACCAAACAGTTCGGTAGCGGTACAGCGCCGGAGTCGGCGAATGAATACCGCTTGAAAGACTGGCAAAACCGCGACAATGCCGACTACAAGGGCTCTGTGATGACCTCCGGAAAGCGGATCGTGAAAGGCCAGCTGAATACCGACCAGGATGGTAATGTGATCTCCGATACCCGTGAGTTTACAGAAAACAACGTACCGGTATTGTGGCAGGCGTGGGCGACGAATTACTATCAGTCCAATTACATCGCTGCCAAGAGCCGTACTTATGTGAAACTGCGTGAGGTCGTACTGACTTACAATTTCCCTGCGAAACTGCTTTCCAAAACGCGTTTTGCATCGGCGGCCAGCCTCTCGCTCGTTGGGCGTAACCTGTTGTACTTTACGGGGAAATATACCAAAAACATCGACCTCGACCAGTTTACCGGCACGACCACCAGCTTCCAGACGCCGTCTGTGAAGAGCTTCGGGGCCAATTTGAATGTGACTTTCTAACCGGAATTACCAATGAAAAAGATCAAATACATGATATTGTCGCTGGCGCTCGGCCTGGGAAGTTGCCAGGATATCGATACGCTGCAAAAGGACCCGGGTGCGATCACCAACCCATCCGCGGACCTTATCCTTACGGGGATTCTGACCAACACCTGGGATTCACCATGGAGTGCCGATCACCGTCATAATCAGTTTATGACGCAGAATGAGGCCTATTACGATGGCCAGGCATACGGCTGGACGACAGGCTCCTACGACGTTTTTTACAACTCGCTCCGTAATGTGGGCCGCATGGAGATCGAGGCCACCAAAACCGGCGATGTGGGCGCACATTACCTCACATTGGCGAAGTTTTTCAAGGCATATTTTTACAGCCGCGCTACCGAGATGTTCGGAGACGTACCGATGTCGGAGGCGATCAAAGGGGTGAGCGACGGGGTTTTCAAGCCTAAATATGACAGCCAGAAGGATGTATATATCGAGGTTTTGAAATGGCTGGATGAGGCCAATGCTGAAATGCCCGCATTGATCGCGAAAAAACCGGCTATCTCGGGCGATTACCTGTACGGCGGCGACCTCGCCAAATGGCAGAAACTGATCAACTCCTACCGCCTGCGCGTGCTCATCAGCCTCAGCAAGCGTGCCGACGATACCCCCGATCTGAACGTGAAGCAACAGTTCGCGGCAATCGTGAACGATCCGGCCAAATATCCGCTCATTACTACCAATGCGGACAACTTCCAGGTTGTTTACAACACCATCAATACCTACCCGCTGTGGCCGAGCAATGGGGTAGTGGTGAAAAACGACAAACGGAACACCCTGGGGGCCACCTTTGTCAATATCGCCAAAACCACCCGCGACCCGCGCCTGCTCGTGGTGGCATTGCCCGCCGAGGCTCTGAAAGGCAATGCGGATGCCTACCAACGCTACGGCGGAGGTAAAACCGGCGACCTGCAATCGACGCTTCTTGAAGAGGCGGGAAAAGGGCTGCTCTCGATGATCAATTTCGATTACTGGGAGGCGTCGGCGGCTGGTGTGCCGGCGATCCAGCTGGGTGCGCACGAAGTGAATTTCAGCATTGCAGAGGGGATCAATCGCGGCTGGCTCGCGGGTAATGCGGCAGATTATTACAGCAAAGGCGTTACCGAATCGATGAAGTTTTACAACATCGCCCAATCGGAAATCGATAAGTTCCTGGCGGCGAACCCGTATCCGGCCAATACCGAAAAAGGCTTGCAGAAGATTCTCGAACAGAAGTACATGGCATTCTTCGAAAACTCGGGGCGCCAGGCGTTCTACAACTACCGCCGAACGGGCATCCCCGCATTTGATATCGGGCAATCCAATGCGAACAACAATCAAATCCCCGTCCGCTGGGCTTACCCGACCTCGGAATACACGACCAATGAGGTAAATGTGAAAGCCGCGCTCAAAACGCAGTTCAATGGGGCCGACACCCAGAATGGCGTAATGTGGCTTGTTAAATAAAATTTACCCTTCCTCCGGATCTTCTGTCCCGAGGAAGTTTTTACTTTTCCGGACTCTTAACCTTAACATTATGAAAACCTTTGTACTCACCCCGATCCTGGCGGCCTTATGCACAGTGGCTCTGAGCACTGTAACCACCGCCCAAATCAAAACGAAAAATGTGGTCATGATCTCCGTTGACGGCTGCCGCTGGCAGGAGATCTTCCGCGGCGCGGATTCGGTTTTGTTTTATTCCAAAAAATACCGCCAGCAGGATTCCGCAGCGATGAGCGCGAAATATTGGGGCAAAACCGTCGCCGAACGCCGGAACAAGCTGATGCCTTTCTTTTGGAATACCATTTCAAAACATGGGCAGCTTTATGGAAACCGCGATCTGGGCAATCTTATGAATGTGCGCAACAAATACTGGTTTTCCTACCCTGGCCGGAGCGAAACGCTTTGCGGGTATTACGACGAGAAAGTCAACAGCAATGATTACCCGAATAATCCGAATGAGAATGTGCTCGAATTCTTCAACAAGCAAAAGGGCATCGAAGGCAAAGTGGTCACATTCGCTTCGTGGGATGCACTTTCCCGCATTCTCAACCGCGACCGCAATGGTATGCTGGTGAATATTCCCGGCGAAAAAGTGAAGGGAAATAACCTCACCGAAGCCCAGAAACTGGCCAATGAATTGCAAAATTACCTGCCCGAGTACTTTGGTAAAACGGTGCGCTTTGACGCCCATACCTACGCATTGACGCGCTCATACATCGAGGCGAACCACCCGCGCGTGGTACATATCGATTTCGCGGATATGGACGAGTTCGGTCACCACGGCCAATACGACTCGTTCCTCGACGGCGCGCATTACGTCGATGCGATGGTGGGAAGCCTCTGGAACTACATGCAGGCCGATCCGTTCTATAAGGATAAAACCACGATTATCATTTACCCCGACCACGGCCGCGGCCTCGGCGACCGTTGGACGAGCCACGGCACTTCGGCGCCGGGTTCCAACGAAACCTGGATGGCGATTATAGGCCCGGATACCCCGGCGAGCGGAGAAATGAAAAGCCAGTCGCAGGTTTATCAGGATCAATTCGCACAGACCGTCGCACAGCTGATGGGTTTCAAGTTTACGGCTAACCATCCGGTTGGAGAGGTGGTAAGGAGCGTTTTTAAATAATATCAGCAGCTTGGGGCTGACCGGAATTAATACAAATTTTACAACCCCAAGCTCTGTTTTTTTACTAGCTTGCCATCAGCAAATACCAAAAGGCTGATAAATGGCAGCCATCCGTAATGAAATCAGATTTTTCCAAGAAATTCTCCAAACCCGTTTTCAAAAGAGACGTTCCCGACGATACATTCAAGTACCAGCCTGCGCCGAAGCCGTCCGGGAAATATCCTTATCATTTAGATCTTGAAGCTGTCGATCCGCTGCCGGATCAGAATAAACTGGCGTTCCACATGGTGGGTGATACCGGGAGTATCCGTACGCCGGACTTTCAGAAACTGGTGGTAGGAGAGATGGTGAAGCAGTTCGAAGCGACGGAGAAAACCGGATATGAGCCCCAGTTTTTATTCCACCTGGGCGACGTGGTCTACAATTTCGGTGAGGCCAGCCAGTACCAACGCCAATTTTTTGAGCCTTATCAGCAATACCCCGGCCCGATTTTCGCGATCCCGGGCAACCACGACAGCGACATCAATCCCGACAGCCGCGTCCGATACAACAGCCTGGATGCTTTTACGGCCGTTTTCTGCGATACCGAACGGCGGACCGTCTCTTTCAGCGGCAATGCGGAACGCAAGAGTATGGTGCAGCCTAATGCGTACTGGACGCTTCTCACGCCATTGGCAAACATCATCGGGATGTACAGCAACGTTCCGAAATTCGGTGTGGTGACCGACGAGCAACGCGAATGGCTGATCCACGAACTCCGACGCGCCGACAGCGAGCGGCCCGACAAAGCGGTAATTCTTTGCCTCCACCATTCGCCCTATTCGGCGGATGTCAACCACGGTTCGAGTATGCCGATGATCGAATTGCTGGAAAGCGTTTTCGAAGAAATCGGCATTTACCCCGACATCGTTTTCAGCGGGCACGTGCATAATTACCAGCGTTTCAGCCGGCATTACAAAAGCGGCCGTAATAGGAATGGCCGTGTGTTGCCATTCATCGTAGCAGGTAGCGGCGGTTACGACGAGCTGCACCCGGTGGCTTACACCAGCGACTACCGCTTCCATAGCGACCTGCCGGAATTTGAAGGCGTTAACCTCGAATATAGCTGCGACACCAAACACGGTTTCCTGAAAGTGCTTCTCGAAAGAACTGCCGACGGCATTACGATCACGGTGGAGTTCTACACGCTCCCGCACGAGCGACGTGCGGAACCGGGCATGAACGCGGCGCTCGAAGACAGGCTTGTGCTCAAAGTTTGAGCACTATTCATAAAAGTACTCCTGTTCGAGCAGCTTTTTGCCGTTGGTCAGTAACTGGTATCTTTTGACAGGCCACTGGCCTTTGTATTCGTACGCATACCTGATCTCCGAATTAACCGACTCCCCATTTCGGAATAGCGTCCGCGTGACGGTAACATTGCGCTGTGAGCGAGACATCGGAAGGCTAGTTTTGCCTGTCAACGAGAAGTAAGGATTGGGATGTTCGTCGTACTCGAACTGATTTTCCTCTTTAACCTGATCCGTGACCGGGTCAAGTGTTTTGGTCCTCACAATGTTATCGTTTTCTATGTAGAGGTAAATGTGCTGCTCCTTCTTGGTCACCACGTCTTTTTCGACTATCCGCACGGTGTTTTTATCCGGATAGGAATAGGTTCTGGTGAAATTTTGAGGCTTGGCGGCCGAATCTTTCGGTTTGCCTATTTACCCATCCACACCTTAAAATCCCCCACTTTTTCCCGGCTCACGAGCACTTCCTTGTTATGCGCGGGACGGAGCGTGAGCGCCAGACGGTTGCCGAAATAGGGGTCTATTTTGTCGACCGAGCGATGGGTGACCATTATGCCGCGGTTGATACGGAAAAAACGGGCGGGATCGAGTGATTCGGCGAGTTCGTCGAGTGTGTAGTCGACGAGCATTTTCTGGTTGGAGTCGGTCATGAAAAAGCTGTAACGGTCGTCGGTAAAGAAATAGGCAATTTCCCCGACTTCGATGGAGAGCATTTTTTGCCCCTGTTTCACGAGGAAGCGCTGCCGGTACTCCACGGACGATGCTCTTTTAAAATCTTCCAGCAGCTTCCGGATGCCTGCCAGCGAGTGATCGACGGCGGGCTGGCTTTTCATTTTTTCATATTTCTGCAAAGCCCGCTGTAAATCGTCGCGATGCACGGGTTTGAGGAGGTAATCGATGCTGTTGTGTTTGAAGGCCTGCAATGCATATTCATCGTAGGAAGTGGTGAAAATGATCGCGCTCGTCACTTCGATCCGGTTGAAAATCTCAAAACTCTGGCCGTCGGATAACTCGATATCGAGGAAGATCAGGTCCGGATCCGCTTTGCCGGCTGCGCGGTTTTCGTGCACCCATTCCACCGTTTGCTCGATGCTGTCGGTAACGCCCACCACATCCAGTGACGGTGCTACTTCCCCGATCATTTTTTTCAGGCGGCGGACCGACAAATCTTCATCTTCAACGATAAGCGCATTCATACTTTCAGGAAATCAGTGGTAAGGTTACTGTAAAAAACTCGTGATTACTTTCGATCACCGGCTGGGGTAGTCCCTGCCGGTACTCGCTTAGCAGTTGGTATTTGGTAACAATGTTGGTCAGGCCGACGTGCGTGGATTCAATGTTTTCGGCCCCGGCTGTCAGGTTTTTCTTCTGCAAATTATTCCTTACCATCAACTGGCCGTCCACGGTACTCAATATAAAAATAGTGAGCGGCCTGCTGGCGCGGATCACATTGTGCTTCACCGCATTTTCGACCAGCAGCTGCAATGTCAGCGGTGGAATGCGGCTATCCATGAAACACTCTTCGACGTGGATGTACAGCTTCATACCATCGCCATAGCGCGTTTTTAGCAGGTGTCCGTACGATTCTATAAACGACAGTTCTTTTTTTAACGTTGTTAATTGCCCGAAATCGCCCTGGTCGACGGATGAATGGTTGGTTTGCAAGAGATACCGGTAAACGCGGGCCATTTCATCCACAAATTCCTCGGCCTTCTCAGCGTCTTCGCCAATCAATGCCGAAAGGGAGTTAAGTGTATTGAAAAGAAAATGCGGGCTGATCTGTGCTTTCAGGCTTTCCAGCTGTCCGTTCACATTCTCCTTCATCATCCGCTCGGTATTGATCTCGTGCTGGCGCCAGCGTGCGAGGGCATCGAATGTCTCCCACAAGCCGGTGATCAGCACAATGGCGGCCAGGTTTACAATGTAAATGATGATGAGCGTATGTACGGTCAGCGTCGATGCGAACAACCGTTGGCCGATGTAAAGCCAGGCTGTCAGCAGTACAAATCCGCCCGAAATCACCGCGTAGGCCGAAATGGACAATGCCACACGAATGAGTGTTTTCTGCAAATCGCTGTAATGGGTAGCAATGTACCGGGCTACGCGTGCCTGCACGGCGTAGCTTGCCGCCAGCAACGCCGCATTCAGCAATGTTGCTTTCACGAACAGGCCCATATCGCCGAAAACATGCGCTCCAACAATGATGTAGTCGAAAAACAACAGGAATGCCAGCGCAGCCACGGCGTAAGCTGGTGCGCTTCCCGAAGGGATTTTGTCCGGAAGTTTCTCAAACAATGCTCTTTTCTTCATGGTTAGGTAGCCGCTGCCTGTAACAGGCTGCCTGAGTTTCGCTGAAACAGTTCTACTGCGGCTGATTCAAAAATAGTGTAATGCGCCTAACGGCAAGCACAGAACTTGCATCAACTGTATTTTTATTGGAATGAATTGTCGCTACATCGGAACCTGTGCAGGCGCCGCGTCGGGTAGGAGCGGGATTGTTACGGAGAATGCTTCGCTGCTTTCTTCGATCCGCAATTTCCGCGGAGTGAAGGTCATAAGTTTCGCTGATAGCCCTCGCAAGCCTGTGCCGGTGGCGCCGAGGGTGCGGTGACGCATCTGCACATTATTGGTAACCGTCACAGCCCGGTCGTCGGTGAGCGTGATCACAACCCTCAGCGGGCGGCTGGGCGATAGTACATTGTATTGAACCGCATTGTCGAGCAGTATTTGCAGCATAAGCGGCGGGATCATCAGGTCGGCCGGGCAGCGCTCGGGCAGTTGTACCACGAGCGCATCGTGATACCGGACTTTTAGCAGCCGGACGTACACTTCCAGGAAACTGAGCTCGGATTGCAGTGGTACCAGTTCGGTACGGCCGCCTTGGAGCATGTAGCGGTAAATGCGGGCGAGGTCTTCTACAAAATCCTCGGCCTGCGCGGGATCGGCGCTGATGAGCGACGAAAGCGTATTGAGGCTGTTGAACAAAAAGTGCGGGTTAACCTGGCCTTTCAATGCATCAAACTCAACTTCCAGCGACTGCCGGGCCAATTTTTCGTCGTCGGCCTGGTCATTTTTCCATTGCTGCAATGCATAGAACAAACCGAGCAACGCGCCGATAAATGCATCGCAAAGCAAGCCGACCAATGCCAGCGGCCATATTTTCGACCAGCTGAAACCGACATCGAGGACGGGTACCAGACTATAAATCCAGATATCGAAAACCATCAGCAATACCGTCGCGGCGGCCAGTTTCCATAGCATTTTCAGCATTTGTTCGAGTATCTGCCCTTCGGCTGCGCTGCCGGCTGTCCTGCGGATGACGATCGTCAGGATCACCACCGACGACCAGTAGAGCACGAATGCCAGCGAAGAGGCCGTCAGGAAGGTGGGCAAATGCACAAAGTAACGTTCGCCCAGCAAATAATAATTGCCCAGCGCGAAGCAGACGGGCATCATCGCGAGATGGTACCACCATTCGTACTTCGAAAAGAAAGCAGGCTTCATCATCGGGGGCGTTTGGTAATTGGCTGAACAGCGCGCAAATTTAAACAAATCCCGAAGCAGGCCGCCATTGTGGTGCAACCGGCTAGTTTCCGGTACCTGGTTGCTTTCCTATTTTTATTTTGATTGAAAATAATGAGGGTTCTTGGGTGTAATAATTTGTAATTAAACTAAATAGGCTATTTCTTTGCTGCAAAAGCGTTGAACTACGTTTTTGAGCTATTTAAGCGCCTTTTCAGGCTGCTATCAACCCAAACTGCATTCATGTCTCAGCGAAAGACAGCCCTTGGCAAGCTTATCGGAACCTTACACCTCTGGTTGGGGCTGGCGTCCGGGATCGTCATTATTGTGCTCGGCCTTACCGGTGCCATTTACGTTTTTACCGACGAAATCAAACCCTTGGTTTATCGGGACCGTCTTTTTATCCAACCTGAAAACAAACCGAAACTGCCATTGAGCCAGCTGCTGGCGGCGGCACAACAAGCCGTAGGAGAGAAGCGGCCCGTGACGCGCGTCGAAATATCTTCCGAACCCGACAGGACGTACATTTTCCGCGCATTGAAGGTCGATAAAGAGGGTTTTTCGCACTGGGATTATTACAAATATTACCAGCGTGCCTACGTGAACCCGTACAATGGCAAGGTGATAAAGCTGGAAGACTCAAAAAACGAGTTCTTTACCATCCTGCTCGGGCTGCATATGCGGATGCTGTTTGGCGAAAAGATCGGGCACGCGGTGGTGAGCTACTCGGTGCTGGCATTTGTGCTGATCCTGATTTCCGGTCTGGTACTATGGTGGCCTGCCAAATGGAATAAGTCGGGCAGGGATAAGAGTTTCAAAATCAAATGGAATGCTAAATGGAAGCGCGTTAACTACGACTTGCATAATGTGCTTGGCTTTTACGCTTGCGTGATCCTGTTCGTATGTGCGGTTACCGGCCTGGTGTGGGCGTTCGACTGGTTCGAAAAAGGTGTGAAGACCATCGCGGACGGTGGGAAGCTGGTGGAGGTACCCGCTGTTTTTTCAGATACAACCCAAAACAAGGACGTGCAGGCGGTCGACCGGGTATTTGCCGCATTGCAAGCCGACCAGCCTAATGCATACGGGTACCTGATCAATTTCCCTGCCAAGGGAAAACTGCCTATGAATGCCTCCACATATTTGAGCGCGGGCAACCGCTACGATCGTATTCAAGGCCAGTACGACCAGTTTACCGGAGCCAAATTGCGCTCACGGTCTTTCGGGGAACTGACCAATGGCGAAAAAGCCTACGCTCTGAATTTTGACCTGCATGTGGGCGCCTGGGCGGGGTTGCCGAGTAAGATCCTCACCTTTTTCGCCGGATTGATATGCGCCAGCCTGCCGGTTACCGGCTTCGTGATCTGGTGGGGGCGTCGTAAGAAGGAGGGCAAGGGAGGAAAAGGAGGAAAGGGAGGCAGGAAAATGGTTGCGGATAGTAAATCGGGCGCACTTACGTTTCCTAAGCCAGCTTACGTATCAATATCACCCCGCTTGTCCGAGGAAGAAAAATAAACCGATCACGGCGGAAGAAAATATCAGCCAGCCCCAAAACAGCCGGGCCGGGGGCATACTCCCGTGCGCCAGTACGCGCACGCCCAGGGGCACAAGTGCAATGCACAGGCACGACGTCGCGATCACGGACATGACTGTTCCGCCCTTCAACACCCCGATCATCAGCGCCGACATCATCGCCAGCGCCACCACGCCCACCGGCCGCAACGTTCCCGACAGCCAGGCTCCGACGGCGAGCACCGCCCAGCCGAACAGGATCGCACCCGAAAGCGTCGAAACAATGTGAAATGCGCCATAGGACTGAGCCATTGTTGCCGTCGCTTTCGGCAAACTCAGGATGTCAACGAGCTGAAATGCAAGGTGATTGATCCCCGAATGGAATGTGCGCGCAAAGAGCCCGAACAACACGAGGCTGCCGCCCCAAACCGCCCACACAGGCTTGGTACGTCCGATCAGATTTGCAAGGGTGACGATGGCAGGCCATAACAGAATATTCCCGGCCAGAAATAGGCTGTAAGCCGTAAACATCAACGTTGGATGGGTTTGGTAGGCCCTGAGTTGCTCCGGAAAAAAGAAATCGAACCGGAACTTCAACAGCTCGCCGGTGAGCAGCAATGCGGGCGCGAGCACGAGCGAAATACCGCCCAGCCAGCGCCCGGGAAATGGCAGGTGACCGAAGTCTTCTTCAAAAGTTCTCATGGCTAATAGTTTTTACAAAGCTATGTAATGTTAGGTACTATGCATTGCATACTACATGATTGGTATAATAAATGTTTGTACGGCAGAGGTGGGGCCTCTGGCGAAACAAAACAACCGGGTCAGGTCAGCTTCGCCAAATATTGTAGATCAGCAGCGCAAATAGTAGACAAGCTGCTTATTGCCGACGCAGCCGGGCCATAAACCCTCCCCCGGGTGCCAGTTTGAGTGTCAGCGTGTTTTTGGAAGTAAGAATGGCTTCGGAAATGCGGTAGTCGGCAGGATAACGATCGGCATTGGCGCCGTCCTCGCAAATGGTAGCCTGGAAATTGCCTTCTGGAAGGAAATTGAGGGGAATGATAAGTTCCCGTGCCGTCGAATCGTTGAGCGCGCCGATGAACCAGTCGGAGCCCCTTTTTCGCGCGGTCACGACGTAGTCGCCCAGGCGCGCATCGAGAACGCGGGTGGTATCCCAAACGGTGGGGACACTCCCCAGCAACTCCATGAATGCGGGTTCTTTCATGCCTTGTGAGGGATTGCCGGCGAAAAACTGAATCGGACTTTCGTACACCACAAACATCGCCAGCTGCTGCGTGCGGGTGGTGAGCGACATCACGTTTTCGGGCATGGCATGGAAACCTTTGGGCGTTGCATTGTTGAGCATTCCGGGCTCATAATCCAGCGGGCCGGCAAGCATGCGGATAAATGCGAGCAGCACATTATGGTCGGGCGTCGCCTTGGCGCTCCACATGTTGTACTCCGAGCCCAGCACCGCCTCGCGTGCGATTGCATGTGGGAATGTGCGGTTGAACCCGGCGGGTTTGAAAGCACCGTGGAACATCAGCATGATCTTGTGCCTGGCGCACGCTTCCGCTATTTTATAGTAAAACTGCACGGCTTTCTGGTCGTCCCGGTTGATGAAGTCGGTCATGATAAAATCCACACCCCATTTGCTGAACTGTGCCAGGGCCGGTTCAAGCTGCTTGTCGAGTGTGAGCGCGAGCGTCCACATACTCACACCAATGCCTTTGCTTTTGGCATAGGCCATAATCTCGTCCATATTAATGTCCGGATTGATCTTGAAAAGGTCGTTATTATCACTCCAACCGGCGTCCATCATAATGCGCTCGAACCCGAAGCGTTTGGCAAAATCGATGTAGTATTTGTAAGTGGCGGTATTAATGCCGCTTTTGAAAGGCACATTGAAAATATTGGAAGTGATAATCCACTCATCGGTGGCTTTGCCGGGCTTTACCCACGATACATCCGGCACACGCGAAGGACTTGCCAGGCGGTACACCAGGTCGTTACCGGGTAAATCCTTGTCTTCCGGTGCAATGATCAGCACCCGCCACGGAAACACGCGCGTCCCCTTGGTTTTGGCCAGGAAATCGGCCCGTTTGGACACATAGCGGGTAGAATAGAGTTCTTTGGTTTCGGTTTCTTCGGCGGGGTAGGGTGCAAAGTGGCCGAACAAGGCCTTTTCCGCATTGCCGCTCAGGAACATCCCGGGGTAATCTTCCAGGTCCGACTCGGTAATTCCGATCTTGGGCGAATCTTTCGGTGCGACCAGAATAGGAGAGAAAAGCAGGTTTTTGGCATGAATCTGTTCCAGCGGTTTGATCGTGTAGGGCTCTTCGAAACTCGTATGGTAGATGTCCATACCCGATGGAGGCGCCACTTCGGGGAAATACACGGGATGATTGGCCGGAAAGCGGAATGCAGCCGTTTCGGAGCGGATGGTGATGTTGCCCGGAAACGACGTGGCAATGCGGTAGGCCACACCATCATTATACACCCTGAAAATGACGACGAAGGCATTCGGAAGGGTGATTTTCAGTTCCTTATATCGGTCGGGGATATGGGTACGCTTCTCAGGTACAGACGACACAATGGTTTCGTTGACGCTTCTTACTGTAAACTGCGGCTTGGAAAGGCCGTCCGAGAGCTTCTTGCCATCCGAAAGTGCCATGTCTATTTCCGAGGGCGATACGATCAACTGGTTTTTGAAATAGATGCTGTACCGCAGCCGGTCGTCTGCCCGGGCGATCAGCTTGATAGTACCGTCGGGAGACGAGATTTCCCGCGTGGCTTGGGCGCGTGCACAGGTAAGGGAAAGCAAGAGGAAATTCAGTAGAAGCAGTTTTCTCATAGCGGCTATGATTGAGCGTCCGGTAATTGCAATGTACGGGATTAATGTGCTACCGCGAAAGTTTAGAAAGACTAAAAATCACTGGCACGGCATTTGTGGCTTGTAATAATAATTGCTACAAGTTACTGTTCAAATACTAATTGTAACCGGTGAATGAATATTAAGCGTCTGGAAACCGGCTTTAATTATTGGTTCATTAACCATTGATGGAGAGTTAGTTTTCGATTTGTCCGATAAAGCAGTACCGGGATTTTTACCTTCGGCTTGTTAATTCAACTTAATTCTTAGGTGAAATCTTAGCGGCTAACTAGTTCTACGCACTGTAATTGCGCGGGGTTCCAATCAGTGGTATTGGATTGTTAATTGAGAATAGACTTTTGTAACCGTATGGGACAAATTTGTTCAGAAACGGCTTTCTTAATACGGCAGGCTAACAACCGTTATGCGCCTGGGATAAAACTCGTACCGGTGTGCGGTCTGGTGGAAGGAACGAATCGTATATTAGAAAAGGATGAAAATTGCGACGGCGGGATTAACGATGATCGTATCGCTTCCAATTAAAATCAATTTTGAAATCGAAAGCGAAAAACGCTAAATAAAAATGGCGCCAGAGGTATTTAAGCAATGATTTTTTTCGCCAGTTTTGGCGTATTATTTATTCTAAGAAAGTATTTTAATAAAATGTTAACTTCATTACTTTTGCGAAAGTAATAATCCACCAGCAACCCGTAATTTATTTATGAAAGCAAGAGCAATTAAATTTTTTTCTCCCGAGGATAATGTTTCGGTAACGAAAAAGCCTCAGGAGAAACCAAAGCCAACCGGCTATGTTTCGTCCTCAGGTAAGTTGGTTCTTCCTCCAAAAACTTTGGAAGAATTAGGTATCGAACCTGAAACAGCTCGCTTTAAAATCGGAGCGCAACAAGGTAAGAGAACCTTGAAGCACCTCTATCTGATTCCGAGCTCGGATGAAAACGGAACATTCGTCCTTACCAGAAGCGGCCGCGGATATTCTATCCCGCTGGAACTGATTCTCCGTAAAGGCGGTGTGGATTTTGAAAATACAAAGTACATTTTTGAGGTAACCCTTTTTAATTACGAAGAAGGCGTTGTCGGTTTTGAGCTTACTTTGGGAACCGAAGAACCCAAGCCGGCATACACTGGTAAACCCAGGGGCCGCAAACCGAAGAATGCAGTGGTTGCTTAATGATATGAACAAAAAAGGGTCCGGAAAACGGACCCTTTTTTGTTAAGTACTGATAAACAGGATTGATCGTTTTCAGCTGTTCAATGTATTCCGGACAAGCTCGGGGATCCCAAACAGATTTTTGCGGCTGTCCGTCGCGAAACGGCGCTCCGCAAATCCTGCAACCACCAGCCAGTTGAGCGATTCATAAACGGTAGCAGGACTGATTTTAATGCCCCGGCTGCGCATGTCGCGCCATAATGTATCGCCGTCAGTAAATTCGTCGGCGACCAGTAATTGGTCGGCCACAATAACCCGCTTTTCGGCAAGCCTTATTTTGTGGCGGATGCAATAGGCACTGATTTGTTCGTACAGGGACATGCGAATGAATAAGGCTTTAAAAAACTATTTTCCAACTTCCACCAGCAAAGTAGCGCTGCGCCAAAATGCCTTGTATTCCTTTCCGTTCAGATTGCCGGTCTCTTTCCAGCTTTTGGATGCTTCAATGTAGTAGGTACCCGGCCAAAGCGGAACAAATTCAGCCAACCCCTTTTCATCGGTGCTGATTTGTTTGCTCCATCCCGACGGTGAAGCGATAGTGATGTTCAGCTTTTCGTTTCCATTATTCTTGAAAAGGCCGCGCAGATTGAGGGGGCTGTTAACCTTATTGGTTTTCGTCGGATCTGCAAAGACATTTAATTCGTTGGCATTGGCACCCGGATTATTGCCGACATCGGCTTTGCCGACGGTTACTAATGCACTGGCATTGAACTGGTAAACCGTCGTTCCACCCAGGTCTTTCGACGTGTGGCCTACCGATAGCGTGTATACGCCCTGTTGCTCGGGAGTGAACTCGGCTGTGAAATGATCGTCGGCTGCAACGGTAGCCAGTTTAGTACGTTTCTGGTCGGGCGCGGTGAGCCAGAGCTCAAAATCCTTCACATCGGAATACCATTCGCCCAGCTTTTCAGGCTTGTCTCCGGGCTCGGCATAAATGATTTTAACCGCCTGTTTCTGACCGGCTTTACCTTTCGGGGCAGTCTGGATCCAGAGGGCATGAGCAAAGAGCTGCGCCGAGCAGCAGAGCAGAAAGGCGGCAATAAAAAGTTGTTTTTTAAACATGATTGAGATAAATGAGTAGTAAAAAGCGAAGGCAGAGCTGAGGGCACGCTTCGCATGTGGACTTGCAAATATAGTTTATTTGTAATAAGTCCAAATAATATTTAAATATAAATTGCCGCGAAACAATGCAATGCTTTACGCGAAGCAGGGCCAGCCTACCTAATACACGATTCCCAACCGCAACGCCCGCAGGCCGCTGAGCCCTTGCAGATCTTCCAGTTCGAGTTCTTCGCTATGGGCTTCGAGGGCATTGGTTTCCTGCAAATAATGGATGAAGGGCAGGTAATCTTCGATGTCGCGCTGATGCAGGTAAATGAGCGCAATTTTGTCGGGCTGGGTGAGTCTTTCCTGGGAGTTTTTGATCCGAACCTTGTCGATCCGCTTCTTGATCATCTGGTAACGGATATTGTAAGCGCCTTCCACATCGAATTTCCGTTCGTCGCTGCGGAAACTGATGTCGATCATGTGGTTATGGACAAAAATCAGCTGCGTGGTATGCAGCTCTTTCGGCATTTCACCGAGCAATGCACGGGTGAGTTTCGCCACTTCGATCATGGACGAGAGTTGCCATAACCGCAGGTTTTTGAGGTGGAAATGGTTGAATGGCTTATCGGGCGCAATCGATTGCCCTATGTAAATGTCGTATTCGATGCCGTCTGTCCGGAACTTCTCGAAATAACACGGGTACGACTCCTGTAACAGCTCTTTCTGGTCTTCGAAATACCGGTTTACGGCCGTGTTGATGAGTTCCATGGAGTGGTCGAGTTCCTGCCGGTGACGGTGCACCTCGCCCTGCACAGGGTGGGTGACCCCGATGTATGCATCGATGAGCGGCGCGGTGCGCGGGTCCTGCTGCGACAGGTGAATGAGATAATTGCGGGCCTCTTCATTGAGGAACATGTTCAGATTGTTCTCCGAAGTGCTGTTCAGTTCGCCCTGGCTTACCGCCTTTTGCCATTTGGTGCAATGGAAGCGCAGCTCTTGCATGAGCGACGACCGGTCGAAGCTGGCAAGCGCATTCAGCAGTTCATCCAGCAACTCGAGGTAGTGGCCGAGGTCGGCGCGGATGGAGCTATTACGTTCATTCGTGGAATTGCGGATGTCGATGGCACCATACAAGGGGTACACGTCGTAGAATGCAATGTTCTCGTTTACCTCGGGAAGGCCCTTTTTCCTGCGGTGCAGGTAATGCCAGGCGGCATCATTGAATTTCCATTGTACGGCGGGCTGTATCGAGGTGAATTTCTCTTTGATAATGCTTTCCAGTTCCAGATTGAACTCTTCTATATAAATGTCGAGCAGCTGTGCCACAGGCGCGAATGCCATTTCGAGGGATGCCAGCTTTTTCTCGTCGAAGCGCTCATCCTCCCAGGTGTGCATACAAAGCACGCCAACGAGTTTCTGATCCACAAAAAGGGGTACCAATGCCAGTGAGCGCACATTCAGGTCGCGGAATGGGGTAAGCCAGCCGATCTGACGCTCGTCTTCTCCCTGAATGTCGGGTGAGAAGAACGAATTTGGTTTTGAGGCATAACCTTCCGCCTGGCGCCGGAACTCTTCGGGCGTGAGCCGGTTTTCGCCCCAAATCTGAAAAAGCACGCCCGTACCTACCTGTCCGTACCCGTACACGGCCTGCCCGTTCACGCGCACGAAAGGGAAAAGGTCAAATTCAATGCGGTTGTTCTGCACCAATGTTTTCAACGACTGGATAATGCGCTGGTAGCGGTTGGGACTATCGCCGGGAACCCGGTTGAACTGCACCTTCTTGATATTTTCAACGGCCATTTTAGCTGTAACATCCGACACGGTGATCACCGCAAAGCCCCGGAATCGGAACATATCGAGCGGCAGCACCTTTTGCAATTGTAAATGCCCGTCCTTTTCGCTGAAATGCGCGTAGATTTCCACGAAGTTGAGGTCCGGCAGCTCCCGTGTGGCGCTTACTTCGACAAACTCGGGGCTAACCAGCACTTCGTAGAACCGGTAGAGCCCGGTTTCGACGTCCGTCCAGGCGTGATACTGCTGTATTTTCACCGGCACCTGGAAATTGTAAAGCCTTTGCAGGATTAGTGTGTAAATCAAATGCAGGCGCTCCCGCTGGTAGTCTTCGGGGTTCTTTTGAAGCTCGTACTGCGAATCGGCCGGCTTCATGTTCAGCATTTCGAAAAGCAGGTCGGTACCGTAAAAAATATGCGGGTACAGCGGCTGACACATGCCCCAGGCCAGCTTATGTTCTGATGCGAGGGGTGCCGAGAGGCTGCTGTAAATATATTCGAAGAAATCGCCGTACAGGTAGGCTTCGTCGAGCGGTACATCTCCCTGTGGGATCTGGTGCTCGTGGAAATAGGTCAGTATGTTCTTGTAAAAGGTAGATTTTAAGGTCTTCTCTTCCGCAACCCGCTGTTCGAGAAAGCGGATATAGGGCATAAAAGAAATGGCGGAATCGAGATCGAGGGGCAGCGCCCTCATTCCGGAGACGTCGAGTACTTCGTTTTTCATGGTGCTATGGCTATGCGAGCCTAAATATACGACACACCATTTGAAAAAAAGTGCGTTCCGGCCTGGTAGCCGAAACGCACCCGTTGGTTCCACCGAAATGCAGGCCGTTGATCAGGCCAGGTCCTCGCGGAATAGCCCGGGCTCCATTTTAATGTTGAGTTTTTGCAGCATTTCGGCGCGGTTGAAGCCGGTCCGCTGGTTTTCGGCGTTCACTGCCTCCCGCGCATGGCTCACCGCCTCTTCGCTAACCCAGGTAGCAATGGTAATGTATTCGGTATCGCCGGTTTCGGTCATGCGCTCGTACGCGTGGCTGCTGATGAGGCCGTCCAAAGTGCTGATAAACGTCGCGGCAATTTGCTGGCGTTCGAGAAAAGTGGCTTTGGATGCTGCGGGAATGAGGTACTTGCTGATGAACGCGACTTCGGTGTTTTGTTGTGCTTCCATGATTTTTGAATTGAATGTAAACAGCTTTTTCTGGTGGTTTTTGATGGATACAAAATTCCAAAGCAGCTGCCTGCCATTCTTGTAAAAAATCATTGATTTACCAGAATACCGGAGATTTGAAAAACTCGGTAGGGGTGAGCCCGGTAAAAAGTTTAAAGTCCTTATTGAAATGCGGCTGATCGAAATAGCCGGCGTCGAGTGCAATTTGAGCTAATGTCTGGCCCGAACGACCCTTTTCGATCACTGATTTCATTTTGACAATGTAAGCAAACTGCTTCGCCGAAAGCCCGGCTACCCGCCTGAAACGCTTCTCAAATGCATCCTGGCTCACGTGCAGCGACGCCGCCAGTTCCCTGATACGGAGTTGACCACCGGCATTGTGGATCTTTTGAATAGCCACCAATACCATATTATCCGGCGTTCTGCCGCTTACCCGGCTAAGCAGGAACCGCTCGATCAATGCAATACGGGCCAGGTGCGAGGGCTGTTCCGCCAGTTGTTCTTCGAGCAGGCCGGTGTCCCTGAAACCATCGAGGCAGTTCATGGCAATGCTGGTATCGCTCAGCTCATGCAGCGGTTCGCGGATGAACGGCGCAATGCCGCCTTCCCGGAAGACAACCAGGATGTTGATCGTGCCGGAATGATACTGCATGGCCCGTCCGGATTTCCGCAAACCCGAAACGACGAACGGTTCGAGCACATTGGTACCGCCATTGTGATTGACAGAAACCTGCCCGCTCAGCCTGAACACCATCACCGGCGAGGTTTCGGGCAGCACGTGATTAACCACTTCCGCAGGCGTTTCGATCACCTTATAGGATTGGATAAACGGGCTCAGCTCCGGCGTCGGGAAGTAGGTTTCGATGGTCATTATCCGGGGAACCGGAATGCAGCTTCAACGGTTCCCGCAGCCTGTTAAATCCTGTCCGCACCGCTTCGTAAAACTGTATCACATTTCCGGATTTTTGTATAAGCCGCCGGCGGAAGCGACCCGGTAAATTTGTAGCATCAAAACACCAAAACAATTGTCAATCATGTCAAAAACAATTTTTATTACCGGCGCTTCCAAAGGATTTGGCCGTATATGGGCAGAGGCTTTTTTGAAAAGAGGGGACAAAGTAGCGGCTACCGCCCGCAACACTGAAACGCTGAAAGACCTCGCAGCGCAATATCCCGACACGCTTTTAACCATTCAGCTGGACGTGAACGACCGCGCCGCGAGTTTCGCGGCGATCGAGCAAACCAGCCGGCATTTCGGCAGCGTCGATGTGGTGATCAATAATGCGGGTTACGGCCTGTTTGGTGCTATCGAGGAAACCAGTGAAAAAGAGGCCCGCGACCAGATCGAAACCAACGTTTTCGGTCTGCTGTGGGTGACGCAGGCGGCTATCCCCGTAATGCGGGCACAAGGCGGTGGTCACATTATCCAGGTTTCCAGCGTGTTGGGAGTTGCCACGCTGCCGGTACTGGGCCTTTACAATGCCTCAAAATGGGCTGTTGAGGGTCTCAGCGAAACGCTGGCCTCGGAAGTAAAAGACTTTGGCATCAAAGTGACGATCGTAGAGCCTAACGGCTTCTCGACCGACTGGGGCGGTGCTTCGGCCACTCACAGCGAGCCGATCGCACTATACGACGGCATTAAAGAAGCACTTTACGCAGGGTTGACGCCGGATACCATCGGCGATCCGCAGGCTACACCGGACGCGATTCTGAAAGTAGTCGACGAGGAAAACCCGCCTTTGCGAATCTTCCTTGGTAAAGTTGGGTTCCCTTGGTTGAACCAGGTGTACGCCGACCGCCTTGCAACGTGGGAAGAATGGAAAGAGGTAGCTGACGCCGCTCACGGAGGCCAGGTAACTGCCTGATTTTAGTTAAATTTGATTAAACTCATCAAATCTGCACCTTATACGGGTGCAGATTTAACCGTTTTAAAAACCATGGACCATTATAAAAGCATCAGCGAGCTCCATCGCGCCAGCAATTTGCCGGCTCCGGAGCATCCTATGATCAGCATGTTTACCTGCGATGAGCTGAAAAGCTGCACGCTGGGTTGGCGGGAGTTTACGACGGACTTTTACATGATCGCATTCAAAAAGATCAAAGCCGGGCATATTCTTTACGGCCGCACGAAATACGATCACGAAAACGGTTCAATGCTTTTCTCGAAACCCCGGCAGGTGATCGAAATGAATAATATCGAGCTGGAAGAAAAAGGTTTTATTCTTTACGTGCATGAGGATTTTCTGAACGGCCATCCGCTGCATTCGGAGATTCGCAAATATGGTTTTTTCGATTATGAAGCCAATGAAGCATTACATTTGTCGGAGCGGGAAGAGCAGATCATTTGGGATCTTTTCAGCCGCATTCAAAGTGAGTATTTCAATAACACCGATGAATACAGCCGCGACATTATGCTCACGCACCTGGATTCGATGCTGAAATATTCGCAACGTTTTTATAAGCGTCAGTTTATCAACCGCACGCAGCTTTCGGGCACCACGGTTTCGCGTTTCAATGCAAGCCTGGCGACCTATTTTGAAGATGGAAACTTTCAGGAAAAAGGATTGCCGTCCGTCAAACTCATGGCCGATATGCTCAACACCTCGCCGCGTTACCTGAGCGATTTGCTGAAACAGGAAACCGGCAAAACCGCCATCGAACTGATCCACATTTTTCTCGTGTCAGAAGCAAAAAATATGCTGCTTAGTACGGACAAAACCGTCGCGGAAACCGCTTATCTTCTGGGTTTTGAAAACCCGCCTTATTTTTCGAGGTTGTTCAAAAAGGAAACCGGATTGAGTCCGAATGAATATAAAAAACGGGTTGAATTTCCGGGGCAGGCCGGGGTGGCGTAGTCAACGGGCCCTTTCAAATATTTTTGCCTAAAAAATAGCAAATACCACCCCAGTAGCGTTCTAATAGCTGATTTGTGGATCAAATTCGTTTATTTGGTCGGTTTATTGGACGTTACTCTGGAAAATACATGATTCAATTGAAACCCGGGAAATACCGGCGTCGCATTCTTTTCTTGTGGCGGGGCTTTGGCATCGGGCTTGCCTTGCTGATTTTTTACATCGCTGCCGTTAACTACAATTTTTTCTGGCTTTTCGGGGGCATGCCCGACTTGAAGGCGCTCGAAAACCCTAAAAGCGAGATCGCCTCCGAGCTGATTTCGCAGGATGGGAAGTCGCTCGGTAAATACCTGATCGAGAACCGTTCGCCGGTGGAGATATCCGAAATTTCGCCCAACCTGATTAACGCACTGGTGGCTACGGAGGATACCCGTTTCATCAGCCATTCGGGTATCGACCCGCGCAGCCTTTTGCGGGTGGCGAAGGGCATCCTCACGGGCAATTCCAGCTCCGGCGGAGGCAGTACGCTCACGCAGCAAGTCGCGAAAAACCTGTTCAATACGCGCTCGGAAGAGTTTGAAGGAACACTAAGTAAAATTCCCGGCGTGCGGATCGTGATCGCCAAAACGAAAGAGTGGATACTTTCGATTATCCTCGAACGCAAGTATACCAAGCAGGAGATCATGCAAATGTACCTGAACACCGTGTCGTTCGGTAACAATGCATTTGGTATTAAAGTCGCAGCCAAGACGTATTTCAACAAAGACGTTTCCGAGCTTGATATTCCTGAATCGGCATTGCTGGTGGGCATGCTGCAAAACCCTACCATCTACAACCCTGTCCGCTTCCCCCAGAACGCCCTCAACCGCCGTAATACCGTGCTTGCGCAAATGCGGAAGTACGACGATATCACGGAAGACGATTTCAATGTGCTCAGCGCGAAGCCGCTCGGGTTGGAATTTGCGATGGAGACCCACGCCAACGGCCCGGCACCGTATTTCTGGGAGTCGATGCGCGGCTATTTGAAAGCCTGGGTGAAAATGTACAACGAGGAAAACGGTACAGACCTGAACCTCTACACCAGCGGCTTGCGCATTTACACGACCATCGACTCGCGTATGCAGGAGTACATGGAGGAAGCGCTCACGCGCCACATGCAGGCGCAGCAAAAGACATTCAATGAGCATTGGAAGGGCCGTAACCCATGGATCGACGAGGACGGAAAAGAAATCCCCGGGTTCATCAATACCGCTGTCCGTCGCCTGCCGTATTTCAATGTGTTGAAAAACAAGCTGGGCGAAGAGGAGGCATGGAAAGTGATGAACAAGCCTTATAAGATGAAGGTATTCTCATGGGATGGCGAAAAGGAAATGACCATGAGCCCTATCGACTCCATCAAATACTACAAACGCTTCCTGCGGGCGGGTATGATGGCCATGGACCCGCGCAATGGGCACGTGAAGGCGTGGGTAGGTGGGATTAATTTTAAATATTTCCAGTACGACCACGTGAAGCAGGGCAAACGCCAGCCCGGATCTACATTCAAACCGTTTGTATACACGGCGGGGCTGGATAAGAACTTCATTACCCCTTGTGAAAAGATTATGGATTCGCCTGTTACCTTCCAGGCGGGGATCGACGATGTAAACGAAGATTATACGCCGAAAAACTCGAATGGTGTGTATTCCGAGCAGCCGCTTTCACTGCGCCAGGCATTGGGAAAATCGGTCAACTCGGTGACGGCGAATATCATGAAGATGGTAAAAGCCAATACGGTAGTCGATTATGCCCATAAGCTGGGTATTACCAGCGAGTTGCCGGCTACCCCGGCGCTTTGCCTCGGGACCGGCGATGTGTCGGTCTACGAAATGGTGTCGGCCTACTCGTCCTTCGCCAACGGAGGATATAAGGTGATGCCGATGACGATCCTGCGCATAGAAGACCGCCATGGCAAGTTGCTGGCCGAGTTCCACGAGCAGCAAAGCCAGGAACTCAGTGAAAATATGGCGTATAATATGCTGTACCTTATGCGCGGCGCGGTGGAGGATCCGGGCGGTACCGCCGGTCGCTTGCGGCAGTACGGCGTTACCGACGGTAATGAAATTGCGGCCAAAACGGGTACTTCACAGAACCATTCCGACGGCTGGTTTATGGGCATGACGCACAATCTCGTGGCCGGCGTGTGGGTTGGAGGCGAAGACCGGAGCATTCACTACCGCAGCCTCGCCCTTGGCCAGGGCGGGCGTGTGGCGATGCCCGCGTGGGGCGCATTCATGCAAAAGGTTTACAACGACCAAACGCTCATTCAGTACCGTAAAGGCCCTTTCCCGAGGCCCGAAGGCTATACCGGCGAATGCGCTACCGATTCGACCCAAGTGTCGGAGGATGTATACACCCCTCCCGCCAAATCGGATGATGAAGGGGTGTTATTCTAAAAAAACAGGCAGGTCCGCAACGGCCTGCCTGTTTTCTTTATGCGGGTTTGATATTCTGATTTACCCGGAACAGGTTATCCGGGTCATATTTGGCTTTCACCTGGCTGAGCTTCTCGTAATTGCTGCCATAGGTAGCTTTCACGCGGTCGGCGCCTTCATCCATCATAAAATTGACATAGGCTCCGCCGGCGCCGTGCGGGTGCAGCTCCTGCCAGTAGTCGCGGGCGAAGCTGGTCACCAGGTCCCTTTCCGACGGATCCGGTGAAATACCGACGATCACCATCGACCACGTGGCGTCGCGGTAATTCCAGGCGGTGGCGTCGTTACTTACCCTGCCGGCAGCACCGTTGATAGGGTAGAGGTGCATTCCCGAGAAAAAATTGGGGATCCTGTGCGCGTGCTTGATGTGCACGTCCATGACTTCTGAACTGAGGTGTTTTACAAAATCGCCTTTCCAGTACCAATAGTATCCGGGTACGAAAAGGTCGTCGAACATACTTTGGAGCGCGGGAACAGGCAGTGGGCCGACGGCGTCGATCAAGGGTTTGCGGACTTTGCGTACCATTTCGAAAACCTCCGATGCTTCTTCCTCGTCAATGCATGACCACACAATGCCGCACATCAGTTGCAGGTGATACTGCTCGGGAAATATAGGTGCAGGTGGTATTTTGTGAAAATTGAAGAAACCACTGACGCTGTCCGGAGCTTTCTTGATAAAATCCTGGTACCATTCCATCATCACTTTGGCGTCGTTGATATCCCAGAACATCGGTCCGCCGTACACGGTGTGGACCTCGTGTGCCCGGAAAAGAAAGGACGTTACGACACCGAAATTGCCTCCGCCGCCGCGGATGGCCCAGAAAAGATCCGGGTTATCGGTAGGAGATGCTTTTACCCTCGTCCCATTGGCCAGTACCACTTCGGCTTCGAGCAGGTTGTCGATCGTCAAGCCGCCGAAGCGTGTCAAATGTCCCAAGCCCCCTCCAAGCGTAAGCCCTCCGATACCCGTTGTGGCATTGATTCCCGTAGGTACGGCCAATCCGTAAGGATGGCCGGCCTTGTCCAGATCGCCGAGCAGGCACCCGCCTTGCGCCCGGATCGTGCGCGCCACAGGATCGACGGTCACATTGCGCATAGCCGACAAATCAATAACTAACCCTTGGTCACATACGCCGAGGCCGGCGCCATTATGGCCTCCGCCGCGTACGGCTACCAGCAGGTCGTTTTCGCGCGCAAATCGAACGGCCTTGACGACGTCCGTCTCGTCCGCGCAACGTACAATGAACTCGGGGCATTTGTCCACCATGCCGTTATGGACTTTTCTGGCGGTATCGTAGTCGGTGTCACCGGGGGTAATAACCCTGCCCCTGAAATGGGGGATCGTTTTAGAGGAACTGTTTGCTTCCATCTGAGAAGGGGTTTAAATAGAAAACAAGAAACCTACCGGTCCGGGTGGGCCGAATTTCAGATGATTGTGGTGTAGCAAAGCGTAAGGATGCGCAAAGAGCCGTGGCTTCCGCGAGGGTGCGATAAAGTGCCGGCGGTTATAAATATACTAATTTTTGGTTTGAGGCTCAAAAAGTTAGGATTTTATAGCAGGCAAAATGTGTGAAAAAGTGTTTGATAAATCGGTCCGGCAGGTTTAGTTTTATGTTCGGGAATGCAAATCGCACTCTGTCCCCTAATCTGCCGGTATTAAGTTGAAAAATCCTTCGCAATGGAAATGGTTCCGTCCGCTCGTAATCCTCGTGTGGGTATTGCTGCTGAACCTTTTTCTTGTTCAGAAATTTATCGGAAGCCAGTGGAAAAGCGTGACCATCACACTGGCATGGCTCGGGTGTGCGCTCATTACCTGGCAGCTCATGGCCCGGTGGAGCGAGAAATGGCGGGCACGGTACCCTGATATAACCCAAACCCGGCAACGGATCTTCGGGACGTTTTCGGGCTATCTCGCGATTGAGGTGCTCAGCCAGGGCTTCTTTTTTGTGCTCGTGTATTTAGCGCGTTGGGATTGGGAGGTATTTACCTTAAAAGAATACGGCATTTACATTACCCTTTGCGTGGTGACGCTCTTCGCGGTGGGTGCCGTTTATGAGCTCATCTATTCGTTGAGCCAATATGGAATAGCATTGCAGGAAGAGGAGGCTATCAAGAAAAAGGCGCTCCAAAACCAGTTCGATAACCTTAAAAACCAGGTTAATCCGCATTTTTTGTTCAATAGCCTCAATTCCCTTTCTGCACTTATTGAAGAGGATCGCGTACAGGCCGGTGCGTTCCTGGACGAGCTTTCGAGCGTGTACCGGTATTTGCTCCACACGAGCGAAAACGGGCTGGCGTCCCTCAAAAGCGAGGGCGAGTTTATCCATTCCTACCTGTTCCTGACCAGCACCCGCTACGGCTCGGCCATCGAAGTAGAAATGAATATCGATGAAAGCTGCGCCCATTGCATGGTGCCCATGCTCACCTTGCAAACGCTCGTCGACAATGCGATCCGGAACAATGTGGTGATGAAACAAAAGCCTCTGAAACTGTCGATCACGACATACGGCAGGCAGCTCGAAGTCCGGAATTCGATTCAGCCGAAGCACGTGAATGCAGCGCGCGAGGGCCTGGAAACGCTGATTTCCCGGTTTCGCGACCTGAACCTCGAAGAGCCGATGCTCTTCGACGACGGGGAGACATTTACCGTAAGAATTCCCGTAGGATCAACCCGTAACCAATTCGAAACGACGTGAAGCTACTGGTCAGTTATACCAAGCAGGATATTTGGATTGCTCTTGCCCTGCTTCCTGCGTACATCGTGCTGATGAATTACTTGCTGGTTGGCAGCATTTATTTTTCGGACATTTCGGTGTTTGCAAAGGCGACGATCGTTTCCACTGTCGTTTTCGGGCTTGCCTATCAGCTCATCCACGCCCGGATCGGTTACTGGTTTCGCAGGCAGTTTTCGCATTTCAAGCAAACTCCCAAAAGAATGCTGCTCATGATCCCGGCGCATATCTTTTGTAACCTGGCCATTATCAGCGGGCTGTTCTTCCTCTATAAAGCAGCCGGTTTCAAGGGTTACGTATACGATCTCACCAGTTTCGAATGGGCGCTTGCATTGGGCGCGGTCATGAACGTCGTGGTTACGTGCATACACGAAGGCGTGTACGCGTTCGAGCTGTGGCAACAGAAGCTGCTCGAAACCGAGAAGTTGCGCAAGGCCAACCTCCAGAGCCAGTTCGAGAGCTTGAAACAGCAGATCAACCCGCATTTCCTGTTCAATTGCCTCAACTCGCTTTCGTCGCTGATCGAAGAGGATGCCGAGCTCGCGACGCAGTTCATCGACGAAATGAGCAATGTATACCGATACCTGCTGCGCAGTAACGAGTCGGAACTCACTACTTTGGAATCCGAACTCAACTTCGCGAGCTCCTATTTTCACCTCCTGAGCACGCGCTACGGGAGTAACCTGCGGTTAGAAGAAGAAATCGACCCCGCCTACCGCGATCATATGCTGCCGCCGCTCACATTGCAGTTGCTGATGGAAAACGTGGTGAAGCACAATGTGATCATGCCTCAGCAACCACTCTATATTCGGTTAAACACGACGATCGACGGCAGGCTTGTCGTCTCGAACAACCTCCAAAGACGCTCGGTTACAATCCCTTCCAGCCGGATAGGCCTGGCCAATATTGCTACGAAATACAGCCTCCTGGGGCAGGGAGAGATTAATATCGATGAAAACCCGCAGCACTTCTCAGTAAGTCTCCCGCTGCTGGTGTCGGAGTAGCGGTCACATCTTCTTCAAAGTCATTACGCTCTTGATCGCTGCCGATTCCCCGTCTTCGGGAAGGAGGTTGAAGCGTACTTTCAAAGTGGTTTCGGTCAGTTCGAGGACTTCCCAATCGTCTTTTTCCAGGCCGCTGGGCACACTTTTCATTTTGATGATCTTTGCCGCTTCGTCGTAGGCCCAGTTGGCGGTGTAGCTTTCCTGCTCCTCGTTTGCATTGCATCGCTTACTGCCGGTATTGGTAATGAACTTGCCGTCCTTTTGAAATACAATAAAGTCGTCGAAATCGCATTCGATGAGCAGCTGCATAAGATCGGTTTCCTTGTCGCCGTCCTCGTCGAGGTCAAGCGGCTTGACCAGGTCCCAGGTTTCGGTCTTCCATTTTTTGTCAGTGAAAGTGATTTTAACAGGCTCCGGTGTCACGTCTTTTTTGTCGTCGTCTTTACAAGCGGGGCTCGCGGCAGCGAGCAGGGAAAACAGGGCAATGTGAGTGTAGAATTTCATTTTCATGGCTAACAGATTTGCATTTGGTTGAGCCAAAATTAGCATGGCTGCATGGCTTGCGCCGCGGGCATTGTGCGCCAAACGGGACAAGCAGGGGATGAAGCGTACAAGGCGATGTATGGAGTGTTCGATCGGCGTAAATGTCGGTTCAGGAAGGTATTTTGCGGGTACCAGTCGGGGCGGAGACGTTTCATAGCCCTTAAATGCCGCTTCATAGGACGTTTATGTGTTTCCGTTTCCCGCAGGTTTCAGGAATTGGTTATCTTGACCTAACTTTTGATCCTAAACATGAACTGCAAAACCAATTTATGAAGGTATTATTGATTGAAGACGAGGATCTGGCCGTGAGAAAACTCTCCAAACTACTGACTGAAATTGATGGGAATATAGAAATCGTCGGCAAGGCCGCCAGCGTGCAGGAATCGGTGGATTTCCTGAAAGAGAATGAAGTCCCCGACCTTATTCTGATGGATATCGAACTGGCCGACGGCCAAAGCTTTGAAATCTTCGACCAGGTGAAAGTGGAATCGCCGGTGATATTTACCACTTCCTACGACGAGTACGCGCTCAGGGCATTCAAGGTTAATAGCATCGATTACCTGCTCAAACCGATCAAACGCCAGGAACTGGAAGCCAGTCTGGCGAAATACAATCGTCTCACCAGGGGTGCAGAGAGCGACGTTTCCAAAAATGCCAGCCATGTAGACCGCGACGCGATCGATTCGCTCGTCAAGCAGCTTCGCCAGCAAATGCAGCCTTCCGAATACCGGAAACGGTTTCTGGTCAAGCATTTGCAGCAATGGGTGCCGGTGGAGGTGAGCGACATCGCTTATTTTTACTCCGAGGAGGGTACCAGCCTTTTTAAATCAAAGAATAACCAGAAATACCCGGTCGATTACACCCTCGATGAGCTCGAAAAAATGCTCGACCCGGACTGCTTTTTCCGTGCTAACCGCCAGTTTATCATCAGCGTGCATTGTGTGCAGCAGATCAACCCGTATTTCAATAACAAGATTAAGCTCGCGCTTACGCCTGCGCCTGAGAGCGAGGTGATTATCAGCCGCGAAAAGGCAATGGATTTCAAGAAATGGCTTGGTAAATAGCTTTACGCAATTCATGCAGCGATAATGACGCTTCAAAGGATTTGACAATGGGAATCGCCGGCCGGCAAGGCATTTTTGCAATGTCGGCCCTGCCGGCAGTTTTCCAAACTGTTATTTCCAAAAGCCATGTTAAAAAAAGTCCTGAAATGGACCGGCCGTACGTTGCTGGTCATCGTGCTCCTTGCACTCGGTTATTACACCAAAGCCTACATCACAATCGGTAACCGGAAAAGCAAAGTATACCCGGTAAAGCCCGTCAAACTCGACATCCCGGCTGATTCTGCCACTATCGCACAAGGTAAGCGCCTTGTTACAACCAAAGGCTGCAACGACTGCCACGGCAAAGACCTGGGTGGGCGTGTCCTCTTCGAGCAAAGCGGGGTAGGGCGGCTGGTAGCCCGCAACCTCACCAAAGGAAAGGGCGGAATATCCCAAGACTACGACACCGACGACTGGGTGCGGGCGATCCGTCATGGCGTGCAGCAAGACGGTACGCCGCTTATTTATATGCCGTCGGCGGGTTTCAACAAGCTCAGCGAAACCGATTTGAAAGCGGTGATCGCCTATTGCGCACAGGTGCCGCCCGTCGACCGCGTGAACCCGCCCAGCGAAATTGGCGTCGGAGCGACCATCCTGGCCGATCTGGGAGAACTGGAACTGTTCGAGGCTGAGAAAATCGACCATAATGCAGCACCTCCGCTGGCGATCCGCGAGGGTGTTACGGCCGACTTTGGTAAATATGTGTCGCAAATTTGTACCGGTTGCCACAAATCCGACATGAAGGGTACGCCGGGAGAAGGTGGTACGCCCGACATTTCCTCGACCGGGAAAAGCGCCCGCTGGACCGACGAACAGTTTTTTCAGACGCTGCGTACCGGTAAGCGCCCCGATGGCACCGAGCTGAAAGCGCCTATGCCCTGGCAAATGACCGCCGCATTTTCGGATACCGAAATGCGCGCATTGCGGATGTATTTGAAACGTATCTGATCGTACTAATTTGCAGCATCGGCGGGGATGGCGTTGGAGTTTTCCCGAATTATTTGGAAATTGAACGCCATCCTACTCAACTCGTTTCTTCTCATTACTTAACCGGCCAGTCTGTCGGACTCACCTTTGGTTGCGATTTGTTCGCCCCCGTGGGTTAGTCCCTTGAAGTACAGTTATTTCACCGGCTTTTTTCTATGAGTAGAATCAAATGTTTAATTATCGATGAGCCGTATGCTTCGAGCGTACTCGAATCCTATATCGGCGAGTTGGAATCCCTGGAACACGTGGGAACATTTTACCACGCGATCGACGGGCTGATGTATCTTCAGCAGAATAAGATCGACCTCCTTTTCCTCGACATTATGCTTCCCAAAGTGACGGGAGAAGCATTTTTAGAATTGCTGCCCTGCCGACCCAGGGTCATTTTTCTGTCCGACCGGAAAAAGCGGTGGAAGCGCGGCGACGACTACATACTCGATTGCCTGGTGAAGCCCATTGCGTTCGAGAGTTTCCTTGCCAGCATTGACCGGTACTTTGCGGCAGTACCACCGCCGGTTGTGAAACGGAACGTGCCGACCAGGCGCAAGCGGTCCGCGCCGGATAGAGGGCCATTCATTTACCTGTTTTCGGGCAGGTCTGCGGTGAAGGTGTTTCTCGACGAGGTGCTGTACATTGAGGGAGTGAAGAAGTATACGAAGATCAAAACCATTGAAAAAGAGTTGATTGTTCATCAGGGACTGACGGAAATTGAAATTCGGTTTGCCGGACGCGGTTTTATGCGGGTACACCGCTCGCTGATCGTTGCGCTGAATAAAGTAACGGCATTCACCGAGCAGACAATCGAGATTGCCTCGCATATCCTGCCCGTGAGCGCACCCTACCGCAGGCAGGTCGCGCGGCGCATCCTCGCGGGCCTGAGGGACGTATAGCGCATTTTCGTTAACGTATACTATTGCATTAAGAAAAGATAATCGTACTTTGAACGCCTAATCCAATCTTTTCAAACATGGGAAAATTCGTAATTACAAAAAGGGCTAACGGAGAATTTCAATTTAACCTGAAAGCCGGAAACGGCCAGGTGATCCTGGCAAGCGAGGGTTATACGACCAAAGCGGCATGTGAAAACGGGATCGAATCGGTGAAAAAGAATTCGCAGGATGATGCACGTTTCGAACGCCTTACTTCGAAAAACGACAAATTCTATTTCCTTTTGAAAGCTACCAACGGGCAGGCAATCGGAAGCAGCGAAATGTACGAAAGCGTAGCAAGCCGCGATAACGGGATCGAATCCGTGAAAAAAAATGCGCCGGATGCGGATGTTGATGATCAATCGGCGGCATAGTCCGTTCAGATATACAGCAAAAGCGCAGGATAATAACTTGTCCTGCGCTTTTCTTTTGGACATTTCCGGCGATATTGGTACAATAATTGCTCCACGTATAGTGATCCAAAACGGTATTTCATGGTATCCGACTTCAACAACCGCATTCGCCAAATAGCCTTTCTGCTGATTGTCACCGCATTGGCGGTAATCGTTTTCAAGCAGCTTTATATCTTCTTCCCCGGTTTTCTGGGCGCGCTCACGATCTACATCCTTTGCCGTAAGTACTATTTTCACCTCACCGAGCAGCGAAAGTGGAAGAAAGGCCTCACCGCGGTTCTGTTTATGGTGCTTTTTATGGCTTGCATTGTGGCTCCCGTGTATTTCGCGGGCCAGATGATATTTCAAAAAATCAATATGATCGCGGAAAACCCGGAGCAGGTGAATCATGCCATTGATGCAATTTCGGCGCAGCTTCGGGAATGGACCGGGCAGGATTTGCTTACCCGCGAGGCGACGACGGATCTCCGCAAAAGAGCGGCGGGTTTTATCCCCGGAATCCTCAACAGCTCGGCAACCATGCTCGGAAACCTGCTGATGATCCTTTTCCTGTCGTATTTTATGTTCAAAAACGGCCGGTTTATGGAAGAAACGCTGGAACATTTCATCCCCCTCAAACATAAGAATATCCAATCCCTTGCCGATGAAACATGCGGTATGGTACGGGCCAATGCGCTGGGCATCCCGCTTATTTCGCTTATCCAGGGGCTGGTGGCATTGCTCGGTTACTGGATCGTCGGGATCGAGGATTTCGTACTGCTCGGATTGATCACGGGCTTGTTTGCTTTCTTTCCGGTGATCGGTACGGCGATGATATGGCTGCCATTGGTGATATTCCTGTTTTCCAAAGGTGAAACCGGAAAGGCGATCGGTCTGGCTGCGTACAGCGCAGTCATCATCGGAAATATCGATTACGTAGCCCGCATCACTTTTTTACAGAAGGTGGGCAATGTGCATCCGGTCATCACGATCCTCGGTCTGATCGCCGGTTTGAAGCTGTTCGGTTTCTGGGGCTTCATCTTCGGCCCGTTGCTGATCAGCTACCTGCTGCTGTTGGTCAGGATTTACCGGAGCGAGTTTGGCGGCCCTGTCAAATCTCCGAATCCGCCTTCGACTTGATCTCGTAGTTATGATAGCCGTCGGGTGCATCCGACCATTTGTAGACGATTTTCTTAAACCGCAGGTCATTCACGACCCCGTAAATGTTCTTCATGAAGTCCTCCTGTACCTGCTCCGGCTTGAACATCCGGCCTTCGAAGGTTAGTACTTCCTGATGTTTGCCGGCCAGGCTAATCCCGACGTGCTGCTCGTCCAATGCTTGCTTTTTCGATTCGACGTAGGCCGTACGTAACTCCGGAAAGTCGCGCTGCTGTACTTGTACCATCTTCTTTTTCAGGATCTCGCGTTGCTCCGTCACCTTCTTGTCGGTGTTGGCTTTGGCTTCATTATACAAGGCCATATTCGACTTGTGCCACGAAAGCCGCGTTGCTAGGTCGGTGTTATTGTCCCCGTTTCTGAGTTTCAGGTCAATGTCGCTGATCGTGTTTTGCAGGAAGAGCAGCATATTCTCGTTAGCGGCCTTATTCACCGGTTTCGGCGCATAGAAGTAAAAGGCGATGCCCGTAGCCACTGCCGCCAGCAGGATGTACACGATATATCTGCCAAATGCAGGCCGCACGGGTATGCTGTTACCATCCGCAGCCCTATGTAATTCTGTTTGTTGATGATGATGGATTTCCATGTCTGTTGGTTTTTTTCCTTAACTAATGGGAGTGTAGGGATCAAAAAATATGCCAACCGGCTTTGGAACGGATTTTTCTCGCGAGCGGGGTATTTCAGTCAATGCACTCTAATCATGAAAATTCAGCAATTTTATAACAAGGCCTACGCCTGGATATTGGAAACGGGGCCTTCTGTTCTTATAGGTATAGGCGTGCTGGTGGCAGGCTTCTGGCTCATCCGCATATTGTCGCGCTGGCTCAACGCGCACATGTACAAGCGCGACATCGACCCGTCACTCACTCCATTCCTTCTCAGCCTTGCGGTAACCACGCTGCGGGTATTGCTTATTATTTCGGTCATGCAGATCGTAGGCATCCAAATGACCGTTTTTGCGGCTCTTATCGGTGCAATCGGTGTCGCGGCAGGCCTGGCGTTATCAGGTACTTTGCAGAATTTTACAAGCGGAGTCCTCATCCTGATCCTCAAACCTTTCCACGTAGGCGATAACATTGTGGCACAAGGGCAGGAGGGGACGGTGCAGGCCATTAAGATCTTTTATACGGTCGTGAGAACTTACGATAATCGCACGGTCGTGATCCCGAACAGCAAGCTCTCGAACGAGGTGATTATCAATATCAGCAGTTCGGGCAACAGGCGGCTCGACGTGGAGATGAAATTCACCAATAGCATCGATTTCCGGGAGGTCAGGAACATTGTCAACAATGTCCTCGATCATGCCCAAAGTGCCCTTAAAGTCCCCGAAAGGCGCATTGGGATATCATCTATCGAGCCCGACGGCTATAAAGTGATGGTGAATGTGTGGCTCGATGCCCACGGTTTTGTGGATACCAAAATGGAAATCCAGGAGAAGCTGATGGAGGCTTTGAAAGGTTCCGGACTCAAATTACCCGGAATGAGTTAAGACTTTTTTTAGCTCCGTGCAGCGTTTTTTTCGAGGGACGTGTCTTCCTGCATGCTCCGCCACCAGGGCGGACGATCAGAAAGCCTTTTTTAATCAGACTATTAGCCATGAAAAAAGATAGTCGGACTAAGGTTGGAAAAAACCGGATTTCAAAATAGCTTGGCCGGCAATATAAATAAAATGAATCTGAGATGGTGATGAAGCATGGAAAAGCCGGTCGCGAACGGCGGTTCAGGGCATGCTTGGTGAACAGCCTCCTTTTTGTGACGCTTTCACTGTTGTCCTGTGGTACAGAGAGTGAGGTAAAGCCGGGGTCGGCTCCGGGATTGACGAAGGCCGAGTTTCTCGGTAGAATGATCGTGCAGGAAAGGTATTGGCGTATCGAGGAAATATCCCGGCAGGAAGAAGACCAGATCGCCACGCTCAATGTACGCGAGAAAACGACGTTACTCAGCAGTCATTACCTGAACGAAGTGATCCCGTTCGTGGCGGTGCAGTTCGGGCGGGGCTATTATGGGAAAGGGGTAGTAACCGAATCACAAATGACCGGTGCGTACGGAAAAGTCCCTTTCGGTGAATTTCAATGCATGTTAATGCTTAAATCGACAAAACAAAGCGGCGAATGGAGCTGGGATAATGAACGCAAAATGATGAAACTTCCCTTGCCCGAAAGCATTCAGTCGCTTGCAGCGGCGATGTCGGGTACCGATTGGCAACCCGATAGCGGGTACGTAGCGAGCGAACCGGCTCCGCTTTTCAGAGGAGTGGAGGAAGCCCGAAGAGCAGCCAGCCCCGAGCGGATCAGGATCCTGGTCGAGGAGCAAACGGTACAGGGAAAAGTCACTTATGCATTTACTATGCGAGCGGCTTGGTTGACGGATGTCGAAACGCGGGACGCGGATCACAAATTTGGAGTTTCCTTATATTAATTACATAACTGGCACCCCGGCGATCAAAATCATTTGATGCTATGAATGAAAGAATGTTTACGAACAAATTACTTCTTCTGATTGTCCCGATCCTGTTTTTAAACGGATGCAGCAATTACAAAGATCAGCAGGTGATCCCGCCGGAAACATTGCCGGATGCTATTATCAAGGTCATGTCGGACGCATATCCTGATGCTACGGATGCTACATTTCAGGCAATAGAAAAAGATAAACTGTATGAAGTTTATTATAAATTGAAAGGTAATCCTTTTTACGCCGCATTAAATACAAAAAAGATATTAAGCGTGTACCGTATGCACGGTGTACTTCCCGATTCGATGAAGCGGGCGCTTCCTTCGAGGAATATGACGGGAGGAGTGGTGGAAGCTTACAAGGAGCCTGAAAATCAGGTGAGTGTCGATAGGAAATATAGTGCGCGGTACACATGGAATAACCAGGCCTATTTGCTGAGCTGGCTCAAATATGATCTGATCAATCCCAAAAGACTGTCGATTGTGTTGGAGCCTTATATCAAATTTTCGTACTCAATCGGTAGAGACGAACTTGTCGCCTTGCCAGGCCCTGTGGTGAGTTTTCTGGAAAGGGAAAAGCTGAGATTTGCGGCTGCAACAATTAGTATTAACGATAAGAATGAAAAAATATACGAAGTAAATGCCTACACGGCATCCAGCACCAATTATGATTTTACTTTCAATGCTACGGGAAAGCTGACAAATACAATTTATCGGGCCGAGGCATTTTATTACAATATTGATGAATACCCTGAAAAAATACAGAACTTTGTAAAAAACTCGTGGGTATTTTCTTCCATGAAAATAGTGGAAGGCTATAAATTTTCAGACCCGATTGGGACAGGTTATGGGTTGATTATGCAGGGGACGGATGAAAATTGCCGGTTCACTTTCGATCAGGATGGCAACTTCGTGAATATGAGGTACCAGTCTGTGGTTGACCAGTGAGCGAGAAATAAATGTTTCAACGATACACTTCATAACCCTTCTGAATGACATTTTTCCGCAGCAAGAAATACAGTTCGCTGGCCGATCTGGTTCGGGCTTGTCAAGCTGGCGACGCCAGGGCGCAGACTGCATTCTATGAACGGTACAAATCCAAATTGCTGGGACTTTGCCTGCGTTATGCGAAAACAAAGGCAGAGGCGGAAGATATATTTCAGGATGGGTTTATTAAGGTATTCAAGAATATCAATGAATTGAGGAATGTGGAGGTGATTGATGCCTGGGTGAAATCGGTGGTAATCAGGACGGCGATTAATTACTATCACCGGACGACGAAGGAGCAGCAGCTGCACTCCAACCTCGAAGATTTTCAGCGGGAGATCGATTCGGGAGATTATGGGAAGATTATCACTCAGATTGACATGAACGTGCTGCTGAATGTGATCAATACATTACCGGACGGATACCGGATGATCATCAACCTCCATTTGATAGATGGTTATACGCATGGCGAAATCGGGGAAATGCTGTCCATTTCCGACAGTACCTCCCGCTCGCAATTTTTAAGAGGAAGAAATTTGTTAATGAGGAAGTTACAGGAAAAAGGAATTACGCAATATGAAATCTTCTGACGAGCGTATCGACGAGGAGTTGCGTAAAGCTCTCCGTGAACGATTCGATAATTTTGAACGACTGCCTGATCCGACCCTCAGGGAAAAGATATTCCAGGGGCTTGGGGGCGGAACCAGCATGGTGCAAACGGGCCTCGTTGCGTCGTTGCTGCTGCTCATTGCACTTACGGCCACGGTGTACCTCGTGTCCTATTCAGTGGAGAAGAAAAGAGAAGTGGTTGCCGGGATAAAGCAGGTAAGAAGGGAGTTGTCCAATGTGCTGCCGGCTAGTTCCAAATCGCCGGCGCGGCAAGAAGATAGGCAGGAACCGGAAACGGTAGCTACTCACCAGGTTGCGTCTCAGCCTGCATTGCCTATTGAATCCAATACTGTAAGCAAAGCCGGAGAAAGTGTGCAAGCCGGTACTTTGCGCGCAACCCGCATAGTCGCGCATTCGTATAAGTACAAGCGGGCAGACGTTGTCAAATGGGTTGAGGCGGCCCGGTCGAAAGGCTTCGCATCAATTTGGGTTGGAGATAAAGACATTTCGCCCGCCGACAGGGCATTTCTGGAATCGGAAATGGCGAAAGCAGATTTTGGAAATGGGATGCCGGATAGTACCGTAACCGGTGAAGGCGATATCAAAGAACTGGAAGGGCCTTCGTTGGCCGATCAAGACATCGGGGTGCTGGATCACAGGCCAATGGCCCTTCCAAAATATAACTGGGAACCCGATAGCCTTGTAACGCCCGGCAAGCCGCAAAAACGCTATGAATTCCTTTTCAAAGAACATTGGAGCTTTATAGCAGGACTTACACCATTGCGTACGTTCCAGATCCTGACCGTACGGCCGGGAAATGGGGTTGTTTACCAAAACTTCGTTTTGCCTGCCAAAATCTCGGCCCAGACCGTCGGGTATAAGGTCTCGGCCGGAGTAGAGCGCAGCGGATTTCAGTTGCTGGTTAACTACGGACAATTCAAACAGTCGTACCGTTACGAGATCGCCACCAGCGAGTTTGCCGTAGGGCCGGATCTCACCGGCAATTATGAGGTGGTACGAAAAGGCATTCCGCAGGAGGAGAACAGTACGGTTCGGCTGGTGGGAATGGCTGTGAAAAAGCACACGGTGCGCCGCTCCCATTTCCTGCGTAACTACTTCGGGGATTTTGGGGCGGAATTCAGTCGCGACCTCACTTCCGGCAAGAACATGGCATGGGTGAATGCGGGCTTCGGGAAGGAGCTTTTTGCCGGAAACAATGTGGTCATGACTGTCGGCCCGTATTTCGAATACAGCCTGTCAAAACTGCGCAATCCTGATAATCCATTCAAAATACAGCCCTATCAGATCGGGCTTTCTGTGGGTTTGCGGTATACCAGAAAATAAGCCGGCGCATCTGGTGCCGGCCTGCATTTTCTGCATAATCTTTCCTCTTATACTTCCGATTTCAGGATATCCGACAGCTCCCGCCGGAAATCCTCTCCGTAAATGTTATTGTACTCCCTCGTAAAGCTCTCGAACGTACTTTTCGCTAGCGAATGCTTGCCCAGCAATGCAAACGACTTGCATTTAAGGACCATTGCCTCCTCATTGGCCGGGTCGAAATATGAGATATTGTTGGCCAGGCGGACCATCAGCTCCGGATCGTCGGATACCTGAATGCCCGCTGCGTAATTCAGAAATGTATTGACGACCATATTCGAAATTTCCGATTTAAATGGGTCGAGCCATTCAAATTCCATGTTGGACAGGAAGCTTCCCTTATTGGTAATGCCAATCAGCGCCTCGATCATCGGGCGGTCGATGCTTTTGGAAGAAGTGATATTCATGAAGTCCAGGTAATCGACATGCACTTCATTTTCATCGAAATCCAGTTTCCAATGCCCCGCGTTCATGACGATCTGGCAATGCGACATTTTGGCCAGAATGGCTTTCAGTTTGGTAAGGTTCACCGAGCGGTTGTTGCGGGCGCTCTCGGCCGATTTGTCGGCCCATAGCAATTCCCGCAGCTTGTCGGAGTTAATGCCCCTTTTCCAACGGATTGAATACAGCAAAATAACCAGAAACAGCTCTTTGATAAGCGGCGTCAGCGCTTGGGTAATATCGGTCCCGCTGTCATCTGTAAGCTGCAAGTCGCCGAACAGTGAAATGCAATTCCGTTCCTGCGAAGCCGCCGGGCTGGCATTTTTACGAGGTTGAGCGGCAGCGGGAGGCACGTCCGCAGGTGAACCATTCCCCGGTTCGGAGGCATTTGCCACCGGGCGACGCCTGCGAAAATACAGCCACGCGGCGCCAGCGAACAGCCCCGTGCCAGCTAATACCAACGGCCACACGGGCAATGCTTTGGATTCGGCGGTTATCACTTCGGCCCGGGCCTCGCGTACGGGTGTGAGTAGCGTGTACACATGCATGACCGTCTGCTTGTCGTCCTCGCTGCGGGTCATGGTGAATGCCACCAGTTGCTTGCTGTCGGGACAGAAGAACAGATCCGCAAAAGAATGTGTGTCGTGGAAGGAATAGGGGATCGGGTTTGCCATAGGCGTAAACGCCGGTTTGTCGAGCGAGCCGCGGACAAGCTGCAATTCCGAATTATACCTGTTTTTTGGAAAACTCAATGCATAAAAATACTCGTCGGGAAAGACCAATGAATTGGCAAAATTCAGCTGGGCCAGGTCCGCACCAGTATCGTATACTTTCTTCCAGTTTCGGGTATGCGGGTCAAAAAGCAGCAACTCGTTCCAGTTTCTCGGATTCAGGATCTGCTGGCCCGTCAGGCTGCCGTAGCCGCCCAAAATGTACATGCCGTGCGGACCCACTCCCCCGGCGGCGAGGTACCGGGGCGTGTAGGTGGGGGGCGTCGTTGTATCGCCGGTAGGCAGGGTTGCCCATTGGTGCGTCAGCATATGGTAGCGATGCACCTTGTTTTTGTAGGTCAGATGCCCGTAACCGCCGAAAAGGTACAGCGAGGAATCTGCGGCCGAAAAGAACTTATTCGAATGCCAGTATTCCGTGGAGCTTTCGGGAATCGGGAAAATGAAGTTGTTGTCCCATTTCCAGCTCGCAAAATCGAAGCGGGCGATGCGCTGCTGATCGGCATTGTAGGTATAGAGATTTCCCGTAGCTGTATCCACAAACGCCTGGTTGCCCTTTGCCAGATGCAGCCTGCCCGATTGGTAGGGGTAAGAAATCATTACCTGGCTGGCCACGGAGTAAGTATGCAGGCTATCCTCGCCGATCAGGTAAAGGGTCTCGCGTTTTGGATCAAGTGCGGAACACGCAAACCCGCTTGTAACCATGCGCCTGCGCGGCTGCCATGCTTCGTGCAACTTTTCTATCCAAACCGGATTTTTGGCCACACCGGCAATTTTCCCGTTTGCATTATGGGCCGCTTCGCCCGAGTGCTCGTCCAGCGGCCAGAAACCGGCAGAATTCCCGTCCCGGGCCAGCCGGATGTTGGCGAGGTTCATGGGCGGCACGTCCGTAGTCTGGAACGACTTATGTTGATTGGCTCCGAACAGCAACTGATAACAGCCGCCTGAGGCCGCCTCCATTGTATGCGAATAGGTTCTCCCACCCGCTGTGATGCTCAGTTTCCGGGTCTTTACGTCAATTTTGAGCAGAAACTTGTTCCAGCCGCCAAAAAGCGACTGATCGGCGATGTTGAATGCAATGCCCGATAGCTTGTCACCTGTAATGACCCGGAAGCGGCCATTCGCTGCGGCGACGCCGTTATCGTAAATCAGGTCGATGTTGTTTTTGTCGTCGCCTATGAGCCTGAAAATGTAGCCGAAATAGGTTTTTTGCTTAGGTACAAAGCAAAAGTCAAATGTCAATTCGAGGCTTTCCGAAATGCAAAACTGTTTGGTCGGCGTAAGATCGAGCATCGTGCGATGGTCCTGCAACACCTCGTAGCTGGCGAAACGCAGGCCATGCGATTGGGCTTTCGCCGGAGCCCCGGCAGAAATGATGAATAGGAATGCGAGGAGGACAAAGGGCAATTTCATCAGGAGGTTCAGGGGTGATACCGGGCGTACGCCACTGCGTGCGCCACTGCGTCCGCCACTCATGGCGATTTCAGGAGGCATAAAATGGCTCATATGGGTCAGCCCGGTTCAGGTAATACGCAGTGGCAACTAATAACTTACAAAAGTTAAAAAAAACTTGAAATAATATAAGGCTGCAAGGCCCATGCCTTAAAAATATGCGCCCCGGCCGTTTCGGGCCGGGGCGCAGCAACTCAGGTTTCGGAGAACTCAGTTTATGGTTTTACAATCTTTCGTTCGACGCCATCGACATTGACAATGTAAGTTCCCGACGGCCAGGTAGTGATATTCAATTCAAAATAGGGCTTGCCGGGTGCGGAGGAATGCATTTTTCTGCCTGCCGAGTTCACGATAGCTACCTGCAAAATGCGGGCATCCGACTGCACCGCCAGCACATTCGCTGCGGGGTTTGGATAAACGTTAACGGTGATTGCTCGCTCGATCTTCGCCGTTACAATGCTGCTGTATGCGAAAGAATTGTCCATATCAGTCATTTTCAGGCGGTAATAGAATTGTCCCGCAGGCAGGTTAGCATCCGTATAAAAGTAATCGTTGCTCCCGTTGGCGTTTTGGCGGGAACTGATTTTTCCAATAGTCGTAAATGTCTTGGCATCGGTGCTTCGCTGAATTTCAAAGTGCGAACTGTTGACTTCCTGCGCGGTGCGCCAGCTTAGTAACGCATTGTTTTGTTCGGTTTGCGCGCTAAAACTTACCAACGTAACAGGCAGCGGCTGCCCGGCGGTAGTACTCAGCGCATTGGGAAAGAGCGGAACCGACAGACTGTTTGTCGCTTTTCCAGCGAGCACTTTCTTGGTGTAACCGGCAATGCCCATGTACCAGTCGGGCGTGAGGTCGAAACCGTCGGCGTCGAGCGAGAGGAACCAGGTTGCTCCGCCTTTTGGGGTGTGATCGGCGAATTTCTCCATTTTAAAGAAGGAAGTCGACTCATCCACTTCATCGAACATCGCGAGGTATACCATATTGGCCCCTTCGTTGATCACATTCTGCGATTGTTGCCACAAAAAACTGCCGCCGTTACGCGGAATGGAGTTTTTAATGGCTGCCGAAGGATTATTACGGACGGTTTGCAGGTTGAACCACGAAAAGCCCGGAAAGATCACCGGCATATAATCGATGTTTTTGGGCTGTAAATAAGCCATATCGGGCCGCACGGAGTTAATAGCGAATGCATTGGCGCCGCTTTCATTGCTGTACCGTCCCACCGACCATGGGCTGATCACGTCCAGCTGGTCGTAAACCGCGAGCCATTCGGCGGTATGCGAGCGCCAGTTGTTGTTGAGGCCTCCCATGATGGTCGCGCGGTATTTGGGATCGTCTGTAGGGTCGGTGGGATCGCCCTCGCGGAACCATTTCACGAGCTTGTCGGAACGTGCGGCGGTAGCGTCGGGGCTCGAAGCCAGGCCGAGGCCCCACAATGCCACGAGCGGCTTGCCCTTGTGCCATAAGTAGTTGCTCTCCGAAGTGACGCCCATTTCATCCACGAGTCGCTTCCAATCGGCGATTACTGCCTCGGTGGAAGTAGCATCCGCTCCCGAGAGGTCGTACATGATCGCATACACGCGACCGTATTTCAGGCTGGCGGTCTGCACGTTTTCAATCACTTTCTCAAAATGCCTCGGCACGCGTGAATCGCCTGTCCGGAAATTTTGCAGAAACCGCTGTTGGAAAACCCCATCGATTTCGTGCTCGCGCATCCATTTAAAATGCTGATCTACGGTGTTGTAATTGTAGCTCGAAAACAGCTTTGCGGGCGCGCCGTTGCTATACACCATGTTGGTCGCTACGAGCTCGTTGGACGGGTAATCGCCCAGGTAAGGCCACATATCCACGGTCGCATTGGCGTGGTCGGGTGCGCCTCCAAACCAATGCAGCCACCAGTTATGTGTAGGGTTGCCATCGGTCGGAAGCCCAAACCAGCCCTGGTAACCGAACATCACTTTGCCGTTCAGGGTGTTGGCAGAAGGCACAGGCGTAGTGGCTGGGGCAGGCTCGTAGAATTCGATTTCATCGATCCGCGCGGTGACGGGCGCATTGAGCGCCTGGCTGATCTGGAAGAAATTGATGGCCGAGAGATTCGGGTTACCCGTCTTGGTGGCGGCATCCAAATGCAGGATCACATGGTTCCAGCCATTCTGGATTTTCTGATTGGCCAGGTTCCAGCGGTATTCATCGCTCCCCGCCAGACCCGACGATGAGAATACGATGCTCCCGCTGCCGTTCATTTGCGTTGCATCCGAAACAAACAGCCAGAATTTCACCACGCCATCAGCCTCCGAAACCGTGGTGTTAAATGGCGCGGGGTTGAAGGTGAACCAGTTGGTACCTGAGCCGGTTTTGGCAATGGACGCACTCCCGAGGATCTTGTTGCCCGTGTCGGCTACCAATGCATCCGCACCCGACCAACCCGTGGTATTGTCGGCTGCGCTGAAAATGTGCGCGCCGCTGAGCACACTGCCCTCATAGCCTTTGGTGAAACGGAGGTTGTCGATCTTGATAATCACCGATTCGCCCGCATTAATGGGTTTGTAATACCTGAAAAAATTAATGGCCGCCAGGTTCGGATTGCCTTGCTTGCCCGCGGCGCTCAGGCGGAGCACCACGTTGTTCCACCCGTTGCGCAGGTTTACGCTCGCGGTACCCCAGTTGTACTCGTCGGTATCGGGGTTGCCCGAGCTGGTAATTTCAAACTGCCCGCCCGAGGCGCTGAACTTCGTAACGTCCGACACGTAAAGTGAAAATTGAAGGTAGGCGATGTTCAGTTCGGTAGGACCAATGCCGGTGTTGATCGGCGTGGTGAATGTGCGGCGAAAGCGTTCGGTGTTGCCTCCCTCGGATTTGATGGAATAAGTACCCTGCACGGGCGCGTCGCTGTCGAGGCTTAGTGCATTGCCGCCGCCTCCCCAGCCGGTAAGCGATTCGCAGTCGTCCATGGGCGTTACCTGCGCACGCGAGGGCAGGGCTGCCACCAGTAAAAGGAGCAACAGTAAGCAGTTGTTCTTCATTTAGGTTTGGATTAAGGTGAAAGATTTGAGTAAACGCCAGGAGCCCATAAGCCTGCCGGACTGATCCAAATCTAGACGCGCACCTATAATTTTGGCTTAACTAGGAATTAATAAAGAATAAATGGGAAAAAATGTCGGCTTAAAACCTGCAATTAAGTCCAAATTAAGTCCCCGTTAACACCCCGCCATTTACTTAGCTGCCGGAATTACAATTGCCTCCGTGTAACTTTTTCTTTCAAAAAAACAATTATGAACAAAACTTTATCCATCCCCTTATGGGCGATGAGTATGGCATTGCTATGCCATTCCACCCCACCTGCGTATGCGCTCCGCAGTGGCAGCGGGCAGTCTGTGGCCCCTCGTCCTCCTGCCGCGACCGATGTTTCGGGAACAGTCAAAGATGAAAAAGGCGAGGGCATTCCTGGCGTGAACGTGCTTGTGAAAGGCACTGCCACCGGCACTACCACCGATGTGAACGGGAAGTTCTCGATCCAGGTCGGATCAGGTGCGGACGTGCTGGTATTCTCTTTTGTAGGGTATGCCAAGCAGGAAGTTGCTGTCGGCAGCCAAACGACGATCAATGTCACGCTGGCTGAGGACAACAGGAACCTCGACGAGGTAGTGGTGGTAGGGTACGGTACTCAGAAGAAAGTGACGCTCACCGGAGCCGTCGTTTCCGTAAACAGCCAGGAAATCGTCACCACTAAAAATCAGAACGTGCAGAATATGCTCACGGGCAAGCTGCCGGGCTTGCGGGTGGTGCAGAAATCGTCGGAGCCGGGGGATTTCAATTCCAACCAGTTCGATATCCGCGGATTTGGTAATCCGCTCATCGTGATCGACGGCGTGCCGCGCGATAACATTTCGCGCATTGATCCGAATGAAATCGAAAGCATTTCGATCCTGAAAGACGCTGCGGCGGCTATTTACGGCGTGCGGGCAGCGAACGGCGTGGTGCTCGTGACCACCAAACGCGGCGCGAGCGGACGGGCGAAGATCGAGTATTCGATGTATTACGGCAGCCAGACCGCCCTCGGCCTGCCTAAGCCCGTGGGCGCGATCGACCGCTACACGCTCATGAACGAGAAGAGCATGCACAACGTGAATAGCCCCACGATCCGCTATTCCGAGTCAGATTTTGCGCCTTACCGCGAAGGAAAGCTCCAAAGCACCGATTGGTACGACCTCGTAATGCAGAAGCGCGCGCCCCAGCAGCAGCATAACCTCAGCGCAAGCGGCGGTACTTCCGATGGCAAAGTCGATTATTTTATCAATATGGGTTATATGTACCAGGAGGGTTTCTGGAAGAGCAAAGACCTGAATTATGACAAGTACAACCTGCGTTCGAATATCAATGCCCAGATTACGAAACAGTTGCGGGCCTCGCTGAAGCTGAGCGGTATTATCGATACAAAAAATAACCAGCAGGCGGGCGGTATGCACGAGATCTACGGGCCGCTCTGGCGCGCGCAGCCCAACGAGACCAATTATTCCAATAACAACCCGGATTACCTCTTTAAAATGGCTGCCGGCCACCCGGTAGCATTGACCACCGCCGCTATTTCGGGCTACCAGAAGGACAATAACAAATGGCTCCAAAGTCAGTTTCAGCTGGAATACACGGTGCCGCATGTGGAAGGGTTGATGGCCAAAGGGATGTTCAGCTACGATACGCGGATCAACTCCAACACCAATTATAAGAAGTCCTACAATTTGTACGATTACAATGCTTCGAACGGCACCTACGCCCCCTTCGCAAACAACCTGCCCGACCAGCTGACCCGTACCTACAACACGCTGCCGTCAACTTTGATGCAGGTTTCATTAAACTACAACCGCTCTTTCAAGGAGAAGCATAGTGTAGGAGCACTGGTACTTTACGAAGAAAGCACCCGTAGCAGCGACAACTTCTACGCAAGCCGCGAGCTGGGTATCCCGATGGAGTATTTGTTTGCCGGAAAGGCGCAGAACCAGGTGGGGAACAGCAATATCAATGCGATCTGGAAGAATGCCAACAAAGGGTTCGTAGGCCGCTTGAACTACGATTTCAAAGGCAAGTACATCGCCGATTTCAGTTTCCGGTACGACGGTTCATCCAAATTCCCTCCGGGTAAGCAATGGGGTTTCTTCCCGGCGGTTTCGGCTGGCTGGCGGTTGTCGGAGGAAGGTTTTATCAAGAACAATGCGGCATTCCGTTTTCTGGATAACCTGAAAATCCGAGGCTCTTACGGGACGATGGGGGACGACGGGGCATCGTCATACCAGTTCGTATCGGGCTACGATTACCCGTTCAATGGCAACAGCCAGGCGCTGGCAGGCGGATATATGTTCGGCGGATCGTTTGTGAACTCGCTCGGTTTCCGCAATTCGCCTAACCCGAATATCACCTGGTACACCGTAAAAACGGCCAATGCGGGTTTGGATGCCGGTTTCTGGAATGGCCTGGCGGAGGTTACCTTCGACATTTTCCGCCGGAACCGGACCGGGCTGCTGGCGAATCGCCTTATGTCGTTGCCCGGCACGTTCGGCGCCACAATGCCGCAGGAAAACCTGAACAGCGACCAGACGAGCGGTTTCGAGGTTTCGGTTTCCCACCGGAAGCGTATCAACGAGATCCGATACAATGTGTCGGGTAACTTTTCGCTCACGCGTACCCGCAACATTTACATCGAGAGAGGCCGCTCGGGTAACTCTTACGACAACTGGCGCAACAACCGCAGCAACCGTTTCAACGACGTCTGGTTTGGCTGGGGTTATGAAGGACAGTTCCAGTCGTATGAGCAAATCGCCTCGCACAATGCATTCGTAGGCCGTGCTACCTTGCCGGGCGATTACATTTATGAAGACTGGAACGGCGACGGCACCATCGACGACATGGACCGTCACCCGATTGCCACCACCATCAACCCGGCCAGTAATACAACCGTAGGTGGTGACGCTAAAAAGAACCATCCGCTCATGAACTTCGGCTTCTCGGGCTCTATCGATTACAAGGGTTTTGACCTGAATATCCTCTTCCAGGGCGCCGCGCTTTCTTATGTGGCCTACGGGGAGCAACTGCGCGAGCCGCTCGCCTGGGATGGTAATGCGTTGGAGTTTTTCATGGATCGCTGGCATCCCAACGACCCGACGGCCGATCCTTACAATCCGTCGACCCAATGGACGAAAGGATATTACGCCTACACCGGCACCACTGCCGACGAAAACTCTGCGCGGAACATTCAGAATGGCGCTTACCTGCGCGTGAAAAGTGCTGAAATTGGTTATTCACTTCCGAAAGACCTGCTGGAAAGGGCGGGGGTACAAGGGCTACGGGTGTATGTGAATGGTTATAACCTTCACACATTCACCAAGGTACGGGGATTGGATCCGGAGCACCCGTCGGAGTTGTACGGCTATATGTACCCCATCAACCGGACGATCAATGTGGGTGCGAGTATCAGTTTTTAAATCAAATTCAGCATGGTATTTCAAATGAAAAATATAAAATATGGCCTCGCGCTGATGCTGCTGGGCGGCACTTATGCGTGTAATGAGCTCGACATTCCTCCGATCAACGTCGTGCAGGATAAGGATGCATTTACCGACGCCGGTATGCAGGCATACATGGCGGCATTGTACAGCCGGATGCCGATCGAGGACTTCAAATACAGCGCGCAGGAGGGGACCGAAGGGTTTGACACCTGGAACAACATCGCCACGCCTGCGCTGAATACCGGCGAGAATGCGAACCGTAACAACGGCGGCTTTGTGAACCCTGCTCGCGGTTACTGGAAAAGCGGCTACCAGGTGATCCGCAATGCCAATTACCTGATCCGCGAGCTGCCGAAATATGTGCCGTCGCTCACGCAGCCAAAGGTGGACAAATGGATTGCGGAAGCACGTTTCGTGCGGGCATTCACCTATTTCGCGCTCGTGAAGCGGTATGGCGGTGTGCCCATTACGCAGGATGTGCAGTCGCTGGACGGCTCCACGCTGGAATCGCTCCAAATCCCGCGCAGCAGCGAGCAGCAGGTTTTCGATTTTATCCTAGCGGATCTGGATTTCGTGATCGCGGCCATGCCGGAGGCCAGCGAGCAGTCGGGCCGGGTGAATAAGAACATTGCCGCAGCATTCAAGTCACGCGTGGCGCTTACGGCGGGTTCCATTGCCCGTTACGCCAACCCGTTTGTGAAAGACGGCGTAATGCTTTGTGGAATTCCAAAGGAAAAAGCGAATGAATATTTCAAAGCGGCATTTCAGGCGGCGAAATCCGTGGAAGGCAAGTATTCATTATATATGAAAAAATGGTCGGCCAACGACAAAATTTCGACCGCCGATAATTATGCAGACCTGTTCCTCGATGCGGCCAGCCCGGAAACCATTTTTGCCAAAGGTTATTCCTATCCCGAGGCTGTACACAGCTTCGATGCCGTTTATGCACCGCCGCACATGACCTCTACCTACGGCGATCGTTTCAACCCTACGCTCGATTACGTGGAGCTTTTCGATGGATTGCCCAAGAATGCCAAAGGGCAGCTGAAAACGACCGATGACAAAGGCAACTACATTGTTTACGATTATGTGGAACAGCTTTTCGAGAACTGCGAGCCGCGTTTGCGGGGGACGGTGCTGCTGCCGGGCCAGGCTATCAAAGGCGTCCGCACCGATCTGCGGCGAGGCACATTGATAGAAACCGTGGACCCCTCGGTGCCGATCCCGAAGTTTATCCCCGAGGATATGACCAGTGGCTATAACTCCAATGCATTTTATAATTCCAATGTAAAACAATCGGGTACCTGGAACAACCAGACGCCCATTGTACTCTCGAATGGTCAGTCGATCAACCCGACGGGCCTCGACGGTCCTACTTCGGCCAACAATGCAACCATTACCGGCTTCCATGGCCGCAAATGGCTGATGCCGAACCTCGCGCCGGCGGCTACCGCCTTACACCGCTCGAACCAGTCGTGGATAGAAATGCGCTATGCCGAAGTGCTGCTCAACCGCGCTGAGGCGGCATTGGAGCTACACCAGAACGGCGTTACGGAAGTGGACGGCGTGGCTTTGCTGAACGATGCATTTGAAAACATCAACCAAATTCGTCACCGTGCGGGTGCTGTGCTGCTCAAAACAGCCGCCGAACTCTCGTCCGCGCCGCCGATCGCTCCGGGCGCAGGTGTGGGCGGATATGTGCTGGCGCCTACACGCGGGTTGCAGCTCGTGCGTATCGAGCGCAGGAAGGAGCTCGCATTTGAGAACAAACTCTGGTGGGATATGCTCCGCTGGCGCACCGCCGATGCGGAGGTAAATGCGCGCATCTGGCGGAAATGCAACCCGTTCCTGTTCGCGAAGGGCGCAGTGACGGAGAGCAGCGACTACGTTCGAGGCAAGTACATTTTTGATTGTCGTTTCGAGGAAAGAAGCTCGCGGTTTACCATCGCTACCAAAAATTACTACGAGGCCATTCCGGGTGCCGAGCTGATCGCGAACCCGAAACTGGTTCAGAATGAGCAATATTGATCACTGAAAACGAATTTAACAATGAAAAGTCTTATTTATATCCTATTTCTGCCGCTCATGTTGTACGCCTGCAAGATCGACGACGTGGATGCGCCGGATTCGACATTCGAAGGCCGGCTGGTGGATGCCGGCGGTGCGGGAATCCAGCTGGAACAGGGCGCTTCCAGCGCGCGCCTGAAAATGGAAGAGCTGAGTTGGAGCAATACGCCGCTGCCATTGTTCCTGAACCTGAAACAGGACGGCTCTTTTATCAATAACAAGCTCTTTCCGGGCAATTACAAAGTCACGCCGGTGGAAGGTCCGTTTTACCCTGTCGCCGAAAAAGCAGTGGATATTAAAGGTGCTACGAAGCAGGATTTCACGGTAATACCTTATCTGAATGTGGATTGGGTAGCGGAACCGGTGATCAATGCGGACAAGAAGCTTTCGGTAAGCTTCAAGTTCACGAGTAATGCAGCGCCGGAAGGGCTCACCAAACCCAATCCGCTCGATTACCAGCTTTTTATTTCAACCAATCAATATGTTGGAAATAATAATTGGGACAATACAGCAGTAGGAGCAGTGGTACCCGTGACAGTCGATAAGGAGGGCCAGAATATTACCATTTCGTCGTCGGTAGCAATGAAATACAGCACGACCTACTACGTGCGCGTCGGCGTGCGGGTGAACGATACTTATAAAAAGTACAACTACACCACCATTAAAACTGTGCAAGTTCCCTAGTTTATTTATACGCAGAGGTAGTGTAAGCCCCCGGGACCACTGGTCTTTGGGGGCTTGTTTTTTACATCGTCTGCTCGTTGGCACCGCCGTGATCAGACTGTCGGCTATGGAAGCAATATTTGACAACGCACCCGTTTTTTCTCTGAACCGGGCCGGTTTTCAGAGCCCCAGTCGGTGAGGATATTGATCACCGGTTCGAGGCTCTTTCCAAGGTCTGTAAGCTGGTACTCCACGCGCGGTGGCACTTCCGGGTATACTTTGCGGCTGATGAGGCCGTCACTCTCCATTTCGCGGAGTTGGAGGATCAGAATGCGTTCGGACACGGCCGGCAGGCTGCGGCGGAGGTCGCTGTACCGCATGGCGCCGTAAGCCAGCCGCCACAGGATCGAAGGTTTCCAGCGGCCGCCGATCAGGTCCAGGGTGTAAGCCATGTCACAATTTCCGTTGATGAGTATTTCGTTTTCAAGGTTCGTGGAGCTCTGTTTTCGCATAACTTACATTTATGTTAGTACTTGACAATTTTGTTAGTACCTGTAAAATTACGAGTAGGGCGATAGTTTTGCAATGAAATCAAAACCAATTCATCATCATGCAAAATTTGAAAGACAAAGTCGCATTCGTAACAGGGGGAAGCCGGGGCATTGGAGCAGCCATTGTGAAAAGGCTCGCGGCAGCAGGAGCGAAGGTGACTTTTACGTACGTCAACGGTAAGAGCCAGGCCGAAGCCCTCGTGAAAGAACTCACGGAAGAAGGCCTTACCGTAGTAGCCTTGCAATCCGACAATGCACGCGAGGGGGCCGTATCTGCGGCCATCGATCAGGCTATCGAACATTTTGGCAAGCTGGATATATTGGTAAACAGCGCCGGCGTGTACGTGGGTAAGGCATTCGAGGAGCATACCACCGAGGACTACGATTATGTCATGAATGTCAATGTCAAATCCGTGTTCGAGGCTTGCCTCACGGCTTCGCGGAAAATGGAGCAGGGCGGCCGCATCGTAACAATCGGCAGCTGCATGGCTGATCGCGCGGCGGTACCGCAGGCGACCTTGTATGCGGCGAGCAAGTCGGCGTTGTCGGGCTTTACGCGGGGGCTTTCGCGTGACCTCGGTCCGAAGGGGATTACGGTAAACCTCATTCAGCCGGGACCGGTCGATACGGATATGAACCCGTCGACCTCAGAATTCTCCGACTTTCAACGTGGTATGATGGCTATCCCGAAATACGGGCGTCCGGAGCACATTGCAGATGCGGTGGCGTTCCTGGCCAGCCCGACCAACAGCTACACCACGGGCTCGGTAATGACCATCGACGGCGGTACGCTAAGCTGATTTCAGCTCACGCCGGTAGGATCGGACGGATTAGTTTCCAATATTTGCCGCCGACACCAGGCTGTGAAAACCATTGGAAAAAGACCCCGCACTGCAAAAGATGATCGTCGACCACGTTCTGCGCCGCATTGAGCTCACGGCGGCCGAACAGGCGCATTTCGTTTCCCTTCTGAAAGTCCGCAAGTTGCTTCCGCGGCAATACCTTGTCCAGCAGGGTGATGTGTGCCGGTACGAAAGCTATGTTTGCCAAGGTTTTCTCCGCTCCTTTCATATGGACGAGAAGGGCAACGACCATACCCTGCATTTCGCGATGGAAGACTGGTGGATCTCCGATTTCACCAGTTTCCATTTACAGCTCCCCGCTACGAGGAGCATTGTGGCGCTCGAAGCTTCTGTGCTGTTACAAATAGAAAAGGACGATCTCGAACAACTCTACAAGGACGTTCCCGTATTCGAACGCTTCTGGCGCATTCTCGAACAAAAGGGCAGCATTGCCCAGGACCAGCGCATCCTGAACGCCATTTCCATGACCGGCGCCGAGCGGTATGAAGCGCTCATCACCAAATATCCTACCCTCGAACAGCGCATGCCGCAGCGGTATATCGCTTCCTACCTGGGCATTACCCCCGTATTCCTGAGCCAGATCCGAAAGCAGCTCGCGCGGCGGCCTTAAACAAGTTTAAGCACTTTTATTAAAATAGTTATATGCCGCGCAGCTGACGAGGCCGGTACTTTTGTAGTCAAAAAACGAAGTATGGAAACGATCAGCAAGACGATATTCGATAGCCCTGAAATACACGGCAGAAAACTGGCTAACCGCCTCGTGGTGGCGCCTATGACACGGGTGAGCGCGACGCCGGACGGTGTACCTACGCAGGAAATGGCAGATTATTACGAGGCGTTTGCAGCAGGCGGCTTTGGGATGATCATCACCGAAGGCACTTATACGGACGAATTGTTCAGCAAAGCCAACCATAACCAGCCGGGAATTGCGAATACAGCCCAAATGCAAGGCTGGAAGTGTGTGGCGACAGCCGTTCACAGGCATAATGTGCTTATTATTAATCAATTGATGCACGGCGGGGCGTTGTCGGAAATTACGGACGAAACGATCGCACCTTCGGCTGTACAACCGCTTGGATTACGGGCTACGGACCATACTGTGTCACCCAGCCCGTTTCCCATGCCGCGCGCGATGCAAGCGGAGGATTTAGAAGCAGTGAAAGCAGGTTATGTCCATGCCGCATGGCTGGCATATGAGGCGGGTTTCGATGGGGTTGAGCTACACGCGGCAAATGGTTATTTGTTCGACCAGTTCATAACGCCCTATACCAACCTCCGTACCGATGCTTATGGCGGTAATGAGCGGAACCGGCTGCGGTTTTTGATGGAAGTGTATCGGGCCGTGAAGGCGGCATTGCCCGACGGTTTCATCGTGGGCATCCGTGTTTCAGAGAGCAAAGTTAATGATCTCACCTACCGTTGGCCGGGCGGTTCGGAAACTGCGCGGCGGATTTTTGAAGTACTCGCCGAAATAAACCCTGATTACCTGCACATTGCGGCCGAAGGAGGCCGCTGGGAGCGCGAATGCCGCTATCCCGACGGAACTTCTTCCAACAGCATCGCCAAAAGCCTGCTCAAATCACCCGTGATCGCGAACGGCGGAATGCATGATGTTGCACTGGCCGAAAAATTGCTGAACAGCAACGCGGCCGACCTGGTATCGATCGGCCGTGCGGCCATTGCCTCGTCCGACTGGCCCAAACTGATGGCCGCCGGCCAGCCTGTAATACCCTTCTTCAAGGAGTTGATCAAACCAAGCCTCACGCTCGCACATACGCGACGCGTGCGGGAGCAATGCGATGAGTCGGCTTTGTGCTGATCACCATGAACTGTTATTTGGAAGCGAAATCCGGCCGTTCGAAAACTTCATTGACCGGCCGGGTTTCGATCCACCAGATTTCGTTGAGTGACGGATCATAGTATTTTGCCAGCCGGCCTTTGAGGAGCATTACCCTCTTAATGTCCTGTTTTTCGGGTATCAGGTTGCTGCTCGCGCCGTAAACCTGCCGGAAGCCATCGAGCAGGTAAGGCTCGTTTTCAAGCCTTGCCGGATCGAACGACTGGGCGTCTCTTACCTGTACATTACCTTTTACCAATGCAGCCGGCGGGGCGTCGCGGTAGAGGGGGAAGGTGAGGTAGGCGATTTGGGTACAGAGGCTAAATCCCCCAAAATTCCTCTTTTCCTGACCCTCATTCAGGAAGTACGGGTAATTCCGGAATGCATCATTGATTTCACGGGGTGTCGCTTTCTTTCCGTCCAGGAGGAGATTTAACTCGCCTTCGTACCCTACCAGCTGTTTTTTACGATCGAAATAGCCGCCTTTATACAGCGTAATCACATCTTTTGACCAACGGTGTGTGTTGATGTAATCCACTCGCAGGGCCATTTCCTTTTGGTGAGGCGCTATATTTTCGAGCAGGTAGGTTTTGAGTTGTACACGAGTGTTTGAAGGGTTGTATTTATCGTAAAAGGGCTTGGAATCAAGAGAATAATAGAAATTTCTCAGGTCGGGGATTGCGCGCTTGCGTATAAAATGGTACTCGAAGCGTTCTCCGAAATTAAACCCACCGTGATACGTCTCTCCCGCACTGAATTGCATGTAAAGATTGGGGCCATCGTATCCGATGGAATAGGTATGGCTGATACCTTTTTCTGGTTTAACGGGCAGTTCTGCAAAGTAAAAGCCATCCATGTCTGTTGAAATGGTTTTGACATAGACTTCGTCGTGCGTGATTTTCAGGGGTAAATTCGTGATCGGTTTGCCCGTTTCGCCATCCATGACCACGCCTGCCAAATGCAGCAGGTTTTTGGGTTTTCTTACACTAACCTCGACTGGCGAGCGATAGAAATTGATCACCTTTTTTCCTTTTCCCGGCACATCCCACCGAAATGCGGCCAGCACTACCGCCACTAGCGGCAGAATGAACAGAAAACACGCCATTAACACACGCGGGCTTGCATTTTTGTTCATCATTATAATCCGCTGTTTCAGGGAATGGTAACCAAACTGGTTCACCAATGAGAACTCCGGGCCGACGGCCGCTTTCAGGAGCAGATATTGATAGGCTTTCGTATCCGGGTGGTTTTCCAGCACTTTCTGGTCGGCAATGTATTCGAGGTTCTGGCGGATGGCGCTGCGGATCAGCCAGGCGAAGGGGTTGAACCAGTTGATAATGCACAGGATTTCAGACCAGATTACATCCAGTGAATGCCATTGCTGCACGTGAATGTATTCGTGCAGGATCATGTCCTGTAATTCGTCGGGCTTGTGCAGGTGAGGGTTGTAAAAAATGGCCTTTCCGAACGAGAACGGGCTCATGCAGAGGTCGAAATGGAAGATTTTTACACCGTCGTTTGAAACGAGCCGGGACTGTGACCGGATACGGAGGTAGGAGCGGATGTGCACCAGCAACCGAAACGCCATAACCACCACGCCGGCAAGCCAGATGTACAGCACCCACTCGGTGGCACTTTGGGCCCACGAACCGGCGGCAGCCACTGGCTCGCCAGGAATAACCGTCGCCGAGACCAGAGTTTCCGGTGCGGCTATGCGCGTAAAGGTGGGTACGCTTTGCACGAACACACGCGCAGGCGTGGGCTCAGGAGCGATGTAATGATTGATATTGATGACCGGGAATAGGAAGCAGAGAAAAGAGTACAACCACAGGTACCTGCGGTTGGCATCGTAAAATGTGAGCTTGCGCAGTACCAAATGGTAAAAAAGGGCGATCACGCTGAGGCCGACCGACAGTTTGAGCAGGTAATCCGGAAATGCCGACATAGCTGAAAAGTTTGGATGAATTACTTCTTTCCTTCGATCAGGCCGATGATTTCCCTTAGTTCGTCGGCCGAAATCTTGTTCTTCTGCGCGAAAAAGCTCACGAGTTCCTTGTAGGAGTTCTCGAAATAGTCTTTGACGACACCTCCCATAAACTTTTGCTTGTAGGCCTCCTCGCTGATCGCTGGGGCATACAAATAGGCATTACCGACCAGCCGGCTGCGGAGATATCCCTTCTTTTCGAGGTTTTTAATAGTCGAGGCGACCGTCGTATAGGGTGGGACGGGAGGCGCCATGGCCTCCATGAATGATTTGACGCTTCCTTCGCCGGTTTTCCATACGGCGAGCATGGCGTCCTGCTCCTGAATGGTCAGTTTTTCCATGGCTACGATTTTTTCGTAATTCTACGAATCTTTCGTAGTTCTGTCAAATATTTAAACTAAAAAATTAATTGATCCTTGACAATGCGCTAAATACCAGGGTTTTGGCTTTTATAGAACTGGACTTTTTTGAACATTTCGATCAGGGTCGAAACTTTCAGTTTTTCGAAAATACGTGCTTTGTAGGTACTGACGGAGCTTTCGGTAAGATTGAGTTTGATGGCGATTTCTTTGGTCCAGTAACCTTCGATGAGCATGTCCATCACTTCCAGTTCCCGTTGCGACAGGTGTTCGAGCGGGTTTTCGCCATTGGGTTTGTTTTCGAGGGTGTTGCGTAGCAGTTGCTGCTGAACGGCGGTGCTGATATAGTTACCGACTTCCAGCATGGACAATATCGCCTTTTTGATCTCTTCCTGAGAGGCATTTTTGGAGAGGAACCCATTGGCGCCTGCTTTGATATAATGTAAGGCATAGATCTCTTCTTCGAGGCTCGAGAAGATCATGATCAAAACTTTGGGCTGCACTTCCCGGATTCGCGGGATCATGTTGAACCCTTCGCCATCGGGAATATTGATGTCGAGGATAACCAGGTCGATCTGATTATTGGAGAGTTGGGCGAGTGTCTCACTGAAAGAGCCAGCTTCATGCACGACCACCGGGTTCAGCAAATCAAGAATCAAGAACCGGGTAGCGAGCCTGACAATAGCATGGTCTTCAACCAGTAAGATTTTTTTCATTTTTTTAAGGAGGACTTGTATTCAGTTTCCGACCGTTTATAACCTTTTGTGACTCAATGGCTATCAAATAAATACCGTAAATATTGAGTAAAACTCCTATTATTTGATGTAAAACTTATTCAGCGGTCTGTACAAGTTTACAGTTAATTACCCGGTTCGGCAAAAAAAGTTTTACTATTCGCGACAAAAATTCCGGGCCAAGAAGCGCCTGGAAGAGGTTTAATATGCATTTTTAGCCCAGTTTAAGGCCTTGCTACTCATTGCACATCCTGTTGCCTTAAGTTTTGAATCGAGTTTGTTTGAGTTATGTTAGAGAAATTTCTACATTTACGTGTAGCGACAGAAGTGTAATATTTATTCTTAGATTTACATCTTCAAATTACGAACTAGTTCCAAATCCGGAGCAAGTAGAATTATGACATTTGCGACAGAGGCTAAATGCCCGGGGTTCTGTCAGCCAATCAGCCAATTTATGAATATACTCATTATCGAGGACGAGCCGCTAACCGTACTGGGATTAAAGCAGAAAATCGGTGAGATCAATCCCGTAACGACGGTCGACAATGCATCGTCCGTCGACACAGCCTATGACCTTGCGAGCCGTAATATTTACGAACTGATTATTCTGGACGTCGATATCAAAGGGAAAGCCGGCGCGGGCGTGGTGGAGCGGATGAAAGCGCTGTACCCCGGTACCGCTATACTGGTTATCACCGACCTGGAAGAAAGCACGTATGGTCTACCGTATATGAAGGCAGGTGCGGATGGCTTTTTGTCGAAACTGGCGTCATCAGCGCAGTTCGACGAGGCGATCAGGGCGATGATGGTGATGGGCAAATATGCGAGCACGGCATTACAGCAGCAGATCATCCAGGAAAGCCAGATCAACCGTTCGCTGCGATATGTGAACCCGCTGATGAGCATTTCGGAAAGGGAGCGGCAGGTGATGAACCACCTCATTGCCGGGAAATCGACCGGGGAAATCGCCGCTATCCTGAATATCAATAAAACCACCGTGGGGACGCATAAAATGCGGATACTTAAAAAGATGCAGGTCAACAGCCTGATCAAGCTGATCGAGAAGGTAACCATGTTGAGCTGAACAAATGCGCAAAGCGGTGTTGCTGAAATCTCGATATATTTCTACAAAACGGAGAGAATCTGTTTTCTGATAATATTCCTAATATTGCACGAAATAATATTATACCCTGTCTGTATCGGTTAGCACCTCTATGAAATTCTTATGTATTGAAGACCACCCGCTGATTCTGCTGGGGCTCAAAATGGTATTTGCCGAGTTTTATCCCCGGGCGGCTGTAAGCCATGCGGAGACTTTTCCGAACGCACTCGCGGTCCTCGAACAGGAGTGTTTCGATCTGGCCGTGCTGGACATCGATATTCCGGGCGGCGAGAACGTCAGAATGATGAAGATGCTCCGCGAAAGGCAAGCCGGGCTTCCGATCCTCATCCACTCGGCATTTGACGAGAAGGTTTACGCGTTGCCGTACCTGCAAGCCGGTGCCGATGGGTTTATTTCCAAGCAGGCACCTCAGGAAGAGTTCCTGAATGCCGTGCAGGCGATTCTCGACCACGGCCGCTACGTGAGCTATGATGTGCAGCAAATTTTCCTTTCGAGCTTTACCGACATGAGCGGCCGCACCACAGGCGGTAACCCCATCGTCACACTGTCGCCCCGTGAGCGGCGCGTCATGCAGCTCATGACCGAAGGGAAATGGACCAAGGAGATCGCCGCGATCATGAATCTGAAAGAAAATACGATCAGTACCTACAAACGGCGCATTTACGATAAAATGGAAGTAAAAGACCCGATCGAATTGTCAAAAAAAATAGCGTTGTTCAGGTAACAACGCTATTCGGTAGGGTGTCGGTTGGGAATTGGTCATCGACCGCCGACCATAGACCATAGACCATGCATTTCGGACAGCAATAGCATGGTCCATCGTCTATGGTCCATGGTCGGCGCCGCAGGCGCTTACTTCGCCGGCTTCTTGAATATCGCCGGATCTACCGGGGTATTCACCGTTATTTTGTTGGTAATGAACGACATGGTTCCCATTTGCGGGTTGCTGATTTCCATTGTATTCGCAAATTTCACACCGTCGACTTCTTTATAGTCCGAAAGAGCGATTTCGCCATCATTGCCGTTCATCGAAACCTTCACTTTGGTTACCAGGTAGGTATTTGCATCCACAAATTCATCGATTACCTGCCCATCGGTCGTAGTGAGTTTCAGGTGGAAAACGTCTTTCTTGTCGACGGATTCCTTGCCCACGAGCTCCACTTTATTGCCTTTCTCCTTATAATTCACGAGGCCGCCGAATGGGTCGAGCGAGCTCAGTTGTTGTTTCAATTGGTCGGCTGGCATATCTTCCGGTTCTCCGGTGCCGCCCATCATGGTCGGACGGATCATCCATCCCTGGCCGTTATCCACTACCTGGATCATCGTATTGCCCATCACAGTCGATTCGTTGCGGACTGATTTGCCTACCACCAGGGTCGTTTTGTTCGGTATTTCCATGCCTTGTACAGCCAGGGAACGATCGGTGACGACGGTATTTACAGCCTTGATCTTGTCGAGCCCGCCCAGGGCAGCGACGTGTTTATCCACGATTTCATCGACAGTTTGCGCGTAAGAAGCCGTGGAGACGAGCGCCACTGCCATTGTCCAAATTAGTTTGTTTGTTTTCATACCGGAAATTGTATTTGAGTTTAAACAGGCTTGTGTAAGTTTCATTAAATATCGCTGTATTGATTCTGGCGGGGCGCGCCTAGCGGGGCGCACCTAGCGGGGTGCATTTCCGCCGCCGCCTTGCTGTCCGCCACCACCTTGTTGCCCGCCTCCGTCGCTTTTCACGTCGTCGTTGTTGACGGACTTGGCTTTCCTTTTCGGCGCATCCATCGTCATTTTACCAATTTTATAGGTAAATGTCAGGCGGAACCCGCGGTTGTAAAGATATACGTCGTTGACCTGGTTGAACTGCAAGGAAGTCAATTCGGTATGCATTTTAAACCTTTTGCTCAGGAAGTTTTCGGCAGCGAGGCCGAGACTGGCCTTTTTGTTGGCAAATTCCTTCTTCACGCCAATCGTATAGAAACCGAAGCCGCCCTGCTTGCCTTGCAGCTGAATCTGCTGGCCCTGCATGAACCCGAATGCCTGCGCGCCCCAGCCGTTTCCGAATGTTGCCTGTGAGAAAATACCACCGCTCACGTTCACACCGTCGTTATCGATTTCCTGTGAAAGCCCATTTTGTCCGATCGTCTGGCCAGTCAGTTTGGTATAAAACACGTTCGCAAAAACGCCGAAGTTGATTTTGGAAGTAGCAGCGATATTGGCAAAAATGTTGGCGCCATATGCGTGCTGCTTACCGATGTTCTCGTACGTGGTCACGATCGCGCCTGCGAGGGTGTCCGAGGGCTGGCGCACCTGCGAGATCGCATTGTTGGTGAATCGGCCGAAGAATGTCGCATTTACGTAGGTCTTTTTGATATTCTTGCTCAGACCCAGTTCGTAGTTGTTGGTCAGTTCGGGACGGAGTTCCGGGTTACCTACGGTGATGTTCTGCGGGTTGGCCGAGTTGAAGTTCGGGTTCAATTGTTGCAGGCCCGGGCGCTGGATACGACGGTTGTAGCCGAGTTTCACAGTTGTTCCTTTAAATGTCTTGGAAGCATTCACACTGGGGACCAGCACGCCATAGTTACCCACACCCACAACGCCCTCGTTGGTACTCGCGTCGATGAACGTGTGTTCGTACCGTAAACCTGCTTTGAGTGTATAGCGCTTTTTAGTGGTGTAAGTATAGGATGAATACGCCGCCGCGATGTTCTGATGGTAGGTCAGGTCTCCCGCAGGCTGATCTGTTTCCGGACGATAGTCACCTGTCGGTTCGGCGGTCAGGAAGCTGTACTTGCTTTTTACTTCCCTGAAAATCCCTTTTCCGCCGAATTCGAGCATCTGGTTTTTCTTGATCGGCGTCTGGTAGTCCGATTGAAACGTGAACTCCTGGTTAACGCTCTTGTTGAGGTTGCGTTGGCGGGAAGTCAACTCTTTCTCAGTAAAAATGTCGGCGTCGAAGTCGTTGGTGAGGTCGTTGCGGCTGTACAGCGTCGAAATGCTCCATTCCTGCTGCGGCTTGAATGTGTGCAGGTAATCCACATTCACATCCACGGTTCCCGAAAGGTTGTCCGCCGCCACATTGCGTGCGGAGAGCGCATCCGGATTGCCGGTTTTCATCAGGCGGGTCGCAAGGTCCTGCTGGTTCGAGAAGTTACGTACACCGTATTTTACGCCGGCCGTGAGGCTCTGGTTTTTAGCAATATCATAGTCGAAGCCCAGGTTGTAGTTTCCGAAGAGCCCGTGGCTCGAACCGTCGCCGGTCTGGAGCGTGGTGGTGGTAATGTCTCCCACGGTGCTGGTTTGTTCCAGGGAGGTTTTGGTAACGGTGTTGTACATGCCGCGTCCGAAGCCGCCGATGGTGAAACCGGCCTTCCCTTTACGGTAACCGCCGTTCAATGCGAGCATCGAGCCGCGGTTACCTACGCCGGCGTCGATATTCAGGTTGAGACCTTGCAGCGAGTTCTTTTTAGTGATGATGTTGATGATCCCGCCTGATCCTTCGGCGTCATATTTGGCCGACGGGCTCGTGATCACTTCCACCGATTTGATCTGGTCGGCCGGGATTTGTTTTAATGCATCAGCCACGCTGTTGGCGATAATGGTACTGGGTTTGTTATTGACCAGCACGCGGATGTTCTGGCTGCCTCGGAGCGAAACATTCCCGTCGAGATCGACGGTAAGCAACGGTACCTTCCGCAAAATGTCAGTAGCGTCGCCACCTTTTGCCGTAATGTCTTTTTCTGCATTATAAACCAGCCTGTCCACCTTTTCCTCAATCAGCGCGGCCTGCCCGGTGACAGTTATTTCGTTGAGCGTTTTGGTGTTGGAGCCCAGACTGATCGTTCCAAGATCCATATCCTGGCCTTTGGAGAGCTTGATGTTGTCGATCGTCTTGTTGGCGTAACCGATGAAAGAAATGAGCACCTTGTAGTCGCCGGCAGCGAGTTTGTTGAGGGTGAACTTTCCTTTTTCGTCGGCCACTGTACCGTCAACCGCCTTATTGTTGACTTTGTCGTACAACGCAACGCTCACAAATTCAATAGGTTTTGAAGAAGCTGAATCTACAACGGAACCGGTAATCTTAGCCGATCCCTTCGGGCTTTGGTCGCCGGCTGTTCCCGGCAGGGCTTTGGGCTGGCTGCTTCCTGTACCTGGGAATTGTGCAAATACCGGAGATAGGAGTGAGCTGGCAAGGATGGAAAAAATGAGGAGAATTCTTCGCATTTTCATGGTTTTAGTAAATGACGCAACAAAAATGGTAGCGCGCACGCAAGGCTGAAAGGAAAATATGACAAAGGCCGGATTATGGGGGATGGATGAATGGATCGGCGCGATGGATGAAAAGTGGAAAGGAGGTCTCTTTACTTTTGGCGGGCTGTTGACTTTTTGTGCTAATGCTATGTTTTTGGTGGGGCTTATTGATGATTTCTAGTGTTATGTAGAAATAATAGTAAAAATATTGACCTTTTGTACCAATATTTACTACAAAAACGATTTCTTTGTGTAACTATAATCAAGCACCCTTCACGATACTAAGTTCACTGAGTAACCCCAAATCTAACCCGGTAGTGAGTTATGATCTTTCAATGGATCTGTGTCATGATGACAGTGGTGTCGCTGCTGGCTTTTTTTCTGTGGGTACGGGGCCGGTACTTTCGGCTCGAACTTGCCAAAAAGGAACTGGAACAACAGGTGGAAGACCTGTCGCGCAGGCTTGAATACAGCAACGGACTCAAACAAAAAATCACGATGATGATCGCCCACGATCTTCAATCGCCCCTGCATTTCCTGAACGTCCTTTCCGATCACGTGTCGCGTTTTGCGGCCAATGACCAGCTTCCCGAAGTGAAAGCAGGCACCGAGGAAATCAAGAAAGCGACAGGCAATATCCACGCTTTTGTGAAAGAGGTGAACCTGTGGGCACGCTCGCAGCACGAGAACTTCCAGCCCGCCCAGCATTCGTTCTCATTCAGCGAATTAGCAGGCGAATTGCAGCAGTTTTTTGAAGATATGGTGCTGCTCAATAAGAATGTACTGGTGGTAGATTGCCCGGAAGATGTCTTCGTTTATACCAACCGTGATATCCTGAAAGCTATCCTGAGAAACCTGATCGACAACGCCAACAAGCATACGCGGGGCGGAGAGGTGCGACTTGTTTTCACCAATTCGGAAAATGGACCGGTACTTACTGTCACCGACAATGGAAGCGGAATGCTACCCAGCGAGTTGCAGAAAGTCCGGCGACGGCTGTCGAACCCGGCTGTCAATGCGCCGGTGGAGCCGAACAACCGGCTGGGTTATCAGCTGATCGCGGATTTTGCGCACACGCTCGGCTTCACGATGTCCGTTAAAAGCGGCAGGGGTGTAGGCACCACCGTGAGCATAGGTGGCCTGGCATTACACAGCCCTTTTGTCTCCCCGTTGCATTCAACCGAGGTTATAGGCATCTGCCAGCCTGACTAATGCACTTCTGTTTTCGATATTGAGCTTCTTGAATATTCTTCGCTTGAATGTATTCACCGACGTGTACTGAACTTGTAGAATTTCGCTGATCTGCGTCACGGAATAATCCTTGGCGAGGTAAATCGCTACCTGAAACTCCCGCGTGGTGAGCTGGTCGAAAGGATTGCCCGATTTGCCCGTTAGCGTGTCGTTGATCAGGATCGTGGCCAGGTTCGGGCTTGCATAACGCTTTCCGTCCAGGATGGTCCTCACTGCTTTCAGAAGTTCTTCCGGCGACGAATCTTTTTCCAGGTAGCCATGTGCACCCTGTTGCAGCGAGCGTTTACCGAAAATGCTTTCGTCATTCATGGAGACGACCAGCACTTTGGTATTCGCATGAAATTCCAGGATCCATTGCAGCAAAACGGTGGAGTCCGTTTCCGGCATATTCAGGTCCAGCAGCAGCAGGTCGTAGGCGTGCATGGCAAATTGCGCCTTAACCGACGCACCGTCCCAGCTCTCGTCGATCTGGCTATCTTTGAAATGGTTGTGAAGTGCTAATTTAAGCCCGTAACGTACCAGCGAATGGTCGTCGGCTATTAGTATTTTCATCATTTAGCGAACGTTGAGAATATAATTAATGGCAATATCGCAACATTTCGCGCGGTTCTGCAAATAAACCTTGGGGCGAAAATGGCCCATTCCGCTTAAAATGCCCATTTTTTTGATATCCTCCGCGTCCGGGACTGCTTCGCTGATTGTCCACCGATTGATTTAATCCTAAAACAAAGTCCCTGAATAGCTCGAAAACTTCGCCGGCAGATCGGTTTCATCGAGCATTTCTTTCAGATCTATTTCAATATTGCGGATAATGGTGCTGATGGGCGTGTCGTTGAGCAAGCCCTCGAAAGGGTTCTCGCTGATATCGCCTACATATTCCATAAACATAAAAACCCAGGAGACGATCATGTTGAAAGGAATCAGCAAAAACATGTACTTCTCACCCAAATCCACGAACTGAGGCAGCAGACCGAACGGCAGTAACGTCATGAAAATAAATATAAAAAGCATGGACGTAGTCGCATACTGGCGCGGGAACGGCGTGTTTTTGATCCTTTCGCTTTTGCCCTGTTCGTCGTAGAGCTTTGAAATAAGGTCTTGCAGCGCCACGTGCTGATAGGCATCGAGCGAGCCGGCGCGGCGAAGGTCACGGATGTGCTGTGATTGCAGGTCGAGGATCTGCGTCGCCTGGTTCTTCTTGTCTTTGATCGACGCAAGCTCCGCCTCGGGCAGGTGTTTCGCGATCTCCACGTCACAAGGTACCTGTGAACGCCTGAATGCCTTGCGTTGGCGTTCGCTCGCGCGGTCGGTGTGCTCCCAGTTTGTCCGCTGGACCATGGTGTTCTTCAATGCGTACAGCCATGCGATGTGTCTGTATATGATAATGCGGTTTTCCTGAGCAGCAATAATGTTGTCCGAGTCGGGCGAGCAGGTCGTAAAAGAGCGTACCGCAGCGCTGAACGACCGGCTGTGGTTCGTAATGGCGCCCCACACTTTGCGGGCCTCCCAGCTGCGGTCGTACGACTGGTTGTTTTTAAAGCCCACAAAAAATGCTGTGGCCGTACCGACCAGTGACACCGGAAGCCAGGGGATAGCTACCCATTTCCAGCCGAGGTATTCGTACACAAAAATGGCGATGGAGCCCGTAGCGATCGAAAACAGGACCATCCGCCAGGAATAGTAGTAGACGATAATAGGTGAGAGGTAGCGGTTGATGTACATAAGGAGCTATTGAGTGATGGGAGTGAGTAATTTTCGGCTCCTAAAATGCAAACAAATCGCTTCCGAGACAATTGTTAGTGCGATTCGGCTACTTCTTTAAGCAAATGCAGCGCGGTTTTCCAGTAAAATTCCATGTGTTTGCGGATTTCGAATGTGAGAAGGTTGCGGATTGTGAGGGTTAGAAGCGTTTGATTGCCGGTTTCCCGGAGCTCAAAGCGAATAGCGGAATAGTTTTCCGGAATGTCGGGAACGATCGAAAGCGAACTCCAATGGGTGTATTCCAATGCATTTGGCGGGTCGAACCGAACGATTTTTCCCCTGTTTTCAAACGGTAAGCCATGCAAATCTCCGCGTTCCAGCAATTTTCCATTTTCGTGCCATTCAGTGAGGATATCGACGGGTGTATCGAGCATCCATTTGCCGATCAGCTCGCGTTGTGTAAGCGTCGCCCAGATGTTTTGCGCGGAGGTGTTAATCACGATTTCGAGATGAATGGTTTTGTTTTCGTGCACGGGTATGATGTTTTCAGAACCAAGCAGGAGAACAACCGCTAAACTCTTTGAATTCCTTGGGAAAGCGAACTAAATGAAAATCGACTGGTCGCAGAAAAGCAAAGTAGTCGCTAGTACTCATCTGAGTCGTCCGTCAGTTGTTTTGCTTTCAGATTTTTACGAATCCTGGATACCACTTTTAGTATTAGAATAGCGAATATTCCAACACCGACCACTGGGTAGTATTCTTCAATCGGAACGCTAATGTGACCACCTCCACTTAACATCAAAAGTATTCCCAGCAGACAAAGAATCAATACGAAGTATAGCAGTATACTGATTACAAGCAGGCCTAGTCTTATTAACCGGGGTTTTTTCATTTAACAGGTGGGTCGGTGCGGTTGGAATACAAACTTACTGGTCACTTTTATTTGGCCTTCCAAAATACAACAAATACCCATCGGCGTCTTTTACCTCAAAACCACGTAAGTTATCGTCGTTGTTGCAGATAGGCAGAAAGAACTCGACATTCCTGGATGCAAACTCTGCCGCTAGGGCATCGGGATTGGGTACGTACAGGTAGGCATCCCAGCGCATAATGCCTTGTTTGATATCCCTCGTGTGGTTGGGAATCGGGTCCACGCCGACGGCCTTGAACATAATCATCGCCGCGCCGCGCTCGACGATCCCGAAAAAAATGTCGTCTTCGCTCGGGCCCTGGAATGTAATCTCAAAACCCAGGAAATCGCGGTAAAATGCGAGTGCGGCCGGGACATTTCTGACAATAAAGCATGGGGCGATGCCATGGATTGCTGGGTTGGTCATAGGGAGGAGAAGGTTAATGAAGGAATTTTTGCAGCCAAACCAGATCAAAATACCGGCCGTTTTTGTAGCCGATTTTTTCGAAATTTCCACATTCATTGTATCCCATTGCTTTATGGAAGTTCAGGCTGGCTGTGTTTTCCGATGAAATGTTGACTAAAATACTGGATATTTTCAGAACTCTAAGCTCGGTTTCGAGCATATTGTAAAGTTCGCTCCCAATTCCCTTCCTGGTGTAATTCTCTTTCAACCAATAGGTTAGTTTGGCGGTCTGTGAAAATGTGCTTTCGGGCCGGAAGTTATAGGCATATCCAAATCCAACTACTTCCCCGCCGTTTAAGGCTACGTATCTCGGAAGTACGTTTTGCTCATTGAATAAATGTGAGATACTGCCTTGGTCTAAAAGTGTCTCGGAAAAGTAGGATGTAGAATGAGTGATATAGTAGTTGATAATATCTAAAATATCATCAGCATCGGTCGGGACCATTGCCCGGAATGTGACATTTTCCTGATTCAAGGTGTTTGGTATTTAAATCAATTGATAACCGGACTTTATTAAAGATTAACCGGATTGAGTGTGTAGCCTTTGTTTCTAAGTAACTGGATGAGGCCGGTTTTGTATTGCAGATGTTTAAACCCGACGGCGATAAAGCAATTTCCTTCTGATATCTTTTCTTCAATTTTAGGAACCCAATGTGCATTCCTGTGAATAGTTGCTTTTCCGAGATTTACATTGACTTCTTCGCTGAGCCTGAGCGGTTGGCGAAGCGTTTTGGAGTATAATGCAAGGTCTTTTGCTTCCTCAGGAGCTTGCTGCTGAAAGGCAGTTTTATCATTAATTATATCTACCAGCATTTTGGCAATATTCCGGTAGCCCAAACCATTTATTACGTTGTCAACTTCTTGTGGATCATCCAATTGAAAAACAGGTTTATTTAGTTTACTCAATCGATTCAACAGAAGGCCATCAAATGGCTCGTCCTGCTTATTCCCATGGCCCAGTTGTATGGTAAGGGCTACTTGAAACATTGACAAAAGATCAGCATCATTGGTGTGCTGCCGTATGCTGCCGTATGACGACGCGGTGAAAAAACTGTCAACGATTGCATATTCTGCCGGTGTGAAGATCGAATCGAGTGGCGGCTGAGCAGTTTGAATCGGAGGAGGAGTATCACCGATATGCGAGCCACCGGTTTCAAAAAGTGCGAAATCACAGCTGGTAGCGATGCGCATCACTTGTGGAAAGCTGTCAAGCACTGAAATGGAAGCCACATGATAAGTCCCAAACAAATAGGACGGTTTTGCAAGCCCCTTACCGCTAATCTCCCACAATACCGACTGGTTATCCTGCCCGAACACTGCGACGGCGCAATTCAGGATTGCGACCAGGATAAGGAGTAATGCTCTTTTCATGCTGTTTGCTGATTTTTAGTTGAAATGAAGCGTTTTAAACAACTATATTGGCGGGTCAGAAACCCTTTTTATGGCCGACCAACTTTTCAATCGCCGCGATCTCATTGCCTACTTTGTTGTTGCAGCGACCGGTGCATTGACCAATTTGCTGGTTGCTACTATTTTACAGGAATGGCTTCCAATTTCCTATAAGTCGGCCTTGTTTGCGGGATATTGGTTTTCATTTATCGTCGGCTATTTTTTAACAAGGCTTTTTGCATTCAACGCAAGGAATACGACGCAAACCCGGCGGCAGATCGTAAAGTTTATTATGGTTTCGATCCTGTCCTGCCTTATTACCGTTTATGGATCGGCCATTTTGTATGATATTTCCCGGCAATGGTTTGGCACATTTATTTTTCTGATCCCTTTTTCGGTAAAGGAAGTTAATTTGAATAAACTGTTTTCACAAATTGCGGCGATGGGGGCGAGCTTTTTGAGCAATTATGTTTTACACAAGCAGTTTACTTTCCGTGATACCGGATTTTATGACCGGTTGAAAAGACTGCTGGATATCTGAGGCATTTCGGCTGCACGTGACGGTAAATGCGCTGCCATTTCACCTTTTAATCCCAACGAATAGCGTCGTGCCCGGCGATTTCTTTGCAGGAATAGCCGGGCAACGCCTATATTTATCCCTTCGAACGAAACCTTTGAATGGAAAAAGAGAACGAATTGTTCGGCGTGAAGGAAATTGCCAGGCGCGCCAATGTGTCCACCGCTACGGTCGATCGGGTGCTGCATAACCGGACGGGCGTTTCGGAGAAAACCAAGGCGAAGATCAATGCGATCATCAAGGAGATGGACTACCAGCCCAACATCCTCGCCAGCCGGCTGGCTTCTAAAAAGATCATCAGCCTCGCCGCATTACTGCCCGACGTGTCGGAAGAAACGGATTTCTGGTCGGCTCCGCTGAACGGCATACGCCGTGCGGAGGCAGAAATGAAGCAGTATGGAGTGCAGGTGCAAGTGTTTTTGTTTGACCTCAATAATAAGGATTCGTTCGCAGATCAGATCCGGCTCGTGCTCGATGCCGGTTTTCACGGAATCCTGATATCCCCTTCTTTCATCGAGGAAACCCGCAAGTTCGCGGCAGAATGCGTGCGACGGAAGATCCCATACGTTTTCATCGACTCGGATATTCCCGACCTGCACAGCCTCTCATACATAGGCCCGCACCTGCGCAAAAGCGGGTACGTAGGCGCAAAACTGCTCACGTACCGCCTGGAACCGGAGAAGAAGGTGCTGATCATCAATATTTCCAAGGAGATCGACAACTTCAATTACCTCGAAATCGAGGATGGTTTCAGGGCATATTTCAATGATAATAATCAGCCGAACGAGATTGTCCGCATCGATATCCGCGAAACGGATTACCAGTCCGTGGCGCGGCACCTTACTTATGTGTTCCATTTAAACAAGGATATCGGCGCGGCATTCGTGACCAACTCGCGCGTGCATACGGTCGCATCGTTCCTGAAAAACAGTCACCGTACCCACGTATCGCTGATCGGCTACGATTTTGTGAAGGAAAACGTGGATTACCTGGAAGACAATGTGATCGACTTCCTGATCTGTCACCGCCCCGACGACCAGGGATACCGAGGTATGATGGCGCTTTACCAGACGCTCGTCGTGAATGCGCCCGTCACAAAGCAGAACTATATGCCCATCGACATCGTGACGAAGGAGAATTACGAGTTTTATCAGAATTAATTTTCCTGAAAATGTGGCCCGCCTTCCCTAAGCAGAACGAACGTGCTTTGACGGACTTTGGGGGAATAAAATTCGGATATTGGGTCAGGGTAGCTGCCTGATATCGAGTCTGACCATTTGAAACACATTCCCAAACCCATGATTTCCGGAAAACCTGAACATTTTTCACGACGAGAATTTGCCCGCCGGGCGGGTATTCTGGCTGCGGCCGGTATGTTTGCGCCTGAAAACCAATTCCCCAATCCATTTTCGAAGCCAGCCGTGAAGAAAATCACCATCAAGAACGTCAGCTCCAACTTTGAGCGGGAGCCGCTGAACCCCTATCGTTTTAAAGGCAGCGCCATCACCGACAGCTGGCAGGCTGTTGCCATGCTGGAATCCGATTCGGGTATCCGCAAGGTAGGCCTGGGTACGCAGGGGGTGCTCTGGTCGGATTCCAAGGTTTTCGCCGCCCATTCCGAAAGTGCCGGTAATGCATTGATGTACGCTATGAGCGAGCATGCCTTGCAGATGATCAAAGGGACGTCGTTCAACGATCCGGTACAATTGCTCGACGACATACTACCCGAAGTACTCGCTTATGGCAGGAAAATCACCGGCAACCCCGACCTGCGGAAAACCTTTGCATTGAATGCCCTCGTGTGCGTGGACAATGCCGCGTGGCTGCTTTACGCGCAGGAGAATGGCATGAAGCAGTTTGATGAAATGGTACCTGCCGCTTACCGGCCCGGACTTTCCTACCGGCATGAGAAAGTGGCGAGTATCCCTTCGTTTGCCGTCGGTACTTCGCCGGAACGCATCAAGCAGGCGGCCGATGAAGGTTATTTTATATTAAAACTCAAAACCGGCGCAGCGGGAACGCAGCAAGAGATGATCGAGAAGGACATTGCCTTCCTGACGGCCCTGCACAAGGCGATCGGTCACTACGAAACGCCTTATACCCAAAACGGCAAGATTCCTTACTATTTCGATGCGAATGGCCGCTACGAGAAGAAGGAAACGCTGCTCCGTTTTCTGGATCACGCCAAAAAAATCGGTGCATTCGATCAGATTGCCGTGATTGAAGAGCCATTTGAGGAAAGCAACGAAGCCTTCGTGGGCGACCTGGGCGTGCGCGTGGCCGCGGACGAAAGCGCGCACACGGTCGAAGACGCCGCGCACCGCATTGAGCTCGGGTATTCGGCGATTGCGGTGAAAGCCATTGCCAAAACGCTGAGTATGACGATGAAAATCACCCAGCTGGCTTACGAAAAAAAGGTGCCCTGCTTCTGCGCCGACCTCACGGTAAACCCGATCCTGGTCGATTGGAACAAGAATGTGGCCGCCCGTTTGCAGCCTTTTCCCGGAATGTCGGTTGGCTTGCAGGAAACGAACGGCCATCAATACTATAAGAACTGGGACAAACTCGCGGCTTTCCACCCGATGGCGAATGGAAGCTGGACGAAAACGCAGAAGGGCGTGTATCTCACCGATAAGTCGTTTTACACTGAAAGCGGCGGGATTTTAGCGCCTTCGGCACATTACGAAGCGATGTTCGCCGGCTGAAACGCGGATCAGATCTGCTTCAACGCCTTGAAGATTTCGGCGTGCGGCTGTTCGCCTTCGAATGTTCTCACCAGGTTTCCTTTTTTGTCGTAAATGGCAATGTAAGGGAACGAACGGATCTGGTAATAGCGCTGCACGAGGTAGGACGTACCCTCTGTACCCACTTTGAAATTCGGGTAAGTACCGAGGCTGTATTGGCTCACAAAGGGTTTCAGCATGTCCATCGCCTGAAATGTGACCATAACCACCTGCTTATTGGCAACCACGCTGGAATTTTTCAGCAGATCTTTGGTGAAGCTCTGGCAGTGTTCGCAATCCGGTGAAAAATAGATGAGTACTACCGGCCCGGCAGCAAGCTGCGACGACGTGTACTGCTGGCCATTTACCAGCCTGATTTGAAAAGGGGCTATTTTCTTACTGGTGGCAGCAACCTGGGCATAGCCATTCGACATGCCGACCATCAATAATAACAAGAATGATAACTTACGGAACATAGCACTGAGATAGTAAAAATGAGTCCGCAAGTTATCAATCTTTGAAATATCAGAGGTCGGATGCCCCGCTAACTTTTTCCGAAATATTGCGCAACTGGCGGGTATGCCTTTTCGAATGGCAGAGTACAAATTGCAGCCACTCCCAACGGGTGAGGTTGGCTATTTGCGGGAATTCGAAATCCGTACAGGTCAGCGTGAGATCTTCATTAGCCGCGATCTCACGGATCGCCGCGCGCTCGGCCTTGAACGCTTCGAGCAATTGCTGCTGGTCGTGCGGGCCGGCCGAGGGGATAATGAACTCGGGCGCCTGGTATCTGGCGGTAAAATCGAGGAATATCGATTCGATGACGGGGACATATTGTGCTACCGGCCGGTCGGTTTCCTCCGTAGAGCCGAGTACGGTCTCCGGAATGCCGGATTCGGCCATGAGAATGTGTTCTGCCACCTGACCGGCCGTCCAGCTGCCCGCAAACGGGACGATGTTTAACTGTCGGGGAGTCAATGCGGCGAGGATCGAGTAAAAGTCCTGCTCCGTTTGGTCGAGGTCGTGCAATAGCTGTTTCCGGTCCACTGTCTCGTTGGTTTTCGCTTCTGCGGGTGATGAAATGATTGACATAGCTTTTGACGGATTGGTTGTTGATGAATGAGTTACACTTGTCTATTTTTCTAAAATGCCTTTCAGCGTCCGAAGGCTCTCTTCCAGATCTGCGCCCAACATGCTGTCCATGATGGTGTTCGTCAGGTTCATGGGATAGGCGCTTCTTCCGCTCATTCCCCACGATACCCTGGTTTGCGTGGGTGAGATCGCTTCGGTGGTCATTTCGGTTACGGCAAGTCCTTCGAACGGTTTTTTAAACCGCACTTCGAGGTTGATTTTTTTACCCTCTTCGAGCAATTTGATTTCTTCTTCCCCCTTGCCGACGTCGTCCTTCTGGCTGTCCCAGGCGTACACAAAGCCCACTGTGCCGTCGGTACCCTGGTAATCCTTTTTCATATTCGGGTCCATCATCACCCATTTGTTATAATGCTCCTGGTTTTTAATGAATTTGACATAGTCGAACACTTCCTGGCTGGGTTTGTTGATGGTGATCTCCCGTTTGACGCTGTACTCCTTGCTCACAAAAAGTGCGGCCACCAGGGCGAGTACAATGATGCCTGCGATGACAAACAGGATTTTCTTGATGATCTTCATTTTGAAAGTGTTTTTAGGTTATGGGATTGGTAATAAGTTGACTACAAAATCATGAAAGGGCCGGAATCCGTAAGCCCTGTTATGCGGTAGCGAGCGTTTCGCGCTGCAATTTGTGGTGATAAATATAGGATACGGCGATCAGCGCGAATCCGATGATAAAAGGTGCCCACATATCGGGGCCATCGCCGAATGCAATGTGCGAGTAAAATGCGCCGAACAGATCGAAAAAAATACCTGCATAAGCCCATTCCTTGATTCTCGGATAACCCGGAACGAGGATCGCAATGACGCCGAGGATTTTGGCAACGCCCAGGAAAGGTACTATATAAGCAGGATAGCCGATGCGTGTTACGTGCGCGACGGCCTCAGGTGCCGAAATGGCATCGTACGCGGCCCCAATGCCGATCATGATAGCCAGCAAGGCGGTGACGACCCAGAAGATGATCCTTGTCTTTTTCATAGTTGATGTAGTTTATATGGTTATAGAATGGATAGGACTTGTGATGCTGCCGGAAGAGCGGTTTCGGAATAGTCGTCTTCCAGAACGGCCGCCTCATAGCCGAAGCTTTCCAGCAGGCCTATGACGCTGGTATTGCATATCGCCGTGCCGTCACAACTGACCCGCAATACCTTATCGCAATCTTCGAGGTCGAAACTGGCCCGGTAGCCTGTGAATGCAAGGCAAATCAGATCGACAAGTAACCTTGCCTGGCTTTGCTTCTCTACCGTTGTTTTGAATACCTCTACCATTTGTTCCGATCAGTTTTGAAGGCGTTTCGATCCGCCCTGTTTGGCATTATTCCGATGTTACAAACTAAGCGGGTTCGGTCAAGAAAAACGGATGTGATTTGCGACATTGTCAGGGGGTGATTGTGACAAAGGGAATTGACCCCGCGTTGCACCGATCGCTAATCCATATCATTCACATGCTCAATGGCGTAGGCTTGGTGCCGTTACTTCGAATACCTTGGCATTCTCTCAGCTATTTGTGGGTATTCATAAACGGAAATTACGAGTCATGACAGACAACAGCGGATTGATCGCGCAGGTGCTGCAAGCCATCGATTACCAGGTATTGGCAGAAAGTACGGCCATGACCTACCGGGACATGTTGAAGGCCATCCATCCCGACAAATGCAGCCATCCTTCTGCACAGGAAGCTACCAAGCGGCTGATCGAACTCTTCCGGCATTTTGGCAACGGCTCTGTCTTTACCGACGATTCCGGCAAATTCCTGACCAACAATCACTGGGTACTCTTCCAGGGCGACAAACAGGCCGTGGCGCAGGCCAAGCGGAACCAGGAGGAAGTCGCAGTCGCTGCGCCGAAGCATTTCAGGCGCTACATGCCTTATAGCTGGGACGCCGACGACAGTTTTTTACTTTCCCAAAGGGCTGTACCGCTGGTGAACCTCACATTGCCTCAGGAGCATGTGAACTGGGTCGTATCGCGGTTGCTGGAATTCTGCATGCTGCTGCACAGGCATACGGGCTGCGCGCACCTGGGCCTGACGCCCGCGCAGGTAATGCTCGTGCCCGAAACACATGGGATTGCCGTCGCCGGTTTTTACCACCTGGCAGCGCTAAGCGGCAAAGTCCGGACCATATCGGGCGCCTACCGGCACTGGTATCCCGGGCAACTGCTGAGAGACAAAAAGGCCACTGAAAATGCCGACCTCGAAATGGTGAAACGGATAGGCGCCTATCTCCTCGGCGACCGTTCCGGGCTTGGTACTGCGTTGCGTAAAACCCAACCCCGTGAGTTTGTAGATTTTCTTCTAAGCTCCGATGACGATTCGCTCGTGTGCTATGAAAAATACCGCGAAATGCTCGACCGAAATTTTCCATCTCAATTCATACACTTAAATATTTAAAACAATGGGCTATTCCTCATGGAGTGACGATGCTTACGACAGCGTGAGCCGGGTGCGCAGAACGCAATCGATCGACGACAATTTCACACAAAACAAGCTGGGCGTGATCCATCCCGACCTCTCCCCGGAGGGCGTCGACGTCCGGGAGTCGCGGGATTCGAATCTGCATCCCGATTCGGTGCCGATCGTCGTGGCGCTGGACGTAACCGGTTCAATGGGTTCGATCCCCGAAAACCTGATCAAGAATAAACTCGGCGCATTGATGAACACATTGATAAGCAACGGTATTCTGGATCCGCAAATCATGTTTATGGCGGTGGGAGATCACATTTCCGACGATTATCCTTTGCAGGTAGGTCAGTTCGAATCGGGTACAATGGAGCTGGATGCCTGCCTTTCCCGGATTTTCATCGAGCGGGGCGGAGGCGGACAGAACCGCGAAAGCTATCCACTGGCCTGGTACTTCGCGGCGAGGCATACTTCCATTGATTCCTTTGAGAAAAGGCAGGAAAAGGGTTTCCTTTTTACGATCGGCGACGAGGGCTTTCATGACGTTATGGCCGCCGATTTGTTACGGGCCAAATGTGGGTACCGCGGGAAGGAAAATCTCAATGCGGCGTCGTTGCTGAACGAAGCCTGCCGGTCGTATTTCGTTTTTCATATTCATGCCAACGAAGCCAGCTATCACAACGATCATTTTGTGTTTTCACAATGGAAAACATTGCTCGGCGAGCGTTTCCTGGTGCTCGAAGACCAGAACAACATTGCGGAGCTCATCGCTACCACCGTGGCGCTGGTAAAAGGGGTTAATGCCGATGATGCCATGAGCCGGTTTGATAGCAAAACAAGACAATCGGTTTCCAATGCACTGGTGGCTGTCAAAGATTCACTCGTTCGCCGTGATCACGGCATTTCCGGCATTATCGCATTGTAATGGGGAATATTCAGATTGTCTTAGGGATGGGTTATGGCGATGAAGGAAAGGGTGTTTTTACCGACTACCTTTCCTCCAAGCTGGACCATCCCGTTGTGATCAGGTTCAATGGGGGGCACCAATGCGGGCATACCGTCTTGCACGCGGATGGTCAGCTGCACGTGTTTTCGAACTTTGGCTCAGGCTCTTTTCGCCAGGTACCCGTGTTCTTCTCCCGGTTCTGCACGATCGACCCTACGGGCATTGTACGGGAGTCCAGGGCATTGCAGCGATGGGGCGTTAGCCCGGTGTTGTTTGTAGACCCGCTGGCCATGGTTACAACACCTTTTGATAAATTCTATAATATAAGTGATCGCGCCAACCTTGCTCATGGAACTGTGGGCGTGGGCTTTGGCGCGACTATCGAGCGGAACGAGGGGCCGTTCAAGCTGTATGCGCAGGACCTGTTTTTTCCGGCCGTTTTGGAACGTAAGCTCGAAGCGGTACGCGACTACTACCGGATCAGGTTTAAAGCACGCGGGCTGGAAAGTTGCCTGGAAGCGCTGGAACTGGAAATTATGCGGCTGGACCAGTTTCTGCGTGATGTCGATAGTGCCCGCGGGACGATCCGCCTGCTGACAGAAAGCCGGTTGTTCGAAATGGGTTTTGAAAACTATATTTTCGAAGGCGGACAGGGAATTTTGCTGGATATGGATTTCGGTATTTTCCCAAATGTGACCCGCTCGAATACAACCAGCCGAAATGCTTTTGAAATACTGCGCCGCAATGGCTTGCACGTTGCTGCGACGGTTTATTACCTTACCAGGGCCTACCAGACCCGCCATGGAAACGGCTGGATGTCGGCGGAAAGCTATCCCATCTCGCTCACTAACAACCTGCACGAAACCAACCGCCCGGACGGGCACCAGGGCGCATTCCGGACGGGAATTCTCGATACCGACATGCTCAGGTATGCACTGCAATGTGATGCCAGCTTTGCAGGCAAAGCCGAGAAGCAAATGGTCGTCTCCTGCATGGACCAGCTGACCAGCTACCAATACCTTTCCGGCGGAAATGTCCTGACGGCGCCAACGAGAGATTCGTTTTTGAAACAGATTGCGCTTTGCGACAAGGTTTGGGCCAACGACGGGCCTGGATCAGCAACGATAATGCAATGGCGCTGAGGGAATTGTGTGTTCGTTTTTGGGCGCCGCTCGTCAGAAGGGTTGAGGTGATTGGATTAAGGGAGAATGTATGATACTTATAATATGTAAAATACTTTTAGTAAAATTTGAATGGCTATGGCAAATATCTTTCTATATGATATCGCCAATGCCTAAATGCCCCAGGCGGTGACCATGAGGTTTCTCGGGCCGCCGTAATCGCGGTGCTCGCAGAGATAAATCCCCTGCCAGGTACCGAGCGCTAGCCGGCCGTTGCGTACCGGGATCGTCACAGAGCTTCCCAGCAGCGACGCTTTCAAATGCGCCGGCATATCGTCGGAACCCTCGTAGTCGTGCCGGTAATCGGGATCGTTTTCGGGTACCGATTTATTGAAATACATCTCAAAATCGATGCGGACAGTCGGGTCCGCGTTTTCGTTGATCGTCAGCGAAGCCGAGGTGTGTTGGATAAATACCTGGCACATCCCGGCCTTGATTTCGCTGATCGACGGTAATGCATGAAGGATTTCCCCGGTAATGAGGTGGAAACCGCGGCTTCTTGCTTTGAGCTGAACGCCTTGCTGAAACATTTTCATAGAATGCCTGATCGCTGATTAGCCCGCAAGAAAGTACAATTCCGCCTATTTTACATGTATCGCATGCCCGGATACCCGAGTAACCGCCGCCAAAGCGCGAGTTGTCCGATGATATTCGCTTCGCGGTAGATCGAGAACGTGATCAGTTCATAGAGCGACATTGAGAACTCCGGCCCCATATCGATGCGCCGTTCCAGTTCTTCATCGCTCACGTTGCTCAGCAAGTCTTTCAGGATGGGGGTGATTTTATTCCAATCCTCCTGATACGACGCGATCGACGGATACTCCACACCATCCTGAATCCCCTTGAAGTCTTTGAAAAACTCGTTGGCCTGCTGCTGGCCCTCGTAGCCAAGGTGGCGTGCGAGGTCGAAGCGTTGCTCCACGAGCGCGCCCGCGAGCCAGCCGATGTGGTTGGCTTTGGTATCCAGGCGCTTTTGTGTGTCTTCATGGGAAATATTCTCTGTTACAAATGCAAAAAAGGGCGTTTGTAAATTGTACATACTTACAACACCCTGCATTCTGGTGCTTGCTGTGTTTTCCATGTTTTCAGTTGAAGGTTAAGGATGATTATTTTTCAGTTTCAATGACCGACAGGATGTTACCAGCCGGATCGGTGAACCACGCGATGGTAGGGCCGTTGCCCCGCATGATGTCGTCGGCGTCCGTCTTGAATCCCGGCCAGTCGTAGCTTTCGAACTTCACTCCCTTGGATTTGAGTGTTTTAACCACCTCTTCAATGTTTTTCACAGGGAAATTGAGGACGGTGAAGGTCGCTGGTTCGTGGTTCGGTTTTTCGTACAGGATTACCTCGTAGCCTCCGTGAATGTGCAGGTGGAGCACAGGCATTTCCTGTTGCTGAGATACTTCTATTCCAAGTATTTCGCCGTAAAACTGCTGTGCTTTCCGCAGGTCGTCGACCGAGTATCCGCTGAAAGCTTTCGTTTGTCCAAACATAGCTGTGCAGGTTAGTTGTTGATTGAAAATAAAACGCTATCAGGCCTCTTCGCTGACGGGCACGTCGTCGGTATCGTATTCGGGCGCGGGTTTCCGATAAACGAGCGATAATTTCCGGTACGCTGCGGATTGCATGGCTAACAGCGTCACAATGAGGCCCACAATGCCCGTTACGATAAACAAAAGTGCCAGACCGCGTGCCGTACCGGTTCCAAACCAGGAGCCGATGAGGCGAACGCCTGCGCCGGTGGTCATGAAGGGAATGAAAATAAACTTCGCAATAGGTCCGATCATGAATGCGGTAATCGGCGAAGCAGCCTGCTCGATGCTCTGCGCGAACCCGAACACACGTCCCTGCCGCTCGTGCGGGATAACCTTTTGAAGGATCGTCTGCTCGGTCGCTTCCACAACCGGGATCAGGCAGAGGTAAACGAACATGCCGATGCCCAGCAGCACAATGGACGACTGAATGGGGAAAATCATGCATATAAGCCACATGACGATGTTGGCGGTAAACAGGGTTTTCAAAGGCATTTTCCCAGGCCGCGTTTGGCTACCACCAGCCCGCCGACGATGAAACCAAGGCTCAGCACGCCCCACAGGATTCCCCATGCCTGTACGGATACGAGCGAGAGGCCATAGGCGTCCATGAGCGACATAAACACTCCGCCCAGGAAGTTATTGAATGTGTTGAAGAAAATCAGTCCGAAAAGACCGGGAACCATGCCTACGGCGGCAATGGTGCCGCGGATATCGATGTGCTGCGTGTGCGGTTCGGTGTGGACGACCTCTTTTTCGGGAATGGAGATCGTAAGCAAGTGCAGGATTACCACAACGCTCAACCCCACGGCGAGCACCATCATCCATAATACGCCCAGGTAACCGATTACCAGCCCGCTGAAAATCGACGCGATCAGGAACGACACCCCGTTCGCTGTGCCGACCATTCCGTTGGCCTTGTCCCGGTTGTCTTCCTCGATCAGGATCGTCACCACGGTGGATAATGCGATGGAGCGGATGTTTCCGGTAATGGCGCCGAAGAGGCATAGCGTGATAAAAAGCCAGAGGTTAACACTCGAATCGTCTTTGAAAACGGCTTCGGGCGTGGAGACGTAAATGATGAGGGCGATGATGTAGAGCACCAGGGTGAGCGTGGCCGAGAGCATCATTGAAGTCTTTTTCCGGTACCTGTCGACGATTGAGCCGAGAAAGAAGCCCGAAACGGCGACCGTTGCGAGGTAAACCCCGGCCATAACCGACGTGGCGAGTACCGACCGGGTTTCGAGATAAACCCAGAAAGTGACGGCAAACCAGACAAACGTATTTGTAAGCGCAGCCGCCAGCGAGTTGGCTAAAACCGCATAAAACGTTTTCATAACGATATGGATTAATCACCGGATTGTCACCGGCTTGCGAAGTGTTGTTACAAAAATACGGCCAGCCCGGCATTTTTCCGGGGTGAGTATAGGACAATTTACGGGTGAAATGAGACAGGATTTGGAAAAAGTGGCTCAGTGAGCTTGTGAGGGCTATTTTTGCTAGCTGGTCGCGAAGACTCACAATGAGACTCACAATGAACTTTTCGAGTTATAATATTTACAACAGCGAAGCCCGACGTGTCGCCGGCTCCGGAGGGCATATTGTTTGGATGCCATTGGAGGCTAGAAGTGGGGATTTTTGAATTGAAATTTCACGTTAGCCTGCTGACAATCTAAGTGAAAAAGGGGAGCGGCATTCCGTGGTAACAAGACATTATGGAATCGGCCAAACGGCGATTCGGATCAAAACCCGGATGAACTTCATCAATACTGTCAGATCAGATATTGATGTTGGGAGTCAGACTTCCCTGCAAGATGCCATTACCCGGCAAGATCTCGAAAGAGTCGTTCCTGCAACTCTAAAACTTGGGACATGTGCGTAATCCGAAGTTTTCGAGCGCCTCCTAGTGACAATGAATCGAATTCGGCAACTTGTCGGTTAGCCAGCGCGGCCCTGTCTCGTTCATATTTACCTAATATGTTGAGCTTTTGGAGGTTAGTTTTCATTGGGCTTCCTGGTTAAGTTATCTATAACAGCAGCAATAATCATTCCACACTTTAACTGAGGCGACCTCAATGGTCAAGCCCGACATCTGCCCATCATTGAATTCTACGATTCGTTGGAATATACCGGCAGGATAATGTAGTGACCAGAAGAGTATGGAGACAAGAGCCTCTCCACCTCTTTGTTCGCCGCTTGTTCAGATTCGAATATTGCCATGCGTCCGCTGTTGCCTTCCTCTGACAGTGGACTTGCGGTTAAGTCTTTCGTCGAGCCCAAACCAACGTCCTTGATGCCTACTTCTAAAATCATGTAATTTTTGACTATCCCCATTGTGCAATCTGTTTAAGTTTAATTGGTGATTTATACCAGAATCAACAGAGTCTTATCGCTACAACAAAGTTTTTCAATCTTTCAGCTCGAAGTCGGCCTTTATCATTTTAACTTTTGAAGAACATGAGTAACCTTTTTCAGCGAGTTTTCTAACGTTGTAGCGTCTTTGAGCGTCGGGACGCGCCATTCAGGCCTGTGCGGCTTCATAACCAATCATCGGTCAAAAAATAGTTGAACCTGTACGTTTATACTAAGTCCCCGCCAACCTTATCCCCGCCGATAGATAATTTTCGTCTCGGCCATCACTCACGGTCTAATTGCCCGTCGCCTTTTCGTTGTTGTATGACCGGCGAACAGCTAAGCGAGTACTCACAACTAATTGGAATTACTAAATGATATTCCGAAGTTTACGTCTTAAAGCCACTCCCAATGAGAAAATTATTGTTCATAGCTCTATTCTTAACATCTTTATCTTGCAAAAAAGACTCAGATCCAAGCCCTTCCAAAGATCTGACTACGGATTTAGTTGGATCGTATGAGTATAGGTATTCAGTGGTTTACCTGGAAAATGTAACGGTGGAATATACTGTACGGTGGACGATCACCAAAATTGCAGATAACAAGATTAGCTTGAAGCACCGTCAAACTGCTAAGGTAATACCTATTGGTACCGAAGTGACTACAACAACAACGCCCTTTGAAATAACTTTTGACAGTATTGAGTTGACTCGGGCAGATAATATTAACCTGGATAGAACGGTCGAATGGCTCATTGATTACCAAAAGATGGAGAAAGTGCGCGTGATTTTTGATGCAACTTTAATCGGGCGCGAACTTGATGTGAAGTCAAAGGCCACGATCCTATCCAGTGGTGAGGTTAGTGAAGACCATGTCCTGTTTTCAAAGCAATGAATATCCGTAGAATCCCTTGATCTCTTGCGCCTTGGGAGCGGGGTTATCTGTACGGGCTTTTCGTATATGGATCAGCGCAGTCTCCCAGCAAGTTCTTGGATTGGTGTGGATGTCGTCTGTATCTCAACAACAGAAATCGCGGCACCATAACTGAGACATTGGACGAAAACAAACGGGATGTCGCAGTTTCAGTGCCAGTGGAAAACGAAGGAGTGGAGTATTACACATGAAAAATCGCGGCACTGGTCCGGGAGGTTTCATGTGATGGATATCGGGTAGATACCGAGTCTCAAAAATCAATCCTTGTTCGAGATCGTGTTGAGTGTAAGGTGCAGTACTAGGCTGCAATCAACTCCACGATATTGGGCTGATTTTTGTAAAAGTCAAGCAAGTCCGTGCTAGTTTCCTCCCTGAGCTCCCTCAAATAATCGTGGACTCTTTCAGGGTTGTATCCTGGCGCCTGACTATTAACGATTGCCACCTTGTTAAACCTTCTCGCCGTCCAATCTTTGTTAGCAATCTGGAAGTTAATTGTCGCGACCGCCGCACTTCGAACAAAGTTGCCGTGAGTTGATCCACTTACGTACATTAAGAGGCTTGTTTTTGCCGGGCGTCTTATAATTGCGTTAAATTTGATGTTTCCAAGCTCTCCAATATGTGCGTCCAGTGAATCATTTGCTGAAAATTGAGATCCATATTGAAATTTTAAAATAGAATTCACTTCGCTGACAAACATCTGTCGCTCTGCCGGGATTTTGTCCTCTGCGTAGTGAGTTAGCCGAGCGTTCGCCATCTGTGTAACAAAATGAGCCGTTTCAAATGCCGTCAAGGACAACAATTTTATATCCGAGGTCGTCTTGAAGTTGAAAATCGCACCAGTCTTTGCCCTAACCTGGTTCATCTTGTAGCTATACCGGAGCTGACTTTCAATTCTTTGAATAATGTCTTCTTCGATCTGGTCGCGATCCGAATCGCCATAGTAGTTTTGATCGATCCAGCCTCCATCGGAAACAATGAATACATCATTCTTTAGGCTTATGAAAACTGAAACAAATTGATTTCCAAGTGTAACCAAACTTGTTTGGACTTCCAGTGTATCCCCCCTGACCTTAAAATTCATGAGGCTACAAAAGTCTGATTTGACGGCCTCGAATACTTGTTTCCAGTTCATATTTCATCGAGAAAATCTACTCCACGGTGGATATCATCTATCTCGTTTGCAAAAATACCCAATTGTAGCCCTTCTCGTATTCGTGGAACATGGGAATTGGTGTTAATGTGGGCCTCCTTGCAAAAATATTCCATACCGAAGTTAATGTCATTCTGCAATCTTGAAATATTTTCTTCTATAAACTCAGTGCGCCGCGCTTGCTTGATCCCCTCTGAGTCGTAAAAGTTGAAATGTGGAGTTCCTATGCTAGAACCACTTAATCCGTTCACTTTGTCATAGTTGAAATGCGCCGGGCCGTCCGAATCGAAATAGAAAACTGGCTCATCAAACAAGATTTTAATGAATATTTTCAGGCCATATTTATTTCCAAATTTCTGTTTATCAACGCCAAAGAACATGTCTTCGTGTGAATCATGATTTATGCTCGCATTTTGCCGTCGCCAAGTGGCTCCGTTATCTACGAGGTCAATAGCACGCTCTTCTATAAATTTGTCCTTTTCGAGAAGCCTTTTGTACAGCTCGAAATCCTCTCTTATTTGTAGACATTTTCTAATCATCTTGATAGGGCGGTTGTAACTGCTGTAATCTTATCACAATCCAAGTAAATATCAAAATAGTTTGATTGGTAATAAACTCCCGGACATGGTCCGGGAGGCATGCAATTTGCGGGCGGCCTATTCGATGACCTGGACGCGAATGATACTATATGGTTGGAGTGATTCATCAACCTCATCACTTACCTTGTCCAGAAAATTCCCTTTCAGTTCATGTGTCCTTTCGTTGTAAAAGCTTATGCGGAAAGGTCGGGTTTTCTCCGATGGTTGGCTATTCGATTGATAGCTGTCCGCTACCGGAAAGGTGAGAAGTACGTCTTTGCCATTGTTTATAGCATATTGCAATGATTGCATTAAGGGGATGTTAACGATTGAATCCATTTGTATGTAATTAAAGGTGATAACTGAGTATTAATCGGGTAAAATTCTAAACCTTATCAGTATCGCCTAAATTAGTTTCATCTTCCCATTTTCCGAGAGCGCTTCGTGGTCAAAGGTTGCCGCGGATTCTATTTTTTGTAACGCGTAACGACCTCTATCTCATAAATTTCAAAGGTATTGTCAAGGTCGAGCTCGAAGTCTGGATACTTATCCTTGTCTGGGTTTGTGGCTTCTAATGTGATTCTTCCGTTCGGATGGACGGCTTTAATTCGCCGAAAAAATATACCAGCCTCGCAATTCACTATTACATCGTGAAGTGTCGACAATGAAGCAATATCTTTCCAGGTTTTTTGTTCTACTCGTCCGCCTGTTATTATGTCTCCTTCGTTAAAATCAAGACCGTTTTCCAGTGAGGCTGGATCATTTCCGACAACAAAGGACCTGTAAGTAGAGAACTTAAGAGAGTCAACTGCAATTACGTGCCTTCCGACGCTAATTAGATAGTCCTCATCATTCCAGAATTTCGAATAGTATGCATATCCTTGTTCTTTGGCATGGTATATTAAGGGCATTGAAATAACGTAGCGAGAGTATCCGTGTATGAATTTATATACTTCAGTTGTTCCTATAGTCGCAAATTCATAAATCTCTTGAACTGAGCCTTTCGCCTGGGACCCAGCAAATAGATCATCGACGGCGTCTTTGTCGATTTTAGAATGTTCGCGCCGAGTCAACTCTACTCTCTGATCATTGCCAAGCTGAGGAACCTCAATGAACTCATTTTCTGGAGGTGTCTCCTTTCTGGATTTGATATCTTTACGAATATTCAGGCCTTCTGAGCTTTTCCAAATTTCGTTCATCGAGCCTGAGCCATGCAGTGCCCACTCCATACTTACCCATGGGAATATCTTCATTATTGAGGCGATGATAATCATCGATGGACTCAACTTCCCTAGCAAGATGCCGTTCAAAACTGGTTGTGCAATGCCAGTTCTTTCTGCTAGATCGGTACCGCTCACGCCATAGTGCTCCATCATTTTCTTCAACCTTTGCGCGAACTGAATATTGATGTTATTTTCTTCGTCGTTTTCGACTAGTTCACTCGCGGCGACTCCCAAAACTTTTGCAAACGCTTCAATAGTTTTTGCATGAGGCTTTGCTTGTTTCAGCGCGGATGAAATACTTTGGCGACTGACACCCATTTTATTAGCAAGCTCCGATTGTGTAAGTCCTTGCTTTTCAATGATTTCTTTGACTTTCTCCGAAAATCCCACGATAAAAAATATGACATGTAAAAATAAATAATGAAAATATGTTGACACGTCAAAACATTTTCATTTACCTTTGAATCTCAATAACAAATGTACGCTATTGTTATGACGTGTCAAAAAGTTTGTGATTTAACGGTAAACGAAATTCCAGCAATGAAAGACGTTGATATCAAGAAATCTCCTGATTTTAAGGAGTCTGTCGGAAAAGTTCTTAATGAGCTCTCGAAAAGAAGGATCAAGAATAAGTTCTATGTTCGACTCGGATACTCGCCTGCGATTGTTTCAATGTGGCGCAATGGGAAGCGCAATATTCTCCCCGAACAAGAAAAGTTATTGTTTGAAACCGCAATTGAAGTCATCAAGGAGCACGAGGAGGAGGTTAAAGCATTTCAAAAAGAAAGAAAATCACTGTTTAGTCAATTTGAATCTCTGGTAGCTGCTGCGGAATGAAAACCAACGTAACTTTGGTGAGTCAGAGCAGGGAGTTGTTCGGCATCACAATTCGCCAGGAGACGCAAACGGGCCATTTGAACCTTTCAGATTTGCAGCGCGCTTATGACCTTGCGCGAAAAATTCATGGATGGTCAGATAGAAGTATTGACAAGGTTCTTGAGTCGAAGCAGAACCATGAGCGCATCTATTACATCCTGGAGAAAAATGTTTTTAACAAAGTGCTTGATAGTGAGGTTGTTATAAAACCCGGAATTCGGGGTTTTATAGAACATGTTGAAAGACAAGGTATTACAAAGGTCTTGAAGTCTTACGGCGCTTACTCAACCAAGGGCGCACGCCATACAAAATCAACCTGGTGCAATCCCTACATTTGGGTTTTGATCGCAATGGAAATGAATCCGATGCTGTACGGCAATGTAATCACTTGGCTGACGGATGGGCTAATTCTCAATCGCATAGAGGCCGGCAATATGTTCAAGGACCTTGCAAAGGGTGTCGCGAAGTTCCCTGACACGGATTACGCCAATCTCGCCCGTGCGCTCAATCACATTGTCTTTGGGCGTCATGAGTCAGGAATTCGCAACACCGGCACCGAGCAACAGCTGAGGGAGCTCGAGCGTTTAGAAACGAACCTAGCATTTTCGATCGACTCTGGATTCATAAAGTCTTTTTCGCAGCTAATGGACCATCTTCGGCAGCTGTGGTCCAAGAAGTACCCGTTAATTGCTTCATAGAATCCGATGCGGTAGAGGGAGCTTTGTATCTTCGTGGGTATCAGTAATCTAAAACAGAAAAGCTATGCATATCCCGAATGTACACGAGATGATTCTTGACGAATTGGCGGAATTGAAAATGATGATTCTAGAGTTGAAAGATGCTCAGCTTGATAAAAATGGCGTTGATACCGAAAAGTATTTAACAGTAGAAAAAACAGCAGAATTTCTGAACTGCTCCATCGATTTCATATACAAGCTGAAAAACCGCATACCTCATAGCAAGATCAATGCAAAGCTCTATTTCAAAATCGGGGACCTGAACAATTATCTTGATTCCGGCCGAATTGTGCCACGTAAAATGTAAACCAACAAATCTATAATCAATGTCAAACATCCTTGATGAAATAGTATCTCGCCTGGATAATTTCGGGCAGAAGCTTGACCGCGCCATTGAGTCGCGGCAAAACGAACACGGCCTTGACAAGTTTCAGTTTGTCAGGGTAGAGGAGGCCGCAGGGATCCTCGGCGTATCTATCCCCACAATTCGCCTGTATACCTCGAAACAGAAGCTGAGGCACTACAAGCGAGGGCACTATGTGTATTACAAGATCGACGATCTCAACGATTTCGTGGAAAAGGGGAGGCGAGAGCCGAGTAGAAGGTAGGTATTCGATTGGTTTCTAGAGAATTATGAACATCTTAAACAGCAGTGTTATGTCCAATATTCTCGATGAAATTTTACTTCGCCTCGAGTCGGTTGAGGAGAAGCTTGTTAAGGCAATCGACATTCGTTACAATGAAGTGGGGCTTGATAAATTTCAGTTTGTCAGTACTCAAGAGGCTGCTAGTATCTTGAGTGTCTCCGTTCAAACGCTCTACAAATATGCTACTACAAAGCGCATACGTCATTATAAGAGCGGGAACCGTCTGTATTTCAAAATTGAGGATCTTAATAATTTTATAGAAAGGCAGCGAATTGACGTGAAACCAAGATACCGCTAGCTTTTAAACTGTCTAAATTCCATGAACACAACATTTCAGAATGAAATGCAGTACGCTACGTCCTTAAATCAGGCGCAGGCGTCAAGGCTGCTACACTACGTTTGCACCGACTTTGCCGAAGCTCAGGCCGAATTGCCGGATAAATTGAATATTATCCATCAAATGCTTACCGCATACATGAATGCTCCGACTACGGAAAACACCAGTGGTATTTCTCGCAAGGAGTTTAACGACGTGGCAAAGATTGTATATGGGGCAACCAAGCTGATGGTTGAGCTGAGCGAAATTTTCACACTATCTCAAAATGCAAAGCGCTGAGTTGAGTGAAACATCCTTGTACGTATAAACATATCAGTTATCAAAATGGAAGATTGTAAATTATTGATTGCTACCCCTGAGTTTTTTGCTCGTAACCTTAACACAAGTGGAGGATTGATACGCATTATCACGACATTGAACGAAGCATATTGCTCGTATCTGGAACAGCGAGTTGGCGGTACGGGAGTTGTGAATGATCGAATCGACGTGTATTACGTGACGGGCTTTATGCGTGATCTGATGGAGATAATAACGGAGACTCTGTTTAAAGAAGGTGGCGTCCCATCAGTATTTGAAGTCGATGCGAGGCATGATATCTTTATGAGAGGGCCTGAGACGCTCATCGAAGTCTTAAACATCGTTGACGACATTTTCGACTCCCACATTCGCTCTCCTTATTTTGAATGCCCTCGGGCTGATTTTTTGGAGACTTTTTGCGGATTGCGAAGGGGGATAAATGATCTCGTCTCCAACGTACACCTGGCTCTCGTTGCCCAAAATCCAAGAAAGTTCTTTCAGAGCGAATATTTCACCCTTTCGCAGAGTAACTCCCAGTGAGTGTATCGAAGTAGCGTTAGAATCAATTTTACTAAAAATTAACTATCACTGTTCGGTTTTTGAACCGAACTCGGTATGTCTTTGGCTTACAGGTAGTTTGATATGAACATGTTATGGCTCGTCCAATTTCCGAATCCCTCGAATATTTCCCCATGAATGTCAATTTCTACGAAGATCCTAAGGTTCTTCTCGTCGAGGAAGAGCATGGGATGGAAGGTGGCTACGTGGCTACCAGAATGCTAAGCTACATTTACCAGCAGGGATATTATCTTCCATGGAGCGAGCTCATGCCTGTGATATATGGCAAGAAGATCGGCCACGGAATTGCCAGTAGCCGGGTGATGGAGATTGTCAAATCTATGATGAAATACGGGCTACTCAGTGAGGAGATGTTCGAAAAACACTCGATTTTAACCAGCTCCGGAATTCAAAAACGGTGGTTGAAAATCATTCGAGATGCGAAGAGGAAAGCTGACATCGACGTGCGCTACTCGCTTATTGGCCTCATTAATTCCTCTGACACTGCATTACTTCCGGAAGAAACTATACCAATCGAGGAAGAAACACAGGCAGAACCAAAGTTAAGTACACAAAGTAAAGTAAAGTATAGTAAAGTAAAGAAAAGTAATATAAATAAACCCGTTGCATTTGTTCCTCCAACAATCGAGGATGTCCGTGAGATGGTCATAGAGAACTTTGGTTTAAGCGAGGAGGCTTCGGCCAAATTTGCTCACAAATTCGTGTCCTGGTATGAGGGGAAGAACTGGAAGGTTGGCAGCAAAAAAATGAAAGACTGGCACCACGCAATCAAAACGACCTGGATCGATACGGTTGAGGAGCTTGGCGCAAAATATCCCAAAAAGCAAGAGGTTGCGCAGGCGAAACGCCGCTACCTGAATGATCCCAAACCACAATCATCAACAGAACCATGAATAGCAAATGCCGTAGCGGATGCGTCCCGTCCGTTGAGAAACCAACCAGGCTCCAACATGGAGTGCTTTACGCAGTCGCATGCAAGAACTGCGGCAATCACATTCTGTTTTCGCTGCCGAGCCGGAGGGCAAAGCTGACCGAGTTCCTGATGCTGGGAGAGCAAACGGAACTGAGGATCGAAACCCGGATCGATCCCTCATTCAAGCAAATGGCCGAGAAGTACGGGCATTGCTATTCAGTGCCGGCGGTGTTACCAGATTTCACCAAAAGTACTGGATTCGCGAAGGAGCGAGACATGGAAATCCTGTACGAAATGCTCGGTGAGGGGGAGATCGACCTTGATATGTTCAATAAACTTTCAGCAAAACTAGCCATCCGATGAACTTTAACATTGCACCTCCGCAATCCAAGGAGGTTGAAAAAGACGTGCTTTCTGTAATGTGCAACCGTCCAGAGTTGATCGTGAAGGTTGAGGAGATACTACACTCGGAGTGCTTCTATGACCCTGACTACCGGTTTTTGTTCGATATCGTTTTCGGTATTCATCTTGCCGGCGGCGAGGTATCGCAAAGTAGCATCCTCAACAAGGTCGTGCCTTCGGGCAAGAAGGATATTCTTGCGACGTATCAGGAAATGAAAAAATATTTCACTTCTGACACTGCCTTATGGCGCAATGCGATGCTTTTGTCGGAATTGGCGGTAAAGCGATCAATGCTCACCAAGTCGATGCAACTACTTGGCGCAGTTGAGGCGAACGAACCGATCGAAAAGTTAGATACACTGGTAAATGAGGCTTCGGATATCATGACGACGAGGAACCGGCCTATTGAGGGGATTACATTTGCTCACTCGCTTGACGAGTTAAACAGGCTTATTGACCGGCCCGAAACAAAGCTCTCAGGTATAGATACCGGGGTGAAGGACTTGAACGACGTTACGGGCGGCTGGCAAGTCGACGACTCGATCGTCATCGCGGGTCGGCCTGGTATGGGAAAAAGCCTCTGCGGATGCTTCCACGCCTACACGGCAGCGAAACTTGGTATCCCGGTTGCCTTTGTATCGCTCGAAATGGCAAAGGTGAAGCTCACGGCTCGGATTGTTTCCAACGTGGCCCATGTTTCATCGAGTGACATGACAAAGGGAAGATTGGCGATGAATCAGAAGACAATTGTTCGGGATACGATGAGGAAGATCGAACAATTGCCAATCTACTACTATGAGAACCGCAATTCCTGGGATATCAACGACATTTGTCTCACGTTGAGGAACTGGAAGAGGAAATACGGAATTCAGCTGATTTTCATCGATTACATCCAGCTAATCAAGGACCGGACGGTTCGGGACTCGTCGGACAAAACGAAGGTGGTAACCTCAGTACAGGAAAAGCTCACCCACTTGAAAAGCTCGATCGGAACGCCAATTATTGAACTTGCGCAGCTCAGCAGGGCGAATGAGTCGCGTGGAGACAAACGCCCCGGCCTCAGCGACCTCAAAAACTCCGGCCAGATAGAGCAAGATGCAACGGTGGTAATATTTCTGTATCGTCAGGACTACTACGATGCAACGGCGGCACAAGAACGAGGCGAAGAGTTTACTCCGACTAATGACCTGGAATATATCTTCGCAAAAAACCGAGATGGTGAGATGGGTACGGTACTAGTGAAGGCGAGCATGAGCCAAAATCGAATTTGGTCATTAAATGACGGGTCTCCCCCTTAATGCATCGACATTTAATTTATTCTAGCTATTGGTGGCGTTATCAGCTCTTGGATTTTGGCTGCTCCGGCACATCGAAGTGGAGGGCCATTAATTCGAAGATCATTTTGACGTAATTCGCGTACTTCTCCTTTGATTCAGGTATCCTCAGTTTGAATACTTTATCCAGGAGTACTCATAGCTCGTTCGAGGGGAATCTATATTCAATTCCGAACGGAACAGGTGGTCGGTTTAAATCGCATTGAGATGGTCAATTTTACCGAATTTTCCAGTCACGGCGATCAACGAAAACAGAAATAGCTAGGGAATTACTCGAAGCGGTCAACGCATGTCTTTCGTTGAAGCAGTCAGTCAGTTTCCCCAAATATCGATCAAGACTTTAGCGGCGAACTCATATGAACGATAGTAAATTTAAAAGAGGCTCCAAGCACTACAAGTCGGTGCTAACAGAATCGGACATTCCGAAAATCCGTGCCCTATTGGGCACGAGGAGCTACCAGCAAATAGCCAACCGTTTTGGAGTCGGCAGGCAAGCTATCTACATGATAGCAAAGGGAATCAATTGGGCGCATGTTTAACTCTTCAATCTTACAACAGCTATGACGGTGCCTGCTCGTCCTTCGCAAGGAAGTTAACCGTTAGGTAAGTTAAATTCGGAGAACAAGTAATTTCTTGCTAGTTTGTAATTGCCTGACCATATGTGGGTATTTTAACATTAAACCTCATCCTCATGAAAAAGCTCTACGGTGTATTAGTACTTTCAGCCTCAATTTTATTATTTGGGTGCCCTTCCGACCCTGATCCAGATCCGACTACGCCGCCTGCGACTGTGAAAGAATGCAACAATGGTGATGTAAAATTTTATGATGTTTTAGCCAAAAAGAGCATTAATTGTTGGGACAATACCTTTGGATCTCCAACTCAGGGAGTATTTTCGGTCCTAACTCTAACGCAGAACCGATTTCAGTCATGCGTAAATGGAAAGTTCGAGCTTAAAGGTTTAACTGAAAATATTGTCAGTTTTAAAAATGTCACTGAAAAGACAATATCTTTCGACTATACCATAACCCAGAATTATAGCGGAAATATTAGGCAACACCAGGGCTTTGTAAGCAATCTTAAACCGGGGGCTGTTGATGAGGTAAATACTGGGGATAATACGTTTTATAATCTGAATGGTTCCCAATTACAGGTTGTGGTTAATAAAATCACAGCAAAGTAGTATTATGAGTGAACTGATTTGCGGCTGCTTACCTTATCACCCAAGTTTACACAAAAACGAGGTAGCGTACCGATAATGCGCCTCAGGAGGAGGTATTTATAATAACTCCTTTTTATCTTTGAGTCCAACATTTTTGAAGCACCCCGAATCGCAAAGGTCGGGCAGCGAGAGTACCGAAGGCGGTATTTAGTTGCCCGACCTGGGTTCTTCAGATTTGCAACTTTCATCAACAAACTTGGACTTCATGAACCCCACTAACACGAGATCGCCACGGCGTTCACGCAAGCAAGAATTAGTCAAAAATCTTCCCAAATCGGGTTTGTGCCGAATCGCTCAAACTCCCGACATTCAAAAGCTGGTAGCCCTTACGCCTGGCGTTCGTATACTGGTAGAGGTTGAGGCGCTTGCCGTCAGTGACAAGGAGTGTGTCGCCGGCAGCCTTTGCATTGTCGATGGGCCAAACCATCAATCATTCCCGGATATCCATTTGCAAATCCACGACGTTCGCTATAAGTAATGAACGGCTATGTTATTTGCTTGAAAGAGCATGAGGCCGAACTGGTCGCTGATCAGGAAGTATTGAGAAAAGCCGCTCTTGACCTCATAGCTTCTTATCGGAATTTACAGTTTGAATTGGTTTGTGGCAGCATTGAAGCCGCCGCGAAATACATTAAGGATTATTTCCGAGCTATCGGCAAATGTCTCGTTTTAGCCGCTTATGAACGAATTGATTGGACTTACCCCACGAACCGCAGCCGAGGTAAGAAAAATACGCGATTGCAGAGAGTGGCGCGACAGGGTGCGGCCGCAGCAGCTGCTCGACTTTCCATACTGTCAGATTTGCGACAGAAGAGGGCGTTTAGTGGAGGCCGTTCAGGTAGATCACATTACACCGTTGGAAGTGGGCGGCGATCCCTTCGATCCCAAAAACCTGCAAAGCCTGTGTAAGCGGTGTCATGTAATTAAGAGCGCTGAGGAGGCGAGGCAGCGGAGAAGAAATTAAACAATGGTATTGTTGACTAAGAGTCTCGACCGAAATTAGTTTCAGAAAGTAGTGAAATAATTTGGGAAACTAATTTACTTCCTGACATTAACTCTTCCAGTTCTCCATCAGGGAAGAAAGTCATGAAATACACTTTGAAATCATCCGAAGTAGGGGCTTTGTTGACAACAAATATCCTAGACTTCTGTTGCGAAAATTGAACTGAATCATTTGATAGCAAAGGGATTATGTCAAATATCTGTCTTTCTAGTTCATTTATGGCGGGAAATATTTTAACCAAGATAGTCGGCTCTGCTGGATGCAGTTCCAGTATAACAGCAACGGGTCGGATAGACGGGATAATGAAATTGAATATCGTTAGGCCGTTTGTCGCACTTTGATTTGGAATGGTCTTAGCGTTGCCAAACCTTTTGGATATGGCATCAGATATTGAACTGTATAAGAATTTCATATGATAGAGGTGGCTTTTGACGAGAGATTAAAATCATATAACTGCTGGATTACTTAATTTATTCTATTAACGGTTACATTAATAATTACATCATGACAAAGGAACAATTAGATCATGCGACCAACCTGCATGCTCATGTGGTGCACCATGAGCAGCGCCTGAATAAACTGTCGGACGCACTTGGAAATAGGTATCAAGCGAAATGGGGAGATCGCATGGTATCCGCTTTCGGTATACACTTTGATGCAGAGGATGTAGCTGATGTCATTCAGATTCTTATTGAGAAGGAGCAGGCCGCGTTAGACCGTGCACAGCAGGCCTTCGATGCTTTGAAGTTGACAGGAGAGACAGGAATGTCAAGTGAAGAGCTCCGTGTCATCATGGATCGCTCGGGGATTATGGTGGTGAATTAGGGTGAAAAAGGGGCAAGTCTTTGAAAAGGCCGTTTCCAGCGTCCTGAGGCCGATTTTGGGCTTGTAGTAGTCCTACTACGGGGGAGGGGTCAAAACTTTAAAGGTGACCCCGTGACAATGCCCGCCGCCCCCATCTGAATACAATGTCAAAATTCAGGGGGTGGGGGTATCAGGAGTAACAATTGATTTTTTTGAAAAATGGGACCAGGTAGACCACGTAAACCGACTGCGCAAAAAGAGCTGGAAGGTACGGCCCGGAAGGATCGCGCGAATACAAACGAAATCATGCCGTCAACTATCGAGCACCCGCCATCGGCGCCGAAGTATTTATCTGCCGCCGCCAAAAAGGAATGGAAGATGGCATGCACCGAACTGATCAAGATGGGCATCCTCGCAAATACTGACCTGGCCCTGCTTTCCGCATACTGCAATGAAATGGGATCGTACATTGAAGCGTGCGACGTGATCCGAAAGGAAGGTATGATCATGACTTTTGAGCGAGGCGATGGCGGGACTTATTCGCAGCAGCACCCAGCTGTCGGAATCAAAAACGCTGCGTTGAACAACGCGTTGAAAATTGCAAATCAGTTCGGCTTTACACCGGCCGCCCGGGCGAGAATCGAAGCTCCGGAAAAAGGCGAGGATCCGCTGATGGCGGCAATGAAAAAATTGCAACAATTGAATGGCTAATACGCTTGAATCTGGTTTAAAGTATGCTGAGGATGTCCGTGACGGCAAGATCATTGTCGGCGAACTGGTGCGACTTGCTGTTAAGCGCCATTTCAAAGACTTAGCCAGGCAGGACGGAAAAACACTGCGGTTCAATGAGGCTCTGGCCACGTTTGCGATTTCGTTCTTTGATCTGATATCATTGTCGAAAGGTGAAACCGATGGCGGAAAATTCGAGTGCTCGCCCTGGCAAGCATTCGTAGTGATTAGCTTGTTCGGCTGGCAATCTTACGATTCCGAGAAAAATCGATGGAAACGGAGGTTTCGGGAGGCATACATTGAAATTCCGAAGAAGAACGGGAAAACCACTTTCGCGGCTGCCATTGGGCTATTGCTTCAATTTTGGGATGGCGAAAACGGTCCCGAAATTTATTCTGCCGCTTTTACCCGCGATCAGGCAATGCAGTGTTTTGATGAGGCGAAAGCGATGGTCGAGCGATCGCCGGCCCTGATGAAGCATGCGAAGGTTAGTCTTTGGAGCGTGATCTACAAAAAGCTGAGGGGCAAGTTCATGGCCGTTTCGCACGACAAGCGGACGACCGAGGGTAAAAACCCGCACGGTGTAATCCTTGATGAGTATCACGTTCACGAAAACGATGGTGTTCGGAACAGTTTGCAGACCGGTATGGCGGCTCGCAAGCAACCTATCTTCTTCATCATCACTACGGCTGGGGACAATAAGCAAGGCCCGTGCTACAAGTACCGGGAAGTCTGTATCAGTGTACTGAAAGGAAAGTCAAAGCTCGATCAGTCATTCATCCTGATTTATGGCATTGACAAGGACGACGATTGGAAAGATGAGAAAACGTGGCGCAAAGCAAATCCTAACCTCGGCATTTCCGTTGAAATGGATCACCTTCGCGGCCAATTCCAACAGGCGTTGCTATCGGGTACCAAGGAGGTGGACTTTAAAACGAAACACCTCAATATGTGGGTGGACGCAGCCATTACGTGGATTCCTTCGGAAACGTGGGATGCGCTGGCCCGGCCGTACATTGCCAAATCGCTTTCCAACCGGAACGTGTGGTATGGTGGCCTTGACCTGGGGCAGTCCCGTGATATCTCCTCACTTGCTGCATTCTTTCCAGAAGAGAAGTTCTTGCTTGTTCGGCACTATTGTTCGGAGATAGCAGCGGAAAATGCAGTGCGGTCCGGGATCGATTACAAGCAGTGGATTGAGGAGGGGCACTTAATTCCGACGCCCGGTAAAACGACTGATTACAACTTCATCAAAAGGGACATTTTCGAGGCGGCGATGGAGCAAGAGCTCATGTTTCTCGGCTACGACCCCTATTCAGCGCCCTATTTCCGTGATGAATTGACCGAGGAGCTGGGCACCAGGTGGGCAGCAGTGACCAGAGAGGACGGATCCTTGAATTGGGATTACTACAACAAAGTGCAGGTCTTCCAGCAAAAAGCCGCGGGTATGGCTCCGGCTACCAAGTTGTTCGAAGAAATGATACTGAACGGTGAGATTTTTCACGATGGGAATCCAATTACATCTTGGATGTTGGGGAATGTGGCGATGCGGGTAGATGCATACGGCAACTATACGCCCGTAAAGGACAAAAGCCGCGACAAAATCGACGGCATTATTGCGAGTATCATTGCAATAGGCACCTACTCGAAATGGAATACTACAATGGGCGAATCTAAAAACGACGGATCATACGGCGTGTATTGACATGAAAATTCAGAAAACAGACTTACAACTGACCAAAACGGCTTTTTTCAAGCTGTTCAACGACCATTTAGCCACAGGAACCACCGTAAGGCGTGCATTTGATCACGTGGACCGGATTTGCTGGACTGATGGCTATAAGAACTATTATTCCTCGTTTGAGTCGTTCAAAGCGGCGTATTACGGCAACAAAGCAAAATAATTTTCAAAGGAGGTATTGGGAATTACAATTATTGATTTTCGACCTCCGTACCTTCGGTATAAACTTATATTTCATTGGCTAGTTGGACAAACATCTTTCGATTTGGCGAGAGATCCCAGCCCGCACCTGTTGAGCCCGTTGAAGAGAGGTCGGTTACGCCGGCTACTGTTTCGGACGGATCCGGTTCTGTTGCATCTACAAAGGATTCAGCAGAAGAATTTGCGCGGAAATTGGGATTGGATGAGCTGCATGTGTCTGTAACGCCCCGGAACGCGATGAGTATCTCTGCGTTTTACGGCTGTGTCAGGTTTATCAGTAATATCCTTTCGAGCCTGCCGTATACTGTATACCGTTCTGAATCGGGAGGTGGTAGTAAAAAATTCACTGAGCACCCGCTTCATTGGGTTTTAACCAAACGCGCGAACCGGCATATGTCGCCATTTATCGCGCACCGGACAATGTTAATGAATTGCCTGGTCTATGGCTGGTCAATCGCAGAAATCAAACGTGATTATCTGTACAGGGTAACCGAAATCATCCCTTATCCATGCTCGAAAGTGTTCATCCTGCATGACATTTCTTCGGATGAGTTCTATTTCAAGATCCCTCACCTCAATAAGACGCTTTCCGAGGATGAAGTGATTTGGTTAAAAGACCTGAGTTTTGACGGCAATTGGGGCGGTTCGATTGTCACATGGCAGTCCCAAACGATCAAGATAAACTTGCTTGCCAAGCAATTTGAGGACAAGTTTTTCTCAAAAAGCACCTTTGTAGGCGGGATAATCGAGAGTGGGGATGCGAAAAGCGAGGATGCTGCAAAAACCATTAAAAAGCGAGTGGTAGAAGGGTTGCAGGATGGTGACGACGGCGGGTTTGGACTAGTAGTGCTTTCTCATGGTGTAAAATTCACCAAGGTAGGCATGACGCCCGTTGAATCCCAGCTTAATGAGCTGTTCAATCAATCCGCGAAAGAGATCGCGATGATGTTCGGGCTTCCACTTTCCGTTTTGGGGAACACTGAGGTTCAAAGCTCATGGGGAACCGGTGTAGAGCAGATGTTTATCGCGCTCACAAATTCAGTACTGATCCCTATCGCAACACAATTCGAGCAAGAGCTCGATTACAAGTGCCTGCGCAAGGACGAAATATTAAAGGGTGTTTTCACCCGCCACAATTTTAAAGGCCTGCTGAAAGGCGACCAGAAAGCACAAGCAGAGTATTACGCCAAGATGGCTGGCGCTGGCTTCTTCAAATTGGATGAAGTGCGCGACCTGGAAGAAATGGACAAGCTGCCAGACGGCACCGGCGATACGGCCTACATGAACGGCTCAAACCGTCCGCTTGCTCTGCTCGGCAAAGAGTTTAAACAGACCAAAAACAACAAAAAAAGCAATGGAAACGAGGATAGTGCCTCAGAATCTTAGTCAAGTGCGGGCGGTTTCCGGAGCCGATGGCGTTGTGCATATCCCCGGTACTGGCATCGTATTCAACCAACGGTCGCAAAAACTCGGTTGGTTCTACGAAATCATTGATCCAAGGGCATTGAATGGTGCCGATTTGGAAGATATCGTGTCCTGTTTCAACCACAACATGGTTTATGTCCTCGGCAGGACCACAAACAAGACCCTTACGTATACCATTGACGACAAGGGGTTTCACTATGACGCTGTACCGCTGCCTACGCAGACGATTAAAGACCTAGTGATTGAACCAATTCGCAACGAGTACGTGACTGGCAGCTCATTCATGTTTACAACCGCCGAAAATGGCGATGAGTGGGATTTTAGCCAGGAAAGAGACGGCGTAATCCTGAGATACGTCACCCGGATTGAAAAGGTGTTCGAGGTTGGGCCCGTAACCCTGCCAGCTTACACTCAAACTACTACCGACGTGGTTCAACGCTCGTACGAAGCGGCCATGAAGGCCCATAAGGAGCAGGAAAGGCAATATCTGAGTCAGTATGCACGCATGCGGATGCAGATGATTTAAAGATTAATAACAATTTCATCAACAAACAAAGCAATGTCTAAGAAAACTCTTAAAGACCTCCAAGAAGAGCGCGCCGTCAAGCGTACCGAAATGGAGACCCTTGCGAAGGAGTCCGATACAAGGGCTCTTACGCCGGAGGAGCGTACGCAATTCTCCACTTTGACGGACGAAGTAAAGGAGCTCGATGAACAGATCAGAAGCGCGCAGCAAATCCAGGCGTTCAACGCCGGACGCGCCGCATCGGTAGGTTCTGGCGAAGAAGGTCAGCGCGACGTTTCTAAGCAGGACGAACGCGATTTGGCTCGTTTTAGTTTGCTTCGCGCACTTGATTCGAAACTGCACATGAGAGAGCTGGACGGCGTTGAGGCCGAGGTCCAATCAATCGGTATGGAAGCCGCCAAGCGCGACAATATCGAGGTGAACGGAGCGGGGCTGATCGTGATGGACTCTATTTTCACCAAGCGCGGCCAGACTGCGACCGGGCAGACCACCAATCCCGGTGACCAGGGCGGCGTACTGATTCGTGAAGATGTTCGCTCCGTCTTGGAAGTTTTGCAGGCCAATACTTTCCTGAAAGAAGTAGACGCCACCTTTTTGACCGGGTTGACTGGTAACCTCAAAATTCCTGTGCAGGACACTGTGCCAGCGATTCAGGAACTCGACGAGATTGAGGAAATGATGGATGCTGAAATTCTGTTCAGCTCACTCGGCATGGTGCCTGAACGTCGCGGTGTGACTATTCCTATTTCCCGTCAGATCATGATCCAGGGAAGTATTGACATGGAACAATTCGTGATCAGCCAGATCGGCGAAGCATTGGCGCAAAAAATGAACGTTGAGGCGGCTATCAAGCTCCTTTTGATCATTACCAGCGCAAACGGCAACTTACTCGGACTGGACACAAACGGAGCTTTGCCTACCTACGAAGATATCGTAGAGCTGGAAACTATGGTGTCTGGATACAATCATTTGCGCGGCAAGCCTAAGTATCTGACCAACTCAAAAGTCCGCGGAATCCTGAAAACCACGCAAAAATTCGCCGGTACCAATGGTGAAGCTGTGTGGGATACCCGTGACAATCTCTTGAACGGTTACCAGCCGGTCGTTTCTAACCTGATCCCGTCGAACCTGACGAAAAACACAGGGACGAACCTATCCGCGCTGATCTACGGAAACTTCAAAGACTGGATTGTTGGACAATGGGGTGGTACTGAGTACATCGTTGACCCGTACACTGCGAAGAAAAAAGCAGAGATCGAGGTAACTGTCAATGCATTCTGGAACCAGCGCGAGTCTCGCAAAAAGTCTTTCGCGGGTATCAAGGATATCGTGACGGTACGTCCGTAATCAGCAAAAGTAAGTTTTCAACCAGGGCCCTTATGGGGCCCGCTTCCATAACAAACAATGGCAAAAACCAGAAAACCCGTCGAGGGCGCCGAGCTTGAAACAAAGAGAGTTCGCATCGTCAAACTTCACCCTTTGGTAGTGAATGAGCCAGGCGAAACGCCGACTCTCCCTAAAACAGTGGCTGACAAGCTGCTCGAAATGGAATACGCAGAAGAGATTGAGGAATAATGCAGAGGAGCTACCCGATATTGAAAGAAAAGTACACTGTTTCGCCCGTCACCCTTGTACAGGCGAAACAGTGGCTTAAACTTGATATTCCGGGATACGTGGCCGAAGATGCCAAGATTCAGGAACTGATTGATGAGGCCATCGGGTATGTGGAGACTGAAACCAACCTTTCGTTGGCCGTTTCGGATTATGAGTGGTATACCAGCACTTTGCCGTGCGAAATACGGGATAAATACCTGATCCAGAGCATTACCAGCATTGAAGAGGAAGGAGATTCAGGGTTTACCGTGATCCCGGCCAGCAACTACTCGCTCATCCGGGAAAGTGAACTACGGTCGCGCATCCGGTGGGCTGCTTCATTCCGAACTTCAAAAACTTTCTTTCGGGTGACATTTAAAGCTGGGTATCCAGAGGGGAAGATTGAAAAGAATCTCCTTCGGGCAGTCCGCGGATTGATAGCCGAGTGGTATGAAGCCCCGGGCGACTATGTGCGGGAGAAAAAGACAATGGTTGACCGGCTTTTAGCCCCTTTCGTACTCCCATATGCAGGATAGAAGACGTGGTGTAGGCCAGTTTGACCGACGAATCAAGCTCGTCAAGCCGGTTAACGTGCCTGGCAGGTTCAACGAGTCCAATACTGGCGAAGTGATCGTTTACGAGATGTTTCCGGCATATCGGGAAGAGCCGGGGCCTGTCGATGAGTCTCAGACAAAGAATAACGCAACCCGGTCCGTAACGCAGATAAACTGGCAGATACCATTTATCCGTGAGCTGCTGGTTGGCGAGAACAAAATTGTCACTGACTGGAAGATCATCGACTTTTTTACCGGGCAGGTTTACAAGGTAGTCTCAACGGCTACCGAGATAGGCAGGGGTTACAGGATTCAGATAAATACCGAACTGGTAGGATGATCAAGGTTACGGCGGATACTTCCGGATTGAATAAAGTTGATCAGGGCTTGGCAAGATACAGCAAGATCATGCCGACTGACACAACAAACCGGATTCTGAGAAAGGCAACCAAGCCAATGCTGAACGTGGCAAAGGCCAATGCTCCCGTTTCGAAAGGCGGCAGGACACGGATATCCCTGAAACACCGTAGTGCCGGAAAGAATGCCAATGCTTACGCCCAGGGGGGAGCCACTCGCAGGGATATGCGGGCAAAGGTTGTACCACCTGAAAAGAATGAATCCGGCCGGATTCTGATCGGCGTCAGTAAGCGGTCCAGTAAAGTAGGTTGGCGAACGAATTTCATCACCCGTGGTACCCGGATCCGCTTTTCAAAAGCAGGTAAGAGCCTGGGGAGAGTGACTAAAAATAACTTTTTACAACGCGCCTACGATCAAACCATGCCGATGGTACGGGTAGATGTAGAACGCGAATTCCGGTTAGAGTTCATGAAATGGGCTCGTCAGAATTTACCTCAATCACAACAATGATCGAAGAGGCAATTATCGAACTACTGCTGACCATTCCGGGCGTAACCGGAATCGTTGGACAGAGGATATACCCGAATATCATCAAGGAGGGAACGCAGCTGCCGGCTATGTATGTGGCCGCAAACCGTATGTCAAAGATGAATTGCGACAACCCTATGGGAATCAAAACCGGTGTGGTTGAAATCGGAGTTCATGGCGCGGAATACTGGCACTGTTCCGATACGATCATGGAAATGCGGAAGGTCCTGGATGATTATGCCGGCAAGGTTAGCAATGTCGGGCTGACCTTCAACAGTGGCGAAGAAGTCGCCGACGGCTGGGACGACGACCTCGATACTCATGTGAAAATTATTGAGTACGAGGGATATGCAATTGCAAAATCAACAAACTAAATAAATCAAAATGGCAGAAAGGATTAACCCCGCCGTGATGAACAAGGAAGTGAACTTCTTTGTCAACAAAGGCACCGAGGCTGCGCCAAATTGGGTGATGGTGGGTTGCGGTAACTCCAAGGATTACGGAGGCGCCGTGAACATGGTCACGCTGAATTGTGATAGCGGCAAAAGGAAGTTTCCGGATGGCGAGGAGGCGGATTATGACGCCCAGCTGACCGGTTTTGTGTTCGAGTACGATCCAGCAGATGCGGCAACCAACGTTTCAGCGCGCGAATTCGAGGAATGGTTTAAAGCTGTTCCGCAGGTACGCCGTCAATACCGCCTGGCTGGCAAGTACGAAAACGACACTGTGAGTACTTTCTGGGCATTCATCGCAACATTCCGTACGTCTGGAAGTAACGGAGAGGCCAGGACTTACACCATCGCGTTCACCTTCGATGGACTGCCGGTGCTGACAAATCAGACGGCCACGCCGTAATCTTTCATTTCATCAACAAACTGACAAGCTCCTCAATCGCGAGGAGCTTGTTTAAAACTAAATCGTAATGAGTAAGCTTGATAATTTTTCAGAAACCAGCGTCAAATTAACGCTCGGAGGTCATGAATACGTAGTTCGCTTTGGCATTACATCCCGCAGGCGGATAGAGGAACTACATCCCGGATTCGACTTGACTAAAACAGAAATGCCGGAGTTCGAGATTATCCTTTTCCTTATCCAGAACGGTATAGAGCCGGAAGATCGGAAGTGGAAGGATGAAGCCGAGTTCATCCGCATTTTCGAGGAGTGCACCGATGCTGAAACCCTTTCAAAAGTTCCTTTGGCATTCATGAATGCAATGGGGTTTACCGGTCGAGTGTTCGCGCCGGCAGTTGGACGACTGTTTCAAACGATTCAGGAGATCAGGGAAGCGACACAGGCGGAAGCGCAGTCACAGAGTTCGACTGGCGAGACTACTGGCGAGACGCAGCCAAAATAGGCGTCTCCGTTGCGGATTTCAAATACATCACTCCCTACGAGTTTAGTCTGATCAGGGAGGGCTATTACAGAAAGTTAAAGTATGAGCAGGACCAGGCGTGGGAAATAGCCCGCTTCCAGGCGCATACGACCTATTCGACCATTACGGCCGCACTTGGCGCCGATCCAGTGGAAATCAGTGAATGGTTCCCTCTGGAAATCGACAAAGAGCATGAAGCCGCGCTAGCCAAACTAAAAACCGGCCGCGCTATCGATCCCGATTACAAACGGGCGATGGAGGCCAGAATGAATGCAATACCATGAGCGACGTAGTAGGCGGCACCAATATACGAGTTGGCGTTAACCCATCGGGCGTGGCTTCCGGATTATCGGAGGCTCGTAAACAATTCAAATTGTTTGCCGGTGATGTTAACGCTACCCTCATTCAATCTTACCGGTCAGCAGATACCGCGCAGAGGCAGTTTCGCGGCGGACTCGCCCGTTTAGGGAATGAGCTGCAAGACGTTTCTAAAAAAATGGCGCTGGTGTCTGCTGGTACCATCTTCGCCGGTGCAAAGTCGTTCAAAGATTTCGCTACCCTCGAACGGATGGAGAAAGGTCTGAACCTTTACGGTGAAACCCTGCAAGACGTTCGCAGGATTGCAAAAGAGCCAGGCGTCGGTATTTTCGACGGTACAAAGGCTTTGGTCGGCCTTCGTGCGGTTCGCCTTGAATCTGGCCTCGCCGAGCGTGCCGTCAAATCATTTGCGAATGCCATTGCAGGCTCTGGCGGAGACTCCTCGGATCTTGAACCGGCGCTTTTCAACCTCAAACAGTTCAAGGCTACCCAAAATATCAATACCGTCGATCTTCGGCAGTTGGCAAACCGGATACCTCAGACAATGGAGGTACTCGAAAAGCAGTTTGGTACCGCGGATCCGGCAAAGCTGAACCAGTTGGGAATTGACAAGTTTATCGAGGGGTTTGTTTCGGGCCTCGAAAAGCTGCCGAAGGTATCCGGCGGCGCAAACATGGCCCTGGAACAGCTGGGAGATTCCGCAACATTCTTTTCCGCTACCATCGGCAAGGGGATCGATATGACCTACGGGGTTACCGGCGTGCTTAAAACACTCGGCGGTGTCCTGGATGATTTGTCAACCAATTTTGCCGCGCTGAATCCGGAAGCTCAAAAAGCGATCCTTTTGGTTGGTGGTCTGGCTGTGGCCGTTCCGTTGCTGGTTGGCGCAGTAGGCACGCTTATTAAATTCCTCCCAATCACTGCCGCCGGGTTTGCCGGTATTTCGTGGCCGGTCGTTGCAGTGCTAGCTACCGTCTCGGCGCTCGCCGGGCTGGCTGCAATTATGCCACTGGTGACCAGTAAAACGGCCGAGTACAATAAACAGCAGGAAGTAGTTGCCGGATTTGCGACAAAGCTCGACCCGCTTATTGCGAAGTATGAGAAGCTGAAAAACAGTACCGGCAAGGAAGAGCAGGCGGAGCTCAGGGATGTGATCAAGCAAATCGCCGAGGTAGTTCCGTCCGCTGTGACTGGATGGGACCGGTACGGCAATGTTATCGGTATCAACACCGATAAGGTAAAAGCCTACACCGAAGAGCAAAAAAAGCTACTCGTGTCCATGCAGGCCGTCCGCCGCGAGCAGCTGCTTGCTGAGAATAAGCGAGGCGAAGTTCGGGTTGCCGAGTTGCAAGGTATGATCAAGTCAGGCCAGAAAACCGATTACCTCGGTATGGGCCAATACCTGCCAAGAAAAGCAACCAGCGGAGAGCTCGTTGATGCCGCGCAGCAAATTGCCGACCTTAACGCAAAGGCAGTTGCCAACCGCCGGGAGCTGGCCAGTATTGGTAGTTCTGGGCTGGATGCCGATATCAAGAAGCTGGATAAACTTCGGGCCGATCGTGCGAAATACTCAAAGGAACTTGATGAAGTACGCGCAAGGCAGGGAAAGGGGACTTACGAGGAGGACAAAAGGGCCGCGCTCGACCTGCTAAAAATTAAAGGGCAATTTGCGAAAGCTGAGCGGGAAGTTGTAGAGCAGGAGAAAAAGGTCGAGAAGTCAAACTACGCGATCTATCAGTACAACCAGGCAATCGCTGAGGCGAAGGAGCGCGCAGCAAAAGCTGGCGGACCTACCTCCAACGGCACTGGCGGCAAAGGAAACCCGGCCGGTCAGTCGATCAACGATTTACAAGATCGACTAAAAGCGCTTCGCGAAGAGTACAACAGTCTCGATCCTACTGCTGCCAACTACAAAAAGCGTCAGGGAGAGATTGCTGAGGAGGTCCGGAAGGTAACCATAAGCATAGATTCTCAGGGCAAGGCCTTTGAAACAGCTTCCAACGCTGTGAAATCCGCAGCCAAAGAGGCAAAGGAGGCTGGCAAATACTATAAGCAGCTCACGGAACTCGGCTATGTCAACTGGCAAATTGACCTGGCAAGCAAGTACCTCAAAGAGCGGAAGGCTGTAAAAGATGCCACTGACCAGTATAAAGAGCTGGTCGGCGTGGTGAAAAACCTGAATGTTCAGCGCTTAGGCCTGAGTAACACGACAGGTTCCATGATCGGCCAATCCGCTTATGATAGTAAGAGCCTTGCAAGCGCCAAGCTTTCCGGCCTAGCGGATGTCAGAATGCCGCAATCGCTCAGAAGTATCGAGAACGAGAATTTCCGTGGTTCAATCCGGAATTCAGCGGCAAGCGAAATGCAGGAGTTCATGGGGCCGCAAACAAGCCTCTCTGAGTTCCGCAAGTATTTCGAAGAAATCCCCAAGATAGCCGGCGAAAGCGATACGCAATACGCCAATAGGGTTTACTCAATTGTCGATCGCACGAAGCAGCTGAGCGCGGCGCTTTCTTCTACTCTGAAAGATGCGGCAAACGAAACGGCGGCGGCATTCGGCGAACTCCTGGGAAATCTTATGACAGGCGCCGGTGGAGTGGAGCAGTTCGGCAGGCGTGTAATCGGCTCTCTGGCGACGATGCTCAAAGATATGGGTAAATCCCTGATCGCGGCAGGTACCGCGGGGATTGCGTTGAAAGTATTCGCCAAGAACCCATATCTCGCTCTCGCTGCGGGTATCGGACTCGTTGCCCTCGGTCAGGCCACTCAGAATAAAATCGGTAACCAGGCGAGTCAGGCCGTGACCCGGTTCAAAGACGGTGGTTTGGCTTACAAGCCTATGCAGGCGATAGTCGGGGATAACAACAACTCATGGAATGATCCCGAATTCATCGCCCCATATTCGAAGCTCGACAATTCGATCAAAAAGAGCGTAAAGGGTGCCCTTCCACGGGCAGTGGGCGGCTCTGAGATAGTGGCAGAATACAGCATCCGGGGAGAGGACTTACACACAGTTTTGAAAAGGGTTCAAGTGAGAGATTCAGCAATTTTTGGCGGATAATGGGATTAAAATATTTTGCGCGTTACCGGGATATAAATCAGACCGTTAAGGAGATCAGGTTTTTCAAAGATGATTTCTCCGGCGAGCCGACGGAATGGTTTTGTACAAATGGAGCTGTCGAGTACAACTTTGGCAGCAGTGATACCTCATTCTTTCCGGAGCAGCCCATTATCGCAGGCCAGGCACGTATCAGCCTTTGGCTTACCGAGCACTATGATCTGAAAGATTTTACCACGAATAGAAAGACCTACTTTGTTCAGATCGTCGATGTATGGGTAGAAAACGTTGAATTCAGCGGATGGGTAGAGCCTTGGGATGCAGCCAGGCCATACAAAAAAGCGCCGTGGCCGGTGTCGCTCACTGTCAGCTGCGGTCTGGCTCACCTTTCTAAGACAAAGTACAAAAGCCCGGACACTGTTTTCAAGAAAACGGGTCTGACGATCATTCAGGAATGTTTAAACCTGATCCAAGCCGGCGATCTGCCACTGAGATTATCCACCCACATCGTGGAAACCAGCTTTTCCGGACCTGACGTACTCGGGCTGACTTCGTACGAGCAAAGCATCTTCCGGTTCTTCGATTCGAATGGCGAGGCGATGTACTGCGATGTTATTGTGAACGACATCCTGAATCACTTCAATGGGGAAATCGTACAGATAGACAATTGTTGGGTGATCCGTGGCATTGTCGATAACTCGACCGGCCTGGCTAACAATCACCATGACATTGGAGATGTTACAGGCAAAGCATGGCCTTCAACCTATGAGGTAAACAGCTTGCAATCGTTTACCGAAGATGGCGGCGTGGTGAGGATCCTGCCGGCAAAGAACAAGTACCGCACCGAGGTCGATCTTGGCGCGCAAACTCCGTTTTTCGAAAACGGGAACATGATCATTTGGACCGAGAATGGACTTGTCGGATGGGACTTTACGCACATGGCGAAAGGAAATCCTGGATGGGAACAGTACAGTCTTGGAGGCGAATCAGGAAGGTCCATTCTTAAAATCAATGGAAAATCCCCGCAGCCATATCGGAAGCGCAAGAAAGTAGGATTGTTTAAAAAGCTCACCAACCAGGCGATCAATATTGCGATCGCTGGTACCGGAGCGGTGGGGGCTCTATTCAACAAGCCAGTACTTAAAGGCGCATGGTATGATGTGGAGCCATCGGAATGGATCGAAAGCCCGGGAGGATCTATTTCCAGAGCTGACCGAAGCGTAACGATATCGTTCGATTACGAGACCGAGGCATTTTCATCAGACATACTCATTTCGATTAGAATCCCCGTAACGCTTACTGATGGTTCGGTTCGTAATTTTTGGGTAGACAAAAACAGCAATCCAGCGCAAGCCGGATCAGACAAAACGAATTGGAGTGCAGACACCAATTTCCATCTTATCAGGGTGCAGCCGGTCGATAGAGGAAGTTTGGTCAACAAAGGAGAGATTAATGTGTCCACAAATCCGGATTATCCAGCTGCGAGTGCTGCAAATTGGACCTGGGCTGTTACCGGCGTGCCTGCCGGCGAATATCGGAAAATTGGCGGTGCGAATGGGGTGAATGTCGAGAATGGCGATTTGATCATTGCCCGGATAGCGAATGCTGGCGGCACTCAGGAAGGCGTAGGCGAAAACTTTGAAGTGATCAGCATTCGCAATAATACCAAAAAAGGAACTTTCAGCGGTACGGTAGCGCTGAGTAGTACGTTTATTACCACTTCCCCCGACGTTCCTTATCCTGATAAAGTCTACGTGCGCTTTTATAAAATGGCGGACGACGAGGGTAAGCCGGGAGATTGGTATAAGGTTTACAACTTGAATGGTGTCCTCGAAGGTTTTGTGCCTTCCGAGGAATCGGCGAGATATGCTACCACCTTGGAGCGCGGAGACGTGACCGATGAGGAGGCGACAAAGATTAACCTGATATCAGGCGACTATACCAAATACTATGTAGGAGCGTGGACTAAACCTGGTTCAAACGAAGTCACAAAGTCCTGGAAGCGTCGCGGTAACTTGAACGAGTCGATAAGTATCTACCGGGCGATGATGAAAGATCGCCTCTGTATGACAACACGCCCGTTGACCTTGATCGAAGGTACTATAAAGCTGATGCCGGAAGCTCTAAGGCTCACATACATGCACACGTTGATGTTTGGTGACCAGGGGGATAAGAAATTCCGGATACTGAGCTTTAAATACAACGATTACATGCGCACTGCCCGGATTGTCGCGGCAGAGGTGCGTTTCGAGAATATTCCGGATTCGGAGCTCAAACAAAACTCTTATATCCCTGGCTCGGGCAAGCAGTTGAACACTGTTCCTGATCAGGGCGACGGAATTTACCCGAGCAAGGAGGATACGACTACGGGCAGGCTCAACGCTGAGGATATGCCATTGACCGGCGAAGAGATACTTGAAGCGGTGCAAGCTGTCGGACGTACCGGCGCACTGTTCGAGGATATCACACCGTTGACCTATGTTGCCGGGATTGAAAGCGAGGATTCTATCGATCTTCATGATTTCATTTCCGAGGCGTTCACTGAATATGAGGAGGATCTGGACGCGGAGGATAAAACCGACTTTTCGACGCTGATTTTCAAAGTTGTCTCAAAACCAACATGGATTTCCGCTATCGATGTGGAGAACCTGGTGGTGACTGCAACCGCGCTTGCTCCGAAGTCGGGCTCGTTCTTCGTTGACTTTGAGGCATACGATCCGACGGATCCCGAGAATGCGATCCCTATCCGCGTGCCGGTCCTGGTCGAGGAGAATGAGGATTACGTCGAGACCTGGCCGCCGGAGTTCGAACCTTTCCCTGTGCTCAATTTTGCGCTGAACAAGGAAACTGTTACCGGCTTTAATTTCCGGGATTACATGCCCGACGGCCACAAGTTTTTGACGTACCGGTTTTTCTCCGTTCCGGAATGGGTGACAGCTCGCAGCGTGGTGAATGACGACTTTTCGATCACTGGCACACCTATCATTATTGAAAGGCGGACGATCACGGTTCAAATATGGGATGGAGTAGCAGAGCACCGCCCGTATACCGACGAGATCACCTTGCAAGTAATCGAGGCTACTGAGATCACTGGCGAGCTTATGGATACTTCCGCAGGCGACGCCAAAATTGGCGACCTGCCGGGTGCATTCGAAGTGTTGGCGCAATGGGATACACCGATAACGGTTAAAGGCCTGCACGACCGAGTTTTGATAAAAATAACTGGCGGCGGCGACCTGGGTGCGGAACTGGATGTTACCAAAAACTTCCCGCTATCCAGCCCGGTCGCAGAGGGTATTTACAGGCCATTCGCGGATACCAGCGGAACAACTGCCAGCGTAGGGCAATACCTGATCGAGGTTACTGCATTCCTTGGCGAGAACGAAACCGATCAGCCGTTTGACCTGACGCTTTACGATGAGGAGTACTTGGCGAAAATGAAGAAATTCCTTGTCAAGGGTTTTGATTATGTCGGGGAGATCATGCCGGACGGTGCGACGTCATTCGTGTATCCTGGTCCGGTGAACGCGCGCGCCGAGATCCACGATATCGACTATGACGAAATTTACCTTTCACTCGAAAAGGATGGTGAGGTGATCGGCGAGCAGCACATTACCGATGTGAATCCTACGCTCGCATGGTGGTTCGAAGTGTTCGAGGAAAATACAGAATTGGAGGCTGGCGTATATACATTTCCGGTACGCTTACTGAAAGATGGGGTAGAGGTTTTTAAGCGGACAGATAAGTTCACCATCGAGAGCAAGGATGCCGAGCCGAAGCCGCTGCTTTCACTTGCCACTTTCCCGCCCGGAACGACCAACGCGACGATCATCGCCGAGAACATCCCGCTGAAAGGTGCCGAGTATGATCTTGTGCCTTGGACGCTGGTTTTTAATAGCTTTGGCCCGGGCGTGGAATGTGTTACAGGCGAATGGGAATTACAGTTTTTACGAGGCGGTTCTTTCGCTGAAATGGACCTGGAACAGTTTACGGGATATCCTCAGAAGTTTGCTTATACGTCAGGGAAAACACTTATATTTGGCAACAAATCATCTTTGAAAATCGGGGATATTCACCAGGCACCATCCCGCGTGCTGGCGAAGTTTATCGGCCGTGATGCTGACGGGAAGATCGTAGGCATCGCCCAGGCTGATTTTAGCTTTCGTGTTGCACTGGATCCTGAGGATTATTCAGGCCTTCGGTTCTTGACCATCGATCATGTAAATGGCGGCGAAATGACGCTGCTCGATGCGAATGTGCCAAAAACGGGCCGTCAATACTTCATGCCTCCCGAGGGCTTTTGGTGGACTATCTCGGGTCGAAGGTTTGGAGGCGAGGAGTTTGACGCAGTGAAAGTCATGCTATCCAAAATCGTTGGGGGCATTGAACAACCTGCATGGGTTTTAGGGCCTGACTACATCGTTTACCACAACGTAGGAAGCGTGGTTACCGAGCTTACAGACGACGATAAGGCCTACATCTTCGGTATGGATACGGACGCCGACGGGATCCGGGTAGTGTTCCGCGTTGGCGACGATGTTGAAATGCCACTCGATGGAACGGCAGGTCTTGGATTCTGGAAAATTACAATGATCGCTTACCTGGCTACGGTCGAGGTTGCGACGCTTTCGGCGACGATTGAACTGATCGAGGACGTGGAACCGCCTATTAAAGATTGCTGTGCATGCGACTGCGAGGGAGAAGCTTCCGAACAATTGGAGTTTCCTTTCAATACGCCCGCTGAGGAGTGGATTGTAACCCATAACCTGAATAAAAAGCCAGATCCTAATATCCTGGTTGGCGGGATGAAGGTAATGAGCGACGTGCAGTACATAGACAATGACGTTTTCAAAATTATACACACCAAGCCGGAGACCGGTCTGGTCATCATCACAAAATAAAAACCAAAGAAGGAGATGAAATTTCTCAGTAATGTTGACATGGATAAAAACCAGCTGTTGCAGGTTGTTATCCACTCTGCGGCGGTTGCCCCTGGCTCGCCGGTCGATGGGCAGATTTACTATAATACAGGAACGAACCTGTACTATTACTACCGCGTCACTGATACTACCTGGATTCCCTTCGGTGGAGGAAACGTAGTTGGCGGCGCTGGTTTGGCGGAAAGTACCGTTGCTGGTGTTACTACGCTGTCTGTGAACGTGGATGGTGTGGGGCTGGAAATCAATGCCGATATCGTCCGCTTGAAGGACTTGGGCGTTGTTACCGCGAAGCTTGCCGATAATGCCGTTACCACAATTAAGGTAACGGATAAAAACATCACGTTTGCCAAGATTCAGGACATTCCGACCATGACCCTGATCGGGCGCGTGGCGGCAGGTTCTGGCGTAGCTTCGGCCATTGCAATCATAGATGATAATACGATGGCATCGGCGCTGTCTACCAATCTCGCGACGGCCGGATCAATTAAGGCCTACGTCGATAGCCGGATATCTGCAATCGGAAGCTTGCAGGGTGCTTTCAATGCGACTACTTCCACGCAGTTCCCCGGAGGCGCAACCACCTTCAAGGGCTATTACTGGTATGTTACTGTTGCCGGTACAGTTCAGGGCGTAACAATGAATGTCGGCGATGTACTGATTGCCAACAAAGACAACCCATCGCTTACCGTAGCCTCTGACTGGATATTCCTGGAAAGCAACCGCGATCAGGCGACGACTACCGTTCTTGGCGTTGTGGCATTGGCTACCGCCGCGGAAGTTCAAACCGGAACGGATGCGAACAAAGTGGTTACGCCATCGACATTAAGCCAGCGGACCGCAACGGAAACGCGCACCGGTTTGATCGAGATTGCTACGCAGGCAGAAACGAACACGGGCACCGACGATACAAGAGCGGTTACCCCGCTAAAATTGAAAACGCTTCTCGACGCGCAGTTGGTTGCGTCGGGATTTGCTACGAACGTCGGCGATGCTACCGCGCTCACCTATACGATTACCCACAACTTCAACACGAAGGATGTAGGCGTTGAGCTCTTTGACGCTACGACAGGCGCCACAGTTTACGCGGATGTTACCCGCCCGACAGTAAATACCTGCGCTATTGCGTTCGCAAAAGCTCCTGCCCTGAATGCTTATCGTGTGATTGTGAAAAAGAACTGATATGAAATTCCTTAGTGCTGCTGATTTCGATGATGCCATTACCGCCGCCTCCAAGATCCGGGCGGCGACCAGCTACGTTATGCTTGCGGTTGGCGTGGCGAACAGCGCCTACTCGAATGGAGCTTTCGAGGCGTACACCCCTCCCGGAGCATACGCTGCCGGTGCGCGGCCTGGGATTGGCTTCCACGCGTCGGGAAGTTTTGGGGCCTACCTGTATGCGGAAGCCGCGTCTGATCTCAGGCTGCGGACAGATACAGGCCTCGATTATACATTATGGCATTCGGACAACTCTCGCAGTGATGCGCAGAACGATACGCGTTACTCTCAGCTCGGGCATACTCACGCAATTTCCGAAGTTACAGGCTTACAGGCTGCACTCGATGCGAAGACCGGAGGTAGCGGCACGCCTGGTCGCTATGCAAAGTTTGCAACGAACACCACTTTCGCAGACAGCCTTTTAAGTGAATCCGGCATAAGTATCACGGCGAACGGAGGCGTCTTTGTTTCGGATGTTGCTCACAATTCAAACGTGCGCGGTTATGGGTTGTGGGCTTCGGGGTTTGCCCGTTGGTCTATGGGTAAAGCGGGCACTGAATCCGGCTCGGACTCTGGCAGCGACTTTGTATTGTGGGCCTATAACGATGGCGGAACTTTCCTTCGTGAACCGCTTCGCATTTCTCGGGCATCTGGCAACGCGACATTTTCGGGCACCATCGCGGTGAGCGGCGGCAATTCGACACAGTGGAACTCGGCCTTTGGCTGGGGAAACCACGCAGGTCTCTACGTCCCGGTATCCCGCACCGTATCGGCCGGAACTGGCCTGACTGGCGGGGGAGCATTGTCGGCAAATATTTCGCTTGCTTTCGACACTACTTACGGCGATGGAAGGTATGCCGCATTGTCCCATACTCATACAATTGCCAACGTAACGGGTTTGCAGGCTGCTCTCGATGCAAAGGTGGCGGGTAGCGCCACAGCGGGAAGGCTCCCTAAAATGGCGACTGCTACAACAATAACTGACAGCCTACTGAGCGAATCGGGAATAAGCATAACTGCCAACGGAGGGATTTTTGTTTCTGATACGCCAACCAACAGTAACGTTCGCGGATACACAATTTTAAATGGTGGTCAAACGCGCTGGTCGTTCGGCAAAGCGGGAACTGAATCGGGTTCGGATTCCGGATCAGATTTCACTTTGTGGAGTTTTAATGACGCTGCGGCATTTTTGAGAGAGCCTTTGCGAATCTCCCGCGCGACTGGTAACGCTACTTTCTCGGGCACCATAACAGCCAGCGGAGGTAATTCAACCAACTGGAACACGGCGGTCAGCTGGGGCAATCACGCAACTGCCGGATATGTTCCGTCTGTCAGGACGCTTTCCATCAACGGCACCACTTTTGACCTTTCGGCGAACCGTTCATGGACTGTTTCGGGCGGGCTGACTGGCTCAGGCTCTACCGGCTATCTCGTAAAATGGAACGCAGGGAATCTTGATCAGGCATCGATTGAGGAGACTTCTACTTCGCTCGACCTAAAAAAGGGCGCAAACATTGCCAAGAATGGTACTAATCAGTATTTGGAAATAGGTGCTTCGTCAAACTCGATTGGGCTGACCTTCTATAATCCAACCAGTACCAACTCCTATTCGATGTATAGGTTTAATGACACGTTTACCTTTAAGTCGGTGAGTGGGGCCAATATTTTCAACATCAACGGGGATAACTATTTAACTTTTGTAAACCCGACCGGAGCGCAACCATTCAAGGTAAACAGCACAACGCGTGTTGACAACCTTAATGTTCAATATTTGAACGGCAACGCCGATACTTACTTCACACCTGCCGGTCGTACCATCACAATAAACGGAACGACTTTCGACCTATCCGCGAACCGAACTTGGACGATTGCGGCAGGCATTGGAGGTAGTGCCACAACGGGAAGGTTGCCTAAAATGGCGACTGGCACAACGTTAACGGATAGCCTTTTGAGTGAGTCCGGTATCGGTATCATTGCCAACGGCGGCGTATTCGTTTCCGATGTTGCTCACAATAGTAATGTCCGCGGCTATTCGCTTTGGGCCTCTGGATTGAACAGGTGGGTGTTTGGTAAAGCCGGAACGGAGTCCGGTTCAGACTCAGGATCTGACTTTGTGCTGTGGTCCTATAATGACGCCGGCACATTTGTCCGTGAGCCGTTCCGTGTTTCCCGAGCTACTGGCAATGTAACGTTCACCGGAACAGTGTCAGCAGGAAGCTTTGCAGTTGGCGCGAATACCAGTGCGCAATGGACTCAGGCTTACACATGGGGAAACCATGCAGCAGCTGGATATGTGACATTGAGCTACCTATCAACCAACTACTATGACAAGGCTGCGGTTAATTCAATGGTTGCTGGGTACGTGCCGGATAGCAGACAGGTGTTAGGCGCTGGAAGCATTCAGGGCGGCGGAAACCTCGGGGTTAATAGAACTTTCAACTTATATGGGGACCAAGATAACCCAGGTGCAAATAAGTACTATGGCACTGACGGCTCGGGCGGCAAAGGCTGGTATAGCCTGCCAAGCGGTGGCGGCGGCATTACCGGAAGCGGCTCAACGAGCCAATTCACCAAATGGTCAGGTTCCAGTTCGGTTACCGGTGTGGAAATGTTCGAGTCGGGCAACTGGATTATTGTCGGATCGGCGGGAACGCGTCGTGATTTGATAATTCAAGGGTCTCTTGTACCCAAGCAAATGTCGGCCTCTGAACGGGCTAGCTATTCCCCCGGATTTATTGGCGCCATAGTTTACCAGACCGACGGGACAGAGGGGCTGTGGGTTACCAAAGACAATGGTTCAGGGGGGTATACTTGGGTTTACGTAGGATAATCAATTTTTTCATCAATAAACTAAATCAAAAGAAACAATGGAGACCAGCTACAAAAGTGCTTTCAGATTCGTGGACGTCGCGCAAATTCTGATCAAAGAATCGGACGAAAAGGACACAAAATTCATTGCCGCGCTGAACACTGTTATTGAGCAGATCGACGAACAGCGCGAAGGCTACGGAAAAAAGCTTGTGAAGATCCAGCGTAAGCATGCGGCCGAGGACAAATTCGGTTGCATTCTCCGAGATGAGCGCGGCAACTATCGGTACAAAAAGGACCAGGAAGAAGCAATGGAGGAGAAAATTGAAGAGCTTTTCAACCATGAAACCAGCGTAGAATTTGACCCCGAGTATGTCGATGAGGAGTCGATTCCCGCAAGTGTCCCGAAGCACGTCCGCAAGTGGCTTATAGGCTTTGTTATCGAACCGGTCGAGGAAGAGCCAACGCCTGCCAAAAAGCTATTGAATTCTTTACCAACAACAAACAATACAACCGATGAAAAATAACAACATCGCGGCGCTGGTTGAAACAGAAACACCAGCGCCGGCCACTGCTCCGCAGTTCCAATTCGACTATGCGAGCATCAACTTTTCAGTAACTGGCCGCGAGGTCAGCACTGGCGAGCCCAAAGCATTTTCATTCAATGATTCGGCCAGTCTGAATTTCAATGATGAGAATGAGCTGAACCGAACATTGAACGACAAGGGCTTTTTGCTTGAAGTGGTTCCCGCCCTCGTGCGGAGAGCTTTGCAGTCGTACGATTCGGAGAACGAAAAGGCGAAGCAGTTGAAACAAGCGCTCGGCGCATTGCTTCAATAGTACAAACCTCATTTCATCATCAACTAAAAACCATTTCATGAAAAATTTGCTTTTGGCGGTACTCCTGGCGTTTTGCCAGGTTGTTACCGCACAATCGATCGATCAGGTTATCGACAACAAAATCAAAGCGTCGGAAGCCCGACAAAAGGCCTATGCCGATAGTCTTTTCAGAAAGGGCAACGGCGGAGTCGATCCGAAACCGGAAGTCCCGAAGGGCGACAGTTGCGCACGCGGACCGGTGCCGAACGACGTTTACAATATCACCCAATCCGGCGCAACCGTTCTATTTGACGGTGAAGGCGTATTCGGGTGGGATTTCTCGATTTCCCAAGACGGCATTGTGAAGGTTACCGGCAATTCTGGAAGCGAGAGGCTGCAAAAGAATACCGTTCCTATTTCTTATGCACTTGCACCAGGTGAGTACGTGTTGGCTTTAAAGGGTAACACCTGTTTGAGCAAAGTATACACGCGTACGTTCATCGTTCCAAAGCCCACAGGCGACAACGGAAACGGCGGGGATGGGGGAAATAATGGCCCGCCTCCGGTAAACAAAGGCGAGCGGGGCATAACAATGAACCTGACCGGCTACGGCTTTGACGTCGATGCGAAGACCGGTATTAGCAAAGAATGGCTTGAACGCATTGAGGCGTTCCTGAACCTCACGCATAACGGCAAAAAGTTCCGCGGCATCGACGCTATCCGGGTCAATATGAAGTGGTACAGCTACGAACCGAAGGAGGGAGTATTCCGGGATGATAAGCTTCTCGATGTTATCAATTATTGCAAGCGCAACGGGATTAAGTTGAGTGTCGCCCTGATACCTTGGCGCGTAATTGGTGATGGAATGCTCGACCGTTCCGAATGGCTGGAACAGTTACCGGATCCGTTCTGGAAACCCTCCGACGAGGAGCCTACGCAGGATCTCGTCTGGCACGCGGAGGGGCGTCTGCCTTCCATCGAAAAAACCTACATGCCGAGCCTGCACAGCAAAATCGGTCAGGAGAAGTTCAAGAATGCCGCGCGTCATTTGGCTGAGTTCATGGCCAAGTATCCGGAATACGTCGATTATATCGCTACGGCAACCAGCCCTGGCGAGGAATACGAGACCAATATTCAACGTGCCTCAAATAACCAGATCCTTCTAACTGGCTACGGTCAGGCTGATTTGAATGCCTGGCGTGAATACTCGGGAGGAATGGCTGTACCCTATCCGCAAAAGAACGATGAGGAACATTTAGCCTATCTGTTCAACAACTCCGAAGCGGGAAGGAAATGGTATGAGTTCAGAACGAAGGGACTCAAAGACTTTCATGCGGCATTCGTGCGCGGAGTTCGTGAAGGCGGCAAAGGGAAAGTGCGATCGATGGGAATGTATGCCGGTTGTGGCGCTCCGTCGGGAACCTGGACCGGCCTTTATAAGCTGAATGAGATTTTTAGCGCTGGTACCAGTGATCAGCCGGATATGATTTACAGCTCGGAGGGTGACGCCGGTAGCCAGAGCAGTAAATTAATGGCAACCGACTTAAATGGAGCCACATTTCCGGGCGCAGCCAGGGCAATCGAATTTGATCCTAACGATTTATCGGTAGATCAGGACTGGCAGACGAGTCCAGAGGAAGACTTAAACGGAGACATCCTTTACTATTGGGCATCATCATTCTTCAAACGAGGCGGTGACGATCTGAGTTTGGCTATGTCATACTATGCGCCAAAAATCAATGTACAGCTGGGGCCCGCGCTTTACAGGATCCGCCAAGAGTTCATCGACGGAGATAGCGGCATGACGGGCATCGCCCAGGGTGAAGGCTTCACTTTCCCAATTACCAGGTATGCAGGCTTGCAGGAATATCGGGAAATCTATTCAGGTCGCGGCGGAGGTGTCAACAAGGTTGTCAAAATCCTACTGAAATGAAGCTCATTCATTGGAAGATTATCGCCGGGCTACTGGCGGTGATCCTGGCTCTCGCATGCATCCTTTGGTATCAGGGATTCCGGCAGCCTACGCCAAACCCGGATGCGCCGGATTTCGCCGACACGATCCGGGAGAACCAACGCCGGGCTGATCAGTACGCCGATACGGTCAAAAAACATCATCCAGATTATGAAAACAAGCTTGAAGGGTATCGTAAAAGTGCTATTCCTGATTCCGTGGATCCTGACGGCCGTGAGCGTGACCAGCTGGGCGCAAGAATCGAATCAGCTGCCAAAGCGGACAGCATTCGAAAGCGCACTCCTCGATAGTGTGTACCGCTTCGAAAAGTTGAAACTGGTATTTATCCCATTGAAAACGGCCTATGAGTCCCAAGGAAAAGAAATTGAAGAGTTACGAGCAGCCGTGCGCCTGCAAAACCTGCAAACTGCGGTGCAGAAACAAAGTTTTGAAGCCCAGGTCCGCAAAGCGAAACAAGAAAATGGATTTTGGCGAGGATTCAAGTGGGGATTCGGCACCGGCTACGGAACAGGATTATTAACAGGGCTCCGGGCCCGTAAATAGCATTTACATGAAATTTCAAGAACAATTAAATATAATCGGTAGCCTTTTCGCTTCTGTCTGGTTGATCATCAAATCGATGGTCACAAGCCCCGCGCTGTTAATCCTGTCTTCGTCAACTGTCGGCATAATTCAGGTTTTTTCTTACCGCTCTGATTTGACAGGTATGCTTGCTGCTGCCGTCGGGGCGGGCTTTTTCGTTATGACCGTGTGTGGTCTCGCGAAACACGTAAAAGATGGGGAGGCAAAGGCCGATATTTTTCTTCAAAAAACTGTCGTCCAATTCATAGTAATGTTTTCTGTGATCTTTTTGGGTTACGCCGCATCGCTAGTCATAACAGTAATATTTAAGGTGGTTACCGAGGCGGTGCCCGGAGCAATGGAAGTGCCCGGAGTCGCTCTATACTTCATGTTCGCAGGATACGCCATCATGTTCACATACTATTTTATAAAGTCCTGTGATTTGGTGGACCAGATAATGCCAGGTCTCCTGCCGAAAGCATTTAGCGCACCGTTTCGCAAATACCGTAAAACCGGCGATTTTAAGGATTTACTGAGTTTTCAGGATGAGGAGAAGGAGGTGACGCCATGAAAACGCAAGCGCAACTAATTGCCAAATTTGGCAACCCGGAGATTAACCGCTTGCCATTCGAAAATAAATGGATGAAGGTTTGGATCGTGCCGGCGGATATCCGGACAGAAATTCCATGTATGCCTGCAAAAATCTATTTGAACCGGTTAATCCTGGCTCCGTTGGAGAAAGCACTGAGGAAACTAATTGCTCTCGGCTTACACACGGAAATCAAATCTTGGGACGGATGTTTCAACATCAGACCGAAGCGCGGGAGCTCTGGCATTTCAACGCATGCATGGGGCATTGCCGTTGACCTGAATGCGAAGTGGAACCCGTTCCGAGGCTCGGTTACCTGGTCCAAAGAATTCCTGCAAGTATGGCGGGATAACGGCTGGATCTGCGGTGCCGACTGGTCGCCTGCCTCAAAAGATGGGATGCACTTCCAATGGGAAGGCTTTTGACATTCGATTTAGTTTATAGTAAAAAAGGGGCTTATGGCCCCTGATTTATTGTATTGCGAAGTAATTGAAGTTTTCAGATGATTTTAGATCTACACAACGCACTTTTATGGAATCAAATTTCGCGTTATGGGCTTTGCAGTAAAATCCAATAACGGTATCGAGATGCCTAATTGCGCGCGCCAAGTGCACCGAGTGAATCAGTGCGGGCCTGTCAGATTCAATCACCTTGCCACCCGTTACCTGAACTAAATATCTGGATCTTCTTGATAAATCAGATAAGCTTCTATAAGCCACGTAAGCATCTTCTGGAAGTTTCGTTGGAGACGTCAGTATGTAGGGGTTTAGCGCATTGTCCATCTGTACATGGGTTGCATGGAACACTCCAAAAGATGAAAGATGACCATTCATAAGATGCAACGCTGCATAAAAGCAGGTTGTTACTTGCCAGTCCATTGACTCAACAATTGAGCTGTTAACGTTTTCTAGAAATTTTAAATTGCGTAGGGACTGTTGTACGTAGTCAGACTGAGATACCAATTTCAGACGTCTTTTGCGGAGAACAAAATTTGAAAATTTGGGGGAACCGGTAGGTTATCGCAAGCTTCAACTATGGTGCTATACAGATGGAAGCCCATTCCGGTGTACTTCGCATTAGTCTTAGCTTCGGCAATAATAAGGTCCCTTTCAAGTTCTTTAGAATACTCTTCTACTTCAATCCAAAAGGATATGTCTGATGACCCAATTTCAACAGCAAATGTGTTAAAAGGTTGTTCCGAGTAATTCCTAAGGTTTGATAGGTAATCTCCCAAAAGTGGTCTAATTTGGTCAGTTTTAACCTGTTCTGCTGCTTCGAGGATTATTTTCCTGTGGTCTCCCGCAGCTAAACGGTTATAAAGTGCCTTTTTATTTTCACTAGCCACACCAAGTTCAAGAGCTGTCTGATCCACATACAAACTTGCTATCGCCTCAGTTATCCATGCGGTCGCGTTGTTGCTTTCGGTGATTTCAGATGTCATCATTAGATGGAGATGTATCGATTTAGTGTTGTTGTAACTTCCGACGCTCAACAAAATATGCGTGGGGTTTTCGTCACAAGTAAAACTCTTTTAGAGTTATTTTCTTAAAGGAACGCAAAAGTGAGATTTTTTACTCACTTTAATATCAAAAAAGTTAATATTAAATTATTGAACGTCAGTCGATTGTGAACGTGTCTGTATACAAATTTGTATACAAGTGCTTGATTTGTCGAGACATATAATAATAGTTCATGGTGAGTGCTATATACGTTGTGGTTGCACAGGAAACAGCACCCGAGGCATGAGAGGGTCGAATTCTCGTCTCCCCGGTCATGGCCGAGGATCTTACCTATTCCGTGGGACTACCCATCCATTACGAATGCGCCGGTGTGCTGCAAATCAATCTGCCTACAAAGTAGCCAGGCTGACCAATTTACGATTTATTGGCGGTTATGCCGATAAAAGCGCTACCTTCGGTCACTTATAGTGAACAATCACTTTTAGAGGGGGTATTACGGATAGCCAGGGTTCTATAACTCCTGGCTTTTTTTGTGTTTTGTGGAAAAATGTAACTTTACGTTGCTTATGGTACATGTTTTTGTACACTGTTCAGTCTGGTATGAACGTCAGTGGCTTGTAGTTGCTGACGTTTTTGTTTGGCATAAGTATTGTGTATCGACATGAAACGTACAAACTCCACCACTATTCGTTGGTATGCTAACAAATGCACTCTGGTATCCGGAGTGCATTTTTGTTGCCAGTAAGGATTTGCTAATTTTACATTAAGTCAGGTGAGACTTCTCACAGACAGAGGAGTAATAAATAAAGCCAGGATTCTATAGCTCCTGGCTTTCTTGTTTTTTAGGGATCAGCGCGCTGAGGAACTGCTGTGTTTGTTCGTACTCAAACGATCCGAGATACCTCTCGGTGGTTGCGAGGCTAGAATGGCCTAGCCCCTGTGAAATAAAGGCCAACGGGACTTGCGCGCGCGCCAAGGTGGTAGCATAGCTATGCCTAGCCTCATAAGTTCTAATTTTCGCTTGGATTCCGAGTTCTTTAAGTATCACGACTAGCATCCGGTTAACGCGGCGGGTTAGACTATAGATTGCTAAATGAATTTGCTTTTCATTCATGCCAAGACTTAGTTCAGGAAAGATAAAATCATCCTGGTCTTCGTTTGGCCGCCCCCATTTTCTGATGATTTCCAACGCTTCCGGCATTAATGATATAACCGTTTCTTGCCCAGCATTTTCCTTGGTGGTTCGAGTCTTTCGCCTGATAAAGGAGACCTGATTGTTTATTAAGTCTACGTTCCTCCATTTAAGTCGAGCTAAATCAGCCATATTCATTCCCCCGCAGAAGTACGAGAATTTCCATACGTCCATTGCGTAGTTCCTTCTGGTGAACTTGCTTGAATACCCTAGTACCGCCGAAATAACGTCGCTCGGTAGAGCCTTCTTTGTATTTTTGCCTTTGGGGATGCGATATCCTTCTCCTCCAAATGGATAATCTTCTTTTGGGAGGATTTTGGCCTTTATAGCTTCGTTGACAACTTTCTTGATTCCACTCATGTAAAACGAAACGGTTGTCTGTCCTACGGGTCTCCTCGTTTTTGTCAATGGTCGAAACCCGCCATTGTCAAGTAGGTATTTCTCGTACCGTTTCAAAAAATCCTTATTAACTAAGAAGAAGGGCACTTTGGGATTCGATTTATTAGTTATACCGGTGTCCGTGACGAATCTTTCGATGCTGTTCGCGGCAGATCGAAAGATAGTGGCGCGAGTATAGTTTTCTTGATCAGAAAGCAATTTTTCTTGATCTCGTAATGCAACTATCAAATCATTTGGAAATACGGCAGGATCGTGCCTCTCCGTCAGCAGCAGTGCCTGGAATTCTTCGAAAGAAAATCTATGCTCGATTTTCGAGATTGCGATCTGAGCTCTCCGAAGCCAAGAATCCTTTTTATCTCCTGTCAGCTCATCAAAATATTCACGACCGTAGATTTTGTTCCAAAGATTTCGAAGGCTCTCATCGCGCACCTTACCCGTCAGACCTGATTTGTGCTTGTTTAAAAACTCGATCTGTTCGTCTGTGAGAATGAGTCCGGTGGAAAACTGCTTCTGTTTCGCATTGTAATAGACCGATAACTTTACTGACGCGTGTCCTTCTTTGATCCGGCGCTTGTCGAAAAATATGGCTACAGTAGGTAATTTCATACATTTGGAGGCTTTGTGATAACAAATCTATCACAAAAAACTCACAATGAAAATCACAATGAAACTCACAATGAAAGGTTGATAATTGTGCATACACCCGTTATAACTGAACATGCACTAAAACTATCAAGTGATTGATTTTTAGGTATTTATTTGATTTTTGATGCGTGATAATACCTGATATTATCGTATGGCAAAGTTACGGGTGTGATTGTGCCAAAGGAAGTGCTGGCACCGGGCATAAAATACCGAAGAAATGAAAAACCCCGGAAAGACCGGGGTTTGGGCTATTTCGGATCCACGCGCTGGTGCGCGGCTTTGGGAGCGCTGTACTGGGTCGGCTGAGATGCCGCCGGTTGTGTGTTAACCTGGCCTTGCTGTGGCACGGTCTGTCCGGTAACGGGTTGGGTACTGCCTTGCAAGGGCGACGTTTGTGTTGCGGGTGCGTATGTTCCTGTGGGCGTGGCCACGCTGGGCGTCCCATTCGAAGGAACCTGCTGCATTTGCACTTGCTGAACCTGAGTGGCGGCAGATTGCTGCTGGATCACCTGAGGCTGGTAGCGTTCGGGCATTGTCCGCGGGTCTTGGGAGGTATTCACTTTGGGCACCGTTCCCTGCTGGGTAACGGGCCGCGAGTTCACTTCAAATCCCAGGTCCTGCACATCCGACACCCTCTGAACGGGTGCGACAGCCGGAGCGGGCTGCACGATGGTACCAAGCTGTCCGGGTGCCTCAGGCGCTATCTGGCCGGTAGGTTTGGGTTTGAAAGTCGCGGCAGGGGCAGACTGGGCACCTGAATAGGCTCTCGGGACTTGCCCCGTTGGCGCGGGTTGTCTAACCTGCGCGTTGACATTGTTCATGGTAAACAGCAGGCCCGCAGTGGCGGCTACCGTCAGTACTTTGGATTTCATGTGCGGCATAGTTCTCAAATTCAATTGTTTCAATGGCGCTAAGGTAGGTACTAAAACCATTCCATGAAAATCAAAGCCCCATTCCCTTTCCTGCGGGGTGCTGGTGCATACCCGGAAGAGAGGGAAATGGGGCTGAATTTATCGGCTGTTAGGCGCGGTCCCAGAAGAATGGCGGCTCTATGCCCAGCGCGCGGAGGTACACATAGCCTTGCGCACGGTGGTGGACCTCGTTGTCGATCAGGTAAAGGATCGTATTATAGATCGTGTTTTCGTACATTCCAAAGGCAGCTTCTACCTCGTTGAAGCGCTGTGCGGGAATTTGCGGCCACAGCGTGTTAATGTAGTCGGTTACCAGGTCCCACAGGTTGAGCACCTCCGCTTTGGTGGCCGGAGCGGGAGTCGAGTGATCGAGCACCGGCTCGCTGAATGTCCAGTCGCCAAATGCGATACCACGGATACCGGGAGCGGCCAGACCGATCATCTCCATGGTGAGCTGGGCGTAAGTACGCATGCCGCCGATCGAAAAAGTATAAAACTGATCCTCAGGAAATGCCTCGATAACCTTCCGGCTGACGCGACGGTGGCCCTGCCAATGTTCCAGAAGTGCCTCAGCAGTAATAACGGTTGTGGGAGCTGCCAGTTCTTGTGCGGTGTTGTTAGTTTCCATGTCAAAGGTTTTTAAAGTTTATTGTTTGATTACATTACAAACTAAACATCGCCGAGTGACAGCAGTATGTCAGCAGCATTTTCGCGCCGCCGAAAAAAGTCGATTTTATTTCAAAACCTTCAAATCCGGCCCGAAACGGTACGTTTTGCCCTTCATGGTATTCACCGATACCACCTTGTTGCCATAGCGCAGTTTGCAAGCGTTGCCGGCTTTCGAGCGGACGGTGAGGGCGGTAAGTCTGCCATTTTTCCATTCCATATCCATTTCAAAACCACCCCGCGTGCATAGCCCGCTGATGCGCCCTTCCGGCAATGCGCCGGGCAGCGCAGGAAGCACATTGATCTCTCCCAAATGACTTTGCACCAATGTTTCGAGGATACCGGCAGCGCCGCCGAAGTTGCCATCGATCTGGAAGGGCGGGTGGGCGTCGAACAGGTTGGGGTAGGAGCCTCCGCCGCTCATTTTCTGGCCGGCATCATACACCGGATTGAAAAGTTTGCGGATCATCGTATAAGCATGTTCGCCATCCAGGAACCGTGCCCAATAGTTGATTTTCCACGCCAAACTCCATCCGGTACCATCGTCGCCGCGGTAATGGAGCGATTTCATGGCCGCTTTAAGCAGCTCGGGCGTTGCGGTTGGCGTGATCTCTTCACCGGGGTACACGCCCCACAGATGCGAAACATGGCGGTGATGGCTGGTTGTATCGTCGATGTCCGTCATCCATTCCTGCAACTGTCCGTAGCGGCCAATGTGGTTCGGCGCGATCTGCCGGCTGGTTTCAGCCAGTTTTTGGGCAAATGCGGCATCCGTTTTTAGAATGTCAGCCGTTTCAATGCAAGCCTTGAACAACGCCCGGATGATCTGATGGTCCATTGTCGGACCGGCCACCAGCCCACCGTTTTCCGGAGAATTGGATGGAGAGCTTATTAAGAGACCTGTTTTAGGATCTTTAACCAAAAAATCGAGGAAAAACTCGGCCGCACCTTTCATTAACGGATAGGCCGTGTTTTGCAGGAACGCCTTATCCTGCGTGAACCGATAGTGTTCCCACAAATGCAGGCTGAGCCACGCGCCACCCGTTACCCAAATACCGTGATTGGATGCATTAATAGGCGCGGCCCCGCGCCACACATCGGTATTATGGTGTAAAACCCAGCCTCTGGCATTGTAATGCTCTTTCGCTACTTCTGCTCCTGTTTGAGAAACTTCCTTCACCATTTGGAATAGCGGTTCATGGCATTCACTGAGGTTGGTCATCTCGACTGGCCAGTAGTTCATTTCGGTGTTGATGTTCACGGTGTACTTGCTATCCCACGATGGATTGAGCTTGTGGTTCCATTTGCCTTGCAAATTGGCGGGATGCGTTCCCGGCCGGCTGCTCGCGATGAGCAGGTACCGCGCGAACTGGACATACAATGCAAGCAACGCCGGGTCGTCGGGGTTTTTCTTGAACTGGCTCAGGCGCTCGTCGGTAGGCAGGGCCGAGGTATTGCTTGGAGGTAATGTTAAATTAAAGCGGTTGTAGAGTTTTTCGTAGTCGGCTGAATGCGCTGCAAATGCCTTCTCAAATGCGGGTGCATTGCGAAGCACTTCGGCCGTTTTTGCACCGGGATCACCGCCTGTATTTTTGTAATCGATGTAGTTCGTTGCCGCAGCGAGTACCAGCGTGGCATTCGTTGCATTTGAAACCACCAGTTTTCCATCAGCTTGTTTTACTGTTCCGTCGGTTATTACTTTCAGTTTGGCAATGCCGAACAACGCACCTTTGTCAACATACACTTCCAGTTCAAGCTGTTTTTCACCCATATTCACTTCCTTTTTCGCATGAATGGCATCCATTCTGACCGAAAAATCCAGCCTGCCTTTCTGCGAGCTGTTAATATGGTAGTAAATCGCTTTGGCCGGATAACTCGCGAAAGCCTCGCGCGTATAGCGCACGCCGCCAGACTGGTAACTGCTTTTGACAGTGGCGTCCCGGAGGTCAAGCTCCCGCACATATGCAGTATGTTGCCCGTGGCCCGGAAAGTCTAAATATACATCCCCAAAAGCCTGATACGCCATTTGCCGCATAGGCTGGCTCATGAATTCCGCATTGGCCAGTGTTTCGGCTTCTTTTTGTTTACCCTCGTTCAAAAGCCGGCGTATCTCGCCCAGGTGCGCCGAAGCGCCCTTGTGTGCGTAACTTCTTGGCTCGCCGGTCCATAAGGTTTCTTCGTTAAACTGAATCTGCTCGGTTTCCGCGCCGCCGAAGATCATGGCCGCCAACGCGCCGTTGCCGATCGGGAGCGCTTCTTCCCATTGCTTCGCAGGTTGTTTATACCAAAGCTTTGTGTTACTGTTGCCCTGCGCATGGCATTTGAAGATGATGAATGTAAGTAATGTAACGGTCTGAATTAGAGGCTTCATGCCGGTTTTGGATATAGTGAATAGAAATGTCGGTTTAGCAAAAAGCATTACTGCTGCCTTGCTGACGTGTTTTTGGCGGCATTGCCCGTACAAAAAAGGCCGGTAAAGCATAGTATTTCCTGCAATACGGCTAGTTTTTTTCATACCATTATACTACCTTATTACCCGCTTACCCCCACACTTTGCGTGCCACACTATGCGAGTTAGTATTTCTAAAATCGGGCTGGATGGGATCAGGGACCTTCGCACGATGTTCCTGCACGAAAACAACTTCCAGTTTGTCTGCAACAAGTGCCACGACTACGGCTGGGCCGATACCTGGCTGTTTCGGATCGACAATGTTCGTGTCGGTTACGGTTCCGTTTGGGGCACCGATCGCCGACAGGACCGCGACACGATCTTCGAATTTTATCTGCTGCCGCCTTACCGCAAACATGCCAGCGTTGTTTTCGAGGAATTTCAAATGCATTGCAAGGCGATCTGGATCGAAAGCCAGAGCAACGACATTTTCCTGACCACGATGCTGTACCGTTTCTGTGAAAATTCTTTCGCGGAAGCTATTCTTTTTGAGGACGGTTTCCAGACTTCCTTCGAAATACCGGGCGCCATTTTTCGCAAACGCTCCGAGCACGACCCCATGAATGGCGACGATAGCGAATACGTGGTAGAGGCTGGGGGCGAAATCGTTGCGAGCGGCGGCCTGATGCTCAATTACAACATTCCTTATGCCGACATTTATATGCAGACGCGCGAAACGCACCGCGAAAAAGGCTACGCGACGTATATTGTGCAGGAACTGAAACGCATCGCATACCGGATGGGCCGCATGCCCGCCGCGCGCTGCAATATCGGCAATCGCATTTCCCAGGCCACTTTGGAGAAGGCCGGTATGCGGGTATGTGGTTTCCGGCTGAAAGGGGCGATACGGGTTTTGGAAGATTGAGAAGGTGCGGTGCGCGACGTACGGCACGCTTTTTGAAGCTAATGGGTTTCAAATCAAACAACTGAAACCATGGCTACTACAACAAAGGGCAATACCAAAGAAACCGCTTCTAAAACGAAATCGGGCGCCTCGGAAAAAAGCGCTTCCATGAAAAGTACAGCCACCAAGGCTACCAAGGGCAGTACAAAATCGACGCCTTCGAAGGCATCCGCTACTAAAAAAACAGCCGCCGAAACGACAGCCGCCGCACGTGCTGCCGGTAAAAAAGCGACCGGAGCGAAATCCGAATCTAAATCGGGTAGTACCAAATCAGATAGTACGAAATCAGCGAATGCAAAATCGGCAAGCTCCAAATCGGCCGGATCGAAGTCAGCCGGCGCTAAGACGTCGGATAGCAAATCTGCCGGTTCGAAAAAATCGTCAGGCAGTTCCGGATCCAATACTTCGACGCGCGATCACGACACGATCCGGGCGTGGGTGGAGCAGCGCGGCGGCGTACCTTCGATGGTGAAGGGAACCGCGAAGAAAAAAGATGGAGGCGGCATCCTGCGCATCGATTTTCCAGGATACAGCGGTGAGGATTCGTTGGAGGAAATCAGCTGGGAGGATTTCTTTCAGAAATTCGACGAAAGCAAACTGGAATTCCTGTACCAGGAAAAAACGGCTGATGGCAAAGAAAGCCGCTTCAACAAGTTTGTATCGAGCAACTAACGGATATCGAGTTGCTCACATTTAATGGAAAGGGGCCGGGACATTCAGAAGTCCAGGCCCCTTTTTATATTGTCCACAGACTATCCGTAAAATAGGCCTTGCAGTCCTGAAAATGCTCTACTACCCGGAAACCGTTGGCCGCGGCCACCTTTTCAATTTCGGATAATGTATACTTCTTGGAAAGCTCGGTCCAGATCAGCTCGTTGCGGTCGAAATCATAGCATTTATCAGTGTGCCGTACGTGTACTTTTTGCGGTACCAGACTTACGAGGTAGCTCCTTACCTCCCCATTGACGGGATTGTAATGCGAGTAGAAGTCGAACTGGTTGGTTTTGAAACTGCCGCCCAATTCCCGGTTGATTCGGTGTAATAAATTGATATTGAATGCCTTGGTGATTCCTTTGGGGTCGTCGTAAGCACAGCGGACAGTGGCGGGGTTCTTTTGCAAATCGAAGCCTGTGAGCAGGTAATCGCCCGGGTTCATGCATTTGCGGAAATCGGCGAGCAGGCTATTGACCTCGTGCGCTTCATAATTGCCGATGTTACCGCCGAGGAAAAGCAGCAGACTTGGCACACCCGATGCGGCCAGCTCTTCCATCATCGAAAAGTAATTGCCGATCATCGGGCTGATCTTCAAACCAGGCAAATGGGCGTGCATATTGGCCGTCAACTCCTCAATGGCTTTGGAAGAAATGTCGATAGGCACGTAGGTAAAATCAACCTGCCGCTCGACCAGCTTTTTCAGTAACTGCCGTGTTTTGATACCGTCCCCCGCACCGAATTCCACAATCTGGAACGGTCCGTTGAATGCGAGTTTTTGGATAATATTGTCCCCTTGCAGCGATAAGATCTCGAATTCGCATGGCGTGGGGTAATACTCCGGCATTTTCATGATATCCTGGAAAATCCCACTGCCGATATCGTCGTAAAAATACTTGCTCGAAATGTGTTTCTGTGGTGCGGACAATCCCTTGTGGATGTCTCTGGCAAAAGTTTGTACGTCTGTCATAACTATCGATTTATCGCGCCAGCCGGATGCCCGTGTATTGCCAGCGCTCGTGTGTGTGAAAGAAATTACGGTACGTCTTACGGGCGTGCCCGGGCGAAGTAGCCACCGATGCGCCACGAAGCACCATCTGGTTCACCATAAATTTGCCATTGTACTCGCCCACGGCGCCTGGTGCTTTGGAAAAGCCCGGGTAGGGCAGGTAGGCGCTGTTGGTCCATTCCCAGCGCTGGCCCCAGTCGAGGTTGGCCGATGCGATTTCCCATTCGAATTCGGTAGGTAACCGCATTCCTTTCCATTGGGCAAATGCGGCGGCCTCGAAAAAGCTGATGTGGCTGAGGATTGCTTCGGGATCCGCCTTTTGCAATCCCTCCAATGTAAAATAATGCCATTCACCGTCGATCAGGTGCCAGTACATCGGGGCTGTAATGTGGTTTTGATTTACCCACGACCAGCCCTCATCCAGCCAGAGGTTAAAATCCTGGTAACCGCCGGCTTCCATAAATTCGATGTATTCGCCGTTGGTAACGAGCCCTTTCGCGATTTCAAAGTCGTGCAGATACACTTTGTGCCTGCCGAGTTCATTGTCGAAACAAAAACCTTCGCCGTGATGCCCGATGTCGTAAATGCCTTCGGGAATGGCGAGGAAGCCGGTTTCGGTATTGCGGCCGTCGACCATATTCTGCCCCTTGCGGTAAACCGGAAAGAGCGGGTTATGCCCGAGAATGTACTTGATGTCGGTGATCAGAAGTTCCTGATGCTGCTGTTCGTGGTGCAAGCCAAGTTCTACCAGCGCCAGGATCTCCGGGTCGGTGAGGTCTTCGAGGAAGGCGTCCATTTGCGCGTCGACGTACCGGCGGTAGGCGTAGACGGCCTGGGTAGTGGGGCGCGTCACATTTCCACGGTCGGTGCGGAGCGTACGCTCTCCTACGTTGTTGTAGTAGCTGTTGAACAGGTAATTGAAATCGGGATCGTAAACGCGATAGTCAGGTACCTGGGGTTTGAGGATGAAGGTTTCAAAAAACCACGTCGAGTGCGCCAGATGCCACTTGGGCGGGCTGACGAACGCGACGGGCTGCGGCACGTAGTCTTCCGTTTCCAGCGGTGCGCAAATGTGTTCCGAATGCTTTCTGACATTGTGAAATGCTTCCCTAATGCCGGTGGCTTCCATTAGTTGCATAGTTTTTCAGATCGGTGATGGTTTGGATATTCAAGGATTGTGCCTGCGCGCGACGCATCATCAGCGCGTAAGCATTATTAAAGCCGATCGGCCGGAGCCATTGCAGCTTGTATTGTTTTAGAAATTCATTTTTAACATAATCATAAACCCGCTCGCGATCGCCGCCGAGCTTTGCCAGCTGTTCGCGACCGGGTTTGAGGATGGCAAGCAAACCCGTGCCCGTGTATTCGGGGTATAGGTCGATTTCGGCGTTGGTCAATGCGTCGAAACAGATTTTCGTGCCGCCGAGGCCGGTTTTGGTGATGGCTTTCAGGTCGGTATTGCCTTCGATCAGCTCCTTGTACATTTGGATGAGAATGTACTGCTCGGCGAAAATCTTCGAACCGAGGCGAACGGTGCCTTTGCCGCCTTTGCCGGGTGGTTGGTAGAGGTTTTTAGAGACCAGAAAATCATGGGCAACGCGATCGGGGGCCTGTTTGAGGTAATCGACGCGGTAGTTCAGCTCCGTCATAACCGAATCATTGATATAACCGGACAATTGCTCCAAAACGGGCTGCAATTCCGGGTATTGCCGAAGCACCTCGCTCCGTACCACGGGTGCGGCATAGTAGGGCGGGAAAATATGCTGGTCGTCGTGCAGTGTTACGAGGTCGAATGCTTTCAACCGGCCGTCGGTACTGTACCCACTGATTACGTCCAGTTTTTCTTCAAACGCGGCCTTGTACATCACAGCGTCGCTGATCACGACGGTTGGAATATCCAGCCCGTACTTAGATTTTAAACCTAAATAACCATCTTCCCGACCCATGAATTCGGGCGTAAAACCGGCGAGCAAATTGCCTTTCGTGTAAGGAATCAGGTAAAAGGAGGAGAGTAATAGCAGCAAAACAGGCAGCAAGACGGGCATTTTACGCATGCCTCTCAAACCTGTCTTTTGAAGTAACGATAACAGAAAGTCGAACAAAACGGCCAGCAATGCGGCCGGAATGGCCCCCGCCAGGATCATTTGTGTATTATTCAATGCAATACCCCCGAAAATGAATTCGCCCAAACCGCCTGCCGCAATGTAAGCAGCCAGTGTCGCGACGCCTACATTAATGACCGTGGCGGTGCGGATCCCTGCTAGAATGACGGGCATCGCGAGCGGCAGCTCCACACTGGTCAATATCTGCCACGGGTTCATCCCCATGCCCCTGGCGGACTCGGTAATGGCCGGATCAACACCCGTGATACCGGTGTAGGTATTGCGGATAATGGGCAATAATGCGTAGAGAAACAGCGCAGTAATGGCGGGTAGGGCCCCAATACCCAACAGCGGGATCATAAAACCCAGCAATGCAATGCTAGGAATGGTTTGCAGCACGCCGGCAATGCCAAGTACCAGCCACGCAGCTTTTTTTCGCCGCGCGATCCAGATCCCCAGCGGTAGCCCCACGGCAATCGCAATGAGCAGTGAAATGCAGGTGAGGCCGATGTGGGCCACAGTCTGGCTCCACAGCTTACCCGATTGCTGCGCCATAAAATCCCAAAGTGACTGTTGCTCTTCCATTATCCCTGTGCTCTGATGCGTTCGTAAATGCGGGAAATATCGTCGAGCTGCTGGCCCAGGAAAGCGTGTACGAACTCGTTCACAGGCCTGAGCAGCAGATCGCCCGGCTTGCCTTGCTGTACAATGCTGCCGTTGTCCATCAGACAAATATGATCACCCATTTGAAGCGCTTCCTGCACGTCGTGGGTAACGAGGAAGACGGTCTTCCGTTGCAGTGCGGGCAGCTCTGCGAAATCCTTCCGCACGCTGGTGCGTGTCACGGGATCGAGCGCGCCAAAGGGCTCGTCGAGAAGCAGTACCGGCGGGTCGGCTATCAATGCGCGGGCAATGGTTACCCGCTGCTGTTGTCCTCCGCTCAGTTCACCCGGATATTTGTTTTTGAAATGCGCGGGAAGTTTCAGCTGTTCGAGCCAGCGCGTAGTATGCTCCTGAATGTCACCGGGCTGCCAGTTGAGCAGTTTCGGCACAACTGCGATGTTTTCGGCCACCGTGTAATGGGGGAAGAGCCCATTGTTTTGAGAAACATACCCGATCGACCTGCGCAGCATTTCCGGCTTTTCTTCGGATATGTTTTTGCCCCAAATCTCGATCCGGCCGGAAGTGGGTTCTATCAACCGGTTGAGCATTTTCAACGTCGTCGTTTTCCCGCAGCCGCTGGTACCCAGCAGTACCATGGTCTCGCCTTCTTCCACCCGGAAGGAAACATCCCTAACTGCCTCAATACCATTAAAATGCTTGCTGATGTGGTCGGCAATGATCATGACGTTTGCTAACAGGTACGTGGTTCAGGTTTGCAAAATGGATTTGCATATTCTTTTTGTACGTAAATCAGCCGGAAAACGATCCATTTTTACCGAAAAAAGGGAAAAAGCCGACCATTAATCGAGCGTCATAAAAAGATTGTTCAACGATTCTGCGTACGTGGGATGAGCGAACACGCCATTCCGGATCTGCTGGTAAGTGATGCCCCCGATCATCGCCATTTGCAGGATCGTTACAATCTCGCCGCCTTGCTCTGCCAGTACCGCCGCACCAAGGATTTTGCCCGTTTGAGCATCCACAATCGCCTTCATCATGCCCCGTTCGTCCCCGGTTTCGATCGATCTTGCGACGCTGTCGTTTTTCAATACGGCTACTTTTATATCGAACCCTCTTTCCCGCGCCTCCTGCTCCGTAATACCCACACGGCCGAGTTGCGGGTCCATGAACATGCAATATGGCACCAACCGGTCCGCAATACTGATTTGTTTTTGCTCAACAACATGCTGAATGATCAACCGGTAATCGTCATAGGAAACATGCGTAAAAGCCGGGCCGCCTTTCACATCGCCTAATGCGTAAACACCTTCCGCCGTGGCTTCGAGCTGCGCATTTACCTGAATATACCCTTTTTTGTCCAGGGCAACACCCGCTGTTTCCAACCCAAGCTCTTGCAGCTGGGGCTTGCGTCCCGCGGCTACGAGTACGTGCGTGTACGAGCGCTGGCTTCTACGCCCCTCGGTTTCAAGCGCGACGGCGATAATGTGCCCGCTTTGCGCAAATTGAATAGCCTCCGTATTGGTGAGTATTTCAATGTCCTCCCGGGCTAGGATTTTCACGACTTCTTCGGCGATATCTTCGTCCTCTTTTTTTAAGATCCTTTTGGCACGCTCGACGATCGTCACTTTGCTGCCGAAGCGTGCAAACATTTGGCCGAATTCCAGCGCAATGTACCCGCTGCCGAGAATGAGGAGATGCTCGGGGATCTCAGACAGCTCCATAATGGTGGTGGAAGTGAGATATGGGATGCTGTGAATGCCCTCGATGTCGGGTATGACGGGTTGGAGGCCGGTGTTGAGGAAGAACTTGTCTGCCGTGAGTGTTTCACTGCCGCCATCCTTTAACGAAACGGTAACCTCCTTTCGACCAGTGAACCGGGCCGTACCGTAAATCAGGTCGAGGCCGGCGGTGTTAAGGATACGCTTTTCGGAGCTGCCGCGCATGGTGTGCACAATGCTGTTTTTGCGGTCGAGGATCTCGTCGAAATCGATCGTGATGCCTCCTACGCTCACGCCCAGGGTTTCGTTATGCCGCGCCGACCACGCTGCCTTTGCGGATGCCACCATGGCTTTGGTGGGAGAGCAGCCGTCGTTCACACAGGTCCCACCGACCCATCTTTTTTCAATTAAAGCCGTTTTTAAACCCGATTCGGCCAGTTTGCGGCAAAGCGGCGTGCCCGCCTGGCCCGCACCGATTACAATAGCGTCGTAATGTCTCATAAGGGAAAGGATTGGCAGTAGGAACCTGTAACAGAAAGCAGCTCCGACCCGGATTTTACGTATAGGCACAATAAAAGCGTGCCGGGTAGGGCACGCTTTTCGCAAAAGCAAACTGTATGAGTAGGAAAAAGAGTTCGGATGGATTAGCCGAAATAGGTGAGGGTATTTTCCTTGTCTATTCCGATCTGTTTGACGAGCATATCGAGCCCCTCGAATTTCTGTTCCGGACGAAGATAATGAAGCAATTCCAATTTGAGATCCTCGCCGTAAATTTCTTTGTCAAAATCGAACAGGTTCGCTTCGATTGTCCGGATGGTACCGTCCACGGTGGGCCGCACACCAATATTAAGCATGCCTTTGAATACTTGGCCTTCGTAAACCGCGTGGATCACATAGACTCCATTCATCGGGATCAGCTTGTAGGGCTCATGCACGTACAGGTTCGCCGTCGGAAAGCCGATTGTGCGGCCGAGCTGTTTCCCTTTCACCACAGTTCCGGAAAGCGAATAGGGGCGGCCCAGTAGTTCGTTGGCTTCATGGATGTGCCCGGTAATCAAGGCCTTACGAATGCGTGAAGAGCTGATCGCCATGTGTTCGATATCTTCCCTGGGAATTTCTTCCACTTCAAAACCGTACTCGGAGCAATTTTTCTGCAAGAACTCGAAACTTCCTTCCCGGTTGCGGCCAAAACGGTGGTCGTAGCCGATCACCAGCTTTTTGGTCCCGATTTTTTCCACCAGGATCTGTTTAATAAACGCATCGGAAGTGAGCTCGGAAAAAGAGCGTGTGAAAGGGATGATCGCCAGGTGCTGAATGCCCAGTTTGGCAAACAGCTCTATTTTTTCCTCGATTGTGGAAAGCAATTGCAGGTCCTGGCTGTCCTCCGACACCACCGTGCGCGGATGCGGCCAGAAAGTCAATACCACCGATTCACCACCCGATTGCCCGGAAATTTCTTTCAGACGGGTTAGTATTTTTTGATGTCCCAGATGCACCCCGTCGAAAGTGCCACTGGTTACGACGCCATATTCCAGTTTTTGAAAGGAATCCAGGCTATGATAAATGTTCATTCGTCAACTTCCAAATTCAACGCTACTCGTTTCTGATGGATGAAAGCCGTCAGCTCCCACGCATCTTTCAGTTCGAAATCCCCGATCCTGGTCCGGCAGAGCTTGCTCATGTAAGCGCCGCTGCCCGCCAGCTCGCCGAAATCGCGAACCATACTGCGAATATAAGTACCTTTTGAACAAATGATCCTAAAATCGATGGAAGGAAAATGGGTAGCGTCAATTTCAAACAGCTTGATCTCCACCGGGCGCTTCTTGATCTCGGCCTCCTCGCCTCGCCGCGCGAGCTTGTACGCACGCACTCCGTCGATTTTAATGGCGGAGAAAAGCGGGGGAATCTGCTCGATATGGCCGGTAAGCTGCCGGCGCGCATTTTCGAGTACTTCCGGCGTAATGTGGTCAATAGGGTATTCGGCGTCGAAATCGCTTTCGAGGTCAATGGAAGGCGTCGTTTTGCCTAGCACCAACGTGCCGGTATACTCTTTTTCCTGCGCCTGAAAGCTATCGATCTGCTTGGTTTTCTTACCGGTGCAAAGGATAAGCAACCCGGTAGCCAGCGGGTCTAATGTACCTGCATGGCCTATTTTCTTGAATTTGCAAGCCCTTTTAAGCTTGTTGGCCACATCAAATGAAGTCCACGTCAAAGGCTTGTCAATCAAAATGACCTCGCCTTCGTCGGGTATGTTTTCTTGTTGGTTCAAATTTGGTGGAAAATGTTTGACGGCCGACGATTGACCGCCGACCGCCGAGTACAGTATTATGTATAAACTTGATTTTAGATAAGCCTGCCTGATTCACAGCTAGCCGTAACCATACGCAGTCGGTGGTCGGTCGTCAATTTCTAAACAACATCCAGCTGATAACCCGATGCCAGCAAGCCGAGCAGGATCAGGCCGAGGATAATGCGGTAATAACCAAAAACTTTAAAACCGTATTTCGTCAGGAAGCTGATGAAGAACTTGATCGCCAGCATAGCCACCACAAATGCGACTGCATTTCCGATCAGCAACGTCTGAATGTCTTCTTTTTGAATGGTATCGTAAGTTTTCAGCAGCTTGTAACCTCCTGCGGCAGCCATCGTAGGAACAGCCAGGAAGAACGAGAATTCAGCAGCCTGTTTTCTCGACAAGCCATTGAGCATCCCACCGATGATCGTCGAAGCCGAACGAGAAACGCCCGGAATCATCGCTATACACTGGAAAAACCCGATTTTCAACGCGGTCGGAAAGGTAATCACCTTCTCACGCGTATCGTTTGCAATGCGGTCGATGAAAATTAGTACAAAACCTCCGAGGAGCAACGAGATCGACACCACCCACACGTTTTCGAGCAATGCGTCGATGAAATCGTTCAGCAGGAAGCCAATGACAGCTGCCGGCAGAAATGCCACGAAAAGTTTGAAATAGAAATCGGTAGTCTGGAAAAAACGCTTCCAGTAAAGTACGAGTACGGAAAGTATAGCCCCGAACTGGATATTGACCGTGAACATTTTGGTGAATTCCAGATGGCTGATCCCCATGAACGAGGAGGCTATGATCATATGCCCGGTAGAAGAGATGGGCAAAAACTCGGTAATTCCTTCAACAATTGCTAGAATGATCGCCTGCCAGATACTCATGAATTAGCGGGTTTACGGAGGATCGCCCAGAACTCGATGATAAAGCCCGCAATGGTAATAATGGGGCCGAGGGTAAGGCCCAGGAAGCCGAAACCAAACTCTTCGCTATCGAAAGTCATGATCAGGAAGCCTGCGAGGATCACCGCAATACCGACCAGCATCATCGTGTAGTTCGATGATGAAAATGGAAGTTCATTTTTTGAAGTACTCATAACGTTTATTTATCGGTTACTGTTCTAGAATGTCTGAAAGAGGAATGAGCGGGCCGCGCGGGCCTTGCATGAGACAAATCAATAAAGATCGTCGAGCGCCATGCGCAGGTAACGCGCGAGCGACTGGTAGGTGCTCGCTATACCGATAGCGACACCGAGGCCAAGCACAGAAGCTATGAGGATCACGATCTTGTCGTATTCCTGTAACAGCGCAAGCCCTTCCACGTTACGGATCGCCAGTTGTTGCAGGCCGATCAGCAGGATCGCAGCGATAACACCGCCGATAAGCCCCTGAATCGCGCCGCGCATTACGTAAGGTCTCTGGATAAACCCATTGGTAGCGCCCACGAGCTGCATACTGCGGATCAGGAAGCGCTGTGAGTAAATAGCCAGTTTGATGGTGTTATTGACCAGCAATACGATGATAATCAGCATGATTAATGCAAAGCTTGCCAGTACGATGTAAATCTTCGTTACGTTGCGGTTGATATTGTCGGCCAGATCTTCCTGGTACACTACCTCATACACACCCTTCACCTGGTCCAGCTCTTTCTTGATCTGTTGCAGCTTGGCTTCTTCAAAATAGTCCTCCTGGATTTTCACCCGGTAGCTGTCGCGCAATGGATTTTCACCGAGAAAAGAGCCGAAGTCTTCCTTCGTGCCTTCGATGAATTCTTTGGCGGCTTCTTCTTTTGAAACGAATGTAATGGCTTTTGTTTCAGCGGATTTTAAGACAAATGGCTTTGCCTGGATAATATGGAGGATCGAATCCTGTCCGGCTTTGGAGACTTGCTTGTCGATAAACACCCGCACCTCGATGTTCTGGCGAATAATGGAAACCAGCTTTTTGGATTGGATCACCAGGAGTCCGCAAAAACCGATCAGAAACAATGCAGCCGTGAGGCTCATGACGATCATTGCGTTGGGGTAGCTCCCGATCTTCTTTTTTTTAGGCATAACAGCGTAGGATTTCGCTCGTCGTTGGTTCTGTTTTCTGGAATACGACCCGGGCAAAAATAAGGATTAAAATTTCAAAACAGCCCTTTTGGGGACAATCCTTAACTATTTTTAACTATAAAGGCGGTTTTAGTTCCTTCGTCCCATTTCGTCGCGGATCTTGGCGGCCTTCTCGTAGTCTTCTTTCGAAAGGGCATCGTCCAGCATTCGTTGCAGCTCATCGTAGGTAAGGTCGCGGAGCGAATCCTTTGAGCCGGAAGGACGGATAGTTTCACGAACGGCATCCTCGTCCTCATCTTCTTCCTCTGTCACAGAGCTGGACACGATACCTGCTTCGGACAGAATGGTTTCGTAGGTATAAATAGGAATGTCGAAACGAAGGCCGATCGCGATCGCGTCCGACGGGCGGGCGTCGATCTCTACTTCACGAAGATTATCGGTACAAACGATTTTGGCGTAGAAAATGCCCTCTTTGAGATCGGAAATGACGATCTCTTTCAATGTATAATTCATGCCGTCGGCGAACGATTTGAAGAGATCGTGCGTCATCGGGCGGTTAGGTACTATGTTTTCAATCTGGACGGCAATGGCTTGTGCTTCGAATACGCCAATAATAATAGGCAGCCTGCGGTTGCCTAGTTCTTCTCCAAGTACCAATGCAAACGAACCGGCTTGGGATTGGCTTGGTGAAAGCCCCAGAATTTCTAACTTAATTTTTTTCACGTTTAAATTAAATGCGCAAATGGTTAACAGTCGTGGTGAATGGTCTTTGGGCTGATTCTTGATTTTCAACGAATTAACAAGTAAACCCTTTAAAGTGTTCCTGTTTGAAAAGCGCCATTGGCGGGATCAAAGGTGCAAAAATAAATAACCCTTACTGCATAAAAAAATGCTGTAAGGGTTAAGATTCGGCGCCTGTCGGCGGGGCAAAAACCAAAATGGGTTAATCAATTGATTTTAAGCCCCTTTTTTGTGTCTTGTTATTTCAATGAATTTGAAAAAAAGAGCCTTGAAGCCACTATTTGAGGCTTTTTGCCGCTTCTGTCAGCTTAGGCAGTATTTCAAAAACATCACCTACGATGCCATAGTCGGCCGCTTTGAAGAACGGCGCTTCGGGATCTTTGTTGATCACGACAATGCATTTGGAGCCGTTTACGCCTGCCAGGTGCTGGATCGCGCCGGAAATGCCACAGGCGATGTAGAGGTTCGGAGCCACTTTGATACCGGTCTGCCCGATGTGCTCATGGTGCGGGCGCCAGTCGAGGTCGGAAACGGGTTTGGAGCAGCCGGTTGCCGCACCCAATGCTTTGGCGAGGTCGATCAGCGGCTGCCAATGCTCGGGGCCTTTCATACCGCGTCCGCCGGATACGATGATCTCGGCTTCTGTAAGCGATAGTTCCGAGTCCGCCTTTTCGACGCTCACGACACTGGCCGTGAAATCACTGTCACGCAATGCAGGTTGAAAAGCTTCTACCGCTGCATTACCGCCGGCAAGACTCGCTTCATCTATTTCAATGGCGTTTTTGCGGATCACCAACACTTTAATATCCGACTTGATTTCCGTCGTGGCGAATGCTTTACCGGTGAAAATGCTCCGCGTCACTTTGAAACCACCATCGGTTTCGGGCAATGCCGTCACGCCGGACACGATGCCTGCTTTCAGTTTCGCGGCCGCTCGGGCTGCCATGGCATCGCCGAGGCCGGATTTGGAAAGGATAATGATTTTGCTGCCTTCCTGCGCAACCGCCTGTACGAGCGCGTCCGCGTAGGCGAGGCTGTTTTCGTGTTCCAGTTTGGCATCGGCGGCATGGAGCACCTTGGCGGCACCATATTGCCCGGCCTTTTCAAGTTCTGCATTATCGGCTTTGCCCAACGCAAGTACCACGGCCTGGCCGCCGGTTTTTTCCGCTACTTTAGCACCGTAAGCCACCGCTTCCAGTGATGTTTTCTTAATGGAACCGTTATCGAGTTCTACATATATAAGGACTGACATGATCGTTTTCGTTTGAATGTGAAAAATAAGCCGCGCATTACAGCACTTTTGCCTCGGTTTGCAGCAGTTTAATAAGCGTTTCCGCTTCGCTGGCCGGGATCATTTTGCAGGCACCTTTCGGCGCGGGCAGCTGATACGTTTGCGGTACCGTCATATCGTCGACGGAAACGGGTTCTACCACATTCAATGGTTTGGTGCGGGCCGTCATGATACCCCGCATATTAGGGATTTTCCACTCGGCGATCGGCTCCTGGCAGCCTAAAACCAGGGGCAGCGGCGCTTTGAGTACTTCTTTGCCGCCGTCGATCTCACGGGTGATGGTGGCAGTATTGCCTTCCAGATCGAGCTTCATGACCGGCGAATAGGAGGGGATACCCAGCATTTCGCCTACCAGCCCGTGTACCACGCCGCTGTTGTAATCAATCGACTCGCGACCCATCAGAATGAGGTCGTAGCTGTGCTGGCTGGCGATGTGTGCGATTTGAGCCGCTACGAAATAAGAGTCCTGCGGATCGGCATTCACGCGGATGGCATCATCGGCACCGATCGCGAGCGCTTTGCGGATCTGCGGCTCGGCGTCGGCCTCGCCCACGTGCAGCACCGTAAGGTTGCCCCCGGATTGCTCTTTCAACTCCACGCCGCGGGCGAGCGCGTAGTCGTCGTAAGGACCGATGATGAACTGCACACCGTTTTTGTTCAGTTTGGTGTCGTTGTCGGTGAAGCTTATCTTGGCGGTTGTATCGGGGACATTAGTTATACAAACGAGTATTTTCATGATGGTATGGTTACTTATCTTTACGTTTGATGAGAATAACTTTACCCGGGCAAATTAAGGGAAAAGTAAATAGTATGCAAGCATAATAATATCGATGAATAACTCCTTACTAGCCAATTTACTCGCTTTTTACGAAGAAGACCCGGCCGACCCGTTCAATGCCTACGCACTGGCGATCGAATATTCCAAGTCAGATCTGAAAGAAGCGGAACGCTTTTTCGATCTGCTCCTCGAAAAACATCCCGATTATCTGCCGACTTATTACCACGCTGGCGCATTTTTTGCTGCATTGGAAAACGTGGAAAAAGCTGAGGGAATTTATCAGAAGGGAGTGGAACTGGCACTTACTCAGAAGAATGCCAAAACACACCGCGAATTGCTTTCGGCCTACAATAATTTCAAGGATGAACTGGATGACTGATCCGGCCACGCGTGAGGCTTGCAGTTTTGCGGAAAATTGGCTATCTTTCATCAAGATCCTGCTCCACCGGGAATATCGCTCCTGTTATATCCCCTCTGCTCAGTCAAGATTTATATTGTAGAAACTGCTGGTTTTAGAGCAGAAAACTATTCATGTTCATTATGGAAAAAGAAGCATTCATCCCGCTTGTGGTAAAGTGGGCAAAATCGCACGGGTTCAAGGAAATCCAGGCTAATATGGAAGGGTATGAAACGCCCAAATCCTACGAAAGGGCGGCCGACAACACCCGTTTTACGCCCGACGTGACGGGCGTGAACATGTTCAACAGGCATTATCTGGAAGTTTGCATTAAAACAGACCAGATGCGTGGTCATATTTCCAAATGGAAGCTGCTCAGTGAATTGGCGGGAATGAAAGGTGCGAAACTGTACCTGATGGCTCCACGCGGGCACGTCCGCTTTGCGCGCGAAGCGGTTGATCAATATAACATTCCGGCGGAAGTCGTGAAGATTGACTAGCGATCGTTTGGGGTCAAGAATGGTCAGGTGTAGTCAAGATTAGTCATGTGTGGTCAGGTGTTGTCAAGAATAGTCAAAGATTTAATAGAATGACAATACCCGACTATAAATGACTACACTTGACAATCCCTGACCACAAATGACAACCTTTACACCTGCGGATATTTCCACTCTCCGCGGTAGTTGCGGCTCAGTAGTTTGTTCGCTTCGTGGTCTCCGGGAATGATTTCTTTTTCGCCATCCCAAATAATGCTCCTTCCCAGTTTGTAGGAAAGCATCCCCAACAACGCCACATTCGTGGAGCGCTGTCCCACTTCAATTTCGCAAATCGGAGGTTTGTTACTTTTAATGGATTCGAGGAAGTTGGCCCAAAGCTGCTGAATATTCTGGTCGTCGGGCTTGTTGAGCTGGGCATCCTGATGAATCACCGGTTTGTTCGGATTGGTGGGGTAGAAGGTCCAGCCATCGAGCCAGCCCATGTGGAATGTACCTTCGGTACCATAGAAATACACGCCCACGGCCTGACCAGGATGTGTTTTTTCGGCATTGTTAGCCGCGAAGTTGCGGTGTTCCCATTCCAATGTGAAACCGTCGAAATCGTAAACCGCTACCTGGTGATCGGGTGCGTCGGTATTGTCCTGGCGGATCGCGCGGCCTCCGGTAGAGTACACTTTCTTCGGATATTTCTGCTCCGACCACCACAGTACCTGGTCGAGCCAGTGAATGCCCCAGTCGCCGAGGGTACCATTGGCGAAATTGAGGTAGTTCCGGAAACCCTTCGGGTGGATCGTCTTATTGTATGGTACCAATGGTGCCGGTCCGCAATAGAAATCCCAATCGAGGCCTTGCGGCGGCTCTGCGTCGGGCGTTTTCTGGCCCGGGCCGCCGCCATAATGTACAAATGCCCGCGCCATCCCGATTTTACCGGCCTTACCCGATTTCAGGAACTCCATTCCCGACACGTTATGCGGGGACACCCGCCTGTGCGTGCCCACCTGCACAATGCGCCCGTGCTTGCGCGTGGCATTCACCATCGCGCGGCCTTCTTTAATGGTATGTGAAATGGGTTTTTCTACATACACATGCGCACCGGACTCAATGGCGGCAATGCAGCACAATGCATGCCAGTGATCGGGCGTAGCCACGATCACGATCTCGGGCTTTTCTTTGGCGAGCATTTCGCGGTAATCCTTGTAGAGCTTCGGCTTGTCCGGGGTAAGTTTGGAGAAAACTTCGGAGCAGATTTTCAGCTGGTTCTGATCCACGTCGCACAATGCCACCAGTTTCGATTCGCCTGCCTGGATGGCGCAGCGGAGGATATTCGTGCCCCACCAGCCTGCGCCGATGAGGGCCGTGCGATAGGGCGAGGCGCGTTTCAACGCGGTCAGCAGCGGAAGCGAGGAGAATGCCGCACCGGCCAGCGCCGATTTTTCAATAAATGTTCTGCGATCCATAAAGGTATGTTCCGGTTTTGTTGAAATTACTTGCCTTTGAGCTTGTCGACCAGCCAGTTGTTCATTGCGTCGCGCTCGTCGGAATAGGTCCAGTGGCCGGTATCGAGGTACAGTTTGAGTTCTTTCGGAGCCGTGGTCACATTGTATGCGGCGTACATGGAAGTAGGCGGGCAGGTTTCGTCATTGAAACCCCACATGTAAAGCCCCGGCGCTTTCACCCGGCGTGCGAAATTCACTACATCGTAATAGGATACCGTGGCCAGTTTCTCTTTCGTGTTATTGGTTTTGACACCGTTTTTATCAAAATAATGCGGCCATCCGCCTGCGCGGCCGTGCAGGTAGCCAGTCACATCGCTCAATGCCGGGTAGAATGCGCCGAGCCATTTCACGCGAGGGTCGAGGCCTGCGGTGACGATCGACAATGCACCGCCCTGGCTTCCGCCGGTTACTGCCAGGTTCTTGCCGTCGTATTGCGGCAGGCTGGTGAGGAAGTCGTTAGCACGTATGCAGCCGAGGTACACGCGTTTGTAGTAAAATTTATCCTTATCATCCAGATTATAAGCGGGATAACCATTCAGTACCCCCTGGCCCATGTCAACATAAACGGATGGATCCATGATCACCGGAATACCGTGGATACCGATTTCAAGTGTAATAATATCTTTATCCGCAGTAACTACATCTCCATAGTACGCGCGCACACCGGCGCCGGGCACGCGTAGCAGCGCAGGATATTTGCCTTCTTTTTTCGGAACACTCAGAATCCCATACACGCGCACGCCCGGTCGGTTGTTTTGCAGGCTTAGGTGATAAACATTCGTTTTCTCGGTGCACCGGTCGGGTAGCAAAGTCATCTTCGCATCCATCGGTACGGCCGCCAGTTCTTTCTTGGCATTATCCCAGTAGGTGTCGAAATCCTCCGGATTTGCTACGGTCGGTTGTATTTTCAACGGATCGAAACCGGCAGTAGCCAGGCCGCGGAACTCCACGCCGTCGACGGTCGCCCAGGCAATGCAGCGCAGGAAACCGGCTGTTTTGAGTGTGCCACCGTCCACGGTTAATGTACCATTGGCGGCAGTTTTGGTTTCTTTAATGGTAGGGTCGAGCTTTTCCAGGCCGATCTCATACCGCACCTGAGCATTTTTGACCGGGTTGCCATTGCGCAACACACTGATGATGAATTGTACTTTCTCTCCAGGTTTGTAGGTCCAGTCATCGCGGTCGGCGGTGACGATCACTTCCACAGGCCTGCGCGGGGGCTGCGCGTGGAGTGCAAGAAGGGTTATCCAGAAGAAGAGTTGACTTAATAAAAGGCGATTTTTCATAGACCGGCAATTTGTTCTATTTTGTGATCTGATATAATAAGCATTGAAGAGGTAAAGGGTAAAAACGCCCGAATCTTTATATGTAACCGCATTTTTTTTGCGATTTGAGTTAATTTGCCATTGGATATGCCGGTTACGGCATTGGAAAAAGCATAGAAAGCATTGGAGCCAGTCAGGATCAATAAGTTTATCAGTGAAACCGGGTTTTGTTCGCGGCGTGAGGCCGACAAACTCGTAGAACAGGGCCGCGTAACGCTCAACGGCCGGAAGGCTGTTTTGGGCGACAAGGCCAAAGAAGGCGACGACGTGCGTGTCGACGGGAAGCCGCTCAAAGCCAAAAAGGCGGGCGTTTACATTGCATTCAACAAGCCAGTGGGCATTACCTGCACTACCGAGCGCCACATTAAGGGCAATATCATCGATTATATCCGTCACAAGGAGCGCATTTTCCCGATCGGGCGGCTCGATAAGCCTTCGGAAGGGCTGATATTCCTGACCAGCGACGGCGATATTGTAAATAAGATCCTCCGTGCAGGGAATAACCACGAAAAGGAATACGTGGTAACCGTTAATAAACCCATCACGCCCGATTTCATTCAGAAAATGTCCTCAGGCGTGCCCATTTTAGGGATTATTACCAAAAAGTGCTTCGTGCGGAAGGAGGGACCTTTTGTATTCACTATCATTCTGACGCAAGGCCTCAACCGTCAGATCCGCAGGATGTGCGAGTACCTGGGCTACAATGTGACGAAACTCAAACGCGTACGGATTATGAATGTGGCGTTGAACGACCTGCCAGTCGGGAAGTGGCGAAACCTCACCGCAGCCGAAATGAAGGAAATCAATGACGCTGTGGCGCATTCGACTAAAACGGAGGAGGGCTCTTATGTGGACGATTGGGATGAGTGAGGAAAGGGAGGATCGGAGAAGGGAGGATGGAGGAAGGGGAGAATGGAGGAAGGGGAGGAAAGGGCGTGGGGAATGGTGCTTAATAGTTTATTGATATGATACATATGCCTGGACCTGGACTTTTGCTTTTGATGCTTTTGGTGAGTCAGGCTGTTTTTGGGCAGCAGCGCGACACGGTTTTGGTTGAAAAACTGCTTAAAAGTCGGCCGGAGCTGTTTGGCAAAATTCTGAGCCATCCGCAAAAGAACCAGGTTCAGATCCTTTACACGCAAATTGACCGGGATGCCGCCAATGTCCCGCATTTCAAAAGTTACAGCTACAATCTCGACGACCTGCATTACTTTTTTCCGGCAAGCACGGTGAAGCTACCGACCGTGATTTTTGCATTGGAAAAACTCAATGACTTGAAAATAAATGGGCTGAGTCGTACGAGTGCGATGATTACGGGCGCAGACTTTACCAAACAGACGCGCGTCGAGCGTGACAGCAGCGCTGCCAACGGGCTGCCTTCCCTGGAACATTATATTAAGAAAATACTGCTCGTGAGCGACAACGATGCCTACAACCGGCTCTACGAATGGATCGGACGGGCGGAAATTAACGAACGGTTACGAAAAAACGGCCTGAGTACCAGTCGCATTCTCAACCGGTATGCGGTTAAGGATACCGAGGAGACGTCCAGACACACCAACCCTGTCAGTTTTTATGAGGGAGCCAGGTTACTTTACAGCCAGCCGGGGCAATTTGATCCCCAAAACTATCCTCTGAATCTGACCAACACTTCCATGGGCCGCGCCTACATGGATAGCTCAGACCGCCTGGTGGAAAAGCCATTTAACATGGCTAACAAGAATGCATTCAGCCTGACCGACCAGCAGGCGGTGATGAAAAAGCTGCTTTTTCCGGAGGTTTTTCCTGAAAACGAGCGCTTTCACCTCACCAAAAGTGATTATGAGTTGATTTACACTTATATGAGTAAACTGCCCAGCGAGAGCGATTTCCCGCGCTATGATCCCTCGGAATACTGGCCGCTTTACGCCAAATTCCTGTTCTACGGGGCCGATAAAGAAGCCATTCCGCAAAACGGAGTGAGGGTTTTTAACAAGTATGGCGATTCGTACGGCTTTATTATTGATAATGCTTATGTCGTTGATTTCGAGAATAATGTAGAGTTTATGTTAAGTGCCGTCGTGCAGTCCAATGAGGACGGTATTTACAATGACGACCGCTACGAATACAAGGAAGTGTGCTATCCGTTCATGAAAAACCTGGGGCGGTTGATTTATGAATACGAGCTGGGAAGAAATAAGGAACGCAAGGCCGATCTTTCCAGGTTTCGTCTGGATTACTAGCATTGGGAATGCCTCATGATTATAGTTTGATATCATTGCTGCCGGCCCATGAGGCAATATCCTGTTTACTGAGTGCAGCGGCCATGAGGTCGGGAAACTGATCGGGCGTGCAGGCGAAAACAGGTATGCCGAGACTGGCAAAGAATTCGGCATTTTTGTGGTCGTAAAAGGGTGCCCCCTCATTATTAAGCGCCAGCAAAGTAATAATCTGCACGCCCGAGTCCACCAGCTGTGCCACTTTTTTACGCATTTCAACTTCATTACCTCCTTCATACAAATCGCTGATCAGCACGAGCACCGTGTCGAGCGGACGGGTAACCAGTTGCTGGCAATAACTGAGCGCTTTGTGAATATCGGTTCCGCCTCCCAGCTGAACACCGAATAGCAGATCCACGGGATCGTTAAGCTCTTCCGTAAGGTCGGCCACAGACGTATCAAATACCACCATTTTGGTCGCTACTGCCGGCATGGACGCCATCACGGACCCAAAAATACCGGAGTAAATCACCGATGTCCCCATCGATCCGCTCTGGTCGATACATAATACCACGTCCTTCAATGCCTTTCGCTTCCGGCCGTATCCGATCCTTACTTCGGGGATAATGGTCTGGTAGTCTGGCTGATAATGTTTGAGGTTCTTACGGATCGTCTCGGGCCAGTTGATCTCGTTATGGCGCGGCCGGGTATTTCGTGCTGCGCGGTTGAGGCTTCCGGTAATGGCCTGTTGCGTCGGGGCGGCCAGTTTCTGCATCAGTTGGTCGACGACTTTACGGATCACTTCGCGGGCGGTCGCTTTGGTTTTTTCGGGAATGAGCTTGCCCAATGTCATCAGATTGGCCACTAGCTGAATATCGGGCACAATGGTTTCGAGCATTTCGGGTTCGGTGAGCATGGAAGTCAGTTTCAGCCGTTTCAATGCGTCCTGTTGCATGACCTTCACCACCGAGGTCGGGAAGTACTCGCGGATATCACCCAGCCAGCGCGACACGTTGGGAGACGAAGCGCCCAAGCCACCTTTCCTTTCCGAGTTGTAGAGGGCCTCCAACGTCCGGTCGATCCCCGCTTCTTCCCTGGTAAGCGTGTATTCCAGCTCGTCCTGGGTCTCTTTGCCCAGTACCAGTCGCCACCTTTTTACAGCATTATCATCCATTTTATTTCTATTTAATACCCATGAGCAATTCAAGAATCGGCAGTACCTGCGCGGCTCTTTGAGGGTCGATGTCGATTGTCTGAGGGCTTAATGCGCCGGATTTGCCCTGCTTTGCACGTCCCGCGATTTTTCGTTTTTCCACATTACTGAAATTAGCGAAAGTACGCCGCAGCAAGGGTACCACTTGCAGGAATGCCGCATCATCCAGGGATTGCAGCCAGTCATTCACCACGGCCCAGATCACGTCGTCCAGGATCAGCACGGTGGCTGCGTCGTTCAGAAAGCCTTCCAGCCAGTTGGCCGAGGCCGATGGCTCATTGGCAGGTGACAGCGCTTTTGAAAATGCATTAAAAGTGCCGTCCATATCGAGCGTATGACTGTCGTACAGTGCTTTGCAGGAATACCCCTGGATAAACGGCGCTGTACGGTCGGAATGGAATATCGTTCCCAGCGTTGCCGTCCACGCCTCTGTTAACTCCTGTTTTTCCAGCATTTGGATGGCCTGATTAACCTCTCTGATCTTTTCGGTCATCACTGCCGCCTGCTCGTCGTCGATGCCGGTGCACCCCGCTGGCAAGCCCGCAATGATCCGGTAGAAAATCGTCGTCATGATCAGGTCAATGCTTTCGCGATCTGTCTTGCGCACATTGCCGTACCTACTCACCTGTGCAAGCGGTGTGAACGCATCCATGAGCATGGAAATGTCGGAGGTAGTGGCCGCCAGTTCATCCATTTTTCGCATTACCGCGCCCAGTGCCGTCGGTAAGTCGGCCGGAATCGCGCTTTGCACGAGTGGCGTAATTTCATCCAGTCGCGTGCATTTTCTGGCTCTGTTTTCGAGGTATTTTGTGGCAGCTTCATCCACGGTATTGCCCCATGGCGCTTTTTCCAGGAGATTAATGGTCAGTTCAGGATACCAGCGCAGTGTCCATTCCTCCTTGAATGTGCCTTTCCCGCTAACGGTTTCCATCGTGCCCCAGTTAATATCAAGCAGCTGCAACCGGTGCAGCAAAATGCTTTTTTGCAGGTCATTTTCCTCCCGCAAATCCAGTTTGAGTGTCTTTTGTTCCGGTACGATCTTAATCCTGAATCGTTTGGCAAGTGCTTCCAGGTTGCGTTGGAGCGGTACCTGCGGGGTGCCTTCCGGTATTTGGCCAAACGCCTTGCCGACAATGAGCTCGCGGTAAATGACTTTCATGAGTACCGGCTCGCCCATGCACATGACTGCCACTGTCGCTTCATTAAGCTCTTTCAGGCCGGGGCGCGAAAGCCCCCGCAGGCCTGCTAATACACCGGCTAACCGAACCGCCTCGATAATGTGTGCCGAGGAAATATCGACATGGTTCGCGCGGAACACGTGCGCGGTATGCGAAAGCCAAAGGGTACCGTGGTCGTCGGGATGTTGCCAATGGTGCATATACCAGCCCGGCGATTCCACACCTGCTCCATAACCGCTTTCAAATGCCATCCGGTCGTTCGTCCAGGGAATCCAGGTGCTTTCGACTTTGGTTTTAGGCAGATTTTTGAGAAGCAAATCGTCTTCTTTTTGTTTGGGCAAATGCATGAGTGCCGGCACATGCCACGCGCCGCACACGACCGCAATCCGCTCAAAACCTTCCTTTTGCGCAATGCGAATGGATTTGCGCATAAATGCCTCCCGGATTTCTTCGCGGCGGTCGCCACCGCGCCGGTCGTTACCGCGGCGGTCGCCACCGCGGCGGTCGTTCCTTTCAGATAACACCTGCCGCAGGGCGGTCATACTTTCCGCGATTGCCTCGAAAACCTCATAAGGCTGCTGTACGATCTCGAACCGATGCTCCCACCATTCTTCCGGGTCATCGAATCCCGCTATTTCGGCCAGGTAGGAGATGGGGTTTTTGCGGACTTGCTCCGTGAGTTCCGATGTTTCACTGTTTGGCGCCGTTTCCTGCCATTCGATTGCAAAGCCATGTGCCAGAGGCATGTCGATGAAACGAACGGGAACCTGATTTCGCAATGCATACAGGATCGCATTCCATTCCGGGCTATGAATGGTAAACGGGTAAAATACGGCCTGTTGTGGGTTGTCTGGAACATAGGCCAGCAATGCGACAGGCGGCTGCATATCCGCATGCGTCGCCCATGAAAGCATTGCTTCGCCCTCCGGCGGGCCCTCGATCAGGACGACATCCGGCTGAATTTCCGCCAGTGCATTCAGCACGTGGCGGGAAGAACCGGGGCCATGGTGCCTGATTCCCAAAAGATGAACGGACATAGTATTCTGGTCAGATTATTTCCCTGCAAGCCCTGTAAATATCTTTCCAACCGTCGCGCTGTTTGAGCACGGTCTCCATGTATTCCTGGAAAACAATCTTGTCCTGCACCGGATCTTTGATAACCGCACCGATGAGCCCGCTAGCCAGGTCGTCGGCTTTGAGGCTGGCGTCGCCGAAGTGATAGGCAAGCGATAACCCACTGTTCATCACAGAAATAGCTTCCGCGGTGCTTAACGTGCCCGAGGGGGATTTTAGTTTTGTCTTACCATCGGTGGAAACCCCGTTGCGCAACTCGCGGAACACCGTCACAATGCGGTTAATCTCCTCCAAAATCGGCTTTTCAACCGGCAAGTCAATCGATTTGCTGAAACTCGCGACACGCCGCTGCACGATCTCTACTTCTTCTTCGATGGTTTGCGGGACGGGCAAAATGACGGTGTTGAACCGGCGCTTCAAGGCGCTGGAAAGGTCGTTGACGCCCTTGTCGCGGTTGTTGGCTGTGGCGATGATGTTGAAACCACGAACGGCCATTACTTTGGTATTCAGCTCCGGAATGGGCAGCATCTTCTCCGAAAGGATCGTAATAAGGCTGTCCTGAACGTCGGAGCCAATGCGTGTGAGCTCTTCCACGCGCACAATTTTGCCTTCTTTCATGCCGCGCATTACCGGTGTCTCCACAATGGCCTCCGGTACCGGCCCGGCCGAAAGTAATTGGGCATAATTCCATCCATAGCGAACAGAATCTTCACCAGTACCGGCAGTGCCCTGGATTACAAGGCCGGAGTCTCCCGAAATAGCTGCGCTAATGTGCTCCGAAACCCAGGATTTGGCCGTGCCCGGCAGGCCGTAGAGCAGCAGCGCGCGATCCGTAGTGAGCGTAGCTACGGCAATTTCCATGAGCCTGCGGTTGCCAATGTATTTGGGGGATATGTCAAATCCATTGCCGAGCTTTCCGCCCATGAGGTAGGTTACCACCGCATGCGGCGATAGCAGCCAGTTTTCAGGACGTGTATGTTTGTCCTGTTTTTTAATCTCTTCGATTTCCTGCGCAAACTGCGCTTCGGCAGCCTGCCGTAAAATGTTTTGTGCCATGTTTTTAAACAATGTTTTTTCTCAACTCCACCATGCGCATCATTTCTGAGGCCTGGTTTTTGAAATACCTTAACTGGTAGTCCTGCCGGGGATCATCGGCGTATTTTTTCAGAACGGGCATAATGCCCACCGGTAGTTGCAATGCAAGGCGCTGGTAAGTTACCTGGGTGATGTGGTAAGGGAATTTTGAAAGATGGTCGAGCAATTGCTCGGCCAGCCGCTCGGGCAGGAGCGAATAGGTATCTTCCAGCAGGTAGGCAAACAGGTTTGCGGCGTTACCGTTCAGGAATTGCAGGTAAAACGGCAGCCGCTCGGACGGCGTCAGCGCATCCAGTAACCCCATGTCGCGGGCATCGCCGCGATGCAGCAGCGCCAGCGCCCAGGATTTACATTTGAACTGCACAGCCGCAGACGTTAAGAACGGCAGCAATGCTTTGGCGGCAGGATGTTCGAGCAGCAATATGATTAATTCCTGGTCGCTGATATTCAATTGATTGGATAGTAATGCAGGATCGATAGCCGAGAGTAACTGGCCTGCGATGAACACATGGTCCTGTACGCCTTTTTCAGTACTAACTTTCTCAATACCCGTTTTGAAAATACTTTCATCGGGCGTCACATCCTCCGCAATGACGACTTTCTTTTTCTTTGTAATCAGCAGATGCCTTTCTTCGCGTACTTGCAGCATGCTGAGCAGACAATCCAGATGATGGCGGTTAATGGCCGAGCCCTGAATCTGCCTGAGCATGCCAATGGCGGTTTCCTTCACTTTCTGACTTTTATCGGTTACCAGCTTTTGGAGGAAAGGCTCGTCCGCGAGCGATAACCCGTCGTGCAGCAATTGTACAAACGCGAGCCGGTTGTTGGCATTTTCCTGGGGTAATGTGGTTTCCAGAAGCGTAATCGCTGCATTGGGATCTGTTTTGCGCAAAGCGGAGAGGAATGCCTTCCGGTTCTCCATCGACCCGGTTTCCCATACATTTTCCTCTTCTGCCGTACCGTCCCGCAATACCTTCCACCGGGGATTCAGATTACAAAGCCACTGGCCCGTCGTTCCGCAGATGCTCAGTAACTTTTGCTTGTCATACTTTTTTTCAAGCGCCTTGTCGAGCATGGTCGGTACAAGTTGCGGCTGAATTACTTCGTTTCGCTGCAAGATCCTGAATATCAGAAATGAAAGCAGTACATCGTTCTGGTCGGCAAGCGCCGATTGCACCCATCCGGCGAGTTGGCCGGTAACGACCGCCTGTGGTTCGGGCGGGCATTCGGGTAGGTGGGAGTCTATCACCAATGGCTTGGCACCGGCTTCTTCATAAAGCAGGGACGCAAATGCCATTTTCAGAAAGCGATCTTCTTTGCTTGTCGGCAAAGCATGTATTTTGGCATACACCTCCGGCGCTCCTTTCGGTATTTCCGGCATATGCCTGTCGGTACCGAGCAATGCCGCTTTTAGTATTTCTGTGTTCATGATTTAAGAAAAATCCCCTGCCGGGCTGCCGAGATGAAATGTAAATCGAATAGCCCCTGCTCGCAAACACCAAATGCTGAAAACCGGCGCCCGCCGGAAAATGCGAGCATATTCCAGCACTCGTCTTCGGGATTCGAGAGGGGAACACTCAATCCTTCCCGGTCGGTTACAAACCACCGGCCGTTGTTGAAAGTGGCTTTTACATCTTCGATCATAAACGGTATCTGCTCTGTAAAAGGGTTTTGGCTTAATACACTTGAAGTGTTGTCGTATATTTCTGAAAATGAGTTCGGTATAGTTGCTTGTGTCACGCGACTGGCGACGGGGCGCTGCTCGCGTATCAGCGCACGCATAGGTACGGACGCGGGGTAGTACACGATATCGGCGTCTATCTGTATTCCTGGAACGAGCATGGTCTGGTACGGCTGATTGCCTGCGTAAAAATTCAATAGTAATGCAAACCGGCTGGTTCCCAGGCCATACAACCATATCCGCTCCGTAGTTACATTGCTTTCCTCGGACATCGTCACTGACAGCACAATCCAATGGTCTGTAACGGCTTCGGTCCGTAACACTTCCTCTTTCGGAATTGTCCAGCCAATCAATGTGGAGATGTCCTGGGCGGTCGATGCGGGCAGATTGTCTCGGTTACGGTAGCCCTCGGATATCATATAAATGCCTGATAGTCTTTTTAATAGCTGTTTTTGCCAACCCTCCTCAAAGAAGTTGATCTGATTGATTTGCCGCAGCTGGTTTGCCAGCCCGCCTGCCTGGGCATCGACCATCCGGGCAGTAATGTTGTTATGAAACTGATATGCCTGTTGCGGGACGTGCGCAATGCCCGCACGCATGACGTCGCCCAGCCAGGCACGTAGCTCTTCCATTCCACCACTCACTTTCTTTTCCCGGGACTCCGCACGTTTGGCGCGCGCGGACTCGTCTGCCGGTTTTTCCTGCCTGGTTTCCCGGGCCGTCTCCCGAACCTGTCGTTTGGAAAGCCACTCTGCGACGTAAGCAGGCAGCTCCTCGCTGGCGGTAAATGCGGCCCGGTCTTCGGCGTAAAGCAAAAACAATCCCAAACCGTGCTTGCATGGAAACTTCCGGCTCGGGCAATTGCATTTGAACGCAATATTGGTCAGGTCGATGGCGGTTTGGTACGGATTTTTGCCGCTGCCCTGGCATTCGCCCCACAGCGCCGTGGCATGGTAATGTGCGTTGACCCACTTTGTCTTCGTAGCCAGTTGCCGGCCGGCTTTTGCCGAAACATCGTCGGGTGCGAGTTGCAGAATCTGTTCGCGGGTATATTGCATTAATTGGGTGATCTCTCTGATTCGACAACCAAAAATAGACATTGCCAGGAATAAATTGCCGCAAATGTGCATATGTACTTTCCCCGCGATTTGAAGGTGAAAAAACACTATATTAGGTTTTCCTAAACCTAAAATTTTTCATGATGCCCCCTTATTCCCCCTCGCTCCGCCTGGATTCGATTGACGTATTCAGGGCGGTTACCATGTTTTTAATGATTTTTGTAAACGACCTCTGGTCGCTGGAAAACGTCCCCAACTGGCTGAAACACAGCAAGGCTGCCGAAGATGCTATGGGCCTTTCGGACGTTGTTTTTCCGGGATTTTTGTTCATTGTCGGTCTTTCGATCCCCTTCGCCATCGCCAATCGCAAGAAAAAAGGGGACTCTGATGTATTGATTATCAGGCATATTTTCGAGCGTACATTTGCACTATTGCTCATGGGAATATTCATCGTGAACTACGAAAATATTGCGGATGAGGCGATGGCAATCAGCAAGTATGTCTGGGAAATCGGGATGGTAATTGCCTTTTTCCTGATCTGGAATGTGTATCCCTCGAGCCCCGAAAAGAAGGGGCTTTACACGGCATTGAAAGTGGCCGGTTATCTGTTGCTTGCCGGACTTGCATTGATTTATAAAGGCGGTGACCCCGCGAACCCGTCGTGGATGGAGACGCATTGGTACGGTATCCTCGGCCTTATTGGCTGGTCTTACCTGCTCGGCGCACTTGCGTACCTGCCCACACGCGATCGGTTCACCTGGGCGGTCGGCGGTTGGTTGTTTCTCGTGCTTTTCAACCTGGCCGACTTTGCCGGGGCACTCGGTTTTCTCGATCCGTTGAAAGAATATGTCTGGATCGTCGGCAGTGGTTCGATGCCTGCTTTTGTAATGGGAGGTGTTGTGGCGTCGGTAATTTACCGGAACGGTGTCGACCGGAACGCGGTTGGGAGCACTTACCTGATCGTGTTGGTTGTGCTGGGACTCATCGCATTAGCCTATGGTTTTGGCACGCGGCCATTCTGGGGTATTTCGAAAATCAGGGCTACACCGGCTTGGGTGGGCATTTGCTCGGGCATCAGCTTTTTGGCGTTCGCGTTCCTGTTTTGGCTGGTTGATCTGAAAAAGATCAAAAACTGGGCGAATATTATCCAACCCGCCGGAACCGCTACGTTGACCTGCTACCTTATTCCTTATATATGGTATGCCGTGGTTACACTCGCGGGAATCAGTTTGCCGATGTACCTTCGCACCGGACTGGTCGGCCTGGTGAAATCCGCCTGCTTTTCGTTGCTGGTCATTTTGCTGACCGGGGCCATCAACAGGGTGGGTATAAAACTTAAGATTTGAGCCGATAGGTGGTAAATCCGCTACTCTTCGTCTTTTACCTATACAGCAATTACTTTTAATTTAAACAGAATGAATTCGAGAAGAACATTTGTCAAAAAAGGCATCGCCGGACTAATGGCCGGTAGTATCATTTCGCTTCCGGAGAAAAGCAATGCGGCTCGGGCTAAAAAAGAGGATACTTTCAAACTCGGTATGGCCGGTTACAGTTTTGTGCATTTCAAACTCGACGAAGCGCTGGAAATGATGAAGAAGACAGATGTTCATTATTTGTGTATCAAGGATTTCCATTTACCCTATAACAGTACCGCAGAGCAGATCACCGCATTTCACCAGAAGCTGAAAGACGCCGATGTGACCGGTTACGCGGTAGGTCCGATTTACACGAAAACCCATCAGGAAATCGACAATGCATTTGATTATGCCAAAAGAGTAGGCGTGGACCTGATCGTAGGCATCCCTAATCACGACGACCTGAAATATGTGGAGCAGAAAGTGAAGGAGTACAATATCCGTTACGCGATCCACAACCATGGGCCGGAAGATAAGCTGTATCCTAATGCCACTTCGGTATACAATTTCGTGAAAGACCTCGATCCTCGCGTGGGGTTGTGTTTCGACATGGGCCATAACCGCCGCGACAACCAGGATTCGGTGGCCGACCTCGGCAAGTACAGCAAGCGCATTTTCGACATTCACCTCAAAAATGTGACGGCGGCCACCAAGGATGGCAAAACCTGCGAACTGGGGAGAGGAATTATTGATATTCCTGCATTTGTGAAAATGCTGCGCAAAGTGAAATATGCGGGGTCGTGCAGCCTTGAATATGAGAAAGATATGAAGGAACCGCTAGCCGGGATCGCCGAATCGGTAGGGTATTTCCGGGGAGTTTGCCAGGCGAGTTAATCCAAAAAACACGCATTTAGTGCTGTAAAACCCTATTTTTGCATGACCAAGGTTTGATTTTTTACCATAACGCCAAAACTAATGCTATCAAACGTCCCCTTTGATCAGTTGGCGGCTTATAAAAAGCTGAAAACGCATCACAAAACCATTTCGCAAAAGCATTTAAAAACTCTTTTCGAGGAAGACGCCGACCGTCATAAAAAGTTCTCCATCCGCTTCGGGGACATATTACTGGATTATTCCAAAAACCGCATTACCTCGCGTACGCGTTCTTACCTGGTTCAATTGGCAGAAGAAGCCGGTTTGGCTGAGGCGATCGAGGCGATGTTCACCGGCGCGAAAATCAATGTGACCGAAGGACGTGCCGTATTGCACACCGCATTGCGCAACCGCTCCAATGAGCCTGTGCTCGTGGATGGCCAGGATGTAATGCCGGATGTGAATGAGGTGCTTGCGAAAATGAAGGACTTTTCGACGCGGGTAAGATCGGGTGCCTGGAAAGGTTATACCGGAAAGGAAATCACCGACATCGTGAACATCGGTATCGGCGGCAGCGACCTGGGCCCGGTAATGGTGACCGAGGCACTGAAAGCTTATGCGAAAAATGGCTTGAATGTGCATTTCGTATCCAACGTGGACGGTACGCACATTGCAGAAACCGTGAAGTCGCTGAACCCCGAGACGACATTGTTCATGATCGCGTCCAAAACTTTTACCACGCAGGAAACGATGGCGAATGCGCACAGCGCGCGGAGCTGGTTCCTGGAAAAGGCTTCGGATGAAGAACATGTGAAAAAGCATTTCGTCGCAATTTCGACCAACCGTTCGGAAGTGGAGAAATTCGGTATCGATCCTGAGAATATGTTCGGATTCTGGGATTGGGTAGGAGGTCGCTACTCGCTGTGGTCGGCGATTGGCTTGTCGATCGCCTGTTACGTGGGCTTCCAGAATTTCGAGCAACTGCTTGCGGGCGCACACGATATGGACAAGCATTTCCGTACCACCAAGTTGGAGCGCAACATCCCCGTGATCCTCGCATTGATCGGAATCTGGTACAACGATTTCTTCGATGCGCAAACACAGGCGATTCTTCCTTATGATCAGTACATGCACCGCTTCGCTGCCTACTTCCAGCAAGGTGATATGGAAAGTAATGGAAAGAGCACCGGGCGTGATGGCAAACCGGTAGGTTACCAAACTGGTCCGGTGATCTGGGGCGAACCAGGTACAAACGGGCAGCACGCGTTTTATCAGCTGATCCACCAGGGTACCAAGCTGATCCCTTGCGATTTCATTGCACCGGCTGTCAGCCACAACCCACTGGGCGAGCACCACAAAATGTTGCTATCCAACTTCTTCGCGCAAACAGAAGCATTAATGAACGGCAAGACCGACGAGGAAGTGCGCGCTGAACTGAAAGCTGCCGGAAAGAGCGATGCGGAGATCGAGCAGATCGCACCGTTCAAAGTTTTCTCGGGTAACCGTCCTACCAACTCGATCCTTGTGAAGAAGATCACCCCGAAAGTATTGGGAAGTCTGATCGCGATGTACGAGCACAAGATTTTTGTACAAGGTATCATCTGGAACATTTATAGCTTCGACCAATGGGGTGTTGAGCTGGGCAAACAGTTGGCCAACAAAATTTACCCCGAGCTACAAAACGACTGGCCGGTTACCAACCACGACAGTTCGACAAACGGTTTGATCAATCAGTACAAACGTTGGCGCTAGTTTTTGAGCACCAGTTTTGTGAAAATATAACCGATTAAGACACCAGCAGCATCTGCCACGGCATCCCACCAGTCAAAAGTGCGGTCGAATGGCAGAAGCTGCTGGTAAAATTCCAGCCCCAGCCCGTAAGCCATTCCCAATCCTATCACCAAGCGGCTTTTTTCAGGGTAAATAGTCAGCGCGAGAATCGCCCATACCGTAAAGAGTCCCGAGTGGACAATTTTATCAAAACCTAAGACGGGTGCAGCAGGCAGATCCTTGCCCGGCCATGTGCACGCAACTAAGATTAGGAAACTCCAAAACCAGATAAGCCATTGACGTTGAGCGATGAATCGAATTGTCGATTGTGAAAATTTTGAGGTCATAGTTGTGAAATTGTACACCGAAAGTTACGTTTCATTTTTTGAATTTTGGTAGTAAGATGCCGTAAAAAGGGCTATTTGCGCCAGTTTTGGCCGTATTTTTATTAAATTTTTAGTTAATTAAAAATAGGGGGTATTGTTATTAATATTTTTTATTAAGTTTAGTTTTCTCTGATTACTAAACCTCTTTTCATGAAAAGGATTTTTGCGACACTCTCATTACTATTTGTTTTCTCCCAAAACCAAGCACAATCGGTTTACCATTTTGAGGAAGGGCTGGCCGTCGGGCCATGCCATCAATATGGACGGGAAGCGTTGTACACCGATCAACTGGCCTACCAACTTTACAAAGGTACGCTCAAACCGCAAGAAGGAAGTATTTTATTAACCGATTCCAAAGCGGGGGAGGTGAAATGGAAGAAAGTGCAGGCCGACTCGACACACCGTTTTCGAGGCGACTCGTTTTCTAACGGTTATGTGTATCTGACCTACGAATCCAAAAAGGAACAAACTGCGATTCTCACCATTACTGGTCAGGATATGATTTTCCTGAACGGCGTGCCGCGCGGAGGCGACATGTACCGCTACGGTTGGATGCATTTGCCGGTTCTTCTGAAAAAAGGCAAGAATGAGATCTACGCGCGGGTAGCCCGCTTCGGTCGCTTCGGCGGGATTACTGCCAACCTTACTTTTCCAGGCAAAGCAGTTTCCATTAATACAGAGGATCTTACAATTTCCGATGTGGTTCCTGGCTTCAAAAATGATTCACTTTGGATGGGCGTCGTCATTTCGAATATGACTAAAAAGGCATTGGCCGGTCTGGAAGTGAAGACGACCGTAGCCGGAAAACACATTGTGACCAAACTACCGTCGGTACCGGCTATGACACTACGAAAAGTGGGTGTACTAATCGACGGTAGCGGGGTAACGGGTGTTGGCAAGAATGAAGTTTCGCTCAGCTTGCTGCAAAACGGCAAAGTTACAGACCAGTCGAAAATTGCGATCCAGTCGGTAGAGGCGGGTAAGCAATATAGCCGCACCTTCGTGAGTGAGCTGGATGGTAGCGTACAATACTACGCCGTTTCTCCGCAAATCAAAAGTGGGTCGGATAGCCGTCCCGCATTGTTTTTCTCTGTGCATGGCGCGGAGGTTCAGGCGATTAGCCAGGCTCGTGCATATAAACCCAAAGATTGGGGAGTGCTCGTAGCACCCACCAACCGCCGCCCCCGCGGATTCAACTGGGAAGATTGGGGAAGGATGGATGCATTGGAGGTGCTGGGTATCGCAAAGAAACAATTCAACCCGGACCCTTCTCGTATATATCTCACCGGTCACTCGATGGGTGGGCATGGTACCTGGTTTCTGGGTGCGACGTATCCCGAAAAATGGGCCGCGATTGCTCCGTCGGCAGGTTACCCGACTCTGGCGGCTTATGGTTCGCACGATGGAGTGATTCCCGATAGCGCTGGGTCGCCGATTGAGGCTATGTTGCTGAGAGCCAGCAATCCAAGTAATGTTTTAGCATTGACTTCAAACTATAAAAGCCTGGGCGTGTACATCGCGCACGGGGATGCGGACCGTACTGTGCCCGTTACGTATGCGCGCCAAATGCGTGACATTCTCGGAAAATTCCATCGCGATTTCAGCTATTATGAACACATCGGAGGCGAGCACTGGTATGGCGATATCAGCGTAGACTGGCCGCCGATCTTTAACTTTTTTAGCTGGCATTCCATTCCGAAGGACACCACTGTAACTTCTATCGACTTCAAAACTGCTAACCCGGGTATTTCTTCGCGCATGCGCTGGGCCGGTGTAGTTCAGCAGATTAATGCATTGAAGTACAGTCATATAAAACTTACTAGCAGCAAAAAGGATTCGCAGATTGAAGGTACTACCGAGAATGTGGCTTTGCTTTCACTGGATCTTGGCGCATTCATGCCCGGTTCTAAATTGAAGATTGTGCTGGATGGAAAAGCGCCGGTTGAGTATGTCGTGAAAGGAAATGAAACCATTTACCTGAAAAATGACGGGGGATGGAAAGAAGCAGCCGCGCCAGCACCTACTGAGAAGAACCCGGAGCGGAGCGGCACCTTGAAGGATGCATTCAGAAACCGGATGGTATATGTGTACGCGACGGGCGGTAATGCGGAAGAGAGGGCCTGGGCATTTGAGAAAGCGACATTCGACGCGGAGTCGTGGTACTACCGCGGTAATGGTGCGGTGGACATTGTTGCGGATAAAGACTTTGATCCACAGCAATTTAAGGACAGAGGTGTGATTCTTTACGGTAACAAAAATACCAACCTGGCATGGGATAAAATACTGAAAAACTGTCCGGTGACCGTAACAAGCGGTAAGATCGATGTAGGTGGGAAGCAATTTGCGGGCAACGATCTTGCGGCATACTTCATTTATCCAAGATCCGATAGCAAGACCGCGTCTGTTACCGTCATTTCAGGAACCGGTAAGGCAGGTTTTCAGGCAGCTAACGCTAATCAGTATTTCAGCGGCGGCAGCGGCTTCCCGGATGTAATGATATTCTCGGCCGATATGTTGAAGAACGGAATTAAGGAAGTGAAGATGTCCGGCTTCTTCGGAAACGACTGGTCGGTGGAGCGCGGGGAGTTTGTGGAGCAGTAGGGAAGAGGCTGTAAGCAATAGGCTGTAAGCTGTAAGCGAAAAACGGCTGCATATAAAGTGAATATGTAATCACTTCATATGCAGCCGTTTCCGTATAGCTGATAGCCTATGGCTTATAGCTTAAAGCCCTTTATCCATTGTCGGCAAACTCGGGATATAGCGTCATCCCGCCATCGATATACAACGTTTCGCCATTCACGTAATCCGAGTCATCGGATGCGAGCCAGGCAACTGCTTTGGCCACATCCTGTGCGGTACCTATTCTTTTGTAAGGAATCAGGTGGAGCAGGCTTTGGTATTTATCGGGATCCGACCACACCTCTTGATTAATAGGGGTTTTGATTGCGCCAGGGCTTACCGAGTTCACGCGAATTTTGTATGGCGCAAGCTCCTGCGATATTGATTTCATGAACATCATTACCCCGCCCTTCGAAGCAGCGTAGTTGACATGTCCCGCCCAAGGGATCACATCATGTACGGAGCTCATCAATACGATTTTTCCGATCGCCAGTTCGCTATGGTTTGTTTCGGTAACCGGCTGTTGCTGAGCGATAAACTGTTTGGCAGCTTCGCGGCAGGTGAGGAATTGGCCTGTCAGGTTGACGTCAATTACCTTCTGCCACTGCTCCAAAGTCATTTCCAGGAATGGTGCATCTTTTTGCAAGCCTGCATTGCTGACCAGCACATCTACGCGCCCAAATTGGTTGACAGTTTCCGCAAACAAGAACTTCACTTCGTCCTCCTTGCTCACATCGGCTTTTACCAGAACCGCGCTTCCTCCGTTGGCCCGGATTTCGTCGACCACTTCCTGACCCGCGGCGGCGTTGGAGCTGTAATTCACCACCACATGCGCACCGTTATTACCGAAATGCAACGCACAAGCTCTACCGATCCCGGAGCTGGACCCTGTAACGATGACGACCTGATCTTTGAATTTCAGTTCGATCATATCATTTCTTTTTCGACAGCTTTCAGTTTTTTCCAAACGCGGCGGTTCACGTTTTTAACCGCCCAGTTTTTCGCAATCAGAATTGCTTTGGAAACAGCCTCGCGAGGGGAGATGTTGGTAGATCTTAATAGTTCCTGGGCGACGGCCACCGCTTTTTCGCGGGTAGTGGGAGAAAGGTACATCAATTCTGGCAATGCGATTCTTGCGTCCATAGGAGTCTGAATTTTTTTAGTGGTTTGATTGATTGATGAAGATTTGTTTTGGTTTGAAAAAATCAATGCCACTCGTTTTTGCGTTGATTTTCTATTATTATATACGCATTGTCACCCCAAAATGTAACACAGCGTGTAAAAAAAATCCCCATCTGTTTAACGGACGGGGACTTTTTCTAATCTCATTCTTATTTTACTTCTTCGAAATTGACGTCCGTCACGTCGTCAGTCGAACCGTTGTTGGCGGCACCGGCACCTGGGTTTCCGGTTGGGCCACCTGCACCTGGCTGACCTTCGCCACCCTGCGCGTACATTTCCTGAGCGGAAGCTTGCCATGCGGCATTCAGTTTCTCAGATGCAGCGTCGATCGCTGTAAGGTCCTGAGACTGGTGAGCGGTTTTCAATTCTGCCAGCGCAGCTTCGATGCTCGATTTGTTGCTGTCAGAAAGTTTGTCACCATATTCTTTCAACTGTTTCTCAGTTGAGAAGATCAGGCTGTCAGCTCCGTTGATTTTTTCGATTTTTTCACGTTCCGCTTTGTCGGCGGCTTCGTTAGCTTTCGCTTCTTCACGCATTCTGGTGATTTCGGCGTCGGTCAAACCGCTGGAAGCTTCGATACGAATCTTCTGCTCTTTGCCGGTTCCTTTATCTTTCGCAGAAACGTGAAGGATACCGTTCGCATCTACATCGAAAGTTACTTCGATTTGAGGTACACCGCGTTGTGCTGGTGGGATATCAGACAGGTGGAAACGACCGAGTGTACGGTTGTTGGCTGCCTGCGGACGCTCGCCCTGCAATACGTGGATTTCCACAGATGGCTGATTATCAGCGGCAGTCGAGAACGTTTCAGTTTTCTTCGAAGGAATAGTTGTGTTCGCTTCGATCAGCTTGGTGAACACACCACCCAATGTTTCGATACCGAGTGACAAAGGAATAACGTCCAAAAGAAGTACGTCTTTCACTTCACCAGTCAATACACCACCCTGGATTGCGGCACCAACGGCCACAGCCTCGTCAGGGTTAACGTTTTTCGAAGGCTTTTTGCCGAAGAATTTCTCTACTTCTTCCTGTACGCGAGGGATACGGGTCGAACCACCTACGAGGATTACTTCGTCGATGTCGCTGTTTGAATATCCTGCGTTTTTCATCGCTCTCTTGCAAGGTTCCATCATGCGTTGGAACAGAGAATCAGCCAATTGTTCGAATTTTGCACGAGTCAAAGTGCGAACCAAGTGCTTTGGAATACCATCAACAGGGAAGATGTACGGCAGGTTGATTTCAGTCTGAGCCGAGCTCGACAATTCAACTTTTGCTTTTTCAGCAGCTTCTTTCAAACGCTGCAATGCCATAGGATCTTTTCTCAGGTCAACGCCCTCGTCTTTCACGAACTCGTCGGCCAACCAGTTGATAATCACCTGGTCGAAGTCATCACCACCCAGGTGGGTATCACCGTCGGTAGATTTTACTTCGAATACACCGTCGCCCAATTCGAGGATAGATACGTCGAAAGTACCACCACCCAAGTCGAACACGGCAATTTTCATATCCTTGTGCTGTTTGTCAAGGCCGTAAGCCAAAGCAGCAGCAGTAGGTTCGTTGATGATACGTTTTACATCCAGACCGGCGATCTGACCAGCTTCTTTTGTAGCCTGGCGTTCTGCATCGTTAAAGTATGCAGGAACGGTGATCACCGCTTCGGTAACTTCCTGACCCAGATAGTCTTCCGCAGTTTGTCTCATTTTTTGAAGAATGAATGCAGAAACTTCCTGTGGTGTGTAAAGGCGGTCACCGATAGGAATGCGCGGAGTATTGTTAGGGCCTTTTTCTACGCTGTACGCAACAGTCTTCATTTCAGATGTTGTGTCATCGTATTTTTTACCCATGAAACGCTTGATGGAGCTAATAGTATGCTTGGGATTGGTAATCGCCTGACGTTTGGCCGGTGCTCCGATTTTGCGTTCACCATTATCCATGAAAGCAACTACGGAAGGGGTAGTGCGGGCACCTTCGCTGTTGGCTATTACAACCGGCTCGTTACCCTCCATGACAGCCACGCAGGAGTTCGTTGTTCCTAAGTCTATGCCAATAATTTTTCCCATTGTTCTATTTTATAAGTTAAGTATGATTTGATTCTGGACCTCTGACCTGCCGGGGAACCCTTGGGCTCCTTTTCAGCCGGTCACTGGGAGTTTTATTAAAAACCCCGTACCAGCAACTTTCTTATAAAACCGAAATGACAAAGTGTCAGGCCAAAAAAATGGCCTGACGATGGAATAACTATTAGCTGAGCGTCTGGCCCATATAAGGGTCGCTCTGGCTGGCGGCACCGGTTTCGACGTGCCCTGCAAACCGTGAGAATGCATTTTCGACACCTTCGATCGCAACGGTGAAATCGTACCAGTTGAAGCTCTTGGCAAGGTTCAGGACAATGCTTTTGCGTGATTTTGCGCCTACGGAAGCTTTTTCAAGTGTAATGGTTTGAACAGCAGCACCATATGCATTATCGGTAACTTTCAGCACTGCCTTTTGACCCGGATGGAGGTTGCTGATTTTCAATTCGATATGGCCGGTCGGTTTTTTGCTGCGGTCGAGTTGATAGGCGCATTCCACCTTCAAAAAGCTGTTTTCCTTGTTGCCGGCGTATTCACGAAAGAAGCCGTTCGGGCCGTACACCCGTAAATGATAATGCTGATTTTCGAAATTGGCGAGTTGGAACGAGCCGGTAAGGGCGTCGCCGGCTTTCACCGCGTAATTCCAGACTTTGACATTTTCATTTTTGTATTTTCCCGGGGCGTATACGATAAATGGCGAACCGGCAGATTTGTCGTGAAATATGCCATTTCTGGCTTCCAGCTTAATTTCAAATGCATTTTTGGCAGAGTTGAATGCACCGTCGGCATATAACTCATACGGGATGGCGCAGGCCGGGCGCGTTCCTTTTTCCTGGTTGGGCAATATAGGAGAGGTAAGCGGGTTGTTATTTACCTCGTCGATCTCGCTTTTGGACAGTGCCTTATAACCGTTCGGTAGTTTTTTGAACTTGGCATTGAAAATGCTCCCCATGAATTCCTCTCTTTCGACGAACGTTGGAAGCTTTATTTCCTGGCCGTCGTACGGCGTGAAAGTGGAAGTAAGGTCACCGCAAATGGTCCGTCGCCATTCAGTAATATTCGTTTCCTTTACTTGCTTGCCGGATTTAAGGCTCACAAATTTTTCGAGGAATTGCAGAATGGAGGTGTGGTCGAACACTTCGGAGCACACATTACCGCCGCGGTTCCATGGCGAAGCGACGATCAACGGCACCCGGTAACCCAGCCCGATCGGGCTTTCGCGGCATTCTTCTTTCTTTTTCTTCTGCATATCCTGCTCCATCGTCACAAATTCCGTCTTGCAATCGATTCCTGCGGAAACGGCACCGGTGTCTTCTTGATATGGATTCGGCACAACATACGGCGGCACGTGGTCGAAATAGCCGTCGTTTTCGTCGTAGCAGAGAATAAAAATGGTCTTTTTCCAAACCTCCGGATCAGCCGTCAGGATATCGATCACTTCGGACACATACCATGCGCCATACCAGGGCGCGCCGGGGTGGTCGGAAAAGTTCTCAGGCGCAACCAGCCATGAGACGGTTGGCAATGAACCGGTTTTTACATCCGAACGGAACTGATGGAGCACGTCTCCCATCGGCGCTTTGGCCTCGTTTTCGATATCGCCGTCCTGGTATTTTACCGTGGTGATCTTCCGGTAATCAGGGTCATTCTTGTTGATTGTGAATGCCTTATTATGAATATTTTTCTGGCGCTGCGAGAGTTTCTCGAACTTTTCAGGACTCCAACGAATCAATTCTTCGTTCGCAAGTTTCAGTAACGCGCGCTTTTCTTTCAGTACTTTTTCAAGATCGGCCGCTTCTTTGCCCGAGAGCGATCCCAGTTTCGTCTGCGCCGCTTCAATCTCGCCGGGGAGCATTTGCTGACGTTCTTTCAGGTAGCGCTGATAACCCGTGTGATAACGGATGTTATACTGGCTGAACCACTCAATCGGGTTGTCGGTGAAATTGGCAAGCCATGCGTCTTCTTCACCGCTGAAACCTGTATTGATACTCAGCTCGTTCTGATAAATTCTCCAAGAAATACCGTTGTCTTCGAGGCGTTCCGGGAATGTGGTCCACGTCGCTTCACGATCGTCGGTCACGTTCTCGTTGCGAATGTTCGCGTAATGTTTATCGGGATCGGTGTTCTCGCGTACGGTACCGGTCCAGAGGTAAAGCCGGTTAGGCGTGGTACCGGTCAGCGAAGAGCAGTAATTCTGATCGCAAACCGTGAATGCATCCGCCATCGCATAGTAGAAAGGAATATCCTCGCGATTGTAGAAGCCTTGCGTCAGGGGCATTTTGGCATAATCCTTATTGCCGGGCTGCTTGGCAATGAGCCATTTATCATATTTGCCCTCGTTGCGCGCGTCCACCTGGTTCGGCCAGGAGTGGGGAAGCGAACCCATCCAGGTCGCTTTGGATTCTTTGATATTCAGGCGGAAAGGCACATACGTTTCGCCGAATGCATTGGTTTGCAGCCAGACCAGGTTGTTGTTCGGCAATGTAATGGCCCGCGGATCATTAAAACCACGCACACCGCGAAGCGTTCCGTAGGAATGGTCGAACGAGCGGTTCTCCTGCATTAATATGACCACGTGCTCGGCGTCCTTCCAGGTTGTGCCCTTGGGCGGGTTAATGGCCAGCGCTTTCTGAATCGAAGCGGGTAGGGTGCTGAACAATCCGGCTGCTCCTGTGAGCATGGTGGCTTTCCGGATAAATTCTCTTCTTGAGTCCATGGTTAAGGTGAGTTATAAAAAAGAAAAAGGGCTTTTACGATAGTACATCATTTTGTGCAAATGTACTATCGTTTTAAAGCCCTTGTTTTATCAGGCAATGAATCTTTACAATTACTTTCCGCCGAAGAGGCCGCCCAGCATTCCGCCGAGATCGATACCGCCCGAAGCCGGCTTGCCTTGCTGCTGATCGTTGCCGCCGCCGAAAAGGCTGCCGCCCATTTGAATGAGTGACCCAAGGTCGAACCCTCCCCCTTGAACGCCTCCGCCTCCCTGGGCACCGCCACCATTAAATTGGCCGATTACTGCACCCAGTACACCCGGCAATACCGAGTTTACAATGTTACCAGCCACCTGGCTGTTCAGCCCGAATTTTTGAACGATCGCGCCAATGGCGTTGGTAGCGATCGATGCCACGATCGGGTTGTTGAGAAGAGAGGCTCCGGAGGTGCCGCTTTCGCCGCCGAGGAGGCCGAGCAATCCGCTGATGTTGCCGCTTTGTACTTGTTCCTGCAAACCACCGGTGATCGAGCTGGTGAGCGTGTTGATTACTTCCTGATTGTGCTCGTTGGGCACATCAGGGTTGTCTACCACCGATTGTTGGGAATTTTGTTGTACGAGGTCGAAGAGTTGTTCCAGCATTTCTATTTGGTTTTGAGGTACGATGATCTTTTGTCGCCTGCAATATCCAAATTTTATGCAAAAAAAATCCCGCCGGAGAGGCGGGATGCTGTTTTATTTTACTTGATCAACGATCGCTTTGAATGCGTCAGGGTGGTTCATCGCGAGATCCGCCAGAACTTTCCTGTTCAGCTCGATGCCTTTTGCATTAAGTTTGCCGATGAAAGCAGAATAAGACAATCCGTGCTGACGGGTTCCTGCGTTGATACGCTGGATCCACAATGCGCGGAAGTTACGTTTCTTCTGTTTACGGCCTTCGTATGCGTAAGCCAAACCGCGTTCAACGGCGTTCTTGGCAACGGTCCATACATTTTTGCGACGGCCGAAATAGCCTTTCGCGAGTTTTAAAACTTTTTTACGTCTTGCACGTGACGCTACGTGATTTACTGAACGTGGCATAATTTAACTGTTTTTGATAATCGGCGCTCTGCTGAGACTTTAATGCCTTCTATCGGGTTGAACAAAAAACCAGAATTTAATTTCTGAATTGGCTTTTTACGGATTATTTCCGAAGCATTGCCAATACTTGCTTCTCGTTAGACTCATCGATCAGACCAGTCTTCACCAAACCACGCTTGCGCTTGTTTGATTTTTTGGTCAGGATGTGGCTGTGGAAAGCGTGCTTGCGTTTGATTTTTCCGGTGCCAGTTAGCGCGAAACGCTTTTTAGCCCCAGAGTTGGTTTTCATTTTAGGCATGATTCAAAAAACTAATAGTTGATAAAATATAAAACAGCGCGCGAAATTAGCGAAATTTTACATAAAAATAAAATCGTGTTCCCGGCGCGGAGCCGAAAACACGATTTTCTATATAATATGCTCGATGAATCAGCTTATTATTTGCCTTTCGCAGGCGCAGGAGCGAGGATGATCGTCATCCGTTTTCCTTCCAGCTTAGGTTCCATTTCCAGCTTGCCGTAATCCGCCAAAGCTTCGGAAAATTTCTTCAAAAGGTTCACACCGCGCTCTTTGAAAACGATCGTACGTCCTACGAAATGCACGTATGCTTTTACTTTTGAACCCTCTTTCAGGAAGTTGGTCGCATGTTTCAATTTGAAATCGAAGTCGTGGTCGTCCGTGTTCGGGCCGAAACGGATTTCCTTGATAACCACTTTCTGTGCTTTCGCCTTGATCTCCTTTTGTTTCTTTTTCTGCTCGTATTTGAACTTCGAGTAGTCAACTACTTTGCAGACCGGCGGAACTGCCGTTGGCGCAATCTCAACCAGATCAAGCCCTTGTGCCTTTGCCATCGCTCGGGCTGTATTGATATCTACGATGCCCGGTTCAATGTTTTCGCCGACCAATCGTACTTCTTTTGCTGTAATTCGTTCGTTAATTTTGTAAGGTTCTTCGGGAATCCTCATCCGTCCACTAGGGGGTCGTAATGCCATATAATTTGTATTGGTGTTTTTTTGTTTTTGGTGGAAATCGAAAAAATTAACACTAGCTCCACAAAAATAGTGCCTTATTGCTGGAATAATACTAAAATCTTACAAAAACATCAAGCAATAGCGGCTTCCTTTTTGAAAAAGGCTGCGAACTCTTCGATCGTCATACTTCCCAGATCACCCTCGCCTTTGCGGCGTACCGAGAGTTTCCCTTCGGCTGCTTCCTTTTCACCGACAATGAGCATGAAAGGTACTTTGGTAACTTCCGCATCACGGATCTTGCGACCGATTTTTTCATCACGGTGGTCCACAAAGCCACGGATATCGTGATCCTGCAACTGGAAGAACACATCTTCTGCATAATCAGCGAACTTTTCGGAGATCGGCAGAATGGCAATCTGATCCGGCGACAGCCACAACGGAAACTGGCCCGCGGTGTTTTCGATCAGGATCGCAATAAAACGCTCCATGGAACCGAAAGGCGCGCGGTGGATCATCACCGGCTGGTGCTTCTGGTTATCGGAACCGGTGTATTCCAGGCCGAAGCGCTTCGGCATCTGGTAATCAACCTGAATTGTACCCAACTGCCATTTACGGCCCAATGCGTCACGAACCATAAAGTCGAGCTTCGGACCGTAGAATGCGGCTTCGCCGAGTTCCGTTACGGTTTTCAGGCCGCGTTCGGCGGCAGCTTCAACAATGGCGTTCTCCGCTTTTTCCCAATCCTCGTCTTTCCCGATGTACTTCACCTTGTCGTTAGGATCACGAAGCGATACCTGTGCACTGTAATCTTCAAAACCGAGTGATTTGAATACATATAGTACAAGGTCGATCACGCGGATGAACTCTTCCTTCACCTGATCGGGACGGCAGAAAATGTGGGCGTCGTCCTGCGTAAACCCACGTACGCGGGTCAGGCCGTGCAGCTCACCACTTTGCTCGTACCGGTAAACTGTCCCAAACTCCGAGAACCGTAATGGCAGGTCTTTGTAGGAGCGGGGAGAGGTTTTGTATATCTCGCAGTGGTGCGGGCAGTTCATCGGTTTCAGCAGATACTCTTCACCCGGGTTAGGGGTTTTAATAGGCTGGAACGAATCCTTACCATACTTTTCCCAGTGCCCTGAGGTAACGTACAGTTCTTTGCTACCGATGTTGGGGGTCACCACAGGCGTGTAACCCGCGCGCGCCTGCGCTTTGCTCAGGAACGCCTGCAAGCGCTCGCGAAGCATAGCACCTTTCGGCAACCACAATGGCAAACCTTGTCCTACCTTTTCCGAGAATGCAAAAAGCTCCAACTCCTTACCCAACCGGCGGTGGTCACGCTTTTTAGCTTCCTCCATCAGGGTTACATATTCTTCCAGCTCCTTTTGTTTTGGAAAGGTAATGCCGTAAATGCGGGTCAACATTTTGTTTTCCTGCTTGTTACGCCAGTACGCGCCCGCAATGTTGGTGAGTTTGGCGGCTTTGATGAAACCGGTATTCGGGATATGCGGCCCGCGGCAAAGGTCGGTGAAACCGCCTTGCTCGTACAAAGTAATGGAGCCGTCTTCCAGCCCGTCGATCAGTTCCAGCTTGTATTCATCGCCCTTTTTAGTAAAATAGTCGATGGCTTCTGCCTTGCTGATCGGCTTGCGGATATATTCGTTTTTCTGGCGCGCGAGTTCCAGCATTTTCGCCTCGATTTTCGGGAAATCTTCCTGCGAAATGGTCTGTCCGCCCAAGTCCACATCATAGTAAAAGCCCTTTTCGATCGAAGGCCCCGTACCGAATTTAATGCCCGGATAGAGTGCTTCCAATGCCTCGGCCAGCAAGTGGGCCGAAGAATGCCAGAATGTAGCTTTACCATCCTCGTCGTTCCACGTCAGCAGTTTTACCAGGGAGTCCTCCGTGATCTGGCGCGTAGGGTCCCAGACTTCATTGTTGACTTTGGCGGCTATCACATTCCGTGCAAGCCCTTCACTGATACTGAGCGCGATTTCGAGAGCGGTTACCCCTTTTGGGTAAAAACGTTCGCTACCATCGGGCAGGGTAATTTTTACTTGAGACTCGTCTTTCATTCAAAAAAATAATTCTGTGACTATGGTTCAATGGCAATGCGGCAGGCCGCAAAACACAAAGCTATTCAATTTTAGCTTTGCGTGATGAGTCCACGCGGATATTTGTAGTACCACGGGGTTGGATAATATTAATTTTAACCCGCGCTGTATCGAGTAATTTGTAGCCCGGGGTGGTATTTTCCTCAGGATAGTAGGAGGGGTACAGCCCTTCCGACTCGATTTTCCGGATACGGTACATGCCGTAGCGCGCATCCTGGTCACCCGGCGCGATGGTCAATGCCGTTTCGTAATAGGTTTTTGCCACATCGAGCTCGCCGCTTTTTTCATAGGCATAACCCAGCATATTGTTGATCTCTTTCGATTTCGGCTTCTTTCTCAAAAGCGTTTTCAATGCCGGGATTGCCTGTGGGTAGGCGCGGAGTTGCATGGCTACGGTGGCGAGCTGGTTGAGCGCCTCTTCGTAGTCGGGCTGGATGGCTACCGCTTTTTGATAAAATATCAATGCGGTGTCGGGCTGTGCCAACGCATTCAGGATTTCCCCTCTTCCGAAAAACAGGCTTGCCCGCTCGGGGAAGCGTTTCAGCGCTCTTTCGTTGATAGCAAGCGCTTCGGCTGTGTTTTTCAATTTGAGATTGATCATCGTACCCTGCTCGTAAGCACGCAGCAGCCGCGGATTGACGTTCATGGCGTAGTTCAGGCTTGACAAGCTCGCCAGTGAATCGCCCTGCTTGGCTTGCAACATGCCTTTTACATAGTAGGCAGAGCCATCATATGGTGCCATCCGCAATGCCTGGTTCAGATAGCCGGCCGCCTCGCCGAAGCGATTTTTAGCCTGCAAAATATCCGCCAGCAGCACATACAGTTCAGGACTGCTTTGCTGCAATGCCTCGGCGCGTTGCGCGTCTTCCAGCGCATTGTCGATCTTGCCTAGCTCGCGGTTGATTTTCCCGCGCAGGAGGAAGTACTCGCTTACATTATCCTGCTCGTAAATCGACTCGTTAATATCATCCAGCGCTTCCGAATACTGTTCGCGCTCGAAGTAAATACGCGCCCTTTTGAAATAATTCACGTCGGAATCGATGCCGCGGTTGATCAGGTCCGTGAGCGAGAGCAATGCGTCGTTCTGCCATTGTGCTTTGCCTTTTTTGATCACCGGCGGAATGCGCGTGGACGTGCGCGCGTCGCTCTGGCACGACTGTTCGAGCCCGGCCAGCGCAATGATTACTGCAAATGGTAAATATTTCAGATTGTCACACTTCATTCGCCTCTAAACATTCTGGTCTGAAAAACGCGAAAATACGCCCAGCGGCAGCTTTTTGCCAAAGGAATCGGGGATGAACAATTCACCGAACTCGTGTTTGATCTCCGTTCCGAAATGTGCTTTAATCAGGTTCTCCACGATTAACGCAGAGAAACCCAGCGAGTACAGGTTAATGATAAAAAAGAAGTTCTTTTCCTTTAATAACTGTGCACAGAGCCGGAGTAGTTCATTCAAACTTTCTTCCAACAGCCATTTTTCGCCATCCGGTCCGCGCCCGTATGCGGGTGGATCGAGGATCAGCCCATTGTATTTGTTACCGCGGCGCACTTCGCGCTGCACGAATTTCAATGCATCTTCCACCACCCATCGGATGTTGCTCAGCCCGCTCAGGTCCATATTTTCCCGCGACCAGCTGATCACCTGCTTCACCGAATCCACGTGCGTTACATCCGCGCCGGCCGATTTCGCCGCCAGCGAGGCAATGCCGGTATAGGCAAACAGATTGAGTACCGACGGTTTTTCCTCCGGCATTTGCTTCAAAGTCCGGGAGATGAAATCCCAGTTGGTAGCCTGCTCGGGAAACACGCCTACGTGCTTGAAGGACGACAATGCCAGTTTCGTGCGCAAATGCAACTCTTTGGTGCGGTATTGGAACACCCATTTGTCCGGCATATCGCCTTTGGTAATCCACTGGCCCTTGTCTTGTGAGTTTTTATCCTTTTTGAAAACAGCATTCGAGCGCTTGTCCCATTCTGCTTCCGAAAGCGACTTGTCCCAGATAGCCTGCGGCTCAGGCCGCGAGAGCACGTACGGCCCGAATTTTTCGAGTTTCTCAAATCCGCCGCTGTCGATCAGTTGGTAGTCGGTATGTTGGTCTGGTGAAAGTAGTATCAAAGTTTTACTTCGGCTTTCGGCTTTCGGCCGTCGGCCTTTTTTAAGTTGTAGATTATGAAAGTGCTCCCGGAGGCTTAAGGGCCGACAGCTGACGGCCGACAGCCGAAGTCCTAATAAGCAATCTTGTTCAAATAAAACACATTCCGCCTCCCCCTCGTGTTCGGATCACCTGCTGCGTTGACAATGCGTTGTTCGCCCCATGCCAGGTAGAAATTGTCGTACCAGTAGTCGATATCGTCGGTGCTGGTTTTACGCACTTTGTCGCCTTCCACGTAAGTCTCATTCGGGATGACGCGGTCGCTGTCGATCACCTGGTTGCCTTTGATGATCTTGCTGCGAATGGCGCCGTTATGGCTGTAAATCAGTTTGGAATTACCATTAGTAAAGGACTGGACCTTGATCTTTTCCTTCAATTCCATACTTTTTACGTTGTCGAAACTAATGCTGTTATCCCAAAGCAGGTTACCGTTCTGGTCCACATCCGCAACGACCGCGTGCGTATATGTAAAACCATCGAACACCTGTTGGTTATAACCCCTGCCGCCGTACATCGGATTCCAGAGATAGGGATTATAGAGGCCCATTCCGAACGGGTAACCGTATCCGCCGTATCCGTAATTGAAACCGCCCATCATGCTGGGGTTTTGATAGCGGTATTCAGGATAGAATACTTCCGCTACCAGGAGGAAATTATTGGTTTTCGGTACAATATCGTGTACAAGCAGCCGGTAATTCAGTTTCAGGTCGTCGCCGCTTTCCTTTTTCTTTCTGATACGTTTTTCCATCTTCTCCTGCTGGCGTTCACTCAGGAAGTTGAAGAAGTTTTTGAAATCGGTAAAACTGTGGTACTTGGTGAAAACCGTTTCGTCGCCGACGATCTTGCTGATGTACAATCCCTGCGAGGCCGCTACGGTGCTGCTCTGCATATTGCGGTAGCCATAAGTGCCGATCACAATGCGAACAGAGTCGTTCAAAACCTGCAAACGGCCGCTGAGTAAGGAGAAATCATCTTCCGGATCTACGCTGACCTGCGTGTAAAGCTCGCCGGTTTCTTCGTAGGAACGCGCCACGATTTTGGTCTGACGGCCTTTTTTTACCGCGAAACAAACATTCACCAAATGCTGCGCCGTATCCACTTCGACCGTCTGAATGGCGTTAGAGCCTTTAATGGCCGAAGGTAACACCCTGGTTTGCTGCGTAGTAAGCTGGGTGTAGATCAACACCGGCTCATTACGTACCATACCTGCCATAAAAACGGAATAGCCCATCGTTTTGAAATCTGTGATCTCAAAACGATCGACGGTATTAATAGTAAAAGTCTCCACGAAGCCGGGGCCGACATTCACCTTCACAATTTGATACAAAGAGCTCCGGTACTTGCTGAAAAGCAGGAATACGGCCTGCCCGTCGTAGGAGGATGCGATGTAATCGAGGTTCGATTCGATCGGGCCGTCGATAGACCACACCCGTTCGAGGTTCGTGTCGAATTTCTGGACATTGAACGTGCCCTTGTCGGGCTTGGAAATGAGCAGTACGCCCTGTTTGCCGAGCGGAACAGCCTGGTAGGCCGTGTTACCGGGCAAGGGAAGTTCAATCCGCTTCACTCCCTGGGCGAAAACCGGCGCACCGAGGACGCCCAGGAAAAGTAACGGTAAGACCAGCCGAAAAACGGATCGCTTATTTTTTGTCATGTGCCAAAGCAACGATATGGTCGAATTCTTCGCGTTTGACCGGTACGACCGACAGTCGCGACAAACGGACGAGGTCCATTTGTTTGAGGAGCTCGTCCTTCTTGATCTGCGCAAGCGTAACGGTGTTCGGGAACTTCTCAACGGGAACGAGGTTCACCACCACCCATCCCGGTTCTTCGGTAGTAGGGTCGGGGTAATGTTCCTTTGAAACCTTGGCAAGCCCAACGACCTCCTTGCCCTCATTGCTGTGGTAGAACAGCACGGGATCGCCCACTTTCATTGCCATCAGGTTATTGCGGGCGGCGTAGTTGCGGACGCCATCCCACATGCCTTCCCCCTCGGCAACGAGGTGGTCCCAGGAGTATTTAAATGGTTCTGATTTTACAAGCCAATGGTTCATTCAGTGAGTATTTGTAATGATATGAGTTAAAATGTTAATCTTTCCCGACTAAATCAAGGGAATTTCGGGAATTTGCTGAAATCCGGCTTTCTTTTCTCCAAAAACGAGCGCTGTCCTTCTTTCGCTTCCTCACTGAGGTAGTAAAGCAGTGTTGCATTGCCTGCCAGCTCCTGGATACCTGCTTGTCCGTCGAGTTCCGCATTGAATGCGCTTTTGAGCATACGGATAGACAACGGGCTTTTTTCCTGAATTTTTTTCGCCCATTCCAGAGTCACTGTTTCCAGTTGCTCTAAGGGAACCACTTTATTCACAAGGCCCATTTGCAATGCTTCATCGGCGTCGTACTGGTCGCAGAGGAACCAAATTTCGCGTGCTTTTTTCTGGCCTACCACGCGGGCAAGGTACGATGCGCCGAAGCCGCCATCGAAGCTGCCGACTTTCGGGCCGGTTTGTCCGAAACGTGCATTGTCGGCTGCGATCGAAATATCGCAGATCACGTGCAGCACGTGGCCGCCGCCGATCGCCCAGCCGGCCACCATCGCGATTACGGCTTTGGGAATTGAGCGGATCATTTTTTGCAAGTCGAGCACGTTCAGGCGTGGTACGTGGTCGTCGCCGATGTAGCCGCCGTGGCCGCGTACCGACTGGTCGCCGCCGGAGCAGAATGCTTTGCCGCCTTCGCCGGTCAGGATAATGACGTCGATCCGGGGATCTTCGCGGCAAATGTGCATCGCATCGATCATTTCAGTGACCGTAAGCGGTGTAAATGCGTTATGCTTGTGCGGGCGGTTGATGCTGATTTTGGCAATTCCTTCGTGAAGTGTAAAGAGAATTTCTTCGTATTCTTTAATGGTTTCCCATTGAACTGTACTGGACATAAATCAGATTGGTAAGATTGGAATAAATGGCAACGCCTGGCGGGAAATGTCACCGTTAAGTATTGCCCGAATGCGCGAAATTACTCATTGTTTGGGTTAGGTTCAAAAACAAATGAATAACTTTCCACCGCATTAAAAACGGGCTATTCGCAACCCGGAACAATGAATCCGCAGAAATTACAGGTATGATCTGGACAACGGGCAAAACGCATTGGCAAACGCAGAAAAGGCCGCGAAATCCCTATTTCGCACAGGCTTACGACTTTATGGGAAGGTGGCTTGAAGGCGACAGGGAGTTTGTGCTCCATACCTCCGGCTCCACAGGCATGCCCAAACCTATTACCGTCACGCGCAAGCAACTGGAAGCGAGTGCGGCTATGACGGGCAAGGCCCTTGCGCTCGGGAGCGGGACGCGCGCGCTCGTGTGCCTGAATGTGGGCTATATTGCGGGGCTGATGATGCTCGTCCGGGGATTGGAGCTGGGCTGGGAACTGACCGTCACAGAGCCTACGTCGAACCCGCTGAATGGCCTGGATACCGTGGATTTCGACTTTGTGGCCATGGTGCCGATGCAATTGCAGGCGATCCTGGAAAGTCCGGCGACGGCCGACCATGTGCGTAAGCTGGGTAAAATACTCCTCGGCGGGGCGCCGGTGAATCTGGCATTGGCGGGCAGGATCAAAGCCCTGAACGTCCCCGTTTTCCAAAGCTACGGTATGACCGAAACCGTTTCCCACGTCGCTTTGAAGGCATTGAACGGGCCGGATGCGAGCGATTCATATGTGTTTCTGCCTGGAATTGCCTTTGGTACGGACGAGCGGGGCTGCCTGTTTGTATCCGGGGCTGTTACCAGCGGGCAAAAGGTGCAGACCAATGATCTGGTGCAACTCGTGGAAGGCGGATTTCAATGGATAGGGCGGGCGGATAATGTGATCAATTCCGGCGGTGTGAAAATTGTGCTGGACCAGACAGATCAACAGATCGCGCGGGTTTTTCATGATTTGGGTATTCCCAATGCATTTTTCTGCTGGTGGGAACCCGATGAAAAACTGGGACAGAAGCTCGTGCTGGTGGTCGAAAATGCATTGGATAATATGCCCGATGAGAAACTCCCGGCAGAAATTAGAAGCCGTGTTTCGACCTATGAGAACCCGAAACATATTTACTTTGCAAAAGCGTTTGCCAAAACAGCTACCGACAAAGTAGACAAGCGCGCCACATTTCAACAGTTTTTAAATATTCCGAATGGATAAAAATCTTCAAATACCCGGTCAGTATATTGTTCGCTATCAGACAGCTCCGGTAGTTCCGGCCCCGTTTGCCCATTTCTACACTTTGAAACTGGATATTCAGTCGGCTGAGGACCTGCGTGTAGATTTCGACATTATTTACAACGACCGCTTAGAACTGACAGACGACGAAATTTACGATGAAGGTTTTTCCAAGGATGACGACTATAAATGGAAGGGCGCATTGCCGGCGATTTGGATTAACGAGTTTCAGGAGATTTTCACCAGTTCTAAAACCATTCGCAAACGCGAGGAGAGTGAGTACGAAGATTTTATTGAAATAGAACTGGAAGAGAACGGCAAGTACGTTACGATTTACCCGGTTGATAAAGAGCGCTGGTCTTACTTCTTGCAGGAAATGATGCAGGCGATCTTCGAAACTGCGGGTCGTGAAAAACCTTTTGAACTGACTTATCTGGATATCGATGACAGCAAAACCGTTATTGATTTAAAAGCGTCGTTCGGAAAGAAGGAATTTACATTAAGCAAAAATGGCGGTACCGCCCGTAAACTGCATTGGGATCAATTGCAAAAAATAATGGATACAGTTTACAAAGCTGAATTTGTAGCCGATAATGCATCTGAAAACCGCCCGACTAAACGCGGTAAATACCTTACAGCAGGAGATGGCCTGTGGTATCAAATGGGTGTTGCGGTTTTGGAAACCACCTCCAAAAGTAAAGACCTCGCGAAGATCGAGGCGTTGTTCAATACGCTTTCGAAGTAACGATTACTGACGGTACTGGCTCAGCTCCATTTGCAACTCATCCACGAGTTGAGCCACCCGTTCGAGTGAAGGCTGGGGCACAGGCATTTGCGCGCTTACGAAAGCCTTTACTTCCCACACTTCCAGCACATCCTGCAAAGGAACTTCCAGCTCCGCAATCTCTGCATTGTCCGACGTAAGCAGCAACACACCCGCCGTCTTCACCTGATTGAATACATTTCTGTAAATCAATCCATGGTTTCTGAGCAGGAAGACATACTGCATACCGTCCTTGATATCATACCAATTGCGAATGAAAGTCCCCACGAGTATGGAGCCGGGGTAGGTGAAGTCCTCGCCGCTTTCAAATGCACGGTAATAGCCCGATGGCAGATTAGGCAACTGGAAAAGTGGCAGCGAGTTTAGATAACCCGGATTCTGAAAATGGGCTATGTATTCGGCCTGTTTGTTGCGCGCTACCCATTGAATAGTAGGGAAGTGCTGCGCGGGCTGCTCCACCGCCGCATTGAATTGCGGGGTCTGGTATTGGTTGTTGAATGTAGGCAAACCTGCGCCTGGCTGAGGTGCCGGTTGCGGCTGCATCGTGGCAGGGCTGTGAGAAGCTGGCTGCTGATAGGCTGGCTGGTGAAATACCTCCTGCTGAGCCGCGTTCGGTCGGACCGCATTCGGTTGGGCCACGTTTGGCCGGGCCACGTCTGGCTGAGGAGTTTCTCCGCTAATGGGTTTCAAATTGATCTGCCGCGAAACTTGCCTTAATGGCTGTTCGGGCTGCTGGTATGTTTCAATGATTTTAGACAGTGGCTGCGGCTCCGTGTACCCGGGCGTGCGCGTAGGCGTGGGCTGGGGCATCGTGCCCGAATGCGAAACCGTCATTTGCCGCGAGGTTGTCAGCGGAAGCGACATTTCGGGTGTTTCCCTTAGTTTTCGCAAATCGTTTTTTAGCAAATTATCCACGCTAACGCCGAATGCGGCGGCCATGTTTTTGAGATTAGTAAGGTTGGGATTGGCCCTGGCTTCCTCGTAAGCACCCAGTAACGATCTCTTGATCGATATCTTACGGGCAAACTGTTCCTGCGTCAGGCCGTTCAGCCTTCTGAGATACTTGATGTTGTTGCTGACGATGCTCATAGTACAACCGATCCGTTCAAACTGCCTACCAATTGACAAATCTTTTAGTAAAAAACGAATTGAGCAACTTTCTTACCTACTTTTTTAAAATTTTAACATAAAAAAGCCGGATCGCCAGGATTTAAGCAAATCCCGATGATCCGGCTTTTTTACTTCGGCAATCGGCCGTCGGCTTTCGGCTCTTTTAAATCTGCATTTTGCCAAGGGCCGACAGCCGATTGCCGACAGCTGACGGCCTATTTATAAATTTCCTTCTTAGCCGCCTTAAACGTGTTGGTCAGCAAACCGCAGATGGTCATCAGACCTACACCGCCCGGCACGGGTGTAATGTAGCTCGATTTAGGTGCCACGTCGTTGAAATCGACGTCGCCCTTGATCGAGAAACCGCTCTTTTTGGTGGCGTCGGCCACGCGGGTAATGCCCACGTCCACTACGACGGCACCTTCTTTGATATAATCGGCCTTCACGAATTCCGGCCGGCCCAACGCGACGATCAGTATGTCGGCCGACTGGCAGATCTCTTTCAGGTTTTGTGTTTTGCTGTGCGTGATCGTCACGGTACAGTTACCCGGGTAGGTATTGCGCTGCATGAGAATGCTCATCGGCAAGCCTACGATCTGGCTGCGGCCGATTACCACGCAATGCTTGCCGCTCGTTTCGATTCCGGCCCGGATCAGCATTTCGAGGATGCCAAAGGGCGTAGCGGAAATGTAAGCAGGCAGTCCTTTGCACATTCTGCCGACGTTAATCGGGTGGAAACCGTCCACGTCTTTCGCAGGGTTCACGGCTTCCATCACTGTGTTTTCAGAAATGTGTTTTGGTAGCGGCAGCTGTACGATAAAACCGTCTACATCGGGATCATTATTCAGCGATTCTACCGCTTCGAGGAGTTGCGCCTCGGTAATGTCCGCTTCGAAACGCAGCAGGGTAGAGGTGAACCCGATTTCTTCGCAGCTGCGGATTTTGGAAGCCACGTAAGTTTCGCTGGCGCCATCCTGGCCTACGAGTATCGCGGCCAAATGCGGTTTCTTACCACCGCCGGCGACCCATTGTTCAACCTCGGCCTTGATTTCAGATTTTATTTGGGAAGAAATAGCTTTCCCGTCGAGTAGTTGCATTATTATTCAGGTAGTAAATATTTCTTGATCAAAGTTTGCATTCCGGTCGTGGCTTTTTCCTGGATGAAAACCATGTTGGATTTCAAGGTTATGTCCGGTTTGTTCGGATCTACAATGTAAATACGCTTGCCGATAGGAACATAATGCACGAGCCCGGCAGCGGGGTAAACCGCGAGGGACGTGCCGATCACCAGGAACATATCCGCCTGTTCGGTCACATCCACGGCCACTTCCATCATGGGTACCTCTTCGCCAAACCACACGATATGCGGCCGCAGCTGGCTGCCCAATTCGCACAAATCGCCCGTTTTCAGCTCCCAGCCCGTCATATCATACACGAGCTTAGGATCTTTCGTGCTTCGCGATTTGAAAAGTTCCCCATGCAAATGGATCACTTTGGAGGAGCCCGCGAGTTCATGCAGGTTATCGACGTTCTGCGTTACGATTGTTACATCGAAATGCTTTTCCAGCTCCGCCAGGGCGTAATGTGCCGCATTAGGCTTCACATCCGCGGCCTGTTTCCTGCGCTGGTTGTAGAAATCCAGCACGAGCTCCTGGTTGCGAATCCAGGCTTCGGGCGTAGCGACGTCCTCGATGCGGTAATTATCCCAAAGCCCATTATTATCTCTAAAAGTACTGATCCCGCTCTCAGCGCTGATCCCTGCTCCGGAAAGTACAACCAGTTTTTTCATGGGCTTCTTCGTTTTATGTGTGTTAACCTTTTTTTGTTGCTTTTTTAGCAGCAGGCTTCTTGGCCGCCGGTGCCTTTGCAGCGGTGGCCTTCGCCGCGGCTGGTTTTTTGGCTCCGCGTCCCGCCGGCTTGTCCGGTGTTTCGGCGGCCAGTTTCAATACCTGGTCGTAGGTCAGCGATGCCGGCTCGGTACCTTTCGGGATTTTTACATTCTTCTTTCCAAAGGCAATGTAAGGCCCGTACCGGCCATTCAGAACCTTTGCCTCGGGATCTTCCGCAAATTCCTTGATCGTGCGGTTGGAATCCTGCAAGCGCTTTTCTTCAATAATTTCAATCAAACGTTCCTCGGTGACCGCCATCGGATCGTCCGTTTTAGCCAGCGAGTAGTACTTGCCGTCGTGCTTTACGTACGGACCGAATTTGCCGACGTTCACAACCATGTCCTTGTCTTCGAAGAACCCAACCTGGCGGGGCAGTTTGAACAGTTCAAATGCCTCGTCCAAAGTGATGGTTTCCATCAGCTGGCCCTTCTGCAAGCTTGCGAAACGCGGCTTTTCTTCGTCTTCCACGTCGCCGATCTGCACATAAGGGCCATATTTCCCGATCCTTACCGACACTTTCTTGCCCGTGGCCGGATCTTCTCCCAGTTCGCGGGTTGTAAGGCTCTTATCGATCGCTTCTTCGCGCGCTTCGGCGACCTTCTTCTGAAACGGCGTATAAAAGTCCTTGATCATCTGCTGCCAGCCCAGTTGGCCTTCGGCAATGTGGTCAAAATCCTTTTCCACGCTCGCCGTGAACGAATAATCGACGATATCCTGGAAATGGCTCACGAGGAAGTCGTTGACCACCATCCCAGTGCTGGTAGGGAAGAGTTTAGCCTTTTCCGAACCATATACTTCTTTATTGACCTTGCTCTTGATCTGATCATTGGCAAGGGTCATTTCCTTGAATTCTCTTTCGAAACCCTGACGGTCCTCTTTAACAATGTATTCCCGTTTCAGGATTGTCGAGATCGTCGGCGCGTACGTAGACGGGCGTCCGATCCCCATTTCTTCGAGTTTTTTCACCAGGCTCGCCTCGGTATAGCGCGGCGGGTTACGGGTAAATCGCTCTGTTGCCTTCATATCAGCCAGTTTTAACACCTGCCCGATGTTCAACGGCGGAAGCATTCCTTTTTGTTCTTCATCACCTTCGTCATCGCTCGACTCGAGGTATACTTTCAGGAACCCTTCGAATTTGATCACTTCACCTTGTGCTACCAGCTCTTCCGACGTGGTCGAAATGCCGATCGTGGCGGTGGTACGCTCCAATTGGGCGTCCGACATCTGCGATGCGATGGCACGTTTCCAGATCAGTTCGTACAGGCGCTGCTCGTTGCGATCGCTGCTGCCTACCAGCGTAGAGAAATCGGTAGGGCGGATCGCTTCGTGCGCCTCTTGCGCCGATTCGGACTTGGTTTTGAATATACGGCGATTATAATATTCGTCCCCATATTCTTTCGTGATCTGCTGCTTTGACTTATCAAGCGCTTCTTCCGACAGGTTGGTAGAGTCGGTACGCATGTAAGAAATCTTACCGGCTTCGTACAGGCGCTGTGCGACGGTCATCGTCTGCGCTACCGAAAAACTCAGCTTGCGGGATGCTTCCTGTTGTAGTGTAGAAGTTGTAAATGGCGGTGCAGGTGTTTTTTTAGCAGGTTTAACTTCAAGATTACGGATCGAGAACTCGGCCCCGATACATTTTTCCAGAAACTGATAAGCTTCCTGTTCGGTAGGGAAGTTTTTGGCGAGTTCCGCATTCAATACTTTCCCGTTGCCGAGGTCGAAATGCGCTGTCACCTTAAAACTGCTTTTGCTTTTGAAAGCATCGATTTCCCTTTCCCGCTCTACTATTATACGTACGGCCACCGATTGTACCCGGCCGGCCGAAAGGTTCGATTTACCAATGCGGATCTTTTTCCAAAGTACCGGTGAAAGTTCGTAACCCACGAGGCGGTCGAGGATACGACGTGCCTGTTGGGCGTCTACCAGGGCTGTGTCGATGGTCCGCGGTTTTTCGATGGCATTCCGCAGAGCGGTTTTGGTAATCTCACGAAATACGATCCGCTTGGTATTGTCGGGAAGCCCGAGAGCCTCTTTCAAATGCCAGGAAATAGCTTCTCCCTCGCGGTCATCATCGGTCGCGAGCCATACTTCTGCATCTTTTGCCAGTTTTTTGAGCTCTGAAATGACTTTGACTTTATCGGAGGAGATTTCGTAAGAGGGTTGGAAACCATGCTCAACATCAACACCCATATCGTGTTCCGGGAGGTCACGGACATGTCCGAAACTGGACTTGACAGTGAAATCCTGCCCAAGGTAACTTTCAATGGTTTTGGCCTTCGCCGGTGACTCTACGATCACCAGATTTTTTGACATAACTTTCGATTTAAGGGACCTGGTAGCACTTTGAATGTCCAAATATAGGGCACAATCCGAGAAAAAATCAAAGCGCAAATAAAAGCTGATTGAAAAACAGAACGCGTTACAGCACCTCCCGAAGGGGGTATTTCAAATTATTTCTTCAATATACAGGTTGTCAGAACAAAAAAAATTGGACGGGGGTTATTTAAGTGTACGGCTAGAATATACTGGTTTTAAATAGTAGGGAAAATCGGACGGAATGCCTCCGTATATTCTGTAATTTCGTACTTTCGCCCGTTTTATTGACAACAGATATTGCCTTTAACATTGAAAAGATTTCATCATGAATATCTATCAGGACTACATTAACGAGATTGAAGAAAGAAAGACCCAGGGGCTTCACCCGAAGCCGATTGATGGTGCCGAATTGCTGGGAGAAATCATCGCACAGATCAAAGATACAGCAAACGCCCATCGGGAAGACTCTCTTAAATTTTTCATTTACAACACCTTACCAGGAACTACTAGTGCAGCTGGTGTGAAAGCCAGGTTTTTGAAGGAGATCATCCTGGGGGAATCCGTAGTAGCAGAAATATCACCCGCCTTCGCATTTGAGCTGTTGTCTCACATGAAAGGTGGTCCTTCCATTGAAGTATTGCTTGACCTTGCATTGGGCGACGACGCTTCTATCGCGAAATCAGCGGGAGAGGTGCTCAAAACACAGGTTTTCCTTTACGATGCCGACACCGACCGCCTGAAAGAGGCATTCAAAAACGGCAACGAAATCGCAAAAGACATTCTGGAAAGCTACGCGAAGGCTGAGTTCTTCACCAAGCTTCCCGAACTTCCCGAAGAAATCCAGGTCGTTACGTTCATTGCAGGTGAAGGCGACATTTCTACCGATTTGCTTTCTCCCGGTAACCAGGCCCACTCCCGTTCCGACCGCGAACTGCACGGCCAATGCATGATCACCCCTCAGGCACAGCAGGAAATCAAGGCTTTGCAGGCACAACATCCTGGCAAAAGCGTCATGCTGATCGCCGAAAAAGGTACCATGGGTGTAGGCTCATCCCGGATGTCGGGCGTGAACAACGTGGCACTTTGGACCGGTAAACAGGCAAGCCCATATGTGCCGTTTGTCAATATCGCGCCGATCGTGGGTGGTACAAATGGTATTTCTCCGATCTTCCTCACCACAGTAGACGTTACCGGCGGTATCGGTATCGACCTCAAAAACTGGGTTAAAAAGGTGGATGCGGACGGTAATGTGGTTCGTAATGAGAATGGTGACCCTGTTTTGGAGGAAGTTTACTCCGTAGCGACAGGTACTGTTTTGACGATCAATACGCAAACAAAGAAACTTTATAATGGCGAAAAGGAGCTGATCGACATTTCGAAAGCCCTTACGCCGCAGAAAAAAGAATTTATCAGAGCCGGCGGATCATACGCAATCGTATTTGGTAAAAAAATCCAGACTGTCGCGGCGAAAATCCTGGGCATTGAACCAACACCGGTGTTTGCTCCTTCCAAAGAGATTTCCAATGAAGGACAAGGTTTGACTGCGGTTGAAAAAATCTTCAACAGAAATGCGGTTGGTACCACGCCTGGTAAGGTTTTGCATGCAGGTTCTGACGTTCGCGTAGAAGTTAACATCGTCGGTTCACAAGATACGACGGGATTGATGACGGCACAGGAACTGGAATCGATGGCGGCGACGGTTATTTCGCCGATCGTAGATGGTGCATACCAGTCGGGCTGTCACACGGCGTCGGTTTGGGATAAAAAAGCGCAAGCCAATATTCCGAAACTGATGAAGTTCATGAACGATTTCGGTCTCATCACTGCCCGTGACCCGAAAGGAGAGTATCACTCGATGACCGACGTAATTCACAAGGTATTGAATGATATTACGGTGGACGAATGGGCGATCATCATCGGTGGCGACTCGCACACAAGGATGTCCAAAGGTGTTGCATTCGGTGCCGACTCAGGAACTGTTGCATTGGCATTGGCTACCGGTGAGGCATCCATGCCGATCCCCGAATCCGTGAAAGTGACTTTCAAGGGTGATATGAAGGAGCACATGGATTTCCGTGATGTGGTGCATGCTACCCAGGCACAGATGTTGCAGCAATTTGGCGGAGAGAACGTATTCCAGGGCCGCATTATCGAGGTGCACATCGGAACACTGCCAGCCGACCAGGCATTTACATTCACCGACTGGACTGCTGAAATGAAGGCTAAGGCTTCTATCTGTATTTCGGAAGACGATACGCTGATCGAATCGCTGGAAATCGCGAAAAACAGAATCCAGATCATGATCGATAAAGGCATGGACAACCACAAGCAGGTTCTTCAGGGCTTGATCAACAAGGCGGACAAGCGTATTGCGGAAATTAAATCAGGTGAAAAGCCAGCGCTTACGCCGGATGCGAATGCAAAATATTACGCGGAAGTAGTGATTGACCTCGATGTGATCGTAGAACCTATGATTGCGGATCCGGATGTTAATAACAAAGATGTTTCCAAAAGATATACCCACGATACGATCCGTCCTATCTCTTTCTATGGCGACGATAAAAAGGTAGATCTTGGCTTTGTAGGTTCCTGCATGGTTCACAAAGGCGATTTGAAGATTGTTTCTCAAATGCTCAAAAACCTGGAAGAACAACAGGGGAAAGTGGAGTTCCATGCACCGCTTGTGGTGGCTGCACCTACCTATAATATCATTGAAGAGCTGAAAAGTGAGGGCGACTGGGATGTGTTGCAGAAATACTCCGGTTTCGAATTCGACGACAATGCACCGAAAGTGGCAGCACGCACCGAATACGAAAACATGATGTACCTGGAACGCCCCGGCTGTAACCTTTGCATGGGTAACCAGGAAAAAGCTGCCAAAGGAGATACCGTATTGGCGACTTCTACGCGCCTCTTCCAGGGAAGGGTTGTGGAAGATTCGGATCGTAAAAAAGGAGAGTCCCTGCTCGCGTCCACACCTGTTGTGGTGCTGTCGGCAATCCTCGGCCGCATTCCTAATGTGGACGAATATAAGGCTGCTGTGGTGGGTATTGACCTGACCAAGTTCGCACCTCCTGTCAAGGCACTAAGCAGATAGTAATTAGTGTTTCAATTGTTGAAACCGTGAATGTGTAATCATTAATTTAAGAGCTATGGCGTTTGACTTAGATATGATTAAGGGCGTTTATGCCCGCATGGAAGAAAGAGTAAATGCCGCCCGTAAAGTAGTAGGACGGCCTTTGACGTTGTCAGAGAAAATTTTATACTCCCACTTGTGGGAAGGAACGGCCACGCAAAGCCACGAACGTGGCAAGTCGTACGTGGATTTCGCTCCGGACCGTGTGGCAATGCAGGATGCTACGGCGCAAATGGCGCTGCTGCAATTCATGCAGGCCGGTCGCCCGAAAGTTGCCGTTCCATCTACCGTGCACTGCGACCACCTGATTCAGGCGGAAGTGGGTGCCGCGCAGGATTTGAAGAATGCGGTAGACAAGAATAAAGAAGTATATGATTTCCTTTCCTCCGTTTCCAACAAATACGGAATCGGTTTCTGGCGTGCAGGTGCAGGTATCATCCACCAGGTGGTACTTGAAAACTACGCTTTCCCCGGCGGCATGATGATCGGTACCGATTCCCACACGCCTAATGCGGGCGGGTTAGGTATGATCGCGATCGGCGTCGGCGGTGCGGATGCGAGCGACGTGATGTCCGGTTTGGCCTGGGAGTTGAAAATGCCGAAACTGATCGGTGTGAAACTGACCGGCAAACTGAGCGGATGGACAGCTGCGAAAGACGTGATCCTCTGGGTTGCAGGCCAGCTCACCGTAAAAGGTGGAACCGGCTACGTGGTGGAATATTTCGGCGAAGGTGCCGAAAGCCTGTCTGCTACCGGCAAGGGCACGATCTGTAACATGGGTGCGGAAATCGGTGCTACCACTTCAATCTTCGCTTACGACGAGAAAAGTGCTGCTTACCTAAGGGCAACAGAGCGCGCCGATGTGGCCGACGCAGCGGATAAGATCAAAGAATACCTTCGTTCTGATGATGAAGTGTATGCAGATCCCGCATCTTACTACGATCAGCTTCTCGAACTGGACCTTTCCACTTTGGAGCCGCATATCAACGGTCCGTTTACACCGGACCTGGCATGGCCGCTTTCCAAATTCGCTACGGCGGTAAAGGAAAACGGTTGGCCGGAAGTACTTTCGGTAGGTCTGATCGGATCGTGCACCAACTCTTCTTATGAAGACGTAAGCCGTGCAGCGTCTCTGGCCCGGCAGGCAGTTGACAAGAAATTGCAGGTTACTTCTGAATATACCATTACACCTGGTTCAGAACAGGTACGGTACACGGTGGAGCGCGATGGTTTTCTGGATACGTTCGAGAAAATCGGTGGGGTAGTGCTGGCGAACGCTTGCGGGCCTTGTATCGGCCAATGGGCGCGTCACGGTGCGGAGAAAGGCGAGAAAAACTCGATCATCACCTCATTCAACCGCAACTTCTCGAAACGTGCGGATGGTAACCCTAATACGCACTCTTTTGTTGCCTCGCCTGAGATCGTAACCGCTATGGCTATTGCCGGGCGCCTTACTTTCGATCCGCGCGTAGACAAGCTTGTGAACACCGACGGCGAAGAGGTATTGCTCGACGAACCGACCGGCTTGGAATTACCTACCAAAGGTTTTGCAGTGGAGGATGCCGGCTACCAGGCTCCCGCGGAAGACGGCAGCCAGGTTCAGGTTTTGGTAAGCCCTACTTCGGACCGCCTGCAACTGCTCGAACCATTCCCTGCGTGGGAAGGCACGGACCTTACCGGGTTGAAACTCCTCATTAAGGCAAAAGGCAAGTGTACCACCGACCATATTTCAATGGCCGGTCCATGGTTGAAATACCGCGGACACCTGGATAATATCTCGAACAACATGCTGATCGGTGCGGTTAACTACTACAACGAGAAAACCAACACGATCAAAAACCAGCTTACCAACCAGTATTCGGAAGTGCCGGCGGTGCAGCGTGACTACAAGGCACACGGCATCGGTACAATCGTGGTAGGTGACGAAAACTACGGGGAAGGTTCATCACGCGAGCACGCGGCAATGGAGCCTCGTTTCCTGGGTGTACGCGCGATTTTGACCAAATCGTTCGCACGTATCCACGAAACCAACCTGAAAAAGCAAGGTATGCTGGCGCTGACGTTCGTGAACACAGCAGATTACGATAAAATCCAGGAGGACGATACAATTGACATCCTCGGCCTGGAAACATTTGCGGAAGGACAGCCTCTGACGGTCGTGTTGCACCACAACGACGGCACAACCGAAGAATTCCCTGTAAACCATACCTACAATGCCCAGCAGATCGAATGGTTCAAAGCAGGTTCTGCATTGAATATCATCCGCAAATCGGTTGGCGCTCAGTAGTACATATTATTCCAAAATGTAAAAATGGCTCCCGATCATCGGGAGCCATTTTTGTTTTTAGCGTGAAATGCAATCGTCCAGGTTTGAAATATGGGATCGAAATACCCCGAGGGGCAACCTGTTTGTAGCGATACTCCGCCGGGGCCTTCTTTTGCATGACTGCTACATGCCTGACGGCATTTAAATCCGTGATGAATGCGGCGGGTTGCTACCAATGTTCCGTGCCTAACGGCACTTGCGATGCGAACAAAACGTGATCGCATTACGACTACAAATATTACGCGCCGCTGGCGCTTGTCGGTGTATTGTTTGGTACCAATGCTATGTAGTGGCGGTACTATAAATCTCTGCGCTAAGCGTCAGCGGCGCGTAATATTTGTAACAAAATGGTTAGGCACAATCGGAAAATGGCGTCGGGCATGTAACAACAAAAACGGCGCCACGCATTAATGTTGATGAACTGCAATGTGGACGAACTGCGCCGCCGCATTTCAAATGTTACCTCAAATCCCGGGAAACCTCGACTTTTGTCTGCTATATGACTGGTAGAGAAAGATAAACATCCCCGTCATGATCGACACGTCGGCCATGTTGAATATGCCGGTTTGAAATAACCCGAAATTGATATGCATGAAATCGGTGACCGAGCCGTGGACGAGGCGGTCGTAAATGTTACCGATGCCGCCGCCAATGGCAAAACTCAATGCAAGCGCGCTGAGCCAGGTCAGGTTCTTTTTGGTCAACAGGTAGATAATGCCGAATAGCAGGGCGATCAGCGGGATGACGGACAACACGAATATCTTGATCGAATCGGGTAGCGAGCTTCCTATGCTCAGGAATGCGCCCGTATTTTCGACGTAGGTAATGGTGACGTAGTCCTTGATCACGTGGATCGTCTGATAAAAACCCACATTCTCCCTCACCACGCTTTTCGAGATCTGATCACAGCCAATATTGGCGATCAGCACCACGACAATCGCGATATTCCGGACCAGACGGTTTGATTTAAGGTTCATTATTTGGAAAGCGCTTTAATCGGCGTCAGTTTAATATCCTTGAACTCAACTTCGGATCCCTCGGACTGCAATGCGATCTGGCCTTTTGAAGCCGTCGCGTCATAGCCGTAGTTGACCAGCACCCCATTGAGCCATACTTTAATTGAATTCTTAACACATTCTATCACCATCGAATTCCATTCGCCCAAAGGCTTTTCGGTGCCGTCGGTGAGGTTGGGAATGCGGCGGAGCTTATCGCCGTTCACGCCCCATTTTTCCTTAGGCCCGCGGCGTTTCTCCATGTCGGGCACGGTAATATCCTCCTGAATACACCAGAAATCACCTGCATTCTGGTGCATCATTTGCACTTCGATGGATTTGGGAAACATATCATACAAATCGCGCGGCTTGGAAACGAATACCAGCGCACCGCAATTGCCCGGCTTGCCTGCAAAGCGGTATTGATACGTAAACCGGAAGTTCTCATACTGCGCGTCCGTGATGAGGTGCCCGCCGGGCGTTCCCAGGCTCACGAGCAGGCCATTGCGCACGAGGAACGGGTTCACAGCCTTCGGGTCTTTATCCATTTCGGGCACATCAATGTGCCATCCTTTCAGGTCTTTTCCGTTGAAAAGCGCTTTTGTTTGGCTGTAAGCGTGTTGTGAGGTGATAGCGAGGGTCAGGGCGAGCGGAAGGAACAGTTTCTTCATGAAAGGTCGATACTATTTAAAGGTTTAATGGGATTTGAACCGGAAAAATTAAGCAATAATCGGGTTAGTAGGTATATGGGCGCTTCAAATGTTCGGTTATTGGGTTAAATTGGTGCATTGTCACTTCAAAATCATTTAATCAGTCCATGAAAAAACTGGCCGCATTGCTTGCCACGCCCCTATTATGCTCGTACGCCTTCGCGCAGTCGATCCGCTATGATGTATCGTTTCCCAATATCGTTCACCATGAAGCCCGCATTGCGCTGAGCGTAACGGATGCGCCTCAGAAGGAACTGCTTTTCAGGATGTCGCGCTCGTCCCCGGGCAGGTATGCGACGCACGAGTACGGGAAGAATATCTACGACGTGGCGGCATTCGACAAATCGGGCAAACCGGTGCCGGTGCAGCGCGTGGATGGTGACGTATACAAAATCGCCGCCCCCAATGGTTTTGTGAGGGTAGAATACACTTTATATGCCAACCACCCCGACGGTACCTACGCGGGAATCGACGCCAGCAGCGTGCATTTCAATATGCCGGCTACATTTATGTGGGTAAAGGAGCTGGAAAAAGCGCCGATAACCGTCGCATTCAACCTGCCGAAACCTAATTCCTGGACGATCGCCACGCAACTCAAAGCAACCGGCGAAGCGAACGTTTTCACTGCTCCCGATTTGCAGTACTTCATGGATTCGCCTACTAAAATCGGCCAGCTCACGATCAAGGAATGGACGGTGCCTAATGCGGATAGCAAGCCGTCGCAGTTCAGGCTTGCATTGGAGGCGAGGGGAAGCGATTCACTTGCTACCGCGTTTGCCGGAAAAATAAAACGCATTACCGAGGAGGCGCGGATGGTTTTCGGCGAATTTCCGGTGTTTGATAACGGGAATTACACTTTTCTGGCCAGCATTAATCCCTATGTAAAAGGCGACGGCATGGAGCACCGCAATAGCACGATGATCACCTTGCCGGTCGCATTTGACGGTTCCGACAACCTGCTGGGCGTGTTCTCGCACGAGTTCTTCCATACCTGGAACGTCGAGCGCATTCGTCCGAAAACCCTTGAACCCTTCAACTTTGAAAAGAGCAATATGAGTTTTGAGCTCTGGTTTGCCGAAGGATTTACCCAATATTATGGTGACCTGCTTCTTGAAAGAGCCGGATTCGATTCTCTGGAAGAGTATTGCCGAACGCTGACATCCCTCGTCAATACCAAGGAAAACACGGCCGGAGCAAAGCGCATTTCGCCTGTGCAGGCCAGCAGCAATGCCGTTTTTGTAGACGCAGGCGTAGCGATCGACAAGACGAATTATCCGAACATTTATACTTCCTACTATCCTTATGGAGCCTCGGTGGCGCTCGCGTTGGATCTTCAATTGAGAGGCAAGGGGCTGAACCTCGATGATTTTATGAAGGCTGTTTGGGCAAAACATGGTAAACCCGAGATTGCCTATAATGTGGCTGACCTGGAATCGGTTTTGGCCGCGTACACCAAAGACAAGGCATTTGCGCAGCAGTTTTTTGCAAAATATATCAATGGGCACGAGTCGCTGGACTATGCGCCGTTGCTCGCCAGGGCGGGATTGTTGCTGAAAAAACAGTTTGAAGGACAAGCGTGGATCGGCGATGTGCGCTATAAAGAGGGTGCAGGGCTCACCATCACGGCAAATACCATCATCGGAAGCCCACTCTACAAAGCCGGACTGGACATCGACGATGAAATCCTGAAAGTGGACGGAAGATTGGTATCGAAAAACGATGAATTGACTTCCATACTGAAAACACATAAACCCGGCGACCAGGTTGCAGTGGAATATAAACACCGCGACGAGCAGAAGTCGGCAATGCTTGAACTCGCCGAAAACCCGCGTTTGCAGGTAGTTACGTTCGAGGAGGCGGGGCAAACGGTTTCGGCCGATATGCAGGCATTCCGAAAGGCCTGGCTGGGAAGCAAATGGAAATAACCAAAAAGCGGTTGCCTGATCTCAGGCAACCGCTTTTGCATTAACGCGTGAATAAAATCTTTTTCGTTTCCACCGAATCCGGTTTCTTCACTTGCAGCAGGTAAATGCCTGCGGGGGCATTGCCGAGGCTGATGCGCTCTTCGTGCGAGCCCTTGCCTTTGACGCTCCGCGTATGCCAAACCTTACCCTGTACGTCGGTGACGCGGATGGTTGCAGCTTCACCGGTTTTCAAATGGAAACTGGCTTTGAACTCTCCGGGAGCGGGGTTGGGGTAGGCTTGGAGCGATGGTAGGTCGGGTGTTGTTGAAATAAACTCCGGTGCGGCCATCCGTGCATTGCCTGATATATTTCCGACACAAATCTTGTCCTGACGGACAGCCGCTCCTGGCAAACCCTGAATGCGGACCGTATTGTTGCCGACTGGCAAATTGACGTAGAATGTCTCTTCGCGCCATACGATATTCCAGCTATGAGTAGGGGGCAATTGCAATGTTGGAATCGCAATATTTCCATTCACGGATACGCTTACTTGCGCGTTTGGCTCCGCATAATAACGCAACGTCACCGGATAAAGCCCAGAGGCTGGCACATCCGGCAAAAAGTAGTCGACATAGTAGTCATAATTGTTTTGGGCACCTTTGGTTTGTCCGTTCGACGCGTTCGGATCGTTGCTGGTGGGGCCGTTACTGGCCGACCACTCGGCTTCCCGGCACAAGCCGAAAGGTCCTGAAGGCTCGCATCCGGTGACGGTAATATCGAGATTTCGGACAACTGGCTCACACCCATTCTTGGTAGCAGTTAATGTGTACGTAAAGGTGCCGTTGGTATAAGGAGGCAAAATAGTAGCGGAAGCAAATGTTGAATTTGTACCCTGCCCGTGCCATTCATAGGATACCGACGGGCAATCGGAGCCAGTGCAGCCAGCACCAGCGAATACGGTCGTCGAACAGGCCGGGGTAAGCGTCGATGCAGAGGCCGTGATATTGAAATCGCAGGTTGGCGGGTTGCCGGTCCCGCCGCTTCCGATCACACAAATTCTGTCCTGGCGGATAACGGGGTAACCAAACCCGCTCCAAATTCGGATTTTATTATTCCCCTCCTTCAAGGTGAAATTGTAGGTTTTCTCAGCCCATACGACATTCCACGAACCGGACGCGGCCAAGCCCGTCAATGGTGCAGTTTCCTCTCCGTTGACGCTGATCGCAATGCCGGTAGGCTGTGTGGAGTAATAGCGCAGTGTCACCTGATGCGGCCCTGTTGCCTTTACACCGTTGACTTGATATTCAACAAAATAACTCGGACCGTTCTGGGTGCCACGGGTCTTGCCATTTGATGCATTCGGATCGTCGGTGATTTCCCCGTCACTATTCGAATTTTCCGCTTCCACACAGGAGCTGAACGGTTCAATAGGGTTCGGGTCGCAGTTAACGGTAACTAAAACCTTTGAGGTCATAGGCCCGCAACCTTCCTTGCTGGCGGTTACCCAATAATTATATGCTGCGGCTACCGCAGGTGCAGACACCGAAGCAGGATTGCCCGTAAAATTAAGTCCCCCGCCTGTCCAGCTGTACGTTAGGCCCTCACAATTGGGGCCGCCGCATTGCGCGGTAAACGTAACAGTTTCCGAACATTGCGGCGTAGGATCGGATACCGATGCAAATACATCAAAGTCGCAGTTAGGGTCGGTAGGGCCGTTTTCTGTCCAGCAGGCCTTATCCTGTCTGACGTTGTATCCCGGTAACTCCATGATGCGAATCCAGTTATTACCTGCATGCAGCTCCACCTCAAAGGTATGCTCGCGCCAGACAATGTTCCAGGAATTTGAAGCGGGAAGCTCCATTTGTTCAATGGTACCATTGTTAACATCAACATTCACCAGCGAATTTTGCTCGGCATAGTACCGCAGGGTAACGAGATATTTGCCGGTTATCGGAACGTCCGTTTGATAGGTTACCCAATAATCCGACGAATCGCGGTCGCCCCGGGTCAGGCCACCGGAAGCATTCGGATCCGGCGAGATAGGAGCGTTACTGTTGGCATTTTCAGCTTCAAGACAAATGGTAAACGGTTCTGCAACCCGGCGTACGGCAGTAGTAAATTTGGATGAATTACCCGCATAACCGCCCGCAGGCGCTACGGCATAGGAGGCAATCGCTGAGAGCAGAATGCAAATGACGAACGTAAAGGTTTTCATAGCATGCAGGGAAATGTGGTTGAATGGACATTCCAACGGGATCGTTGGAAAAGCCAATCTAAACTTGGATTGGCTACATTTTCCGAGACACGACCGGCTATGTTAACCGTGGCGACATGCACAAAAAAATATTGATTATCAGTGAAATCTATCCCTGCTTCTCCGAAAGGTATTTCCAATAGCGACGGGGGACGTGCCGCACGTGCAAACGCGTGTTTTTGCGCGCCTGGATGTTGGTGCTTTTGAAATAGTCCTGCCAAAGCATTGTATAGAGCTGTTCTTTCGGGTCGAGCAGGCCGGAGGGAAGCGCGTTAGTGACCGACATTTGCGGGGCAGCGTCGAGCTCGATTTCCTCGGTTTTTTCGAGGTCGTAGTAAAGGCCGTATTTTCTTTTTAAATCATAAATAATCCAGCGCTGGTCGGCGTAGCGGTTCTGGAAATGCTCGGTGAGAAGTGGGAGCACATCAAAATCAGGCTCGATATGGGCATAGTAAATGCCGTCGCCCGTTTTCTGAAACCGTACGAATGCCTCCATCCGGTGTTTTTCGCGATGGACTTTCTGGGCGGTCTGGGAAATGGCCAGCACATCGGGCTGTGCGAAGTTTTCACATACACCGGCCGGGTGGTCGATCACATATCGGGCAAAATTGAACAAATGCTGGTAAACTTCCGGCTGTTCGGAAAGGAACGCCTTGTAAAACCGGAACTGCCACTCCTTTCCCAATTTTTTACAAAGCCCTTTCCAAACCCGCTTGCCTTTTTCGCGGTCGGAAATCACCCGGTAGCCCGGATCGAAAACATCCGGAACGTGAAGTGCTTCGGACACGAGCTTCACTGCCTGCGATTTTCGCTGGTAGCATTCGAAAACGGCTGTCAGCAACCCTTCCAGCGAGCCGTCGAAAATATAAAGCTCCATCAGAACAGAGATAACTGGTTAAGCGGGTTTTTCTGGTATTTGCTTTTGCTTTCCGAAAGGATCAGCCCTTTGATATGTCCCGCTTCATATTCTTTGAGTTGAACGGGGCTGTCGGCATACCGTATGAAATGCCTTGCCTTGCGAAATGCAATGCCGAGTTTCCGTAAATGGCTTTCATACAGCCGGTTAAATTTGCGCGCCTGAACAATTTTCAATGCTGAACTCACACCAATGCCCGGCACGCGCAGGATCATGAAGTAATCGGCTGTGTTAATGTCGATAGGGAACTGGTCGAGGTTACGCAATGCCCAGCTTAGTTTCGGGTCGACGTCCGCTTCGAGGTTCGGATGAATGTCGTTGAGGATTTCCTGGACTTTAAAACCGTAGAAACGCATCAGCCAGTCGGCCTGGTACAACCTGTTTTCCCGAATCAGCGGTGGCTGGGAGCCGATTACCGGCAGCCGCACATCGTTGCTGATCGGAATATAGCCCGAGTAGTAAACCCGTTTCAGGGAAAAATTCTGATAGAACGCATTAGCCGTGTACAAAATCTCTTTGTCCGACTCAGGCGTGGCCCCCACGACGATCTGCGTGCTCTGCCCGGCCGGCACGAATTTCGGAACACTTTTGATCAGCGCTTTTTCGCTTTCAAACTGGGTAATGTTGTTTTGAATGTACTTCAAAGGCTTTTTCACCTCGGCGTGCGACTTTTCGGGGGCAAGCAGTTTCAAGCCCGTTTCGGTAGGCATTTCGAGGTTGATACTCATGCGGTCTGCGTACATACCTGCCTCGCGCAGTAGCTCGTCGCTCGCTCCGGGGATCGTTTTTAAATGGATGTAACCGTTGAACCGCTCTTCCTGTCGCAGCTTTTTTACAATGCGAACGAGCCTTTCCATTGTATAATCGGCATCCTTGAAAATGCCGGAGCTTAGGAACAGCCCTTCGATGTAGTTGCGCCGGTAGAAATTCATTGTCAGTTCCACCACTTCTTCCACGGTGAATGCGGCCCGCTTGATATCGTTACTGCGCCGCGAAACGCAGAATGCACAGTCGTAAATGCAGTGGTTGGTAAGCAGTATTTTTAAGAGTGATACGCATCGGCCGTCCTCGGTGTAGGTGTGACAGATCCCCGTTCCTTCCGAATCCCCAATTCCCTTGTTCTCATTTTTCCGGTTGCTGCCGCTCGATGAGCATGACACATCGTATTTTGCAGCATCAGCCAGAATCCCCAACTTCTCACGGATCCGCTCGTACATACGTAAATTTGCAATTAGTTAAATCGACCTAAAATATCGAATGGCAATTACCAGTTATTAGGAGGTCATGTCTAATGATTATTTGTGCATGAAAATATCAATAATTTGATACTGATACAATCTTTTGAGGCAGAATGTTTGTGAGTCGTTTACCCAAATTTTCCATTTGTTTGCTGGCAGTTGTCGGATCTGTCAGATTTTCAGCGTTTTGTCAATCCGACGAGCCGAAGGTAACACGCTATAACGGGAAGGTGAGTCAGCAGTTCGTCATGAACCGCGATACCCCCATTATCGATCACGCCACGGGCAAGCGGATCAGTTACGAGACTTACGATAATATGCTCAAACGTAGTCCAGGACAATACAAAACCCAGCCGGTATTTGATAAATATGGAAAGGCATCATCCTTTGAAATCATCAAAAAGAGCCAGCTGTACGTTCAGCAAGATGGCTCCGTGATGAACAATCCCGACCTGATGCCCGAAATAGGCGAACCTATCGCACCTTTTGTGATGCGCGGGCTGGACGGGCGGGAATATGATTCGGAAAAACTGCGGGGGAAGTATATTCTGCTCGGCTTCTGGGTACGCTACGAAAAGCCGCTCTACACGCTCGCCAGCACGAAAGTGATTTCCAATTTTGTGGATGAAAATAAAAAGAAGGGTATCGACATAATTTCCCTCGGTACGACGCTCAATACGGAGGAAGAATGCCTGGAAGCGATCCCGAAACGGAACTGCGGTTTCATTCCCGTTCCGGAATCGTATGGTTTCAATCACCGCTACAAGATCAGCGAGACGCCCTATTTCATATTGGTGGATCGCAAAGGGATCGTCCGGGCGATGGCCCCGCACACCGAATTTTCGAAAATCAGTGAGCTCGTCCTGCGCTGATCAACCCAATGCGCCGCTGATGCGGTTGTAAAGATGCTCGGGATGCCAGACTCTCTTTGGCCCCAGTACCATCCGGCGGGAGGTCTTTCGCATATGGAAGTCCTGTTCTTGCAAGAATTTCAACCCGGCAGTATTGCCCATAGGCAAGATCGCAAACGGCCTGGACGCAGCGCGAAATTGCATAAGGGCAAAGCCCGCAGCATCATTCGTTGCGACGATCGGTCCGTCACTCCAAGAGGGGAGATATACGCCTTGCAATACCTCGTCGGAATCCACATATATAAAGGAGTCGGTCAAAAATTCACCCATGACACCGCGCCTCTCTTCGCCGGACACCATCCGGTCGATCGCGTAAGCTGCATCCCGAAAATCCTCGGTAAACGGACGGATCAGCGGAGAAGGCTGCAATTCGGGTGCATCGCCTTCCCGACGTAAATGCGCGTACTGGCATTCCACTTCAAAACCCTGTTTCAAATACACCGGATAACCAAATTCCGTCGCATCGAGGTAGATGGCAGGATAGCGGTTCCGGTCGACGCTGCCGATTAAATGGCGTGTGATAGCGCTCCCGAGGCCTCTGTTGCGATATTCCCCGTGGGTGATGATACACGCAAGCCAGACCGTATCGCCATGAAAAATGGAGGTACCCACCGCAACGGGCCGGCCGTCTTCGACGATCTTGATCGGCTTGCAGCAGTCCGATTTTAAAAAAAACTCGAACCGGGGGCGGATATCGCCCCAGCCCTCAGGTTCGAGGGCGGGGAGGAAAGCGATGTCGTTTTCTGTAAATTCCTGGCAAATCATGGCATGGATAATTGATAATCCCGCTAAAATGTCAAAAATCTGCTTCCAACTGCCTGAAATGGGTAATTTTTCTTTGCCAGCTGATCCAGGAGTAGTAGAATAGCAAAGAGAATGTGACGATTAATGCACTCAAAATGATGTATTTGCGCTGCGTGAAAGCCGTTTGATAAGTCAGGAAGAGCAAAAGGGTAGCCGCATACACAACCGATGAGGTCAGCGAAAACACCGCCAGCCTTTTTAATGAATGTACCTGTTTTGCCAGCGCCTCCCGGAAATTCCCGCTTACCAGCGGATTCTGGATGTGATAATAGCTCAATGCATTATTAATAATGTAAATTGTAATGCTGATAATCAATAGGATATTAACTATCAAAGGCTTTTGAGCCCCGTCGAGGCCGTCATAAAAGAGAAACAGGAAAGCGGTAAGGGCTACTATCTCCGTCATGAATTTGATCCGCAATTTGCGAAGTGAAGGGTGGTTGCGGACACGCGTCATCATCGCCAGTTCCTTTTCGGAAAGCGATTCCTGGCCGGCGCTTTGCCATTCTGATTTCAGATCATCGATATTCATCAGTTTTTTGAAGTTGAAAGTGTTTTAAGTTTTTCTTTAATGCGATTGAGCTTCACGCCCACATAGTTTTCGGAAATGCCTGTTACCGAGGCGATTTCAGCATAGGAGTAATCTTCGAGGTAGAGGGAAATGAGCGCCCGTTCCGATTCGCTCAGCGTGCGCAATGCGCGGAAGAGCCATTCTTCCCGCTCGGAAATGGTGTCGGATGTATCGGCGAGGTCGGGTGGATGCTCGGAAAGGGAAATGGGTGGTCGCTGCTTTCGGTATGCGGCCATGGCAGTATTCAGCGCGATGCGGTAAATCCAGGTGGTAATCTTCGATTCATGCCGAAACCCGGGGAAAGCGCGCCAGAGCTGGTACACGATTTCCTGAAAAAGGTCCTGCTGGTCCTCCGGCGTGTTGCGGTACATCCTGCTTACCTTAAAAATGATCCGCTGATGCGCCCTGATCGTTTCAAGAAAAATTTTCTCCATAAAAAGTCAAATCTTTCCCAATAGGTTGCTGAGATTGGGAAAAACTTATCAAAAGTGAGTTTATTTACCAAAGTTTTTTCAAATGACCCGGACATGAATATCATTACAACAGACCAGCTCAAAACCATTCTGGAAAATGAAGACCCGATCGTGATCGATGCACGGGGAGGTACCGATGCTCTGGAACGGTACAACCAAGCGCACCTCAAAAACGCGCAGTTTGTGGACCTTGAAACCGACTTGTCGGAGAAGACAGGCGACCCGTCGAACGGTGGCCGGCACCCGCTGCCTGAGCCTAATGATTTCGGGCGTTTTTTGGGGATTTTGGGCATCAGCCCTTCTTCTACGGTTGTTGTATATGACGATAAGAAAGGTGCTAATGCGGCTGCACGCTTCTGGTGGATGCTCAAAGCAGCCGGGCATGAGAAGGTATTCGTGGTAAGCGGGGGACTCGATGCGATCTCGGAAGCTGGTATCGATTTAACACAAAAAGCAGCTTCCCTGCACGCTTTGGAGGAATACCCGATCAAAGGATGGCAAATGCCGCTGGTGGATGCCGAAGACGTGGCGCTTGCCGCTGCCGATCCTGAGTCAATGGTGATCGATGTCCGCGAGCATTACCGCTACCTGGGTGAAAGTGAACCGATAGACCTGGTGGCGGGCCACATTCCCGGGGCGGTCAATATACCTTATACTTCCAATCTGGATGAAAAGGGCGAATTTATGTCGCCTGCGGACCTCGCTGCGAAATACAAGGAAGCATTGGCGGACAAGGACCCACGCAAGGTGATCGTGCATTGCGGTTCGGGCGTAACAGCGTGCCACACGCTGCTCGCGCTGGCGGAGGCAGGCATGCACGGCGCGAGCCTGTACGTGGGCTCGTGGAGTGAATGGTCGCGAACGGAAAGACCCATAGCGACAGGGGAGGAATAACACCAGCGCCGGGCCGGACTTCGAAAAGTCCGGCCCGGTCGTTTATTGGATAGATTGCAGGAAATCATAGAGCGAAGAAAGCTCGCCGCGCGTGTACTGCGCAGTCATTTTCCACGGCATATCTTCATTTTTAAGCACGTGGCCTTCGGGTGTTTTGCCGGAGGTAAGCGTCGCGATGAACTGCGCTTTGGTCCATTTGCCGACATGGCCTGTCCGGGTAATGTCGGGCACGGGTGGAAAACCCGGTGCGAGCGGTTCGCCCCCTTTGAAATTCTCGCGGTGACATCCTGAACACGACACGGCCAGGTATTTTCCTTGTGCTGCTCCCTCTGTCGAATCGGCCCGGGCCACCATCGGTTTGTTGTGATCGATTTTTTCGACGGACAGGAGCGGCATTTTGCCAAGGTAACTCATGATAACGGCTACCGGGCCGAGGTCATTCGCGGGAAGGGTATTATCCACTTTGGGAATCTGGCGGCAGTAGGCGATGAGCGCGGCCATATCCTGCGCGGAGAGTAATGTCGTTTCATGGGAAGGCATAAAAAGAAGCGGCTTACCATCCTGGTGAACGCCGTGCCGTAGCGCCGCAAGCCAGTCGGAAACGTCATAGCTGGCGGGTAAACCACCCTTCCCATGCGTGAGATTTCCTGCAACGAGCCGACCAATGGCGCCGTCGTCGTTCATGACTTTGCCTTCCAGGTTGTTCCCATGGCAATCCTGGCAACCTTTAATCGCTACCAAATGCTTTCCGCGGGCGATGGCAGCACTGTCGGTCGGGATTTCAATGATTTCTTTTTCAAATACATAGGTCTTAGTCATGCGGTTTTTCATCGCAACCGACATGTAAGTGTAAGTTGAAATCGCTGCGAGCACGATTCCGGCCAGGAAAATGCCTGTCCATTTGAAGATTTTTCTGATCATGGCTTTGAAGTTTTTGGCAAAAATGAGGAGGGCGATGCCGCAAGGACCTACGCAAAGCGGATTAAAATCTACGACAAACGGATTTCGTCGATTAATTGGGCCGTTTACTCAGTAGGAAGCAGGCAGGAGGCAGGTGCGGGTGTATTTTCGTGTTGTGTTCAAACCGTTCCGTCCTATGGCTACGCTCATTCATTCCGCCGACATTCTTGATTTTAATCCGGTCCCTAATCCGCAATCGGTTATTCCGGGCGCGCGAATGAATAACCGGGATGACGTTATGACCCGGTATCACCCGAAGGTGGGAGAGATGAAGTTCCGAAGCCTGCTTTTCCCGTATATGCATGTGATGAACCTGCATTGGACGTCGCAAGAGGATGTGGTCCTCTATGACAGCACCCCTGTGGACACGATCAATATCAATTTCCACATGGCAGGAAAGCTTGATACCACTTTCGAAGGACTGTCACGTGATCTGAACATGCGGCCGGGCAAGCATAACCTGGTTTTTTCGCCCGAGGGCGGCGATATCAACCGGGTCGGAGCAAATGAGTCCCTCGAAATGTTCCATATCAGTCTTGATAAGGCATTTTTTGCGAACATTATAGGCTGCGACGACCATTGGAGCGAGCGTGTTCAGAAGAATTTACTTTATAACAGGCCGTTTTCAGGCATTACCGGCACCGCGGATACCACGCCGCGCATGCAAAGCATCATCCGCGAAGTGAAACAATGCAGACAAACCGGGGCCGCTGGCAACCTTATGATCCAATCCAAAATACTGGAACTGCTGGCATTGCAGGTCGAACAGTTCCGCGGGCCGCAGCAAGCCGACAGTATTTCGGCCGCGGATAAAGACAAGCTGTTTCAACTGAAATACTTCCTGGATACGCATTTCCTGGAAGAATTCTCACTTGCCGAGCTGTCGCGGATTTGCCTTTTGAATGAGTTTAAAGTTAAAAAGGGATTCAGGGAATTGTTCGGTACTACCGTTTTTGGTTACCTGCGTAAACTCCGGATGGACTACGCCGAGCAGCTGTTGCTGGACGCGTCACGCTCCGTGGAGGAGGTGTCGGACCTGCTGGGCTATGAACATGCACACCACTTTTCAGTGGCATTCAAAAAATACCGCGGCGTGAATCCGTCCATGATCAAAAATAAGAGGATAGTGGCCTGATAATGTCAAAAATAGCAATGAGAAAATATTTAACAGTGATCAGTTTGTTGGTAATGAGCGGATATGCCTTCGCTATGGTGGTGGGGTGGCGCATTGCGGACGGCTATCAGATCAGGTTCGACGGAAAGTATGCGCATGGTTTTTTCCGGAAAATGGAGGGGAATATCCGTTTTGATCCCCTGCATCCGGACGATTCCCATTTCGAGGTGTCCGTGGATGCTGCCTCGATCGACACCGGGATAGAGCTCAAAAACAAGCATGCGAGAAGTGAGAAGTGGTTCGACGCAGAGAAACATCCGCGTATTTATTTTGTATCGAAAGCGGTAAGCCGGACCGATACCGGTTTCGTCGTCCGTGGAGAGCTCGAATTGAGAGGAATAAAAAAAGAGATATCGATCCCGTTCGCGTTCACAAGTGCCGGTGATCAGCACCTGTTTTACGGGAAGTTTAAAGTGAACCGTGGCGATTTCGGGATCGGGAAAGTGAGCGGTAAAGAATCAGATTCCACGAATGTGGAAGTGTCTGTGCCTGTCCTTTCGTTGGAGTGAGCATTTACTTACCCTTTAATGCTTCCAGCTGACGCAGCAAGTCTTCCAGTTCCCGTTCCGCAGCTCTCAGCGACTTCATTTCCGCGCTGTCGGCTGCATTTTGTGCGGGGTCGTCGAAATTCTTTGTTTCTTCCATAACGTCGGGGTTCTCACGGTTTTCGGACGAGAACGCGATAGTTTCTTCGAGGTTGGTACGCTCAAAATCGATCTGTTGCCTTTTCGCGAGGATTTTGTCTTCAAGTTCTTGTTGTTGCGTATTCATAAGCCATTATTTTTATTTTTTCACCTAACAATAACTGAGCCAAGCATTTTACACATTTAACAGGGGGTAATTTCAATTCGTGACTAACTTTGCTAGTCTTTGGTACGAACTTGGTATTTAAAACTCAACAACTCGCACAGAACTATGGATTATGTAAATGCTTCATCTGATTACCTGAGTGCCAACCCCAGCTGGCATATTGAAGATTCGCCCTGGAAGGCCACTCAGATTATCAAAATGCTGAAAAAGAATAACCTGCATCCCAAATCCATCGTAGAGATCGGATGTGGGGCAGGGGAAATCCTTAATCAAATCCATGACCGCTGGGAAGATAAGGCTGTGAAGCTTTATGGCTACGATATTTCGCCGGATGCGTACGAGTTTTGCAAGTCGCGGGAAAAAGACCGTTTGAAATTCTTCAACGATGATCTGTTGCAGACAAACGAAAAGTTCGATCTCCTGCTGATGATCGACGTGTTCGAGCATGTCGAGAACTACTTCGATTTTATCAGAAAAAGCGCCCGTCATGCGGAATACAAGATTTTCCATATTCCGCTTGATTTTTCAGCGCTGGCCGCATTTACGGGCCATTTAATGAAGCTAAGGCATTCAGTAGGCCATATTCATCACTTTACGCGCGAAATGGCTATCAACACGCTGAAAGATTGTGGTTTGGAAGTAGTAGATTGGTTTTATACGCTTTCGGAGCTTGAATTGAATTATGGCAAGCACAATTTTAATGGAAAGGTCGTCAACTCTTTTAGGAAGGTGTTATACACGGTTAGTCCGGAGCTGGCGGTAAAAGCGGTAGGCGGGTTCTCACTACTGGTTTTGGCCAAATAAGACAATTACTACCTTGACTTTTTACGCGTGCGCGGCCTGATTTATCGGGCTGCGCTTTTTTTATGCTTCCGTTTGGTCATTGCCTGCCCGCCGTTTGAACAACGTATTTGACAGGGGCGGGTGGTATTTTCAAATTGCAAGGGATTATTCAAAAGCACAGATTCAAATGTGCCGGACACCCACTTGCATCCCAACATGAAAAAAACAGAAGATTTGAAGCGAGAGGTCACTATTTCTCCTAACCCGGCCGCGGACGAAGTTCGGATCTCCGGTATGTCGAGGATGGAAGTAGCCACAATCGTAGCCTGGACGCGCTCAGGGCAGGCGATCTCGTTGAAGGAAAAACAGAACGGCACGGTCGATGTGTCGCATTTGAAGCGCGGGCTTTACTCCCTGGTAATCACATGCTGGGATGGGTCCATGATTTCCAAAAGGATTTCCATTCGCAGATAGTGCGGCGCGAGCGGCAAGTGGATACCGGGTTTGTTAGCTATCTACTTCATATTCAAGGCCCGCTTCAAAAAGCCTCCTAAAAAACTGGCGGCGAAGGTCAGGATCATCGAGCCGTAGAGGCTAAAATTTTCCAGCTCCTGCCGCGCCTGGTCCCCAGGGGGAGAAGTAAGCAGGAAATAGCCCGTTGCCAGGAGGATGCACTGCATAATGGCCAGCAGCCAGCCTTTGTAAGGTTCAACAAAGCCGATACAGATTGCCGCAAAAACGGCGACAAGATAGGGCAGGTGAATGCTCTCCGCATTTTTGATGACATACACGAGCAATGCACTCGTCAGGACGATCATCACCATGTTGATAGCCAGTCTTTTATCAAAAAACGGGGCTTTGGCGGCATGCGATGCTTTGGGATTGCTCAACAAAATCTCCTTCAATTCGATTTCATGCGCAGCGTCTCGGGCCGCCTCTGCTTCTCGGCCGAGCTGAGTGAATGCATTTGCGCGCCAGTGATAAGCATCGGTACTGGTTTCTTCCGACAATGCCACGGCCTTGTTCAGTGCAACCAGCGCTTCGGCGGGTTGGTTTTGGTCGAGATATAGCTTTCCAAGTTCGAGGTAAAGCGAGAAGACCTGATCATCGTAGCTTAACCCCGCTTGTATGTCGGCGATTGCCGCGTCGGGATTTTGAAGCTCTTTCTGGCACAAGCCCCGATACAGATAGGCAATGCATGACTTAGGTTTTTGCCTGATCCTGGAATCAAAATAGGCAAAGGCTTCGTCGGTTTGCCCGTTTTCATACAGCTTTATTCCTTCGGCGAGCGCCGCGGCTTCCTTTTCACTGGGTGTACGCAGGTCGGCGTAATTGCGCAGGTAGTAGATATAGCCGAAAAAGGCGATAACGACGAGAAATTCCATATAATTTGCAAATTCAATGAGGCATTCGTAGACGCCAAAATTCGGCACGGATGCCCGCAAATCAAAAGGAATCGGGTGTTTTAAAGTGGGGAAATTTTATGAATGCCCAACTATCAGACGAGGATCACCATATTCGGCTCGCCGCCGCTTTCGGTATGCAGTGCGGAATAAGCGAGTGCGATGCGTTTACCCGTATTTTCGGCCAGTTCAAGCATTTGAAAAACCTTTTCTTCCCCCTCGATGCGCAGCGCCTGGTACAGTATGTTCCCGTAATTGAATTCGTGAGAACCCAGGCCGTTCTTTAATGCCGCCAGTTGATACCGGTCGAATATTTCCTTTCCTGACATGAAGTGCAACATTTGGGTGTGATATTGCAGGTGAATTTGCCCAAAAGATGCTCAAACCGGTATCAAAGTTGCATGCGGTTAACTTAAATGTTGAGGAAGTGGAATATTTTGGCTCGATTCATCGGCAACCGGCTTTCCCCGTAAAGTTTGCAGGGGAATGAGGCCCGACCAAATAGGCAGTTCCTGATCTTCCGGCTCGTCTTTCGGCATACCGTCGCGCATTTTGGCTGAGGCTTCGTCGAAGGAGAATGCCAGCGCAGTCGTTTTTCTTACCTCGCTGTCGGTCATCGGACGGAGGTAATCCCAGCTGTCCGGTACTATTTTATTGGTAAGCCATTCAAATGCCGCCCGTTTTGTTTCGATATCTTCGATCTTTTCCGCTTTGGAAAAAATAATCACCGACCGGTAATTGACCGAGTGGCTGAATGCCGATTTCGCAACGACGAGCGAGTCGGTCAGCATGACGGAAATACAAACCGGTATTCCCGTTTCGATTGTTCTGATGAAATGGCTGCCAACGGAGCCGTGAATGTAAATTTTGTCTTCATAGCGGACAAAAGCCGTCGGAATGGAGAACGGCTTGTTGTCCACTGCATAGCTAATAGTGCAAAACAGTGCCTCGTCCAGGATTGCGGAAATCGTTTCATGTTCGTAATGCGTGCGTTTGGCCGCCCGGCTGGGTACGAGATAGGGTGGTGGTGTGCTCATCGGCGTTGTTTTTCTTCAAAATTATAGCTTAATTGGCCTATCTCTCTAATCCAATATTTTAAATAGTGGTAGTCCAATTATGATGAATGTGCTGTCTACGCTGATCACCCCCGACAAGGGGGGGAAGCAGCCGGTATACCTGCAAATCGCCAACCAGCTGATGTCGCTGATCAAGAACGGTACATTGCAATCGGGCTACCGGTTGTTGAGTACCAGGCAGTTGTCGGCCATTTTGAAAGTACATCGAAGGACAGTAGTGCAGGCATACGATGAGTTGCTAGCCCAGGGATGGCTGGAAAGCCAGACCGGAAATGGCACATTTGTGGCCCGTAACCTGCCCGATTTGCGACCGCTTCCATTGCTGGTGGAAATAGCGGCAGACAGGGATCCGCTTAAAAAAGCGGGTTTTCAGTTTGAAAAGCCAGCCCATTTAAACCGCGCAGTGCTGAAAGCCGGCTCGCGGCTCCATCTCGACGACGGATTTCCGGACCCGAGGCTTGCGCCCCTGGAAGACTTGTCGCGGGCATATCGGAGCCAGTTGCTGCATGGTAACGCCTACGCGCGCCTCGGTTATGGCGAAACAAGCGGTACAAACTGGCTGAGGCAGGAGCTGTCGGCCCATTTGAACGAGACGCGCGGTCTGAAAACTTCACCGGCTAATATATTGATCGTGAGAGGTATGATCATGGGTATGTACCTGGCTGTCACGAGCCTGGTGAAATCCGGCGATTGCGTCGTCACCGATTCGCCAGGGTGGTTCGGCGCCTCGATGAACTTTATCCAGGCGGGTGCCAATATTTGTCATGTTCCTGTGGATGAGCACGGTATGGATATCGATGCCCTGGAAGAAATATGTTTGAAGCAGCCGGTACGCATGGTATATGTTACTTCCCATCATCAGTATCCTACCACCGTTGCATTGCGGCCCGATCGCCGGATCAAGCTTCTGAAACTTGCTGAGAAATACGGATTTGTGATTTTTGAGGATGATTATGACTATGATTTCCATTATCTGAGCAAGCCGTTATTGCCGCTTTTCGGTGCTGATCAGGCCGGAATGGTACTTTACTGCGGATCATTCACAAAAACGATTTCGCCCGCATTTCGCGTCGGCTATCTGGTAGGGCCGGAAGATGTGATCGCGCACCTGGCTTCGCTGCGGCGCATTATTGACAGGCAAGGGGATACTATGCTTGAAAATGCCATCGCTGAGCTCCTTCAAACCGGAGTTATTCAACGGCATTTGCGGAAATCGGTGCGGGTTTACAAACAGCGCCGTGATTTGTTTTGCGAAATGTTAAAGCATGAGCTATCCGATCATATCAGCTTCGAAATTCCCGATGGCGGGATGGCCGTATGGACGCGCTTTGACCCGAAAATTGATATTGCCAGGCTCGCGGAAAGGGCCGCGCAAAGGGATTTGTATTTTGCCAATGGAAAAGTTGCCGGATATCCCGCACAGTTCAGGAACTATATACGCCTCGGATTCGCTTCTTCTGATCCGGGAGAACTGGAAGAAAGCGTAAAGATTATCAAGGATTTGCTATGATCAGGAAAGTTATTGATGCTTACAGGGTATCGTTTACAGGCCTCAGCAGGGAGACCTGGTTGCTGAGCCTCGTAATTTTGGTGAACCGTTGCGGGTATATGGCCGTGCCGTTTATGAGTATGTATATCACCCAAAGCCTCCACCGGAGTATCGAGGACGCCGGGCTTATCATTACACTGTTCGGGGTAGGCTCGGTGCTGGGCGCGATGGCGGGCGGCTACTTGACGGATAAGCTGGGTTTCCAGCCCGTGCAGATCGGCAGCCTGATATTGAGCGGGGTATTCTTTACCCTATTCAGCTTTGTAACCGATTTCGGGTTGCTTTGCATGCTGATAGTCGTCCTTAGTTTTTTTGTGGAAGCATTCAAGCCGGCGAACCAAACGGCCATCGCGGCCTACTCTACACCTGAAAACCTCATACGCTCGTACGCGCTCAACCGCCTTGCTACCAATATTGGTTTCGGCTTTGGTACCGGAGTGGGAGGGTTGCTGGCAGCGATTAACTATCACCTGCTGTTCTGGGTTGACGGTGTAGTATATGTGCTGGCCGGTCTGCTCATTGTGGTACTCTTGCCTAAAAGAAAGCACGTTACGAAAAACGACCTTCCCGTTGAGGCCAATGTAAGTACGGCTTCTCCCTGGAAGGATGCATTTTTTGTACGTTTCCTCGTAATGGTTACGCTTTATATGCTGTGCTTTGTGGTGCTGTTCAGGCTTGTGCCCGTGTATTGGAAAGAGGAAATGGGCATAGGAGAATCCACCATCGGGATTATGCTGGGCATGAATGGGCTGATCATCGCCCTCTTCGAAATGGTGCTGGTGCAAAATCTGGCCAACCGGAAACCCGATTACTTTTACATGGTGTCGGGCCCGCTTTTTAGTGCGATAGCATTCCTGGCACTCATCGTGCCGCATGTTCTGCCGGTAATCCTGGCTATTGCGACGGTCGTGCTGTTCACAACGGGCGAAATGCTGGCATTCCCTTACCTGAGTACGTTCGTTATGAACCGCGCCAGCGACCTGAACAGGGGCAAATATTCGGCCGCCTATTCGGTGTCCCAGGCTGTTGCGCAGATCATCGGTCCCGTCATAGGAGCCTACGTGGCCGGGCATTGGGGGTACAGCGCTTTGTGGATCTTGCTGATCGTCACCAGCTGTGCCTGTGCGTTGGGTTTCCGGTCGTTGTTTCAGCAGAACCTGGCGCTATGACGCAGGTTCCTCGTCGGGTTCATCGCCTTTCTGGGCTTGTTCCAACTGTTCTTTCAGGGTATTGATCCGGTCGGCTTCGAGTTCGAGCGCCTTGCGCTGAAGATCGATCAGGTCGTCCTTCTTGATCATGATATACTGTTCGCGGGGCTCTTCGAACATCGGTACTTCGCCCACGAGTTGGGCCACCGTTGTATCGAAGAGTTCCGCCATCATCCGAAGCTCGGCCAGCGAAGGATCGTTTCTCCCGTTTTCCCAGTTTGATATCACGGCTTTGCCAGATTTTTTCAAAGCCTTGGCCAGCTTATGCTGGTTCCAACCCGCCAATTCGCGGCATTTTCTTATTCTTTCGCCAACAATTGACATTAGTTATAAGTTTAATATAAAATTACTTGACGTTTGTATAATTATTCTGTACTTTTGAATACGGTATGCTTTACAGCAACTGTAAAGCGCAAATTACAATTTTTCTACACACCCTATAACGATCTCATGATTGAGCTGCAAGCCCGAGTCTCCGAGTATGGTGGATTATCCATTAAGGAGCGCCTGTTAGTCAGGTTCATTAAGTCCAGAAACATTGTCGGTAAAAGTTGGAGGGGCGTGCTCGCGGAAGCGGACCCATTCTTCAACACCAAGCTGGGAGGTGATTACTTAACCTCAGTGGCACAGGCAGTTTCGGACAGTAGTCGCGGTAACGTCGACCGCATCGAAAGGGTCACCATCGCCCTCGAAAAGGTGGCAGGTATTACTCCCGTTCCAGTCGTTTGAAGAATTATTTTACGGTAGGTTTCGCTGATTTATCGGGGGCCCTGAGTCGCCTTTGAAGCTGTGTACTATCGGAAAAACCGGATTGGTTTTTCGCATTCGATCATTCGTTTGTGTAAGGAAACCTGTGTTGAGACACGCAGCAGGTTCAGTACTGTTGTACTTGCTGCGTGTTTATTTGCCCGCATCCGAAGGGGTGGAGGCAAAGATGCCCGTGTCGAAACCATCGATGCTGGCCATGTTTTTCCTTGCCCAATAGTTGTGAATGCCGTCCGGCCCTTGTTTCCTGGCCCACGCGTTTAGCTCGTCCCGTTCGCGGTTATAGTCCATGAACGGCACAGCCATGCCGCATGAGGTCTGGACGAGGTCTACTTGTATGTCTATCAACTGCCGCGCACCTTCGAGTGGAGTAAAGAGCGGGTAGTATTCGTGCCATTCGGCGTCGGCGGGATGGTAAGCCTTGCCGTGCCCGTACAGGCGCAGGATAAGCGGCTTGCCTTCGAATGCGCAAAACATGATGGTAATGCGGTCATTCAGCAGTAAATGTGCCGCCGTTTCGTTGCCGCTGCCGGTTACGTTCAGCCACATGACGCGGTTAGGGCCAAGAATGCGAAGCGAGTCCATTCCCTTGGGCGAGAGGTTCACCGTGCCTGTTTCCGCCGCTGTGGCAACAAAGTAGATGTGCTGTTTGTGGATGAATGACTCCAATTCCGGAGTGATCCGGTCCAGTTGCTTTCCCATGATATTTAAGTAATGCAGCCAATTATATTTTCTTTCCCTGAATACGGTAGGCATTCAAAATGGCGAGCAGTGCAACGCCGACGTCCGCGAAAACGGCTTCCCAGAGCGTGGCAACGCCGCCCGCACCGAGCACCATCACTGCAATTTTAACCCCCATAGCGAGTGAAATGTTCTGGTAAACAACGGATTTTGTGATTTTACCGATCTTCACCGCCGCGGCGATGCGCGATGGCTGGTCGTTCTGAATCACTATATCGGCCGTTTCGATGGTGGCGTCGGAGCCGAGCGCACCCATGGCTATGCCCGCGTCGGCGAGCGCGATCACGGGGGCATCGTTCACGCCGTCGCCCACGAATGCAATGCGTTTGCCCTGATCTTTAAGCTCTTGCACGATTCTCACCTTATCTTCCGGCAGTAATCCACCGTGGCTTTGGGCAATGCCCAGTTCCCCCGCAACCTTGCCTACGACGGCTTCCTTATCGCCCGACAACATGATTGTCGAAATGCCGAGAGTTTTCAATTCAGCAACAGCCGTGGCAGCGTCCTCCTTGATTTCGTCGGCAATCAGGAAATAGCCCGCGTAGCTGTTATCGATCGCAACCACCACGAGTGTTTCCACCAGGGAAGCAAGCTCGGCGGGGTACTTAATCAAATGCTTGTCGAGGAGTTTGGTGTTACCGGCGAGCACGGCTTTGCCATCAACAGTACCTTTGAGGCCGTGTCCCGCAATTTCCTCCACATCGAGGGGCTTGGTCAATGCAGTTGCGTCAGCGGCGGCCACCACCGCTTTGGCGACGGGGTGCGTGGAGTAGCTTTCCAAAGAAGCTGCAATGCGCATAAAATCATCCTTGGCAATGCTTGTCTCTATTTTCTGAACTTTAAAAACACCTTTGGTAAGCGTACCCGTTTTATCCGAAACCACCGTGTCGATTTTAGTGATAACATCCAGAAAATTAGCTCCTTTGACCAAAATTCCATTGCGTGAAGCGAGCCCTATGCCGCCGAAATAGCCCAGCGGAATAGAGATCGTCAATGCACACGGGCAGGCGATCACCAGGAAAACCATGCCGCGGTAGAGCCACTGGTCAAAATTGTAATCGGCCACAAAGAGCGCTGGAATGACGACGATCAGCAATGCGAGTAAAAAGACCGTGGGCGTGTATACGCGCGCGAGACGGCTGATCAGCAGCTGGGTAGGAGCTTTGCGGGCGCTCGCCTCCTGTACCATTTCCAGTATCCGGGAAAGTTTGGAATCTTTGAAAAGTGCTTTCACCTCGATTTCGACCGACTTTTCAATCGAGATCATACCGGCCAGTGCTCGCTGACCTTTTTCGATAATCTGCGGTTTGGGCTCGCCGGTTAATGCAGCGGTGTTGAATATGCCTGATTCAGAGACCATTTCGCCGTCCAGCGCCACTTTTTCACCGGCCTTTACCAATATTTTTTCGCCGATCCGAACTTCGTCGGGCGTGACTTGCAGGGGTTTGTCGTCGCGGAGCACGGTGACGGTGTCCGGGCGGATGTCGAGCAATGCCTTAATAGAGCGTTTGGAGCGGCTTACGGCAATGTCCTGAAAGAGTTCTCCGATTTCGTAAAAAATCATCACAGCAACCCCTTCGCTGAACTCCCCGATATAAAAAGCGCCGAAGGTAGCGATGGTCATGAGGGTGAATTCATTGAAAAAATCGCCCCGGCTTGCTTTTCGGAATGCCAGCGCGACTGTTTTATTTCCGGCCAGCACATACGCCACCAGCATCATAGAGATTTCGGCTACGCGCGGCAGTTCAATTTTTGCTATATAGGTCAAAATGAGAAACACCGCCAGTATCGCCAGGCTGAGCCAGAGCATCCACCGACTTTTGAGAATGCCGGCGTCTCCGTCCGTTCCATGGCTATGGTCGCCGTGGTCGTGGTCATGATCGTGGTCGTGGTCGTGACTATGATCATGCCGATGGTTGTGGGTATGTCCATTATGTTTGCCATGCTCATCGGGTTTCGTTGAGCAGCAATCGTCGTGCGTGTGAGCGGAGGTATTTTCGTCGAGTTTCATAATGCAATCATTCAAATACAAAGACCTGCCTAATGCGGCTAACCCGCCGCAGGATCATTACAAAGGTAGGTCTCAAACCCGTGCAACAGGGTTACAGGTACTGAAAATCAGGTAATTGCAATATTGTTGCGATTGTTTGTGAACTATTGATCAGCCACTTGTGCATTGGAACAGGTTGGGATTTTGAATTGTTATAACAAATTATAACTTTGTACTATGCTGACCAAAATTCGACGGATCGGAAATTCCCAGGGAATTTTGCTTTCCAAAGCCATGCTGGATCAAGTAGATATTGAGGAGTATGTCAATGTCGAGATCAAAGGGAATGCTATCATGATTTTTCCTGCTACCACAAACCCGCGTGATGGATGGGCGGAACAGTTCCGGCTGGCTGCTGAGGACGCTGCGACGAGTGACGTCGAAAATCTGATGGACGATGTCCCAAATGCATTTGACGATTCGGAATGGACATGGTAATCCAAAGATTCGAAATCTATTTCGCGTCACTGGATCCTACTCTGGGCAGTGAAATCAAGAAAACCAGGCCATGTCTTGTCGTTTCCCCTGATGAAATGAATGGCCATCTCAAAACAGTCATCATAGCTCCATTAACGTCTACCATCCGCAACTATCCGACGCGCATCGACTGTTATGTCGATGGACGCGAGGGGCAAATTGCGTTGGATCAAATGCGAGCCATCGATAAAGTAAGATTAACGAAGAAAATAGGGCAACTGGATCCCGCTACGTCACAGCAAGTTTTAAGCGTGCTAAGAAAAATGTTTGCCTGGTAGGGCCTCGTTACTCTGTATCCTGATCATATCTCCCAATTTCCTTAAACTGGCATCGATGGCTGCATTGTAAGGTGCGCCGAAGCTGATGCGGATGTAGTTGCTGAACCGGGCGTCGGTGCTGAAAATCTGGCCGGGGGCAATGCTGATGCTTTCCTGAATGGCGCTTTCAAAGAGCTCGAATGCATTCACACGCTTGTTGAGTTCGATCCATAAGACGTAACCGCCCTGCGGCCTGACGAGCCGGGTGTCCGAAGGGAAATAATCGCTGATCGCCTGCACGTAGCGCAGGCATTGCGTATGAAGGGCTTTACGTAAATGCCTCATATGCAAATCATAACGACCCGTTTCGAAGAAGTTGGCCACGGCTGCCTGCGTGGGTGCGGCGGACGAAACCGTATGCGTGATCTTGCTGCTCAGCACCTTGTCTTTGAATTTCCCCGGAAGGCACCAGCCGACGCGGTAACCCGGTGCCAGCGTTTTGGAAACCGATCCGCAGAGCATAACCAAGCCATTTTTATCGTAGCTTTTGCAAGTGCCCGGTCTGGTTTTGCCGAAATACATTTCGCCATAAATGTCATCCTCGATCAGCGGGATTTGCCGGGGAGCCAGCATTTCGACAAGCTTTTTCTTCCGGTAATCTGGCATGAGCGCACCGGTGGGATTGGAGAAATTGGGCACGAAAAGCACCGCCTTGACGGGGATCGTTTCTAATGCCCTTTCCAGGTATTCCAGGTCCGCTCCTTCATCGGGATGGCACGGGATTTCGAGGATTTTCAGGCCCAGGCTCTTCATAATATTGAATATACCAAAGTAAATCGGGTTCTCGATCGCCACGGTGTCGCCCGGCTCGGTGACGGCTTTGAGGCAGAAAATCAGTGCCTCCATGCAGCCCTGGGTGGTAACGACCTCGTCCTCGCTTACATTTCCTTTCCAGTTGAATGCATACTTGGCGATCTGTTTCCGCAATGCAAGGTTTCCCTGTACCTCGTCATATTGTGTGCAGCTATTCGGACTTTTCCTGAGCGCCTCAATCATCGCCTTGTTCAGCTTGGCTTCGGGAATCAATTCGGCGGCAGGCGCGGCTACCGACAGGCGGACTATCCGCTCGTACGTCATGGTTTTGTACACCGTCCGGATCATTTCATCCACATTCGCCTTTTCGATCAGCGGCCGGGGAGGCGTGTTATGAAGCCTTTCCGGGGTATTAAGGGGCGAAAAACGCACAAAGTAGCCCGATTTCGGTCGAGCTTCGATAATGCCTTTGTTTTCCAGCTCCACATAAGCCTTATACGCCGTACTGAGGCTGATGCCCTGCTCTTTGCTCAGCGCCCGTAATGAAATCAGCTTATCACCAGCTTTCAGAATGCCTTTTTCGATCTGCGCCGCAAGGCGGTCGGCGATTTGTGAATAGAGAAAATCTTCCCGGACAGGTTCCTCAACCATAAATATTGACTTTTTTATCTGTTATGCTTCAAAATAACAAAAGTGAATCTGTTTTATTAAATTTAAGACCGGGAATTTTGTGGCGTTCAATGTAAAACGGCTATGAAAAGCAATCTGACGGCATATTTCGCATTAGCACTGGTGTGTTTCTTTTGGGGTACCACCTACCTGGCCGCGCGTATCGGGGTGACGGGCTTTCCGGCCCTCTTCTTTATGGGTTTCCGGAATTTGGTGGCGGGCGCGTTACTGCTGTTATTTCTGGTGCTCAGGAACAGATCGTTCCGCTGGACCTGGGCGGATATCCGGTTGCAGCTCGTTCCCGGTTTTTGTATGCTAACCTTCGGTACGGGGCTGGTGGGCTGGTGTGTACAGTTTATTCCCAGTGGTTTGGCGGCGCTACTTTATGCGACGGTTCCGATTTTTACGATCTTGATCAACATGCTGGCACGAAGAGAGGAGCGTATCAATGCCCATGTAGCAACGGGTATGATGCTGGGACTGGCAGGCGTGATGCTGGTTTTCAGGGATAACCTCGACTACCTGACCAACCGGAGCTCATTCCTGGGGATATGCGTTACGCTGGCGTCATGCGTGTCGTGGTGTTTGGGAGGGTTGTATACCAAGAGTTTTCCGGGAAAAACAGATTCGTTTTTCAATGCTGCGATCCAGATGATAGCCGGTGGGGTGGGATTGCTGACGCTGAGTGCATTCAACGACGACTGGACAAATCTGCCCGCGATGCGGCCGCAATCCATTATGGCATTGGTATACCTGATTTTCTTCGGCTCCATTCTCGCTTATGCTTCGTATCTGTTTGCCATGTCCAGACTGCCCGCAGGATTGGTGTCGATTTATGCGTACATTAATCCGCTGGTAGCTTTGGTATTAGGCTTTTTAATATTGGATGAAAAGATCACCTGGCTTACTGCCCTGGCCTTCACGGTGACGCTGAGTGGGGTTTTCCTGGTCAACCGGGGGTATCAGCTCCAAAAGCGAAAAAACACATTAACCTTGATAAACAGTCATGAATAGCGACATATTCATCACCTTGTTCAGCCGGGATCTCAAAAAACTCCGGAAAGAAATTGAACAATACCATTCGGAAGCCGCATTGTGGGTAAAACTGCCGGGGACGATCAACCCGGGTGGAAATCTCTGCCAGCACCTGATCGGCAACTTACGTACCTACGTGGGCCTTACGCTGGGCGGGTACCCCTACGTGCGCGACCGCGAGGCGGAATTCAATCAAAAGACACTTACCCAAATGCAAATGCTTTCGGAACTCGATCGGCTTCATGAAATCGTCGTCGGTACGCTGGGTACGCTGGATGAACAAAGGATGGACGAGGAGTATCCTCATGATGTGGTAAACCTCTTTCCGGAACAGTCTGTGCGCCTTGTTCTTACGCATTTGCTGGCGCACCTTTCCTGGCATTTGGGACACATTAACTACCACCGCCGCTGGATCACGCAAGTACAGGCGGCACAACAATAAGCCATATGCATTTGACAGAACAAGCAGCTCAATCCTTTGCAGTGCAATGGATTGATGCCTGGAATCGCCATGACCTTCCCGCCATCATGGCGCTGTATTCCGACAACATCCGGTTTTATTCTCCCTACATCATCAAGTTGGGCATGAATGACCAGGGAGTAATTTCGAGAAAGGATGAACTGGAAAAGTATTTCGGGAAAGCCCTCGGCGTTTACACGGATCTGCATTTTGAGCTACGTGAGGTACTTACGGGCGCGGATTCGGTGATTTTATACTACAAAAGCGTCAGCGACAGGATGGCCGCCGAGATGATGGAACTCGATGAGTCCGGCAGAATCAGTTTGGTGAAGGCGCATTATCATGGATAGTTTATGTTAGAATTGTTTGAAAATGAATTGAATAACCTGAAACCAATATTGGATGAGGTTACCAGTGCCAGTCTGGATTTTCTGGAAAATATCGCCGAAAAGCCCACCTATATTGACGATCAGACGGTGACTGCTGCTGATCTTTTGGATGCAGGCATCGGTGCCGCGGGCAGTCTGGAAGTTTTTAGAAAGCACTATGAAAAACTGATGGTTGCCAGTCCGGGGCCCCGGTACTGGGGGTTTGTAACGGGAGGGGCAACCCCGGCTGCTATTGCGGGTGACTGGCTTACAGCTGTTTATGATCAAAATACGCAAAGTACACAAGGCGCCGGGGACGTTTCGGCGATTCTTGAAAAGGAGACGATCCGGCTGTTATGTCAGCTACTGCATTTGCCGGAGGATTTCAACGGCGGTTTTGTGACAGGCGCTACCATGTCCAATTTCACAGGATTGGCCGTTGCGAGACAATGGGCCGGTGAGCGATCGGGTCGTGATGTTTCGCGAGAGGGCGTATCTGGTGACCTCGTGGTAATGGCGGCCACGCCGCATTCGTCGGTGGTCAAATCGCTGGGTATGCTGGGCATCGGCAGTAATAATGTGGTGCGTATTCAGGTGTCGGAGGGCCGTGAGGCCATGGATCTGGCGGATTTTGAACAAAAACTTATCGAGCATCAGTATCGGCCCATTATCGTCAATTGCAGCGCCGGAACTGTTAATACCGTGGATTTCGACGACATCAAGGCCATTGTAGCATTGAAACAAAAGTATCCCTTCTGGCTGCATATTGACGCCGCATTCGGAGGGTTTGCCGCTTGTCTGCCAGCCCAGGAGCATTTACTGGCGGGATGGGAGCAGGCTGACAGCATTACCATCGACTGCCATAAATGGTTGAACGTGCCTTATGACAGTGCGGTCTCACTGGTTAGAAAAGAGCATAGCCGCCTGCAAGTGAGTACATTTCAGAACTCAAATGCCCCGTACCTGGGTGATCCGTCGGAGAATTTTTCCTACCTCAACTTCCTTCCCGAAAACTCGCGCCGGTTCCGGGCATTGCCTGCATGGTTCAGTCTCACCGCCTACGGACGGAACGGGTTTGAGTGGATCGTGCAGAACAGCATTGCCCGCGCGCAGGCGTTTGGTACTTACATTCAATCCAGCGAATACTTTGAATTGCTGGCGCCTGTCAGGTTGAACGTGGTTTGTTTTCGCCTGAAATCCGGCCGCGAAAGGATGCCCGTTTTCCTGGACCGATTGAATCGCCGCGGAAAAGTTTTCATGACCCCTACTTTGTTATCGGGTGAACCGGCAATACGAGCTGCGTTTGTGAATTACCGAACGGCGGAAGAGGACATTTTGATAGCCATTCGTGAAATGGAAGAAGTAATGCGGATACTGTGAAATTCGTTAATAAAGCTGTACATTGATTCACGTACAGCTTTATTCAAATTACACATGCTGCGTTTTTTACCCACGGCCGCCATTGCGCTCGTCGGCTTGCTGATGTTCGGTTGCAAGTCGGGACGTTCTGTGCTGGTAGTCAGGGATCTCCCTAATTATGATACCCGGTCGTCCGACCACCTTTTGTTTCTGAATTTTCGTATTTCCGGCAAGCCCGGAGGAAATGAGCACGTTGAACTGGCGAGCGCCAGTGTGGCCAACGGGCGCATGAAAAATCTTGCATATCCCGTCCATTTTCCGGTTCAAATCAAGGCTATCCCCAGGTATTCCACCAGTGCATTGGAGCGGGAAATGGTGTTTGAGCACCCGCTGCACAGATCTGTGGAAGTGAGTGACCCGTCGGGTCACATGCGGCGCGAAGAAATGCGGGCTAATGAAGGTACGCTCATGATCCGCATGCCGCTGGATTCGGGGCTCAACCGTTTGGAACTTTTCAGTGTCACACCCGAAAAAGGTTCTGTGAAAATCTATACGCTCAGTTTCAACTAGCCATGAAAAGAATTTTTACCACATTGTATGCCATTTGCGTTGCTGCCGCCAGTTTCGGTCAGGTATACCAGGTAGATACCCTGTACAAAACCGGGCCGTTGGATAACCGGATCAATGTTGTGATTCTTGGAGACGGTTTTACACAGCAGGAGCTTCCCAAATTCGCGACGGAAGCCAAAAACTTTGCTGACTTCTTCCTGGGCTATGATCCTTATCTGCATTATCGCAACTATTTCAACTTTTTCGCCATACGTACGCCATCCGTAGAAAGCGGCGTGACAAACCCGGGTACGGCTCCCGATGCTTATAAAGACCAGCCGGTTGGTGTAAAAAACACATTTTTCGGCTCCACGTTCGGTAGTTCCATCCACCGGTTGGTGACAATCTCGAAATATGATGTGCTCTATGCGCTGCTTGCCAACCAGTTTCCGATGTATGATTTGGTAGTAGTGCTGGTTAATACTCCTTTTTACGGAGGCTCGGGCGGGAGCATATCCGTGCACACGCTTCATACGCAGGCGAATACGATCGGCGTCCATGAAATCGGCCATACTTTTTCGCATCTCAACGACGAATATTGGGCAGGCCCGGGCTACGGATGGGAGGCCCCGAATATGACGAAGGAAAGCAACCCGGCCCTTGTGAAATGGAAGAACTGGCTGAATCAAGCCGGGATAGGTATTTACAAGCATGGGGAAACCGGGGATGCTGCGCTTTGGCATAAACCTGCAAACGGAACCTGCCTGATGGAGTATTTAAATCAGGAATTCTGTGCTGTTTGTAGGGAAGCAACAGTAGAAACACTGCTGAAACAGGTTAACCCCGTGGAAAACGCGGAACCCACGCCCGGAAGTACAGTGACAGTCAATGACGCGCAAACCTTTAAAGTGGGCCTTCTTGCACCGAGTCCCAACACATTACAGGTACAATGGACTGTAAATGGCGAACTACTCTCTGCCACAGGTTCACAGCTCACGCTCACACCCGAGCAGGCGCCCGACGGTGCTGTTGTGGCAGCGTCTGTTTTCGACACAACGGCTGCCAGCCGGTATGACGGCGCCAGAGCCGATCGTACGCGAAAGTTGGAATGGACCCTTAAATCTAATACTCCGAATGTGTTCCGGGCAAAGGCTTCAAAAGATACGATCTGCATCGGGGAGGAAGTTACGCTCACAGCCTACGGTTGCCAGGGCACATTAAGCTGGACAGGCGGGGTGACCGGAAGATCCATAAAAGTAAAGCCCGAACAGACAACCACCTATTCTGCTTTCTGCAAAGTAGAAGGAGCGCCCACTCAGACGGTCGAGCTTCCAGTTCACGTCATGCCGCTGCCGGCCGCGGCGGCGGTAAATGGTGGGCCCTATGTGGTGGGTGGTACCATAGAGCTTACGGCAACGGGGGGCATTCGTTACCTTTGGAATGGACCAAAATCGTTTGCATCTACGCTTTCGCATGTTTTTCTGCACGATGCTGCGCTGGATAATGCCGGTATCTATGAAGTGACGGTAACAGATGCATACGGATGTTCCAAAACGGCACAGACAGATGTGAAGATCGACCCGATCCTGTCGGTACCAACCGTGCCGGAGGCTGTCGTTACCGTTTCACCGAACCCCGCACGGGATTTTCTTTCTGTTGAAACCCGGTTTGGCGGCAAATCAATGATCAAACTCTACGATCAGGCCGGCCGGGAAATGCTCTCGAAATCTTTTGAGAAGAAAACGAATATTAAACTGAATATGGCTGCGGGGGTATACCCGTACCGGTTTTCAAATGGAGGTAGAGAGGTTTCGGGGAAAGTGGCTGTGCAATGAAGGCTGATGCTTTCGATTGATTATTAGTAACACACTATAAATACAGTTTATGAAAAGATTATTTCTGTTGCTTGGGCTGCTATGCCCGGCCTTCTGCGCTTTTTCCCAGCATTATCAGGTTGACACACTCTACAAAACAGGACCACGGGGCAACCGCATTAATGTAGTCATTCTGGGTGACGGGTTTACGGAGGCGGAAATGCCCAAATTTACTGCCGAGGCCAGAAAATTTACCGATTTTCTTCGCGAGTGTGAGCCATTTGTTCGCTATCGAGACTACTTTAATTTTTTTGCCATTCAAACTCCGTCGCACGAAAGCGGGATCACAAATCCTGGCACGGCGGTGGATGCAGTTCCCGGGCAGCCTGTTGAAACCAAAAATACATTTTTTGGGGTGTCTTTTGGCTCATACGTGCAGCGGCTGATGACAATCACAAATTTGGATGTCTATCGTGCATTGCTTGAAAGCCATCTTCCCGAACAGAACCTTGTGATCATGCTGGCCAACAGTTCGTACTTCGGTGGTTCGGGCGGAAGTGCGGCGATATTTACATTGCACGGAATACCGAATGAAACCGGCAGGCACGAGGTAGGGCATACCTTCGCAAACCTTGCCGATGAAAGCTGGAATGATGCCGTATTTGGGAGGGAAGCGCCCAATATGACTTCTCAGGAAATGCCGGGACCGGTTAAATGGCGGAACTGGCTTAACTATCCCCCGATTTCCATTTATCAATATGGTAGTGATGAAGCCTCGCATTGGTGCCGGCCTACGTCTGGCGAATGCTCTATGGCCTATCTCGGTAAGCCATTTTGCGCCGTCTGTACAGAAGCCATTGTCGAGCGGATTTTTAGTCTGGTAAATCCCATAGACCGGTTTACGCCTGGCAATGCAAATGCGATCAACCTGGATGCGGGCGCCACTTTCAAACTCGATTTGGTCAGGCCGGAGCCCAACAGTCTCCAAACCGAATGGCGTCTCAATGGCATGTTGATCGCAGACAATGCCGACCATGTCGTTTTGAAGCCGGACGAGGTTACGGACTGGTCAACACTTACGGTGACTGTTTTTGACTCTACCGCACTAAGTCGAAATGACAATGCACGCCAATTGCGGACGAAAACGATTAGTTGGTCGCTGCGGTCGTCTCTTCCGCCGGCATTGAAAGTCGCGACACCGAAAGCGGTGACTTGTGCCGGCGATACCATCAAACTTACCGCTTTTGGCTGTCCGGGCAAGGTAAGCTGGGCGGATGGGACAGTGGGTAATTCATTGACCGTGGCTCCTGCTCAAACGAATACATATTCCGCGTCCTGCGAATTTGCCAGAAGTCCATCCATGCGGGCAGAAGCGACAGTAACGGTACTGCCGCTGCCGAATGCGACGGTCGACAATGGCGGTCCGTACACGGTTGGCGCAACAGTTGAACTTCATGCATCCGGAGGAGTGAAATATGAGTGGGCAGGACCAAGGCTTTTTCATGCTGATGCGCCAGACGCTACGTTTCGGAATGTGGCGCTTAACCAGGCAGGTACATATCGGGTAAAAGTCACGGACGATAAGGGATGCTCGAAAACTTTGGATACGGTGGTTCAGGTCGACCCCATTCTGTCTGTACCGGCCGATCCGAAACAATGGATCACAGTTTCGCCCAACCCGGCAAAAGATAGGGTAGCGGTAGAAACAATATTACCCGGGGAATCGCTTTTTACACTATTCGATCAATCGGGCGGGAAGTTGCTCAGCCGTTTGTTTAAGCAGCAAATGGAAATCCGGCTGGAAGGCGCTGCGGGACTTTACATTTATAAGTTTACCAATGGTAAGCGGCAAGTAACTGGGAAGATCTTCAAGCAGTAATGCAATGCAACAAAAAAAGTCTCCTTCTCAGGAGACTTTCTCTTTTTATACCAGTGCCGATTTCGGCTTGCGGCCTACTTTCGTCCGGTTGCGTATCTTATCGGGGCGGGGACGGATTTCTTTGTCCTGGAAATACAGCTTTAAGGATTCGATGATGATGTCCTTTTGCGTGAGACCTTCCCAGTAGCCGTAATCCTTCATATTTTCCATCAGCACAAAATCACAATCGAAGGTCACTTTGGTAGGGGCCCCGTCAATGACTTCGGCCGTGGATGCCGGGGTGATTGTTACTGTGGGCTCTTCCTGTACTTCGGGTAGCGGTAGTGGCGCAAAATCAAACTTCCTTTCCTTTGCCATACGTGTCAGTTATTTATTCGTTCCAGTATTTCTTTGGTTAACTTATAATAGTCTTCGGCTCCGTTGCTGGTGGGTGCGTAATCAAAGATCGTCGTTCCGTTGGCCTGCGCTTCCGACAATGCGATGTTATCGCGGATGTACGCTTCCATGAAAACTTCGCCCAGTTGCTCCCGCGTTGCCATGATCAACTCGTGGCTGATCTTCTTCCTGATCTTCGGGTTGTAGCGCGTTGCAAACACGCCGCCGAGGTTGGTGCTTGGGCTGATCTTCTTAATCTCCGCCGAGTACACCAGAAAGTTGCGCAAACCCTCGTAGCTCAAAAACTCTGCCTGCAACGGTACATAATACTGGTGGCAGGAAACCAATGCCAGCCTCGTATTTCCGTAGAGGGCAGGAGGGCAGTCGATGATCACAAAGTCGTAACGGTCCTTTACTTTTTCCAATGCAATTTTCAGGTTGAAAGGAAAAACGGGCGCCGACTTGATCGTGTCTTCCCGGTGGATCATCTCGGCTGATCCGGGTAAAACATCAATGTCTCCAACTCGCTTGACGATCTCATCAAATTCGTATTCGCCGGTGATGAACGAGCCGCTGTCTTTTTTAAGACCGGCATGCTGAATGCCGAAACTCTTGGTAAGACTGGCTTGCGCATCCAGGTCAATTACCAGCACTCTTGCATTGGCAAATTTGCTGAGACCGGCAGCAATACTCTGGGCAGATGTAGTCTTTCCCACACCACCTTTGTTGTTGACAATACTGATGATTTTCATTTAAAAGTATTATAAGTATAAAAAGTTAATAGTTTATTTCACGTCCGATACGTAAATAAACGTAAAATATTTTTATCCCTATTCCTTATAAATAAAAAGTCGTAAAAGTTTTTGTCGTGGTAAATGTATCAATCATTTTAAATGAATAAAAAGTATTAAAAGAATTTTTTTGTAATTATTTTATAATAGTTTGATAATAAGAATGCTATAAAATGCCGTCACCCTGAGCGGAGCCGGCGCATAATGCGAGATTACCATCGCATTTGACCTTCGACCTCACTCAGGGTGACGATAAAATCCCTAAAAAAACTTTTACACCGCCGGATTAGGTGCATTTGCAGGTGCTACTGCCGCCAATTTCGCCGCTACATATTTATGAATACGGTACATCAGCAATGCCGTAACGATTACCGCGAACACAACCACATCGCCCAGCAGCGGGTAGTTTTCAATGAAGCCGGTACTCGTTTCCGAGACAATAAACCCGGCGAGCAATGAAGCGAGGCCGCCGGCGATTTGCTGGATCGACGAGTTGATGCCCATGTAAGCGCCGCGGTCCTGCGGGTCGGGAACTGCCGTCATAAGCGCCGAGGCGGAGATCATCCGGCCGGTAATTCCGATGAAGAGCAGGACGTTTAAACCGATGATAATCCAGAGAGGCGTCACGCTGAGATTACAATAAATGAGGGTCATGATGCAGGTCACTGTCGAGCCCATCAGGAACACCTTGTACTTGCCGGCTTTGTCGCTCAGCTTCCCGATCATCGGGCTAAACACGAGCATTGAAATGCCGGTCACCATATACAATGTTGGGAGCGATCCTTCGGCGATGCCCAGGTTGTGCACGCCGAAAGCAGTACCGAATGGCATAAGCATAAATCCGCCGGTGGCAAGCAGCGCTGTGGCCGCGAAGCCTTGGAGGTAGTCGGGACGGGCCAGGGTTTTGGCCAGGTGCTGAAATGCGTTACCCTTCTGCGGGTTCTTCAAGTGCGCGTCGATGGGCTTCATCCGGGTAACGATGAGAATGCCGACGATCAGCCCGAGCCCTACGATCATCAGGAACGGTGCATGCCAGCTGAATTGGTTGGCCAGGTAAAGTCCGATCGGAATGCCCAAAACCTGGCTGCTCGCGAAAGCCATTTGTACAAATCCCATCACCCGTCCGCGGACATTGATCGCGAACAGATCGGTGATAATGGCAAAACTAATGGAGCCGATCACACCGCCGAAAATGCCTGTGAATATGCGCGCCGCCAGCAATAAATGGTAGGTAGGCGCGATCCCGCAAAAGAACGTGCCGACCAGGAAGCCGACATAAAAGAAAAGCAGCAGCTTTTTCCGGTCGAATTTGTCGGCGAAACCGGCGGTAAGCAAACCCGAAGCGCCCGCGCTGAATGCGTAGGCGGACACGACCAGACCGAACTGGCTGGTGGTGATGGATAATTTGTCGAGCAGGATGTAGCCCAATGGTGATAGCACCATGAAATCGAGTACAACTGTAAACTGCAAAGTGGCTAAAAGGGCTATGATGAACTTTTCATAGCCGGTAAACGTGGGTTTGGTTTCGGACATAGAGTTTGAATTTGTAAATTTTAGTCTGTTAATTCTTCGCATGCGTAGCCTGCGCGCGTCACCAGCTCGATCACGCGCCCGCATTGCCCGTGTGTGGCCTCGATGCGCAACACTTTGTCGATATCGGCCAGGTCGACGTTCCATTTCAGGATATCGGGGCAATTGTCGAGCGTCGGGGCAATCGATTTGACTTGTCTGAGGTTATTGATGTTGGTCTTGAAAACCAGCACAAACGCTTCGGTGATACTGTGATCGTTCATGGCAAACAAAATAGGATGCGGACCGGTTTCAGCTTTTCATTAAGGTTTTAGAGCTTTTAATACCAATCCGAGTGTCAGGTTGATTTTCTCTTCATCGAATACAAATGGAGGGCGTCCGGGCATGCTTTTGCCCGCGATATGGAACTTGACGAGCTGGTAGAGCGGGGCAAAGGCTATCGACCAGTATATTTCTACCGGCAGTGGCATAATTTCCTTCCGGTCGATCGCATTGTGTACAAATCGCTGCATTGCCTGCAAAAAACGCGTATCAACGGTCGAACGATCAACTAGTGGCGAATGCTTCACCTGCTCCATAAACGTCATACTGTACGGATTTTTGAGGCAATAGGTCATGCGATTTATCCATTGCCGCTTCAATCCCTCATCAAAATGCGCATCCGGGTCGAAGTTCAGCAATGTTGCCTCCGTCATTTTACGCGATTCATCGGTGTAAACCTGCTGTATAAGATCCTCGCGGTCCTTGAAATAAATGTAAATCGTAGCGACCGATACCCCCGCTGCCTTGGCGAGTTTGTGCATACTTAACCCGTCGAAGCCATGGTTGACGATTAGTTCAATAGCCTTCTCGCGGATTAGTGCTTCCTTGTTAGCGTCCCTGATTCTCAATGGTCATATTGTTTTTCATGGCGTAAATATAAATGAACGTTCGTTTATTTATAAATCTTTTAGACTAAATATTTGGCTATTGAATTGATTAATAAGTTACTATTTGACGCAAATGGTGCTCCATATGGTCGACGTAATCGTCAAAATACCATTTGAGGGTGTGCTTTTGACCGTCTCTTCCCACGCCGTTTCGGGAGAGGTTTTGAGTGGGGATAACTTTGGCAATCGCAGCCAAATGCAGGTTGTAATACTTCCAGGTGGCGATGACCTGTTCCGTTTCCATCAGATTATACCGACTCAATCCGACCCAATCATTTTGGTTATAGAAAATCACCGGCTCATCCTCCGACTGAATCCGGATAAATCGCTGATGGTTATTGGCCGCGCTATCGATCAAATGCCCCAGGATTTCTTTTTTGCTCCATTTTTCGGGCGCGGGCTTACTTTCGAATTCACCGGCTGGAATGGCCTGGATGAGCGCTGGAATATGATCGCAGAGCCAGTTTAAACGGTCGATAGCAGCATTAATATTCATGGTTTCAGGAGTGATTGGTGACAATAAAATTTTCGATTACCTTTTTATTATAACCCTTGTACCCGCCTTGGAAATCCCGGCCCGCAATGGCGACAAAATCGGCCATCCGTTGGGAATTGAGCTGTTCCAGCAAGGTTTGATAATCACCATCATATTTAATAAAATAACCTGAATAAACCGTCACATCCGGATTTTCATACAAGATGAAATTCGGTTCGCGGTTCATCGGCGAGAAAATAATCTTCTTGCCAAATGCATTATCCAGTCCCTGCGCCCGGCCGAATGCGTACCATGCCACCGCGTTTGGCTTCCCGTTATCACGACGATCCAGTTCGGATTTTACTTTAAGCAGGTAGGAATATGTTTGGGGAAAATCATTTTTGAGAGTCTCTTCCGGGATAATACGCTGTTTATCAGACTCGTCTTTTTGGTAGGGAAATAAAATATATTCCGTAACCGCATCGTCCGCACTTTTCAACTTGGAGCCTTTGATGATCGGTTTAAGTACGTCCTTTTCAAGATGCGTGAAGAAGCCGTTTTTGTTTTTGGCATACACCAAACCATTCTTTTCGCTGATAATCTGGAAGAGATAGCAACCATCCGCGAGTGTTGTCAATCCAACGGAAATTTTACAAATGTCACCGAGGCGCCGTCCTTCCTGTGCTGTCAGGGCTTGAACAGAAAGCTGCCAGGGAATGTCAATCTGCAATTCGGTGTGCGGAATATCGCGGCCTTCATATTCAAAACGATTATTCACGCAATGCTCGAACCGGAAATGGTCGGCAGGCTCACCGCCAAAAATCGTGATAGCAGGGTAGGTGGACGCCGCTCCAAAAACCGGAACTGTACGGTAATTAGTGATGTGGCGCAGGTTTCTTTTTTTATAGAAATACTTTCGCAGCGGCCCGCCCGATTCTGAGACCAGGTACGAATTGGGCGTGATCATCGCGCATATTCCATTATCAGCCAGCAGCTTGGCGGCTAGTTGAAAGAAAGCGATAAATGCGTCTGTCGATCCCGCGCTGCAAAATGAATAGTGCTTTTGGATATACTTCCGCTGAGCCTGAGGCAAATGCTGGATGCGGATATAAGGCGGATTACCCACGATCAGGTCAAATTTTTCCCTGGATCGCCATTGCTTCAATGCATCACATTTCCGCAAATTCCAGTTGACCTCGATACCCAATGGAGCTGTCAGTGCGTCCAGGTTTTCACGGCATTGCTGCAATGCTTTTTGATCGATATCCCAGCCATGCAGCTGTTGCAGTTTCCCGGCTATCTGATCAGCCGGAGTGTTGCGAATGATAAATTCCGCCATGGGAACCAGAAAGCGCCCATCGCCGCACGCCGGGTCGAGCATGCGTTTTTCGGTTAAATCGGTCTCATAAAAGCCGCAATGCCCCAGTATTTTGTCAACGATATGAAGAGGCGTGTAAACCTGGCCCAGCAATTTCTTGCGCGCATACGTGCGAGTTTGTGAAGCCATTTAGAAGTCGATCCCGCGTTTCTTATGGAGCATTTTGGTCACGAACTGTGATGGTGTCAGCACCCGGAGATTTTCGGCATAAGGCTCAAAATCCGACACATTGGTCGTGATCAGATAGTCGCACTGCTCTGCTGCTGCACATGCATACTGAAAGGAATCCTCAATGTCCTTGAAACCAGCGGTCAAACCTTTGGTGAATACCAATTTGTCTGAAACACTAATGTTTAAAAAGGAAAGATAAGCATCCAGTCGGGCACGTAATGCTGTGCCTTTAATCCCGTTTTTGTTCATGATATATGCAAAAGTATACAATGAACCGGGTGAAATGAAAACAGGAATCTGATCTTTTCGTGCTTTGAATAGAATGTAGGCGACTTCAAGTGGTTGACCGGTCTTCCTTTCCAGCGCATGATCGATCAATCCGTTGGTGTCGAGGAAAAGCCTCATAGGCCATATTTCTCAGCGTACCTCACCAGCCTGAGATCGTCGTCGGACATATTGCTTATCGGTGCCCTGGCCCATCCGATCATGAGAAAGGGCAATGATTGCCTGAATTCCTCTCGCTCGGTCAGTTCGGTTAATGGAGTTTGATGGTACGGAGCTTTGAAGTCTTCAAACTTCATGACAGGACCATCTTCGAGTTCGGGATATGGCTTCTGATTGTGATCTGTTTCGCGCATGCCTTGCGCTGAGTTCTTTGGATTTTCCATAGTTGACGAAAGTATTTGATAAAGAATACAACCAAAGTATTCATTTCAATTCACACAATCTGAATCCTTTTATCCTGCGGAGCGAATTAGTTACCACCGGCGGCGCGATGTCCGAAAACAGCACTTCGTAGGTCGATTCGTTGAATGTAAAGGCGGTGCCATCGGCCCGGGTGCGCTTTGTACCGGCACGGAACAGTGTTCCGGTCCTGCCATTTTCCAATGCCTGCTTGTCAATAAAACCGAGCAATGAAGCAATGGTGCCGTCGGTTTCGGATTGGTGGAAGGAGATGCAGAAGTAATGCGAGGTCTTGGAGCCGGGTTTGTGAAGTTGCGAAGAGGGTATGTTCAAAACATAGTCGCCAGCGAGAATGCCGGAACGGCGCTTCATAGATTTGATGTCGACGGCGAAATCTTCGGTGTCGGAGCGGATGAGGAAATCTTGGCCCCAGTCCTGGCCGTCGGTGGCGCCGAAGGAGCGGGTAGGGCGGGGAAGGTGGTAGCAGTCCGCGAATACGACTTCCCCGAGCGTACCTGTGAAGCGCATCATACGCGTCTGCGCGAGGCGGTCTTCATTTTTATCCCAAATGTTCGAGATGTGATGATGAATTATCGAGTGGTTCACCAGCTGACGGGCAAAAAGCTTCTGCTCGTCGCTGACGGAGATTTGAATATACGTGCCGTTGTTCAGAACAATTTGCTCCATGCAAACCTGATGGCTAGCAGAGTGAGTACAAAACCGATTAAAATGACCGAAAATGGAACGTAAGTGAATGCTACTAAGTGGATTCTGTCGAAAAACCACATTACACCGATGAGCGCGGCGATTAAGGTAAGAAATCCTGAAATTTTCCCAAAACCGGGAATCAGGGAGAATGGGATCTTGCTTTTAATCAACATGAGGGTAATTGCCATGGAAATGATGGGCAAATACTGCAAAACGATGTTGGCTTGCCAAATGCTCTGGCGCTCGAAGAGGAAAAGGTAAATGTTGAGGGTAACTGCGAAAATGCCGGGAATGCAAACGGCATAAACAAGAATCGCATAAACGATGCCCCAGAATTGAATGTCCCGGCTCCCATCCGCCGCCATCCCCACCACCCAAGCCGTAAAGGGCAATATCAAAAAGTAAACTACCGCAGGCCACGGATTGGATGAAATAGAGGCGAAGAATTGTTGTAGCGTCATTTTTTTGAAAGGGAGAATGGAGGAAAGGGGGGAAAGGGAGGAAGGGGAGAAAAGGGAGATTTTCCGTCCTCCCTTTCCTCCATCCTCCTTCCTCCCTTCAATTAAAGCCCAAGCAAAAAACCGATCGTAAAATTAGCGTCCCAGTCGAATACGAATTGCTGGCAGCCGGTGGCGTCGGTTACGGCTTTATAAATGTTAACTCCGGCTTTGGATTTGGCATTGGTCAGTTTGGTGTAAGCCAGCGGAGCGCTCAATGTAGTGTAGCGTTCCTTGCCTTTGCGAACTTCCTTGGCCATTTCGAAAGGTACCCCGCCGATGATGAAGCATGTATTACGCAGGTTAGCAGGTACTTGCTTCGCTTTGGCGCTCACCTCCTGGTATACTTTCGAATCGTCGGTGCCGTCCTGGAAGTATTTGGCTCCATAGGATTCCAAGGCAGAGATTTTACCACCGCTGATCCACGAAATCTTGGTGTTGCCCGATCCAATATCCACCACGAATGCCTTGTCCGCATATTCGGCAGGTAATACGGATTTAAGTGCCAGCTGGCCTTCCTGTTCCGGAGTAACCTGGTTTACAACATAGCCCAGTGACTTCAAAACGCGGGTGATCTTAGTAGTTACCTCCGCTTTTGCAGCACCTGAGCTCACCACGAAATGAATGTCCTTGCTGCCCACTCCGTAATCGAGCATGGTACCTATATACTTTTTAAGGCCAATGCGCACATCCTCGTCGGTCGCCATATTTTCGGTTACCAGGCTGTTGCCAAACTCCGATTTTTCAAGTTTCCAGCGTTTTTCCTTATCAACAGTGATGATAAATGAGTTGAAACCGCTTGCACCAAGTTCCACAACGCCCCGGAGTTTTCCGTCCACAGGCGCGGGTGGCGTGTAGGTGAATGCCGCGCTCTCGCCCGAGGCCGTGGCTTCGCTGTTCGATGAAGTCCCCGGATCCGACGCCGTGCTTTCAGCCTCGCCGGTGGTGGCTTCTGTCTGAGGGGTTTGCGCCTGATCTTCGGCCATTTGGTTGAGGGCTTTTTGTCCGCCCAGGTACTTGTACCCGACGAAAATAGCCCCCAAAATGAGCGCGGTGATGATCAACCGGCCGGCAACTGTTAGTCTTTTCATGTAGTTACGATGTGTAAAATGAGAAATATGAAGCGAATAAATGAAGAATTATCAATCCAGTAAGCCTTTATAGCTCGAATCTTTCGGCGTATCTATCGAACGGGTAGCCGGCGCTGGCGAATCCAATTGGATCAGTTTGAACTGGCCCGAGTTGTAAGCTTCCAGCATGGCCTGGCCTTTATCGGAAAGCAGTCCGTTCTGCACATCCACGCCATTGATAAAATCCAGAGACAAATCCATCGCACGTTTCATTTCGCCCAGTTTCTGGCTCATATCGTCCTGAATGTATTCCATCGACTCGTCGAAATAGAACTTTTTATCAGGATTACCCTTGAAAATACTGATTGCCGTACGCAATGCATTGGAGCTCTCCTTTACAATTCTATATTCCGCCTCTTTGAGTTTAACCTTTATTTCTGTCTCTTTAATAATGTAATCTGCGCTCTTGTTTACTTTTTCCATAAATTCCAGCACAGTCTTCATATTCCGCTGCAATGGGAGCAGCTTCTCATTCATTTCCTGCAAACCGGCGCCTTCAATCGTTGCGAGCGATGCGGTTTCCTTCATGCCAGGGCGGTCCAGCATGGTGCTTGCCTTGTTGGCTTCCGCGAACTTCTGCTTGATACGCTCGTTATTTTCGTTGATATTCTTGTTCAGCTTCACCAACTGGCCTGCCAGCGTGTTGATCTGCCCCTGCATTTTTTCCCGTTTCTCTTTCAAATCATCGACGTAAATCTTCATGATCGCGATCGGATCCAGCTTGATAATGAGCCCGGTAATACTTCGCATCAGCGATTTGAACAGAAAGAACGCCGCCGTGCGCACGTCTTTGCTCGTCAGCAGAAAAATCACCAGCGCCAGTATGGCCATCAGGAAGCCGAGGTACAGCGTGTTTTGAGTTACTTCGATCAGGAAAGCCGCGATTTTATTCCAGAAATAGAGCGCCACAGCCCCTACGCCTCCCAGGAAAAGGAGGGATGTAATGCCTTCCGGTCGGCTCCAATAGGACTTCTTGGAGTTATCCTCCTGCGAGCCGCCGATCTGGGTGAAATCTGGTGTTGCCATTGTGATTTAGTTGTCAGGTTTTATTGAAGATATTGGTTGATTTTCGCTAGGTCGGACTGGATCTGGTCTACAAAACTTACATAGGTGACCTCGAAGCTGTCCTTATTGGTATTGATTTTGGCCGTCTGCTCCGACACTTCGCCAGCAATTTGTCCCAAACGGTTCTTATTATCATCGATTTTCTTTTGTAAATCAACGATTTGCTGAGCATAGGCCGCATTCGTTTGTTCCAGTTTCTGATGCTCGTCCTGCAATGCGCCCACCCGTTCTTTAATTGCCTTTTCGACATCTTTCAGGAACGACTCGCGGTCTTTGACCAGGATAGTGAGATACTGATCGGCGGAAGTTTTGAGAACGGTGGTATCCTTTGCACCACCCATGGCCTTGAAGCTCGCCCAAGCTGCCTGGAACTGCTTTTCTTCACCCAAACCTAGCCCCTCCATGCTTTGAAGCGCCTGTTTGTATTCGAAATAATCGGGACCGGGCAGGTTGGCTTTTTCGAGGAGGTTGACAAAATGCTCTGTAAACTTCTTGTCAATCTGGCCTGTCCCTGCTGCATTCGTAACAGTTGCAGGTGCCGGTTTCGACGGTTCGGGAGCGGGGCTTGCGGCTGCCGGCTTGGGAGCTTGTGCCGCCGGTGCGGTTTCGTCGGCGTCTTTGATAAAAAAGCTGAGTATCTTTTTACCAATACCCGGTTCAGAGTCTGCCATAAGTGATAAAGTGTTAAGGTTCATTGTTTTTGTCGGATCAATATTACTAAAATTCGCAGGATTTCATAGGGGGCGATATTTACCAGTGGTATCCTGCGTGGATGAAGCCGCGGAAATTTTGGATGGGAAATTCCGGTAATCCTTGAAACCCGCTCGTTTTTTGTTGATGTTTGCCAAAAAACTAAGTCCTTATGCTCAAATTAGGTTTTAATAGTGCAATCCTGGCCGATTTCGGCTTTGAACACGTCGTTCAATTTGCTGGAAATAATGGCTTTTCATGTGTAGAAATGATGTGCTGGCCGGCCGATAATGCCGACAGCCGCCGGTACGCGGGCGTGACCCATATCGACGTCAACAACCTCACCGACCAGAAGGTATCGGCCATCAAGCACAATCTGAAAGACGCGGGGGTCTTCATTTCGGCACTGGGTTACTATCCCAATCCGCTCGATCCCGATCCGAACCGCTCGGAATACTATATAGAACACATTAAGCAGGTAATCCGCGGAGCTGCGAAGCTCGATATCCCTGTTGTAACCACTTTCATCGGCCGTGATCCTTCCAAAAGCATTAAAGATAACCTGGCCCGCTTCGCCGATGTATGGCCTGCGATCGTGAAAGTAGCCGAGGAAAACAACGTGAAAATCGGTATTGAAAACTGCCCCATGTTCTTCACCGACGATGAATGGCCGGGAGGGAAGAACCTCGCGATCAGCCCAGCTGTGTGGGACCGGATGTTCGAAATCATCCCGGATCCGTTGTTTGGCTTAAACTACGATCCGTCACACATGATCTGGCAGATGATGGACGAATTATTGCCAATTTATAATTATAAATCACGTTTGCACCACGTTCATTTGAAGGATGCGAAAGTTTATAAAAATAAATTAAACAATGTAGGAATTCTGGCTAATCCGTTGGAGTACCATTCACCCAAGCTTCCCGGCCTTGGAGATGTGAACTGGCGGGGCTTCTTCGCAGCCCTCACAGACGTGCGCTATCGCGGCCCCGTCGTGATTGAAGTAGAAGACAAGGCATATGAAGGCAATATTACGGATGTAAAAAGCGCCATTCTTACGAGCCGTAGCTACGTTAGTCAGTTTTTAGGGTAAATGGCTTGATTCCAAGAGTTTGTAAGTGGATCGATCTATATAGAGAAAGCAGGATATGCCTTCGGAGACTTAAACACCTTCACTTTGCAGTTGCATGCCTGAGGGCATGCAAACGTTAAGTAATTGCCGACGTCTCTACCAATGTTACGTCCCTGACGGCACTGGATTGTGGAAGAGCTTAATCGCGTAGCGATGTAATAGTTGGTAGCATCGATGATAGTTAATAGGTATCGAAAATGCCGTTAGGCATGTAACGACAAAGTTGGCGCAAATGCCGCACGGCTAACGATCTGTGCGGCATTTATACTTTAAAGGGTTTATATTTATAAATTTAATATTATTTACAAATATAAACATTCAGTTATGGCTTTTCCAGAAATCGTAACAGCGGCGTAATAAACCTGCTGAAATCCTCGATATGCGGTAAATGTCCGATATTATCGAGTTCTACCAGCTCACTATTAGGGATCTTTGCCTTAGTTTGTCTACCGAGTTCCGGATAATTTCCGAGCGTTTTTCGTACATTCTCAGGCGCCAGGTTCTTGCCTACGGCACTCCGGTCGCGCTGGCCGATGATGAGCAGTGTAGGCGCCTTAACCAAACCGAACTCGTAGCAAACGGGTTGGGTGTAGATCATATCGTAAGTCAATGCGCTGTTCCAGGCCACTCTGGGATAGTCCTTGCCGAGCGTCCAGCCGGCCAGCAGGTTTGCCCATTTGGTGTACGAGTCCTTCCATTTGCCGTCATAGTAGCTGTTCAGCTGGTAGTTTTTAATGGAATTGAAATCGCTTTTCAGTTCGCTCATATACCATTTGTTGACGGGCTGGAACGGCACCTTTACCTTGTAATCTTCGAGGCCGATCGGGTTTTCGAGGATAAATTTTTCAACCATTTCCGGATACATCAGTGTGAAACGCGTTGCCAGCATTCCACCCATCGAATGCCCGAGAACCGCTATTTTACCAATACCCAGCTTGTCGAGGATCTTTTTGGTGTTGGCAGCCAGGTCATGAAATGAGTACTGATAATGCATTGGTTTGGTCGATTTGCCAAAGCCGATCTGATCGGGTATGATCACCCGAAAACCCTTATCGGCGAGTGCCTTGGCCGTTTCCTCCCAATATGCCCCGTTGAAATTCTTCCCGTGCAGAAGCATGACCGCCCGCCCGTTCGCCTGCGCGGGCCGCACATCCATGTACGCCATACGAAGCTTTTCGCCCTGTGATTCCCATTCGAGGTAGTCGACGGGGAAAGGGTAGGTATATGCTTCCAGATTCATGTCCAGCGGCCGCAATGTGTCATTTTGTGCATTTACGGCGGTGAGGGATAGGAATAGCAGGCCAATGCCCAGGCTAAGTTTTTTCATAGGTTTTGCGCTTTAAAAACGAAAAGAGGATAACGTTACCGCTATCCTCTTTCAGCATTGAAAAATATGTACCAGTAGGTCTTAGTCGATCAGACGGGCTTTGGTCGATAAATAGGCCGTCAGCGTTGCCAGTACGCCTACGATCGCGAACGACCAACGGAGGTTGGCGAACTGCGCCACGATACCGATCAACGGCGGGCCGATCAGGAAGCCAATGAAGCTGATGGAAGATACCGCAGCCAGTGCCATTCCAGCCGACATGGTTTTAGAACGTCCGGTTGCGCTGTAAACCAGCGGAACAACCGATGATACACCAAAACCTACCAACAGAAAGCCCAATGTAGCAGTGATCAGCGTCGGGAATGCAACTGCGATAGCCAGGCCCGTACCCATTAATGTACCGCTCAATTGCAGCATTTTACGACGTCCGAGACGGTTGGCCAACCAGTCACCCGCAAAACGTCCGCCGGTCATGGTACCCATAAAAGCCACATAACCCAGGGTGGTCATCGAAGCCGGCACATGAACGGCCTCCTGAAAATAAACGCCGCTCCAATCGAACATGGCGCCTTCGCAGACCATCGCACAGAAGCCGATCAAACCAAGAATCAGAAGATCACGGTCGGGCTTTACGAACATCGGTTGGTCTTCGCCCGCCTCTTTCTCGGTATCAGGCATCGTATGCTTGTACGCCGTGAAAATGATCGCAAACGCGATCAACGCGATGACGATGAAGTGGATATGAGGAGGGATATGTACCGAAATGAACAGTGAACCGATCATCGCGCTCACGAAGCCTGCAAGGCTCCACAGGCCGTGAAAAGATGCCATAATGGATTTGCCATAAACCTGTTCTACCGCCACTGCCTGGGTATTGACGGCAATGTTGGTGAGGTTGCCCCACAGCCCGAATGCAAACAATGCAATGACGAGCTGCTCGGTGCGGGTTACGAAACCGATGAATGTCAGCGTGATAGCATAGAGAACAGCACCGATCAGCACCATTTTCTTGCTGCCGTAATGGGTTACCATCCAGCCTGAGATCGGAAGGCTGGCCATTAAGCCCAACGGGAGGGCCAAAAGCACAGTTCCAAGACCACCTTCTGTAAGGTGGAGCATGTTTTTAATGTCCGGGATACGGCTTGCCCAGGCGGCGAAGCTGAGTCCTTGTACGAAGAAGAAGGCCGCGACGGCCCATCTTAAATATCGTCTGGAATCGGAAGGAGCGAAAATCGAGTAATTCATGACGTGTGATTAGTAATATCTTTATATAATTTTTTTAATTTTTTCGATTTAAGGGTCAGAAGCTTAAAAATTGCATTATGTGCAGTTATAAACTTCTGGTAATGCAAATTTAACGCATCTGGCAATCATTTAATTCATGGGAATTGTATTTTTTAAATTAAATTAAAAAGTATGTGTTGTACAAAACTAAGAATCGTTGCATTTTACTGATTGCACGGCGTGGGAAGAGGTGGTTATAAGTAAAATAGTAGGCAAAACGGTGACTGTTTTTTAACTTCACCCAATCACCTAACCAACCCGTTCACTGCCTGATGCGCGTCATTTTCACTTCACTCCTTAGTTTAGTTGCATTACAAACCTGGTCACAAACCGTCCCGCAGGAGCGGCTCGATAAAATCAGCGCTACGTTTCCCGTCATTGAGAAGCTCTACCGCGATTATGCGGAGAAAAACCATTTCCCCGGGCTGGCCTTCGGGTTGGTAGTGGATGGCAAGCTGCTCGTTTCGGGTGGGCAGGGATTTTCGGAGATCGCAACTTCTACAAAAGCGACGCCCCAATCCCTTTTTCGCATTGCATCCATGTCCAAGAGCGTCACGGCGATGGGCATTCTGGCGCTGCGGAAGGAGGGGAAATTGAAGCTCGACGACCCCGCATACCTTTATATTCCCGAATTGAAAAACATGCCATCGCTGACGAAAGATGCGCCTGCGATTACCATCCGGCACCTGCTTACCCACATGGCCGGCTTTCCCGAGGACAACCCGTGGGGAGACCGCCAGCTCGATACGAAGGACGAGCAGCTGATCGCATTGATCTCCAAAGGCATTTCCTTCTCCAATGTGCCCGGTGTGACGTATGAATACAGTAATCTGGGCTTTGCGATGTTGGGCAAGATCATCTCCAATGTTTCGGGCAAACCTTATCAGCAGTACATTAATGAGGTTATTTTCAAACCGCTGGGCATGAACAACACGATTTGGGAATACACACTTGCCCCGAAAAACCTGTTGGCGCACGGTTACCGGTACGAAGATGATGTGTGGAAGGAAGAGGAACTCGAACACGACGGCACTTATGGCGCCATGGGCGGGTTAATAACTTCTATCGATGATTTCAGCAAATATGTAGCCTTCCATTTATCGGCGTGGCCGCCTTCTTCCGCCGCGGAAGGTGGCCCGGTACTTCGCAGCGATGTGCGGGAAATGCAAATGCCCTGGAATTTCAACAGCTTGAATGCCTCGTACAAGTACCCGGGCGGGCGCGCGTGTGCGATGGCCTCTGCTTACGGATACGGATTGCGTTGGAGCAAAGATTGTGAGGGTAGGACGGGGATCGGGCATACCGGTGGCTTGCCGGGATTTGGGAGCCAATGGCAGATTCTGCCCGAATACGGCATAGGGATTATCGCCCACGCGAACCGCACGTATGCGGGCATGGCCACAATCAATACGGCTGTTCTGGATACGGTAATCGCGTTGGCGGGGCTGAAACCCCTGACCGTTGCCGTATCGAACGTTTTAAAACAACGGAAAGACCAGCTCGTCAAACTCCTTCCGACCTGGCAGAATGCCGAACAGAGCGGCATTTTTGCAGAGAACTTTTTCCCCGACCGCTCCGTGTCGCACCGCCGCAGGGAGCTGGATGCGTTGCTTGCCAAAGCGGGAACTATTACGGGTTCAACGGAAATGGTGGCTGAAAATCAGCTGAGAGGCACATTTATGTTGAAAGGCACATCAGGCGACATCCGCGTGTATTTTACGCTCTCGCCCGAAAACCCCGCGCTGATACAGCAGCTCGATTTTTCAGCGGTGAAATAACGATTTTAATAAAAAATAAAGTCGGCATAGGGGGATCGAGGGGGCCGGTTGTCTCGGAAGAAACAACTTAGCGATTATGAAAAGGACTCTTTTATCACTCACCTTCATCTTGGGCCTTGGTGCTACTGTCAGCACGTTTGCGCAAGATAACCAAACGATCTTTCAAAGCCGGGGCATTTACCGCTCCGGTGGCTATGCGGCCATTTCAAATAAGTTTACGAAAATCAATGGCGATTACGCAAATATGGCCGAGCTGTACGGCGGCTGGTTCATTAATCAGCGGTTTCTGTTAGGGGTAGGAGCTTCCGCTACCACCAACTACATTCCGGTACCAGCTTTGGAACAGAATTTCCCCGCTCGTAAAATGACTTACCAATATGGTCAGTTCGGATTAATGACCGAGTATGTATTCGCATCGACGCGCAGGGTGCATGTCACGGCCAATTTGCTGACCGGCGCCGGTTTCACGCTGCAATACGATCGCCACGATGTAGACGACTGGGATTGGGACGATTGGGACGATCGCCACGACAACGACGATGCGAAATGCTTTTTCGTGATGGAACCGGGTGTGCAGGTGGAGTTTAATTTGTTGAAATGGATGCGGTTCAGTCCCGGTGTTTCCTACCGTAAAGCATTTAATGCAAAAGGCAATGGCCTTACCGACAGTGATTTGAGCAATGTTTCTTACAACCTGACCCTGAAATTCGGCCGGTTTTAAGCATTGGGGGGGATCAAATGCCGTTCACTAAGCGGTGTGGCATTTTATCCCCCTTTTTCCCGAACGGTCACCACTCTTCCAGGGCATTGCAGTAAGTTAATGGCTTGATAATCTTTGTTCAAGGGCAATAGGAACAGAAATAATGGAGTTATTAGGAGATTGCACAGGATTGGGAAACAAAACAAGAGGGATGATGCGTGTATCGGGATTCGTATTGATCGGGTGTTTAATGCTCGCTGTTTCTGCCGCCAGGGCACAGAATGTCTACGATGTGATCGTAGCGGGCCGTACGATCGGGTCTTTGAAGGTATTCGATGAAAAGGGCGTGGACAATACGGAAACGCACCGGATCGAGTCCGACTTTAAAGTGATGTTTTACAAAGGGTCATACTCGACCCAAACCAATTATGTACAGGGCAAGCTTGTCTCTGCCACCTGTGCGCACCACGTCAACGGTGATCTCAAAGAGAAAACGTTGACCAAAACCAGTTCCAAATCACTTTACGAAGTATTGTTCTCGGGAGAGGACGTGAGCGACAAGCCCAATGTGGTGGTGAATAAACCCATCATCAGCACTATTACCGGCCTGTATTACAAGGAGCCAGTCAATATCACGGAGGTCTATTCCGAACGCTATGGCAAGATGTGCAACATCCGGAAGCTCTCTGAGGGCCGGTACGGCGTAACGCTGCCGGATGGGAAGGAGGGGGTGTATTCCTACAAAAACGGCCTTTGCCGTGAGGTAAAGACCGATCTTGCAGGTTTTAAACTAAGAATTGTATTGAATGAGGGCAAAACTGCCCTGCGCTGACGCGGCTAGATAGCTTCCTGCTTCACATTTTTCAAATCAGAATTGTCGCGGATCTCTTCATTGGCTACTTTCACAAGCACATCGCCTTCTTTAACATCACCGAAAATCTCTGTTTTTTCAGTACTGCTGCTGCCTGTTTTCACGGGCACCCAAACCGCCCGCTTGTCTACCACCTTAATCACATAGGTACCTTGAGTAGAATTCAGCACGGCCGTTCTCGGAACGGCAAAAGTGTTCACATCGCCCGACAAGGGGATCGAAACTTCGGTAATCATACCAGGTAAAAGTTTTCTATCACTGTTAATCACATCCATTTCCGTGCGCTGCGAGCGTAAACGCGCATCCAGTGCGCCCGCAAGGCGGCTTACTTTGGCAGGGAAATTCTGGTTGGGAAGCGACTTCACTTTGAATGTAACCTGGCTTTGATTTTTGAGATAGCTGGTATATTGCTCGGGCACACTCACTACCAGACGTAGCTTACGTTGCTCTACCAACGTGAAAAGCGGGAACTCCGAGCCTTTGCCGGACGGCCCCACGTAGGCGCCCGTGCTCACATTACGTGCGGAGATGATCCCGCTGAATGGCGCCCGTATTTCGAGGTAGTTGCGGGTATCGGTGATTTCGCGGCTGGCAGAACGTGCAGCGTCCAGTTGAGCGAGGTCGGAGCGCTGTTTGGCAAGCGCTACATCCAGGTCGTTTTGCGAAACGGTACCCGGCGTTTTGCTCGTTTCGAGCAGACGTTCGTAATTGGCTTTGCTGGCCTGGTAAATGGCTTCGAACGATTTCAGGCGCGACTCGCTCGTGATGAGCTGAGAGGTAAGCTCAGGCGCTTCCATCGTAGCCAAAAGCTGGCCTTCGCGCACTTCGCTACCTACATCCACATGGAGTTTTTTGACAAAACTGCTCACTTTCGCGTAAATATCCACCTGCTGGTAGGCGATCAGCTCGCCGGGGATCTGGATATTCGATACGAGTTGCTCTTTTTTAAGCGGGAATGCATCCACCACGGCAGCGCCCGCACTCGCTTCGGCCGCCGCTTTCTTACTTTCCTCTTCTTCGGCCCGTGACGAACCGCAGCTTTGCAGGACCGTCGCTGCGCCTGCAACGAGTACGGTCATGGCGATTTGATGAATATGTCTCATAGTCGGATAGGTTCGATGTTGTGATTAACGGGTCATTGGAACATAATACTTGCTTTCTTCATCCTCCGGATCGAGGGAAACGCTTTGCGTCGACGCCTTGCCTTGTCCCCACGCAAATACGAGCGGGAGAATGAACAATGCAGCGAATGTGGAGGCGATCAGCCCGCCGATCACCGCACGGCCCAGCGGCGACGACTGATCACCTGCTTCGCCAAGCCCGCTCGCCATCGGGATCATCCCTACCACCATCGCGACGGCGGTCATCACGATAGGGCGGAGGCGGAGACCGGCCGATTCTTTCGCGGCTTCAATGGCATTGCCGCTGTGCTTGCGCAACTGCTCGGCATTGGTAATCAAAAGTACCGCATTCGAAATCGATACCCCCACGGACATAATAATGCCCATATAGCTTTGAAGGTTCAATGTAGAACCGGTTACCATCAGCAAGGCAAGCGAGCCGAGGATTACCGCCGGTACTGTCGCCAGTACGATCGCCGATACTTTAAACGACTGGAAGTTAGCCGCCAGCATCAGGAATATCACCACAATGGCAACTATGAGGCCGTTTTGAAGGCTGTCCAATGTGTCTGTCAATGTCTGGCTCAAACCTACCAGCTCAACGGTCAGCCCGCGCGGGAGTTCTCCGAGGGAGGCCAATGCTTTTCTCACGTCAGCCTGCGCTATGCCCAGGTCGGTATTGTTCAAATTAGCGGTGACCGAAAGTACAGGCATGGCGCCGAGGTTGTCGTTCTCGCCGTAGGTGGTATCGGGCGTAATGGTGGCGATATCACCCAGGACGGGACGATTACTGTTGCGAAGCAGGGGAATTTCACTCATTTCCTGCACGCTGTTCATTTTGCTTTCCGGAACTTGCACCTGCACGGAGTAGCTGAAACCTCCTTTTTCGTCAACCCAGATATTTTTGTCGGTGTAGCGTGACGAGGACGTCGAAGCGATCAGCGATCTCGAAACATCATTCATATCCACACCGAGCTGCGCGGCCCGCATCCGGTCGACTTCAATTTTAATGGCCGGGTATTTGTTGGATTGCCCCAGTTGAATATCCCGCAAATAGCTGATTTCCTTCAACTTCGCGATTACCTTCTGTGCATATTCTTCGTTCAGCTTTTTGCTTCTTCCCGACATCCGCACCTCGATGGGCGTAGGGGAGCCCTGGCTGAGGATTTTGTCGGTCAATTCAATCGGTTCGAAAGACATCGTCAGGTCCGGGATCGCCTGTTTTACCTCGCGCCGGATCTTTTCTTTCAATTCATCCAGGTTCGTGTGGAATTCTTCGTGCAAGCCCACCTGCAAAACCGCCTCCTGCGGGCCCGCCATAAAAAGGTAAATAGGGTTTACCGAAAATAATGCCGGGTGCTGGCCTACGTATGCCGATGTAACCGATACATTTTGCGGTCCCACGATTTTCTTAATAATATCGATCGTTTTCAACGTTTTTTCCTCCGTGCGCTCGATACGCGTACCTTCCGGTGCACGCAGCCGCACCTGGAACTGGCTGCCATTCACTTTGGGTAAAACATCCTTTCCAATATGGCTTAGCAAGAATGCGGCCAACGCCGTAGTGATGATCAGGTAGGCGACTACTATCGGCTTCCGGAGAGGCATTACCCGGTTGATGAACCGCATAAACCGCGCCCGAATGCGTTCGAATGCGCTGATTTTACCATTCTGATCGGCGTCGGCGCGGTGGACCAACGCTTCTTTCTGCGCGTCGGGGTCTTTGCTGAGGCCCGATGCGGCAAACTCTTCTGCGTCGGTCATTTCGGAACCGTCGGCCTTTTTGTGGTGCTTCACTTTCATGATCCAGTTGGCCATAACCGGCACAAATGTCTGCGCGAGGAAGTACGAAACGATCATACTGAAACCGATCGCCAACGCCAGCGGCAGGAACAGAGACCCCGGAATACCGCCCATCGTGAATGCAGGTGCAAATACGGCCAGGATACAGAAGAGGATCAGCAATTTGGGGAATGCGATTTCCTTACAGGCATCCCAAATGGCCAGCGACTTGGGTTTGCCCATGTCAAAGTGCTGGTGGATGTTCTCGATCGTGACCGTACTTTCATCCACAAGGATACCGATCGCGAGTGCCAGGCCGCTCAATGTCATAATATTAATCGTTTGTCCGAAGAGATTCAGGAACAAAACGCCGGCGATAATGGACGTCGGGATAGTTAGGATCACGATCAATGCACCCCGCGGGTCGCCGAGGAAGAGGAGCACCATAAGCCCCGTCAGGATAGCACCGATGGCGCCTTCCGTGAGCAAGCTCTTCACCGAGTTCATTACATAAGTCGACTGATCGAATTCATAGCTTATTTTGACATCTTCCGGCAATGTGCTCTGGATGCGCGGAATAGCCTTTTTTAGGTTTTGAACTACTTCCCAGGTGGAGGCATCGGCGCTTTTGGCAATACTCAGATATACCGAGCGCTTCCCGTTCACGAGTCCGTAACCGGAGGTAATGTCGGCACCGTCTTCTACCGTCGCCACATCCCGCAGGTAGAGGTTCTGCACACCGCCTTTGAAGAGCGGGATATCTTCAAATTCCTTCACGGTGTGAATGGTCGTGTTGGTGGGGGTAATGTAGTTCTTATCACCAATGCGTACGTTGCCCGAAGGCGCGGTCTGATTGTTCACCCGCAACGCTTCCACCAATTGGTCGGGTGTCAGGTTATGTGCACGCAGCAGCTCGGGATCGGCCTTAATCACGACCGTACGGATGTTGCCGCCGAACGGAGGCGCCGAAACAAGGCCCGGGATCGAGGTAAACGTCGAGCGAACGTAAACGTTCGCGAGGTCGAGCAGTTCGTTGTTGCTACGTTTTTCAGAGCTCAATACCAACTGGCCCACCGGCAATGTCGACGCATCGAAGCGGATAATGAACGGCGGGTTGGAGCCCGGCGGGAAAATGGCCTGCGCACGGTTGGTGAATGCACTCAGCTCTGCCGAGGCCTGCGCCATGTTGGTACCGGGGTAGAAGTTCACCTTCATCAGGGTTAGGCCCTGGACGTTCTTCGTTTCAATGCTTTTGATACCGTTTACATAGAGGAGGATGTTGATATATTGCTTGGCAAAGAAGGTCTCCATTTGGTCGGGCGTGTACCCCCCGAACGGGTGAGCGATGTACATCACCGGCAAATCCAGTTTCGGGAAAATATCGACCTTGATCTTCCGCACGGCATCGATACCAAAAAAGAATAAACCGGCGACTATCACCATGATGGTGATCGGTTTACGTAATGCAAAACGTATTAAATCCATGTTACTGAAATGTAAGATGTTACGGTACTGTATCGCTGCGCGATTTTTGTCATTTGTTGTCAGGTATTGTCAGGTGTGGTCAGGGATTGTCATTTGTGGTCAAGTATTGTCAGGTGTGGTCAGATCTTTTCAGGTGTGGTTGTGGTAATGCGTAATTGAGAGAAAATAAATCGTCATACACATGCCATTACCAATGCCGACTCCTGACCATTCATGACAAAACCTGACTACCCTTGACAATTCCTGACTACCCTTGACAATTCCTGACCATTCCTGACAACAAATGACCACCTCTGACTATTAACCTCACAAGGCTACTGGTTCAGAAATACGCCGATGTCGCCACTTGCCGCCGCTTTGAGCAGCACCGCCTGCCAGATATTCGTAGCGGCAATGTCCCGGCTGGTTTCAGCGCGGTTCAGGACGTAGAGGGCTTGCGTCATGTCCACGATATTGCTCAGGCCGTTTTTGTACAAAACACTTTTCTGCAAATAGGCATCGGAAGCCGATTGTACCTGCACGGGCGCCTCACGGTAATTGGCGATCGCATTGCTGATCTTCGTTTCCGAAAGAATGAGCTGGTTTTTCAGCTGCTGATCGGCCAGGTCGTATTCTTCTTTCAATGCATTGGAAACAAACTTCTGCGACATCACTTGCTGGCGAGTGCGCAGGACGCTGGTCATGTTCCAGGTAGCTCCGATACCGAGCAGGTAATTCGCCCTGACGGGCTTGATGCCTTCGAAATAATTATGGGTATAGGCAGTCTGGTCCTGGGCGTAGGTCGACGAGAAACCCGCGCCGCGTCCCTGAAACACTCCGAATAGTGAGAATGTCGGCATCCCCAGGGTGTGGAAGTACTTGGTCTGCTGCTCACTTACTGCGATGCGGTTTGCGTAGAACTTCAACAGCGGGTGGTTTTCGGTCTTATTTGCCGAATCGGCGATCGTGCGTGGTATGCGGGCGAGGAGCATGGTATCGAGCTGAAAACGCTGGTCGGTAATGCCCATGAGCTTCGCCAGTGTGTTGGCTTGTTCCTGTTCAAAATCTCTTGCCTGGGTAATGCTGATCTTCGCATTCGAAACTTCCGCATTGGCCAGGGAGGAGTCCACTCCGGGTATCAACCCGTTTTTGGCGCGGGTAACCACGACGGTCTTCAATGCATTGGCACGTTCCAGGTTGTTTTCCCAGGAGCGAATCAGGCGCTGGGCGGCAAGGAGGTTGAGATAAGCTGCTGCCACACGCACGCTGTGCTGAAACTGCTCCTGTTCGAGATCGGCCTGGTCACGGTTCACAACCTGCTGTGCCACATTGATACGCTCACGTGCGCGGCCGAATGCGAAGAAATCCCAGTTAATGTTCGTCAGGTACAGTGCCCCGAATGCCGAATTCCAGTTCTGCTGGGGCAACGGCAGCCCGGACGAGGCCACCGACAAGCCGAGGCCGTACAGCGGGCCGTTCTGGCCGTTGATCGTACCATAGTCCTGCTGGGCCGATACGTTGAGGTTGGGAAGATATTCTTTCTTGCTTTGAAGGACCGTCGCTTTGGAGGCGCTCAGGTAGTTATTCTTGGCTTTGATGCTTCCGTAGTTGGAGACTGCCGTTTCCACGGCTTGTTGTAAGGTAAGCGTTTGGGCACTCAGTTTTTCACCGGCTCCGACCAGCGAGAGGGTCAGAAACAGGGAGGGGAAATACTTCTTCGATGTCATTTGCATTCAGAATTATATGGCAACTGAACCGGGGCGTGTGTGTGGGGTCAAAAGACTGGATGCCATTGCGGTGGTCCGCCACTGCGGTGGTCCGCCACTGCGGTGGTCCGCCAGGCCCGTCGGATTGCTTCGCAAAGGTAGTCCGACGTCCTGTGGCAATGTTTATTACTTTCAAACAATATCTTATAAAATTCAAACATCCCTAGCGTTCGTGCACGCGGTAGGATTTGGGGGTAGTACCTATTTGTTTCTTGAAAAGGTTATTGAAATAGGCAGGATACTCAAAACCGAGGCAGAACGCGATCTCCGCGACGCTCCAGTTGGAATGCCGGAGCATTACCTTGGACTGCGCCAGTACGCGGTCGATAATGTGTTCGGTGGTAGTTTTTCCGGTGATTTCTTTCAGCGCCCTGTTGAGGTGGTTCACATGCACGCCGAGCCTGGTGGCGTAATCCTTGGCGGTTTTCAGTTTGAGCTTATGCTCAGGGGATTCGATCGGGAACTGGCGTTCGAGCAGCTCGTGAAATTGCGACGACAGCTTCGCTGAGCCATTCACATGCACATCGCTCACCTCCGAGGGCTGCATTTTCATGGCCTCGTGCGCGAGCACATTCACGTAGTTGCGCATGAGGTCGTACTTGTGCACGTAATTGGATTCGATATCCGCCTGCATTTTACCAAATATACTGAGCAGGTATTCCTGCTGCTCTTCATTGATAAAATAAACGGGAATAGAGTCCGTGCGCAGGATCGGGCAGTTGGAAACCGTCGCCGAACGGTTGATCGTGCTTAGGAACTGGTCGGTAAACAAACAGAAATAACCCGACTGCTCTTCCGACAGTGCCTGCCAGGAATAGGGCACATTACGGTTGAAGAAAACCAGCGCGTTGCGGTTGATTTCGATCTCCTGGTTGCCGTAGGTAATTTTCCCTTTTCCGAGAATGAGCGAGATCTTGTAGAAATCCCTTCTCGCATAGGACGTGTATTTGTTGCAGAACACACGGGAGAAGACGTTGAAATGACCTTCGTCCCCGGTCGTTTTGTCCGGACCTTTTAGCCCTTTCGCAGCGGGGTGCGTCTGGTAAAAATGCGCTACGGTCTCATTCGGTATCATGAGCTGAAATTATGAAATTCAAATATTGGCTACAAAGCCAGGGGGTTAAAAATTAATTAAATAGGAGAGACGCTTGGTATCGTCATAAATTTTCCCGGTTAAACCACTTTCAACGGGAAAAGCCGGTGCATAAGGCACCGGCTGGCAATGGGTAGCATTTGTTATAATTACATCGTACCGCAGATCCATTCTTCTTCCGGAACGGGCTTGATCGTATGCACACCATTACCTGTTTTGTAGTTGCGGGTCGAGATGAGCGGGTTGATCGCGTTCCGCTGGGTACGCTGGCGCGTGAAGATGACGAACCGCACTTCGCGGGGCGCATATTTGGGCGTCGGGTCGTTTTCGGGGCGCCCGACGTTCAGGGTAGCAAAGCGGGCGGCAAGCGCCGGAGCAGAGGATTCGACAACCAGCCTGGCCTTAGGCGCCGCCGCCGCTTTGTTGGGATGCTTGTAGTTGTGGCTCGAAATGCCGGGATCGGAAATACGGATGGGCTGCGAAGACGCCGCATTACCCAGGCCCGCGACGTACGCGAGCAATGCTACCAAAATGAGTGGTTTAGGATTCATTAGAAGGTTAATTAAGAAACAGGTTACTAGGACTTGTTTCAAAATTACCAGCAAGCTTTTTTACAATTCATATGCATTTCAAACATTGAATTATAAAATTCAACCATGTAGCAAATTATTTTTCAGCGCGTTAGCATTCTGATCGGAAAGAATTTAGTTTTTTAAAGGCGTAAAAATCGCTCGTTTAAAACAGACAAAAAAAGCCTAAAAAATTCCTAATTGCCTTAATTCGACCTTTTTAATAATTATTTGGATCGATTTTGGAATAAAAAAACGCCGGCCTCATGGAAGCCGGCGTTTTTGTGCAACTATACAATGGTTAATCTTGCGTCGGATAAACCTTATCCGGCGTATTATAATATTCAGCCATTTGCGCCGTATCCTTGGTCACACTGATAGTGGGGGTTTTGTAATTTCTCGGCGAGGTGAGCGGGTTGATTTCCACTCCTTCCGGCTTGTATTCGCGGGTTACCACGAGTGCAGCGGGCCGCGGCGCATACTTGGGCGTAGTGCTCGCGTACTTCGTCTGGTACTTGCCGAAGCGCTCGACGGTTCTCATGTTCGCAACGCGTATGGTTTTCTGATCCTTGCCGGCAGCTTTGGCTTGTGCTGCTTTGTTCGGATGCTTGTAGTTATAAACGGAAATTCCCGGATCTACAATCGACTGCGCACGAGCTGCGACGGTGAACAATCCGACAAATAATATGGCGATTAAAAATGTGGTTTTTTTCATATTGGTAATCGTTTATTCTGATTAATAACCCCCTTCCGGACCGCCTATGGGGGAGGGGGTTGAATTGAAATTACCAACAGAAAGAGGTATTGCCAAATGTTCTAATAACTTCAAAAATTGAGTTTTTTGAAGAAAAAGGGTGCTATTGCACGCCAATGTTAAGCGAAAATGAAGCGAGTGGGAAAATCAGGGTGCGGTGGAAACCGATTTTTACAAAAAAGTTGAGCAGGGGCCAAAACTCACTTTAAATGCGATCCTGTGAAAATCCCGGAAAAATTTTAGATTTTAATCAGTTTCTAATTAGTTTCTAATGATTCCGGGATTTCAGGACTATTTGAGCAATGCGCGGGTCGTTGTGTGAATGCCTTTGCATATGCGCTCCATGGGCAGGTCGTTGCTGTCGTCGCCAAACGGGTCTTCGATTTCCTCGGCGATTACTTCCAGGCTCGCGAGGATGTAGAATACGAACATCACGAACGGAATGACGAGGAAATGCAGGCTAAACACATACCCGATGGGCAGCGTGAGGCAGTAAATGAAGATGAATTTCTTGATGAATGAGCTGTAAGACAGCGGAATAGGGGTATTCTTAATCCGCTCGCAGGCGCCGCAGATATTCGTAAAGCCTTCGAGCTCATGGTTCAATATAATGGTATGCTCGGGGAGTAATGCACCGTTTCTTTGCAGCTCGATCACTTTGGCAAACAATGCGGCGGCGATCTGGTTGGGAACATGATCCGTCGCGATCAGGGCTGATTTCTTAAAAAGTGCCGAATCGTCGAACTCTTCCGAAATGTAGGTGTTCCGCAAATGGTTTTTCAATGCGAATGCGTAGTTCGGGATCATCTTGGTAAAAAACTCGCGCTCCGCGGCATGTTCCGGGCCGATCAGCGCCGCCAGTTTCAATGCGAGGTTGCGGCTGCCGTTCACGAGCGATCCCCATTGCTTGCGCCCTTCCCACCAGCGGTCATAGGCGGTGTTGGTCCGGAACACGAGCAGCATAGAAATTACAAAGCCCAGCAGCGAGTGCATGAGGGAGATGTTTTTCAGGTCGTTGTTCTCGGTAATTTTGAAGTGTATGATGATAATGTACGCGACCACGCTGGAATAGGCCGCCATGGTAAGGATCATCGGCGCGAGTTTGCGCACGGTATCGGCCTTCTGGAAATAGAAAATGTAACGAAACCACTCTTTGGGGTTGTAATCGATCATATGAGTTTGACGTGGTCGATGAGCTTGAAAAATTCTTTAAAGCATTTGGCAGTAAGGCGGGCGTCTTCCAATGCATTGTGCGTTTCCTCCTCCCGCTCGAACCCAAAATAGCTTGCCACCGAGCCGAGGCTGAGCGAGCGCGGCACTTGTTTGCCGTTTTTTTCGAGGATTTGGAAGAACAGGTAGGAAACCGTGTGGAGGTCGAGCTGCTTGTTGGAGAAGCCCCATTTCATTTTTTCGTTGCGGTAGGCGAAGCGCAGGAAGTTGATGTCGTTGATTACGCTCTGGCCGCAAATGACCACATTCGCGAGACTGGGTTTGCCGACGTTCAGTTTTTTGATCCATTTTTCAAATTCAGGAAGCACGTCGTAAATCATCGGCGCGTCTTCCAGATCGTCGAGCGACAAGCCGTGTACTTCCTCCGATTTTACTGAAAATGCCTCCTCATTCTCCGGATACACATTTTGCAGGTACGTTCCGAGCGAGCGCCAGTTGTCGTCAAAAAACTCCGCTCCGATCTGGATAATCTCGTTCCAACCCGGCTCGGGCCCGGTCATTTCAATATCTAAAACAAGGAAGGACATAGGCAGGCTAGCGGGCTGTGTGAAAAATGGTCATGATTTGGAAACTCAAACTTATAGTTTTGTGTACAAAATTATGCAATCATTGCATGCAAGAAGATTCTACCAACACTCATTTATAGCAAATGGCTATTGATTTTAAAGAAATTCCGTCTCCCTGTTTCGTATTGGAAGAGGAGTTGCTCCGCAAGAACCTCGAATTGATCGACTCGGTCCAGAAGGCGGCGGGATGCCAGATTATCCTCGCGCTCAAAGGTTTCTCCATGTACAGCGCTTTCCCAATTGTGAAAGAATACCTTTCCGGAGCTACGGCCAGCTCGCTCAATGAGGTGAAGCTGATCAACGATTTTATGGGCTACCAGTCGCATACCTATATGCCTGCCTATCTCGACAGCGAGTTTGAGGAGATTATGCAGCGCAGCAGCCACATTACTTTTAATTCGCTCAGCCAATGGGAGCGGTTCCAGGGCAGGGTAGAGGCATACAAGGCGGCCAATCCCGGTAAGACGCTCTCGTGCGGTATCCGCGTGAACCCGCAGTATTCGGAGGTGGCCACGGACATGTATAACCCGTGCGTACCGGGCTCGCGCCTGGGCGTTACGCGCGACAAGCTGCCCGACGAGCTTCCCGTAGGGATCGACGGCATTCACTTTCATACGCTGTGCGAAAATGGCAGCGACACTTTGGAGCGCACGCTTGCCGCATTGGAGGAAAGGTTCGGCGATTTGCTGCATCAGGCCAAGTGGCTCAACATGGGGGGCGGTCACCTCATGACAAGAGAAGGATATGATATTAGTAAGCTAATCAAATTAGTTAGTACTATCGAGGAAAAGTACAACCTGGAAGTAATCCTCGAACCGGGTTCTGCCATCGCCTGGCGCACCGGAATATTGTACACGACCGTGCTCGATGTGCTCGATAGCCAGGGCATCGACGTGGCTATCCTGGATACCTCTTTCGCGGCGCATATGCCGGACACATTGGAGATGCCTTACAAGCCCGCTATCCGCGGTGCATACCAGGAGCCGGTGGAAGGAAAACCGACTTACAGACTGGGAGGAATGACCTGTCTCGCAGGCGACTACATGGGCGACTATTCGTTCGATAAGTCCCTTGAAATTGGCGATAGAATCATATTTGAGGATATGATCCACTATACCATGGTGAAGACGACAACATTTAACGGCGTTAATTTACCGTCCATCGGTATATGGAAAGCTGACCAAAAATTTCAGCTTGTACGCTCTTACGGCTACGAAAGTTTCAAAGACAGGTTATCGTAGTAAGAGTAAACTGATTTGTGAGTGTCGGTTACTTGTGGCTTGAAGCGATTCGCGGAAATGTACTAATGATTGAATGACCGAATGATTGAATGACTGAATAGTTTTCTCCCAAAATATTCGGTCATTCAATCATTCAGTCATTCAAAATTAATTCTTCGGCAGCATCGGAAACAACCTCCTCACTTCCTCTGCATTCGGCTGCTTCCCGTACTCGGTGATTTCGAAAACCTCTACATATTTTACCTTCTCGGCCTTCTCCGTACCGTACCATTTTTCGAGCGATGCCTTGATTTCCGGGGTCACGGAAGAGCGTCTTTCCATGGATGTGAGGAGCCACTTTTTGCGCTCGACGACATCTTTGGGGACGTTAGCAAGATCACCATTTGTCCAAGGGAGCCACTCATAAAATTGGGAAACGTGTGCATCCAATCCGTCCACTTTTTTAGCAAGGGTTTCGGTGATATCGATGGCAATATCCGGGCGGAACGGGTTCGGTCTTTGAAAACGATCCCGGAAATAGAGGAAAACCGGGTTCTTCGTGAGCGGAGGCACACTGCTTAAAATGTTCGGCACAATTACCAGGTACGCGGCATCCTGCACCACCACGCCTGTATTGCGGTGGTCGGGATGGTAATCGTTCGTACGCGGCGCTATCACCACGTCGGCATTCCATTCGCGGATTTTACGGATCACTGCGAGGCGGTTTTCGAGAGTAGGGAAGAGCTCGCCGTCGTGGTTGTCGAGAATGTCGTATTGGATTCCCCAGCGGCGTGCAGCTTCCTGTGCTTCTTTGTAGCGGCGATTAGCCAATTCTCCGCCGCCGATATCCTGGTGACCTTTGTCGCCGTTGGTAAGGGAAACGAACTTTACTTTGTGGCCCATCGAGGAATAGATGGAGGCAATGCCGCCGGCGCCGAGATCGCAGTCGTCGGGGTGGGCACCGAAGACGATAATGTTGAGCGGTTTGTTCGGATCCGCGGCCGTTTGCGCCCAGGCAGTGGCGCCGCAAAATAGCAATGCGGGAAGGAGTAATAGCTTTTTTAGCATTTCCATTAAGGTTTTAGTGGTTTGGAACAAGTGCAAAATAGAAATTTATATTTTGAAAAAATTATATTTGATAACTCGCCAGACTTCCAAGGTCTTACTGTTTTCCAGCTAAATATTTAAACAGGCCCCGCTTAGATTCTTCTAATAATCCTGTATCTTTGTATCCCGTAATCATAGAAAAACAGCAAAGTCTTATGGCTTCCAAAGCACGAAAGACCGCTAAGTACATTTTCGTTACGGGCGGTGTTACATCTTCACTTGGCAAGGGAATCATTGCCTCATCACTAGCTAAATTACTACAAGCGAGAGGCCTCTCAGTCACAATCCAAAAATTTGACCCGTATCTCAACATCGATCCGGGAACCATGAACCCTTACGAGCACGGTGAATGCTACGTAACAGACGATGGAGCCGAAACCGATCTCGACCTTGGGCATTATGAGCGTTTCCTGAACGTTCGCACTTCACAAGCCAACAACGTTACAACAGGGCGTATCTACCACAACGTTATTACCGCCGAGCGTCGCGGCGACTTCCTTGGAAAAACCGTACAGGTGGTTCCGCACATTACCGACGAGCTGAAAAGAAACATGCTGTTGCTGGGCCAGTCCGGCGATTACGATATTGTGATTACGGAAATCGGTGGTTGCGTGGGGGATATCGAGTCCCTGCCGTTCCTGGAAGCGGTTCGTCAGGTGAAATTCGAAATGGATGAGCAAGACACGCTCGTAATCCACCTTACATTGATCCCTTACCTGAACTCCGCCGGCGAGCTGAAAACCAAGCCGACCCAACACTCGGTAAGAATGTTGCAGGAATCGGGTATCCAGCCGGATATCCTCGTGTGCCGCACCGAGCACCCGCTGCCTTATGACATCCGCAAGAAAATTGCATTGTTCTGTAACGTGCAGGTGAACTCGGTGATTGAAGCGATGGACGCAGATACCATTTACGCTGTGCCTTTGCTGATGCTGAAAGAGCGCCTTGACCAGCGTGCATTATATATGCTCGACATTTATAATGACAAGGACGTGGACCTCGAATCGTGGAAGACCTTCCTTTCCCGCCTGAAAAACCCGATCGACTCGGTTCGCATTGGTTTGGTAGGTAAATATGTGGAACTGCACGACGCGTATAAATCGATCGTGGAGTCGTTTATCCATGCCGGTGCAGCCAACGAATGCAAGGTGAATATAGAATGGATCCACTCCGAAAGCCTTACGGCAGAGAATGCGGTGGAAAAACTGGAAAACCTGGATGGTGTACTCGTTGCTCCGGGCTTCGGCGAGCGTGGTATCGAGGGCAAGATTGCCGCGATCCAGTATGTACGTGAAAACAACATTCCTTTCTTCGGTATCTGCCTCGGTATGCAAATGGCCGTGATCGAATACGCGCGTAACGTGATCGGCTGGGAGAATGCGCATTCGGTTGAAATGGATGCAACCACTTCACATCCGGTGATCCACCTGATGAAAGATCAGAAGGATGTTTCCAACAAAGGAGGTACCATGCGTTTGGGCGCTTATCCGTGCCGCATCAAAAAAGACACATTGGCCCACAAAATCTACGGCAAGACCAATATCAGCGAGCGTCACCGCCACCGCTACGAGTTCAACAATAAGTATCTCAAAGAATTCGATGAAAAAGGTCTGGTAGCTACCGGTATCAATCCCGACAACAACCTGGTTGAAATGGTGGAAATGCCTTCGCACCCATTCTATATCGGCGTACAGTTCCACCCTGAGCTGAAAAGCACGGTGATGAACCCGCATCCGATCTTCGTGAATTTCGTGGCTGCGGCATTGGCCTATTCTACGCAGAAAAGATCCGTAGGAGCCCTGACATCAGTTTCCCACTGATCACATTTTAAGGCCTGTTAAGCGAAAAAACTTGTTACCTTTGCCGCCTTACAAGCGGTATGTTATTTCAACAATTTAAAGTAAATAATGGATAAAAATTTTGTAATCGGCCTGGTCTTGATCATGCTGATGCTGATAGGCTACCAGGTACTGGTTCCGAAACCTGTGGAACCCACGCCGGTAGCGGAGGTGAAGAAAGCGGCTGCCAAGCCTGCGTCTGTCGCTTCGGATACTACCCAAAATTCCTCACAATCAGTTGATTCCACTGTTGTTCCTCAAAAGGACCTGGTAATCGAAACGAAGGACGCCCGCGTGGTATTCACCAACAAGGGTGGGGTAATGAAAGAGGTAATGTTGAAAAACTACAAAACCTACGATCAGAAACCACTTTACCTGATTGCCGAAAAACACAACAATTTCCAGATCGATTTGCCGACGCAAACCGGGGATGTGAGACTGACCAACCAGACTTTCACCACCGATGCGCAGGACCGTACACTCGCTGAGGGCGATTCGGCGGTGATCACTTACCGGGCGACACTGAAAAATAACCAGACCGTAGAGCAGACTTACGTTGTACGCGGAAGCGGTTATGTGATCGATTACGGCATCAAGGTGAATGGTGCATTGCCAGCCAATAAGTCGGTAGAGTTCCACTGGGATAACGACCTGTTGCAACTGGAAAACGATATGAAGAAAAACCGTGAAGTGGTTACCGTTAACTACTACACGGACGAGCTGAAAAGCCTTCCTACGAGCCCCACTTCCAATGAAGAGGAAAAAACGGCTGACCCCGTTAAGTGGTTTACCATTAAGCATAAATACTTCCTCGCAGGTCTGATTGCGGAAAAACAACCGCTCACGAACGTTACCATGCGTGCGAATGTGAATGCAGAAGACTCGGTGATCGTGAAAAACATGAACATCTTCGCGGGTATCCCGACGGCCGCTGTTCAGAAAGGGGAGGCGAACTTCCAGTTTTACCTCGGACCTAACGAATACCACATTGTAGACAAAGTAAAGGCGGAGAACTTCGACCAGAACGTGTACCTCGGTTATGCATTCCTGAAACCGATCAACAAGTTTTTCCTCGTTCCGCTTTTCAACCTGCTCGAAGGATTTGTGAGCAACTATGGCTTGCTGATCATTCTCCTGGTACTGTTTGTTAAAACGTTGCTGACACCGCTGACTTACAAATCGTACATCAGCATGGCGAAAATGCGGATCCTGGCGCCTGAGCTGGAACAGATCCGCGAGGCGAACAAAGACGATATCGCGAAGCAGCAGCAGGAGCAAATGAAGCTTTACCAGCAGGTAGGCGTGAGCCCGCTGAGCGGATGTGTACCGGTACTGGCCACCATGCCGATCCTGTTCTCGCTCTTCTTCCTCTTCCCGAACCTGATTGAGCTGCGCCAGCAATCGTTCCTCTGGGCAAGCGACCTTTCGACTTACGACTCGTTCTTCAAGCTGCCGTTCAATGTGCCTTTCGGCATCGGTAACCACATCAGCTTGTTCACGATCCTGATGACGGCGTCCAGCATTGGTTATGCCTACTACAACAACCAGAACACGCCAACCCAGCCAGGTCCGGTGAATATGAAGGCGCTGGGTTATGTGATGCCGCTGATGTTCATGTTCATCCTGAACTCTTTCCCGGCTGGTTTGACATTCTATTATTTTGTTTCAAACATCGTTACCATCGCGCAGCAGCTGCTCATCAAGCGCTTCGTCAATGAGGATAAAATCAAGAACATCCTCGAAGAGAACCGCAAGAAGAACGCTACCGGCGAGAAGAAGCAGAACAAATTCCAGAAGTATCTTGAAAAGTCTTTGCAGGCTGCGGAAGAGGCGAAAAAGAAGCAGGCTGAATTAGAGAAAAAGACCAAAAAGAAATAAAAGGTTTTTCAGATCGTAATAATAAAGGGCAATGTTCCAGTTGGGATATTGCCCGTTTTTTTCCATTTTGGGCTGATTTTTGCAGCTAAAAGATCACCACAATCTTGACCCCGAAATCCTGATGAGAGTTATCTTTTTTTTGATTTTGACAGTTTCTATCGGCTTGTACCAGCCGTCATTCGGGCAGAGCAACGCCCAGGCGGAAAGCAGGTACCGGTCGGCCCTGGCAGATTACAAACAAGGTAAATACGCGATGGCGATGGAGAAGTTCTATCCCATGACGAGCGTGAATGCGAAAACGGCCTATTCGCCTTATGCGCATTATTATTATGCATTGAGCGCCTACCAGCTGAAACGTTATAAGGATGCCAAACCGATGCTGCTGCAATTGCAGAGCCGGTATCCGGGTTGGAATAAGATCAATGATGTGTATTACCTGCTGGGCGCGGTAAGCCTCGCCAACGGGCAGATCAACGACGGCCTCGACCAGTTAGCCAGAATTAAGGAATCTTCCCTGAACAAAGATGTGCAGGCATTGAAGCAGCATCATTTGGGCGCTATCAGGGATTTCCTGAAACTGAAAGACCTGCAAAAGCAATATCCTTCCGACCGAGACATTGCATTGATGGTTTACCAATCCATTCAGGCCGCCCGCACACCTGCGCAAGGCGACCTGGCTTATGCCGAGCAGCTGGACAAGCAATTCAAATTCCGCAAAAATGAAAAGGTAGAAGAGGCGCCGAAGCGCAGCACCCCGAAGTCGGACACGCAATGGACGAAAGGTTACCTGGATGTGGCGGTACTGCTGCCGTTCCGGCTGGATGAGTTCCACACTTCCAAACGTCGTTCGAACCAGTTTGCTTACGATTACTACCTGGGCCTGACCGTGGCGAAAGAGCAGCTTCAAACGGAGGGAATCACTGTAAACCTGTGGGCTTACGATGTAAGCAACGATGCCAAAAGCATGCAGGCCATTGCTGATAACAAGAATTTCCAGCTTTCAGACATGATCATCGGGCCATTGTATCCCGGTACTTTTGATGTGGCAGCCGATTTTGTTTCCGGAAGCAACGCCATTATGCTCAATCCGCTGTCGACCGACGGCGCCTTGCTGAAAAGCGGAAACATTTACCTCGGCCATCCTTCCATTAGCTATCAGACCCAGAAAGCTGCCCAGTGGATGCGTACCCTTTCGCCCGGCCTTAACACCGTAATTTACTACGGTAACACTGCCAAGGATTCCGTCATGGCCGCTTCCTACGCTACCGAATGGAAAGCCAAAGGCGGGAAAGTAATGTCCATTACCCGCATCCAGCCCGACCGCGAATCGCTGGAAAGCAAAGTACCTTCATTTGAAACCAACAAACCGGCGCATATCGCATTGTTTTCGTCGGATGGCGAATCGGGCGGGAACCTGATCGAAGTTTTGAACGGCCGTAAATTGAATACGCTGCCGGTTCTGGCGACTTCGACGAGCTTCAATACCCAACAGTCGAGATTGTCGCGCTACGGCACGCGGTTAACATTGCTCGATGCGGATTATGTGGATCGCGAGAAGGAGACGATCCGCATATTCCAGAAGAATTATTATGCCAAAACCAGTACTTTCCCTTCGGTATATTCCTACCAGGGCTACGACCAGCTGCTTTTCTTCGCGCGGATGCTTTCCAAATACAGGGACAAGCTTCCTGCCGGTCTGCAATCGCGGAAATTCGGTAGTGAGGAATACCTGCTCTCGGGCTTTGATTATACCAAAGCGAACGAAAACCAGATTACACCTGTCCTGAAATACAGCGGCTCCAAATGGGTGCCTGTGGACAGATAATACCAACCTTTTTTAACAGAATGAATACTTCAACCAGCCAGCAACTTTTCGCAAAAGCACAAAATTATATTCCAGGAGGCGTGAACTCGCCTGTACGCGCATTCCGCGCAGTAGGCGGTACTCCAATATTCATTAAATCGGCCAAAGGGCCTTACATCTACGACGAGGACGGCAACGAATACATCGAGCTGATCAACTCCTGGGGGCCGATGATCCTCGGCCACGGGCATGAACTGATCCAGAAAGCTGTTTCGGACGCGATCCAGCATTCATTTTCTTTCGGCGCACCTACGCGCAGGGAAGTGGAGATCGCGGAACTGATCGTGTCCATGGTGCCGTCGATCGAGAAAGTGCGGATGGTGAACTCCGGTACCGAAGCCACGATGTCGGCCATACGCGTCGCACGCGGGTACACGGGACGCGATAAAATCATCAAATTCGAAGGCTGCTACCACGGCCACGGCGATAGCTTCCTGATTGCAGCGGGCAGTGGTGCAGTAACGTTCGGCACGCCGGATAGCCCGGGCGTGACCAAAGGTGTTGCCAACGATACGCTGACCGCCCCTTATAACGACCTCGAAGCCGTGCAGCAGCTCGTGGATGCCAACAAAGGGCAGATCGCCGCGCTGATCCTCGAACCGGTAGTAGGTAATATGGGTTGCGTGCTTCCGAAAGAGGGCTTTTTACAAGGTTTACGCCGCATTTGCGATGAAGAAGGCATTGTACTGATCCTTGACGAAGTCATGACCGGCTTCCGTCTTTCGAAGGGCGGAGCGCAGGAAAGATTCGGAATTACGCCGGATTTAACAACGTTAGGAAAAATAATAGGTGGAGGAATGCCTGTGGGCGCCTATGGCGGCAAGGCAGAGATTATGAACTACGTCTCGCCGGCCGGTCCGGTTTACCAAGCTGGTACGCTTTCCGGCAACCCAATCGCGATGGCAGCGGGCTACACGATGCTTACTTATTTGAATGAGCATCCCGAAGTGTATACCCAACTCGAAAATGCGGGTAACAAGTTGGCAACCGGTTTCCGTAATTCAATGGAAAAGTTGGGTTTGAAATACACCTTGAACCATATCGGTTCCATGTATACGCTGTTCTTCACACCGAATGCGGTAACCGATTTCCCGTCGGCCAAGTCTTCAGACCTGCCGCTTTTCGGTAAGTATTTCCATGCGATGCTGAACAGAGGCATTTACATGGGGCCAAGCCAGTTTGAGGCGATGTTCCTGTCGACGGCGCTGACGGACGCGCATTTGGATCGGATCATCGCAGCGAATGAAGAAGCATTGTTAGAAACAACAGCCTAATCGCGTTGTAATATTGGTAGCATTTGAAAGATGAAGCAGTTTTAAAATCCCGTCAGGGATGCAACAACAATGTCGGTGGTTAATGCAAACGATTTGTTGTTACATGCCCAGGGGCATTTCAAAAACCGGTGTTGATGATGTCGAGCTACCGATATTACATGCCTAACGGCATTCAATCGTGTCGCCATTTGCTCATCGTCCGAGTCGAAATACATTAATTTTGAATGACTGAATGACCGAATAATTTTATTCAGTCATTCAGTCATTCAGTCATTCAATCATTCAAAATTAAAATTGAACTCACGCCGCTACTCGATCATCATCCCCGTTTACAACCGCCCCGACGAGTTGGAGGAACTTCTGACGTGCCTCACACGGCAGACTTACCGTAATTTCGAGGTAATAATCGTAGAAGACGGTTCCAAAATCAAAGCGGATGCAGTGGTAGCGTCTTTCGCGGACAAGCTCGACATCCATTACCATTACAAAGAAAACGGCGGTCAGGGCTTTGCCCGGAATCACGGTTTCGAGCGCGCTGCGGGCGATTACTTCATATTGTTGGATTCGGATGCGTTGATTGAACCGAACTACCTCGCCATCGTGGAGAACCGCCTAAATACCGATTATGTAGACCTCTACGGCGGGCCGGATACGGACCATCCGTCATTTACGCCCATTCAGAAGGCCATTAGTTACTCGATGACGTCGGTATTTACGACCGGCGGTATTCGGGGCAAGAAGAACAATATGGGCGGTACATTCCACCCGAGGAGCTTCAATATGGGCCTCTCGCGTAAGGTGTGGGAGCGCACGGGTGGGTTCCTGACAAGCCGGATGGGCGAGGATATCCTGTTCAGTATTGCGGCGCTGCGGCTCGGGTTTAAATCCGCATTGATTCCCGAGGCATTTATTTACCACAAACGCCGCACGCAATTCGGGGCATTTTTCAGGCAGCTCAAATTCTTCGGACGGGCACGCATCAACATCGCCCGCTACTACCCCGACGAGCTGAAACTCGTGCATACATTCCCGCTACTGTTCACGCTCGGCGTTTGCAGCATTCCGCTGTGGTACTTCATTTTCGAGCCGTTCTTTTACCTTGGATTGTGGCTCCTGGGCATTTACGTGGCCTTGCTGTTCATCGACGCATTGCGCAAAACGAAGAGCGTGGAAGTGGCATTTCTGAGCATTGGAGCAGCATTTACGCAGCTTTTTGGCTATGGAATCGGCTTTGTACAGGAAGGATGGAAGCGGCTCTGGGAAAACAAATCGCACCGGGAGACGGGGGCGGCGATTGAGTATCCGTCGTGATTTGGTCAGGTGTAGCCATTGATTGTCAGGTGTTGTCAGGAATTGTCAAGTGTGGTCAGGAGGAATAGTCATTGATTGTCATGTGTGGTCAGATTTAGTCAAGAATAGTTAAGAGTTTATAAATGAAAGAGGCAGTTTCGCAAGAAGCTGCCTCTTTCATTTATATCAATTATATCAATCCTTAATACAGTCACTGATTATTTCACAGCTATTGACAATCATTGACTACTCCTGACAATGAATGACAAAACATGACCACACCTGACTACTCCTGACAATGAATGACCACAACTAACTACACTTGACCATTCCTGACCTGACTATTTCTGACAGAAATACACAATCTCCTCGCCAGGCAATGAATACCGCTGCACTTCCGCCTTGCTCAACTCATCCATCACGAACCGGTCCTCGGTCACTTTGAAACCGCCTTTTTCGAGTTCACGGCCATAATTCCGGCCGAAGAGGCGCAGGTGGTCGTTTTGGAGGAAGTGGATTTCACGTTCCTTCGGATCGGTGATCGTCGGGTCTTCGTAGGTTACCTCGTATTTCATGTCCTGCGGGGATTGGATCAATGCCCAGCCCCCAGGTTTCAGTACGCGGTGCAATTCGCTCATGGCGAGAATATAGTCGTCTACGTGCTCCATCACGTGGTTGCAAATAGCGACGTCGAATGTATTTTCAGGGAAAGGGATTTGGTGAATGTCCATTTTCACCTTCGCGAGGGGTGACTCGATGTCGGCGGTAATGTAATCCAGGTTTTTCATCTGCTCGAAACGGTCGATGAAGCAGTACTCGGGCGCTACGTGCAGTACTTTGAGGTTAGCGGTATAGAAATTGGTTTTACGCTTCATGTAGAGCGCCATCAGGCGGTGGCGTTCGAGCGACAGGCAGCTGGGGCACAGTGCATTTTCGCGACTCGATGTATTGCGGCCGTAGGGGAGGAACTTGCGGTATTTGCTGTTGCACACCGGGCATTCCACCTTGTTGCCGATATAGAAGATGCTGAGTCCCCGCGCTGCCCAATGTCCGACGAGTTGGAGGTAGGGACGCGGAATGTAGCGCAGAACTAAACTAATGATGGATTTCATTAAACCAATTAACTAAAAATTAATAATTTTAGGATCATAACATCGAATAGCCTGAATAAATGATCCCCTCGATTGACCCGAAACCACCTGGTAAGCGACTGATAAAAAGAATGTCGACACGCACGAAATGGATGATTCTAGCTCCACTAGGCTTGTTGTTGTTCAGTTTTGGTCTTACCGTGCTCAGCGAAGCGGCGCATCAGCGACGCATTGGTGAGCCTACGCAGGTTTGGGTCGTTTTAGGCCTTTACAGTCTCGCATTAATCAACGGCGGGCTGATCATGTTCGGTGAAGCGCTCCGTTTCCGTATCCTGCTCGATGTCCGCCGCGAAACGCGCCGTAGTATGCGCCAGCTGCTGCGGAAGGTCAATCTGAAAGCCGCTTCGGGAAAAAGCAAATCCTCCAAAAAAGCAAAAAGCCCTACCAAAACAGATTGACAGGACTAGTTGGATAGCATTCCGAAGAGGCTTGATTATTTTTTATTTGCTTCGAATTGAGCCTTGATAGCCTCAACGTCAACATTGCGCACTTCTGGTTTGCGTAGAAGGTTTTTGATTTTAGCAGTGCGGTTGTTAGCAACTGCTTTGTTTCTGCGACCTTTACGTTTTAATTCCGTAACTCCCATTGTAAAAGTTTGTTTTGTGAAAGAGCCGCAAAATTAAGCATTTTAACGCAAATAATGCACGCAATAGTCATAAATATTGCATAACCTCTCCTAACTTTACGGTTTCATAGGCTATTAACAGCCGAAATCGATAGCATTATTATAATGAGTAAACCATCTCTTGCCCGCGGAACCCGTGACTTTGGTCCGGAGCAAATGGCAAAGCGTACTTTCATTTTCGACACCATCCGACGCTCTTTCCAACGATACGGCTTCCTGCCATTAGAAACTCCCGCATTCGAAAACCTGTCGGTACTGATGGGGAAATACGGCGAAGAGGGCGACCAGCTTTTATTTAAAATCCTAAACTCGGGCGATTTCAGCGGCAAGCTTACCGAAGCCGACTGGCAGGCGGGTTCCAAGCCATTAACGACGAAAATCTCCGAAAAAGGCTTACGTTATGACCTTACCGTGCCTTTCGCGCGCTACGTGGTGATGAACCGCGGTACGCTGGCCATGCCGTTCAAGCGGTACCAGATCCAACCCGTTTGGCGTGCCGATCGCCCGCAGAAAGGCCGTTATCGGGAGTTTTACCAATGCGATGCCGACGTGGTGGGTACCGATTCGCTGCTTTGCGAAGCGGAAATCGTGATGCTTTTGCATGATATCCTGCCTGCATTGGGTATTCAAGACTTTACCGTAAAGATCAATAACCGTAAAATCCTGACCGGCATTGCCGACATGATCGGTGCACACGGAATGGAAGGGCCGCTTTGTGTGGCGATTGATAAATTGGATAAAATCGGGAAAGAAAAGGTCGTTGAGGAACTCCTCGAACGCGGTTTCGCTTCTGATAGTATCGAGAAGCTCGAACCGATTTTCAGCCTGTCGGCCGACGAAGATCCATTTACCGAGCTGAAAAGCTGGCTGGCCGAATCGGAGGTTGCATTGAAAGGTATTCAGGAGCTGGAAGAGGTGTGGGCGATGGTGAAGATCCTGGGATTGGAAAATGCAAAGATCGAGTTCGACGTCACGCTTGCACGCGGGCTCTCGTATTATACGGGCGCGATTTTCGAAGTGAAGGCGCATCATGTGCAGATCGGCAGCATTTCGGGTGGTGGCCGCTACGATAACCTGACGGGCACTTTCGGTGTACCGGGTATTTCGGGCGTGGGCATTTCGCTCGGTGTCGACCGTATTTATGACGTAATGGAAGAACTGAACCTCTTCCCGGAAAGTCAGAAGACGAGTACCAAAGTAATGATTTCCAATTTCGATGAAGAGGCATTTACCTATGGCCTCTCGATTTTGCCGAAGTTCCGGAAAGCGGGTATTAACTCGGAGATCTATCCGGATTCGGTGAAGCTGAAAAAGCAGCTGGATTATGCCGATCGCAAGAGCATTCCATTTGTTGTTTTAATTGGTTCGGACGAAATCCAGTCGGGTTTGCTGACTTTGAAAAACATGAAAACCGGCGAGCAGCAGAAACTGAAAACGGAAGATATCATAACTTTGCTCAACCGGGAAGACCAATAACCCTAATTCAATACCGACAAACGGCTGCGTGAGCATCCTATAACTTTATGAATGATAATATTTTAAGAATTGCTATCCAGAAATCGGGCAGACTTAGTGAAGATTCTTTAAAACTGATCAAAGAATGCGGCATTCGTTTCGATAACGGTGCCGGTAAGCTTAAAACCGATGCTACGAACTTTCCAGCGGAGATTCTTTTCCTCCGTGACGACGATATTCCCGGTTATGTGGAAGACGGCGTGGCGCATCTGGGGATTGTAGGGGAGAACGTTTCGGAAGAGTCGTGCAAGGATGTGGACACCGTTCACAAGCTGGGCTTTTCGAAATGCCGGTTGTCGATCGGTGTTTTGCGTGAGGCGGAGTACAACGGCGTGCAGGACCTGCAAGGCAAAAGCATTGCGACTACTTACCCGCGTTTGCTGGAACAATATCTTAAATCTCATGATGTTACGGCTGATATCCACGAGATCAGCGGATCGGTGGAGATCGCGCCGAGCATTGGTTTGGCCGATGCCGTTTGCGATATCGTAAGCTCGGGCAGCACTTTGCTGAGCAACGGTTTGAAAGAAGTGGAAACGATTTTCCGCTCGGAAGCCGTAATGATCGCCAGCAAGCATCTTTCGCCGGTGCAGCAGGATTTGCTGGATCAACTTTTGTTCCGTATCAAATCGGTGCAGGTGGCGAAGAACAACAAATATATTTTGCTCAACTGCCCTGTGGACGCGGTGGAGAATATCACCAAGTTCCTGCCGGGCATGCGTTCTCCGACGATCCTGCCATTGGCGACGGAAGGCTGGTGCTCGCTGCATTCGGTGATCAACGAGAACGAGTTCTGGGAGAACATCGAAAAGATCCGCCAGGCCGGTGCAGAGGGGATTCTGGTGATCCCGATCGAGAAAATGATTGTTTAAGTACGGGGTTTTGATTCTGACATTATGAATATCATTCCATTTCCGGAAAGGGAACAATGGCCTGCATTGCTGGCCAGGCCCGTTCTGGAAGCCAAGGATATCGAAGCGCGGGTACTGCCCGTGCTCGAACAGGTAAAAAATGAAGGCGACGCGGGTATTAAAGCCCTCGCCCTGAAATTTGACAAAGTCGAACTGACCGACCTCGCATTTTCGGAAAAGGACATTGCCGAAGCGGGCGACAAGCTGGACGATGCATTGAAAGTGGCGATCGGGCAGGCCTACGAGAATATCTACAAATTCCACAAAGGGCAGCTGCAAGCGCCCGAGAAGGTGGAAACCATGCCCGGCGTTACCTGTTGGCGCAAAAGCGTGGGGATCGAGAAGGTGGGGATTTATATTCCGGGCGGTTCGGCCCCATTGTTCAGCACAGTATTGATGCTGGGTATTCCGGCACAAATTGCCGGTTGCAAGGAGGTTGTGCTTTGTACGCCGTCCGATCACCCGGCGATTTTGTACGCGGCTAAACTGGTGGGTGTTACCAAGGCATTTCGTATTGGTGGTGCGCAGGCGATTGCTGCGATGGCTTATGGTACAGAGAGCGTTCCTAAGGTTTACAAGATATTTGGCCCTGGAAACCAGTATGTTACTACTGCCAAAATGCTGGTAAGCAAAGAAGGCGTGGCGATTGATATGCCTGCCGGACCTTCGGAAGTGGCGATTTTGGCGGACGATACCGCATTACCTTGTTTCGTAGCGGCCGATTTGCTTTCTCAGGCCGAACACGGCGCCGACAGCCAGGTTTTACTCGTTTCTACCAGTAAAAAACTGCTTGCCTCGGTGAATATCGCATTGGCGGAGCAGCTGGAAGTGCTTCCCCGCAGGGACATTGCCGCGCAGGCGATGGCGAACAGCAAGGCGATCCTCGTCGAGACCGAGGACGAAGCCATTGAAATGCTGAACCAATATGCGGCGGAACACTTGATCCTCAGTATTGCCAACGCGGAAGAGGTGACCGAAAAGATTTACAATGCCGGCTCGATTTTCCTGGGCAACTACACGCCTGAGTCGTGCGGGGATTATGCTTCGGGTACCAACCACACATTGCCTACCAATGGCTATGCGCGGGCTTATAGCGGCGTTTCGGTCGATAGTTTTGTGAAAAAAATCACGGTTCAGCACATTACTGAGGAAGGTATCCGCAACATCGGACCGACCGTGGAAGCCATGGCCGCTGCCGAATCGCTCGATGCCCATAAGAATGCCGTGAGCATCCGATTGAAAAATCTTTTGTGAAAAATTTCAGAGCCGGGAAATTTGTCCTAAATTAGAGGACAAATTTCAACGGCCTTAAAATTACAGAAAGATGACAGCATACATGGTTAACGAACGTTTGGGAGGTTATGAAACCCTCAAACATGCTGTGAAAAATGACTTCGACCTGGCTTACCTGGCCGAAAACGGCGTTCCGAAAGCTTCTATTCAGCATCTGGCTGATTCTATCGGGATGGATATTAAAGATGTGATAGCGCTGTTGCCTGTTACTTCAAGGAATTTGCAGCGTTACAATGATATTGATCTGCTTAGCAATGTAGTTTCCGATCATCTGATCGCCCTGGCCGATCTGTTTTCAGTAGGGAACCGGGTTTTGGGTAAAGAATATTTCCTCGATTGGCTGAACAACGAGGTGCCTGCGCTGGGTAGTGAGAGACCGATCAGCTTTTTACGGACCCATGCGGGTATAGAGCTGGTCAAGACCGAATTAGGGCGCATGGAACACGGTATTTTCGCTTAATGGAGCTATTCAGGATAACAAGATCGGAATATCAGGATGATTTGAGTGGAATAGGGGCTTTCTACAACGGGGGACGATGGAACACCCCGAGAAACGCCATGCTGTATACTTCTTCCCACCGCTCGCTGGCCATGCTGGAAGTGCTCGTGCACTGGCATAAAACCGTGACGCCCCCGAATTACGTGATTGTTTCCCTGGAAATCCCCGATGATATTGTGAGCGTAACCGCGCCGTCGCTGGTGCCCGAATGGTCGGAAGATGAGCAATGGAGCAAAGGAATAGGCGATTCGTGGCTGAAAGCGGGTAACAGCCTTTTACTGAAAGTACCTTCGGTGGTGGTGAAGGCCGAGCAAAACTACCTCGTCAATCCGATGCATCCCGACGTTCTTTCTCTCCGCATTACCGACATAGAGCCGCTGAATTTCGATAAAAGGCTCTTCAAAAAGATTTAGAATCCACACACGGCAATCGCCGTAATTTCCGATAGTATGAATAACAGTTTCGATTTAACCAAAATCCTTCGCCCGCACATCCTCACGCTGGCCCCGTATTCATCCGCAAGAGACGAGTATACCGGCCATGTGGGTATTTTCCTGGATGCGAATGAAAACCCTTACGGTTCGGTGACCGGTGAAAACTACAACCGTTATCCCGATCCTTACCAGGCCGAAATCAAGCAGAAACTGAGCCCGATCAAGCAGGTGAGCCCCGACCGTATCTTCCTCGGAAACGGCAGCGACGAACCGATCGATTTGCTCACACGCGCTACGTGTACACCCGGGCATGACCATGTGATTATCCTGCCGCCCACGTACGGCATGTACGAGGTAAGCGCTTCGATCCACGACGTGAAAATCGACAAGGTATCGCTCACGAATGATTACCAGATCGATACAGAAGCCGTTTTGAATGCGGTAACGCCACAGACGAAGATCATCTGGATCTGCTCGCCGAATAACCCGACGGGCAATGTCATGCAGTACGACGCCATCCAGACCATTCTGGAAAATTTCAGTGGATTGGTGGTTGTGGATGAAGCATATATTGACTTCACCGACGAGCCTTCCTGGATCCAGCACCTGGACAAATATCCCAACCTGGTGGTATTGCAGACATTCTCGAAAGCCTGGGGGCTTGCAGGTATCCGCGTAGGGATGTGTTTCGCTTCACCCGAACTGATCCGCATTCTGAACAAAATCAAACCGCCTTACAATATCAGCTTGCCGGCACAACAGGCATTGCTCGAAGGCCTGAACGGTATTGAGAAAAAGGACAAAATGGTGGCCGATATTCTCGAACAGCGCGACGTGCTGGCTGAGAAGCTGCAAAGCTTGCCGATCGTGGTTAAAATCCATCCTACGGACGCCAACTTCCTGCTCGTGCAATTCGAAGATGCGAAGGGCGTGATGGACTATCTGATCCGGGAGACGATCATCGTGCGCGACCGTTCGCGGGTACATTTATGCGAAGGATGCCTGCGCATTACCATTGGTACAAAAGAAGAAAACGAAGTTTTGATCGAATCATTAAAGAAATTCCAGCCTCAGAACGTTATCGTATAGCTGGTGTTTCAGCGTTCCAGGAACATTTCCCCGATTTAATTAACTATGAAGAAATTAGCCTTAACATTTATTTGCGCACTTTGCTTCGGAATGGCACACGCCCAATACGACAACTGGGCGGTTGGTTTCAAACTCGGTGAACCCACCGGTGTCAACATCCGGAAGTACTTCAACAACATCCATGCCATCGACGTGACTGTCGGTACTTTTGGGGGGATCCTCGGTAACGACCGCAAGTACCGCGGCGACAACGGGATTTACAAAAACACCGGTATTTCGCTCCAAATGCATTATTTATGGCACACGCCATTGTTCAACTCGGAGGCTGTGCACGTGTATTACGGCATTGGCGGGCAGATCAACAACCGCCGCGCGTACCCGAAACGCCTGAATGGTGACTACGAGAAAAACCTTACCCTGGGCGGTTCGGCGTTGGGTGGTTTTGAATACTACATCCCCGATAACCGGATCTCAGTGTTCCTGGAAGGGGGAACGTACGTGGAGCTGCTGAGAAAGCCGTTCTTCCTGAGCCCCAATATCTCGGCCGGTCTTCGCTTCAATCTTTAAGCGATACTTCTTTCAAAAGCATACGAAAAGCAGGCGCAAGCCTGCTTTTTTTGTTTAATTTGATCTGCGGTTCTCATTCGCTTCACCATACATCAGCACAAAGTGTTTAAAGTTTACAGTTCATCAGCAGGCTCGGGTAAAACCTACACCCTCACCAAAGAATACCTCAAACTGGCCCTGCATTCCAATTCGGAATTGTATTTCAGGCATATTCTGGCTGTGACGTTTACCAATGCGGCTGCCAACGAAATGAAGGACCGCATTCTGCTGATGCTGCGGACATTCTCGGCTTACACCGAAAACGACACGAAACCGCACCCGATGATGCGCGATGTGGTAATCGAAATGTACCCCGATACCGAGCATAACGCGGAGCTTTTCTCAGGTGCTTGCCAGCTCATCGCCGCCCGAGCGCAAATGGTTTTCGGGCAAATTCTGCATCGTTATTCGGACTTTTCCGTGATGACCATCGATAAGTTTACGCAGCGGCTCATCAGCAGTTTTACCGATGAACTAGGCATCCCGTTCGTATTCGAAACACAGCTCGACAGCGATTTGCTGGACGACGCCGTGGACCGGCTGCTGGCCCGCATCGGGCAGGAGGGCGAGGAGGTGCTGACCGACATTGTCGAAAAATACTACCGGGAGAATGCCGAAGAAGGCAAAAATTGGGGCGCGTTACCGATGCAGATCCGCGATACGGCAGGGACTTTGCTCAGCGAGCAGAGCTATATGCAAATGAAGCGGGTAGAAGACCTCAAAATGGAGGACTGGATCGCTGTACGCAGGCAAATGCGCGAGTTCGTACGCGGGCGCGAGGAAATGATGACTAAGGATGCGAAGAATGCGTTTGAACTGATCCAGTCGACCTACCTGAGTGAAAAGGACTTCCACCAAAGCGGCAGGGGCATTTACGGCTATTTCCGCGACCGCGCGGAGGGCAAAAAGCTGTGGATGGAACCCAATTCTTATGTTTACAAAACCATCGGCGAAGGCGTGTGGTATGGTGCCAAAACCCCCGCGCCGATCCGCGACGAAATAGAACGCCTTCGCACCGATCTGGAAAACTATTATCATCAGATCGAAAACATACGCTCGGCCGAAACCGGGAAAATTACATTGTACAACCAGCTCGACAGGCACATTTACAACCTCTCGCTGCTGGGAGAAATCCGGAAGGAGTTCGACGCATTGTTGAAACAGAACAACCAGGTCCATATCTCGGATTTTAACCGGAAGATTGTCGATATCGTGGCCCGTGAGCCGGTACCGTTCATTTTTGAGCGGTTAGGCGAAAAATACAACCACATTCTGGTCGATGAATTTCAGGATACTTCCAAATTGCAATTCGCGAACCTGCTGCCGCTGATCGAGAATGCATTATCCAGCGGCTATTTCAACCTGATCGTCGGCGATGCGAAGCAGTCGATTTACCGGTTCCGGGGTGGGGATATGGATTTGATATTGCATTTGGCGCAAAACCAGGTGATGCGGCTGGGCAGCATTCTCGGCAATAGCCCGTTTAATGACGAACGGCTGTTTGCATTAGACAACTACCTGCATATCAATCATCTCAAAACCAACCGGCGCAGCTTCCGGGAGGTTACGGAGTTTAATAACAAGTTCTTCGGCTTCATTGCCGACTCGCTAGGCGGCGAATACCCGCTCATCCGCGAGGTGTACGACGAGCATTTCAGCCAGGAGATACCGGACGGCGTGAGCGAAGGCGGCCATGTGGAAATCGAGTTTCTCGAAATGAATGAGGCTGCGGAGGAAGGTGCCGAAGAATCGTCTTCTGACCCGATTTCCCGAAGAGCGCTGGAACTGGTCCGTGCACTCCGCGAGGAAGGCTACCATTGGCGGGATATGGCCATTTTGTGCAGAAAGAAAAAAGAGGCCACTACGCTGGCCAATACTTTGAAAGAGGCCGGTTTCCCTCTCATTTCCGACGACGCATTGTCGCTGGCCTATTCGCGGTCGGTGCATTTCATTATTTCGTTCATGAAAGTGCTGCATAGCTCGGACCACCGGCTGGCGCGGTACGAAGCTGCTTACCTGTTTCACCAGGTGATCCGCCGCCAGAACCCGGCACCGCACGAATACGAGGAGATCAGGGTGCTTTGCGAGGAGCGCGGGCTGGACAGTTTCCTCGAATATTTCAGGAAATGGGATATTGCCATTACCTCGTTCAAAATGCGGCAGGTGTCGGTGTTTGAGCTTACGGAGCTGCTGATGCAGCAATTCGGGCTCTTCAAACAGCAACTCGAAAGCGAATACCTGTTCCGCTTCCTGGATGTGGTGCTGGAATTTGGCAACCGGAAGAGTAACCACCTCGGCGATTTTCTGAACTATTGGGAATCAGCTAAATACAAGTTTTCGATCACGGTGCCGGATGCTACCGATGCCATTCGCATTACCACCATTCACAAGTCGAAAGGACTGGAATATCCCGTGGTAATCATCCCGTATGCGCAATGGAAAGTAACGCCGAATGCCCGCCTCGACCGGCTTTGGGTAGATATGGATGAGGTTGATTATGAGGAGATCCGGTTGGAAGATAAGCCGCATTATACCAATGCCAAATTGCGGAGCTCGATGGTTTCGGTCGTGAAAGAGCTTGAAAACACGGTGGTAGGAGAACAATATCGCGAGGAACGCATGCGGACGCTGATCGAAAACCTGAACTTGCTCTATGTGGCTTTCACGCGCCCTGTGCAGCGCTTGTACGTGCTTGCGAAGCGGGAGCGCAGGTGGGAGTCGGGGCAGCAGATCAACCACTGGCTGCGTGACTATCTGAACCAGGAAGGTTTTACACCCGCCTGGGATGAAACGATTTCGAAGTATGTCATTTCAGCCGCTTCCGGCACGCTCCGGCACGCGCACGTGAGCGCGGGAGCGGGTTCTTTTGTTTTGAAAAACATATTAAGCAACGACCGTACCGAGTCGCTGCGCCTGCGCCGGATGGCCGACCGCATTTTCGATGTACAGACCTTCGAGCCGAGGCACGACCGCCTGCAAAAAATGCGGTATTTGCTCACAAGGCTAAAAACCATTTCAGACCTTCCCTTAGCATTGGAGAAGCTTGTAGGAGAGGGGATATTTACCCGGAAGGAGACGCGCGAGATCGAAAATCTGACGATTTCTTTGTTGCAAGACCCCTCATTACAAGTGCTTTATCAGGACGAAAACCATATTCAGATCAATAAAGAACTGCTGGTGCCGGGCGGGAAAATGCTGCATATAGACAGGGTCGTTCAGCGGCCGGGCGGGGAGTATATTTTCATGTCGTTCGTAGGCGGGAACAGCGCCGATGAACCGCGCAGGCATTTAAAGAAACTGATCAAAACCTTTTCGGAGAATGGAAAACCCTCGCGCGGAGTGCTGATCACCCTGGAAGACGAACTGGTTGAATGGGTAGAAATGTAGAAATATAGTCCTCCAATCTTCTTTTAGTAGTATTTTTACTTGATATTCAACGTTTATGCAACTTACTTTTCAGCGCCAGGTTTTACTGGGAATCTCATTTTCAATTCTTTTAGTACTCGTCGTCGGATATGTGTCCTACAACGCTATTCTCCTGCAACAGGAAAACACCGGCTGGGTGGATCACACGAGGGAGGTAATGCGTGTGTCAACTTCTGTTAAAAACCGGTTGCTGACCGCCGAGGCGAACGTCCGCGGCTTTGCTATCACCGGTAACCGCGCGTTCGAAGCAAACTATCTGCAAGCATCCAACGACATATGGAAGGATGTCGAAACGTTGCAGAAGCTGGTCAAGGACAATAAAATACAAAGTGAGAGGGTGGATTCCCTGTCCGATCTCCTTGAATCGAGAGTGGAGTTGATGAATCGCCAATATGAGATCCTGAAAACGGATAAATACAGCATTGATACCATCCAACGCATTGTTTTAGAAGGAAAGGAAATTTCTTCCAGAATCGAATTCAGCTTCCGGCGGATCGAAAATCTGGAAGAAGGCCTTCTGGCCGAGCGGGAGCAAGTGGCTTCGACCAGCTCTGCACGTGCCAAGCAATACATTGTGATTGGTTCGTCGGTGTTTTTCCTGGTGATCCTTTTGCTGTACTATTTTATCCGCAAAACATACCTCGCCCAACGCGCCGGCGAGCGTGCTATGCAGCTGGCTAACCATAAACTGGAACAGCTGGGGGTAGAAGACCAGGAAAAAAACTGGATATTGAATGCAGCCATGGAAGTATCCAGCGCCGTTCGAGGCGAACCTACATTAACTCAACTTTCGGAGCGGTTGCTGAGCAAGCTGGCGGAAGTGACGGAGTCGCAGGTATCCGCTATGTACCTGGTTACACGCTCGGGCGACATGCTCGAACGGTCGGCCGTGCATGGCGTTTCGGCACCGGATGCGGCACCATCCTTTATCCCGTTCGGCGAGGGTATACTCGGGCAATTTGCAGCGGACGGGGGCAATGTCAAACGCCTGGATGTGGCAGCCGGTTATTTGCAGGTCAGGACGGCCACGGGCAACTCGGCACCCGGACTGGTATTAATGAAAAATATCACATTTGACGGGAGTACCGCCGGGGTGATCGAGGTGGGTTATCTGAAAGATCCCGGCGCTAAGGTTGTCAAATTACTTGATATGATTTCGGACAACGTCGCGGTGGCAATTATGGCTGCGCGTGCGAGGGAGACGGCCAACGAACTGCTGGAAAAAACGCAATTACAGGCGGAGGAGCTGGAAAGCCAGCAGGAAGAGCTGCGGGTTACCAATGAGGAACTCACAAGGCAAACTTCGCTTTTGCAGGTTTCGGAAGAAGAATTACGCGTACAGCAGGAGGAATTGAAGCAAATCAACACCGAGCTGGAAGAAAAGGCATTCATGCTTGAAGAACAGAAGAGTACGATTGAAGAGGCGCGCGACCAGATCCAGATCAAAGCCGACGAGCTCGAAAGGAGCGGGCGTTTCAAAAGCGAGTTCCTGGCCAATATGAGCCACGAATTGCGTACGCCGCTGAATAGCATCCTGATTTTGTCACGCATTCTGGGCGAAAATAAGGGTTCGCGACTAAACGAAGAGGAGGAGCGCTATGCTTCGGTGATTTACAATTCCGGAAACGATCTGCTGACGCTGATCAACGATATCCTCGACCTGGCCAAGGTGGAGGCGGGAAAAATAGAGCTTATACATGAAAATATCAGTACCGAATCTATTCTGACCGAGGTAAGAAGCACTTTCCAGAAAATAGCGGAGAATAAGGGGCTTGTATTGCAGGTGGAAAAGACGGCTTCTTGCCCGGCGACGCTGTTTACAGACCATACCCGCCTGTTGCAGATCTTGCGCAACCTGATTTCGAATGCGGTGAAATTCACATCGGCACCCGGCAAGGTTTCCCTTCTGATTTCGCAGGAAGATGGTCAGCTGCATTTCGAAGTGGCCGATACCGGCATCGGCATTCCGCTGGACAAGCAGGCGTCGATCTTTGAGGCATTCCAGCAAGCCGATGGCTCTACGAGCCGTAAGTATGGCGGTACAGGGCTTGGATTGTCGATCAGCCGCGAACTGGCCGGCCTGTTCAACGGGTCGATTTCTTTGAAAAGCGTCCCGGGCGAGGGATCTGTATTTACATTGAAAATCCCTTACCTGACCGAAGCGGACGAGCAAACCGCCGTGGCTGCGGTGGAAACCGTAGCTGAAACGGTAAAGCCGCAACCGCAGGAATCCAAACGGCTGGTTTCGGAAAACGGCAAGTCGCGCCGTTTGCTGCTGATCGAGGACGACGACGTTTTTGCCGCAGATATGGCCGCCAAAGCGCAGGCAAGTGGTTTTGCCGTGCAGATAGCGAGCAACGGCCGCCAAGCACTCGATATGGTCGGCACATTCAATCCGACCGCCATTATTCTCGATATGCATTTGCCGGATATGCCGGGTGAAGCAGTGTTGAAAGAGTTGAAGGGGGATCCCCGCACGCGCTTGATTCCCGTGCACACGGTGTCTTCGGGAGACTATTTTAATGACGATATGCTCAAAAACGGAGCGATCGGTTTCATGCAAAAGCCGGTGGACGAGCGGTCGGCCCAACAGATATTCACCGCTTTGAAGCTGGAAGGCAAAGACCTTGACCAGCAACGCATCCTGCTTGTCGAGGACGACGCCTATCAGAGCCAATACCTCGGCGATTTCCTGGTGAGCAATAACATTTTCGTGCTTTATGCCTATTCGGCTGCCGAAGCACTGTCGATCCTCGAAACGGAACGTGTGGATGGCATTATCCTGGACGTGCGGCTGGCGGATATGAACGGGCTGGATCTTTTGGACAAAATCAAAGAAAACCCGCAATGGAACGAACTGCCGGTAGTCGTGAATACGGCCGAAGACCTTACCCAGGCCGATTTGGGGCGTGTGATGAAGTATGCGCACCCGGTGGTGATCAAAACGAAGAAATCCAACGAACGCCTGCTCGACGAGGTGAAGCTTTTCCTTAAAAAGATCCAGCCGAAAACGCAGGAGCCGGAAACGCCGAAAGAGTCGTTCAGCAATGCGGTCGTGAATGCATCGCAGCTCTTCACGGGTAAGAAATTGCTGCTTGCCGACGACGATATGCGCAACATTTTCGCATTGAGTGCCGTGCTGGAAGACGCCGGTTTCAGCATTGAAATCGCTACAAACGGCAAGGAGGCGATCTATAAACTGGAAGATAATCCGGACATTGAGCTGATATTGATGGATGTGATGATGCCCGAAATGGATGGTATCGAGGCTACGCGCCGGATCAGGCAGGTGCCGAGGTGGGCCAATATCCCCATCATTGCCGTGACCGCCAAGGCCATGCAGGGCGACCGCGAGCAATGCCTCGAAGCCGGTGCCAATGACTATATTTCAAAACCCGTGGATGTTGACAAGCTGCTTTCGCTGATCAAGGTCTGGTTACAAGCTGCGTAATTATGGTGCTGATGGAATACTCCGAGCTGGAAATGCTCATTGTGCGGATCAGGAAGATATCGGGATTCGATTTTTCGGGTTATGCGAGGCCGTCGTTGCTGCGCCGGGCGAGCAGGTATTTAACCACCCATAAGATGGACTTCCCGCAGCTGCTCGCGTACATTGAGCAGGGCGGAAACGTGGTGTATGGCCTTATCCAGGAGTTGACCGTCAACTATTCGGAGATGTTCCGCGACGCGGACTTCTTTATGAAAGTGAAGGCGGAGGTGTTTACCTACCTCGAATCGTACCCGACGCTGCGCTTTTGGGTAGCCGGTTGCGCGTCGGGTGAAGAGGCCTATTCGCTGGCGATTTTTCTCAAAGAGGCGGGTTTTCTGAACCGTTCCCTGATTTACGCTACCGACCTGAGCAACAAGGCGCTCACGGCCGCTCGCGAGGGCATATTCACGCTCGGGAATGTGCGGACGTTCTCGGAGAACTACCTGGCGGCTGGCGGCAAGCATTCGCTGTCGGATTATTACCATGTCGCTTACAACAAGGCGGCCATGCTGCCCGAACTGCGGCGTAATATCGTGTTTTCGATGCATGACCTCACGGGCGACGGCGTGTTCAACGAGTTCCAGTTCGTCAGCTGCCGGAATGTGATGATCTACTTTACGCTCGAACTGAGGCAAAAAGTGTTCAGGCTTTTGTATGACAGTCTCAGTATGTTGGGTTTTCTTTGTCTGGGAAAACGCGAAACACTGCGCTACTCAGGTCTGGAAGAAAACTTCAAGGTCATTGACAGCACATTGAATATTTATCAGAAGATCAGATGAGTATGGCAAAGGACAATGGTTCACTCAATTTGGTACTGATCGGCGGGTCATCGGGCAGCTTTGCGATCTTTGAGGAGATAATCCGGCTGGTGAGAAACCCGTTGTCCTTCGCATTGATTTTCGTGCTGCACCGTGGCAAATCCAGCACGGCCGTTTTGCCCGAAATATTTAAAAACAAGACCAATGTAGCCATGAGCGAGCCGTATCATCTGGATCTGATCGAGACTAATTCCATTTATTTCGCTTACCCCGATTACCATTTGCTGATAGGCCCCGACCGGCGGTTCTACTACGACTGTACCGACAAGGATTTTTTTTCAAGACCATCCATCGATGCTACGTTCATTTCCGCTGCCGCTTCGGGTATTTCCGTAAAAGCGGCCATGCTGTTTTCCGGTTCCAGTGCTGACGGCGCTTTGGGCATGAAAACACTGGCGGAGAAAGGCTTCCCGACATATGTGCAGAACCCGGCCGAGGCAGAGTCCCCGCGCATGCCTGAACAGGCTATTTTGGCTTATGAAAAACATCGGGTGATGACCGGCGGAAACCTTTTTTCGATAATCAACGATATCCTACAATAGCTACTCAACGAATAACCCATGGAGAATACAAAGATTTTGCTGCTGGACGACAGGGAGGAGAACCTGATCTCACTCAAAGCGATCCTGAACCGGGACGATATTGACATTTACGCTACGACATCGACCAATGAAGCGCTCCGAATTGTCTGGGAAAATGAGATTGCCGTGGCGCTGGTGGATGTTCAGATGCCCGGAATGGATGGTTTTGAGTTTGCCGAGACACTTTATTCCAACCCGAAGACCCGTGAGATCCTGATCGTTTTCGTGACGGCTATTTCAAAAGAAACCACTTATGCCGTACGCGGCCTCAAAACGGGTGCTATCGATTACCTCTATAAGCCGCTCGACCCTTATATTACCAACGCGAAAGTGGATTCGCTCATCAAACTGGCGCGCAGCCAGCGTGAAATACGGGAGAAGAACAAGCTGCTCGAAAACTATGCGACGATCGTCCTGAATTCACCGGATATCATTGCCACGGTGGAGCCGGATACGGGCTCGATATTGTCGATCAATCCATCGGTGGAGACGATCCTGGGCATTGCACCGGCGTCGCTGATCCGGACATCGATGCTCGATTTGCTGGTAGATCCGGTGAAATCAGGCCTGCGGGAAGTGCTCGTGAAGCGGAGTTTCGTGGGCGGCGAGACCATTGTGGTAGAGGACCAGTTTTACGGACGGCTGCGGCAACCTGTTTGGCTGGAATTGAGGATTATGTATAAGAACCGGCTGCTTTTTGTAAACCTGCACGATGTGGAGAAACGGAAAGCACACGAATTGGCGCTGATATACGCGCAGGCGCAGGCTGAAAAAGCACGTAAAACAAAGGAGTCGTTCCTGGCCAATATGAGCCATGAAATCAGAACGCCGCTGAATGGCATTATCGGCTTGGGTAACCTGCTTTCGGCGACAGAACTCAGCGACAGCCAGGAAGAGCTGGTAAACATGCTCCGGCAGTCGTCCGGATCGTTGCTGAATATCCTGAACGACATTCTGGATATATCCAAAATTGACGAGGGCAAATTTTCGATTATTCCTACGTCTACCGACTTGCGGGTACTGGGCAAGCAGATCATTGATTTGATGCAATTTAAAGCCGACGAAAAGAAGCTGGAACTGCGGCTGGAAATCGACAGCCGGATTCCCGAATGCGTTACGGTGGACGGCATGCGCCTGAACCAGATTTTGCTGAACCTGATCGGCAATGCATTGAAATTCACCGAAAAAGGCAGTGTGACGGTAAAAATGGAACACCTCGCCGAAACACCGGCCGGGCACCGCATACGCTTCGCGGTGGAGGATACGGGCATAGGGATGTCGGACGAGCATTTAACCAATATTTTCTCGGAGTATGGTCAGGCTTCCGAGAATACGTCGCATCAATATGGCGGTACCGGCCTCGGACTGACGATTTCGCAGAAACTCGTGCGCCTGATGGGCAGCGAACTGGAAGTAAACAGCCGTTTTCATCATGGCAGCCAGTTTTTCTTCACCTTGATCGTCCCGGATGCAAATGAAAAGTCGGGGAACGGCAAGCCGGTTGTTTCGTTCCAAAATCTGCCTTCATTTGATGGCAAGAAGGTGCTCGTGGCGGAGGACAACCCGATTAACGCATTGCTTTTGAAAAAATACCTCAAAGCCTGGCAGCTTAATGCCGTAATCGTAGGCAATGGAAAAGAGGCTGTGGAGCAGCTCAGGGAAGAGCTTTTCGACTTGATCATCATGGATACCCGCATGCCCGAAATGGACGGTTTCCAGGCGGCCCGCGTGGCGCGCGAGGAGCTGCACATTACAACACCGATTCTTTCCCTTTCGGCCACGGTATTGCCCGAAGAGATATCGCAAGCGCTGGAAGCAGGGATGAACGATACGCTTTCGAAGCCGTTCGAACCGGAGAAGCTGCATCAGAAAATAGACTTGCTGCTTTCAACCATCGCACCCGCAAACGTGTCCGAGGTTTAAAGTGCAACGATTTGCGGCAACTTTTCGTAATGATTAATTGCCGGATTTCGTTGTAGAAAGAGTAATTCTAATTGATAAAACAACAAATGAAAACGATCAGAAACAGTTGGTCATTGCTGCTGTTAATAGCCCTGGGCGGTTGCAGTTCTTCCAAAACGATGCCTTATGCATCCAAATGGAATGCGCCGTTCTCTTATGTAGATGAAATCAAACCCGACCAGCAGGACCAGCGGTCGCGCCTCAGATACGGAATCATCAACGATGACCAGTACGTGTACATCACGCTCAAAACAAAAGATCCCAACACGATCCAGAACATATTGAGCAGCGGCCTGAAAATTGCTTTCAGTCCCGAGGGGCAGAAGAAGGAAGGTTACGCGCTCACATTTCCGGTGGTAATGAAGGAAGATCGCAAGGCATTACGCCGCGTCGAAACCGATTTACCGAACAGTCTTGGCCTTGGACTGCTCTTGGATTCGTACAATAAAGAGGCTGTTTGGAAAGACCGTGACGGCCAGCATCTGATCGACCTTGTGCGTCCGGATGGCAGCATTAAATCGCATATCTCCATGGATCGCGACGGCGAACTCACCGAGCAAATCGCAATTCCCTTCGCGCTCATGAATGTGAATGCGCGCGAGACCGGCATGATGGGAATGAGCATCAAGGTCGACGGGCAATCATCGTCCAATTCAGGTTTCAGTCCGCGCATCGGTATCGGCCTTGGGGGCGGTATCGGTATGGGCGGCGGCATGGGAGTGGGCATTGGTACCGGCGGGTATAACTCGCGTTACAATGGCAACGACCGCAATGTAGACATTCGTCTGGAAGTACAATTGGCAAGAGCTAATTAAACCAGTCTTTATCAGGATTTCAGCCCGCGGCATTTGGTGTCGTGGGCTTTTTTATTGTCAGGTGTGGGCAGGTAATAGTCAAGAGCTGTTAAGGGTGTTTGGCGTGCGACAATTATAGTTCAGCCGCGGGGAATTGTTGTTGCATCCCTGACGGGATTTTCACAATTACGTTGGCTTCCTGTTGCTACCAATATTACGTCGCTACGCGACTTGCGCGGTCACTTTTGAAATGCCGCTAGGCATGTGATATTGGTAGCGCATCAAGTTTCCTAGCATTCCCCGGCGTGCCGTAGGTACGCGACAACAATGGCTCGGTCAGCAATGAGGTTGCGCACACCTGTTTGATATTTAAGCAGATGTAAACGCTCTTTTTTGTAAATATTAAAATAATCAACCAATTGTTTGCCAGAGATTTAGATTGTATATATTATTGCATAATACTTGACTACTCAAATATATATCAACTATAAATCAAATATATTTCAAATTTATGTCAACCATTTCTCCGGAACTGAAACTGTTTTTAAACCTGACTATTATCCAGACAATTACCGCGAAACGCTTCGATGCGAGGCTTCAAAATCATAGTATAAGCCTGAATGAATTCATGATTTTGCACCATCTGGCGAATGCACAGGATGAGAAATTGCGGCGTACGGATGTGGCCGAGAAGGTGGGTTTAACGGCCTCGGGGATTACCAGAATGCTGTCGCCTTTGGAGAAACTGGGGTATGTGAAACGGGAGGCCAACAGTCGCGACGCACGGGTGTCGTATGTGAAGCTGGCTAACGCCGGGAAGAAGATTTACCTCGAAGCCATCGCGACGGCGGAGGCTACGACCGAGCAGATCATGACCTCGGTAAAATCCAAAAAGCTGGATGAGTTGCAGCGAATGCTTGTGGAGCTCGGTGGGACTATCGAATAACCGCCATGTACCGGGAGTTTTAAAAAATACCCCTCAAAAAAACGCCTCTGGCAGACGATCTGCCAGAGGCGTGGGGCAATGCTCAGGAAATACTATTTCGCTTTCCTGACGTAGATATTTCCATTCATGTTCTTCATCATGATCTCGCTGCCGCCACCGTTGACTTTGCCTTTTACCCAATCTTCGATGCTGACCTTGTACATGCCGTCCTTGGCAGTCTTGGTCGCCTGCTGCACGGCTTTGTCGATGTCCACATCGAAGTCGCTGTAAATTTCGCCCCGATCGGATTTGGCCTTGATATCGAACTTGGCGGTGGGCGGCAGGGTAATGTCGACATTGCCGTTGAGTGTCGAGAATGCCATCGGCGATTTAGCGGACACGGTTTTGAAGTTTGCTTTCAGCAGGCCGTTCACCGTGTTGGCCACGGCCGAGCCCGATACGTTGGTGAGGCGGATGTCGCCATTCACGTTGGTGATCTCCATTTCGCCGTCCACATTCTCGATCAGGATGTCGCCGTCGTTGATCGTGCCCACATTCAGCGAGAACTTCGCCGGTACCTTAATCACCAGTTCCATTTTGGTATTGAACAGTTTGGAGCTCACGTTCACGACATTGTTTTCCTCGGTAGCCGAGATGTCCAGGCCGCCATTTTTGGAAATGCGCTTCATGCCGTCCACTTCCTTCGGTTTTTCGGCTTTCTCCGGTTGCCTGGTACTGGCATCGATCACCACCTGGTTGCCGGTGTAACCCGTTACACGGATTGTACCGGTAATGAGGTGTACTTTCAGTGAGCCGGGCTTGGCCGGGTCGCTCAGGGGGATCGTAAGTTGTTCTTTCAATTCGCCCTGGGCCAGCAATGGTGCCGAAATGGCGGTAAATGCTGTGAACGCTGCGAGGGCAAGAATGCGCGGGGTCTTCATTTTGCTATGATTGTTTTTTAAGATAGATATTGCCATTGAATGTTTCGAACTTATAGGTAGGGCCGCCGCTGCCGATGCGGATAAACGTTTCCGTACTCAGCTTGTAAACGGTCTTGTTTTCGCGGTTCTCCGCGTTTTTCACCACCTTCACCGGAAGTCTTTCGACGTTAGGAAAATCGGTGTAAAAATCGCCGTTGAACGTCTTGAACTGGCAGTCGACAGCCAGTGCGGCCGGGTAACTGATCTTGACGTCGCCATTGAGCGTTTTGAAATCCGATTCTCCGGATGGGAGCGAGACGTAATTCACTTCGACGTTGCCGTTGATCGTGTGCATGTTTGCAGCGCCTTTGGCATTCACGACTTTGATGGCTCCATTCACATTGCGTACGCCCAGCGAGCCGGTCACGTCGTTCACATTGATATCGCCGCCATTCACCGTGGAAACGTGCAAATTGAGCGAGTAGGGCACTTTTACCGTGAAATCCAGCTCGAAATCGTATTTGATTTTTGGGCCGTCCCAGTTCCGGCGACTATGGTTAGGCCGCGAATCGAAAGGGTTGGCGATGTAGGCGATAATGCTGTCGGCCTCCTGTTCGATTTCGAGTTTGAATTCGGATTTGCCCTCGTCGAGCCCTTCCTGTGTTTTGGCCCTGATCTTTTTATCGATTTCAAGTACCACTTTATCACCATTGTAGCCCTCCACTTTGATGAACCCGTTGATGTTGTAAATGGCCAGCACATTTTTGGCCGCCTGGCCGGCGCTGATCGTAAATTCCTTACTGACGTGCTCGTTGTGTTCCAGCTTCTGCGCCGGGGCCTGGGTACAGCAGAGCACTGCTCCCGCCAGCAGGGGGATTGCAAAATACTTCATGGCTAATAGTTGATTAAGGTTTATGAAAGGTCTTTGATTGTCTGTTCGATTTTGACTTTGACGAGGTCGTTCAGGTCTTCTTTTTGCAGCAATGTTTTCAATGCCTTCACCGAGCGTTTTTCCTGCAATTTGACCATCACATCCGCCAGGGCCACCTGCACCATCGGTGAATCCTGTAATGCGAGGGATTTCACCAATCCTTCCCGTACGGAGGCGTCACCGGCGTATTGCGTGAGCGCTTCGAGCGTAACGAGCCGCACATTTACGTTAGGATCGTTGTTTAAGGTGGTAAACAGCGCTTCTAAGATGCGATCGTCGGCATGCGTGATCTCACTGGTGTATCCCACCGCCCGGAGCCGCTCAGTGGCCGAAGGATTTTCAAGCAGCGAAAGCATCATCGTGCTCTTCATGTCCTGTACCTGGCTCGCCAGTGTCTCGATGCGCTGCTGGTAGGCGACGGCATCAACCTTGCTGCGGCTCGTCCGGTTGCCGATTACCCAGCCTAGCCCCACCAGCAGCAGGCTGAATCCGACTTGCACCGTCCATTGGGGCAATACAAACTCGCGTATGCTCTCCATCATGCTTTGGAACGAGAACCGCGCCGCTGCTTTTTCCGCCTCCTTGAACTCGTCGAGCATGGTGTAAAAATTGGTACGCATTGCTTCTTTGGGCTCAGGAATCCTGATTTTCGCCATGCTATCCCAGATCTGCTTGTCGGCCGCGAACGCTTCCTGGCAGCTCATGCACTCGGCCAGGTGGCGGTTAACCTCCATTTGCTCGCTTTTTTCGAGGTTGTTGTTGAGCCATTCGGTCAGCTTGCCTCTGGTATATTCGCAGTTCATTTCCTTATCGTCTTTCATTTGTAAAAAACCTTTTCTTCAATTCTCCCAATGCCCTGTGTACCCGCACCTTCACCGTTCCTTCGTTGATATTCAGTACTTTGGCTATTTCATCGTATTTCATCTCCTGAAACCTGCTCAGTATCAGCACCTCGCGGTATTCGGGGCTTAATGCACCCATTGCTTCGTGCAGAACGGCGTTTTCCTGCTGCCTTTCCAGGTTCTCGTCGGCGCGCATTCCGCCTTCGAGCCGGTCGGCCACCTCGTTCACATCGTAAAAATTGAACGACCTGTTTTGCTTCACCGAATCGTTGAGGACGTTCCGGGCCAAGTGGTACATCCACGTCCTGAACTCGCCGTCCCCGGTAAACGTGTGCCGGTATTTGAGCATCCGGTAAAACACATTCTGGACGAGGTCCTCGCTGAGGTCGGCCTTATGCGTCATGTGGTAAAAGAATCCGAAAAGCGGCCGGTTGTACCGTTCGAAGAGCAGGCCCATCTTATCCAGGTCCCCGGTTTTGACCCGGAGCATCAGCGAGTTGTCGGTTAGGGTATTCAAGGCTCTGCGCTTTATTTTCGTGATTTTGATGTGGTAACTCCCGGGAATGGGAAAGGTTACAGGAATTTAGGAAAAAAGTTAAAAAAGTTTTTAACTGATTGATTATCTGAAAAATAAAAAGCCCCTTCCGGGGCCTCGTTAAGTTGTGAGTGGATATTTGGAGACATCGCGCTGGCGGTCGCGCTCGGTTTTGACGGTGTCGTGGGCAGCCTGGATGGCGGTATACTGGCTGAGGATCAGCTGGCGGATATCGGCAGGGAGGTTGTCGGACTTCAATGCCTCTTCGTACGCCTTTTTCGCTGCGTCTTCACCCATTTCGGCGTTTTCAAGGACGGCGCGGCGGTTGTCGGAGGTGAATGTGGCCCGGATATCCATCCACACGCGATACAACTTCCCCGAAAGCATCGTACCTGTGGCCGGCTCGCCTCCAAGCCTTGTTACGTGGGACTTCAGATCTAGTACATTGGCCCGGCTTTCGTCGGCAAGGTTATGAAACATAGCCCTGAGGTCGTTTTCGAGTTCGCCCGCTTCGGCTTCCGCTTTTTCATAGCCCGCGATCCTGTCGTTGTTGATCAGGACCAGATCGTTCAGGATTTCGATCGTTTCTGAGTTCTCTGCCATGGTGGTTATTGGTTTGATGAAGGCACATTTACATCAATAACCATTCCAAAGGCTTAACGCAGAATACTGATTGAATTATCGTAAATCTTGTAGGTGCAGCCGGGCGCCTGGTCGCGGATTACCTGTTCGCAAAGGAATTTCAGGATTTCGTCACGGCGGAAAAGTGGCGTCCCGGTCTGCGCTTCCCAGTATTTTGTTTCAGGAATAAACAGGATCACCACCGCATTGCCTCCGCCGAATTCCCAGCCGAACTGGATTTTGATCGCGCCCTCCGTGTAATAAATGCTGCCGCCACGGCCGTCCTGCGTGTATTCCAACCTGGGGAAAAAGCGGCTCATAATTTCCTTTTTAAATTTATCTACATCAATACCACGGCTGGTTTCAAGGCCATTGTAGTCGCGCGACCGCTCGTCGTCGCGGTCGTACATCATGTGCAGGCTGCACGCCGGTGAGGCATATCCTGACTCGCGGCCGGGCAGATACTCGGGTGTTCTGGTGCCGTATGTCGTATTTTCCGGGGCAGGAGGCTCTTCGGGCGGTGGCAGCAAATGCACTTCCTCGTTTCGGATGGCGTGGTAGATATTGGCAGGCGCTTTTCCGTATGGGGCTTTGGGGAAACCTTCGGTAAACTTGATGAACTGAATGCGGTGCGTCCAGCCATCGGGCCAGCCGGCTTCGATGGTGTAAAAGCCGGGCGGGTAGGGTAATGTGTTGGTTAGTATCATGGTGCCTCCGTTGAGGCGCTCACGCACGGGCTTTTCTTCGATCACTTCCTGCGAGCAGGCATTCGTGAGCCGGAAAGTCCCTGCATCCCAGGCGTATTGAGGCATGTGGAATACGATCTGCTGGCAGTCGGGATAATGCACGACCCGCACATTTACCGGCTTGATGCTGCCTGCCTGGCCCTCGTCGGTTTTTTCGGTATTATCCATCCAGATATTCGAGACGCTCGTCAACACGCATTTGCCATAATATGCATCTTCCATCGGCGCGTGATCGCTCAGCGGCTCGGCGGCGTCGAGCGGGACAATCCCCGGCGTTCCGTCGCCGGTATCCGGAATAAAATATCCCGATTCCGGCTGGTTTTCCGATTTTTCCAGAATGCGCCGCCGTACCTCGACAGTATTGCCGGGCTGGAAAACGTGAATATGCCGGGTGATTTTGCAGCGGATCGTAGCCTCCATTTGAGCTCAATGGTTTGGAATAAAACAGCAAACCCGGGCCGGAGCAAACATGCACACGACCCGGGTTCTAATGTAATAACTATTTACAATTCAAATAGTTTATTTCGATCCATCGGCTATTCTGAACGAAGCGACTCGATGGGGTTCATCAACGCTGCTTTGACCGACTGGTAGGAAATCGTGCACAATGCGACCAGCACCGCGACTACGCCTGCCAATGCGAACACCCACCAGGTAACGTCGATTTTATAAGCAAATTCCTGCAACCACCGGTCCATCAGCCACCAGGCTGCGGGTGTGGCGATGAGCAATGCGATCATGACGAGTTTGAGGAAGTCCTTCGAAAGCAATGCGATAATGCCTGCTACCGACGCACCGAGTACTTTTCGCACGCCTATTTCCTTGGTGCGCTGCTCGGCGGTGAATGTGGCGAGCCCAAACAGGCCCAGACATGCAACAAAGATGGTCAGCCCGGCGAATGTGCCCAGTATCTGACCGGTTTTCTGCTCGGCCTTGTAAGTTTCGTTGAAGCGCTCATCCAGGAAGTTGTAACTGAAAGGCATGTCCGGATGGAACCCGTCCCAGCTGTTTTTCATCGAGGCTAATAATCCCGATACCTCCGCGCTGCGGGTTTTAACCATCATCCAGCCCCAGCCATTGTTCAATGTCATCACAAGCGGGCCGATCCGTTCGTGCATGGAGCGAAAATGAAAGTCTTTCACGACACCGATGACATGGTAGGTAGCTTTATTTCCCTGGTTGTCGTTGCGGGTAATGGTCCGGTCTAACGCGTTGCCGGGCGTCCAGCCGAAGGTCCTGACGGCCGTTTCGTTGATGATAATCCCGGTTGAATCCGTTCCATATTCCTTGGAAAAGTTGCGGCCGCGGGCCATTTCCATGCCGAGGGTGGCGAGGTAGTTGTAATCGACTTCATAACGAAGCGTTTTCACCATCCGGTCGGTTTTGCCATCTGGATTCACCGTGAAATTGTTGTTGTCGGAAGGTCCGGCGGGTACATACCCCGACAGACTGACATTCTCAACACGTGAATCGTGCGTGAGCCCGTCGCGGAATGCTTCCGTGTTTTTGCCCAGCGACCACGTAGGGATCACGATCACCTGATCTTTGTTATAACCCAGTTTTTTGTTGCGGATAAATTGCAATTGCTGGAAAACCACCGTTGTGCCGACGATGAGAATAATCGACATAAAGAATTGAAATACAACTAATCCGCTCCTTAGATTGAAACTTCTGCCCGAAGAGGACAGCTTGATGACGGACGAGGCCCCTTTCAGTACGGTAATAGGCTTGAACGACGACAGGAAAAACGCGGGGTAGCTGCCTGCGAATATTCCGACGAAGAGGCCAAAGCCGATCAGCGCCGGGATCAGGCCCGGAACGGCATCCCATTTCAGCGAGAGATTTTTGCCCGATAATTCATTGAAAACGGGTAATGCGATAATGCTTAGCAGAACGGCAAGTACCAGCGCGAGCGACGTCAGCAAAATGGATTCGGTAAGAAACTGGCCTACCAGTTCGCTTTTTTCTGAGCCCATTACTTTACGTACACCTACCTCACGTGCGCGCTTGGACGAGCCTGCGGTGGAGAGGTTCATGAAATTGATGCATGCAATGAGGAGCATCATTACCGCTACGGCGCCGAAAATGTAGACGTACGTAATATCGCCGTTTACATCGAGGTCGTATTGGAAATCGGAATGCAAATGGATGTCTGTAAGCGGTTGCAGGCGGAGTTCAAGGTTGTTACCCTGCTTGCGGAATTCGGCCGTTGTAACGCCCATCGATTGTTTGAGCTGGGGGCTCATGTACTTGTCGACCGTCGCGGGCAGTTTCGCTTCAAGCTTTTTATAATCGTAACCTTCAGGCAGAACCAGGTAAGTGAAGAATTCGGAAGTCATCCAGGAATTCGCTTTTGCCTCGTCGACGGACGCCATCGAACCCAGCATATCGAACCGGAAGTGCGAATTGGAAGGGATATCCTTCATCACGCCGGTTACGCGGAGGGTTTTGTTCCAGTCTTTGAAAGTGATGATTTTGCCCACCACATCGGTTTTTCCGAAGTATTTCCGGGCGGCTGTTTCAGACAAAACAATGGTATTCGGTTCCAGTAATGCGCTTTTGGGATCACCCGCAACGAAAGGCAATGTGAACACCGAGAAGAAGTTGGAGTCGACAAAGGCCAGCCTTTCATCGTTGTAAAGCTGGTTGTTAAGCAGGACCAGCGGCTTTCCGCCCTGCCGGAGCCGGGTGGATTCGAGCACCTCGGGGTAGTCGGCCTTCAACGCTGCCGCGGTGGGAGGCATTACGTGCGATTCGTTGATAATTCCGCCCTGCATGGTCCCCTTGAATGTGGTTCGCACAATGCGGGTTGCTTTCTCGTGAAAACGGTCGAAGCTCAGCTCATCGATCACGTACAGGCTGATCAGCATGCAGGAAGCGAGGCCGATAGCCAGCCCGGCGATATTAATAGCGGAGAACACCCGGTTACGGACAAGGTTTCGCCAGGCGATTTTAAAATAGTTTTTTAACATAGGAATGGAGCTGAGTGCGAGTTTTTCAAAAATTCAATTTTCATGGCTAATAGACGGTACATTGTATTGCATAGTACATTGTATAAAACATATGCCAAAAATATAATTTATTGTTTTACAGATGCTTGTGTTTGCTTGATGAAAATCTTTCGTTCACATTCGGACACTTTTGTACGATAACGACCGTGCGCGGAGGCCGTTCTTTGCTACATTTACGGCCGATTTCAGCGCATTATGACGGATCTTGAACATTACCTGCAAACCTACTTCGATTTCGACCAGACCGAACTGGTCAAAGTCTCGTCTTTTTTCAAACCCGAAATACTGAAAAAAGGCGATTACTATCTCAAAACAGGGAAACTTTGCAACAAGCTCAGCTTTATCAAATCGGGCCTGCTGCGGGTCTATGTAGATTTGGAGGATAGGGAAGTGACGCAATGGATCTGTACGCAGGGCTATTTTGTGACCGACCTGTCGAGCCTTGTGTTTGCCAATCCCTCCCGCTGGAACATCCAGGCGCTTACCGACACGGCCGTGTACACCATCGAAAAGCAGGACTACGACCGCCTGGGCGACTATGTTCCCAAATGGCCCGTTACGGAAAAGCTCTTCATCGCACATTGCTTCACTACGCTCGAAGATCGTGTATTTTCCTTCCTGTCCATGACCGCAGAGCAGCGTTATAACCTCCTTTTTGAAAGTCACCGGGATATTTTCACACAGGTACCGCTGCAATACATCGCCTCGATGCTTGGCATGACGCCCGAAACCATCAGCCGCATTCGCCGGAAGCAACTCAACTGATTTCTTGATCTAGGTCAAGTGTGTACGAAAATGGCCCAGATACCTTTGTAGGGTCATTAATCAACCACTTGTGTTATGTTTCTAGGTCATTATGGTTTAGCATTCGGGGCTAAGAAAGTCGCTCCCAAAGTTTCGCTCCTGGCGCTCTTCGTCGCCGTAGAGTTTGTCGATATCCTCTGGCCGTTCCTGCTCATGCTAGATGTCGAGCAAGTGAAGATCCGTCCGGGCTTTACGGAGGTGACGCCATTTGAATTTGTCCATTATCCCTACACACATAGCCTCATGATGGGCGTGGTGTGGGGCCTTATCTGCGGCGGTATTTATTGGTTGTTGCAAAAAGATATGCGAAGCGCCATCGTTATTGGCCTAGCAGTACTCAGTCACTGGTTTCTCGATCTAGTAGTACATGGTCCCGACCTCCCGCTGACGCCGTTTGGTGGTGAAAAATTCGGAATGGGCATGTGGAACTCATTGCCGTTGACTGTTTTAACGGAATCGGTGATCTTCATCGCAGGCGTTTGGATTTACATTAAAAACACCCGCGCGGTTAACGGCAAGGGAAAATGGGGCTTGTTCTCCCTGATCGCCTTTTTCGTGATCGCCGAAATCTTCAATATGTTCGGCCCGCCGCCGGATGATTCTATTCCCGCATTGCTCGGCTCGTTCGTGGTGTTGCAGGTGATTGTGCTGGGGTTGGCTTACCTAACGGACCGGAATAGAGCTTGGAAATGAGGTTTGATCACCGCAGGATCATTGGTGATGGAAGTTACTGTTTCTCAGTTGAGTTTTCTTCCCGAAAAGCCTAACTTTAAGCTTTACACACTATGACATGAAACGAAAAAGCCGGCAAGCTGAATTGACCGAGAGACTCAGAAACAGATTAGATTTTCTGGAAAATCTGATGTCGTCGACGGCGACGAAAATAAGCGATGCTAAATTCGAAGAAGTCCGCGCAGAGGCGGTGAGGTTGAGGGATATGTTGAAAATACTACAGAATTTATCTTAAAGCGCATGAGAGCAGAACTAAGGAATCGCCTTGATGCATATATGTCGCAAATCAGGGCGGCTGATACCTCTGAAATTCCGGAAATCAAATCGACATTTTTCGGGTGGTATAACTCCGTATCGGAGGAAGATAGGGCTGAAATGGAGCCATTTTGGGACGAGGTCAAGAAAGAAGCCTGGGAAGTAATAGCTGAGATAAAGGAGTTGATGAAAGAACTCATCGCGCTCAGAGAGGAGGAGCTTGCGGAGGCGCGGAAGATGATTGATACTATAAATTAACCTACCGCTGACGACCGAATCCAATCGGCGGTCAGCGGTAGGCCGTCAACGATCAAAAAATCACTTCCTCTGAAACCCTTTGTAATGTGCTACAATATCCTTGTCGCTGAACTTGTGGTTCGGGTCCTTTCTGCCGAGGAAATAAACCCCGCTCGCGGTATCTACATTAAATGAATCGGGCACGAGATGGTCGAAAAACCTGATCCAGCCAAATGCCATCGCAATAACAATAGCTGCTTTTTTGCTGCGTGTAAGTCCCCAGGCAGCATACCGCACATTCCAGAGCAGCACGGTTCCGATGCCGGTCAGGAAGCCCGAATCCAGCAATTTGAAATCTTTGAACAGCAGGCGATGGCCGCTTTCGGTGAAGCGGGTGAAGTCGTAGGGACCTTCGTGTACGTGCTGCTGAAACGGCGTTTCCGCGTAAACGATACCGCCGGGTTTGAGCACACGGTAGATTTCCGCTACCACGCGTTGCGGGTACATGACGTGTTCGAGTACCGCCTGGATCCAGATACCGTCGATGCTGTTATCGGCAATGGGCAGGGAATGGCCGTCGGCGATGAAATCGGTGTTGGAGGAGGCGTAAATGTCGAATGAAAGTATGTTAATATCCTTGGCATCGTACATGCCAGCAGCGCCGTTCCCTACTGCGCCGCCGCCAATGATGAGTACGGTGGGTTTTTTGCCCGGTTGTTTGGGAAGAGTTTCCAGGAATTGAGCCAGGTTTCGCTTCGTTTTGCCGTCGCTTCCCCAGAAAATCCTTTTGATTGTATCGTATTTGTTGCCGCTGCGGGGGATGAGGCTCTCTCCGCCGGTAGCAAGTAGTGCGTCTTTGCTCAGGATGGTTTCGTTGAAATTGACGAGTATAGGTATCTTCTTCTGAATCAGGGGTATTTCGGTGGTCGAATGCGAGCACGTGGTATTGGTGCAGTAGATGCTTTCGTCAACGATATTTAGGGGGGACAAACATAAAGGACAAACTAGTGTGCCGTTTTCAAGATGCTCGGTAAGCAGTGGACTGAAAGGTTTCATTGAAGAAAATGTGTATGGATTGGAGTGTGGTGTGTGAATGGTTTCAGGTAAAAAGTTTTGTTCAAAAATCTAAATTAGGGAAAAGTACTGTTTTACAAACGGGTGATGTGTGAATTAATCGAGCGATAAAATATGACCGCCGACCGCCGACGATGGTCTATTGTCTACGGTCCATGGTCTTTTCTATTTGATTTTCGTAACTTCGCCGCATGGAAAAACCGGAATCACTCGAAGAATTTTATCAATACAAGTTCAATTGGCTGCCTGAAAATTTGCAGCAGGACATCGGACATTTCAACGTGTTCCCGATGGGCGAAAACTTACTTGTGAACCCCGTGCCTGCGCGATACAGCCGCAGGGACTTTTACAAGATCGCGCTGATACGGGGCAAAAACCTCTACCATTACGCCGACAAAAGCCTCGAACTCGACGGAACGGCGCTGATGTTTTTCAATCCGACGGTACCTTATACCTGGGAAGCGGCCTGTGACACTGTTACGGGATATTTCTGCATTTTCAAGGAAGGTTTTTTCTCTGAAAAGCTGCGCGGCAATGTAGCCGATTTACCCATGTTCGCAGTGGGCGGAAAGCCGTCCTACATTCTTAACGACGATCAGGATGCCCATGTAAGTCAGATTTTTGAGAAAATGCTGGAAGAAATCGCCTCCGATTATCCTTTTAAATACGACCTGCTAAGGAACTACGTAACCGAACTGGCGCATTATGCGCTTAAAATGCAGCCAAGCGAAGCATTGTACCAGCACCCTAACGCAAACTCGCGGATTACCGCCGTGTTTACCGAATTGCTGGAACGCCAGTTCCCGATTGAAGCGCCGTCTCAGCGGTTTACATTGCGCTCCGCGAACGATTTTGCGCAGCATCTATCAGTACATGTCAACCATCTGAACCGCGCTATCCGCGAAACAACCGGTAAAACAACGACCACGCATATCGCCGAACGGCTTGCTTCCGAAGCGAAAGCACTTTTGCGGCACACCAACTGGAATATTTCGGAGATCAGCTACTGTCTCGGCTTCGAAGAACCTTCGCATTTCAACAATTTTTTCAAAAAGCAAACCAACTTTACCCCGTCTGCATTCCGGATTGTTTGAATTTCGCAAGTATCTGTTTGAACTGCGCAATGCCCCGGCGCGGCTGCCATTATACCTTTGTCATATTAAAACAATCAACAAAGAACAATGGAAAACAGAAAAGTATGGTTTGTTACCGGCGCCTCCAAAGGCCTGGGACTGGCACTTGTGCAAAAATTATTGGCTAATGGTTTCGCGGTAGCCGCCACATCACGCTCCATCGATGAACTGAAAACCGCAGTAGGAAGTACAGAGGCGCAGTTTTTGCCCCTCAGCGTTTCATTAACAGACGAACAGAGCGTTGGAAAGGCGATTGCCGATACGCTGGCTGCATTCGGTCGTATAGACGTGGTCGTGAACAATGCAGGGTACGGCCTGGCAGGGAGCCTGGAAGAGCTGTCCGACGCCGAATCGCGTGGTAATTTCGATGTGAACGTGTTTGGGACATTAAATGTAATCCGCGCCGTGATGCCGCATTTGCGAGCGCAGGAATCGGGGCATATTCTCAATATTTCGTCGATCGCGGGTATCACAGGGGCATTTCCAGGCTTCGGGATCTATTGCGCCACTAAATTTGCGGTTAACGGCTTGTCGGAATCATTGGCGGCCGAGGTAGCGGATTTTGGTGTGAAGGTGACGATCGTTGAGCCGGGGTACTTCCGCACCGATTTCCTTACCGCAGGATCGTTCGTAACTCCTAAAAACAGCATTGCCGATTACCAGAAGGTGCGCGATTCGGAAGCATTGCACCAGCAGCAGATCAACGGCCAGCAGCCCGGTGATCCTGCCAAAGCGGCCGACGCGATGATCCGCATAGCAGGCAAAGCCAACCCTCCGTTGCACCTGGTGTTGGGCGAGGATGCATTCGGTATGGCCAATGCAAAAATCACTGCATTTTCGAATGAGCTGGAAAACTGGAAATCAGTGTCCGTTTCAACGAATTTCGACGCCTGATTGACTTTGAAATATCCTTATCTTGCGGCATTAAAGCATTTCAAATCCAACAAACTATGGCCGTTGAAGGAAAAGTAAGGGCAATCATTACCGGTACGACCGGCATGGTGGGTGAGGGGGTACTGCTGGAATGTCTGGAAAACCCGGACGTGGAATCGGTACTCATAATCAACCGCCGCCCGCTCGGGATGAGCCATCCGAAGCTTAAAGAGGTCGTGCACAAGGACTTCTACGATATTTCCCCGATCGAGCGCGAGTTGAAGGGCTATAATGCCTGCTATTTCTGCCTGGGTACGTCCTCGGTGGGAATGAAAGAGCCCGAATACCGGCGCATTACCTACGACCTCACCATGCATGTGGCCGGTGTAATGAGCCGCCTGAACCCGGACATGACGTTTTGTTATGTTTCGGGAGCCAGCACCGACAGCACGGAAAAGGGAAGCCTGATGTGGGCCAGGGTGAAAGGTAAAACCGAGAATGATCTGCAAAAACTTCCTTTCGATCAGGTATTTGCATTTCGACCAGGCTTTATGAAGGCAACGGAAGGGCAAAAAAACCTGCTGAGTTTGTACAAATACATCGGGTGGATGTACCCCATCGTGAAAGCAATTTTTCCAAACGGCGTTTCTACGCTCACGCAGGTCGCAAAGGCGATGATTAACGTCACGAAGTACGGCTATGACAAGAATATCCTCGAAGTGAAAGATATCAATCTGGTCGGGGACAGGCAGTACGTGTGATCATTTCATTTTCTCGTACGAAAATGCGTCGCCTTTGAGGAGTGGATGCTCGCCTACCAGACCGTCTTTCTCGGGTTTAAGCACGATATTTTCAACGAAAATCTCGATGATCCAGGGTTCAATGCGGAATTCGAAATAATTGTCGTCCGATTCAACCGGAAACGAAGTGTAACGTTCGGGCGCCAGGGTGAAGAACAGGTCGATACCGGTCGTTTTAGTCTTCGGTATTTGAAAGATGCCTTCCTGGTTCATTTTACCGTATTTTTCGCCTCCTGAGGTCTTGATCAGTGTCTCAAAGAACGGCAGGATCTGCGCATTGCTGTCGACAATTTTGATAGTGGTGAAGTCGTCGGAGGCGATCTTACTCGTTACCAGCGCGAAATCGCGCTCTGGTCTCGGACGACTGTTGAGAATGATTTTCCCGTCCTGGAATTGCCATTTTCCATTTCCCTGGCGGTCCATAGCACCATAAGAAAAGTAGAGCTCGAAGGTGCTGTCGGGTTTGAGAAGGAGCGCAGAAGCAGTTTCCATCACACCCTGCAAATGGTACTCGCCCGGAATGGAATTGGGCGCTTGTGCGGCGGAGATAAAGCCGGCGAAGAGCATGAAGGAGAGGAGGTAGAGTGTTTGCTTCATTGCGGGATAGTTTAAAGTGTATAGTTGAGTATGTCGTGTTCCGCTTAGGACATACGACTTAGGAAATTTAACTAAAAACAGCCGTTTTATCCACGCGATAATTATTATAAGGCATAAATACTGAGCGTGTAGAACAATGAAGCCGGACCCATAGCTGGATCCGGCTTCACTTTTTTATCGGCAATCGATTAATTAGCAAGTGGCAGTTCGCTGCTCAACCCATTGGATGATTTCGTCGGCATGCCACAGACCAGACTTGGCCGTTGACACGTCCAGGTTTCCGTCGTAACTCATCGACAGATGTAGCAATTCATAAGCACTCATAAAATTAGTAAGCAACTTTTTGTCCGTCCGGGCTACCTGGTCGCGATACCAATTGATGTCCTTTCTGCCTTTTTCTTTGATGCCGAATAAACCGTCCAAAGCAAGTAGTACACCGGTGTAAGCGGTATGTCCTGCCATTTTCACATACTTTCGATCGGTATACAGATAGTCTTGCTTGATCGCCTTTTCCCGCAAAATAGTGCGCGCATTCTCAACATAGCGTTTAGCTTCGGAAATAGGGTCTTTTGTTGCCATAGTGATGTGTTTTAGATTTTAATTAAAACAAAAATACATCGTCCCGAGATGCTATTCCAAACCCTAAATGTCCCTGGACTCCTGCGGTTTATGCACATTTCCAACTACAAATTCAGCGTGCTATTTATTCGTCGGCAATCGATTAATTAGCAAGTGGTTGTTCGCTGCTCAACCCAATGGATGATTTCGTCGGCGCGTTTCAGGCCGGATTGGGCAGTTGAGACTTCCCGGTTACCGTCATAGCTCATGGATAGGTGCAATAATTCATACGCACTCATAAAGTTAGTAAGCAACTTTTTGTCCGTTCTCGCTACCTGGTCGCGATACCAGTTAATGTCCTTTCTGCCTTTGCTTTTAATACCGAAGAGGCCGTCAAGGGCTAGCAGTACACCGGTGTAGGCGGCGTGACCAGCCAATTTTACGTACTTCCGGTCGGAGTAAAGATCATCTTCCTTAACTGCTTTTTCCCGCAAAATAGTGCGCGCATTTTCAACATAGCGTTTAGCTTCGGAAATAGGGTCTTTTGTTGCCATAGTGATGTGTTTTAGATTTTAATTAAAACAAAAATACATCGTCCGGAGATTCTACTCCAAACCCTAAATGCCCCTGGACTCCTGCGGTTTATGCACATTTCCAACTACAAATTCAGCGTGCTATTTATTCGTCGGCAATCGAATAATTAGCAAGTGGTTGTTCGCTGCTCAACCCAATGGATGATTTCGTCGGCGCGTTCGAGACCTCTTCGCGCGACCACAACATCTTGTGTGCCGTCATAACCCATGTACAAATGCAGGAGTTCGTAGGCGTTCACAAAATTGCCGAGCAATTTTTTGTCAATTGTGGCTAATTGCTCTTTATACCAGCTAACGTCCTTCCGTTTCTTGGTTTTGATTCCAAAAAAGCCGTCGAGTGCTACCAGTACCCCGGTGTAGGCCGCATGTCCTGCGAGTTTAACATACTTCCGATCAGTGTACAAATCGTCCTCTTTGATCGCCTTTTCCCGCAAAATAGTGCGCGCATTCTCAACATAGCGCTTAGCTTCGGAAACAGGGTCTTTTGTTGCCATAGTGATGTGTTTTTAGTTTCAATTAAAACAAAAATACATCTTCAAGGACCCTATTCCAACTCCAAAACTTCCCTCGGCTTCTGCGGTTTGCGGCGTTTTTCGCTCCATAAATACAGCGGCGGAATGAGTATGGGGGCAAAGAGCAATGTGCTGGTCAAACCGCCGATAATTACCGTTGCGAGCGGGCGTTGAACGTCGGATCCGATGCCGGAGGAAATAGCGGCTGGTACCAGACCGATAATCGCCACCACCAGAATGGACAGCATAGCCCGCAGCTGCTCGGAAGACGCTTCCAGAACATGGGTCGCAAGGTCGTTTTCGTGCGCTTGCGCGGTCCGGTTCAGTGCGGACACGAGCAACACCCCGGCCATTACCGAAATACCGAATATGCTTACAAAACCTACGCCGGCCGATACGTTGAAGTAATATCCACGCATCAGCAATGCCACAATGCCGCCGCCGAGCGCAAAAAGGATACAACTCATCGTTACCATCGTGTGCGGGAGGTTTTTGAACAGCATAAAGAGGAACAGGAACACCATCACGATGGTGAGCGGAATGGTGAATGCCAGCTGTTTACCGGCGCGTTCGAGGTTTTCGTACTGACCGCCGTAAATGATGCTGTAACCTTTCGGCACGTGAACTTGTGCATTGAGCTTACGCTGCAATTCCTTCACAAAACCTCCCTGGTCGCGGCCGCGGATGTTGGTGCGGACGGTCACCATCCGTTTGCTGCCGTAGCGATAGATATTCGTCTGACCTTCAATGAAATGAATATCGGCCAGCTGACTCATGGGTATGAGGGCGCCCGTGAGCGAAGGTACCTGCACACTCTTGATCGCGTCGATCGAGTTGCGGTATTTGGGCAGGAAGCGGATCACGATATCATACCGTTTGGTACCGTCATAGAGCGTCGAAATGGTCTTGCCGCCGATAGCTGCTTCGATCATGTTCTGAATATCGGCCACATTGATACCGAAACGGGCTGCGGCCTGCCGGTTAATGTTGATAGCGAGCTGTTCCTGAGGACCTTCCTGTTCGATATTGACGTTGTCGGCACCAGGCGTAGCTTTCACGATTTTGGCAATAGCTTCCGCTTTTTTGCGCATCATATTCAAATCGTCGCCTACCACGGACACTGCCAAATCGGCCGCGCTACCGGTGACGATCTCCATTACCTGGTCGATAATCGGCTGGCCGGAAGAGAATGCCACGGCTGGAAGCTGCGCTTGCAGGTCGGCTTTGATCTTTTCTACCAGTTCCTTTTTGGTGATCGTGTGGCTCCAAAGGTCGTAATCCTTCAAACCAACGAGGATTTCGTTCCGGTTGGCAGGGAATGGGTCGGTACCGTCGTCGTTGCGGCCGGTTTGCGTGATCACAAACGATATTTGCGGGTATTTGGCAATAATTTTCCGGATTTTAGGCGCATAGCTGGCATTTTCCTGAATGGTAATGCCCGCCGGGAAGTTACCACGAAGGAATATCGAGCCCTCATCGAGTGTCGGCAAAAACTCGGTCCCCAGTTTAATCCCGAACAACACGAGCACGGTCACGATGCTGAAACCAACGAGCACCGTCGCTTTGTAGTTCTTCAAAAAGCCGCCCAGCGCTTTGGAATAAGAATTTGTAAGGAAATCCAATACAAAGTTCTTATGCTCTTTCATCGGCTTCTCGGGGTCGGCCAATGCTTTTTTATAGGCAAATGAAATGAGCACAGGGATGAACGTCAGCGCCGCCAGCATGGAACCGATTACGGCGAAGGCGAGCGTCAATGCCATAGGAGAGAAGAGCTTGCCTTCTACGCGCGTCATGAGCAGGATGGGCATGTACGCAAGGATGATGATGGTCACCGAGAAGAAGATCTCCCGGCCCACTTCCTGCGCCGACAGTAGTGTGATTTTCACAATGCCCTGCTGCTTTTCTTCCGGGCTGGCGGTCCGGTATTTGCGGATCAAATGCTCAGCCATTACACACGCTCCGTCGACGATGATACCGAAGTCGATGGCACCGAGGGAAAGCAGGTTCGCAGGAATGCCTGTCAGGCGCATTAATATAAATGCGAACAGCAAAGAGAACGGAATGGTGAGGGCCACCACCAATGCGCTGCGGATGCTGCCCAGGAAGAAGATCAGGAGTATTACTACGATCGAAATACCTTCGAACAGGGTATGCGCCACAGTTTCCAGTGAGTGATCGATCAGGAAGCTGCGGTCGTAAAGCGGTTTCAGGTGTACGCCTTCGGGCAATTCGCTGGCTTCGAGGTCGGCGATCCTTTCTTTCAATACCTTCAATACTTCGCTGGGGTTTTCGTAGCGGCGAAGCAGGATAATACCCTCCACACCGCTGCTAACGTCCACTTTGTCAGCCGTGATGGTGTAACCCATAACCCCGCTTGGCGGCGGCGGAGTGATTTCGACAGTGGCGACATCCCGTACAAATACAGGAACTCCATTGTCGGATTTCAGCACAATATTCTGAATATCCTGCTCATTCTTAATGGCCCCGAGTCCGCGGATGGCGAAGCCCTGGCCGCCACGGGCGATCACATTACCGCCGGTATTCTGGTTGTTGGCGTTGATCGCGTCGATCACATTCTGCATCGACAGGCCGTATTTCACCAGCTTTTCAGGCGAGGTAATGATGTGGAATTGCTTCAAAGGACCGCCGAAAGTAGTCACGTCGGCAATGCCGGGTACTTGCAGCAATGCGGGTTTGATCACCCAATCCTGCAAATCGCGGAGCTGGGTAGGGCTGTAACTCGGCGGTGCTTCCACTACATAACGGAGGATTTCCCCCACGGCAGTCGATAATGGTGCCAGTTCGGGTGCAACGCCGTCCGGCAACTCAGCAGAAGCGAGCCGTTCGGTAACTTGCTGACGGGCGAAATAATCGTCTGTCCCGTCTTTAAATGTAAGCTGCACTACCGACAGCCCGAAGATCGTCCGGCTGCGTCTGTCGAGCACGTTTGGGGTGTTTTGCAGGGCCCTTTCAATGGGAACAGTAACCTGTTGCTCCACCTCCTCGGCGGCGCGGCCGGGATATTGAGCTACTACGATCACGTTGGTATCGGCGATATCAGGGTAAGCCTCTATTTTGAGCTGCGTGAAGCACCAGTAGCCGGCGGCCATCAGCACTACGCTCACAGCGATCACGACCCACCGGTTGCGAAGGCTGAAAAAAAGCAGGTTCTTGATCATTTTAAATCCACTTGTCTACATGGTTGGTGACTATAAACCCGCTTTTCACCTCTTTCCGAAGCAATGTCAATGCGGATTTAACTTTTTCTTCCTCATCTATGAAGGAAATGACCATGGGCGTTTCGTCGAAACTGAACAGGTCGTTGGGGCGGCTCAGGTGCTTGCCGTCGAAGCCGAGGCGGCCACGGTACACGGTCGCTCCCTGCACTTTTTGTTTAACCAAAAACTGCATGATGTATTCAAACAGCGGAATTTCGTCCTTCCAGTGATCGGCACTGATGAAGATCTGGGCTTGAAGCATATCCGGGAGGGGGTTAGTAGCCGAACGATAAACCTTTGAGTTGCATGACGCCCTTGGTCACCACATCATCGCCCTCTTTCAGGCCGCTGAATGCGACTATCCTGTCACCGATCTGGTCGCCGATATTGACCTCGCGGCGCTCGAAAACCTGCGGAGCGGTTTTCAGGAACACATAGTTACGGCCCTGCACAGTTACCAATGCATCTTTATTGATACTGAGTTTTTTACCTTCACTCAAACCAAATGCAACTGTGCCGAACATCCCCGCTTTCAGCTTGCCGTTGGAGTTGTTGATGTTCACACGCAGCTTGATCATCCGGGTGGTCTGGTCTACGAGGTCGGCGATGTCGTCGATGGTACCCGTGAAATCTTCGTTCGGAAAAGCAGTGAACTGAATGGTACATTTGCCGCCTTTTTTCACCTGGCTGATGTCGCTCTCGGGTACGTCGCATATGATGTAGGCGGTGCCTGCGGGCGCGGTGCGAAGCTGTTTCGGTTCAAAACCACCGGCTTTCAACTTGGTTTCATGCTCGATAATGGCGGCACGCTCGTTGATCAGGTTGGTTTCCTCCATCGACAGCGCGGTTTGCGATTCGAGCAGGTCCTTCCCGGTGGCCGCGCCGTGTTCCTGCAAATCCTTGATGCGGGAAAGTTCGGTTTTGCGCTGACGGATATTGATGTTCTGGATCTGATTAATCATCGTCAAATGCTGCAAAAGCTGGGTATAGTTACCGGCCAGCTCGGGGTTGTCGAATAGCACAATGTTGCCCGAAGCACCTTCATTCGAGTGGAGAACGGTGGCAGATACTTTCGCCGGCGCGGTTACATTCGCCATGAGCGAGGAGCTCGAAATTTTTTCAGTCTGGAAAAAATTCGAGCTTTCGGCCAGCGGAAAGGATATTTTGGTGCCCGAAGCATTCACGACCGGCGACGAGTTGTCCGGTACGGGCTTGTTGGCAGCTTTATTCTTGCAGCCTGCTATCAAAGTCATGGCCAGGCAGGTGCAAACGAGTATGTTCTTCATGATTATTGCGCGATTTGATTGATCATTCCGGATGCGTAAAGGAGGTCGATATAGCTCTGGCGATACTGGCCGAGTACGTCGTAATACTGCTGCTGCGTATCGAGCCAGCTGCGCTGGGCTTCCAGGAAGTCGATAATCGTCGTCCCGCCACGGAGGTAAGAATATTTAACACTGTTAAGAATTGTTTGGGATTGAGTTAGTAACTGATTGAAATTCTGCAAGTTCTGTTTTTGGGTGATATAGCTTTTGTAAGCGGTAAGGATTTCGGTCTGTGCTTGCGTCTCGGTGGCGCGCAGGGCTTGTTCGGCCTGTTGTTTCAACACCTGCGATTTTTTAATCTCCCCCTGGTTTCTCGAAAAAATGGGTATTTCGATGGTCCCGTAGACGCCCATGTAGTGCGCTTTGTTCTGCGGGTTGTAAATGAGCCCCAGTTCAGGTACCGGCAATGCACTCGATTTCTGTAACTTGATGTTGGCGTCGGCCACGTCCATTGTAGACTTGATGGCCTGGATGTCGGTGCGGTTCTGCATTGCCTGCTCCACAATGGCGTCCATCCGGTCGGGGAATGCAAATGCGAACTGGTCGGTGGTGTCGATCTGGATCGAGTCCTGTACGCCGATCAGGAATTTCAGGTTTGAAAGCTCGTTGCGATATTCCTGCGACGCGGATTTGAGTTGAATGTCGTATTGGTTCGCGAGCAGCTCGGTACGGGCGAGGTCGGTGGTGGTGATCACCTGGTTTTTCAGGCGCAACCGGTTGATATTCGCCAATGAGTCCACATTGGCCTTCGCAGTACCCAATAAATCGAGTTGCTTGCGGGCGGCCCAGACGTCCAGCCATTTCTGCGCAACTGTCTGAAACAGATGGCGTTCCGTATCGGCATATTGCTTTTGGGTAAGCCTGACGTTTTGCTGTGCAAAATTAATCTTGTTCTCTCTCTGTACAGGCAACTGAAAAGGCTTGGTTACCTGCCACCAGATCTGCCGGTTGGCGCCGTTGAACCACCCGGTGTTTTCAGGGAACTTGGAAGATTGGACCAGCTGCAACGACTGGTTGTTCAATATGAGGTTGGGGCGGAGCTGCGCCGTGGTAATGTCGGCCTGCGAGACGTCGACATTAAATTGCTCGCGTTTGAGAATGGGGTTATTGGACTTTGCCGTTTGCAGGGCTTGCTGCAAATTGTAGGTTGTCTGAGCCCTTGCCGACGCTATTCCCACCAGAACCAGGATGAGAACCCGCTTTAAAACTGGATAGCACATGTTCGTTTAGTTTGAATTACCTGCGGGCAAAGGTTCTCAGTCGTGCTAAAAATGGTATTAAAACTGTTTTATAAAATCATTAAAATTCGATTATAAATAAATTAGAGCGTGAGGTAAAAGCGGCATTTGAGCACTGAACTGGATTTTGAGAGAAAATAAGTACTTTGCCAACCAATAGGGAATAATAGTAAAATAGAACTACTATTACAAAATTTCTACATGCATTTCATCGTAGCCTTCTTTCTGATCCAATATGCGCACTCCGTGATACAGCATACGGAGCACGCATCCAAATGGGATAACTTTTTCAAGTATGCGCGTATCATCGTCTTTTCTCTGATTGCGACGTACTACATAGCGGAGTCGCCCGATTGGTTTGGGTGGATATGGAACCTGGGATTGCTCGGGTTAGTGAGGTTTTTTAACCAAAACGACGACTTCAAGTCGATCCGGTCCACTGCGCAATCGGTGCTGCCGTTTGTTGGGGTATCAATGGTGAGCGATTTCTTCGAGCAGGTATTTCCCAAATTTTACAATAGTTATGACCAGTTTTTCCAGATCGCGCTTTCGTTCGCATTCATTTTCTGTTTTGTCATCTGGTTTTACGCCCGGAAGCAGCAGAAGGTTTTAACGCAGGAGCGGGAAGAGCGGTTACGCGAAGAACAGATTGCCAAGGAAACGAAGTTGTCGCTCGAATACCTCGTGGCAGAGCGCACGCAGGAACTCACCCAGCAAAAGGAAGAGCTGCAAAAGACCATCGAAGAGTTGAAGGCTACCCAGAACCAGTTGATACAGAGCGAGAAAATGGCATCTTTGGGCGAGCTTACCGCCGGAATCGCGCACGAGATCCAGAACCCGCTAAACTTCGTGAACAACTTCTCGGAGGTCTCCGTGGAACTTTGCCAGGAGCTGGAAGAAGAGATCGAAAAAACCAATATCGATGATAACGATAAGGAATATATTAAAGGCATTATCGGCGATCTGAGCCAGAATCAGCAGAAGATCACGCACCACGGTAAACGTGCCGATTCCATCGTGAAAGGAATGTTGCAACACTCGCGGGCGTCGTCGGGCGAGAAGGAACCTGTGGACGTGAATGCCCTCGCGGACGAGTATATGCGCCTCGCATACCACGGCCTGCGCGCGAAGGACAAGGAGTTTAATGCAGCATTGGTGACCGATTTTGATGGGACGATCGGGACGGTCAATGTATTGCCGCAGGATTTGGGCCGCGTATTTCTCAACCTTTTTACCAATGCATTCTACGCCGTGGCGGAGAAAAAGCGAAAGCTGACCGAAGCAGGGCAACTGGGCGATTACAAACCGGAGGTGAAAATCAGTACCAAGAAATTTGATAACAAACTATATATCAGGGTTTCGGACAATGGAACGGGTATGCCGGAGCATGTGAAAGCGAAGATATTCCAGCCGTTTTTCACCACCAAGCCAACCGGGCAGGGTACCGGTTTGGGGCTTTCGATGAGCTACGACATCATTACCAACGGGCACGGCGGCGTGCTGGAAGTGGATACCGTAGAGGGCGAGAAAACGGAGTTCCGCATTACGATACCAATTGCCTGATCACTCCTAAATGAATATGAAAATACTGGTTGTAGACGACGAAGAAGACGTTAAATCGCTTTTTGAGCAGAAGTTTCGCCGGGAGATCCGCGGCGGGCAATTCGAGTTTTCGTTCGCATTTTCGGGCGAGGAAGCGCTGCAATTTATGCAAAACCATCCGTCGGAGGTGGTCATGATCCTCTCGGACATCAATATGCCCGGCATGAGCGGGATCGAACTGCTGAAAAAAATCCGGGCCGATCACCCTTCCGCACCGCCGCAAGTGATGATGATCACGGCGTACGGCGATGCTGCTAACCACGACCAGGCCATGCAGCTCGGTGCCGACGATTTCCTGACGAAACCCGTCAATTTTAACGAATTGAAAGAGAAACTACTCCTGTTATGAAAGCCAAAATACTCGTAGTGGACGACGAGGCCGACCTGCAACTGCTGATCAAGCAGAAGTTCAGGCGGCAGATCCGCGAACAGCAATATGAATTTGTTTTTGCTGAAAACGGCCTGCAAGCGCTCGAAATGCTGGCTGAGCATCCTGACGTCGACATGGTTTTGAGCGACATCAATATGCCCGAAATGGACGGCCTGACGCTGCTCGTACGCCTCGGCGAACTTAGCCCGATCCTGAAATCGGTGATCGTGTCGGCTTATGGCGATATGGACAATATCCGCACCGCGATGAACCGCGGCGCATTCGACTTCCTTACAAAGCCAATTGATTTCCGCGATTTGGAGGTTACGATGGAGAAAACGCTGCAATATGTGGCGCAGCTGAAAGACACGTTGAAAGCGGTTCGTGAAAATGATATCCTGCGGATGTACGTCGATGCCTCCGTGCTGCAATTCATGACCCAGGAGACGTTCGAAAAGTCGCTTATGACGAGCGAAAACATCGAAGGAACGGTCGTTTTCATGGATATGTGCGGCTTTACGGCCATTTCGGAGAAAGAGCAGCCCGACCGCGTGGTGAAGCTGATCAACAAGTATTTCGATGTCATGGTGAAAGAGATCATCGCCCAGGGCGGGCACGTCGATAAGTTTATGGGCGACGCGGTAATGGCCGTTTTCCGGGGTGAGTATCACCTCGACCGCGCGGTCGAATCCTCGCTGGCGGTCCGCAATCATATCAATGGTTTTAAAGAAGAACTGTCCGACCAGTCGGGCTACTTTCCGAAGGTTTCGATAGGCATTAACTCAGGCGAAATGGTGTCCGGGAATATCGGTTCGGCGGCCTTGAAACGGCTGGATTACACGGTGATCGGCGACGTCGTGAACGTAGCCCAGCGCCTGCAATCCATCGCCAAACCAGGGCAGGTAGTAGTGCCGGATTCGGCCTATGAGAAGCTGAAAGAGGCATTTAAATGTAGCCTGGTGGGCGAGGTAAACCTCAAAAACAAGTCGAACCCGGTATTGATCTACGAAGTGCTCGAATAGCCATGCAAATCGATAAGGCTGAACAATATGTGCTCGAACGGCTGGAAAAAGGGCTGGATCCTACGCTTTTTTACCATGGTACCCACCACACGCTCGATGTCGTGCAGGCATCGGCCGAAATAGCGGCTTTGGAGGGCATCACCGACGAAGAGTCGCTGGCGCTGCTTCGTACGGCCGCTCTCTACCACGACAGCGGGTTTATGAGCACCTACCAGGGCCACGAGGAAGCAGGCTGCGCACTCGCACGGGAGGTTTTGCCCGGATTGGGCTACACAGAAACCCAGATTGGTACCATATGCGGGATGATTATGGCTACAAAGATCCCGCAAAGCCCCAAAAATGCGCTGGAAAGGATCATTTGCGACGCCGACCTGGATTACCTTGGCCGCGACGATTTCGAGCCGATAGCGGCTACTTTGTTCGAGGAATTGAGGGTGAGAGATATGGTGGAGGATATTCCTGCGTGGGATGCGGTGCAGGTCAGGTTTCTGGAAGCGCATTCGTATTGGACGGCTTCGGAACGGAAGCGTCGGGATGCCGCCAAACAACGGCATCTCCAACACCTCAAAAATAGCGCTCGCGCCTTATAACTGGCGCATTTTTTCGTTCTGCACGCGGATACGCTGGCATAGGATACGCAGCACGTTACGCAGGATTTCGTCGCGTTCCTCCATCAGTTCAAAGAAATCTTCCTGGTCGATACGGAACACGAGCGCGTCGGTTTCGGCTACGGTTGTGGCCGAACGCGGCTCGGTATCGAGCAATGCCAGCTCGCCGAAAATCTCGCCTTTATCGAACAACGCAAGCTGTTTCGGGCCGTCGTAAATGCCTACCTGGCCGGTGTAAATGATGTACATCGAATCGCCGAGGTCGCCTTTGGCAAATATCTCCTGGCCGTCGCTGTAAGTCACTTCCTTCATAATCGGGGCAATGGAGCTGAGCACGTTTTCGGGCGTCTGCGCGAAAAGCTGGGTGTTTTTAAGGACGATCACCCTTTCCATTTCGGAAATCTGCTGGGTTGGTTCGGCGTGTTTCATAGGGATTCTAAGCGAGAATTTAAGGTCGGGGCGCAGGGCGAGGATTGCATATCGTTCATGTACGGCCTCGCGCACCAGGCGCGATGAATGGTTGGCAAGCTTTTCAAGATGGATCAGATCGGCTTCGGTAATGTCGCATTTGCCAGCCGCGAGCGCGATGGTCCAGGTCGTGAACGACCGCTCTTCCTGCGAAAGAATGGTGGTGATTAATGACAGTCCCGGATCCACTGTTCCCATGTACTGGCGCAGCGCGTCGCGCTTTTTCTGGATGGAAATATTTTCGAACAAGGCATGCAGCGATGGGTACAGCATACGCGGCAAAAGGCTCTCGATCAGTTCGAGCGAGTTGGCGCGTTTCTCCTTGCTCGCGTGCCGGATTCCCTTCCACGCACTCTGCACAGCTTCCTTATCATACTGCATCATGAAGAGGTAAAACAGTCTTTGCGCAGTCAGTTCGAGCTCGTACTCCAATGCATTGTTCCAGGTAATATCGTTTTCGGAAGCATCCATTCCGTTGAGCAGTTGCCCTGCATGGATCAGCTCTTTTTCAACAAATTCAGGAATAACTTCTTTATAATCAGATATTAAAGTGTAATGGCTAAGGGCCTTTAATGCGGCTATATGGGTGAAACTATCGATATTTTCGATATGAATATCACTTTCTTTCCTTCTAGTATTGGCAATATTTTCAGTATTAATTAAAAATTTATGCTGGTAAATATTTTTAATAAGGTTAAAAAGTATTTGAAGTATAAATTCATGCCTACCTTTTTCAGCCGTTTTAATGAACGTCCGGATGCGGTCGCCGGTGGCATCCTGCTGCAACCATTCCTCGATAATGCGGATACCAAGGTCGCCGGAATTGATCATCGCGTGAATGGTCGCTGGCGTAAGTGTACCCGTGAGCACCAGGCGAAGATCGCGCAGCAGGGCAGGGGAGCCCACAGTTGCGGCCACCTCGATCGCGTAGTTGCGCACGCGTTGCGAGCCGTTGTGGATGCAGCTTTTGAGCAAGTTTTCGTAGGAATTAATGCCGGTTACTTTCAGGCAGTCGAGCGCCGCCAGCTGGTCGTTTTCCTGCTCCGAACCGAAGAGCCGTTGCAAGGTGCCATGGATGAGCGGCAGGGCCTTTCCGGCTTCCCAGCAACCGATAATGGTACCCTTCACGATGTCGAGGTCGTGGTGGGCGAGGAAGCGGGCGGTTTGCTCTTCGTTCAGGCGCCCGTTTGCGCAGGCGAGGCGCACAGCCAGTACCTGGCAGGCGGCGTCGGGTTCGTCTTCGATGTATTGGATAAATGAGCCTGAGAGCTCCGGTTTATCGAGTGTCGAAAGCGTTTGCAGGGTTTTAAGTCGCACCTGTACGAACGGACTTTTCAAAAGCTCGTCGGCGTGTTTGCGGAACAGCGAAACCTTGTTCCGTGCCAGCCAGTCAATCGCATTCAAGACCTCTTCCTTGCGGTCGCTTTGCAGGTTCTCGGTGATGATAGGCAATGCTTCGCCGGGAGAAGCCATCTCGCCGCTGCGGATAAACCGCTTGCTGATCGCCGATTTCAGTTCCTGCATATAATGGCGGTAAGTTTTGCGGAATACCACCAATGCGCTCAGCGCGAACAGCAGCGACAGGTCGAAAGTAAGGCTGATATCGCTCCAATGCTGCGTATAGATAATCCAGAGCAATGCGCCGGCAATGAGCATCCCCAGCGGCTCAAACAGCCCCTTTGCGAGCGTGTGGCCTTTCAAACGTGTTTTGGTGGAAAGCGGCTGGAACAAAACGAGGAAAACCGGGTCGAAAATCGTCCGCCTTACCAACTCGAAAAGCAGGTAGGCAATGCAGTAATACACCAGCAGCGAGGGCTCATCTTTGCGGAAATACGACGAAATGAGCAGTCCGAGCGAAATGGCGATGGTCGTCAGCGGCAGCAGGTACAAAGTGAGTTTGATGCCGAAACGCTCCACCGTTTTGCTCGAAAACAGCATTTTGACGAACGTAGAAATCACATAGGTGGCCGTCAGCAGCGAACCGACGAAGAAAATCACGTCGTGCTGGCTGTGGAATTTGTACTTCACATTCACAAAGAAATGGTACTCGATCCACGTGGCCGTAGCCGCAATGGCGACCATACCGATGCACAATGAGGTAAGCAGCTTGTTGCCGCCGAAGTATTTCTGGATAATGCGCGAGTCCGATTCCGTCGTACGGGTGCGGGCGTGGTGCGGGTTCGGAATATCGGTATGCCGGAACGTCAGGATCTGCGTGTAGAATGCCAATGCAAAGAAAACCAGTGAGATAGCCAGCAGAATGGCCAGTACCGACGGCGAGTGGATCAGCACGGCCAGCACGGCACCCAATGCTTTCGCAGGCATATCGCCGGAGCCAATCACGCTGAACAGCCGTTTGCTTTGCCGGACGTCGAAAACCAATGCCGATAAGCCCCAGAATTCGAGGTTGATAAGCAAATAAATGATCCGGTATCCCACCATCACCGCGATAGCCGTGGCTGTGCCGTGGCCGACCAGCAGCAGGCCCATTACGATCACCACCATAAACAGGGATGAGAGCATTGTGCCGAGGCTCAGTTTTTTCAGCAAAAGATGGTGTTCGAAATACTCATAAATCTTCCCGGAGGCCATCACGGCAAGCGCAGCGGCGATGTAGGCAAGCGGCAGCGAGTATTCGGGATGGTTTTCGAGCAGGAGCACGTTGGCGGAAACATACACCAGCGTGGTACCTACATTCGTGAAGAAGTTATGAAAGAAAAAAAGGATCGTTTGCGGGTTAATGGACTTCGTGAAGCGGTTTTGGCTTAGAAATGGGATCATAGAAGTGGAATGCTAGCGTCGCTACTGTAAAGTAAACACTTATTATTCCTTTTAAAAACCCGCAACGGTGACTTTCCGGCCTTCAAAAAGCCGGAAAGTCTGATCCTCAGTTCCGTATGATCAATACGGACGGGGAGTTGGAGAGCCACACGCTGTGCGATTCGACGGCCTTGATCCAGCTGTCGAGGCTGATCACCATCAGGTCCTGGCTTTGCAGAAAGTCTTTTTCAAGCACATTTTCATAAAGCATCGTTACGTTTTCAGGCGATTTTTCCTGCAATGCACCCAGCGCCACGCCGGTTTCCACATGCTGGCTTACGGTCTGCGACGGGTCCATGATCGTCATTCGCAGTCCGTTGACGGCCGAAAGACGTTCGGCGAATGGAAGCAGGCTTCGGTCCTCCGGCGTGAACAGCGGCATGAAAACGTTCTGTACCTGTTCCAGTCTTTTTTCAATGAGAATGCCGACAGGCACTTTCACCGATCGGATAATGTGCGTCGTGCGCTCGTCGAATACATCGGAATGAAAGAGCTTTTCTTTGCCGGTAATGGTATCAAAAAGGCGCTCGCGGCTCACGAATTTGGAAGTGAAACCCAATATTTTGCCTAAAAAAGTACCTTCAAAAACCGACTTGCCGATACCGATCATGAGCATATCGAAGTCGCCATCGTTGGCTATTTCGATAATGTCGTGTTCGATGCTCTGCGAAGGTTTGAACAGGGATGTGAAAGTAGTATTGAGCTCGTGGGCCTCCTCATTGATCGGCCGGAAAGTTTCGTATTGGTATTCTTCGGTGTTGACCTGGTTGAGGTAACTGCTAGGCGAAAGGTGTAACGCCGTGATGACTTGCTCGTCGGGCTGTCTGGAAACCAGTTTATGAGCAAGGCGGAGCATTTTGCGGCCGCCTTGCGGGCTGGCAAATGCGATCAGGATCGAAAAGCGCGATGGCTCGTGTACCGGATGGAGATCGTCCCATTTCTGGCCGGGAAGAAATTTGTCGATCAGGTCGAGGGCCGGGCCTGTCATACAAGTCGTTGCCAGTGCCATGATCACCATCATCGCAAATATTTCAGGGGAAAGCACACCAATGTCATAGCCAATATTGAGGACGACGAGCTCCATCAGGCCCCGGGTATTCATGAGGGACCCGATGATGAGACTATCTCGCCAGGATTGCTTCACAAAACGGGCTGCTACGGCACTTCCGATGAACTTTCCCGTTACGGCCGCGGCGATGATCAGCCCGGTGATCCACCAGAGGTGCGGATCGTTCAGGAGCCCTATCTGCGTTCGCAGACCTGTAAAAACAAAGAATAACGGCAACAAAAGCACCAGTGAAACGTCTTCCACTTTTTCGATAAAAATGTTACGGAAGCGCTGGTTAACAGGCATAATTACCCCGGCCATAAATGCCCCGAAAAGGGCGTGAATGCCGATTATTTCGGTACAATAGGACGATAGAAGCAGCATCAAGAAGAACACGGCCACAACCGGCTTCGTGAGGCCTTCCCGATAGGCATAGTGGTCGCCGATGCGTTTGAGCAGAGGTTTTACCACTTTCAGCATCACAATAACGTAACCCGCCGCAAGGAGGATGGTGTAAATCGCGCTCACAAATTCGCCGGCTTTCACGATAGCGATCACGGCTGCCAGGATACACCAGGCGGTAATATCGTCGGTAGCGGCGCAGGTGATCACCATCATGCCCAGGCGTGTACGCGAGAGCCCGCGTTCCTGTACAATGCGCGCGAGTACAGGAAATGCGGTGATACTCAGCGCAATACCAATGAAGAGCGAAAAGGAAAGGAAACTGATTCCATCAGGGGCAAAGTCGGTGTACATATACAATGCGAGGCCCACGCCCAGTGCAAATGGGAGTATAATACTCGCATGGCTGATGACGATGGCTTCCTGCGCCTTGGTTTTCAACACATTCAAATCGAGCTCCATGCCAATGATGAACATGAACAGAATGAGCCCTACCTGGCTGAGAAACTGCAAATTGCCAAGGGATGTGGTAGGGAAAATCAATGCTGACACTTCGGGATAGAACATGCCCAGCACCGAAGGCCCGAGGAAAATACCCGCGGCGATTTCACCGATTACCGTCGGCTGGCCAATAGCCTTGCACAGCCAGCCGAAAAGACGGGCAACGATGATGATGGTGATGATTTGAAGCAGGAGCGTGGCGAGCGGGTGGTGGATGTTATGCCCGAAGGTATCTGTAAATTGCTCCCAGGAAGAGGTGGTTGTCTGTTTTTGGGTAATCTGACCAGCTTTTTCAAGGAATGTGCCCTGTCGGATAAAGAAGTAAAGCAGGGCCGAGAAAATTCCGATAGTAATGCTGTAAAATAGTACGTTGCGAATGTTCTTCATCAGTACATATGAGAGTGAAGCGCGCAAAATACTGAATTAAGCCGAAAGATGGTAGGACTTTGCGCCCTACCATCTCTCAAAAAACTAGCTCCACAGGCGGTCGTGTGAGCGTTTTTCGTTCCAGTCGGGGGTAGGTGCGAAGTAGGATTTGTCCTTCGGATGCAGGTGCTTTTTCACCTCCTCGTCCACGAGCTCGATACCCAGGCCGGGCGCTTCCAATGGGACAGGCGCGTAACCCTTGTCGATCAGCTTGCGGCCGTCGGTGGTTTTCACCAGGCTTTCCCACCAGGGCACATCCACCGAGTGGTGCTCCAATGCCAGGAAGTTCTGGGTAGCGGCAGCGCAATGCACGTTGGCCATGAAGCTCACGGGCGTGCCTGCAAAGTGCATCGCCATCGCAATGCCATGATCCTCCGCGTAGTCGCCAATGCGTTTCGTTTCGAGCAACCCGCCCGATGATGCGAGGTCGGGATGAACGATATCCACTGCGCGCTGCTCGATCAACGCTTTGAAACCTTCTTTGAGGTAAATGTCCTCGCCGGTGAGTGTCGGCGTTTCGAGCGCGTCGGAAATGGTTTTCCATTGGTCGGTGTACTCCCAGGGCACCATATCTTCGAACCACGCGAGGCGGTATTTATCGAGTGCCTTACCGAGGCGAATGCCATTGTTTAAGTCAAAATGGCCATAATGATCCGACGACAGCGGGATTTCGTAGCCTACCACCCCGCGTACTTCTTCCACCACTTTCGCCATTTCGTCCAGCCCTTTCGGGGTGATCTGGATTGCCGTGAAAGGGTGTTTGGTATTGGCATAAGAATGGTAATCGCCCGCCCACTGCGAGAAGCCGCCGCCCCAGAACTTGTTGTTCACTACACCGCCTTCGCTATTTCGCAGCATGCCAATCGAAATATCCATTTTGAGCCAGGTATAGCCCTGGTCCTGGGTACGGTATTTGATTTTTTGCTTAAACTCGTTGATATCGTTCGATTCGGGCGTATCTGCGTACAAACGCACTTTATCGCGGTAACGGCCTCCCAGCAGCTGCCAGCACGGCACGCCATAAGCTTTGCCGCAGAGGTCCCAAAGAGCCATTTCTACCCCGCAAACACCACCCGCCTGGCGGCCGTGGTAACCAAACTGCTTGATCGATTTGAACAGTTGCTCCACATTGCAGGGGTTTTGACCCAGCAAATGGCTTTTCAGGAACAATGCATAACGCTCGTCGGCGCCGTCGCGCACCTCGCCGAGGCCGTAAATGCCCTGGTTAGTATCAATGCGGATAATAGGCGTGCGGCCCACATTCTGCACGATGCAATACCGCAAATCGGTGATTTTGAGTTCCGAGGGTTTCGAGGCACGGCTCACCTTGGAAGTAGCCTGCGCAATGGTATCCTCAGTCGACATCGCCATGAAGCCCCCTAATGCCATACCGCCCACCGCGGTTTTTCGCAGGAAATTACGACGGCTGTCCTTCGTCGCCGGATTCGCCATTTCCGCCGCCGCGGCCGCTTTCTCAGCGTTTTCAACTTGTTTATTGGATTCGATGATTTGTTTTAAGATGTTTTTCATTTTTTTGATGCTTTAAGCTTTAGGCTATAAGCGGTAGGCAATAATCGGTAAGCTTTAAGCTATAAGCGAAATCGTTAGTTCAACTTACAGCCTACTGCTTATAGCTTATAGCCTATTGCTTATCGCTTACAGCAGTTAGTAATTTCTCTCCTTCAAATAATCATCCAGCTCCTTCTTCGTCATCGGCAGCTTGCCGGGGTAGTTGTTTACCCAGTTGAGGAAGTCCTTCTGGATCGCGTCGGACCATTTCGTGTCGATTTCCCCGGGCGTATACTTGCCCTCGCGTAGGCGCAGGTGCCCGAACTCGTCGCGCAGGGCCGTTACTTCTGAGGTGATCACCAGATCTTCCACCAAATGCGCCGGGATGAAGATCGTACCGTACTTTTTAGCCAGTACCACATCCCCCGGAAGCACCACCGCCCGACCGATGCGGATCGGTGTGTTGATGTTCGTGAGCATCATTTGCTGGATGTACGAAGGGTCCTGGCCTTTGATCCACGCATTGAAGCCTTTGATTTCGCTGAGTCCTTCCACATCGCGTACCGAGCCGTAAAAGATCACCCCGCGCTTGGATTTGGCATAAATGGAGTTTCCCAGGTTGTCGCCGATGAGCGTGCCGTCGGCGATTTTGCCGTAGCCGTCGGCCACGTACACATCGCCTTCTTTGAGCACGTCGATCGGCCAGGAGTTGGTACCGCCGGTTTGCACGCGGCCTTCCTTTTTACCGGTTTCTTTCACCAGATCCTGCAAATCGGGGCGGGAGGGCATGTATTGCGCCGTTACCACGCGGCCTGTCATGGTGCTGTCGTTGTGGATCAGCTGCCATTCGCCTTCAAACTGGTTGTGGTAGCCTTTGTTGCGCAGCACGCCCCAGGCTTCTTCCATCGAAATGTTTTTCAGGCGTGCCAGGATCGCGTCCGAAACGCGCGGGCGGCCGTCGGGCGAGCGTTCGCCCTTCCACCCGGAAGTGTAAGCTTTAATCTGGTCAGGAGTTGGCGAGATCGCCTGTGCATGGGAAGCGACGCTTCCCAGCACAAACGCTCCCGCAAGCAAGGTTTGTTTAAGCATAAATGAACATTTAAGGGTTAGTATTAATTATTATTTATCCCAAAAAACGGGTGTTCCAAGCTCGTCCGGGCCCATTCTGGCGACAGCCTCCTTGTAGTTGGCTTCATTCACGGAACGTTCACGGACGGGGTACACCAATCTCTTGATGAAATCTTTGACGGATGGGTCTTTACCCGGGTAATTGTTGATCGGCAGCGCCGGAAAGCCGCTTCTGCGGAAGTTGGCCCAGGCTTCGGAGCCATTCAGGAAAGAGGAAATCCAGTACTGATTGTTGATCTGCTCCAATGCCTTGGCCGGCACAAAGGGGTTTGCCGTGAGGTACGCTTCCTGGCTCGCTGCCGGAATGGTCGCAAGCACATCGTAGGTGGGGAGCTGGCTCATGTGCGCTTTCACGCCAGCTTCGTAAAGCTCCTTTACGCTACCCGTTGCCCAGCCGCGCTGTACCACTTCCGCTTGTAATAGCAGGGTTTGCGACCAGGTAATAAAAAACTCAGGGGCGTCAATTTTGCCGACTGTACGACGGTTGATCTGCGAATATTTGAATGCAGAACCGATCTTGCCCGGGAAGCCAGGTGCGTTGACGATCGTCGACTCGTTGTAGCCGTACGGCATTCCGTCCTGATCGGCAGGTGTCGTATTCTCAGCACCGGCGGTGGCCAGCGGGTTGCTAGGCGCCTCATATTTGACGGCAATTACCTGAAGGCGCGGATCACCCGAAGTTTTCAGGAAATCGATGAATGCTTTACCCATATATACATTGCCACGCTCAGTTCCCTGGAAATAGCCTGCCAGCGGATGGTTGAATGTGCTGTTGAATGCTATGTAGGCATTATCGGCGTTGGAACTTTGGACGCCGCCATTGGCAGGGTCAAGCGCAATGGCCACCACGGACTTCGCTGTGGCCGGGTCAATTTTAGAATACCGCATTCCCGCGCGCAACAGCAGGGAATTTCCCAGTTTTTTCCATTGCGCAATATTTCCTTTGAAGAAAAGGTCACCCGATTCAATGGGCTTACTGGCATCCAGCGCTTTGGTACCTTCCTGTAATTCTTTGATCAGGTCCTGGTAAATCGCTTTCTGGTCATCGTATTTAGGCAGATTAATTCCTTCCAGAAACGCCTTCCCGGCCTGAGAATAAGGCACATCTCCGTAGGTATCCACCAAAACCATAAAAACATAAGCCTTCCAGATCCGCGACATATTGTACAGGTTGCTGCGTGCCGGATCATCCTTCGTTTTTGCGATAACCGTGGTGAGCAGGTTCACCGGGCCGTTTTGCAGATACAGGGAGTTGAAGTTGGCATTCGAATTCGGATCGGAAAGTGCGTTGTGGTTCCCTCCCTCTACAACCCCGGTATAAGGCGTGTTGATCTGCTGTACGATCTGCATCTGGTAGTTCTGCGTGGCGATGGCCGACGAGAACTCAGCATTGGAAAACAAATAAATAGGGTCGATTTCCGTAGCAAGGACCGGGTTTTTGTTAACCTCCTCAAAACCGCTGTCGCAGGAATTAGCGCCAATGAGCATTGCGAGCGCCCCGGCATATATGAATAGTCGTCTCATAGTTTTTAATGACTGAATGATTGAATGACTGAATAGTCTGATTGTGAATGAGTGAATGAGTGAATGTTTCGTCCCTTTCCTCCTTTCTCCCATTCTTCCCTTTCCGTAGTCGGCGGTCGATGGTCAATGGTCGGCCGCAGGCCCCCCCTCACAATTTAATGTTCAAATTAATCCCATAACTCCGCGTGGTCGGAAGCGTATGCGTTTCGATACCTTGCAGGTTGTCGGAGGCCGATACCTGTGCTTCGGGGTCGAGGTTGTCGATATACTTCTTGATCATCAGCACGTTGTTGCACATCGCAGAGAGCGTCAGGCCTTTGACGAAGGTCTTTTCGCGCAGGAAACGTGACAGATCGTAGCCGATCGAGAGCGTCCGCCAGCGCACGAAAGCGCCATTGTACACGAAAGGCGAGGCGAGGTTTGTGCTGCGGTATGCGGTGTAAAATTGCTCGGCTTCTACACGGGTGGTGTTAGCTTCACCGGTGGCTGTGACACTTTCCAGGAGCACGCCGCCTTCGCGACCTACCAGGGAGGATTTTGAGAGTCCTTCACGCAGGAAGTTCAGGTTGGAGTTCGAGAGGATCTTGTTACCAGCCTTGAAATCGATTTGTGTACCAATGCGAATGCCCTTTACATTGATGGTGTTCACCCACGCACCGACCCATTTCGGGATGGCACTGCCGAAAGTCACGATGTTGCCCTGCTGCGGCAATCCGGCAGAGGTAATGATGCGGCCTTGTGCGTCACGCTTGTAATCGAAGCCCCGCAGCGACGCCAGCGGTTTGCCGACTTCGTGGGAAACAATCCCGAAAAACTCTCCGGTACCGACATCGAAACGCTGCTGCTTGTCGGCGAGCTCAATCACCTTGCTGATGTTGTAGCTGCCATTAAAGCTGGTTTCCCAGGTGAAGTTATCGTTACGAACGGGCACGATAGTCAGCAAAAACTCGACACCCTGATTCCGCAGCTTACCGACGTTTACCTTGGTCTGGCTGAAACCGGATGCGTTGGAAATATCGACGTTAAGGATCTCATCCACGGTATTTTTGCGGTAAAGCGAAAGGTCCAGGTTCAGGCGGCTGTCGAAAGTTTTCATTTCAAGACCGACTTCGGTTTCTTTCACTTTCAGCGGCCGGAGGTTTGCATTCGGGCTGACGGTCGAAGGGAGGTTGCCCAATGCCGTACCATTGAAGGGGTTGGCATTGATCCCGTAGTAAAGGTTGTTCGAATATGGATCCGTATCGCCTCCAACTTCCGCATATGCTGCGCGCAGCTTTCCATAGGTGAGCCAGTTTGGCGCATTCTCGAATGCCTGACTGAACACAAAGCTACCGCTCACAGAGGGGTAGAGATAACTGTTGGAGCCGGGGTTAAGCGTCGAGAACCAGTCGTTGCGGCCCGTGATATTGACGAACAGGAAGTTCCTGTAAGAAAATTCTGCCGCACCGTAAATCGAATTCACTTTCTTTTTGCTGTATCCATAGTTCGGGGTTTTCACTTGCCCGTTGCCGATTGTATACAGGTCGCGTACGTAGAAGTTGGTCACTGCCGTCGAAATATTGTCGTTCACCTGCACCATTTGGTTGCCGCCCAGTGTGATGTCTATCCCGAAGTCACCGAATGTCCGGTTGGCACCGACGAGGATGTCCATGTTCCGCTCGCGGAATGTCGACACATCCTGGTAATAGTATCCATTGAAGCCGGTTGTAACTGCGCTGATCGAGCGCGTACCCGTCGGGCGGTTGTAGTTGTACGGACGCGTGTAGTAATCCTGACCAATGCGACCTTGTACGAACAGCCAGTCGGTGAAATCATACCGTAACGACGTGTTGCCGAAAATCCGGTCGCGACGCACGTTTTCAAAGCGGTCGTAAGCTACCCAGTAGGGATTGTTACGGTTGGTAAAACGCGCCAGGGGCATTTCGTTGCCGTTGGCGTCCTTGCGGTTTTTGAGCCAGTCGGCGTCGATGCTGGTAGCCATGGTATAAATGGTGGTGTTCGCATTCATGTCCTGGATACCGATCTGGGGCGGGTTCTTGTTGTACTCGTTGGAATAGTTTGCGTTCAGTTGCGCGGAAAGCTTTTTGGTAAATTTGTAGTTCAACCCGAGGTTGAAGATTTTTTTATGATAAGCCGAATTCGGCATGATCGCATTGGCATCGGTATTCGCAAAAGAGAGGCGGAAATTTCCTTTTTCATTGCCACCTGATAATGCAACTGAATTGGTAAAACTGGTTCCTGTGCGATAAAACTTCTTGATACGGTCCTTGTGTGCCACGTAGGGCTGCATGCTACCGTCGAATTGGGGCGTCATGGCACCGTCGAGCTTTTCGCCGAATGCAAATACGCCTGAGCTTTGCGCTTCTGCCACGGTGGTAGGGCGTTTTCCAAACTCTCCCTGGCCGTATTCGTATTGAAAATCAGTGTAATCCAGGGCTTGTTGGGCCTGGAAATTGGAATTGAGCTCCACACCGATACCGGTCGTTTTGCTGCCGCTTTTAGTGGTGATAATGATCGCACCATCCTTCGCGCGGAAGCCGTACAATGCAGCAGCGGCCGCACCTTTCAGTACGGTCATCGATTCGATATCGTCCTGGTTAATGCTTTGCAAGCCATCGCCCGCATCGGAAGAACCGCCTGTGGGGTTACCGGTGCCGTTTCCGTTCGAGCCGCCCGCCGAAACGCTGCTGTTGTTGATCGGAATGCCGTTTACAATGATCAACGGGGAGTTGTTACCGCCAAAAGAGGATTGGCCGCGGATACGGATCTTGGTAGAGCCACCCGGACCACTCGCAGGCGGCGTCACATTCAAACCGGCCACTTTGCCCTGCAAGCTGTTACCGAGGTTTGTCGTGCGGTTGGTAGTCAGTTCTTCGGTATTGACGGTGGCCGTCGAATAGCCGAGTTTTTTAGCGTCGCGCTTGATACCCAGCGCCGTTACCACCACCATTTCGAGGTTGCGTACGTCGGGGGTCATTGAAATATCGTAGTTCGACTGGTTACCCAGCGGTATCTCCTGTGCGGTGAAGCCCACAGACGAGAACACGAGCATGCCGCCGCCATCGGGTACACTTAGCTGGAATGCGCCCTCGGCATTTGTGGCGGTTCCAACTTTTGTGCCTTTCACCACAATGTTCACGCCCGGCAGGGGATTGCCTTTTTCGTCCGTTACCTTTCCGGTAATGTTCCGGTCGATGTTGCTCTCGCTGCGGATCATTTCGGGCAATGCGCTGCCAGGTTCGGCATTTTTGATGAGCACCACCTGCTTGCCTTCAATCTTGTAGGTAATGTTGGCAGATTTGAAAAGATCATCCAGAATGTCGCCCAGAGGCCTGTCGACAGCATTGATCGACACCTTTCGCTGGGATTTGATCAATGAAGAGCTGTACGTAAAACGCAACTGTGTCAGCTTGTTGAGTTTGGTCAGGACGGTCTTCATTTCGAGGTTGCTGACCTGGATCGTGATCTTCTGGTTCAGAATATCCTGCGCCCCAACAGTGCCTGCTGCTGACACAGTGGCAAAGATTAAGGCAAATAATAATTGGTAAAGTGATATTCTCATAGCCCTGTAAAGTAGCCGGGATAGATGTCGGTGTTTTTTCATACTTTTGAAAGTTTTGTTCAGGATTGAAATGATGGGACAAAATGCTCCTGTATCGCCACAGATTCCAGTCCGGGCGAGGGGAGGCGCAGGGCCGGTGATGGCGCAATCATCACTGGCTCTTTATCATTCAAAATGGAGGCAGCGTCAACAATATGTCATAGGCAGAACGGGGATTAATGGTAGCTGATTTTAGTCCTGAAAAGGGTTTAGAATTTAGAAATTGCTACTTACGCAGCCTTATGTAACTTTTAAAACATCCTGACTATTCCTGACTGATCTCGACTAGTCCTAACCACACCTGACCACACCTGACTAATCCTGACCACGCCCGACTAATCCTGACGTTCCCTCAGTTACAACCTTTGGAACGGATCACAACGCGACCATCCTCCATATCATAGCCGGCATCAATCGCCTGGCATATTGCATTCAATCGTTGTTTTAGATTTTCTTCATTAAACTGCGCGCTGATCATGCAGTTGGAAAGTGTTTCGGGCTGGTACACAATGTTGATCCCGTATATTTTTGCCAGCGCATCGAATGCTTCCGCGACGGGCCTGTCGTCGAACACCTGGTCTTTTTGCACCGCAGATTCAGCCAGCAGCACCGGATTGGCCATAGCAGCTTTTTCCAGCTTATTTTCCTTGCGATTAAACACCACCTGCTGGTTGGGATTCAGGATCACACCTGCGGGCTTGGATCCTTGCGAGGTTTCATATTCCTTCTTGGCATATACCGACACCCGCCCGGTTTTAACAGCGACCATTTCGGTATTATCACCCTCAAATGCCTTGATACGAAAGCTCGTGCCAAGCACTTTGGTCACCGTTTCGTTGGTATATACCAGGAATGGCTGCTCGGGGTTTTTAGCTACATCAAAAAACGCCTCACCCGTCAGATACACGCGACGCTCTTGGGCTGTGAATTGCCTCGGATACCGTATGCTGCTGCCTTTCGCTAGGGTAGCCACGCTGTTGTCGCTCAGGAGCACAGTCATTTCCATTTCCGTAGCATTGGTTTTGACCAGCATTTCGCTCTCCAATGTGATTTCCTGCTCCTTTCCCGACGGCGTGATCGTGTTATGCGAAGTATAATAAAGCCAGCTCAGCCCGCCCGTAAGCAGGAGCACTGCCGCAGCTCTCCAGACCGCCCGCCGGTAGAACGGCACACGGCCTTCGGCTTTCCGTTCTTCGGCAATGCGGGTAATCTCTGCGATTTCGTGCCGAAGCATATCGTCCGAAAGATCATCCTTATAAACTTCGTGCACAGCCTGCACGAGCTCCCGTGCACGTGCTGCCACGCCCGCACGATCCGGATTTTGTTGCAGCCACTGCTGCCAGTAGCGATCGAGTTCGGGGGTGGGCGCCATTGTCCAGCGCCGGAACGATTCGTCCGTCGCCAGTTCCTCCACGGTAAAGATTCGGTGTAAGCTCATTGGCAAAACAAAAACATACAGTTCAGAACATTTGCAGGCTCTTTACAATGGTATGTCAGTTTTATTGGTTGGGATAACCAAAAAAGTCAAAAAAAATTTTGAAAAGTTATAAAGAGGGAGGAAAGGGAGGAAGGAGGAAAGGGAGAATGGGTTGTATGGTTTAAAAGTATAAAATGTATAATAAGTTTAAAATGCTTAATATGTTTTAAATATGTATTGCCCAGTGTTTCCGAACAGCTCGCGCAAATCTCTTGATTTGTGTGTACTATTTGTAGGCCTCCGGTCGGTCAATAATATGGCGACGTCGCTTGGTATCCTCTGTGGCGTATGGCCCGGCCGGAAGCCCGCGAATAGTTTGCACGAAGTTCACCTCCGTGCCATTGGATAGAAGGAATCGCGTAGCGATGTAATATCGGTAGTATTTGGATATTCAGTGCATTGCAAAATCCCGATAGGGATGAAACGCCAGATAGCGGGTGCCATGTATTGTCGTTACCACACCAGGGCTACCTATATTGAAAGCCTGACGACATTGTTTGTTTAGAGTGATCGAAGCAGAGATGGTGATGGGTAGTCGAGGCCGCAGAGCGGCCTACTGTTTATAGAAGCCGGCAACATCGGCATACCTACTCCGGAGGAGTATCCTTGAACGGCACAGGAGGCTCCTCCGGAGCCAGGGCAATGCTATTATACATTGGCTTTTCTATAAACAGGATGCCCCTCCGGGGCGGATAGCTAGCATAAATCAAGAGACTTATGCTAGTAACTGGCACAAAGTTGGATCTTCGCGGAATTTCATTTGAGATTACCGTATGAGGTGCGCAGGTATCATTTCACGGATATAGAATATTCCATCAAAGACATTGAACCATCGAGCCGCCACCGCACCGTGGCCCCGGGCTTTCATGTTGAAGAATGTATTCTTCATGGAGTCTGCGTTTTCTGCTTTCAGATCGAGAAACCCGTATTTCATCCCGGGATCAAACCATGATTCGAACCCATTTTTAGGCATAGGTATACTGAATGGCGTTTTTTGGTAAATGGTTTGGGAGTAGCCGGTCAATGAGGTAAAACCCAGCACATACGTGCAGGTATTTGATCAGTCGCGATTTGGCGAGGAATGTACTGCCATCCCCATGTGCCTGCTCGCCGAGCATTACTATGCTTGTGTCTCCTATCGCTTTGCCAACGGATTCGAGATCGGCGAACGGTTCATCGAAATTGAGTGAGTGCACCGCCTGGGCATTTTCACGCACGAAACGGCCGACAGTTGTTTGAGCGCGGCAATGTGCCGGAAATAGCATGGCGATAGCTATGGTTAGATAGCCGAGCGGATAGATGGCGTTTTCCCGTTTGCACTCGGATGTAGCGCGCATATTCTCTCAATGAATAATGGATATCAGCAACAACCAAAAAAACTCCGCAGGCGCCCATATCTCCTTGATCTCTTTCAGCGTCCGGTAGAGCAGGTTGGACACGCTCTGGCGGCCGAGGCCCATAATGCTGGCGATGTCTTCGTTGTCGAGGTTTTGGTAGAAACGGAGGTAGATGATCTCCTGCTGGCGTTTAGAGAGGAGGGAAATGATGCGTTTGAGGTGGCCGTTCTGAAAGTGGATATGCTCCGCTTCGATGATGTTCGTTTCGATGGACGGATCCGACGGGTCGGTGTCGAAAATGGCTACTTGCGGCTCGTGGAAGCGTTTGAGGCGTATGCTTTCCTTGATGAGCTTGTGACGGAGTGCTTTGAGCAGGTAGGATTTGACAAATGCGGTTTCAGAGAGAAAATTGCGTCGTTCCCAGAGTTCGAGGTAAAGTTCCTGAATGGAATCGCGGATGAAGTCGGGGTCGGACGAAAACTTGGTCGCATAGTTGTACAGTGCCCGGTAATGCGTTTGGGCGAGCTGCCCGAGCGCCTCCGCGTCGCCGGCTTTAAACCGCTGCCAGAGCCTGATATTCAGCTCGTTGGTATCCGATATGTGTTCTTCCTGATTCAAATCTTTAATGTAACGGCAATGTTGTATTAAATCAATGAATTATACCAATCAAAGCGGCTGCTTGTGGCATTCTCCTTGCGAAATGGCGGTAATTATTCGGTTTCGGAAATATTAGGGGAGTCAAAAGAGGGGCGGCGAAACACCGCCCCTTTGGAAGTCCGCTTGCGCCAGTTGCGTTGCGGATTATTTTACAACTTTCAGTTTCCCCTGCATCAGTGAGTAATGGCCGGGGAAAGTGCAGACGTACTGGTAGGTGCCAGCCTGTTTGGGAGCTGTGAAATAGATCGCTTCCGATTTTTCAGGCTCCACGATATTGGTATGGAAGAGCACGTCATTGGTTTTGGGTACGTAATTCAGTTCTGATCCTTTGAGACCAAGGTTCAAGCCTGCTTCACCCACTGCATTGGCCGCTCCGGGCTTGGTAATGACGAGGTTATGCAGCATATCGTCGTTGTTGTTGAACACAACTTTGATTTTGCTTCCCGCCTTCACCTGGATTTCCGAAATATCGAATTTCAAACCCGGTACCGTACCGATGGTTACCACCTGGTCGGGACCGTCGGTCCAGCTGGCGGGCATTTCGGTAACACGCTTGGCCGATGCCGATGTGCTGGCGGCGGCTTCAGTTGCGGGCATGGTGTGGGCACTGTGGTCCATTGCGGCAGCATTCGCTGCTTTCACGGTGGTGGTGAATTGTGAAGGATTGGCAGTTTGTCCGCTCGCGATCTCGTTCAGCGTGTAATAGGCGGTCGTATGCAGCAGGTTGTTACCATCCGGGGATTTTACACCTTCTGTTTTGATTTCGTGAATGTAGCCTTTGCGCAATGAAGCAGGATCAACCACGAGGCGTACGCGAAGGCCGTCTTCCGACACGATAATGCCTTTGATGGGCACCTCCTCCGTATTGATGATCGGGCTGCCGTAGGTGCGGTGGTAACGGTAGGTGAAGCTGTTCATTTTATACGCATCCTGGTCAGCAGCGGCCTTTTTATCGACAGGGCTGGTGAATGTGATCTCAAAACCGTCGGGCGTAGAGCGTACAGTCTTCATTTCGAACGGCATTTTGCCGGTCCATACGAGTCTTTGGATACCAAATTCTTCCTTACCCGTGGCCGACCACCCGCGGCTCGTCTGGCCTACGAACATCGAGCCGTCGAGGCCCCATTCGAGGCGCAGGATGCCCGACATGAACCCTTCACGGAAGGGGAAAACGGCTCCCTGCCACACGCCATTCACTTTTTCGAGGTCTACACGGGTGATAATGCTATGGCCCTGGTCACCTACGAACATTTGCCCTGCAAACGGCCCGAATGCGCCGTTGGTGATATCTTCTTTGAAATCCGAGGTGGAGATGCCCACCAGGGTGTGCGGGAACCATACAGCCGGTGGTTTCAGGCCGGGGACCTTCTTAGCCACATCGTAAAGCGGTTCGCCAGTGCTCGGTACGTCTTCGGGAGTCAGTTTCACGGGCGATCCTTCTTCCTTACTCCAACGCAAGCCCGCCGGGTTACCCGCAAAATCGCCTTTTTCAAGGTGCGTCATGCGGCCGGAACCTACCCAGTCGCCCTGGTTTTCGGTATAGAAAATATCGCCTTTATACGAGCCGAAGCCGGAAGGGGAGCGCAAACCTGTCGCCCAGGGCGTCAGCTTGCCATCCTGGCCCAGTTTCAGCATCCATCCGCGCCATTTCGACTGGCTCGCACCGCGGCCAACCCAGTCGAGGTTGAGGGTAACGAGCATTTCGCCGTTCGGCATCGGTACCGGGCCGTAGGAATACTGGTGGTAGTTACCTGATAACGGCCACTTCGAGAATGAATCGTAAACGTCCGCTACGCCGTCGTTATCGGTGTCTTCCAGCCGGGTAACCTCGCCGCGCTGCGACACCAGGAAGTCTTTTCCGCGGTAGTACAAGCCGAGCGGCTCATGCAGGCCCGATGCGAAACGGTGGAATGAAGGTTTTCCGTCACCTTTCAGGTACGGGTTGCCGATCATCCAGACTTCGCCGCGGCGGGTAGAAGTAGCCAGGCGGCCGTCGGGCAGTACTTGCATACCACCGATTTCCATTTTGATGTCCTCGGGAATGGGAATGGTGATAATGCGGTAGTAATCGTCGATTTTATTGGGCTTCGACTGCGCAAATGCACTGGTGCAGCCGGCGGTAATCAGGGTAGTTAAAAGAATATTTTTCATCGATACAAATCAGATAATGAGGTTTTTACCAAAACATTGAATAGCTCGTCGCGTTGGAAACGGGAAGGATCAGCTCCTTCATCTCGCCAGCCGGGCGCACTACCGCTTTGGCCTTTTTATCAACCTGTACAAAAAAGCGGTCGTCGATCTGGTAAAGTCCTTTCTCTATTTCGGTGATCTGCTTTCCGCTCGCGAGCAGCGAGTACAGGGTGCCGGTGGGCGTGCCTTCCAGGCGGAATGTACGCGAGAGGCTGTTGCCGCCGGACACCAGTTCATCACTCACGGTAGCCGAGCCGATTGCATAGCGGAACACAGGGTAACCTTTCTGATCGATCTTGTAACCCAGGAAATTGATATTGGAAGAATCGGGCCAGGCTGCATTGGCATTGTCAAGTACCGCCACGCTGCTGCGACCTGAAACGTGAACCTTCAAGCCAGCCGGGAAAAGCAATTGCGGCTCGCCGCGCTCATACCACATTTCGGTTACGTCGGCAAATTGCCCGCGCCATGCTTGTAGCAGCGCGCCACGGTTCAAATCGACGGTGTAGTTCCAGCCATCGGGGCTTCCTACGGAGATACAGTGCGTACGCTTGTTTTTTTCGCCGTCAACCTGAATGAACGAACGTACCATTTCCGGCCGCATTTCGGGCGTTACGCTGATGTATGGCTTAGGTTCGGGCTCGGGTAGGGACGACAGCGCGTGCAGGTCGTAAGGACGCACGCCCGATTTCTCCACGCGCACCCCCAATGCAGGCTGGCGCCACGGGAAGCGCGAGTAGTAGACCTTTAATTTGTGTTTGCCCTGCGTGAGGTTAATAGAGCCCGTGTGCGTTTCCTGCGAAGTGGCTTCGCCCGATGATACCACGTTTTTGCCGTCGATATCGAGCGAAAGGACAGGACCGGAATAAATGGTCGTAAAAATATAGTCTCCGGCCTCGGTTACGTCGATATCGCCTTCGTATACGAGGTGGAATTCACGCATGCCGTTGGTGACTTCCTGTGTTAGCACGGGCGATTGGCCCTGGTGATCGAGCTTGCTATATTCTTTGGCATCCCATTTATCGGCATACACCTTGTAGTTCAGGTTGCTGAGCGACAGTGGTTTGCGGTTAGCAAGGAGTTGGTAACCCACATTACGGAAAGCGATGCTGCCTTTGGTAACTTCGAATGCGATAGGTTGGCCGTCGGTGGCCGCTTTGGAGTTGGGAAGATAAACTGTTTCTAGCACTGTCACGCCGTTTAGTGAAAGCGTGTTCAGGCGGGCGGAGTTAGGAATGTGTTGTACGGATGCATCATACGAGATTTCGAGCGTCTGCCAGAGACCGGCCGATTTAGCTGCGTTCTGGTTTGGGAACTGGCCAATGTAGCCGGATGTCGATGCGTCTGCGGTTTTTTGCTTGCTGCTATCGGAAATCTTGACTTTCTGTCCGCCCGGCAGGATGACATTCCCCTCGGCACCGGGCGAGACATTGAACTCCACGTAGAGCCGCAGGTCGCTTGCTTTCAGTTTGGTAGTGAGCACCGTCCCGGCGTTTCCGATGAGTACGCCGTCACCTGCCAGTGTTTTGGGCTTTGCTGTGCCGGAAGGGTGAATGGAAATGCCACCTTGAATCGACCAGTTGGGGGAGGCGCTTTCAAATGCGCTGAGGTCTTTGAGGGGAAGCGGAGAATAATTTCCCTTCGCTGTCTGGCCCATCACCATCGCCGGACAAGCCAGGAACAGCAGGGAGACTTTCTGAAACAATTGATGCATTGGAATCGATTAAGTGTATTGTTTACAATTAAAAAGCGAAGTTCGGTATTTTTGTTCTATTATATCCGGAAATAGTATGAATTTTTTGAAGGGGTTTGGGGCATAGGAAACGCTTCATCCGGAGGTGCTCAAAAGTTTAACAGCGATGAATATGCACTATCTGGCGTATAGCGACCAGGGTTGTTGCTGGTTCGAGAAGTGACGGTGCGAATTGCGCAATGTGTTCCGATCGAATAGTTCTCTTCAAAGGTTTTTATGTATTATTTCAAAGTACAACATGCCAGCAGCTGTTTCCAAGCCCTATTTCCGTAAAATGCTTAGGAACAGTCGGGTAAGGCGAAGAGCGGTTGCTTTTTTTATAAATGCGATTTTGTAAATTTAAAGGGACACGATGTGGGCGCACGGCGCGGCGCTTGTGTGGAGGGCGTGACAGGAGTGATAATTAGTGAGATTTCCAAGCATTGATCAGTAACCGGTACAGGCTATTTGGGATGTAACCCAAGCCGCTGGATTTGTTGATGTTATGTTAATAAATACTTAACATAACGGATTGTATTTAAGCGGATTTTTGCGTTTTCCAAGGCGGATTTTGCCTCTTGCATTCTTTTCTCACCTATAACAACCTAAGTGCTCATGATCAAAAAATTCTACTTATGCTTCCGGCTGAGTATTTTCAGAAGAAGCGCGTACACCGGGCTTATGCTCTCGGGGCTGCTCTACTGCCACGCAGGCGTCGCCCAGTCGGTGGTTACCGGGCAGGTAACTTCCGACGATGACAAGCTGCCTCTCGCCGGTGTGAGTGTGATCGAAAAAGGGACCAACAACGGTACGGTCACCGATTCGAACGGGAAGTACCAGATCACCGTAAAAAGCAGCAGCGCAGTGCTGACGTTTTCGTTCCTGGGCTATGTTTCGCATGAGCTGACTGTCGGCGGCCGCGCCGTGGCGGATGTGACGCTTTACGCCGATCAAAAGCAGTTGCAGGAAGTAGTTGTAACGGCTTTGGGTATCAAAAAAGACGTCCGTAAGCTCGGTTACGCCGTGCAGGAGCTGAAAGGCGAAAGCATTGTGACGGCACGTGAGACCAACATCGTGAACCAGTTGGCCGGTAAAGTAGCCGGTGTAACAGTCGTGGGGAGCCCTTCGGGTATCGGCGGCTCCGCCCGCGTGACGATCCGGGGTGAGCGGTCTGTGGATTTGAATAAAAACCAGCCGCTGTACGTGATCGACGGGGTGCCTATCAGCAACTCCATCACGGGCGGTTCGGGCCAGGGTAACCTCGAAGTCGATTTCGGGAATGGAGCGAGCTTCATTAATCCCGACGACGTGGAAACGATGAGCGTACTGAAAGGACCAGCGGCCGCGGCGCTCTATGGTTCGCGGGCTGCCAACGGGGTGATCCTCATCACCACCAAATCAGGCAAAGGCAACAAGGGTATCGGCGTGGAAGTAAACAGCAACACTACTTTCGAGCGCGCATTGAAACTGCCTGAGTATCAAAACAAATACGGCCAGGGCAACGGTAACGGAGGCGATTTCGCATTTGTGAACGGAGCCGGTGGCGGTCTTACGGATGGTACCGACGAAGGCTGGGGACCGGAATTCAAAGGCCAGAGCTACCCGCAATACAACTCGCCGCGCACGCTGAACGGCCAGGTAATTCCTTTCCTCGGCGGTGACCTGAATGCGCCTGCCGGAAGCGTGATTACTCCAACTCCCTGGTTACCAGACGTAGACGGATTGAAAAACTTCCTCCGCACCGGTCGTACGCTGACTAACAATATCGCGCTGATCGGGAACAACGACCAGGGCAGCTTCCGCTTGTCGTATACCAATCTCGACCAGACGGGTATCGTACCTAATACGGATCTGAAACGCCATACTGTCTCATTGAGTGCGGGTTACAACCTGACGAAGAAGTTTTCGGCGAAGACATTCGTGAGCTACATCAAAAGCGCAAGCGGCAACCGCCCGTCGATCAGCTACGGTACCGAGAGCATTATGTACCTATTCAACTGCTGGCTGCCGCGCTCGGTGAAGGTTTCGGATATGGAACGTTTATGGATGAACGGGCTGGAAGGCAGGCGCCAGTTTGGATGGAACTACAACTACCACGACAACCCGTACCTGACGGTTTACGAAAACACCAACGGACAGGATGTGAACCGCATTATCGGTAACGTAATCCTGAAATATGATTTCACCGACTGGCTGAGCCTGCAAGTGCGCACCGCCACCGACTGGGGCAACGAGCGCCGCGAATATCGCCGCGCATTCAGTACGCAGCGTTTCCCGTTCGGACAGTACCGCGAGGTGAAAGTGAATACGGAGGAGCGTAACACCGACTTCCTGTTGTCGTTCAACAAAGATATTAACAAGGATTTCAATGTATCAGCGACGTTCGGCGGCAACCAGAACCGCCAGAGCTCGATTTATGACGAGGAGAATGCAGGCCAGCTGAACTTGCCGGGCATTTACAACCTTACCAACTCGCGCATCGCGCTGGTGGCGTCGCAAAGCAAGGTGGGCAAGCGGATCAACAGCTTGTATGGTTCGGCATCGGTGTCATTCCGCAATTACCTGTTCCTCGACATCACAGCGCGTAACGACTGGAGTAGCGCATTGACGCTCCCTACGGCGTTGAAAGCGTTCGGAACCGAAAACAACTCGTATTTCTATCCGTCGGTAGCTTTGAGTGCCGTAGTGAGCGATATGGTGAAGCTTCCGGAAGTGATTTCTTTTGCCAAAGCCCGCGCCAGCTTCGCGCAGGTAGGTAATGATACCGATCCCTTTACATTTACTCAGGCATTCAACCCGAGCACCCCTTTCGGAAGCTCGCAGATTTACGGTGAAACAGATCGTTTGGCCAACCTGAACCTGAAACCGGAGATCAGTACTGCTTATGAAATCGGTGCAGACCTGCGTTTTTTCAAGAATAGGGTCGGTCTGGATTTTACCTACTATCAAAGCAAAACCAAAAACCAGATCCTGCAAATACCACTTTCGCAAACGACGGGCTACAATGGCCGTTTCTTCAATGCGGGCGAGATCAAAAACTGGGGTTTTGAAACAATGTTGAACGTTACTCCGGTCGAAATCAATGATTTCAAATGGAATATCGGCATTAACTTCTCGGCTAACCGCAGCAAAGTGCTCGAATTGTCCGACGGCATTACCAACTTCGTGATGGCGAGTAAGGGCGTGAGCATCGAGGCACGCGTGAACGAGCGCATGGGCGATATGTACGGGATCGCGTTTGCGCGTGTACAAAACACCAGCGCTTCGTTGCCGTATTACGACGCAACCGGCCAGAACGTCGGACAGATCGTTTACAAAGATGGTCGCCCGGTGCCCACTACCAACGTTCAGAAAATGGGTAACTACAATCCCGACTGGCTTGCAGGTATTTCCAATCAGTTCAATTACAAGAATGTGAAATTCAGCTTCTTGTTTGACGTTCGCCACGGAGGTAAGATTTTCTCTGAAACACAAGTAGTTGGCCGTGAAGGCGGTATCATTAAAGAAACGCTCGAAGGCCGTGCAGACGGCTATGACCTGAGCAAACCCGGCAACGGGGTGATCGGCGACGGCGTGGTGCAGAATGCAGATGGTTCTTTCAGCAAAAACGATGTGAAACTGACTGCCCGCGCGTGGCACACTGCCTTCACCGGCGGCCGCAATATTGCCGAAGGGGTGATGTATGACGCCTCGTTCGTGAAATTGCGCGAAGTGCAGCTGGGCTATTCGATCCCGAACCGCCTGCTAGGCAATTCACCGCTCAAAAACATCACGGTTTCATTCGTGGCGCGCAACCTTGCATTGTGGTCGAAAGTACCCCACGTGGATCCCGAAACAATGGCCTACAACGGCGGAACTGCATTGCCGGGTATCGAATACATGTCGATCCCTTCCAGCCGCAGCTATGGTTTCAATGTTAGTTTCAAACTGTAAAATTTCAATTGGAAAACAATGAAAAAGCTTATTCCGATATACATCATGGCAGCGCTGACCTTGTCGGCGGGGGCATGTACCAACGACTTTGAGGAAGTAAATACCAACAACAATGTTCCCAACGACGTCACGCCCGACCTGCTCCTGGCCGGCGTGATCCGGAACATGGTGAACAGCCAGGTGAACGATGCCTGGGGCATCGGGAACATCGTGGTGCAGCACCACGCCAAAATCCAGTTCGTGAACGAGGACCGCTACCTGTGGGGCCAGCAAAACAGCATCTGGGACAACGTGTACGGCAATATGCGCAATGTTAAAAACATCCTCGACCGGGTCGGTACCGACGACGCCAATGCCTACAAGGGCATCGCGCTCATTCTGAAATCGTGGATGTTTGCCCTCGCAACCGATGCTTACGGCGATATTCCTTACACCGAGGCGACCAAAGGCAAGACGGACGGTGTTTATTTGCCCAAATACGACACACAGGAGAGCGTTTATGCCGGAGTGCTGGCCGATCTCAAAGCCGCCAACGATATCCTCGCAAACAGCTCAACGGCGGTTTCAGGCGATATTCTATTCGGAGGTGGTACAGGTTCGCTGATTAAATGGCGGAAACTCGCGAACTCGCTTCGACTGCGCTACCTGATGCGTATCTCAAAGCAGAAGGACGTGAAAGCCGATATGCAGGCGATCCTCGCTGATCCGTCGAAAAACCCGGTATTCGAGGGAATCCAGGACAATGCGGAACTGAAATACCTGGCCGCCGCCCCGAACCAGTGGACGCTCTACGGAGCACGTGTAGGTTCGTTCGACGAGTTTCGGGTGAGCAAGACGCTCAGCGACCGCCTTACCGCATTGAAGGACCCGCGTCTGATGGTTTTCGGTCGCCCGTCGCAATCGTCGGTAACGGCAGGGAAACCGGTGATTGAGGGGGTACCCAATGGCCTCGGAGATGTGCCTGCATTGAACTACAACGGTGGTCCACAGGGCGTTTCGCGCGTGGGGTATACATTCGCATGCCTTGTGTGCAACGATCCCGGCCAGGCGCCGCCGGATCCCGCAGCACCGCGCGGAATCATCATGAACTACTCGGAGTTGCAGTTTATCCTCGCCGAAGCGCGTGAAAAGGGCTGGATTACCACGGGTACCGCGGAGGGTTATTATACCAAAGGCATCCAGAGCAATTTCGATTACTGGAAAAGCGTGGTACCGTCGTCGTACGGCATTAATGTAACACCGGATGCGTCTTATTTCACACAACCTGCTGTGGCTTATACCGGTACGAGCGCAGAGAAACTGGGCAAAATTGCCCTGCAAAAATGGATTGCTTACTATTTCAACGGCCTCGAAGCATGGTTCGACTGGCGCCGCACAGGCATGCCGGAGATCAAACCAGGCCCTGATAACCTGAACCAGAACCGCGTACCGGTGCGCTTCATTTACCCATTGTCGGAACAATCACTGAACGGCGCCAACCGTGAAGAAGCGGTGAAACGCCAGGGTACGGATGATTTGAATACTAGGACTTGGGTGGCGAAATAAGGAGGAAAGGGAGGAAAGGGAGAAAGGGGAGGAAAGGGGGATTTAATCCGCTCTTTCTTCCCCTTCAGAGTTTTTTATGGTTTCTTTTTCTCCATCCTCCCTTTCCTCCATCCTCCCTTTCCTCCTTCCTCCGTTCCTCCCAAAAATCAATGCGCTTCCAGCCAGTTGGCGCCAACTCCAATTCCCGTCTCCATTCTCACGGCCATTGGTATTGCATTGCGCATTAGTTCGTCCACTTTCTCTTTCAGTAAATCGATTTCGCTATAATGCGCGTCGAAGACCAATTCGTCATGCACTTGCAGGATCATGCGGGATTTGAGCTTTTCCTGCGCCATGAAATCGTGGATGTTGATCATCGCAACCTTGATCATATCGGCCGCAGAGCCCTGGATCGGGGCGTTGATCGCGTTTCGTTCGGCATAGCCGCGATTGGTCTGGTTGCGGGAATTGATATCGGGCAGGTACCGGCGGCGGCCGAGGATAGTCTCCACATATTCACGCTCGCGGGCATCGTTCACGACCTTATCCATATAGCCCTTCACGGCCGGGAATTCCTCGAAATAGGCGCGGATGATTTCGCTCGCTTCCCCGCGCGGGATACCCAGGCGCTGCGCGAGACCGAATGCCGAAATGCCGTAAATGATACCGAAATTGACCATTTTGGACTTCCGGCGCATATCCGACGTCACTTCATCCAGCGGCACCGAAAACACCTTGCTGGCGGTGGTAGCGTGAATATCGCGGCCCTGGTTGAAGGCCTCCGTCATACTCGCATCGCCGCTAAACGCCGCCATAATGCGCAGCTCGATCTGCGAATAATCCGCGGAAAGGATCTGGAAGTCGTCCGAATCGGGTACGAATGCCTTGCGGATCTCACGTCCGCGCGGCGTGCGGATCGGGATGTTTTGCAGGTTCGGGTTGGTGGAGCTTAAACGCCCGGTTGCGGCAACTGCCTGGTTGTAAGAGGTGTGAATGCGACCTGTGCGGCTGCTTACCATCGTCGGTAATGCATCCACGTAGGTCGATTTGAGTTTCTGCAACTCGCGGTAATCCAGTATTTTACGGGCAATGAGATGGTTCGCTTCCAGGTCGGAGAGAATCTCTTCGCCTGTGGCGTACTGCCCGGTTTTAGTCTTTTTAGGCTTTTCGATCAGCTTCATTTTCTCGAACAGTATCTCGCCAAGCTGCTTCGGAGAGCTGATATTGAACGACTGGCCCGCGGCTTCGTAAATCTCCGATTCGGTTTGGCGTAGATCGGATTCCAGCACGGCCGACATTTCCCTTAATGCATTGATGTCGAGCCTCACACCGGTATTTTCCATGGAAGCCAGCACCTTCGTGAGCGGCATTTCCACTTCATGGAAAAGCTTCGCCGCATTTACTTTCGGCAGCTCTTTGCTGAAAATCGCGTTGAGCTGGAACGTTATATCTGCGTCTTCTCCCGCGTACTGCGTGATTTCGGGGATCGCCACATCGCGCATATTGCCCTGTTTTCCGCCCTTTTTACCGATCAGTTCGGTGATCGACACCGGTTCGTAGTTGAGGTAGGAAGCGGCCAGGATATCCATTCCGTGGCGCTTATCCGGTTGCAGTAAATAATGCGCGAGCATGGTGTCGCTCAATTTCCCGCGGACATCGATGCCGTAATTTTTCAGTACAAGGAGGTCATACTTGATGTTCTGACCAATTTTTTCAATGTTTTCGTTCTCAAAAACACCGCGGAAATGCTCCACAATTTCCTGTGCTTTGGCCTGGTCGGCCGGTACGGGAATGTAAAAAGCCTCACCGGCAAGGTAGGAGAACGACAGGCCCACGAGCTCGGCATCGGTCGTATCGAGGGAAGTGGTTTCGGTATCGAAGCAAAATGCCTCCTGCAAGCCCAGGTAATGTGCGAGGCTCGTCATGAGCTCGGGCGTATCCACGGTGTGGTACCGGTGGAAAGTATTGTCGATAGTCCTTTTCGACGTCGGAATACGAACTCCCTCGGTGTCTTCGGTGAGCTCGCCGTCGGCCAGATCACTGCTGACGACTGCGGGCTGCTGGCCGATTTCTTCGGTAGGATTGCCGAAAATGTCGAGCTGACCTTTGGAAGCGGCTTTGCGGGCTTGCGTAGCGCCTGTGCGTGCGCCCGGAGTGGGAGCTCCGAGGGATCCGGCAGGAGTTCCGCCCGAACCACCCAGGATGCGGGTTTTCAGCGTTTTGAATTCCAGTTCGTCGAACAGTTCTGCGATGAGCTCTGCATTCGGCGCACAGACGGTCAGGTCTTCGGCGTCGAATGGCACAGGTACTTTGCAGTCGATCGTCGCAAGTTGCTTGCTAAGAATGGCCTTATCGAAGTTCTCGCGTACTTTTTCTCCGAGTTTTCCCTTAATTTCATCGGCGTGTGTGATCAGATTTTCGATCGTATCATACTCCTGGATGAGTTTCTGGGCCGTTTTTTCGCCCACGCCCGGAATGCCCGGGATATTGTCGACGGCGTCGCCCATCAAACCGAGAATATCGATGACCTGGTCGATGCGCTGGATTTGCCAGCGGTCGAGTATTTCCTGAACCCCGAGCACTTCGGCGCCTTTGCCGAGGAATGCGGGCTTGTAAATGTGTATGTATTGTTCGACCAATTGCCCGTAATCCTTATCAGGCGTCATCATGAAAACCTCGAAACCTTCCCGCGACGCTTCCTTGGCAATGGTACCGATGATATCGTCGGCCTCGTACCCGTCCATTTCGAGAATGGGAATGCACATGCCGCGGAGCAGCCGCTTCACGAGCGGGATCGCCACGGTAATATCCTCCGGCTGTGCCTCGCGCTGGGCTTTATATGCCTCGAACTGCACATGGCGGAAGGTAGGCGCGGCGGTATCAAATGCAACGCCGATGTGGGTGGGTTTCTCTTTTTGCAGTACTTCGAGCAGTGTGTTGGTGAAGCCGAAAACGGCGCTGGTATTCAGTCCTTTTGAAGTGATGCGTGGCGCCTTGATGAACGCGAAATGCGCCCTGTAAATCAAGGCCATAGCGTCCAGAAGGAATAGCTTGTGAACGGGTTTTTCCATGAGGTAAGTTTATGATCGAAACTCAAATATAATGCAACTACCGCCACGGAAGGGGTTTGCAGGCGCTTTTTTATGGATTTACAGGAGAAGTACAGAAAGGTAGTTACTAATGGTATTAATTAAATGTTTTATACAATTTAAAAGAATGATACTATTTATTCATCCGCACACCATGCAGGCATATCGAAAGTTTAATACTGTAAGTATTTTCTAAACATATAAAAAGTATCAAAAGATAGACGGTTTAAATTATTACTTTACTTATTAAAAGTATTATTAGGTAAGTATTTAAAATAATTACTTAACATTTTATAAGTACTGTACTATCGTATTTTTAAAAGTATGAAAAGAATTGAAAGATATGTACTTATAAAAAATCTATTCATATTAAAAGTATTATACTAATTAAACTAACCAGGTCATTAATCAAATGTGTAAATAATTGAAAATCAGCCATCCATAACCCAATCCTGCATATGAGGAAAAATTTCTTACTTTTAGCTGTTATCATTTTTTCGTGTAACCAAAACAAACCCGTGAAACAAGCATATCAATGGCCGGGAGCCACACCTCCCGTAGCAACAATGAAAGACCATGAAACCGGAATGCATGGCGACAAGCGAAATGACGAATATTACTGGATGGGCGACTTCTTTCGGGAAGGCCCCGATAGCGACAAAGTCGTGGAATACCTGAAAGCCGAGAATGCCTATACCGACACGATGATGGCGGGTACCGCGAAATTCCAGGAAGCACTGTTCTCGGAAATGAAGGGGCGGATCAAGGAGAAGGACGAGTCGGTGCCGGTGTTCAGCAATGGGTATTGGTACTACACCCGCAGTGAGGAAGGGGAGCAGTATTTTAAATATTGCCGCAAGAAAGGTTCACTCGAAGCCGCGGAAGAGATCCTGCTCGACGTCGATAAAATGGCGGAGGGGCATCCGTATTATTCAGCGGTCGGTTTCAATGTAAGTCCGGATAACAAGCTGCTGGCTTACGGCGTCGACACTGTTTCCAGAAGGCAATACACGCTTTACATTAAGAACCTCGAAACCGGCGAGCATTTTGCCGACAAGATTTACCCTGCCAGTGGCGGCTCGGAATGGGGAAATGATAACAAAACCCTGTTTTACACAGCCACCAATCCCAAAACGCTCCTGAGCGAGAAAATCAAGCGGCACACGCTCGGAACGGATTCGAAAAAGGACGTGGTGGTTTACAATGAGAAGGACAAGAGCAATTATATAGGGGTAGGGAAGACGAAATCGGATAAATACATTGTGATCGCGTCCTCGGCTACCATGTCGTCGGAATACCTGATCCTCGATGCCGACAAGCCGGAAGGCAAGTTCGAAGTGTTCCAGCCGCGGATGAAGGATGTGTTATATGACGTTGATCATCAGGGTGATAAGTTCCTGATCGTGACCAATAAGGATGCACTGAATTTCAGACTAATGGAAACGCCGGTAGGTAAAACGGGTGTCGAAAACTGGAAAGAAGTGATCCCCAACCGCGCGGATGTGCTGCTGGAAGGCATCGATGTTTTCAAGGACCATCTGGTGATTACCGAGCGTAAAAACGGTCTTTTGCAGCTTCGTATCCGCAATATCAATACCAATAAGGAACATTACGTGGATTTCGGCGAGCCCGCCTACACGGCATATGCCGGCTCGAACCCGGAATACAACAGCTCGAACCTGCGTTACATCTACACTTCGCTCACCACGCCGAGCTCGGTGTACGACTACAACATGGAAACGCGCGACAAGGAGCTGAAAAAGCGCCAGGAAGTGGTAGGAGGCTACAATCCGGAGGAATATGTGACGGAACGCTTGTATGCGACGGTACGCGACGGTGTGAAGGTACCTATTTCGGTGGTGTACAAAAAAGGTACGCCAAAAAGCGCCGAAACGCCGCTTTTGCTCTACGCATATGGCTCTTATGGCAACAGCATGGATGCCGCATTCAGCAGCACGCGCCTGAGCCTGCTCAACCGCGGGTTCATATACGCGATCGCACACATACGCGGCGGGCAGGAAATGGGGCGGCAATGGTACGAGGACGGTAAAATGTTCAAGAAAAAGAACACATTCAACGATTTCATCGACTGTGCCGAACACCTGATTAAGGAAAATTACACTTCTAAGGAGCATTTGTTCGCAGAAGGCGGCAGTGCGGGCGGCTTGCTCATGGGGGCGATCAGCAACATGCGTCCCGACCTGTGGCGCGGTATCATTGCCGACGTGCCGTTTGTGGATGTGGTAACGACCATGCTGGACGAGAGCATTCCGTTGACAACCAATGAGTTTGATGAATGGGGTAACCCTAAAAACAAGGACGCCTACGACTATATGAAGTCCTATTCCCCGTATGACAACGTGGAGAAAAAAGCATATCCCAACATGCTCATTACCACTGGCTTGCACGACAGTCAGGTGCAGTATTTCGAGCCTGCCAAATGGGTAGCCCGCCTGCGAACCCATAAAACCGACAACAATGTGCTGCTGCTCAAAACGAATATGGAAGCCGGCCACGGCGGCGCTTCGGGACGCTTCGATTATTTGAAGGAGATCGCCTTGCAGTTCGCGTTTATGTTCGCGTTGGAGGGGATTATGGAGTGAAGGTGTGAATTTTGAATGACCGAATGATTGAATGATTGGATGATTGAATGGGTTTTGAATGGAGGCGGTTGCATGAGGAATGCCGTTAGGCTTGTAATATTGGTAGCAAAAAGCGAGATTGTTTTTTGCGGGAAATGCCATTGGGCATGTAACAACAACGAATGGTTAGCGACGTCGCCAGCATTGTTGTTACATCCCTAACGGGATTTTGACTAACCTTCTTCAACGTTTTTACTACCAATATTACATCGCTACGCGATTTATTCAATCATTCAGTCATTCAATCATTCGGTCATTCAATCATTATAGCGTAGCAATCGCCTGCTCCACATCCGCGATGATATCGTCGATATGCTCGATACCTACGGAAATACGCAGCTGGGTAGGTAATACGCCTGCTGAAAGCTGTTCTGCATCGGATAATTGCGAGTGCGTAGTAGATGCCGGGTGGATGATCAGCGTTTTGGCGTCGCCTACGTTGGCCAGGTTGCTGATCAGTTGCAGGTTATCGACAAAGCGCTCGGCGGTCTTCCTGTCGCCTTTGAGCGAGAACGACAATACCCCTCCAAAACCACGTGTGAGGTACTTTTTAGCCAGCTGGTGGTACTTGTTACCTTCCAGACCAATGTAGTTCACACTCTCCACTTTCGGATGTTTTTCCAGCCATTGCGCGAGTTTCAAGGCGTTTTCGGCAATACGTTCCACCCTCAGCGACAGTGTTTCAAGCCCTTGCAGGAACAGAAACCCGTTGAATGGCGATAGAGATGGGCCCCAGTCGCGCAAGCCTTCCACCCGGGCGCGGATGATGAACTGGATGTTGCCGAATGGTCCGCCGATACCGAAAACATCGTTTAGAACAAGGCCGTGGTAGCTCGGCGAAGGCTCTGTGAACTGCGGGAACTTGCCGTTACCCCAGTTGTAGGTACCCGCATCGACAATCACCCCGCCAATGGAAGTACCATGGCCGCCGATCCATTTCGTGGCCGACTGCACTACCACGTGCGCACCGTGCTTAATGGGCTGAAAAATGGCGCCTGCTGCCCCGAATGTGTTATCGACGATCAGCGGGAGGTCGTATTTCGTTGCAAGTGCCGAGAATGCCTCAAAATCGGGTACGGAATAGCTCGGGTTACCGATTGTTTCGAGGTAAATGAACTTGGTTTTGTCGTCGATGAGCTTTTCGAAGCTGCTCACATCGTCGCCATCGGCGAAACGCGCTTCGACGCCGATGTTTTTGAAGGAATTTTTGAACTGGTTATAAGAACCGCCGTACAGGAACGAGGTAGTTACGAAGTTATCGCCGACGGTCGTGATGTTGTTGATCGCCAGGAACTGCGCCGAATGCCCCGAAGCGGTGGCCAATGCAGCTACGCCGCCTTCCAACGCGGCCACGCGTTTCTCGAAAACGTCGTTGGTCGGGTTCATAATGCGGGAGTATATGTTACCAAACTCTTTCAGTGCGAACAGGTTAGCGGCATGCTCTGCATTGTTAAACACGTAGGAAGTAGTTTGGTACAAAGGCACCGCCCGTGAATTGGTAACTGGGTCGGGCTGTTGTCCGGCATGAAGCTGCAAGGTCTCAAATTTCATTTGGTTAGAACGTTTAAGGTGGATAAAACCCAAATGTATCAAACTAAATGATATTACTCTATGATATTTATAGTCTTTTGCTTGCCGGATAATAAATTGGATTTTGATAAGGAGACACTAACTCCCGATCAAGCCTAGCAGATTAGTGCATTGTATTCTGAGCTCGTTGAGCGTATGTGCGTCTGTTACACGGCCTTCCGTAATTTTCCCTTTGACGTTCGGAATGGACAGCGCAGAAGCGTCATTTTTTTTCGTGCCAAGCGCGGTCAGGGTAAGTAATAGCGACGCCAGGGCATTGTTACCGCCGGAATTGAGCGGAGAGGCACTGATGGCCGACACCGGCTTGTCGTTCAGGTCGCCTGTGCCGACAGTCCAGTCCAGGGCATTTTTGAGCGTGCCCGGTACGCCGAACGCGTATTCCGGCGTGCAGATCACCACCGCGTCGGCTTTGGCAATGGCGGCCTTGAAGCGGGTCACCGGCTCAGCATCAGAAAGGCCCGGAGAGAAATGCGCGATTTCGTCCAGGCCTTCGAAAATTTCAAATGTGATGTCGGAAGGCAGGATGCTTCCCAAGGTTTTTAGGATGATGGTATTGGTGGAGTCGGCGCGCAGGCTGCCTGAAATGCCCAGTATGTGAATGTGTTTCATAAACAGCATTACAAAAACCGGGCGCTGCGGGTTTCCGGTGCTGCCAATTTATTTAGCCATGACATTATAAAAATTGTAATCGGTCATCGGGGCGTCGGTGAAACCCAGGTTGCGGCCCATGGTGATGATCTGCCCGCGGTGATAGGTGGTATGGTTCACGACGTGCATAATGTATTCGAAGTTGGGGAAGTTGCATTGGAACCAGGGACTCTCCACGAGTGTCTCGCTCTGGATTTGTTCGGCAGTGAGGGTTTCAACGTATTCCGCAAGCTCCTGAGATTGCGCTATAAGCGTATCAAATGTCGAGTCGAGGTCTCCATCGAAATCCTGGCCGCTATAATGGCTCTCCGGATGCAGGATCGAGTACCAGTAACGCTGCGTTTCAAGGATATGGATGAGTGTCAGCCGGATGGTCGTAAAGCTTGATTTCAGCTCAGTTTCGAGGATTTCGGCCGGTTTTGTACGCAACCAGTTCACCAAAGTGCAGTTAGCCCAGTGGTTGTAATCTGCGAAATTTTTCATCGCATAAGCCAAACTTTTTTCTGCGGTCGGAATTTCAATTGTGGCTGACATATCTTCTTTGTTTAAGTACAATACAAAGAAAACCGATGCTTATGACAGCCCTATGTCAGCAGCTCTTATCAATGGTTCAGATTTTCCAGAATTTTTTCGGAAAGCTGTCTTACGATCGTTTTCAGCGCCTCGGGTTCGAGAATGCATGCCTCCGGGGCAATCATCATGTACCACCTGGCGAAGCCTTCGAGCGATGCGCTGAGGAAAGTCATTTCTGTGTAATCGTCATGCTCGATTTCGGAGGCGAAGCCGTAGTAGTTGCGCTGCTCGCGAATGTAGCGCGCCACGCGTTTGTCCACGCGCACGCGCACGAGGCGCATGTTGTCGTTCTCCCAGCTATCGTGCATGAAGTCTTTCAGCGGGGCATGCTTGTGCTGGAACGGACGCTCGGTAATGTCGCATTGCAGGATGCGGTCGGAGCGGAAATTGCGGTAATCGTTACGGAGGTGGCAGAAGGCGATGGTATACCAATAATTGTTTTCATGGTAAATACCCACCGGCTCGATCACCCGCTCCACCGGTTCGGTGGCGCTTAACGCCACGTAGAGGATTTTGGCAATCTTGCGTTCCGAAATACTATTGAGCAGGATGTCGAGCGTATTGCTGTTGGGCTGGTGAAATGCCCGCGGCCTGCTTCGTACTTCAATGTGGTTTTCGAGGTTCTCCACCATCGATTTTTCGGTACTTCTCAGCACGGCCTTGATCTTGTACATCGCCGCCTGGTAATGCGATTGTGTCGAAAAATCGGTGAACTTCTCCATTAGCTTCTCAGCGGTAATGAATGTACGTGCCTCTTCCTTGGTGAACATAACGGGAGGCAGGCGGTAGCCATCCATAATGGAATAGCCCACGCCTGCCTCGCCTATGATGGGTACGCCCGCTTCCGCGAGCGAATTAATGTCACGGTACACCGTCCGCAAACTGATCTCGAAGCGTTCGGCCAGGTCCTGGGCTTTGACAATTTTACGAGATTGAAGCTGGATCAGGATAGCTGTAATGCGGTCGAAACGGTTCATGAGTGTCGGTGAAGGAATGTCCGGCACAAATTAAGTTTAAAGAACCGGTTCTCTCAAATTAAATGCTTCCGAAATCAATTGAAAGGATTTGATACGGTTTTCAAAAGTATCGGCCATGGTCGATACCATGATCTCGTCCGCTTCAAAGTCCACCGCGAGTTTTGTCAGTTGCTCTTTCACCGACTCCGGCGTGCCGGAAACGATCCGGCCGCTGTTGTATCGGATCCGGTCCAGCTCGCCGAAATTGAACTGGTATTTGCGTACCATCTCAGGGTCGGGGAATGGCCCGAATTTGCCGCGTTCGAACTCCACCAGTACGTAATCCATCATCTTACGCATCAAGGCGGCCTTTTCTTCCGTTTCGGCGCATAAGGTGAATGCGGAAATGATCACTTTGGGTTTTTCGAGCTGGTCCGACGGGCGGAAATTGCATTTGTATTCTTCTACTACATCCGGCTTCACAAAGCCATTAATGAACTTGGCTACGGCCAGGCCCATTCCGAAACGGGCGGCGATGTTACTGCTGCCGCCGCTGGAACTAAGAATCCACTGCTCGGGAATCGTGGTGGACTGCGGCGTGGCGTAGATGAACCCGCGCTCGGTGCCGGCCGTATCCCTGAAAAAATGCTGCAAATGTTCGAGCTGGCGCAGGTAGCTGGTTTCGCTGAAATCGTTGGATGGGTTCAGGAGCGAGGAGGTAATGCGGTCGGTGCCGGGTGCACGGCCCATGCCGAGGTCAATGCGGCCTGGGTAAAGCGTTTCGAGCATGCGGAAGTTCTCCGCCACTTTCAATGCGCTGTGGTTGGGCAGCATAATCCCGCCCGATCCGACGCGGATATGGCTCGTTACATCCGCCAGCTTGACCATGAGGACTTCCGGGGTGGAGCCGGCAATAAAGGTGGAATTGTGGTGCTCGGAAACCCAGAAACGGCTGTAACCAAGTTCTTCGGCCAGTTTTGCTGTGGCTATGGTTTCCTGTATGGCTTCACTGACCGTTGACCCGTGTCTGACGACGGATTGATCGAGAATGCCCAGTTTGAAATGCTTCATACGATAAATACGTGATTTGAAGCATAACACAGGCAGGCCCGTTTGTATTCATTTTGGAGGCCTTAAATGTCCTTTCTGCGAGTATAGTAACGTTCGCCGGCAGGGTAGGGGGTCAGGGAATGCGATCCCAGTAGGTACTTCTGCCCAGCAGCGGTATGCCCACGTAGCTTCGCACTTCGAGTTTTCCCTTGCGTAGCTTGATCAGGCAGTTATAGGTCTTACCGCTCTTGGGGTCGTACATTTTGCCGTCGTCCCAAAGGTCTTCGCTAAAGACGAAGTTGTTTAGCAGGTTCACATGGAGCAGGTTCCGGGTGCGGAGTTTTCCGTTGGAATTGCGAACGTCCTTCCGGGAGGTTTTTCCGTCGGCTTCGAAGAGATCTTCCGACCACAGCAGGCGACCGAAATATTCCTCCCCGTTTTTATAAATCTCTATGCGGGTATCTTTTTCTTCATTGATCCACTCGCCAACGATCTTATCTGCGACAATAATTTGCGATCCGGCAGGGTTGAAACTCACGAAAAAAAATATAGTAAAAAGTATTTTATACATTCTGATGACGTCCGTCGGGTTGTTTATTTCTGTTTTACAGGCCTTGAAAATATGCAAGTTTAAAATTTCTAGAATTTTACGGTGTTAAGTATTGTAAAAATCAAAAATGCCAAATTTCCGTAAAATCAAATATTTCTATCAGTGATTTTATATTTAACAATGATAGATTTTGTACTTAACACTGTTAATGTATTCTTGCTTATATTGACGTGCGGTGTTGAGTCCAATTATTTCCGATTGTTGGTGTGACAATATACGACAGTTCCTCAAATTACGAAACAGAATTATTCCAAGATACGTCGGGCCGGCTCATGGTGGCACTCGTTGGCCGGCCGGGCACTATCCGGGGTTTCCGGTTGAATACAGCAAAAGTTGTTCCGACCGGAAATTTGTATCCGGCGGTGATTTTGTCTGCCTGCAACAATGGGCGCAACCGGTTTTCGGCATTGTTTTTTTATAGAATTAGTTCCCTTTTTTGCATTAATGTTTGTAGAATTGGATATAAACTGCATTTATCTATGAGTACTCCCAATGCGCCTGTACCAGCCAATGAAATGGAGCGTCTCCTGGCGCTCTCCGAGTTGGATATCGACTATTCGGATCATCAGATCACATTCCAGGATTTGGCCAAGCTGGCCGCCAAGGTTACGGGCACCAGAATATCGCTGGTCAACCTGCTCGACTCACTTACCCAATGGACGATTTCGAATTATGGCTTCGATATAGAGCAAATGCTCCGGGAAGATTCGGTCTGCCAGTATACCATTATGGAGTCCGACCATTTTGAAGTGGGTGATTTGAGCGCGGATGAGCGCTTTAAGGATAAAATATATGTGACCAGCGAACCCAATGTGAAGTATTATTATGGCATACCGCTGAAAACGAGCGAAGGCTTGCAAATCGGAGCATTGTGCGTACTCGACCAGGAACGCAAAACGCTCGAACCGGAGAAGATAGAACTGCTGAAAATCATTGCCGACGAGATAGTCGCCCGTCTGAAAACGCATAAGGTGCTGGAAAACCTGAAATCAAGGCTATTGGAAGCGGGGCAGACACAGAAAAAGGTGGCACACGACATACGCGGGCCGCTGGGCGGGATCGTTGGGCTCGCGCAGATTATCCGTGATCAGGGAGAACATAACCGGATGGATGAGGTTCTCGAATTCATTAACCTCATTCACAAAAGCGGCAATTCTATCCTCGACCTGGCCGAAGAAATACTGGATTCCCACAGGGAAAAAGCAACGGGTGCCAACGTGCCGCCGGCTTCGAATGGGCAAGGCTTTACGCTGATGATCTTCAAGGACAAGCTCGAAAAGCTCTACGGACCACAAGGCAAGCACAAAAACATCCGTTTTCGGGTGGAAACGAGCCCATTGACCGAGAATATCCATTTTTCAAAAAGCAAATTGCTTCAAATTACGGGTAACCTCATATCCAATTCCATGAAATTCACGCCGCCGGGCGGCGAAGTAGCTGTGGACCTGCACCTGCTGATCGACCAGGCGAGACCAGTGCTGCAAATTTCGGTGCGCGACACGGGCGTGGGAATCAGTGAAGAAAACATTCGGGCGATCTTGTCGGGTAGTGCGTCGTCGACCGACGGAACAGGCGGCGAGCAAGGCTTCGGGTTCGGATTGGCGCTGGTAAAACACCTGGTGGATAGCCTGGGCGGGCGGATCAATATTACTTCGGAACCGGGTGTCGGGACCAATTTTGAGATCAATCTGCCTCAGAACATCTATTGATCCCGGTTTGCAGTTCCGCGGGCCATGCATTTGCATTCTAGCCGATCCCTCACCAATTTTGTCTCCTTGTTTTACCTGGAAACTGAAATTTTGAAACTCTATAAAGGACTTGTTGCGGCCACCGTTGAGGCATTGCAGGATATTTTCGTGAAAAACCGGCAGGCCGACCGCGTCGTTGAGCAATTGCTGAAATCCAATAAAAAATGGGGTGCCCGCGACCGTGCTTTCATCGCCGAAAACGTGTATGAAATCGTGCGCTGGTGGCGGCTGGTGAAATACGCTGCCCATGTGGAGAAGGCGACTGAAAGTGAGGATTTCTGGCATCTGGCAGGCGCATGGCAGCTCATCAAACCTTTGCAATTGGGCGGGCACGAGGTACTGGAAAGCCTGCCAGAATGGCCCGAGTTTGAAGGTTTGAACCCGCAATCGGTGAGAGAGCGATATCAGGAAGGGCTAAAAACCCGCAGGATTGCGCAGTCGATGCCTGACTGGATCGACCAGATCGGTGAATCGGAAGTCGGGGAGGAATGGGCTGCCGAACTGGCGGCGCTTAACAAGACGGCTCCGGTGGTTTTACGTGTCAATTCGCTGAAAACGGATATTGCCACGGTGAGGGAGCAACTCGGCTTCGATATCACCGAAACCGTCTCCGGCGTGCCCGAGGCATTGCTGCTGAAAAAGCGCATGAACATATCGGGGCTGGATAGCTTCAAAAATGGCTTTTTTGAGGTTCAGGACGCGGGATCGCAGCTCATTGGGCCTTACCTGGACGTGCACGCGGGCATGTCCGTGATCGATGCGTGCGCTGGCGCGGGTGGTAAGAGCCTGCACCTGGCTGCATTGCTCGGCAATACCGGCTCTATCCTTTCCATGGACATCGAGCACCATAAATTGCAGGAGTTGGAACGGAGGGCTTCACGAAATGGCGTTACCAACCTGACGACGATGCTCATTAGTTCCGAGAAAACCATTGCCCATCTGTCGGGTACCGCCGATCGCCTGCTGCTCGACGTCCCATGTTCCGGACTAGGTGTTTTAAGGAGAAACCCCGACAGCAAATGGAAACTCAAACCGGAATTTCTGGACAAAATCCGCAAAGTGCAGGCGGATATCCTGGAAAACTACTCGAAAATGGTCAAGAAAGGCGGGAAAATGGTGTACGCGACATGCAGCATCCTGCCATCGGAGTCGGAGGAGCAGGTACGGGCATTCACGAAGCGCCACAAGGCCGACTGGCAGTTTGTTTCCGAACATCGCACCTCGCCTGCGCGCGACGGTTTCGACGGCTTCTACATGGCACTACTTGAACGGAAATAGCATTACACTGCCGGTTGAACGGCAAAATACCAGACCCAGGCGATCAGAAAGACCTGCATCGGAATGCGGAACCACAAATAGGCCGGTCCTTTGCCGTCGTAGGTGCCTTTCTGGTAGTCGAGGTGACGGTTGGCTGCGTAAATATTCGCAGGAAGCAATGCGATAAAAAACAGGATCAGGAAGATGCCTGCCGCATAACGCGTCGCCGGAAAAAGGAGCGCGACACCCGCCGCGATTTCCATCAGGCCGGTGATCAAAACCAACGCTTTTTTGAAAGGAACAAATGGGGGAATCATCATTTTCATGCCCTCGGGAAACTTGAAATGCCCCAACGCCGTGAATTGCAGCATTGCACACATGGCGATGTTCCCGCTTAAAATGTAGGCAGGTTCGCCCGAACCGGCCCAGGTAATGCCCAGGCTTACCAAAAATGTGACAATCAGAATAATCAGTACTGCCATGGTTGATGAAGACGCTTTTCACGGAAGAAGCGAGAATGGCCCGAACAAGTTCCGCTAACCGTGTAAGGCATGGTTTTTTCCAGGTCGCAAAAAACAACAAACAAAACCATGGACTTTCAAGAACATTATACAGGAGTATTTCCCATTGCGGAAATGCCTGACGACCAGCCACCAGCAACCAGTTATCCGGAGAAGCCACGCGATACAGGTCCGTTGAACCCGACGCCCGATGTGCCGGGTACCGACGCTCCGGAGGTCAATACGGGATCTAGGATCGACGAAAAGACGCCCGCTGAGCCTACTAGTGAAGATGAAGTTGGGGAAATAGAATCTCAAAATCCTTGAATAAGAAAGGGTTGCCTGTATCTGGCAACCCTTTCTTCGTGAAAAGGCCGGCTACTGGGCCTCGACGAGTTTCTTAATTTCCACCAGGATCGGATTCCAGCCTTCGCCGTTGTTGTACGAGTCCTGATAACGCCGCTCTCCTTCGGCAACGATGCTGTAATCGCCCTGCGACACTTTCAAAAGCGTCTTTTCACCCTGCGGAATGAGGTCGTAGGTGACTTGCAGGTAATTTTCGGAAATATCGTCGATGTTGGAATGCGGATCTATGGTCGTGTAGCGGAGAAACTTTCCCGGCTCGATTTCCAGCACTTCCCCCTTGACCCAGATAATCTCTTTTCCTTCGTGCTCGCCTTTCCAAAGCAGCTCGCTGCCGACATTCCAGTCGGAAAGTGCCTCACAACCAAACATATACTGTTTTGTCTGCTCAGGATTCACAAGCGCATCCCACACCCGTGGAGCAGGTGCATCGATGGTAATTTCGTTTTGAATGAATAGCGGTTCCATTGTTTGAATGACTTTTAATGTTAGGTGTTTTCAGGTCTGGCCAGGTGTTGTCAGGTGTAGTCAGGTATTGTCAAGCGTAGTCAGGTGTTGTCGAGTGTAGTCAGGTGATAGTCAAGTATTGTCAGGTTTAGTCAGGAGTGGTCAAGAATGCTTAGAAGTAGTCAAGTGAAGTGTTGTCGGGTATTCTTTTAGAAAATGGCTAGTGATTGTACTGACCACACCAGACTTCGCTAGGAGTGATCACCTGACTATATTTGAGGGATGCTGACCGTACCTGACTACTTCCAACCATGCCTCGCCAATCCTGACTATCCCTGACTACACTTGACCACTCCTGACTACTCCTAACTACACGTAACCACACCTGACAACACCTGACCATGCCTGACTAAATTTTACAATGGCAATATTACGCCCATCCGTATCGTACTGGATTGCGTTTTACGGATTATTTCTAACCGAAAAGGGAGTGATGCCGAATTTCTTTTTGAAAGCATTGTTGAAGTGCTGCGGCGTTGCGTAGCCCAGCTGCGTCGATATTTCCGCGGCCGTTTGCTGGGTGTCGAGCAGGTATTGCTTCGCGAGTTGCAGGCGCTGGTCGGTGAGGTACCCGAAAATAGTATTGTTGAACGTCTCCTTGAAGCCTTTTTTCAGCTTGTATTCGTTCAAACCCACGTGATGTGCGATTTCGGAGAGATTAGGCGGGCAATGCACGCGTTCGTTGATCAGATCGCGGACAGCGATAATCTTCTCCTTGTCGGTTTTGGTTTTGATAAATGTCTCCGTTTTGCGTTCCGAAGCCTCGCACGCGTCCGCGCATAGCACGAGCAGCTCAATGCTTTTGGAAAGCAGAAACAGCTTTTTGAGGTTTTCGGAATACTTGCAGTGGATAATTTGCTGGATTACCTGCTGAATTGGCGAATCGATCGTACCCCAATTTTCGGTCAAGATCGCACTTTTGCCCATAACTATCGCCTCTGAAAAGCGTTTCAGCGCATCACTGGCATTTTGGGTGAACTGAATAAAGACTTCTTTGGGAAACTGAATGCCGAAAGTCTCAATTTCAAGCGTCTTCGCCTGAACGGTCATTTCAAACTCCCTGGAATACATGATGTTATGGTGTCCGCCGACAAGGTCGAATGTCTTCCCAAGCTGATCGTAGGTAAACATGTAATCCCCTTTCAAGCCGAAATGCATGCGTACCACGTCGGTATTGGCGCTTTTGGAGTGAAAACCCGACAATTCCGTGAACCGCGAAACGGCATGCCCCAGCAAGATGCCGTCGCATTGCCAGGTGGTGCCGGTCATTTGGCCTTTGTCGAAACTGCGGGTCTGCCTGTCTTCCATAGTCGGTTACTTTTTGCGGTTGGCGAGCCAGAGGATCGAGTTCACCAGGAACTGATTCTGTGCGTCATTATCAAAGGTAAACGATAATTCCTTGTTCGTTTTATTCTCGTAATCGATATCGTTATGCCCCATATTCATGTAGAGCATTTTGTACTTTTTATTGGTCCACGCGACGGGGTAATAACCACTGTGCCAGATTTCGTGCTGTTTTGGCCCGGTACCGAGCGGAAAGCTCGCCGGATCGATCGAAAGGAGTATTTCAATATCGGGATTTTGGGTTAAATCCTTTTCCCATCGGTACCATTCGTTGGGCGATGCTTTGAAGGTGCTGCCTAATCCTTTGGTAGCCGGGCTTTTGGGATTCTCAACTTTCAAAATGGCCGAAGTAGGGCGCCAGGTGTTGCTTTTGTACTGCCCCGAGCCGAGGAATTGATCATGGTACCAGTCCCAGTTTTGCGGGAAAGCGGAGGGCGTCAATGCAAATGCGGCGAAATGAAAGCCGATCCAGCCGCCGCCGTTTTCCATATATTTCTGGAAAGCTGCACGCTGCTCGGGTTTTTCTGGGCGTGTATCGAGGAAAAGCACCACCTGGTATTTCGACAGGAACGCGGCGTTGAGGTTATCCCACTTGCTCGTCGAATCGTAGGTAAACCCGTTTTTTTCACCGAGTTGGGGTAAACGTTTGTGGGCTTCACCTACAAAACTGATGTGTGCCCGGTCATTTTTACCCGTAAAAAAAGCAATGACTTTGATTGCGGGCTTTTGTTGCGAGAATGCCGGAAGTGTGCCAGAGAGCAGGCTCAGCACGACGGCCAGGATAGCCAATGGCTTTCCGAATAGATACTTCATTTGATAAGGGGTTAGGTATGAGGATTAAATTACACCAAATATAAACGGTAAAATGCGTACGTGGCCTCGTCGCTAATTTTAGTTTTGAAAACCGTGAATATCCGCTTTATTTGCCGTTTCCAATTTCATTAGTAAACATGAACTACACCCTTATTGCACAACAGGCGGGCGTCAGCGACAAGCAGGCGAGGAACACCATCGCGTTATTCGAGGAAGGCGCCACGGTGCCGTTTATCGCGCGGTACCGCAAGGAAGCCACCGGCGGGCTGGACGAAGTCCAGATAGGCGCCGTCAAAGAGGCATGGCAGAAGCAGCAGGAAGTCGAAAAGCGCCGGGAGGCCATTTTGAAGAGCATTGAAGAGCAAGGCAAACTCACGCCGGAGCTGAAAAAGAAGATCGAGGGCGTGTTTTCGATGACCGAGCTGGAAGACCTTTATCTTCCCTATAAACAAAAGAGAAAAACCCGCGCGACGATCGCCATCGAGAAAGGGCTGGAACCACTTGCCAGGCTTATTTTCGAAGGCAAGGAGCGCGATCCCGAAGGCAAGGCAGCCAGCTTCCTGAACGATCAGGTGGCGAATGCCGGCGACGCATTGCAAGGGGCCCGGGATATTATCGCCGAATGGATCAACGAAAACCAGGAAGCGCGGACGAAAGTGCGGTACACTTTCCAGCGCGGTGCCATTATTACTTCCAAGGTCAAGAAGAAGAAAGAGGAAGAAGGGGCTAAATACCGCGATTATTTCGAGTTTTCGGAGCCTTTGGCCAAAATACCCTCGCACAGGCTGCTCGCGCTGCGCAGAGGCGAAGAAGAGGGCATTCTGAGCGTGGATATTTCGCCGGATGAAGATGCGGCGCTCGAAGCATTGGACAGGCTGTTTATGTTCGGTACGGAGGCTTGTAAGGACCAGCTCGAACTGGCGATCGGCGACAGCTACAAACGGCTGTTGAAACCGTCGATCGAAACGGAATTTGCCAACTTGTCTAAGGAAAAAGCAGATGTGGCCGCGATACAGGTGTTCACCGAGAACCTCCGGCAGCTCCTGCTGGCTTCGCCCCTGGGCCAGAAAACAGTACTGGCCATAGACCCCGGTTACCGCACGGGCTGCAAAGTAGTGGTGCTCGACAGCCAGGGTAACCTCATCGCCGATCATGTCATTTATCCATTCGATAAACCTTCAGAAGCAGGCGCCAGGATCAGTGAGCTCATCAGGAAGTTCAAAGTCGAGGCGATCGCCGTGGGTAATGGTACTGCCGGTCGCGAGACGGAAGATTTTGTCAAGAAGCTGCTGGATGGTTCCGGACAGTCGGCGGAGATCGGGTTGTTTATGGTATCCGAGCAGGGGGCGTCTATTTATTCCGCTTCGGAGGTCGCACGCGAGGAGTTCCCCGACAAGGATGTGACTGTCCGCGGTTCGATATCGATCGGGCGGAGGCTGATGGACCCGCTGGCAGAGTTGGTGAAGATCGATCCGAAGTCAATCGGTGTAGGCCAGTATCAGCACGATGTGGACCAAAATTCATTGCGAAATGCTTTGGATGTAGTCGTGGAAAGCTGCGTGAATTCCGTAGGCGTAAATCTCAACACGTCGAGCAAGCATTTGTTGCGCTATGTTTCCGGCCTTGGACCGGCTCTGGCGCAGAATATCGTGGATTTTCGGGCTAAAAATGGGAATTTCAAATCGAGGCAGCAATTATTGAAAGTTCCGCGGCTCGGAGCGAAAGCATTTGAGCAGGCGGCAGGCTTTCTGCGCATTGAGAATGGCACTAATCCGTTGGATAACAGTGCAGTACACCCGGAACGTTACGAATTGGTAGAGCAAATGGCCAAAGATGCGGGTGCTACGGTGAAGGATTTAATGCAGAAACCCGATTTGCGGCGCCAGGTTAAAATTGAAAAGTATGTATCGGCCTCGGTGGGCTTGCCCACTTTGAAGGATATCCTCGCCGAGCTCGAAAAACCCTCGCGTGACCCGCGTGCGGAAATGAAGAAGTTTGAGTTCGATGCCTCTGTAAGGAAGCCGGAAGATTTGAAGGTCGGGATGATCCTGCCCGGAATCGTGACGAACATTACGGCATTCGGAGCGTTTGTCGATGTGGGCGTGAAACAGGATGGCCTCGTCCACGTTTCGCAGATGGCCGACAAATTTGTGAAGGACCCGAACGAAGTGGTGAAGTTACAGCAGCACGTCACCGTTAAGGTGACCGAGGTAGACCTTAGCAGAAAGCGGATCGCCTTGTCGATGAAACTTTGAAAAATACAAAACCCGTTGGACGAGCTCCAACGGGTTTTGTATTGAAATGCCCTTAAAGGACGTGCAGCCTTTCTTCCTCCACAACCCTTTTCAGATCGTGCAGCACGTTCAACCAGTTACCCTCCGCTTTCACGACGGCATCGTCGTCTTCCAGGTTGTCCTGAGTTACCACCAGCGTCGTGTGTTCGTGATAGTCGGACAAATGGAAGGTCACGTGAGTATAATTATCCTCAAAATCCTCAGTACCCGATAGCGGACTCCAGAACGAGTAGCTTAGCTCGCGTTCGGGCGTGATCCTCAGGATTTCGCCCTTATCAACATAATGCTGGCCATGCCATTCGCCTTCGAAGGTGATAGGGCTTCCAATCTCAAAATCCGAGCGCATTTCTGTGCCATGAAAATACTTTTTGACGAGTTCGGGTTCTACCAATGCCTTCCAAACCGCAGAAGGGCTTGCATGGATAGAAATGGTTGTGGTTGCGAGCTGTTTTCTGTTCATGTTATTCGGAGTTAGTACTGTGATAAATGCTGAGAAAACTATGCCAAAGGACCCGGCCGCGGCCCGGCCCGGATTTTGATCGCTGGCTGCATATTTAACGTATATTAGGTCAAATGAGTTGACATGCGCGAGCTATATTTTAAACAATGGATGCCCATTAGCCTCGATGAGGCATGGGCTTTTTTCTCGAACCCTGCCAATTTGAAGGAAATCACCCCTTCACAAATGGGATTCGTAGTGACCTCGTCACACCACAGCGGGGAAATGTATGCGGGACAGATTATCCGGTACATTGTACGGCCGCTGTTCGGTATACCCCTGAAATGGTGCACCGAAATTACACATGTGGTTGACAAGCAATATTTTGTAGATGAGCAGCGCTTCGGGCCGTACGCATTCTGGCACCATCAGCACCGCTTCACCGAGCAAAACGGCGGGGTACTGATGGAGGATATTCTGCATTACAAGGTGCCGTTCGGCATTTTGGGAAGGTTGGTAGACCGGATGATCGTGAACCGGGAAGTGAATACGATTTTTGCCTACCGCAGGAAAATTCTGTCGGAGCGATTCGGCGCTTAGAAATTGTACTGGACGCGGGCTGTGAAAACATCATCGGATACATCGCTTTCGTAACCCGCCAGCGCCGACTTTTCATTCCGCACGAACTCATAGTAGAATACGAATTTCAGTGATTCGTTTGCCGTATACACATATCCCATGCCCAGGGTGTTATACCGAAGATCAGCCTTGCCGAAACCCTTGTCGGCCGAGATTTGCTTGCCCGAAATCTTGGTATTGGGATCGTACCAGTCGTATTTCACCACAAACTGGTGGTCCAGGCTGCCAAGGTGTTGCAGGAAATAGAAATAGGCACCGTCGAAGCTGCGGGAATAAAGCGGGTCTTTCAGGCCGTTGGTGACCGGATAAGTGCCGGGCGTCTCACTGGTGGCGAAAGTCGCCGTCTGCTGGCCTTTGATGTACTCTGCGCGGAATTCGGTTTCTCCCTTCCTGTTGGGGAACGATAGCTGGAAATCTGCACCGGCGTAGTTGCGGGGCCGGGTCTTGTGCAGGTTTACAGCCGCCGAGTCTCGTACTGCCTGATATTCACCGCCCCGGCGTTCCGTTTTGTAGAGGACATCGGACTGGCTTACAATGCCGCCTGCGTAGCCCGACACTGCCGCCGACAAGGTCGCATGACCCAACGCGCGGATGGTGGTCGGTTTGAGGCTCAGCCGGCTGATCACATCCTTGTGACTGTCGTAATCCATCGGGCCCGACATGCCCTGGCCATTGAACACGCCCACGTCGAATTTCAGTTTCTGGTGCCAAGCCTGTGTTTTGCGGCTGGTAACGGTAAGCATTACACCGATGTCGCGCTCGGTCTTCATCAGGATCTGCGACATGCGTCCACGCTCGGGCGACTCGCGGTTCGCTGACGAAAGGTTCACCTCATGCCCGAATGGCCGCGCGAACATCCCGGTAGTCAATGCAAATATCTTGAACTTGTTTTCATAAAACCGGCCCCAAAAATCGCGGATCGCTACGCCGCGTTCGGTTCCGTCGAACTGGAATACGAAATACGAGGTAGGGTCATTGTTCTTGTTCAGGTGCGCGTAGTCTACACGCAGGCGCCCGCGGCGGAGCATGAAGCGGTTATTCGAGAGGCCGGAGAAGTTACCACCCGCAAATGTCTCGGCGCCTTCTTTGGAAATAACCTGGAACTGTGGTTGGATGTAGCCACTGATTCTCACTCGGTTATAGCGCTCATAAATGGAAAGCATACCTTTTCCCATTTGGTTTGTGGTATCCACAAGGTCCATAAGGAAGCGCTGGGCGAAAAGGTTAGAATGGCTTAAAAGTATAAAAAGTAATAATAGGCCGGCAACACGGAACTTCATCTAGGTTATATAATTGGTGGCTGTAAAATCGGGGTACAAAGAACCTTATTTTCCCTTAATTATTTCAGCCAGATCGGATAGTTTTTCTTGCCAGTGCCTTTTCATCGCGTCACGGTCGGCTGCCCTCGGCAGTTTTTCATGATGAAAACTGATGACGCTTTTGCCGGCGCTCTTGCTTTTGCTACCCACTACGCGTACTTGTAATGTTGAGTTATATCGCCAGTATTCGGGTTTCCACGCCACCCGGAAATGTGAGCCCGGGGCCAGGATGGTAATGGTGCCGATGATGCCGTCCTGCGTTTTGAACGATTCGCCCATGCCTATGCAGCCGTCGACGAGCAGCCCGAGCCAGGTCGAAAGCCCTTCTTCCGAGGCGATCAGTTCCCAGGCTTTATGAACGGGGATCGGGAAGGTACGGGAGACGCCTACTTCATAACCGGACAGGAGCTCCCCTAACTGCCGCTGCCCGATCGCCTCCCGGTAACCCAGCGCGATTTTCTGCCGGTACCAGCCGTTTTCAACGTGATCTTCGAGCAATGTGACGATGTCCTTGTGGGCCCTTCCGTCGGATTTGAGGTTGTCGAGCCATTCGATCCATTCCGGCCAGTTGCGCCCGGTCTTTTCTTTTAATGTGTGTGATGACAGCTTGGCAAGTTCGTCTGCCGCTGACAATGTCTCATTTATAGCCATGATTTTGACAGGTTTTAGGAATGCAAAATTAGTCAAAAATCGGTGCTAATGCTGACAGCGGGCTGTCGGTGGCCTGGGAGGATGGAAAAATGAGTGGCAATAGTAGCAGTGGCACCTATCGGCTGGTATTAATTATTTTCCGGTTTAAGTAGCTGTTAATCAACGGCTGTTTAGATGATATATTTTAGACTTTTAATACTTATAATATGCTTGTAAATATAACAAGTATTGAAAGTATTAAAAGAATTATACTTGAAAACATTAGGTACGTATCGAATGTATAATACTTTTTAAAATATAATATGTAATAAAAGTACTAAATGGCAATGTGATGAAGTATTAATCATACAAGTAAAAAGGCTGATACTTTACATTTGTATGAAAAGTATCAGCCTTGTTACTTGTGATAACAATTTTAATGTATCCTATTAATTATACTTTTGATACTTTAAATATGTATAAACAGGAGCGTTAGCGTCTAACTAATAATATGTACTATACGAAAGTACCCTATTATAAGTACGCTCCTAATAAGCCGCTGTAAATCGCTTGCGGATGAAGTTTCCTTGCTCGACCTCATCGACAATAGCGACTGCGGTATCGTCTACCGACAACCTGCTGTGATGTTGCTCGTCGAACACCGGAGTGTCGAGTGCGGTGCGGTATTTACCAGTGCGCTCGCCTGGGTGTGCGGGGGACATTTCGATGGCCGGACTTAGAAAAGTCCAATCCAGCTCGGTTTCAGTTTTGAGTAAATTGAGGTAATCGCGGGCGGCGGTGGCACCTGCCTTGTACGCCTCAGGGAAGGTAGGTGTGTCCACCAGCTGCAATCCCGGCTTGATTTCCAGACTTCCTGCGCCGCCCACGGTGAGGAAACGTTTTACGCCCGCCTGCTTCACGCCTGCCTGAATGGCTTTGGCGCCGGCGATGAAGTCGTTGTAGATGTTGGGGTTCGTCCAACCTGCGTTGAACGTACTGATTACCGCGTCGTGGCCTTTTACGGCTGCGGCAACTTCGTCGGCATTCATGACGTCAGCGGCTTGGGCGGTAACGAGCTCGTTGCTGGCGTCGATTTTACCGGTATTGCGGGCAATAGCAGTTACCTGGTGACCGCGTGAAACAAGTTCTTTCAAAACGTGGGTGCCTACAAATCCGGTGGCGCCGATCAATGCGATTTTCATAAGTATTTGTTTTTGAGATGGATATTTTATTCTGAAATAACAAATGTTACAGTTTTGAGCAAAAAAATTAATTGAACTTTCCGCAAAATTCAGCCAGCGATACTTTTCCCAGGCTGGCGAGCAAAGTCTTTTCCGCATCGTCATAGAGGCTATCGAGGTGGTCGTTGATATTGCGGCCCACGGGGCAGGCCGGGTTAGGGGAGTTGATGCCCTTTCCAAGCAGATCTTTCTGTTTCACAGCCTCATACACTTCCGACATGAAGATCTGATCAGCAGGTTTGGCCAGCTTGCTTCCGCCTGATTTTCCTTCCTTACTGAGCACCAGGCCACGTTCGCGGAGGTTGCTAAGCTCTTTCCGCACGAGCACCGGGTTGATATTGATGCTCCCTGCCAGGTATTCCGACGACGTCCACTCGTCCTCCGCGAAGGTCAATAATGTCAGAATATGCACCGAAATGGCAAAGCGACCGCTATTCATACTGTAACTTTTATTATTACAGTACAAAGGTGCGGAACGTTTGGGAGAAATGCAAGTGGCGGGGGGATTTTTTGGGGGAGGATGGAGGAAAGGGAAGATGGAGGAAAGGGAGGATGGGGGAGAAAAATTGGCATCTGATGCGGGAGAATCCGCAGGGATCGGGCATTAGGTTCGGTGTATGTTTGCTACAAACAGGAAGCCGCTCTGCGGCTGATAATGAGTAATCGACGTTACTGTCAGAGAGCGACGCAAGATGCCGGAGGCATGCCCTGTTTGTAGCAGCACAGGCTATAACACAACAAAAGGCCCCAGCGGGGCCTTCTGTTGTCATTACTCGCACTGCCTCCATCCTCCTTCCTCCCTTCTCCCTTTCCTCCCTTCTCCCTCTAAATTCCCTGCCCGAAAGCCGGGTTATTCTTGTCAAACCATAGACGTTGGCTGTTCAGTGTGGCGGCGGTGCGGTCGTTGGGCGTAAATCCTTGCTCTGTCTGCGCTTTGAGCCAGTTCGCGTTGTTGGTGCCCAGCGGGGGCTCGTCGACCCAGTAGCGGCGCGGAATGGCCTCATTAAACGCGTCTCGTGGGTAATATGTCGAGTTGTTTTTGGGATAACCCGTCCTGCGCACGAACGTAAACGCCTCCGTAGGCAGGCGCATGAAGTTCAGGTACTCCTGGATGTAAATGCGTTCCAGGTCGTTGGTACCGTTCAGTTTCACCTGTGGTAGGGCGAGGTAGGCGGCGATTTCAGCATCTGCGTTGGCCGACAAGCCGGTGGTGGACAATGCCGCTTGCGCGATGGAGTTCATCGTACGCATCGACGACGCAATGCCCTTTTTGTACCAATCCTCGGCCGTTCCCGTGATTTTCGAGCCCGTACCATAGCCTTTCTGAATCAATTCGGCGATGTAAAAACAGCCTTCTGCGCTCGTGATCATGTAGTCCTGGAAGGTCCCTTTGCCGCCGTTGCGGGTCGGCGCGAAGAATACCTTGTTGATCGTCGACATCACCACGTATTTGTTGCTACCTGCGTTGAGCGGGTTTTTATAATACTGCGCGACGGTCGGATTGGTGGTCCAATCGGCCGGGCCACCCTGGAAACGGATTTGCGGGTCGGCCGGGTCGATGAATGCCGGCAAAGCCTGGTTGTACTTTTTGAGTGAATCCAATGCGTTCTTACTTAGGTCATTCGGGCTGAAATAGATAGCCAGCCGCGGGTCTTTGGTCTGTTTCAGGAACGTTATAATCGACTTCGTAGCGAAACGTGTGCTCCGGTAATCGACATCACCGCCAACCGGCCCCCAGTCCGGGTCGAGGTAGGCAAACTGGTCGGCGTCCTCCACGATGGGACCGATGGCATTATCGGCCACTTCCTTGTAAATCTGCTGCGTTTTAGCCTTATCCTGGCCCTCATAGCGCAATGCAATACGCAATTTGAGCGTGTTGGCCGCTTTCACCCACTTCACCCAGTCGCTGTGGTAGATAATGTCCGCATTGCCGAAGCCTTCCTGGTCCTCAGAGCTGGCGCTCAATGCGGTAATCGCGTCGTTCAATTCGGCCAGCCAGGTGTCGTACAGGGTCTTCTGCGTGTCATATTCAGGCGTATAGTTCTGTTCATCGCGGGCTTTAATGGCCTGGGTGTAAGGGATAGATCCGTTCATGTCCGTCACGCGCAGCCCGTGCAGCACGCCCACCACGTACGTAGCGGCGCGCATTTTCTGAAACCGTTCTTTGTTGGGTTTCAGGTCTATTTGCTTGCGGATTTCGACCAGATTCGGCAAAATATTCGAATAGTAAGCCGAATACCGGGAATTGATGTTGGTCGAAAGCTCATAGGGATCGGTGGTAAGGTGTTGCGAAAAGCGCAGGAGCTGTTCCAGATTTTCCCAGATCCATTCGGTACCCTGGTACGATTCCAGACTATTGAGCGAGTGGGTGAAAAGAAACTTGGGATCGGGCGTGATCACAATGCTCGGGTCGGTATTGATATCGCCGAAATCCTTCTCGCAGGAAGTCGCCCACAGGAGGCCGGTGGCGAGAACGGTACCGGCGGCGCATTTTGTTAATATATTTTTCATTGGGAATATCTTTTAAAAATGGCTGAACATGAACCGGTTACATCAGAATGCAGCGCGCAGGGTAACGCCCAGGGCGCGGGTCATAGGCGGGATAAAACCGACTTCCTTCTGCACGGCGGTGCTGTTCGAGAAGTTTGATGCGGGGTTGAAGTTCAGCGGTAACGTGTTGTACAGGTAAAGTAAATCGCGCCCTACAAGGTTGATTGACAACGCATTGAGCTTGATTTTCTCGCAAACCGATTGCGGGACCTGGTAGCTGAGCGAAACCTGGCGCAGCGAAATCCACGAGTTTTCCGAAATCCAGTAATCGCCGACGGCGGTCGAGAACGAGCCGTAGCGGTAATTGTATTGCGGTAAATGGGTGGGTTCAACCAGTCCTTTGTCGTAAGCCTCCTTGAAAGTCATTCCGCCCACATTCACATTCGAGCCGTCGGGCTGCGTGATGGTCTGGCCTGCCGCAAAAACGCCCTCGGGCAGAATGCCGTCGTCGTAAGTTTTACCATCAAACTTGCTTTGGAACACGATCCCGCCGTGGTCTGCATCGCGGCCTTGCAGCGAATTTTTGAAAACGCCCGTGTGCGTTCCGTAACGGAGCGAAGTGATGATCATATCCCCGCCGATCTTGGCATCGAACAACACATTAAGGGATAATCTTTTGTAAGAGAATGTATTATCCCATCCTCCGCGGAATTTTGCATTGATATCACCCACATCTTTCCATTCATTGCTGCGTGCCGGAAAAGCCGCGCGCGCATCGCCCCGCCACGAGAGGATCGGCAATCCATTACGCGGGTCGCCGGCATCGGTACCCTGGAAGCGCGCAGCGGCAATTTTGGTGCGGATTACACCATAAGCGCCGCCCACTTTGGCATAGGGGATCAGGTCGTTGCCGCCTCCCGATTCGTCGGCCAGGGCGTAGTATTCGCGGTTACCGTACAACTCTATGATTTTGTTTCGGTTACGTGAAAATGTTACCGTGCTGTTCCAGGAAAAAGCGCCGATTTTAATGGGTGTTGCATCAAGCGCGATCTCGATACCGGTGTTCTGGATGTTACCCGCATTGATGAGAATGCTGTTCACGCCGGTCTCAATGGCCGCTGAAATGGGGATAGGCTGGTTGCGGGAATTATCGCGGTATACCGACAAATCGAGCCCGAGGCGGTTGTTGAGCACTTTCACCTCCAAACCAATTTCCTTGGCGATCTTCCGCAACGGCTTGATGTTGGTTTGCAGGGTCGACTGGGCACTGAATGTCGACAATGCCTGGTCACCGAAGCCGCCGGCATTGGTATACCCGCCGAATTTGAAGCCCGGATTGAGCAGGAATGGCTCGATATCGCCACCCAATGCAGCCAGATTTCCCCTCAACTTTCCATAACTGAGCCAGTTAGGTAGTGAAGAATGGAACGACTGCGTAAAAATCCAGGACAAGCTTGCCGAAGGATAATTGTAAAAGTTGTTTCCGGAGCCGTTGGAATAAGTCAATGCCGAGGACCAGTCGCCGCGCCAGGTAGTTTGCAGGAAAAGCTGGTCGCACCAGGCAAAATCTGCACTAGCATACAGCGACTTGTAGGAGCGGCGCGTTTTGATTCCGCCTTCCGATTTTTGCGATTGTACTGAGTTGGCCAGGAAGAAATTGCCGGGGTAGGAAAGCCCGCCAACCGTCTCCGCATTGTTGAACGACAGGCTGTACTGCTGCGACTCGCCGCCCACGTAGCCGTTGAAATCCAGGTCTTTCGTGATGGGTTTGTTAAAAATTGCGAGCCATTTCATGAAATTCGTTTGCTTCGTCGAGTGCCCGAGCGCGTAGCGGCCGCCCGTGAAGTTTACGCCCTGGCCCAGCTCCTTGATTTCGCTCTTGGTGTACAGGTTGTTGAAATTGCCTTCTATCTGCAATTTGAGCCAGTCCGTAACGGTAGCGGTCAATGCAAGGCGCCCGCGCACCATTTGTTCGCGCTGGCTGTAATTGTTTTCAAAGATATTAAACCAGTAATCGGCGCCGGGGACTAGGTTGGGCTCGCTCACGTCGCTCACGTTCCGCAGGCCACCTTTGTAGCCGATGTAATTCTGGCGCTGCATCCAGTATCGGGTGTCGTAGTTGCGCGGGAAAGTCCAGATGTAGTTATTCAGGCTGAGCGACGGCGGGTTGGTGCCCTCCGTGGTGGTGTAGTCGGCGGTGACGTCGGCGACGAGGAATTTGTTCAGGTTCTGGGTCGCGCGCAGGTTAAATGCATTCTTATCGAGGTTGTTTTTGAAATTGATCCCACGGCTGTCCACGCGGTTGTAGGAGAACCGGAACGTCGACCGTTCGTTGCCGCCGTCGATCGCTACGTTCGTCAGGCTGCCTTTTCCGGTCTGGAATGCATCCAGGTAGTTGTTCGGATAGGCCTGGTATGTCGTCATTTTGCCGTCATAATCAACCACTTGCTGATTGTTGAAGCGCGGGCCCCAGTTTTCCAGCTCACGGTTCATTTGCCGGTCGATGTATGGTTGGCCCTGCGCGTTGGTAGGGAATACCTTGGTAGTCCAGCTTTCGTCCGGTTTGTAGTTCGGGTCGCGGGTATCGGTGAAGAATGCGCCTACCGTACCACCGCCGTACTCGTTCTGGAAATCGGGGCCGCGGTAGGGTTTCTGCATATTGAACGTCTGCGAAACGCTCACACCGATTCCTTTGCGCTGAGCGCCTTTTTTGGTGGTGATCAGGATCACCCCGTTAATCGCCCGGGTGCCGTACAATGCGGCGGCGGCTGAACCTTTCAAGACCGAAACGCTCTCAAAATCCTCCATATTGAGGTTTTTAAGCGAATTACCAAAGTCGCGGGGGCCGCTGCTGCCGTCGTACACATCGTTGTCGAGGATCACGCCGTCGACCACGAAAATAGGCTGGTTGTTGACGCCGAGCGTAGAGTTTCCGCGGATCAGGATTTTGGTATTACCCATTAGCCCGCCCGCGCCCTGGTCGATCTGCACGCCGGGGATGCGTCCCTGCAATGCGCTGATGGGGCTCAATTCGTTCGTGGCGGCCATTTTTGCACCGGCGATCTCGGAAACGGTGTAGCCCAGCTGCTTTTTCTCACGTTTAACACCCAACGCAGTAACCACCACTTCGTTCAGCTGCTGATTATCTTCTTTCAGCACCACGTTGATTACGCTCTGGTTGTTGACTTGTACTTCCTGTTTTTCAAAACCAACGAACGAGAAAACAAGCGTTCCGCCCGTGGGCGCATTGATCGCGTATTCACCCGTAGCATTGGACGTAGTGCCGTTATTAGTGCCTTTTACGAGGACGGATATCCCCACGAGCGCCAAGTTGTCGGAGGCGGAGGTGACCGTCCCGGTAACCCTTACGTTTTGGGCATGGAGGGTGAGACAACTCCCAAGGATCAGGCACAGCAGGCGCAACAAGTACGCGCTGTGCAGAAGGTACATTTTCTTCATACAAAAGAGATTTAGAGATACGAGCAATTATTGTAATAATGTAGAAGACATTAGTAGATCGATAGAAATACTACGCGACAACGAGGCAGGTAAATTAATAAGATTTTTTATTAACTTACTGTCATTTATTTATCTTTTTAAAAGACGAGTGGATTGAGTGAGCGTTGCATTTGGGCGGGGAAAGTTTTAAAAGTGGGGAACGTATGGTATTAACTTTCAATACTGAAAGTATTATACATATCTAATGTTACATATGCTGTGTTATTATGAAATGTACTAAAAGTATAAAACTAACATCGCCCTTTTCATATAATTAAATAATATTAAAAGTATATAGCTTTTAATACATAAAATCCTTATAGTTTGTATTGTTAGTACATATCATTTAAAACAAATAGCCCGTAACATTCATATTAGATGTTACGGGCTATTTGCTTGATTAATAATTATTTAAGTACTGTGAGTCCTCCTTTGTAAGAGCGTTTGGTGTACTGTATGAGGAAGTAATAGTAGCCGCCGGAGATCTTATCGGGGCACCAGTTGTTCGGTCTTACTTTGGAATAATAGACCTGCTTGCCCCAGCGGTTGAATACGGTGATGTCTTTGAAATAGTCATCGCAATTGTCGGCCGGCAATTCCTCGAACACGAGGCAGTCGTTCTTGCCGTCGCCATTCGGGGTGATGACATTCGGGAACTCGGGGAATGGGGTAGTGCCATTATCCTTGATAGTAACCTTCACCGTAGTGGTGTCGGTGGCCGCAGCACAGCTTTTGTCCTGGGTAACGAAATCGACCATGAAGGTCTGTTCGGGCTGGCCGTTGAGCACCGAGCATTCAGGATTCCAGGCGTAAGGAGAAGTGACCGATTTTACGCCCGTTTTGGCCTCGAAAATCATTCCGGCATCCTTCATGTCAAATCCACGCCCGGCGGCCGTCAGAACGATCATATTCGTGTCGGGGTCGCTTGCCAGCACATCGAAGGTAATGCCCTGCGAACTGCCGATCTGGTAAGTGATTTCCTGAACGGGCAGGGATGTTTTCACGGACGGGGCCCGGTTGGGTGATTCATCGACGATGAAATACACCGGTTTTGAGACGGGCATCGGATTACCTTCGCAGCGCATATCTTCCACCTTGAAATCCACAGCGAGGGTATCTCCCTTTTTGGCGTTGCAGGGAGGTATCCAGGTGAATTTCTGCTGCACGCTGGCCTGGCCGCTGGCTGGCTTGAAATCCATCCCCAGGTCATTCATATTGAAATCCTGACCGCGGCCGGAAAGCGCCAGGTTATCCTTGTCGGGATCTTTTCCGTAGACATCGAACGTCACGGGTACGCCCGCGGTCACGTGTACGTAGTCGCTAGCGAGCGAGGTCGTGACGGTAGGCGCATTATTTCCGCTGCTCTCGCGGCGAATGTAGATATTCAGCGTGTCGGTCAGCGGGAACGGGCAGCTGCCGTCCTGCGCGATGAGCTGGATCTTGATCGGGCGGTTATCGTAGGTGACGAAGCATTCTTCGAGACAAACCTGGAATTTCAGGGTGTCGTTCGGGACCCTGGTAGTGAATTGGGCAGGTAGCAGCGTAAAATAGTCCTTCGAATTGTTCACCGCATGGCCATCCACGGCTACGACCTGGTTCACGGTTGGGTCGGTAACCATTACTTCAAAGCACTCCGGATCACCTTTTTTGATCGTGATGATCTCGTTTTCGGTATAGTAAGTGTTCTTTCCTTTGGGTTTGAACAACAGTTTCGGCGGATCCATTTTAGGGCAGTCGACCACTTTGAGCTGAAAATCACGGGTAAGCATTCCGATTTTCACGCCGTTACGATATTCTTCGACCTGGACGGCAAACACATACAAGCCCACAGAACCGGCCGTTACCGACAACATCCCCGTCGATTTGTTGACTTTCAGCGGATCAGGGCCCGGGATCATGTTACTCACCGAAATACCGTCGATCCACGTCAGGCGCGGGTAGTTGGATGAGCCGCGGGCGGGAGCGCTGGGGTTGGATTTGTCGGCAAAACCCTGCATGGGCGTGATCAGCGAATACACCAGGCTGTCACCATCGGCGTCGGTACCCCCGAAATTGAACAGAAACGGCGAATTTACGCAGGCATAATCGCCCTGGATTTCAGGGAAAACAGGGGAAGAGTTTTTGAAATTGGCATTATTCTTGAAGAGCGGCGGGAATTCGAGGTAGAAAAGGCTGCCGGCATCACCGGGTGCCTGAATGTTCGTAATGGTACCGTTGCGACAGCATCGGTCCCACACCATATAATAGCCCTGGGCGTCGTCAAAATCAGTCGGCAAAAGTCGTACAGCGGCGCTGTAAGTGATCTGCCACGTCTGGAGTGTGGAGATTCCGCAGAGCGGGTTTGCGTAGTTGACCGATTTTCGTTCTATTTTTGGGGCTTCAAGAGAGCCTATGAGCACATTGTCGCGCTTTCTGAACACATAAATTGTGACGAACGGGTCTTCTGCGCCGGGATTACCATTGAGGGCATCGAAGTACATCGTGAGGCCCATGTTGTAGTTGTACCGGGGATCCTGGGTTTGCGTGATGAAGAGCTGCCCGCCAACGATGTGTGTGGCGCTGGCGTCGCAAATGGCAAACAGCATCAGAATAAATAAGATGAACCGTTTTTTCATGAGAATGATGCGGCAGTAAAATTGATCCGATAGGATATTGGGATTAGTAATTAAAACAGGAAATAATGTCTAAGAGTAACAAGTACGAGTACGTTGAAATTACCGATTTTGCGGCAGAAGGCAAATGTATATTTAAATCGGAAGACGGCGTAATCTTTGTGGAAGGTAATGTGGCTCCCGGTGACATCGTCGATCTTCAGGTGGTTCGTACCAAGAAAAAGTTGAAGGAGGCCATCGTCACCAAAATCCATTCCCAATCGGCTTTACGTACGGAACCCTATTGCGAACATTTCGGGGTGTGCGGGGGCTGTAAGTGGCAGCATATCAGCTACGAGCATCAGCTCAGGTTCAAAAGGCAGCAGGTAGTGGATCATTTTGAAAGGATAGGAAAGATCAGGAATGTTGAGATTAACGAGATTATCGCTGCCCCTAAGACCGAATACTACCGCAATAAGTTGGAATTCACTTTCTCAAATTGGCGCTGGCTAACCAAGGAGCAGCTCGATTCGGGACAGCCTTTTGCCAAAACCGCACTGGGCTTTCACGTACCGAAGCGTTTCGATAAAATATTTACCGTAGACCATTGCCACCTGCAACCGGACCCGTCGAACGCGATCCGGAACTCGCTGCACCGGTTTTCGGAGGAAAAAGGGTACCCTTATTACGACGTACGTTTTAATGTAGGCGTCATGCGTAACGTGATCATCCGTACAGCCAATTCTGGCGACGTGATGGTGATTGTGCAATTCGGGGAGCAAAACGATGAGATTATCACGGAAGTGATGGAATTTCTCCATCAAAACCATCCTGAAATCACTTCGCTGAACTATATCGTGAACCTGAAAGGGAATGACTCTTACCAGGACCAGGAAGTGATCCATTACGCAGGTGAAAAGGTAATCCGCGAAACGATGGAGGACCTCACGTTTCTTGTCGGACCGAAATCCTTCTATCAGACGAACTCGGAGCAGGCTTACAAGCTGTTCAGCGTGGCGCGGGAGTATGCGCAGCTCACGGGTAGTGAATCGGTTTATGACCTTTATACGGGTACAGGCACTATTGCCAATTTTGTAGCCCGCAGCGCGAAGAAAGTGGTAGGGGTGGAATATGTGGAGGCAGCCGTGCAGGACGCCCGCATCAACTCCCAATTGAACGGCATTACCAACACCTCATTCTTCGCAGGCGATATGCGCGCGATTATGAACGAGAGCTTCCTGCATACGCACGGGCGCCCGGACGTGATCATTACCGACCCGCCACGTGCCGGAATGGACGTGCCGGTAATCGAAACGATCCTGAAAGCCGCTCCCGACCGCGTCGTGTACGTGAGCTGCAACACAGCCACACAGGCGCGCGATCTGGCGTTAATGGCGGAAGATTATGAAGTAACACGCGTACAACCCGTAGATATGTTCCCGAATACGCACCATGTGGAGAATGTGGCGCTTTTGGTGAAGAAGGGGCGGTAAGAGGTGGGCTTTAAGCTATAAGCAGTAAGCTGTAAGGAATGAGCTCTAAGCTTATAGCCTACCGCTTACAGCTTAAAGCTTACTAAAATGGTGGCTCCGAATCCGGCCCCTTGTAATCGAAATTGCTCAGGTCATTTGCCCGGCTGCGGAGCGTTCCGCCCATGGCTGGTGCGGTAGGCTTGGCCTGGCTTTCGAAAGAGGATATCGGGTTCGAGGTCTGGATCGGGCGGTCGATCGAGAATGGGGCAGGCGTGAAGCCTGAATCGAGATCGGCAAATTTGGTGTATTTACCAATAAAGCGAAGCTGGATCGTATCCAGCGAACCCGCCCGGTTTTTAGCCAGGATTACCTCGCCTACACCCGCTACCGAGTTACCTGCTTCGTCTTCCGTAATACCGTAATATTCAGGACGGTAAAGGAATATTACCATATCCGCATCCTGCTCGATGGAACCGGATTCCCTCAAATCGGAGAGTTGCGGGCGTTTTTCACCGCCACGCGTTTCAACGGCCCGGCTCAGCTGCGACAGCGCGATGACCGGCACGTCGAGCTCTTTCGCCAGGTTTTTCAACGATCGTGAGATCATCGCAATTTCCTGTTCACGGTTACCCGGGCTTTTACCGCCTGTATCGCCGGTCATGAGCTGCAAGTAGTCGATTACGATCATCTGAATGTCATGCTGCGCTTTCAGACGGCGACATTTGGCACGCAGTTCGAGGACTGAAAGGGCAGGGGTATCGTCAATGTAAATGGGTGCATTGGTAAGCCGGTGAATACGGTGGTGCAGCTGCTCCCATTCGTGCGGCGCGAGGCTTCCTTTACGGATTTTCTCACTATCGATCTCGGCCTCCGCGGATATCAAACGATTGACGAGCTGCACGGAGGACATCTCCAAAGAGAATATCGCCACCGGAATATTGAAATCCACAGCCGCATTCCGCAGCGAGGAAACGACGAATGCCGTTTTACCCATACCGGGACGTGCCGCGAGGATCATCAATTCCGTCTTTTGCCAGCCGGAAGTCAGCCTGTCGAGCGCGCTGAAACCGGATGGCACACCCGTAAGACCGTCCTTATTATTCTTTTTCTGGTCGAGTTCGGCCAGCGCCTGGCGCATGAGCGCACCCATGTCGGCGTAATTTTTCTTGATATTGGACTCTGAAATCGCGAAAAGCGATTGTTCCGTTTTGTCCAGCAACCGGAACACGTCGGTTGTATCTTCGTAAGCCTCGCGCTGAATCTCGGAAGATACTTTGATGAGCTCCCGTTTGATATAAGCCTGCGAGATAATGCGGGCGTGGAATTCGATGTTGGCCGCGGAGTTGACTTTGCTCGTCAGCTCCATAATGTACGACGCCCCGCCGACCAGTTCCAGCTCTCCGGTGCTGCGCAATTTGGCCGTAACCGTGAGCATATCAATGGGCTCGGAGTCGGCGAAGAGCGTGACGATCGCGCTGTAAATGCGCACGTGCGACTCCTTATAAAAACTATCCGGGCGGAGGATATCCGCCACCGCCGTGAGAGCATCCTTTTCGATCATCAGAGCGCCCAAAACCGCCTCTTCCAGGTCGATGGCCTGGGGTGGTAATTTGCTGAAATTCTGATCGTTGGATGGCGTTCTCGGAGCAAAAGCCCGCTTGGTGCCGTTACCGGTTTTGGAGCCGCTCCTGGGGTAGCTATTAGATGCCTTTTCGTTTTCCATATTAAGACAAAGTTAATCATTGGAGGCCTTCAACGAAAGCGGTGGCGGGGAGTTTGGCGCAATAATTTTTTTTCTGCCACACGACTTTTTTGTGCGTGTCTGATAATGAAAGACTTGGTCGGGAAACGCTAATTTTTTCGCCCGGGATTTGGGTGGTTAATTGTTTTTTCGACGATTATGTTTTACAAATGTTGGTTATTATTACTAAATTTTACAAACGATAGAGAAACATTAAACACTGACTCATTTGCTGGAAAAAATCATCACACTCGAAGACGTATCCATGGTCGATTTTCTGGGCATTCACAATTCGAATATCAAGGAAGTTGCCGCTGCTTTCCCCGAAAGTAAAATCATTTCACGCGGAAACGAGATCCGCATCCAGGGGACTGCCCCCGAAATTATCCGAATCACAGATGTAATTGACTCGCTTCTGGCGCATTACCAGAAGTATGGAAAGATAACCAACGACAACGTCAAAGGCTACCTGAACGGCATCGCTAAAATGCCTGTTGCTACGGGCGAGGACGACGATGACGTGATCCTCTATGGTAACAAGGGGCTTGTCGTGAAAGCCAAAACGCCCAACCAGAAGCTGCTGGTGGAGCAGGCCGGCAAATACGACCTCGTATTCGCGATTGGTCCGGCCGGTACCGGGAAAACCTATACCGCGGTTGCCATTGCGGTGCGGGCATTGAAAAACAAGGAAGTACGCAAGATCATCATCACGCGCCCGGCGGTAGAAGCGGGTGAAAACCTGGGTTTTTTGCCGGGTGATTTGAAAGAGAAGATCGATCCTTACCTGCGCCCGATCTACGACGCGCTCGATGATATGATTGCGCCGGAAAAGCTGAAATTGTACCTCGAAAGCCGGGTAATCGAAATCGCGCCGCTTGCTTACATGCGCGGTCGTACACTGAACAACGCATTCATCCTGCTCGACGAGGCACAGAACACCACGCCGATGCAGATGAAGATGTTCCTGACCCGGATGGGCCCGAGCTCCAAGGCGATCATTACCGGTGACAAGTCGCAGATTGACCTTCCGAAAAACCTTAAATCGGGTCTGATCGACTCTCTGACGGTTTTGAAGGGGATTAAGGGGATCAGTTTCGTAGAACTGGACGGTTCTGACGTCGTACGCCACCGTTTGGTGAAGGACATTCTTGCTGCTTATGAAAAATCGGAAAAGTAGCCTGTTGCTGGCCGGCCTGTTGCTGGTTTCTGCGCTCGGAAAGGCGCAGGATTCCCTCGTTACGCGCTGTGCCAGCACAGAACGCGACTCAGTACGGCTGTTGCAAAATCCTGCCCTGAGAAACCTGCGGATCCAATCGGAACAGGCGATCCAAAACTACATACGCTCCGCTGCTGGCGCACGTACGAGCGCCAGCGAGGTGATCACGATTCCGGTCGTGGTGCATGTCGTTCACAACCGGGCCGACAACGTGATCGGGGGCGCTGGGAACGGGAATATCTCCGATGCCCAGATACAGAGCCAGATCGACGTGCTGAACGAAGATTATGGCAACACATCCGGCTACAAAGGCTTCTATACCGATTCATTGGGTGTTGATACGGGCATCCGTTTCAGGCTGGTGTCGGTGGTGCGCACCTATAATACCACGTCGCAGTTCAGCCCGATCACCGATGCGGATGATCTGGCGAACATTTCGCCTGCCTGGTTTACCAATCGTTACCTGAATATCTGGGTAACACGGCTGAACGACCGCTACCTGGGAACTTCGCAGTTTCCGGTTGTAACGGAAATCAATAGCCGCACGGCAGGTCTTGCTACTTCTGAAAACACAGAAACCGATGCGTTGACCGACGGTGTTATCATTGATTTCCGCTATTTCGGACGCAATTCCGATGCAATCACAAGCCGGATATACAACCTGGGCCGGACTACCACGCACGAGGTAGGGCACTGGCTGGGGCTGATCCACATCTGGGGCGATGCCACTTGCGGCACCGATTACTGCGATGATACGCCTACGGCCAACACCAAAAATGAAACCACGGATGTTTCATGCTCGCCGGTGTATTCGCAATGCCGCGGTACACTCGTGACGCGTAACATGATCGAAAATTACATGGATTACTCGCCCGACGTTTGTATGAGCATTTTTACCAACGACCAGAAGGAGCGGATGCACGCGGTAATGGCCCTCAGCCCGAGACGCGCGAAGATGGTAGAGTATTCGAAGATTTCGACCAACGAGCTGTTGGTAGAGATTTATCCGAATCCGGTTAGGGAAACGCTCACTACCAACATATTTACGCCGAATTTCGAGAATTATACCGTGTCCGTTTACAACCAAAAGGGCCAAAAAGTGACGGAAGACGCCGTCAACCGTACTTATCTCAACGTTAAAAACTTTCCTAGCGGTTTGTACTATTTTAAGGTAACGACTGCTAATAAGACCATTACGAAACGTTTTGTTGTACGATAAACATCCATGCTATCACGCGCTCCGTTTGTCAGCGTAGTAATATTCCTAGCAACCGGCATATTGGCGGGCGACGCATTGCGTACAACCGGCATATCGCCGGTTGTTTTTGTTTCAACAGCGCTGGTATTGGTAACGATTGGATGTATTTTGCTGTACCGGTTTGGCCGATCGACCGGTTTTGCAGTCGGATTGGCAGCATGGATGTTGCTGCTCGGAGCCGGACTTAAAATAAGGGCCGAAGCGGAAAGGGATGCTCAAATTGCTTCGGTTGATGCATTGGAATACAACACTTATACTGCCGAAGTAACCACCATACCCGAGAAACGCAGTAATTCCATTCGTTTTGAAGTTCATACCAAACAATTCGGGCTGGGAAATCATTGGATCAATTACCCTGCGAAAGCGTTGATTTATCTGCCGGATAGCCTTTCTGACATTCCGCAGCCCGGCGACTTGCTGCTCGTGAGGGGACGGCTGGAGCGCCCCGCTTCGCCGGTAAACCCCGGACAGTTTGATTATGCGCAATATTTGCGCAACAGGGGCATTCTTTTCACCGCATTTGTAAATGATCGTTCGTACAAACGGATTTCCGCCAGTTCGCGGAATAGCCCTGCTTATTGGCCCGAGGCCGTATCGGCATGGGCGGATGATCAATTCCGTGCGTACGTGGTCGATGAGAGCGCGTACGGGCTCGTGAAGGCCATGTTGTTGGGGCGGCGCGACGACCTGGGAGCGGAACAAGTGGGTGATTACGTGATTTCAGGCGCCGTACATATTCTTTCCGTTTCCGGAATGCACGTGGCGATTATTTTTCTGGCGATCGGCATGGCTTTGGGCTGGGTGAAACGTTGGCGGTTTGGGAAATGGCTTTATCTGTTTCTGATGGCTGCATTGTTGGGTTTTTATGCACTGGTGACGGGCTTACCACCGTCGGTGCAGCGTGCCGCGCTCATGTGCCTGGTGCTGGTGATTGCCGAAGTTTCCGAAAGAACGCATAACCCGATGAATACACTGGCGTTTTCGGCGTTGATTATCCTGCTGCTCGATCCGTGCGCGTTGTACGACGTCGGATTTCAGCTGTCGTATCTGGCCATGGCGGGTATTTTTCTCTTTTTCGAGCCTATTTACGGCATTTTGAAACCTGCTAACCGGGTTTTAAAATTTATCTGGCAGGTTACTGCACTGGCATTCGCGGCACAGATCGCCACATTTCCACTCGGTATTTTCTATTTTCATCAATTCCCGACCTATTTCTGGCTTGTAAACCCGCTTGTCGTCGTGTTTACGAATATTCTGCTGCCTGCCGCGCTGGTGCTGCTGCTGATCAGTCTTACAGGAATTTCGTGGCTGGGCTGGCTGGTAGGGCATGTAGTAACTTTCTCAGCTCAGCTTACCGACTGGTCGGCCTCGATTCCGCGCGTGTTGCCGGGGCATTTGCTGGAAAACCTGCATTTGAACAAGTTGGAGGTTGTTTTGCTGTATTCGATTCTCTTCGCAATCTGGTATGCCTGGCATGGACGTTCGCTGCGTTGGTTAAAGGTTTCGGTTGTGGGTGTAACTATTTTTGCAACTTTTTCAATAGCAGGTAGTTTGAGTGTATATTGGAATACTGGTCCGGTCGTTTTTCAGGTTCCGAAGCATCGGGTACTGAGCTTTAAATCGGGAAACAGACTTTATCTTTTGAGCGATAAGGCTTTTACAGCGGATACCCGTGCATTTGATTTCAATGTAAAAAATTACGCGGTAAGCCACGAAATTCAGCAGATTATCCGCATTACTGCGCCGTAAATGCTATTGCACGGAGTAGAGCGCCTCAATCTGTTGTGCGATTTTTTTGTCCCAGACGGCTTGCATGCCGTCATTCAGGCCGTGGCCGGTTTCGCCGTCATACCGTTCCTGGTCCCGGTTCATTTCCCGGAATGCTTCGAGAAACTGGTACTGGATCTCGCTGTCGTAGTCTTCAATGGTCAATTCAGCCTTTTTGAGGCGTTCTTTAAACTTTTCGACCACCAGCCTCGTGATATCGAAATGGATCTGCTCATGACGCAGTGTGCCCGCATTACGCGACTCGGGCCGACCCCACGACATGCTTTTGACCATAAATATTTTCAACCCGATTTCCACCACCAGATCATCGTCTTTCGGATAGGAGCGGCCTTCGTAACCGAAACTCGTAAACACCGCTGCCGCATACCGGCTGCCGGGTTTGGCGCTTCTCACCTTGAAATCGTCCCAGATCAGCGGCCGTTTTGGCGAATAGAAGACAGTATCTTCCGAAGCGGTATTGTTAATTTCCTTAAATGTGAGCACCAGGTTTCGAGCCAATGCCGGTGTTTTGCCCGCATTCGCGGCCATCCACTTCTGAAAATGGCCTAATGCCTGATCTACGAGTTGTTTGATCAGTTTGTCGTGGGTGAATGCTGTTTCTGGCCGCGTATAGTTGGCTGCCGTTTGATAACCTGTAAGCTCCACAGGTTGCATGTCGCGGTACCATCGGAACCGCACATTCAGGCGAACCTCCCCCGTGACCCGGTTGGGGCCTATGCGCTTTTCATTCACGGACAGCTCTTTAATGGTAATATAAAGCGGTAAATAGGATTGCTCTTTCTTCGGCGCCAGGTATGACCAGTAGCTGAACAGCTCATTTTCAGCCTTTCCGGGCAGTACAGCCGGAATTTCCTTGCCCAGTGCGATTACCTTACCCAGTGACGCACCCGGTTGCGGGCGTTGGTCTTCGACGTTCTGAATGAAGAATTTATAAGACTTGAAAAGGCCGGCGGGATCTTTGGAAAGGGTAACAACCGACCTGTCCTGCTGCGCGAAAAGCGGGCTAAGGAACATGGTCATTAAAAAAAGAAGGGCAATGCTTCGGGTCATACTTCTCAAACTACGTTGAATCCAGCCGCCATTTCCCTAAGTTTGTACCCTGAAATTTGGATTGAAAAGAGAATGACAATACCTACAACGAATTTGCGGCCGGAATTTGATGACATTTACATGGACCTGGCAAAAAATCTTGCCAAGCGTTCACATTGTATAAAAGCGCAGGTCGGTGCAGTGCTAACGAAGGACACACGGATTATTTCTATCGGTTATAACGGTCCCCCCGCGGGTACGCACAACTGCGATGAGGAATTTCCAGGAGTAGGGTGTCCTCGCGACGCGAAGGGCAGCTGTTCTCTGGCCTTGCACGCCGAGCAGAACGCCATTCTTTTTGCTGTAAAAAACGGCTCAAATATCGAAGGATCAACGCTTTTCGTAACGCTAGCACCCTGCATTGCCTGCGCGCGGGTGATTTACACGATGAAGATCAAAAAAGTGATTTTTCTGCATTCCTATGCCGCCTATAAAGGCATTGCCGTAGAAGAGGGCGTGGAGTTTCTGAGGAGATTCGGCGTGGAGGTGGAGCAGTATAAGGGAATAACTGAATGATTGAATGATTGAATAGACGTTATTCGGTCATTCAGTCATTCAATCATTCAAAATTATTAGTGGTGATGCACCCCGCCGGTCCCGTGCACATGCCCGTGGTCGAGCTCCTCAGGCGTAGCCGCGCGGACGCTCAGGATTTTGCCAGCAAAATGCATTTCTTTGCCCGCGAGCGGGTGGTTGAAATTCATGATCACCACGTCGTCGTGGATCTCGACGATCTGGCCGTGAAGTCTTTCGCCTTCTTCGTTGGTCATCGGAATGATGTTGCCCACTTGCAGCAGTTCGTTCTCGTCCACCTCGCTGTTCTGGAATACCGATTTAGGCAGGTCTACAACCGCTTCTTCATCATATTCGCCATAACCTTCTTCAGGAGCTACGGTAAATTCAAAAGTATCGCCGGCCGACAGGCCTTCGATTTGATTTTCGAAACCTTCCGGCAAACCGCTGATACCGTGGATAAAGTACATCGGGTCGTTTTCGGTGACCACTTCCACCACATCCGTTTCGCCTTCCGAGTCCGGAATGCTGAGGCTATATGTAAGCGCTACAACGCTATTTTTTTCGACTTTCATTTGCTAGTTTGATTAAAATAATGGTTGTTGTAAAAGAATTGTTCCCCGGAAGAGTATGGGAACAAACGTACGGGAATTTTGTCAAAATGTCATTTAGATGAATTTTTTAGCGCATATTTTGCTGTCGGGAGAGAACGAGGGAGTGATGATGGGCAATTATGTCGGGGATTTCATAAAAGGGCGTTTGAGCAAAGAAAAAACCGCTACCTGGAACCCCGACTATGTGGTCGGATTGAAACTGCACCGTTTTATCGATTCGTTTACGGATACCCATCCCGAAGTTTCAGAAGCCAAAGATGTAGCAGCTGTTACCCAGGGAAAATTGGCGGGCATTGTAATGGACATTTACTTCGATTACTTCCTGGCTAAAAACTTCGAGCATTACCATAAGGAACCCCTTTTTATATACGCCCACCGGATGTACTCGGTTATCGAAAGGAACCAGCACCTGATCCCGGAAACGATGGTGCCCATGGTGCGCTCCATGATCCGTCAGGACTGGCTGAATACTTATGCGACGCTCGACGGGATCGATACTACATTTAAGAGGCTATCACGCCGCGCGGAATTTCTGGTGCCTATCTCCGCGGCTGTGAGCGATTTGCGGGCGAATGAAGCGTTTTATTACACCAAATTCCTATCCTTCTTTCCGGAATTACGTCGGCAGGCTGGTCAATTTATCGCTGAAAACGCGGCATAAATCGACGCGGAACGGTAAATTTGACGTCCGGACGCTATTCAGGTCCCAATCTGCAAATCCATGGCACAAACACCCGATATTATCCTTAAAGAGCTCAGAAGCAAGAAGTTTCGTCCGTTGTATTTTCTGCACGGAGATGAACCTTACTACATCGATTCGATTGCCGAAGAACTTGAAAACAAGGTAGTTCCGGAGTCTGAGCGGGGTTTTAATCAGTTCGTGCTTTACGGGAAAGACACCGATGTGGCGGGTGTGCTGAGCTATGCGCGCCGCTTTCCATTCATGGCCGAGCGCCAGCTGGTGTTGGTGAAAGAAGCGCATCGGCTGAACGGCATTGAGCAGAAGGAACAGCAGCAGCGCCTCGAAGACTATGCATTGAACCCCGTGCCGAGTACGGTGCTGGTATTCTGTTACCACGCCAATGCCGACGAGCGGAAATCCTACCTGAAAGCCTGCAATGCCAATGGAGTGGTGGTGCAATCTAAAAAAATGTACGACAACAAGCTGCCCGACTGGGTAGGGGCATTCTGCCAGCACGAGGGCGTGAAAATCAGCCCGAAAGCGGTTCAGATGCTTGTAGATAACATCGGTAACGATCTGAAACGGCTTTCGAACGAGATTCGGAAGATCATGGTGAACCTGCGCGTGGACGAGGGTATCGATGCGGCGGCGGTCGAGAAGTTTGTCGGGATCAGTAAGGAATATAATGTATTTGAATTTCAAAAGGCATTAATGCACCGCGATGTGCTGAAAGCGAACCAGATAGCTGCTTTTTTTGCCTCCAATTCGAAGGATAATCCGCTGGCGCCGGTGCTGATCATTCTTTTCGGTTTTTTCTCCAAACTGCTCCTCACGCACGCCGCACGCGACAAGTCGGAAAAAGGCCTGGCCGCCGAGCTGGGTGTAAATCCCTATTTTGTAAAAGATTATCTGCTGGCTGCGCGAAATTACCCAATGGGTAAAGTGGCCAATATTATCCATTACCTGCGCGAATGCGACGGGCGTTTGAAAGGACTTGATGGTACCAATATTCCCGAAGGCGAGCTGCTACGGGAACTGGTTTTCAAGATCGTACATTGAATGATTGAATAGAACCTTATTCGATCATTCATCCCTGACGGGATTGTAGCGTTGTGGTACGTCTTTGATTCTATCAAATATTACATCGCTACGCGATTCTATTCAAAATGAAGCTTGACATGCATCAACAAACTATTTTAATTCCAATCGCCCCGCTTTTCAGCTTTCAGGAATGCCTGTGGTTTCTCAATCGCAATTATGATGACTGCCTGCATTTGGTGACAGACACCACAGTTTTCAAAGCAATTGCGACGCCCTACGGTGATGTGCTTTTCCGGGTAAGCGAACGTGACTGTTTTATGCAAATAGATCTGCTGGAAGGAGTTTCAAATCCGGAATGCCGTGATTTTGTTACCGCTTATGTCCGCGAATGGTTCGATATGGACCGTGATATCACCCCGTTTTACACGCATTTAAAGCAGGACAGTCGCCTGGCTTATATGACGGAAGATTTCTCCGGCTTGCGGCTGATGGGGATTGCGGACATGTTTGAAGCGCTTTGCTGGTCCATTATCGGTCAGCAGATCAACCTCACTTTCGCTTACAAAATGAAACGGCGGATGGTGGAGTACTATGGCCGGCACATGGAATGGAACAATCAGGTTTTTCATATTTTTCCCGAGCCCGAAGTTTTGGCTAATGCGGAGGTGGGAGTGCTGCGTGAAATGCAGTTTTCGCAGAAAAAAGCGGAGTATGTGATCGGCGCGGCCCGTGCATTTGTGGAGGGTACGCTCAGCCGTTCGCTAATCGAGGCTCTGCCTGATTTTGAATCACGGCAAAAGGTTTTGGTGGCGCACAAGGGTATTGGCGTCTGGACAGCGAATTATGTGCTGATGAAGTCGTTTCGGGCGCCGGAAGGCATTCCGCACGGCGATGTGGGATTGCTGAATGCGCTCGTAGGACACGGTATCATTGCTGAACGTAGTGAAAAGGACAAAATAGAGGCCTTTTTCCGGGACTATGCAGGTTGGGAAACGTACGTTACCTTCTATTTATGGCGCAGCCTTGCCGTGAAACCATTAGCCTGATTTCCATTTCCAATAAGCCTCGCGCATGCAATGCCCGCACGGGCGGTACCCGTGCGTGAGCGCGTCGCGCTCGTCCGCGAAGAATACCCGATTGCTGCGCTTCATCCGCTTTCCCGAACCGCAGGATAATAACCCGTATATTTTCAGGTTACGATTGCCGGCAAAGGTTATCTGCCGGCTGATAATCATCGTTTTCAATTTCCGGCTTGTCGCAAAGCTTTCCGGGCCTATTTCGCTGTGCTGAATCATTTACAAATGGGCGATTGGCTGAAAATGTTATTGTTAAATAGCGCATTCACACGCTTTGCTCAGTTCAATGCATCGTGGAAAATGATGCCCAGCGTGTAACGTTGCCCGTTATGCACTTCACTCACGCCGTGTTTCATATTAACGCGGTAATAGCCTTTGCTTCCTTTCACAGGCCTGAAATTCGTTGTGAAAAGCAATGCATCGCCCTTTCGTGGTTTCAAAACGATGGCTTTGGATTGTGCGCGGGGAATTTGCTCGGTCATCACGAACTCGCCGCCGGTATAATCCTCGCCCGGCTCGTTGAGGAACAGTACCATTTGTATGGGGAAGAATAATTCGCCGTAAAGGTCCTGATGCAGCGTATTGTGGCCTCCCTTGCCGTATTTCAGAATCAGCACGGTCGGCTTGGTTTGTCCTTGGGCGCGACAGAGGTCCTGAAAATCTTCAAAACCAGCGGGGTAGGGACTCCCCATTTTTAAGACTTCCATCCATTGATTAGCCACCGGTACCAGTTTGGGAAATATGCTTTCGCGTAGCCGTTGGATAATTGCCGGTAATGGATAGGAAAGGTATTTGTATTCACCCAGCCCAAACCGGTAGCGTTCCATGACGATCGTCTTGCGGTAATGCGTCGGATTATCGTATTGCTCAATCAGTTGGTCGCATTCGCCGGCATCCAGGACGTTGGTAAGTTGCACGTAGCCGCGCCGGTGAAGGTTTTCGCGAATGGAAGGCCAGTCAAGGTTTTCGATGTTGATCATTGCAAGGGGTATTTTGATTTTTTAAACCAAAATTACCTTGCCGAAAAGCCTGTTGAAACCCGATTCTTGCGTAGATGAATGAGTGAATGATTGAATGAAATTAGTCAGGAGGTCATTAGTGGTCAGGAGTTGTTCGATAAAATAATTAAAGCAATACTTGACAACATCTGACAAAACATGACTATTTATTCAATCATTCAAAATTAGGCCGATCGGAACCGTGAGACGTTATCGGGGTGCTGACCGGCCGGAGGCCTTCAAATGGTGTGTGCGAAGCAGGAGCTTCGCATTATCACGCCGAAAGTACCGTCTCGTCTTTGCGTTCGCCGATTTGCTGGCGCCACATTGCGTAGTAGAGGCCTTTTTCTTCCAGTAGTGCGTGGTGGCTGCCGGTTTCGACGATGCGGCCTTTTTCGAGCACGTAAATGCGGTCGGCGTACATGATCGTCGAGAGCCTGTGTGCGATCATCACGGTGATATGCTGGCGTTGGTCGGTGATGTCGCGGATCGTGTTTGATATCTCTTCTTCGGTGAGCGAATCCAGGGCAGAAGTGGCTTCGTCGAAAATGATCAGGTGCGGGTTACGCAGGAGCGCACGGGCGATCGAAAGGCGCTGGCGTTCGCCGCCTGATAATTTCAAGCCGCCCTCGCCGATCACGGTGTCGATGCCGTTCTCCGCACGGGCTAGCAAGTTGTAGCAAGCGGCCTTCATGAGCACATCGTTGATCATCTCGTCCGTCGCTTCCGGGTTCACGAAAAGCAGGTTTTCCTTGATCGTACCCGAGAAAAGCTGCGTATCCTGCGTCACAAAGCCAATTTTGTGCCTGATTTCGTCAAAATCGATTTCTTTTCCATTCACACCATTATACAGCACGTTTCCTTCAATGGGTTGGTACAAGCCCACAAGCAGCTTCACCAAAGTGGTTTTGCCGGAACCCGATGGTCCAACGAATGCGATGGTTTCACCGCGCTTCACGCCGAATGAAATGTCCTCCAAAGCGGGCCGTTTCGCCGACTGGTGCTGGAATTTCACGTGATCGAACTGCAAATCTTTAATGTCGTTAATGCTCTCAGGATTAGCCGGTTTGTGTTCTACCGGGCGGGCCAGCAACGTTTGCAAGTTGTTGAGCGACGCCTCGGCTTCGCGGTAGGAGAGGATTACATTGCCCAATTCCTGCAACGGCCCGAAAATGAAGAAGGAGTAGAACTGCATCATCATCATTTGTCCCACGGTAATTTTATCCCGGAACACGAAAAACAGCAGCGCGAACATCACGCATTGTTGTAGAAAGTTAACGAACGTGCCCTGAATGAAACTTACCGAACGGATACTTTTTACCTTTTTCAGTTCCAGTTTCAGGATTTTGTAAGTGGTTGTATTCAACCGGCCGATTTCCTGTTGGGTGAGTCCGAGGCTTTTCACCAGCTCGATATTGCGCAGGGATTCGGTCGTGGAGCCGGCCAATGCGGTCGTTTCCTTCACGATATTTTTCTGGATCGTTTTGATCTTCCGGCTTAGCACGCTCGTCAGAAATGCCAGTATCACCGAACCGATGAGGTAGATCAGCGGGAGCCAGGGGCTGAGCCTGAATGCGACTACCACTACGAAAACAATACCTACTGACGTGAAAAATAGTACGTTAACGAAGTTCAGAATGAATTTCTCGCAATCGGCACGGACCTTCAGAAGCACTGAAAGAGTTTCGCCGGAGCGCTGGTCCTCAAAATCCTGGAAAGGGAGCCTTAATGCATGCCGCAGCCCGTCCGTATAGAGTGCAGCGCCGAATTTCTGGATCACGACATTCACCAGGTAATCCTGAAACGCCTTGGCAATGCGGGATACCATCGCTACACCGATGATCATCAGCAGGCCCATGAGTACGCCCTTGAAGAACTCGTTATCAAGCCCTTTGTTACGAAATTCTACCGCCTTGTTGGCGTATGGGTCAATGAGGTAGTTACCGAGGATGTAGGGGTTAAGAAGGGAGAAAGTTTGGTTGATGGCGGCCATCAGCAGGGCCAGGAATATAAGGGCCTTGTACCTGCTCAGGTATTGGATCAATAATTTCATACAGTTCTGAGGTGATTCGGTGGTGTTACCAATTACTGTAAACCCAAACGCGTCGATTTTAATTCTCGCAGAATGCGCAAAATGTGCGGAAATGAAAAAAGACATCCGGAAGGATGTCTTCAACAATGTAGCGGGGAGCAGGATCGAACTGCCGACCTTAGGGTTATGAATCCTACGCTCTAACCATCTGAGCTACCCCGCCGTCGTATTGTGGTGCAAAAGTATGTTAAAGAATATTACAATGCAACCCATTTGCCCATTTTTAACGTAAATTTCGCATATTTTTAAAACAACAAATTTAAATTTGCACGCTTTTATTGTCGATTTATGTTATATTACAACTTTTAAATCAGCACATAAGGCGATCGCTAACGAGGCGGCTCCTTTAATTTCAGCACATATGGAAAAATATAAATTTGTTACAGAATTTGAATTGCGATCCTCCCCAAAAGTTCTCTTTCCATATATTTCCACGCCCTCGGGCCTCCAACAATGGTTTGCCGAGAAGGTCACTGTGCTGCCCGACCACCGGTTCGATTTCCAATGGGACGGCGACAGCCACATTGCCCGGCAGACAGGACTGAGAATTAATAAAGCAGTGCGTTTCGATTTTGAGGATACCAGTGAAGATAATCTGGACAATAACCATCTGGAACTAAAATTAGAAGTAAGCGAGTTAACCCAGACAACCTTTTTGCGGATAATCGACTACTCGTCCAATAAGGACCGTGATGAGCTGACTTCTTTGTGGGAGGGTTTTATTGATAATTTAAGAGAAATAGTAGGTAGTTGATGAAAAAGCTGGACAAGCTTATTTTAACGTCCTTTTGGGGACCATTTGTGATTACAATGTCGGTCGTGGTGTTCGTCTTCCTGATGCGGATCATGATCTTTTATATAGATGACTTCGTGTCCAAGGACCTGAACGTCACAGACTATGCACAGCTATTCTTCTTTTTTAGCCTCATTACAGTGCCTACGGCATTGCCGCTGGCCATGCTGCTGTCCTCGCTGATGGCATTCGGGAACCTGGGCGAATTTTTTGAGCTCACGGCCATTAAAAGTGCCGGTATTTCTGTTGTACGGGCCATGTTGCCGATGTTCATCGTCGCGATCGGGATCAGCGTTTTCTCCTTCTTTTTCAACGACCGTGTTTCGCCCTGGGCTAACTTGAAAGGGTATAGCCTGCTGTATGATATTAAGACAACGAAGGCCACTTTGAAGATCAAAGAAGGCATTTTCTACAATGATTTGCCGGGGTATAGCATCAAAGTCGATGAAAAGCACGAAAACGGCAAGATGATCGGCATGGTGATTTACAAGCACAACAGCCGGTCGTATGAGCTGGGTAATACGGAGATTATCCTGGCCGATTCGGGAAGGATGTATGCCATTAATGAGAACCGTTACCTGGTAATTGAATTGTACAACGGTACACGGTATACCGACGAATACGGATCCGGGAGTTCACGGCCTGTATACATTTCGTCGCCTGCCGGTACGCAAACGCCTTATTCCAATTTCAACCGCCAATCGTTCAGACATTATCGCCTTACAGAAAGTCTTGCGTCGTTTGGTATGAAGCGTACGGATGAGGGGCAGTTCAAATACCACGAGTTTATGAAGAACATCAGTGACCTGACCTCCACGGCGGATTCATTGCGTACCTCCTACGAGGAGACCAAAAAGAACCTCGTAGCGGGTAGTCAGCAGTATTATTCTTACAATTACCGCGAAGGCACAGATAAGACGATCAAGCCAGGGAAATGGATCGACTCGCTGCTGGGGAAGCCTGTTTCCGACAGTTTGAAAAAGGATATCCTGATGAATACCAAAGCGGCCTCGAACAGCATGCTGAGCTACATCAAGTCGCAGCAGGATTACCTGCAGGCAAAATTGAAGGATGCGAGCAAATATGAACTGGAAAGGCATCATAAGTTCACCAATGCAATTTCCTGCCTGATCATGTTCCTGATCGGTGCGCCGCTGGGGGCTATTATCAAGAAAGGCGGATTCGGGGTACCTGTGCTGGTTTCGATACTGTTTTTTATCCTATTGTACGTATTGACTAACCAAGGGGATAAATGGGTGAAGGAGGGGTTAGTAGCCGTACCGATAGGGGCATGGATGGCCAATACCACACTTTTTGCGGCCGGTATGTACTTCATCGACCGTGCCCGAAGCGACTCGCGGCTGTTCGATAAGGACGTTTACCAGATGTTCTTCAAAAGAATTAAGTCCAAATGGGCAAGTAGATTTGGCAAAAGGGAGCTTATCACTGATATTTAATTTAAATTATTTTAAAAAGCGGTTAAAAAAGCCTACTTTTGCAACCTTATTTGCGGCAAGGTGCCGTAATTACTACATATCACTTTAATCTGTTGTTACAATCATGTATTTAACCGCGGAAAAGAAGAGCGAGATCTTCGAATCGAAAGGTTTTAAAAAGGAGAGCGGTGACACCGGCTCTGCTGAATCACAAATTGCTTTATTTACGTACCGTATCAATTATCTGAACGAGCACCTCAAAACGCACAAGAAAGATAATGATACACGTCTGGGCCTCCTCAAAATGGTAGGAAAGCGCAGAAGATTGTTGGATTATCTTTACAAAAAAGACATCAATCGCTACCGTGCGATCATCGCCGAATTGAACATACGTAAGTAATTTCAAAATCAGGGAACTTGACATATGTGAAAGTTCCCTGATTTTTTGCGGAAAAAACAAGAACTTACCGGGACGTCAGGATGGCGTTTCACAGCTACAAAAATCAAATATTCTATGCTCTTTAATATAGTTACCAAGACTATAACCTTACCGGACGGCAGGGAAATCACAATTGAAACAGGAAAATTAGCGAAGCAAGCCGACGGATCGGTGGTTGTCAGACTGGGTAACACCATGTTGTTGGCGACAGTGGTTGCTAACAAGGATATTAAAGAAGGACTCGACTTCCTTCCATTGTCTGTCGACTATCAGGAAAAATTCGCTTCTGCGGGACGTATCCCCGGAAGCTTCCAGCGCCGCGAGGGCAAATTGTCCGACCACGAAGTATTGACAAGCCGCCTGGTTGACCGTGTATTGCGCCCATTGTTCCCGGACGATTACCACGCAGAAGTACAGGTAAACATTCTTTTGATCTCTGCCGACGCAGAAGCAATGCCTGACGCATTGGCTGCATTGGCGGCATCTGCTGCATTGGCGGCGTCGGATATTCCTTTCGGTGGTCCGGTTTCAGAAGTTCGCGTTGCGAAAATCGACGGCGAATATGTGATCAACCCGGGAACGACTGCATTGGCGAACGCAACCCTCGACCTGATGGTAGGAGCGACGTATAACGACATCGCGATGGTGGAAGGTGAAATGAGCGAAGTTTCCGAAGAGGAAGTGATCGAAGCATTGAAAATCGCACACGAAGCTATCAAAACCCAATGCCTTGCTTTGAAAGAATTCGAAGCGGCCGTTGGCAAAACAGAAAAAAGAGAATACGTAGGCGATCCTGCGGACGAAGCGCTCGAAGCACGCGTTCGCGCATTTGCTTATCCTAAGATATATGCTGTTGCGCAGCAGGGTTCTACCAACAAAAACGTAAGAAAAGACGGTTTCAAAGCGGTTTGGGAAGAATTCAAAACTACGATCACCGAAGAAGAAGCGGCAGAGTTCAATGAAGGCCTTGCGAAACGTTATTTCAACGACCTCGTTTGGGAAGCTTCACGTCGCCTCGTATTGGACGAAAGGATCCGCCTCGACGGCCGTAAGCTTGATCAGGTAAGACCTATTGCTTCGGAAGTGGATTATTTGCCGAATGCACATGGCTCCGCATTGTTTACACGTGGTGAAACACAATCTCTGACCACTGTAACGCTTGGTACCAAGCAGGACGAGCAGATCGTCGATACCCCATTGAAATATGGTTACAGCAAATTCCTTTTGCATTATAACTTCCCAGGCTTCTCAACCGGCGAAGTGAAACCTAACCGTGGTCCAGGCCGTCGTGAAGTAGGTCACGGTAACCTTGCATTGCGCGCATTGAAAAAAGTGCTTCCTCCTGAGGCAGACAATCCATATACGATCCGTATCGTTTCCGATATCCTCGAATCCAACGGTTCGTCGTCCATGGCGACGGTTTGTGCAGGATCGCTTGCATTGATGGACTCAGGTCTGAAAATCAAAGCGCCTGTATCGGGTATCGCCATGGGCCTTATCTCCGACGAGGCGACCGGCAAATACGCGGTGCTTTCCGATATCCTCGGCGACGAAGATCACCTGGGTGATATGGACTTCAAAGTAACCGGAACATCGGAAGGTATCACTGCCTGCCAGATGGACATGAAAGTGAACGGTCTTTCATTCGAAGTGTTGACAGAAGCATTGATGCAAGCCAAAGCGGGCCGCCTGCACATCCTCGGCGAAATGAACAAAACCATCACCGAGAGCCGTCCTGACCTGAAACCTCATACACCACGTGCGATCGTGATCAAAATCGATCGTGAGATGATCGGTGCGGTGATCGGACCAGGCGGAAAAGTGGTTCAGGACATTCAAAAAGAATCCGGCGCAACGATCTCTATCGAAGAGAAAGATGGCGCAGGCTTCGTAAGTATATTCTCTGCCGATAAGTCTTCCATGGATAAGGCAGTTGCACGGGTTAAAGGCATCATTCTGGTCCCTGAAATCGGTGAAATCTATACCGGTAAAGTTAAGTCGATCATGCCTTTCGGAGCGTTCGTAGAATTCCTCCCAGGCAAAGACGGTTTGTTGCACATTTCCGAGATCAAGTGGGAACGCCTCGAAAAAATGGACGGCGTTCTGGAAGTAGGAGAAGAGGTGCAGGTGAAGCTCGTCGAAATCGACAAGAAAACCGGCAAATACCGCCTTTCACGCAAAGTATTGTTACCAAAGCCTGAGAACAAAAAAGATTAATTGAGTGTTCTAACAGGTAGGAACGGTAAAAACGTCGTTATATAACATACTTAATAAAGACATAGATGAGACAGCTAAAGATCAGTAAGCAAATTACCAACCGTGAAAGTCAGTCATTAGATAAATATTTGCAGGAGATCGGTAAGGTGGATTTGCTAACGCCGGATGAGGAGGTGACGTTAGCTCAGAAAATCAGGGATGGGGATCAGTTGGCTTTGGAACGTTTGACCAAAGCGAACCTCCGTTTCGTGGTGTCCGTTGCAAAGCAATATCAAAATCAAGGCTTGTCGTTGGGTGACCTGATCAACGAGGGAAACCTCGGTCTGATCAAGGCAGCACAGCGTTTTGACGAAACAAGGGGTTTTAAATTCATTTCATATGCGGTTTGGTGGATTCGTCAGTCGATCCTGCAAGCTTTGGCTGAGCAGTCACGTATCGTACGTTTACCCCTCAACCGTGTAGGTTCACTGAATAAAATTTCAAAAACTTTCTCTGAGCTGGAACAGCGTTTCGAACGCGAACCATCACCTGAGGAGTTGGCCGAAGTACTGGAAATATCTTCTTCCGAAGTAGTGGATACCATGAAGATCTCCGGTCGCCACGTGTCCATGGACGCGCCATTCGTACAAGGGGAGGAAAACAGCCTTTTGGACGTTCTGGAAAACGACCTGGAAGACAAACCGGATTCAGGACTGGTAAATGAATCGCTCCGCAAAGAGGTACAACGTGCATTGTGCACGCTTACACAACGTGAAGCAGACGTAATCGCCCTGTATTTCGGCCTGAATGGCGAGCATGCGATGACTTTGGAAGAGATCGGGGAGAAGTTTAACCTCACCCGTGAGCGCGTGCGCCAGATCAAGGAAAAAGCGATCCGCAGATTGCGCCACGTTTCCAGAAGCAAAGCTTTGAAAACCTATTTGGGTTAATGCATATTTCAATGCAAACCTTCTAATTACTTTAATAGCCTCTTTCGGGAGGCTATTTTCATTTTCAGACCAGGCGTTTTTTCATGGCTATTTTACAACCTTTGATCGACATGGCCGAGATCTGCTACCGGCAGGGCATCCGGCATGTGGTTATTTCACCAGGCTCGCGCAGCGCCGCGCTCACGCTCGCATTCGCGCGTCACGGGGGCTTTCGGGCGCATGTGTGTATGGACGAGCGCTCAGCGGGCTTCATCGCCCTCGGAATGGCCCAGCAAATCGATTCTCCGGTGGTTTTAATATGTACCTCGGGCAGCGCGGCCTATAACTTCGCTCCGGCCGTTTCTGAGGCATTTTTTCAGCAAATTCCGCTGCTGATACTCACCGCCGACCGGCCGAAAGAGTGGCAGCACCAATATGACGGTCAGACGATCTACCAGACAGGCATTTTCGGCCAGCATGTGAAGCGTTCTTTCGAAGTTTCGCCTGATTATCAGCATTCCGACGTAAAATGGGCGATAAACCGGGTTACGAACGAGGCCATTAACCTGGCGTCAATGGCTCCGAATGGGCCAGTGCATATCAATGTGCCGATCCGCGAGCCATTCTATCCGGCTGCCGATGAGGTTTTCAACGCTTCCGGTGAGGTCAGGGTTATCCAAAGGCAGGAAAACGAAGTGGTGTGGCCGCAGGCGGTCTGGGAAGAGCTGCTCGACGAATGGGAGAGTGCTCCCAAAATCCTGATAGCAGGCGGCCAGGGCAAGCCTGATGCTGCGTTGAATGCGGTGCTGGACCGGATTACCGAAGAATGGCAAATCCCGGTGCTCGGCGACTGCATTGCCAACCTATCCGGAAAAGAAATCATACGCCACCACGATTTGTTCCTGGGAGCTGACGGCGCCGAAAATCTCCGGCCCGATTTGCTGATCACGTTCGGAATGTCGTTTCTTTCGAAGGAGTTCAAGCAGTTTATTCGGAAAAATCCGCCGAGATACCACTGGAACATCAGCGAGGATGCATTCCTGGCGGATCCATTTCAGTCGGTAACGAGGGACATTCCCGGGAAAGCGACCGCATTTTTTGAGAATTTGTTCGAAAAACTTGATTATCAGTCTTTTGTCGAGAATACTGACTTGGGGCACGACACCTCATATTACAGTTTTTGGGTTCAAAATGAGCGAAAAGCGCGTCAAAAAAAGCACGAAACACTTGAAAATCTATCAATGTTCAATGACTTAACTTTGTTAGACACGATGTTTAAGTATATAAGAATAGAATATCAGATACATATAGCCAACAGTATGTCTGTGCGGTACGCCAATGTTTTAGCGACGGAAAATGAATGGTCGGGCGTGTTTGCGAATAGAGGGACGAGCGGGATCGATGGATGTGTGAGTACGGCCATTGGAGCGGCCAGACTGAATGGTCAACCGACCTTGCTGATAGTGGGCGATGTTGCGTTTCTCTACGACCGGAATGGCCTGCTGATCGACAACTTGCCGCAGAACCTGAAAATCGTTGTGTTGAACAATGCGGGTGGGAACATATTCCGGATGATCGACGGCCCGGGAAGTTTGCCGGAGCTCGAAACTTTCTTTGAGACGCGGCATGCGTTCTCTGCACGGCGTACCTGCGAAGATTCCGGGATTGCATATTTCCGGGTTTCAGACCTCGCGGGTACGGAAGCGATTGTGAAGGAGTTTCTGGATTTCGGCGGGATCGCCCTGCTGGAAGGGTTTACAGATCCCGTCGAAAATACGAAGGCCTGGAAGGTGCTCAAACGTGCGGCACATTAAACAGCTGCCAGTTTCGTTTAGCGGCAATATTTAGCGGCCTCTGCCATCGCCAGGGAGTCTTTCAAGACGACTCCCTGCTTCCATATTTTACAAGCTTCTGAGGTGTTTTTTTGTGCCATATAAGCCTGCCCGGTCAATCCGTAGAGCATTTCCACAGGCTCGGCAATTTCAATAGCCTTATTGAAGGCATTCAGCGCCTCCGAGGTATTTCCTTTCTGCTGATAATAGATTCCCAGGTTGCGCAGCGCATAACCGTTCTTTGGCAGCTTATCCAGCGACTTTTCGATCAATATACGTGCATCTTCTCCCTTGCCGGTTTGCAGCAATGCGTAAGCCTTGTTATTGAGTGAATACGGCTCGGCTGGGTCGCGGCTCAGCACCTGATCGAAGTATCCGATGGCTTGCGGCCAGCGCTTGTTTTTTGAGGCAATAAGCCCGAGGTTATTCAGTGCCTGGGGTTGTGCGGGGTCGAGGGCCACGGCGGTTTCAAAATCCGACTGGGCCTCGGCATAGGATCCCATTCGGTAATACACGGCACCGCGGTTCACATAAGCTTCCACATTGGTTTTGCTTAACCGGAGCGCAGCATCGTACTCAGGAATGGCAAGTGACGGGTTACCCTGGGCGTCGAGCAGGTTGCCTTTTACCAGATGGAAGCGGGTAGAGTCCTGGTATTGCTTTTCTATTTGCGATAAATCTTCCCGAGCTTCTTTCAAACGCCCCAAATCGAGTGCTGATTCCGACCGCACGAGATTTGCCTGTGTCAACGTAGGGTCGATGCGGATCGCTTCTGTCAAAACCTCGTAGGCATCTTCAACCCGGCCCAATTTCAACAAAGTTATCCCCTTGTTGAGATAGGCGTCTGAAAAATCTGCATTTTTGGCAATCGCTTCGTCGTACAGCCTCAATGCCTCGGCATAGTTCTTTTGCCCGAGAGCCTGATTGCCTTTCAGGAAAAAATCAGCGGCATCTTTTTTGCTCTGGCTTGTACAGTTTAGTAATATTAGTACTAAAAAAAGTAGCTGTATTAAATTATTGAATTTGAATAACATATAATTAGTAATAGTAAGAACACCAGTTATGAGGTACATCAAGGACATCCCTAACCCTCGCTACAAAATCGGTCTTTACCAATGGAACAGCAAGTACATTATTAAGATCGAATCGGGAATGTATGAGCAAACTTACAAAATCGACGATTATGAAGTTGCGTCCACCGACGAGCTTGAAGCTTGTATGGACGAGGCTTTCACGAAAGCCGTCGCTTCCCGTTTCGACGCCATGCACGACGATTTCAATGGCACACTCATCCGGAATAATGTGCTTTTTTAGCGCTTCCGGCGTATTTCTGACAAGCAGACGTATACGGTTTTAAAGCGCTTTTCGTTAGATAGCAAACAATTTTAAGCGGTAAGTGAGGACCAAAATATTCTTTTATCAGGATATGGCAGACCACAAAAACTTAATTCAAAACTCCACCAACTCAGTATCTATGGTTTTTAAACGCAGCGCCTCCACCATCGGCATGTTTGTATGTGTAGGCGCGTCTTCCGTAGTAGCCCAGAATACGCTTAGTATTACGGAGCCGGAAGCACACTTTCGCAACGGCCTCGAATATTACGCAAAGTCCAATTACGTGGCTGCGAGACAGGAATTCGGCGAATTTCTGAATTCGCAGGATAAGTTGCTCAGCACGAGCGATTACAACAAGGTTACGGCCGAGTATTACGTGGCTGTAACAGGCCTTTATCTGAACTACCCCGAGGCCGAAGTGCAGGTTGACAGGTTTGTCAAGAACCATGCGGAACATCCCAAAGCGCAGCTTATTTACAGTGATTTGGGTAAATATTATTACGAAAGCGGTAATTACGAAAAGGCCATTACCTACCTCGAAAAGGCGGTAAATCTGCCCGGGGCAGGGGCGGGGAAGCTTGAAAGTACCTACCGGCTTGCGATGTCCTATTATAATAGCAAGCAGCCCGATCTGGCTTTGCCATTGTTCAATCAAGTGAAGACGGAGGCGGGTTTTGAGAATGCGGGTGATGCTTCCTTTTATGCCGGCGTCATCAATTACCAGAAAAATAACTTCGAGGAAGCCTATCAGGATTTCAAGCGGATCGAGGAGCATCCCTATTATAAGAATGAGGCCCCTAACTGGATCATTTCTTCGCTGTACCAGCTTAAAAAGTTTGATGAGCTCCTTGCCTATGGCGAGCGGATTCTCGGTGCACAGCGGGGCAACACCAAATTGGACGATGTCGCATTGTATGTGGCAGAGGTGTATTACGAGAAGGGAGATTATGCTAATGCGGTAAAGGCGTACGAGCGTTACAAGCGCATGAAACCGGGGGCAGTACCGCCGACAGTCGCTTTGCATTACGGTCACGCGCAGTTCCGAAATAATAACTTTGAGGGCGCAATTGCCTCATTAAAGCCAATCGGGAATGGCAAGGACTCTGTTTCGCAATATGCTTCATATATACTGGGAATCAGCAACTTAAAGACGACTAATTTAAGTAATGCTTTAACGTCGTTTGGCAATGCTGCATCATTGGACTTCAACCAGGTAGTGAAGGAAGAAGCGACCTACAACCATGCAAAAGTGCAGTTGGAACTCGGTAATAACACCGATGCCGTAAAAGAGCTGAATAATTACATGGCGAAGTACCCGGAAAGCAAGCATACCGAAGAAGCGACTGAGTTGGTGGCCGAAGGATATGCCAGTGCCAGCAATAGTTCGGCGGCTATAAAGTACATTGAGGGGCTGAAATCGCGTAATACTAAAATAAATAGTACCTATCAGAGGCTTACGTACAACCAGGGTGTGACAGATTTCAATGCCGGACGCTTTGAGCCGGCAATCGAGATGTTCGAGAAGTCGCTGAAATACCCGATCGATGTGGAGCTCTTCAACTCGGCATCATTTTATAAGGCAGAGTCGGTATACGGTTTGAAGCGAGTGGACGAAGCGGCCACCTTGTACAATCAGATCGCCAAGAACCCGAAAGCAGGTATTTATGCAAAGAAGAGCCTGTATGCCTTGGGCTATATTTATTATAACCAGAAAAAATACAGCCAGGCGCTGCCCTATTTCCGCGATTTTACCAACAACATCGAAGGAATGGAAGCAGATATGATCGAAGATGCGCACGCAAGGCTCGCGGACTGCTACCTGGCTGCCAAAAACTACAACGAGGCCATCCGCACGTATGAGCAGGTAGCAGCGAAAGGTAAGGTAGACAAGGACTATGCATTGTTTCAAAAGGCCCGCGCATATGTGTACATGAACCGCGAGGCAGAAGCGAAACGGCAGTTTGAATTGCTGATCAGCCAATATCCGCAGTCGAAGCACCTGGACAATGCCTATTTCCAGCTCGCCGACATCGATTTCCAGAACCAGAGCTATTCGGCGGCGGTGAAGGGCTTTACCCGGATGATCAACGAGAAGCCTAAAAGTACGCTCATTCCGGCTGCATTGCTGCGTCGGGCGCAGTCGTATTACAACTTGCAGGTGTACGAACAGGCGATCGTCGATTTTCGCAAGATCCTGACCGAATACTCCGATTCACCATCTGCGGAAAGTGCATTGGAAGGTATCCAGGAGAGCTATTCGGCGGTAGGGCGTCCGGAAGAGTTCAACCAGGTGCTGGGCGTTGTGCGTAAAAATAACCCGGGCAACGAGAAACTGGAAGGTGTGGAGTTCGATAACGTGCGCAACCTGTACTATGCAGAGAAATACGACAATGCGATTACTGCATTGCAGGCTTTCCTGCAAAGTTACCCGGCCAGCAAGCACCAGTACGATGCTACGTACTTCATTGCGTCATCGTATGACAAGACTAACCGCGTGAATGAAGCACTTCAGTATTACGCTAAAGTGGTTCAACAAAATCGCTCGCAGTTCGTAGGAGCAGCGGCGCAGCGTTCGGCTGAGCTGGAAATTGGTCGCGGTAACTTCAACAATGCGGTAACAAGCTTCCGTGTGCTTTCGCGCAATGCCGAAAACAAGAAGGACCAGGCAACTGCATGGACGGGCCTGATGGACACCTATTTCACCCTGAAAAGCTACGACTCGACGCTCTACTACGCGAAAGAGATCATCAATATGGGTAATATCGTTCCGGCCAGTCTCGGTAAGGCGCACCTTTACCTCGGAAAGGTACCTTATGAAAAAGGTGATTTGAAAAAGGCCGGTGAGGAGTTTAAGAAAGTGTCGACGTCGTCGAAGGATGAATTTGGTGCGGAAGCAGCCTATTGGTCGGCCATGGTGCTCTACAAAGAGAAGAAATACAAGGAAGCGGAGACTGCCATCATTGATATGGGTAAAAATTTCGAGGGATACGACTTCTGGCGCGCACGCTCGTTCATTCTGCTTGCGGATGTGTACGTGGGCATGAACGAGAAGGTTCAGGCGAAGGCGACGCTTAACTCCATTATTGAGAATTCCGATGATAAGGAGGCGGTTGAAATGGCCAAGGAGAAGTTGAACAAAATTGAAAAGTAACCCGTGAATTACGGTTTCATTAAACAGAAAAACCCGTTACCATGACGCATTCCAAGATATTACGTTCCTCCCTGTTTTTGCTGGCGCTGGGCTTCTCTTCCCAGTTCGCGGTTGCGCAAAAAGGAGAGATTGAAAGTCAGACATACGAGATTCTAAAAGACAAAAGCATAGAATTTGCCCCGGCCGACCGGGTTTTCGACAAAGTGCAGCCTGTAAAGGGCGAAACCGGGAAAAAGAAGGTTTCTTACCAGATCATTGACCCGGAAATCAATATCGCTTCCCCGAAACTGACACCGGCGGTAGCCGCATCTTCGGACGAACAGAGCCGCAAGGACGAGCCCGATGTGCTGAATAACTACGTGAAGGCCGGCGGTGGCAACTACGGCCGTTTTCTGGGGGAGTTGTTTGTGGGTGGAAGGCCCAAGGAAGATCTCGCTTATACCGTGCAGCTGAAACACCTTTCGGCAGCTAATGGTCCTGTGGATGGTAAAAATTCGGCTAATGCAGCCACTGGTTTTAAAATCGGCGGGAAGTATATCCGCGAGAAGTATAAAGTCGATGCAGGCTTCAACTTTGACCGCAAAAACTACTACTTCTACGGCTACAAGCCGCAGCCCGAAGGTGTGGTAGTGGACCGGGACACGATCCGGCAGACGCTCAACCAGTTTGGGTTCAACCTGGGCTTTGAGAATACGGACGCCTCTGTACTCGTGGATTACTCCGTTAAAACGAGCCTGAACAGCCTGAAAGACCGCTATAATGCGTCGGAAATCGATTGGGGCACTAACCTAACTGCTTCCGTACCCATTTCGGAAACGTTCTTTGCATTGCTGGAAGCCGACGCTTACGTATCGCAACGTGTCGACTATTTTACCTACAACCGTAACCTCTTCCGTGTTAAACCTACGTTCAAGTATGTGAACGATATGTTCTCGGTTTCGGCGGGTATTAACGCTGTTAACGAGACGGATAGCCAGCTGGACATTAATCGCACAAAGGCGTTTCCGGCTGTAAATCTGGATGTAACCCCTATTTCGGGTGTGCATATTTTTGCAGGCTGGAATGGGGATATCGTACGGAATACGCTAAAAAGCATGCTGAGTGAAAACCAATGGCTGGGGCCGAACGTGCTCGTGATGAATACCGAAAAGACTTCGGATATCAGCGCAGGTGTTAAAGGCGAAACCGGCACAGGTATCAACTACGAGGGTAAGGTGGCTTACACTTCTTACCGAAACTTCTATTCGTACAATAACTCGCTGTCCGATACCTCCCGTTTCTCGGCGATTTTCGATCCGGGTAAAACCAAAGTGCTGACGATTTCCGCGCAAGCCGGCTATAATTTCAATGAGTTGTTCAAAACGTCGTTGAAAGCCAATTTCTTCGACTACGCCGTGGATAAGGTGGAAGAACCTTGGCATCGCCCCGACCTTACTTTGAACTGGTTCAATGCTCTTACGATCAGTAAAAAGCTCTTTGTAACGGCGGATTTTTATATGCTGAGAGGCCTGAAAGCGAAAAATTTTCAGACCGGAGAAGTGACCAAACTACCGGTGATCGCAGATCTGAATCTTAAAATTGATTACCTGTTAACCAGGAACTTCTCTGCATTTGTGAACCTGAACAACGTATTAGGTAAACGTTACCAGCGGTATCAATACTACCCTCAGCAGGGCCTGAACTTTATTGCGGGATTGTCTTTTTCTTTTTAACTTCGCTCAGTTAACACCAAACTTTGCTTCATGATAGCAGTCGAAACAGTCATCCGGAAACTCATAGGCGAATACGAATTCGTGATCATTCCCGGCTTCGGTGCCTTGCTCTCGCATCAGGTACCAGCGGTTTATGATGGTAATTCGGGTATTTTCGCGCCGCCTGTCAAAAGACTGGCGTTTAATGAGTATCTGAAACTGGATGATGGCCTGCTGGCGAACTACATTTCGCGCCATGAGAAAGTGACGCATGCAGATGCAGTGGAGTATATCAGGGCGTATACCGATCGCCTGAGATCCGGCCTTGACATCAACGGTGCAGCCAGCATTGCGGGTATTGGTGAGTTCAAACAGAATGTTGAAGGCAAGCTGGTGTTCGAACCTAACACCGGTAAGTACTTTAAAGACGAGTGGTATGGCTTTGAGAAGATCAAAGCAGTTGTGGCACAGGCCCGTCCGGTAGCTGCATTAAACTCGGCACAATACATCAACGACGACGTTGAAGTGGTTGAGCTGGAAACCGAAGCACGGCCACGTCGCTGGACAGGCTGGGCGGCAGCAGCGGTTATCGCGGGTTTGCTTTGCGGATTGAGCTTTTTTCTGGTCAATACAGAGAATGAATACATCAAGAGCACGCTGAACCCGTTCTCGGAAATGTTTAGCCGTAAAGAGGCCGCTGAAACGACCATCGTGAAGAACGAGGAAGTTGAGTCACCGAGACCAGAGCCGGTTACCGAAGCGGTTGCCGCGAAAGTCGATTCAATGCCGGTAGATTCAGCACCTGCCAATACAGTAGAGACCGCCACAACCGTACCGACTACGTTGCCTGCCGTTGCGGAGCCGAAACCTGTGGAAGTATCGTCGGCGAAGTTTTACGTGATCGCCGGTGCGTTCAAAGGCACCAAACAGGCAAATGTTTTGCTCGCGCAGCTCACAGAGAAAGGATTTACAAAAGCATTGATCATCCCCGGAGACGAGCGCAGCAAGAAAGTAAAGGTTGCAGTGGATGGGTTTGACAATGAATCGGATGCCTACCGCGCTTCCAACGAGCTGAAAAAAGTTATCGGCGAAGCAGGTTGGGTTTTCAAGAAAAAATAAGGTTCTAAACCTGGAAATACAGAAAGGAGGTCAGTTGGCCTCCTTTTTTGTTGCATACGTTTTTTACTACTTTTACGTTTTCCGAAAGAAAACCCATTTTTTGATAAATGATCACATTACAGGCAGAAGACCGGCAACGAATCGCAATATCATGGGCGTGGTCCTTTGGGATTACCGCGGCTATGCTGGGTATATTCTTTTTCATCCGTCTTAGCTCATCACTTCCGAAAGTCGAACCCATGGAGTTGTTTGTGGAAGTGAACTACGGAACCAGCAAAGTGGGTAGAGGGGACGTGCAGACGTACAATAAGCCCAATGACAGCAAGGTAAGAGAGAACATGAAAGCGGATGCAGAAGAAGTCAAAAAAGTGAAATCGGTTGCTACACCGAAGCCGACACCTCCTACACCGCCTAAAATAGAGTCGCCAAAGCCCACAAAAACGGTTGCTGAGAAGCCCGCGATCACTTCGAAGGTAGAGAGCCCGGTGGAGGCCCCGGAGAAGACTGACGTGAAAAAATCGACGGGTAGCGAGAATGCTTCCGCACCAGTGTCAAAACCAGCTCCTGAAAAGGCTGTTAACAAGGATGCATTATTCAGCAAATCATCCGGTAGCAAGTCGGGGAGCAACGGTACCAATGGCACGAAAACCGGTATTGGAGGTAACAACAATGGCGACGACGCAGAAGGAGTAGGCGACAAAGGATCCAAAACCGGCAGCCTCTTTGCCAAAACCTACAAAGGCGAAGGCGGTGGCGGCGGAACCAACGTGGGACTTAACCTCTCGGGTTGGAGCTGGTCCAGAAGACCGGTTGTAGACGATAATTCGGATGCTACGGGCGATATTACCTTCAAAATTACGGTCGACAGAAATGGCCGTGTAAAAAGCGTGATTACGCAGGCGACAACCGTTACGGATTATGCGGTCGTCAACAAATACAAGAGCGCCGTCAGAGACCTCACTTTCGTGCCGAAATCGGCCAATGTACCGGATGAGTCGATCGGTACTATCACTTTTAAAATACGTTCACGTTAATAATTAAATGACATATCAGGAAACGATCGGATATCTGTACGACAGATTGCCGGTTTTTCAGAATATCGGGGCCCGTGCTTTCAAGCCGGGCCTTCATACTACCAGGGAATTGTGTAAGGCCCTGGGCGATCCGCAGGATAAATATCCCACCATCCATATCGCCGGCACGAACGGCAAGGGAAGCACGTCCCATATGCTTGCAGCGATCCTGCAAGAGTCGGGATACCGCGTAGGACTGTACACTTCACCTCATTTAAAGGATTTTCGCGAGCGCATACGTGTAAATGGCGCCTGTATACCCGAAGAATTCATTGTTGAGTTTGTTGCCGATCAGAAATCTAACATTGATAGATTATCTCCTTCCTTCTTTGAAGTGACTGTGGCTATGGCTTTTTCCTATTTCCAGAGAGCTCGTGTAGACGTAGCGGTGATTGAGGTGGGTATGGGCGGGCGGCTGGATTCGACGAATGTGATCACACCGGAATTGTCGGTTATTACCAATATCAGTTTCGACCACATGCAATTCCTGGGCGACACGCTGGGCAAAATTGCCGGCGAAAAGGCAGGGATTATCAAGAACGGTATCCCGGTGGTAGTCAGTGAATACCAGAATGCAGAGATTGGTGACGTAATGACTGCGGCTGCCGAGGCGGCGAATGCGCCGTTGACGTTTGCGTCCAATGCATTCGAAGTGAAGTTTGATAAAGTCTCCGGGGGGAAAATGCTCGTCGATGTGGTAGAAAAGGCTTCCCGAAGGATTGTTTCGGAAGGCCTGGCGACTGACCTGACCGGCTCGTACCAGTTGAAGAACATTGCCGGAGTATGGGCTGCCAAAGATGTGCTTGTTTCAAAAGGCTGGAAAATAACCGACGATTCGGTAAAAAGGGCGCTGCAAGCCGTAAGCGCGATCACCGGTCTGAAAGGACGATGGCAGCAATTGCGCCAAAACCCTGACGTTTATTGTGATACGGCACACAATACCGCCGGTCTTACCATGACTTTGGCCCAATTTGAATCTGTTTGCAAGGGAAGGAAGCGGTTTGTGGTAGGTTTTGTGGGCGATAAGGACATTTCGACTATGTTGTCGCTGTTTCCGAAGGATGCGGATTATTACTTCTGCGAACCTTCCAATATGCGTGCATTAAAGGCGGAAGAACTGCAATCCAGGGCCCTCGAACAGGGTTTGGTGGGAAAGACCTTCGGAAATGTGAACGAAGCGCTGGAAGAAGCTGTCAGGGATTCGTCGCCGACTGATGCAATTTACGTCGGTGGTAGTACCTTTGTAGTCGCAGATATTGAAAGTTTATAGAGCATACAAGTATAATGGCAAGAAGAAAGTTACATCATTACAGGTTTAGTGAGCAGGCAGAAAATGTAGTTCAGGCGGGCAAACCGCTCTACTCGGAAATAAAAGGCAATTGGAATAAGCTATATTTTAACAACGAAAGCCCGATTGTAGCGGAACTGGCGTGCGGTAAGGGGGAATACACGATTGGATTGGGCAAGAAATTCCCGGACAAGAACTTCATCGGCGTCGATATCAAGGGTGACCGGATCGCGCGTGGGAGTGCATTGGCTACCGAACAGAATTTGTCGAACGTGGCGTTTCTTCGGGCGGGTATTCAATATTCGGAGGAGTTTTTCGGGGAAGGAGAATTAAGTGAGATTTGGCTCATTCATCCCGATCCTCAGGTGCGTGACCGGAACGAGAAATACCGGCTCACCAACCCCAGTTTCCTGGCCAAATACGCGGCATTTTTGAAAGAAGGAGGCATGTTCTTCCTCAAAACCGACAGCGATTTCCTTTACGAATACACATTGCAGACGCTCGCAGAGGCGCCCAACTTCCGTATTGTAGAGCATACGTACGACTTGTACCAGTCGCATTTGCTGGATGAGCATCATGGGGTGCGCACGCATTATGAAGGCATTTTCACGGCAAAAGGATATACCATTAAGTACATCAAAGCAGAGCTCGTATAGTGTGAGCAATAAAGAAAATGGCCCGTTCCAGCATTTGCCGGAACGGGCCATTTCATATTAAGTATGTTATTACTTCTGGATCAAGCCAGCGAAGTAGTAAACAGTTCTTACAAGCTGAGACACGTAAGACATTTCGTTGTCGTACCATGAAACAGTTCTAACAAGCTGAACGTCACCTACTTTCTGTACGCGAGTCTGAGTTGCGTCGAACAATGAACCGTAGTTGATACCGATGATATCGCTGCTCACGATTTCGTCCTCTGTATAGCCGTAGCTTTCGTTGGCAGCTTCTTTCATGGCAGCATTGATTTCTTCAACGCTGGTTTCGCGACCCAAAACAACTGTTAATTCAGTCAATGAACCTGTCAGTGTTGGAACGCGCTGAGCAGAACCGTCGAGTTTACCTTTCAATGAAGGCAATACAAGACCGATCGCTTTTGCAGCACCGGTGCTGTTAGGAACAATGTTCTGAGCAGCAGCTCTCGCTCTTCTCAAATCACCTTTCGGGTGTGGAGCATCCTGGGTGTTCTGGTCGTTGGTATAGGCGTGGATGGTAGTCATCAAACCGTTTACGATACCAAATTTCTCTTCCAGCACCTGTGCCATCGGCGCAAGGCAGTTGGTTGTACAAGAAGCACCGCTGATGATCGTTTCAGATCCATCAAGGATGTTGTGGTTTACGTTGAAAACGATTGTTTTCAGGTCGCCGGTAGCAGGAGCGGAGATAACCACTTTTTTAGCACCCGCTTTGATGTGTGCGCTTGCAGATTCTGCGCTGGTGAAGAAGCCAGTACATTCAAGAACTACATCAACATCGTGCTGAGCCCAGGGAATTTGCGAAGGATCGCGTTGTGCATAGATAACGATGTTTTCGCCATTTACGACAACTGAATTGTCGGTAGACTTAACATCTGCATCGAAACGTCCTTGTGCAGTATCGTATTTGAGGAGGTGTGCTAACACTTTTGGACTTGTCAAATCATTGATGGCTACGATATCGATGCCCTCCATGTTATAGATTTGACGGTAAACAAGGCGACCGATGCGGCCAAATCCGTTGATTGCAACTTTTACTTTTGACATATCGAGGTAGATTGGTTATTTCAGCCGCAATATTAATAAAAATGTATGCGGATGAAAAGTATATACGGGAAATATAACAAATTAGACTGCCTTCGCAGAAAAGATATTCAAATTAGTAAATTAGTATTGGATTACATGAAAATTTAGCATTTTTATGTTTCATTTTACTAAATACAATAGTATATAGCACGGTTTTATTCTATTTGTTTTGCTTTGATTCTATGTTATTAACCTATAATATTGCGTTGTAGTTCCTGCTCGCAAGGCTACTTTTTGCACGATAAATCAATTCGTTATTTTTATTTCACCATTCTTCATAACTCATTGATTTACATACAATTAAATGATTATTATTAACTCTATACTTTAACATGAATTTTACTGAACAAATTGAAAATTACTGGGCAAACCGGGAATTACTGAAAGAAGAATCGGCAAAGAATTTTATTCGCGATATCATAGAGGAGGTTGATAAAGGCAGACTGCGCGTGGCAGAACCCGATGCTAATGGAGGATGGATTGTTAATGAAGCGCTAAAAAAAGCGATCATTCTTTACTTCCCAATCCAACAAATGCACGTGAGCGAAGTTGGGATTTTCGAATACCATGATAAAATGAAACTAAAATCCGGCTACGAGCAGCTTGGCGTAAGAGTTGTTCCGCCTGCTGTGGCTCGCTATGGTGCTTATATTTCCAAAGGCGTGGTGCTTATGCCATCGTACGTTAACATTGGCGCCTACATAGATGAAGGTACAATGGTTGATACCTGGGCTACCGTAGGAAGCTGCGCACAGATCGGCAAGAACGTTCACCTGAGTGGCGGGGTAGGAATAGGAGGGGTGCTCGAACCAGTCCAGGCGGCTCCTGTAATTATTGAAGATGGTGCATTCATTGGCTCTCGTTGTATCGTGGTAGAAGGTGCCCGTGTAGGAAAAAGGGCCGTTTTGGGCGCAGGGGTAACGATTACAGGAAGTTCGAAAATCATCGATGTTACCGGCAGCGAGCCTGTCGAATATAAAGGATATGTACCAGAAGACTCAGTTGTAATCCCTGGAACACTGCCTAAGGAATTCGCGGCGGGTACTTATCACGTGCCGTGTGCATTGATCATCGGCAAGCGTAAACCAAGCACAGATCTCAAAACTTCCCTGAACGACGCGCTTCGCGACAATAGCGTAGCGGTGTAGCTCCCGGGAAATACATCCGAATAACGCAATCTAAGTGCGGCATGAAATCTTTGTGCCGCACTTATTTTTTTGCCCGGAATTAGGTATTTAAGAATGTAAATATGTGTTAGTTGCAATTATTTAGTTATATAAATTTAACAAATTCACTTATTTAAATCATATCGCTGCGATGGTTTACATATTTATATTGCAATTTTGGTTTACGCGATTTACTTTTGTAATCACATTTGTAAACAACCATATGGATCTCACCGATAAGATAAAACAGATACTAGTTGACAAAAATATAACCCCGTCGCTCTTTGCTGACGAAATAGGGATACAGCGATCCAGTATGTCGCATATACTTGCCGGGAGAAACAAGCCAAGTCTGGATATGGTGCAGAAAATAGTAAAGCGTTTTCCCGACCTGGGCATCAGTTGGATCCTCGATGACGAGCCGCTGCCGGTAACGACTCCCGTGGCGATTCCGGAACCCGTCTTAGAATCGCGTAAAAAGGTAGTTTCCGTTCCGCAGCCCGCACAGCCGATTGTCGCCAAAGAGAAGCCGGTCGTTTTGCCGGAGAAAAAGATCGAAAAAGTGCTTATTTTTTATTCTGACGGCACTTTTCAGGAATTTAAACAGGGATAAAAAAGGCGAATATAAAATTCAATAATCAGTAAGAACAGCTCTCCGCTGTCATTTTAGGCTCATGTTCGTTTCGATGCCGGCCAGCGGCATCGAAAATTCGGAACGTATGACTATGACCGTCACTTTACCGTTTGAAACGTGACGCCATGGAAAATCGCAAGCCATCCCGATCTCCCCGCATTAAAGCGTGACCAGCGCAAATGCGGGGCACCAACTCCCCTCAATGTAGCTACCACTTTAAGGTGCTGTTAAATCTCTCGCTGCCAGGTCAACGATAATTTAATTGTGTCTTACTCACAATTTTGATAGCATACCGGACAGCACAGGATAGTATGGAATTCAAATACCGATACTATTGTGAAAATGATATAATTCAAATCATTAATTGTACATATCAAGCATGATCGTTGGTATGTACTTCAAAGCCAGACATTTTGTCTCCCGGCAATATGTTTGAATTTTATTGTTCTGTTCCGGCCATCCCGGCCATGATGTTCCACCCCAAACAGCTGCCTATGGAAAAAAACAAGCATGAAACCCATTTTACTTAATCAATCATTAACTATTCCAATCCTGAACGTATGAATCAATCTCGACAAGTAAGATTCAATACCGGGCTGCGTCCGCTGCGAAAGCTGATGCTTGGCCAGGTATTGTTCGGTGTTGCGCTTGCTGGCTTTTATCAAGCCCCGGCAACAGCAGCCTTTAAGAAGGACCCGATCATGGTGACCGCCGACCGGTCGCTGGCCGGGAAAGTTACCGATGAAAATGGCGCCGGGCTTCCGGGTGTAAGTGTTATTGTGAAAGGTTCCAGCACCGGAACTGTGAGCGATGCCGAAGGCCAATACACCATCAATGTACCTGAATCAGGCAGCCCCGTTTTAGTTTTCTCTTTTGTCGGGTACGTACCAAAAGAGATTACAGTGGGAAATCAAACGTCTTTGGACGTTCAACTAGCCGTGGATAACAAAGCATTGGAGGAAGTGGTAGTGGTGGGTTATGGTAGCCAGCGCAAGCGCGACATTACCTCTGCCGTATCCAACATTAACATGAATGACATTGGTGAAGTCCCTAAATCAAATGTCACCCGGATGCTCCAAGGACAGGCGCCAGGGGTGATCATCAAACAGAAAAGCGGCACGCCGGGCCAGCAGTTCGAAGTAAAGGTCCGCGGTATCAGCTCGCTCGGTGCCGGTAGCGACCCATTGTATGTGATCGACGGCTTTCCCGTGGGAACTTCCGTTGGCCAAAACCTGAACCCGAACGACATTGAAGACGTCACAATTCTGAAAGACGCAGCTTCGACAGCCATTTACGGTGCCCGGGGTTCGAATGGGGTAGTTCAAATCACCACAAAATCGGCGAAGGAAGGAAAGACCAGCCTGAATGTATCCATTGACTACGGTATTCAAAACGTCCCCGACGGTCGCAAAACCAAGGTATTGAATGGGCAGGATTTCGCTCAGTTCAAGAAGGAAGTTTTCATCGGACGATTTGTGCTCGCCAACAAACGCCAGCCTACGAACGAGGAAATCCCTCTTGACTTTCGTAACCCGGCAGATACCAAGTACTCGACGAACTGGTTTGACCTGATACTACACAACAATGCAGCTTACAAGGACATTAACGTGTCGTTATCGTCCGGAAAAGGGCCGATCAAATCGATGGTTTCCATCGGGTACTATAAGGAAGACGGCGCATTGAAATACACTGATTACGACCGTGCATCAGTGCGCACCAACCTTTCGGGAGCCATTAACAAATTCATTTCCATGGGCGTAAATATCGCCGGAAGCTACTCCCGGTCGAGCCTCGCGGCTACGGACGGCCGCAGCGCGCTCGTGGGTCTGACGCTCATCAGCGACCCGCGTTATCCCGCGTACGATGAAAAGGGAGAACTGATCCCGTATTACAATGGGGTCGGAGACATTTTCGGCTTTCCTAACCCGCTGTATCTGCTCAAAGCGATCAATCGCGACAGGAATATCGCCGACGTGCTTAGTAATGGTTACATTGATTTCAACATCGCCAAAGGCCTGAAATTCAGAACCTCGGTGAACGCGAAAATCAATTATAACAAGTACAAAGAATATGTTCCTTCAACGATCGGTCTCGCGATTGCAACCGGTACGAATGGCGCCCCTCCACGCATTGCGAGCGAGCGTGACGACGTGGAAGAGCTGCGCAACTATACTGCCGATCAGCTGCTTACCTACAACGTAAATTTTGGGGCAAACCACCACCTCGACGCCATGCTCGGCTACACTGCCCAGCAGGAGGTCGTAAAAGGTTTGTATGGCTCGGGCAATACCTTCCCGGACGACCTTGCGCCGTTCCTAGGCAATGCCACGATCCGTTCGTCCAACTCCATGGAACGTAAATGGACCATGCTTGCTTACCTGGCACGTTTGAACTACTCATTTAAAGATCGTTACCTTCTTTCGGCATCCTTCCGTCGCGAAGGAAGCTCACGTTTCAGTGAAGGACACCAATTCGGCAACTTCCCTGCGGTATCCGTGGGTTGGAGGCTTTCGGAGGAATCATTTATTCCAAAAGCAGCCTGGCTAACCGACCTGAAACTCCGGGGTAGCTGGGGGATGACCGGAAACAACACCTATCAGGTAACTGCCAACAACAATTTCGGTACCGGACAAAATGCGGGTGATGACGGTAATTATGCGAGCCTTGCATTCCTGGGTCTGAACAATTATGTTTTTAACAACACATTGTCGCCGGGTAAGACGGTTACGCGGTTTGCAAATTCTGAGCTCACCTGGGAAAAGTCCAACCAGCTGAACATCGGTCTCGATCTCTCGACATTCAATAACCGACTGGTTTTCACGGTGGAGTATTACAAAAAGATCACGGATGATATGTTACTGGGTTATAACATACCTGCCGTATCAGGCTTTACTTCGACCTTGAAAAACCTCGGAAAAGTACAGAACCAGGGCGTGGAGATCGCCGGTAGTTATCGCGTGAAACTCGGCCAGGTGAATTTCCGGACTAATGCAAACATTACATTCAATCGCAGCAAAATCCTGGCAATCCGGGGTCAGAACGACTTCATTTTGCAAGGAAGCCAGTATGGCGGTTACAATATCCAGCAGGTTGGCCGGCCTATCGGTATGATCTTCGGTTATAAAAAGCTGGGTATCTTCAATACACAGGCAGAAATCGACGCCGCTCCGTTGCAGGAAGGAGCCGTACCGGGCGCCATGAAGTTTGCCGACTTGCATGGTGCACCTGACGGAGGTCCGGACGGGATCGTATCTTACGACACCAAGGATATGACCGAAATCGGTAATCCGAACCCGAAATTCAACTGGGGATGGACCGTCGGCGCGGAATACAAACGTTTCGACGTGAGCATATTGCTGATGGGTGCCTACAAATTCGACATTTACCGGAACATCGAGGCCTCAACCATGAACATGGACGGCGTTTTCAACGTGCTCGAAAAGGCCAAAGACCGCTGGCGTTCCCCTGAAAACCCCGGATCGAATCCGAATGCGAAGAACTCACAGGGAGGTACCGATTATTTCAAATGGTCACGCGAGAGCAGCGAGCGCTACGTGTACGACGGCACCCATACGTGGATCAAGAATGTAACGATCGGCTATACACTTCCCAAAGTGGACGGTATCCTGTCGGATGCGCGCATTTTCATCAATGCGGCTAACCTGTTGCTGATCACGAAGTATCCGGGCAACAACCCCGATGCAGGTGTGCGCGGCGGAACGGAACTGAACAACGACGATGAGTCGTATCCGGTTCCTAGAACATTCTCCGCGGGTATTAAAGTTAACTTCTAAAATTGGCGAAGATGAAAAAAGTAACGATACTCGGAATTGCGCTTGCACTGTTTCTGTCGTCATGCAGCGAAGATTTCCTTAATCAGACGGACCCGACCAAAGTGGGTGTGGATGTGTTCTATAAAAATGAAGAACAGGTAAAACAGGCACTGAGCGGCGTTTACAGCCAGGTGCAGACCCTTACCAACACGGGGTATATATTTGGGGAATTTCAGACAGACAATACCACCATTGACCTGAACCCGTCCGACCGCGGTGGGGCAGGCGGCTGGGAAGCATTTGAATTCGGCACGGTGAACTCAGGAAACGGTGAAATCGCCACGCTTTGGAATAACTATTATGCCACCATGTACAACTGCAACCTGACGCTGCAAAAGATGGCCGACGCTACAATGAGCGACAACGGCCGGAAAGAGGTGGAAGGACAGCTCAAATTCTTGCGGGGTTACCTGTATTTCAATTTGGTGCAATACTTCGGAGATGTAGTGATCGTCACCTCTACGCTCGCCACACCCGACCCCGCATTCGACCTGGTGCGTTCACCGCAGGCCGACGTTTGGGCTCAGATTGAAAAGGACCTAAAAGATGCGGCCGCTGCATTGCCGGCCAAGTACACCGCCGCCGCAGACAAAGGCCGTGCCACCAAAGGCGCCGCATTAAGCTTGCTGGGCAAGTCGTACCTGACGCAGAAAAAGTACGCCGAAGCCGTCACGACGCTGCAAGAAGTTACCGCGCTTGGTTACGCATTAAATGCAAACTATGCCGACAACTTCGATCCGTCGCCAGCCAAGAAAAACGGTGTCGAATCCATTTTCGAAATCCAATACCAGGGTGATAACGACCTCGGAGAATGGAGCAACTTCGAATATGTATTTGCGCCAAGAGTTTCCAAAGGTGCAGTAACTGGCTATGCAGCAGGTTCGAACGGTGGTCGAAATGTCCCTACCAACGACATCATGGCCGCCTATGAAAAAGGCGACTTGCGGAAAGACCTGTCGTTGAAACCGGATTTCACCCTCGATGGCAAGGTATATCCCGTGCCTTATGTGGCCAAATACAATTACCCGCATACCATCGTGAACCGGACTAACACCAACTGGCCTGTACTGCGCTATGCGGATGTATTGTTAATGCTTTCCGAAGCTATCAACGAGCAATCCGGGCCTACTGCGGAAGCATTGGGATATGTGAACCAGGTCCGCAAACGTGCCGGCCTTGCCGACCTAGCTATCGCCGACAAGGCGGCATTCAGAGCGGCGGTTTTGAAAGAGCGCAGATTGGAACTCGCATTCGAAAACCACCGGTGGTTTGATCTTAAAAGGACCAAAACACCGGCCGAATGGGCCGCGTTTATGAATGCGCACGGGGCGCAGGAACGTGCAAAACCGACGGTTGACAGAGGCAATGTGCCATTCAACTCGACGGACTACGTCTATACCGAGAATGAGTACTTCCTGCCTTTACCGGCACCGCAGATCCTGATCAACCCCAAACTAACCCAGAATCCGGGTTACTGATCGGCTGAATGCTTTCAATGCACAGGAGAGGCATCAGATATGTCTCTCCTATTAAATTTTATAACTAATCCGAGAAATAGATCGTTATAACCTTAATAATCAATTCGGTATATCGAATGTTCTTTATATAAACCTTTTTAGAAAATCATGAATATTTTTCATTTATAGCAAGACAGCACAGGATACTATTTACTTCGCTGCATTTTAGTATTGTATGATTGCGGAATATCCCCGCCGGTATTCCTGAACCACTAACCCCTTGAACTTGTGTTACTCCAAACAACCGAAACTTTCTGGCTTTGGCAATTTTTAGGACGATTGCACCCTTTACTGGTCCATTTTCCCATTGGACTTCTCTGCATTGCATTGCTTTTTGAACTCATCGACTGGAAGCATAAATCGACCGTCCTGCGCGACGGTACGCGCATTATCACGTGGGTGAGCGCGGGAAGCGCAGTGCTAGCCGTTGCATTCGGTCTGCTTCTCGCCAGCTCCGAAGATTCCAGCGGTACCAATCTCGAAATTCACCGCTGGGCAGGAATTGCCACGATGGTACTTTCACTCGTCACGGCATTTACATTGCGTTCCGGTAGCAGGAGCCTCTTCCGCGGGCTGCTTCTTACCACCGTTTTCGGTGTTTCTTTTGCAGGCCATTATGGCGCCATGCTGACGCACGGCGAAGATTACCTCACGAGCGTGCTACCCGGTGCTGATAAAACCGTGGAGCCTGAGGGCGAGACCGAGGCCGATTTTGTGCTGACTAACAACGGCGCATTAACCCCTGAACAAATACAAAACCTTAATGTGGAAGTCAGAACGATCCTGGCGCACAACTGTTACAGTTGCCACAGTGAAACCAAAATGAAAGGCGAGCTACGGCTCGACAGCAAGGAAGCCATTATGAAAGGCGGCGAGCACGGCGTGGTGGTAGTGCCGAGCCATCCCGACAAAAGTGAGCTGATCCGCCGGATTTCACTGCCCAAAGGACACAAGGAAGCGATGCCCACCAAAGGCAAGCGCCTGACCGAGAAGGAGGTAAAATTGCTTCAATTCTGGATCGAAAAAGGCGCTCCGTGGCCCGATGGCAAAGAAAAAAGCATTTATCGCGTGGCCGAGCTGGCCCCGCGTACGCCTCAGGTACCCGCTGCCACGGCCGACCTCAACAAGCCTGTCGACCTGTTTGTGAATGCGTATTTCCAAAAGAACAAAGGCAGTTGGAAACCTGTTGTGGACGACCGCACTTATATTCGTCGTGTTTACCTCGACATTATCGGGCTGCTTCCACCTCCGGAAAAGGTCGATGCATTTGTGGCGGATACCCGCCCCGACAAGCGTGAGTTACTTGCGAAAGAGCTTCTTTCCCAGAACGACGCGTACGCGCAGCATTGGATGACGTTCTGGAACGATGCGCTCCGGAACGATTACGACGGGACGGGCTACATTACCGGCGGACGGTTCGGTATTTCCAAATGGCTTTACGCGAGTTTGCTGGACAACAAGCCCTACAATTGGTTCGTGAAAGAGCTGATCAGCCCCAATAAGGAATCCGAAGGCTTTATCAAAGGTATCAAATGGCGCGGAACGATCAATTCCAGCCAGCGTACCGAAATGCAGGCAGCCCAGAATGTGGCCCAGGTGTTTTTGGGTCTGAACCTTAAATGCGCTTCCTGCCACGACAGTTTCATCAGCGACTGGAAACTGGCCGACGCTTACGCATTCGCCAACATTTTCGCAGACACCCTGCTCGAAATCAACCGCTGCGACAAGCCTACGGGCAAAATTGCCGGAACGCGCATTCTTTATCCGGAGTTGGGCGAAATCGAAGTAAACGCGAGCACTGAAAAACGCCTACGCCAGTTGGCCGATTTCCTCGTGCAGCCGAAAGACGGAAGATTATACCGTACGCTCGTGAACCGTGTGTGGGCACAGCTGATGGGGCGCGGCATTGTGGAGCCGGTGGACGCGATGGACAATTTACCTTGGAGCCAGGACCTGCTCGACTGGCTGGCATCCGACTTTGTGACGAATGGCTACGATATCAAAAAGCTCATCTATACGATCGTCACTTCGAAGACCTACCAGTTACCGTCGACATCGGTGAAAGAAGCCGGGGATATTATGGCGAACGATTTCAAGTTTACCGGCATGGTGCGCAGAAGACTTACCGCCGAGCAGTTCGCCGACGCGATCAGCACGAGCTTCACACCGATGTATGCAGACACATCGCTTGCATTGAAGAAGCTTCCAGAGGATATCCGGTCGCGGCTGCCATTCCCGCGCGCGGCGTTTGTGAAGAACGATCCATTCCTTACTTCGCTCGGCCGCCCGAACCGCGAGACGGTAAGTACCAGTCGTACCTCGCAGGCCAACCTGCTCCAAGCATTGGAACTTACGAACGGCTCGAAATTCACCGAAACGCTCAAAGCCGGATCGAAGGTTTGGAAGTCGCAATACCCAACATCCGACTCGCTCGTGACGGCACTTTACCGGAAGGCATTGGGGCGTTCGCCGGTACCAAAGGAGCTCGCAGCCGCGAAGAAAATCCTCGGTCCGACGCCAAGCGAGGAAGGCATTCAGGACCTGGTTTGGGCAATTGCCCTGGTACCCGAGTTTCAGTTAATATATTAAATGTAGAATACAGATAAAACGTATTTATAATATCAAACGAATAAGACTTTCAATACAGACGGAATATTTATAATGTATATAAAGAATTAAATTTTTAGTATTATTTATAAATATTAAAAGTACTTAAAGTATAAAAAGCATGTAGATTTAAATTATTGAAATACAATCATTTAAAATAAACAAAGCAATGAATATCCAATGGAATAGGAGGGAGTTTCTGCAACGTGCCAGCGCCGCTACGATGGCAGCTTTGGCAGCGGGAGCGCCTATATCAAACCTGCTTACCTCATGCCGGGGCAAGGCGGGAGCCAATTCTTCGGCGGACACAGTGATACTTTTATGGATGGCCGGCGGTATGGCGCACACCGAAACTTTCGATCCGAAAGCCTACACGCCGTTCGAAAAAGACATGGAGGGCAACCGCGTTTTGAGCACATTCAAATCGTTCCCCACGAAGCTCGACGGCATCCATTTCTCGGATGGCTTGCAGTCGATAGGGCAGGTGATGGACAAGGGAACCCTCATCCGCTCGTACGTTGCAGCCGACATGGGCCACATCCTGCACTCACGTCACCAGTACCACTGGCACACCTGTTACGAGCCGCCGCAAACGGTCGCTGCGCCGCACATCGGCTCATGGATCGCCAAGGAGCTCGGGCCGAAAAACCCGGTGATCCCGGCATTCATTGACATTGGCCAGCGGTTCACGGTAGGAGAAGCCGAAGAGCTGAAGGCATTTCACACGGCCGGTTTCCTCGGCAACGAGTTCGGGCCATTCTTCATTCCCGACCCCAGCCAGGGCCTCGAAAGCGTACGCCCGCCCGTAGGTATGGACGCGAAACGATTCGAACGCCGGAACCAATTGTACAATGAGTTGATCAATAATAGTCCGGTAGGAGAGTTCGGCAGCGATTACCAGCGCGAGTCGCTGAAACGGTCGATGGAACAGGCCTACGCATTGCTCAACTCGCCGGAGTCGAAAGCATTCGATTTGAGTACCGAGCCTAAAAAGAGCTACGACATTTACAATACCGGACGCTTCGGTCTCGGCTGCCTGCTCGCCCGGCGGTTGACGGAGCAAGGCGCGCGCTTCATCAGCGTGACCACGGAATACGAACCGTTCAAGGGTTGGGACACGCATGAAAACGGGCACACCCGCTTGCAGGACATGAAGAAACAGATCGACGGCCCGATTGCCCAGCTCATTAAAGACCTCGATGAGAAAGGCCTGCTCGACCGTACGATGGTCGTACTCGCGAGCGAATTTAGTCGGGATATGATGGTGGAAGGCCGCCCGGATGCCAAAGTGAAGGAGCAGGTTGCCCAACCCGACATTCTTTCCGACCTCAAATTCTACGGCATGCACCGCCATTTCACCGACGGCTGTTCAATGCTGATGTTCGGTGGCGGCATTAAAAAAGGCTTCGTTTATGGCAAAACCGCCGACGAACGTCCCTGCAAGACCATCGAAAATCCGGTGAAGGTGGATGGCATTCACCAAACCATCTATCATGCATTGGGCATTCCACCGGATACCCAATATGAAATCGAGAAGCGGCCGTTCTATACAACACCCGACGGCAAGGGGCTCGCAGTGAAAGAACTGCTCGTTTGATTTTACCATTTGATCCGCCGGAACGTACTGATAACCAGCTTTCCGGCGGACATATTTCTTGCTATCTCACCTACTTCGTATCCTATATTGCAGACCGTCGCTTTGCTCTGAACGGACGGCTTTTCTATGCCAGATATAAGATATATCCAAAAAACTCATGTTAATTAAATATTAATCAAAACCAGACAGAGCAGGACAGTCAGTTCTTTCAATCATTCTACTATTGCATAAATGTTACTTTAAACATGAATAATTGTCTTTTATACGTCATAAAGACATTTATTTCTTAGAGTATTCCAAAATCTTCATCAACGATAGATCTGTCAGCTTCCAGGCCTGTTTACACGCAGGGAAGCCATCCGTTTCGCGATCAGACGACACCGTTTTTTTACATACCTAAACACAGTTTTCCCCAATCCCGACAATTATTCACTTAAACCGATGACTATGAGAATAAAAAGCTTAACCGATTAACCCCGTCACCCGCGCATTTTAGACGATGCTCTGGGACCTCTGCTAATTACTAAATCTAAAAATGAAGCTTATGAATCAATTTCGACAATCCCCGTATTACGGCCGATTGAATTCGATCCTAAAACTGTCCGTGGGCCAGGCGCTTATCGGTGCAGCTTGCGGGCTCAGTGCAGTTGCCGGCAATAGTTTCCATCTTAACCCGCTGGTTGTAAGCACCAACATCATCGCCGACCGGACGATCAAAGGAAAGGTAACCGACGACACCGGCGAAAAACTGCCGGGTGTGAGTGTGGTACTCAAAGGCACTACCATCGGAACGGTATCCGATGCGGACGGGGTATACTCCATCAACGTCCCCGATAGAGGCGGTGTCCTCATTTTCTCTTCCGTAGGATTCCTTACGCAGGAAGTTCCTCTCGGAGCTGCCTCAACCGTGGATATTAAACTCGCCACCGATGCCAAAGCGCTTACCGAAGTGGTTGTAGTGGGTTATGGTAGCCAGTTGAAAAAAGAAATTACAGGCGCGGTACAAACCGTTAAAAGTGAGGAGCTGAAAGATATTCCGGTATCTCAGGTCACTCAAAAACTACAAGGACGTCTTGCCGGCGTGCAGATCAACCAGACCACCGGTAAGCCGGGGCAGGGGATGTCCGTTCGTATTCGCGGCCAGGTATCGGTTACAGCCGGTAGCGACCCGCTTTATGTAATCGACGGGTTCCCGATTACCGGTACCATCGGCCAGATGAACCCGGATGAAATCGAGGACATTACTATTCTGAAAGATGCTGCGTCGACGTCCCTTTACGGGTCACGCGCGGCCAACGGCGTTGTGCTGATCACCACCAAACGGGGTACGCCGGGCAAAATGGCTGTAAGCTTCAATGCTTACGCGGGTATTCAGAAAGTACCAATGAGAGGCCGTGTGAAAATGCTGAACGCCGAAGAGTTCGCGCAGTTCAAAAAGGAGATGTATGAAGATGAAAATAAAGCGGTACCCGAAGAATTTCAAGATCCATCAAAGTATCGGGGCAAAAACAACGACTGGTACGATGCATTGCTTCGTACTGCGCCGATCCAGAGCTACAACCTGACCGTCAGCTCCAACAAGGAGAATATGCGTACATCGCTCGTAGCGGGGGTATTCAACCAGAAAGGGGTAGTGCTGAACAACAATTACAAGCGCTATTCATTGCGTATGAACACCGAGTACGATATTTCGAACAAAGTGAAAATCGGATTCAATGTGGCGCCGCAATTTGTCTATGACAATACCCCGAGAACCGATGGTGACCGCGGCACGGGCGTGCTTTTCAATGCATTGCACACCTGGCCGATCATGCCGATCTACGATGCGAACGGGGAGCTTACCAAATTCAACACGTTCCCGAGCAGCACAGGTAACATCTTCAACTATCCTAACTGGGTGCGTGCTGCCAATGAGCTAACGAACGAGACGAAGATCAACAAGTTACTGGGTAACACCTACATTCAGTACAATCCGATTAAAGGTCTTACTTTGAAATCGACATTGAACGTGGAAATGGAGAGCAACAAGTTCTTCTTCTTCAACCCGTCGACAGCTACCAGCTCGATCAACGTTCCGATTCCGACCACTGCCGTTTCCATCCGCCAGAACTATCAGAACTTCTCATGGCTGAACGAAAACCTGGCAACTTACAGCCACAGCTTCAACGAAAAACACAACTTTGAGTTATTGGCTGGTTTTACACAACAGCGTTTCCGCCAGGAGTTCGACCGTATTACGGCCAACACCTATACCGACGACCGCCTTCCGACAATCCAGGGAGCAATCAACATCGACCGTGGTGGTTCATTTAACGTGAATGGTATCTCAGGCTCCAACACTTTCAATGGTGCTAACGAATGGGCACTGATGTCTTACATTTCACGTCTGACCTATAACTACAAAGGCAAATACCTCTTCACCGCCGCTGTTCGTGCGGATGGTTCTTCCCGTTTCGGTTCGGACAACCGCTGGGGTACATTCCCTTCGGCGTCTGTCGGCTGGGTCATTTCGGATGAGAACTTCATGCAGTCGATCCCGAAAGTGTCATTTGCCAAAGCACGCGCCAGCTACGGGGTGATCGGTAACAACAACATCGGTAACTATACTCAGTATGCACTGGTTAACAACACAACCAACGCGGTTTTCGGAAGCACGGTAGCTACCGGCGCGCAGGTAACGTCATTGTCCAACAGCAACCTGGGCTGGGAAACCACCAAACAGTTTGATGCCGGTCTGGACCTGGGTCTTTTGAATGACCGCATTCAGCTGATCTACGATTTCTACACCAAGCGGACCACCAACCTGCTTTACGCGGTTCAGGTTCCTCAGGAATCGGGTTTCTCCAACTACAATGACAATATCGGCGAGATCAAATTTTGGGGACACGAAGTATCGTTGACCACCCGTAACCTGGTGGGCAAATTGAAATGGACTACCAATGCCAACATTTCGATCAACCGCAACAAGGTGATGGAACTCGCACCCGGCATCGACCGCGTGTATGGTTCTTTCCACATTACACAGGTAGGCCGCCCATTCGGCCAATTTTATGGTTTGGTAAAAGAAGGCTTCTATATGAACAAGGAGGAGTTGGCCAGCAGCGCGATCATCCCGGGCCGTTCGGCTATTGGTACCATCAAGTTCAAGGACGTGAACGGCGATGGCGTGATCACCAACGGTGGCGATGCCGACGACCGGACGATCATAGGAAATCCATTCCCGAAATTCACTTACGGTCTGACCAATACATTGAGCTACGGTGGATGGGATCTATCGATCACCGGATCCGGCTCGCAGGGTAACCAGCTTTGGGTACGTCACCTTTACAGCACGGCAAACCTCGACGGTGTTTTCAATATGGTGGCCGGCGCCAAGGATCGCTTCCGCGTGAAGAACGGCGTGAACCCTGTAACCGGCGTTGTGGAAGCTCAGACGGTAATTACCCCGGGTAAAGGAATGTACGGTGCTACCAACAACGGTGGTAACTACACCGGTGTGGAACGCGACTGGAATAGCTCGCACTTCCTTGCCAATGCTTCTTACTTTACGCTCAAAAACATTACACTGGGCTACAATCTGGGCGGTATCAACAAGTTTTTCAAGTCGGCCCGTCTGTACGCAAGCGTTCAGCAGGTGTATGTCTTCACCAAATATTGGGGTGGACCTAACCCTGAAACAAGCGCCCAGGGCGACGGACAGGGAGATGGCGGTAACCTTAGCCAGGGTGTTGATCTTTCCAACTATCCGGTACCACGTACATGGACACTCGGTTTGAACCTCAACTTCTAAACCCGACTCGTAAAACGTCTCATCTTAATTCCGATAGAAATGAAAACTAAATATATAGCAGCGTGGTTTCTGGCAGTGGGGCTGACGAGCAGTTGCGGGGACAAGTTCCTGACTGTTAACCCGGAAACCGCATTGAGTTCCAACAACTTCTTTACTTCTGAGAACGATTTCAAGCAGGCGGTAAACGCGGCTTACGAACCGTTCCGTCAAATGTTCAACGAGCGTGCCTGGATTTTGGAGGAAATGCATTCCGACAATACCTACTACGCCCGTAACAAACTGTACGGTGCGGTGGACCCTACGGAAAACGTTGCGGATTTCGCGATTCCGACGGCTAACGGCATTACTGCCAACGACAACGTACTGGTGCAGTACCGCCTGAACTACCGGATCATCGCCCGCGCGAACCAGATCATCGCACTAATTGACGGGGTGAATTTCGACGCGACGTCCAAGGGGAACCTGAAAGGCCAAGCGCTGTTCCTCCGTGCATTTGCGTACTTCGACCTCGTGCGCCTGTTTGGTAAGGTACCGCTTCACCTGGTACCAGCAACAGGTCGTGACGATGCGCCTGTCCCATTGTCAACCACCGAAGAAATTTATGCACAGATCGAGAAGGATGCGAAAGAAGCGATCACTGGTCTTCTGGATAAATCCAAACAAGAGGCTGGACGTGTTACTTCGGGCACAGCTAGAATGTTGCTGGCGAACCTCTACATTACCCAGAAAAAATGGGCGCTGGCCGAGCCATTACTGAAAGAAATCGTAGCCAGCGGTCAATACGCATTGATGCCTGACTACAACGATGCATTCTCGACCACAACGGGCAACAAAAACAACAAGGAGTCGCTTTTCGAGATCCAGTACATGGAGGGGTCGTCGGGCTACAACGGTAACCAGATTTATCGCTTCATTCCGTCGCCTATCACCGCTGCCGAAATCGCGCCGATTACCGGCACGTCCAACCCGCAGCCGACTTCGCAGGAAAGTAACAACATTCCGACGCCGGACCTGATTGCGGCATACGAAACCGGCGACAAGAGAAAGGATATTTCGATCGGCTGGGTGACGCTGAGCACCTCACTGGTAGACAACAAGCTTTATCCTTACATCAAGAAGTACGCTCGGCCACACTCGTTGCATAACAACACCGGTCAGAACTGGCCTGTATACCGCTACTCGGAAGTGCTGCTGTTCCTGGCCGAATCATTGAACGAGCAGGGCAAAACCGGCGACGCCGCTACTTACATCAACCAGGTTCGCACCCGCGCGGGACTCGCAGCGACCAAGGCAGCCTCGCAGGCGGATATGCGCGAAGCCATCTTCAAAGAAAGAAGGGTAGAGCTCGCATTCGAAAACAAGCGCTGGTTCGATCTTACGCGTACTGGACGTGTGAAGGAAATTATCACTGCCTACGGCGCCAAGGTGAAGGCTAACCCAGCCGCATACTATTTCCCGGCGGGAGCGGTGCCTCCACCAAATGCATTCACCGTCCTGGACGACTACTACGGTCTTCCTGCTGTTGAAGCTGCATTGACGCCGCATTTCTGATGGATGCAAAAGAATAAAAAAGTGCAGCAAGCGAGAGCTCGCTGCACTTTTTGCATGATAAGCATACTTATCTGTCGGAAACCCCACAGAACAGGATAGTCGCATGGATGTTTCAATCTAATATTGTAATATCAGATTATTTAAAGTTTTAGTTTGCTTTATTTAAGACGAAACAAATCCTGTCAAACGGAGCACCCGGTCAGGGCGCATCAGGTCGCTTCATCCTTTTTTATCAATCATATTTACTTAAACTCTGAGCTGTAAAATGTACACAAAAAAACAATGGTTAAAACTTCCGATGACGCTCGCGGTACTGCTCGCCGTAGGGGTCTTCTGTGGAGTGATGCTAAGTAACCGAACTGCCAAACACCGTCCTCCCGGCTCAAAGGTCGATAAACTGAAACTTCCCGATGGCTTCAAGGCCGATCATTTATACAGTGTGTCGGAAGAGAAGAATGGCTCGTGGGTATCCATGACATTCGATAACAAGGGAAGGATGATTACTTCCGATCAGTACGGCGGACTTTACCGCCTGGTGTTGCCGGCGATCGGCTCTACCGACAAGCCTCAGGTTGAAGTGCTTAAAATAGAAGGAGATACTGCGAAAGTGGCGATGGGTTATGCCCATGGTTTACTCTACGCATTCAATAGCCTTTACGTGATGATCAACAACCGGTCGAACGCACGCTTCCCCAAAGGCAGCGGCTTGTACCGTTTGCAGGATACCGATAATAACGATCAGTATGACAAGATCACGCTCATTAAACCGTTGACCGGTGAAGGTGAGCACGGCCCCCACAGCATTGTGATGGCACCGGATCAAAAGTCGCTTTTCGTAGTGGCCGGTAACTTCACCGACCTGCCCAAAATGGATATCTACCGTTTGATGCCAAACTGGAAGAACGATAACCTTTTCCCGTTCATTAAAGACCCGCGCGGCCACGCGACCGATCGTCATGCACCGGGCGGATGGATTGCCCATACCGATCCGGAAGGCAAAAACTGGGAATTGTACACGGCCGGTTTCCGTAATCCATACGACATTGCATTCAATGAAGCAGGCGATCTTTTTGCTTATGACTCGGATATGGAATGGGATTTCGGAACACCCTGGTATCGTCCTACACGCGTTTGCCATGCGGTAAGCGGCGGTGAATTCGGTTGGAGAACAGGTTCCGCCAACACTTCGCCAGCATTTGCAGATTTCCTTTCACCGGTGATGAATATCGGACAAGGCTCGCCGACCAACCTCATTTACCTGAAAGACGCGCGCTTCCCTGCGAAGTACAAAAACACATTGCTCGCATTCGACTGGAGCTTTGGTATCGTTCACGGCTTGCACCTGAAACCAAACGGCTCTAGTTATACTGCCGATCATGAGGAATTCCTCTCTGGCGCACCGCTTCCATTGACGGACGGTGCAATCGGCCCCGACGGCGCATTGTACTTTCTGACCGGCGGCCGTCGCCTCGAATCGGATCTCTACCGCGTGTATTATGGTGATTATAAGAACATTGCGCCAGGGTCGAACGCAGCTACACCGGTGATTACCCCCGAGCACAAGCAGCGTACAGCTATCGAAGAGTACCATGTCAAGAAAGATCCGAAAGCGATCGATCAGGCTTGGCCATTGCTGAAAAGCCCGGATCGCTTCCTTCGCTATGCCGGCCGTCTGGCTATCGAACACCAGCCGGTTAGCCAATGGGAAAGTAAAGTTTACGCGGAGAAAGATCCTCAGTCGATCATTTACGCAGCCATTGCATTGGGCCGCCAGGGCGACTCCACAAAAGTAGGAGGGCCTCTTTTGAAAAAACTGACTACCATCGATTACGCGAAGCTCGACGACCTGAACAAACAGGCGCTCTTGCGTGCGGTGGAAGTGATCCTGTACCGCACAGGTCAGCCCGATGCCGCCACAAAAGCTGCATTGATCGCTTACCTGAACCCGAAATACCCGTCAGCTAATGCATTGCAAAACAGATTTTTAGCTAAAATCCTGATAACCGTCGAAGCGCCGAAAGTGGTCGAAAAAACGCTCGCGCTGATCGCGAAAAACGAGAAGTTCGATGACAAGGACAATGAAATGGTAACCGCTTCGGCCGACCTGATCCTGCGCAACCCACAATACGGTCTTGACCTGGCCGGGTTGTTGGAAAAAATGCCGCCACAGCAGCAGACTTTCTACGCGATTATGCTGAGCAGTGCTAAAACCGGTTGGACACCCGCCTCGCGTGAAGAGTATTTCAAATGGTTCCACAAGGCATTCAGCTACCAGGGGGGACGCAGCTACATCGGCTTTATCGACAAGGCTCGTCAGCTGGCATTGAAACACGTACCAAGCGACAAAGTGGCCTACTACAACAAGCTGTCTGGTTCCGACCTGCTTACAGGCACAGGCAACGACCTCGTGAAGCTCTACACACCGAAAGGACCGGGGCGCGGATGGAAAGTAGACCAGGCTGTCGAACTCGTAAAAGACAGTCTCAGCAACCGCGACTTCGAACGCGGCAAGCAGATTTTCTCAGCCGTGCTTTGCAGCCGCTGCCACACAATCCAGGGCGAAGGCGCCGACGTGGGTCCCGAGCTGACCCAACTGGGAACCCGCTTCTCGGTAAAAGACATGCTTGAAGCGATCATCGAACCGGACAAAGCGGTGTCTGACCAATATGCTTCGATCTCATTCCAGATGAAAGATGGACAGTCGATCGTTGGCCGTGAGGTGAACCAGGATGCTAACTTCTATTATGTTTCGCAAAACCCGTTTGATCCGAAAACGATCCGGAAAGTGGCTAAGAAGGATGTAGTATCAAGCAAAATTTCACCGGTTTCTATCATGCTTCCGGGTCTGATCAACGGTTTGAACCCTAATGAATTGAGAGATCTCGTAGCCTACCTGATGGCTGGCGGCAATAAAAATAACCCGATCTACTCCGAATCCGGCGCGCCGAAAAGCGGAAAATAGATCACACGATTTTTTGAGTAGATTATAATTAATTAGGCTTAAGATAGTGGTGCTGCGTGTTGATCCTGATGCTTTCAAAGCAGAAACGGGTCCGGTAGCATCACTACTTTTTTTTGTGGGTACAAGAAAAGAAAGCACAGGCTTAGAACAACGTATGTAGCAATGCGTTCGAACTTGAAAAAGGGTGGGGGCTTACCGCCCGAACGATCATTAACTTACATTATTACAGATAGTTAACTATTAAATGAAGTCACTTTCAAATCGAAGAAAAGCGCTCAAAAACATGGCTGCGGTGGCCGGGCTGGGTACGTTTTCGAGCTCGCTCGCCCATGCATTTGCCGCTTCTGAAAAGGCGCTTGGGCCGCAACTGAACGGCAAGATTAATCACTCCGTATGCAAATGGTGTTATAGTAAGATTCCACTCGAGACCTTCGCGCAGGAATGCAAGAAAATCGGGCTGACGTCGATCGAACTACTTGGCCCGGAAGAATGGCCGGTGATCAAAAAGTACGGACTTACTTGTGCATTGCCCTGGGGCGAAGGGCTAACCCGGAGCATTGATAAGGGTTTCAACGATCCGAAAAACCACGAAGAGCTGATCAAAGGATTTGAAGATGTGATCCCGAAAGTGCGTGCAGCGGGCTACGACAAGATCATTTGTTTTTCCGGTAACCGTCGTGGCATGTCGGATTATGACGGCATCCGTAACTGCGCCGAAGGCATCCGCAAACTGATCCCGACTTGCGAAAAGCATAATGTGACACTGGTGATGGAGCTGCTGAACAGCAAGGTCAACCATAAAGACTACATGTGCGACCGGACGGAGTGGGGTGCAGCACTTTGCGAAGCCGTTGGTTCTGAAAAGTTTAAGTTGCTATACGACATCTACCACATGCAAATCCAGGAAGGTGACGTAATCGCGACGATCAAAAAGTACCATAAGTACATTGCGCATTATCATACCGGCGGCGTGCCGGGGCGTCACGAGATCGACGAAACGCAGGAGCTTTATTATCCGTCGATTATGAAAGCCATTGTAGAAACCGGTTACAAAGGATTCGTAGGGCAGGAGTTTGTCCCCAGCCGCGGCGACGATCTGGCTTCTTTGAAGCAGGGAGTCACTATTTGCGATATCGCTTAGTACTGATATTCCATATTTTAGATTATGTCAACCAGAAGAAACGCCTTAAAAAATATAGCCGCGGGAACAGCCGCAGGTGCCGCAGCCGGAGTGATGTCCATATCGGAAGTTTTCGCCAAAACCGAATCCGTACTGGGTACTAAACTGAATGGTAAGATCAATCACTCGGTTTGCAAATGGTGTTACGGCAAAATTCCGCTGGACACGTTCGCACAGGAATGCAAGAAGATCGGCATCACTTCCATTGAACTTCTCGGACCGGAGGACTGGCCGACATTGAAAAAGTACGGACTCACGTGCGCGCTACCTAACGGCGCGGGAATGGGCATCGAAAAAGGTTTCAACGATCTGGCCCTGCACGACGAGCTTGTCAAGAGTTACGAGGACCTCTTTCCCAAACTGAAAGAAGCTGGTTATAAAACAGTCATCTGCTTTTCAGGTAACCGCCGCGGAATGTCCGACTATGACGGCATGCGCAACTGTGCAATCGGTCTGCGCCGTCTGATGCCATCCGCCGAAAAGCACGGCATTACCATGATCATGGAATTGCTCAACAGCAAGGTCAACCACCGCGACTACATGTGCGACCATACCGCCTGGGGTGCCGGACTTTGCGAGATGGTCGGTTCGGAAAACTTCAAACTGCTTTACGACATTTACCATATGTCGATCATGGAAGGTGACGTGATCGCGACCATTAAGCAGTACCACAAATACATCGGCCATTATCACACCGGCGGCGTTCCGGGCCGCAACGAAATCGACGAAGGCCAGGAGCTGTATTACCCGGCGATCATGAAAGCGATTGTCGAAACCGGGTACAAAGGATTCGTCGCGCAAGAATTCATTCCCAAGCGTGAGCCGCTGGTTTCTCTGGCCGAATGTGTGAAGATTTGTGATGTAGCCTGAGCAGTTTCCTTGAAATTTTTACATAAAAACGGCTCGATTTGATCAAATCGAGCCGTTTTTATGTAAAAATGAATTTCCTTGCACCAATTACGAAGTCGCCAAAAACACCCGTATATACGCTATTTATCAAAGCGATATATACAAGACTTTGCAAAACAATCGCCCTGACATTTGAATAAAAGTCAATTATCCCGACAATTGGCTTGTATGATTAATTCTAAGGGCGATATTTACCATTGTAGCTACATGATATCACGGAAATATTCAGTTATCAGGAGCGTGTCAGCATTGGGATTAAATACTTTTGTATTTCTTTGAATGGTTAGTTCCATCCGGCTCGCGGCGCTTTTATTTCTCGGGAAGAAGAATTTGAACCGGGCCGTTACTGGCTTTCTGTTTCCATCCAGATAATGCACGATGACTTGATTTCCTTTCTCCGATGAACTATTATAATTGTCAGTTGACGGCATAAAGAGCGAATCTACTTTTACGCTGTCTACATAAAATTCCAGTATTTCGAAGAACTCAGATCCATAAGGGAGTTCAGCCAACGATTTCACGTTAATGTGCGCGGTCTTGGTTGGAGAAGAAAATTCGAGAACATTATAGTGGCGGTCCATCGTCTTAGTCCAATGCCAGATTCCGCCAATTTCCAAAGTCAATGGCTCATTAGAATGCTGATCCCAACAATTTAACATTAGCAAGGAGGTGAAAATTAGTGCGAGATACTTTAACAGGTTTTTCATTTCTTTCCAAATTTTGTCGTTGCAAATGCGTCCACCTACGGCTTTACACCCAAGCGTGCCCTCAACCAGCTGTCGTATTTACCCTTCCCACCCGGATTCAAATTTCCCAAGGTAAACCAGCCGTTATCGTTCCCACGCCAACCCCAGTTAATATGATGATAAGTGTTTATGATACAGTAGCAATCCTCGGGAAGTCCTGTGCTCGAATAGCAATAATTCGTTGAGTTATATCCATCGCAAACCCAGTAGTGTGCATCGTTTAAATCCATACCTGCCTTAGTACCACTCATTAGCACCGGGCGCCCGAACTGAGTTTCTGCTTCCATCATGCCAATATTTGAGGATGAAGAACCGTTTTGGGAATAACCTGCCCAACTAAATCCATTTGCGATATTTCCCGGTAACGTGAAAGTACCGCAGTCTCCGGGAGCATTACTGGAATTCATCGTCGCTGAAAGATTGTATAAAAGTTTAGCGATTTCAAGCTGGCCGGGATTAAAACCGCTACATTGCAGGTCGGGTATTGATTGGGGCATTATACCAAAATTGTATCCGGCCGACGGCTTGTGATCAAATCGCATAATCATCCCCAGGGCCACTGCCGCACACCCGGTAGCGGCCTTTCCGCATTTGCCGCAGCCCCGGGACCACATCGAGTTGTTGAACCCGTAAGTTTGCCCCCACAAAGAGTTCGGAGTAGTCACCGGGCCGACCAGAATGTTCCAATCCGGATTACAAGGACTGCATATCTGCGGATTAGGATGGGGGCAATCGGTAATTCTGCCCGCCTTTCTGGCGAGGTACTCTTCAAGTTTTTTCCAGGAGACAAAAGCTTGCCGGCTTTGCTCTTTGTTCCTTTTTCCCCGCCTGACCACTTCCTTCGCATAATCCAGCCATATCTCCACAGGATCAGGCATTTGCGTATCCAATTCCATGGGACCTTCCTCGGACCAGGCCAGTACCGGAATTGTTCTTTTGTCTGCCGACATGACGACAAATCCTTTCCGATCAGATCGTGCTTTCGATCTGAAATTTATAATATACAGTAAATCAGCACCATCCGTATCTACCAAAGTATCAATCCGCACAATTTCGTTGACGGCACTGAAAAGATCGGTGTCCGTAACTGCCGATGTACGTGCATTTCGGTGACCGTCGTTACCGGTAACTTTCATGTACGCATTTAATTCAAAGTGGCTGGCGACCAGATCAGCTACCTCGGATGCCGATACATGAAAGGATCTTGTTTCAGCGGTCTCAACACTTGTGATGTTCGGACGCTTTTCGCAAGCAGCTAATAAAATAGAAATAGCCAATGACAAACAACTGATACTTTTTGCCAAACGGCTCGTGTGTGAGGTAAACAAACAATCTCTCATAGCCATAGTTTTTATAGTTAGTTGCTCAAACATTTATTTAACTAATACATGACGCACGTCGAAATGACGCGCAGCTTTGGCAAACGTAGCGATTGCATTTTCCCAAAAAATGGCCAATGAGCTGCCGGGGGCGGCTACAATGCAGCTGACCGACATGAACCAGCAAAAGGTTTTTTACAAAAACCTCCGGTAATTGATTTTGACACTCATTTGTTGTATAATTTATATTATGTTAAATAGATATTCCTAAATGAAGAGAGCACCGATTTACCCGATGCTCTCTTCTATCTTATCGACTACGCGAAGCTACCGCCTTGTCGTCTCTTACTCTTCGATACAAGCAACTCCTTTTGCAGCGAATTGTTCCAAAACGCCGTTCAGGTTTGTCAGGTTGTCCTTAGCCTCAGCTTCGTCCTTAGCCTGGATTGCCTTTTCGAAATATGGTTTCGCTTTTTTGAATTTACCGCAAACACGGCCTTCAACTTCTTTACCACGCTGCTGATATTCCGTCATGTTCATGTTATCCACTTCGCCTTTCAGCTGTACAGCTTCGTTGAAGTAGAAAACACCCAGGTTGTAAAGTGCGTCGTAGTTCGTAGCATCGATTTCCAAAGCTTTTTTGTAGTTAGCCACTGCTTTGTCGCTCGCTTCTTTTTGTTTCGCTTTCGCGTCAGCAAGCTCCTTTTGCAATGCAGCTACATCTTGTCCTTTTGCAGCTTCCTGAGCAGCTTTCGCTTCTGCTTCAAGTTTAGCGATCGCCTCTACGCTTTCTTTTTTCTTTGCGTTCACATCCGCAAGCTGACGTTTCAAGTCAGCATTTTTAGGCTGCTTCTTGATCAACGCGCCGATACGCTTTACTTCGCCGTCGTAAACTTCGATTTTGCCTTTTTCAGACTCGAGTGCCTTTGCTGCATTGGTTGCTGCATTGTTACCTGAACCTACTTTGGCGCTTAACTGCTTCACCTTGTCGGTAGAAGTTCTGTACATGTTATCGTACAAAATAGCCAGGTTTACCACATTCTGGGTGTTTTTAGGATCAGCAGCTGCCAAAGCTTCGAGCTCTTGGATCGCCTGATCTTCCTTACCCGAAGCCAGCAAAATGTTCACAACTTCCGCTTTCAGATCTTTGTTGCCCGGTGATTGTTTCAAACCGTTGTTCAAGGTTTCGATAGCCTTGTCGAAGTTGTTTTCCGAACGGTACAGCTGAGCCAGACCGTAGAAAACACTGGGATCTTTACCGCCGTTGGCAGCGTATTTCTCGAAAGAAGATTTTGCAATATCCTTTTTGTCAAGCTGTTGTGCTGCGATACCACCATAAAGGGATGCCAATGTATCCTTTTTGTTGATCTCCTGAGCAGCCTGGAACATTTCCAGTGCGCCGCCCAGATTTTTAGCCTGGTACTTTTCAGCACCTTGCTTTACGAATGCATTGAAAAGCTGGGTTCCTTCACCGCCGGCGATTACGTTCGCGGCTTCTTTGGAAGATTTACCTGGCTCCCCTTTCTTCGTAACATCCAGCTCAACAACCTTTTTGTAGGCTTCCAAAGCCGTTTTTGCTGCACTAGAATCTACTTCTGAACCTTGTAGGGCTATGTTTTCATAAAGTTTAGCGCGTTCGAGCCAGAATGAAGCCTTTGCACTTGCTTTGGGATCAGTGGCATCTTTATCGCTTTTCTCTTTGTCCTTACGAAATCCATCTACCAAAGCCTTGTTCACAGCGTCCTGCGCCATCGCAGCACAGCCGAACAGGCTAAGTGCAGAAACAAAAAACAGTTTTTTCATAAATATTAACTTTGGTTGTGATTGATTGTTCGAGTTCTAAATATAAATCAATTAATATAATTTTTACAAAAATCATGCCTCTGCGTCGTCGGAAGGCTCTTCATCGTCCTCCTCCTCGTCACCAGCGACATCTTCATCCTCGTCCAATTCATCATCCGTAACAATTATATCCTCCGCCGAAGCACCTTCAACCTGCGCTACCGGTTTAGGAACTACGTTGCCTTCTTCATCCAGTTCCTCGGCTTTCTCATCCGGGTCCTTCAGAATGCGGGTGACCGACGTAATTTCATCCGTGTTGCTCAGGCGGATCAGTTTCACACCCTGGGTGTTACGTCCAGCCTGACGGATGTCCTGCACGCTCATACGGATAGCGATACCATTGCGCGTGATGATCATCAGGTCGTCTTCCTCGGTTACCTCGCGGATAGCCACCAGCTTGCCTACCTTGTCGGTTGCATTCATGGTAGAAACCCCTTTACCGCCACGGTTAGTAACGCGGTAACTGTCAATTGCTGAGCGCTTTCCGTAACCGTGTTCCGAAACCACAAGCAGCTGCGCATCCTCGCGGCTGATACAAACCATTCCGATTACCTTGTTCTCAGGATCGTTCAGGTTAATACCACGCACACCGGCAGCGGTACGGCCCATTGGTCGCACGCCTTTTTCATTGAAACGCACCGCGCGACCAGCCGCTGAAGCGATCACAATGTCGTTGTCACCGTTAGTCAATGCTACATTCAGCAGGCGATCGCCTTCATTAATTGAAATAGCGATGATACCGTTGGTACGCGGACGTGAATATGCTTCGAGCAAAGTCTTCTTGATAGTGCCCTGCTCGGTACACATAATGAGGTAATTATTGTTGATATAATCCTCATCCGACAATGTTTTCACATTGATGACGGAGCGGATCGAATCACCGGATTCGAGACTGATCAGGTTTTGGATCGGGCGTCCTTTGGAAGTCTTGCTTCCCTCAGGCACCTCGTAAACCTTCATCCAGAACAACTTACCGTATTCGGTAAAGATCAACAGGTAGTTGAGCATTGTCGCGGAAAACAAGTGCTCAGTGAAATCGGTATCCTTGGTCTTCACACCACGGGAACCAACCCCTCCCCTTGTTTGGGTACGGTATTCCGAAAGCGGTGTACGTTTGATGTAACCTTCTTTGGAAATGGTAATGAGCATTTCCTCATCGGCGATCATGTCTTCGTCGCTGAACTCCTCGGCCGAAAACTCGATTTGCGTTCTGCGCTCATCTCCGTAGCGTTCTTTAATTTCGGTCAGCTCGGTTTTGATGATTTCGTATTTGCGGTACTCGTTAGCCAGGATGTCCTTCAAGTCGGCAATCAGGAGCATGATTTCTTCATACTCCTTCACGATCTTCTCTCTTTCCAGACCCGTCAAGCGTTGCAAGCGCATATCGAGGATCGCACGCGCCTGAATCTCCGACAGGGCGAATTGCTCCATCAATCCGGTCTTTGCAGTTTCCGGGTCACGGGCTGCACGGATCAATGCAATTACGGCGTCGAGATTATCGAGCGCGATCAACAAACCTTGGAGAATGTGTGCACGTTTTTCAGCTTCGCGCAGTTCGTACTCCGTCCGGCGGGTAATTACCACAATCCGGTGGTCTACATAATGCTTGATCAGGTCTTTCAGGTTGAGCAACACCGGGCGGCCTTTTACAAGCGCCACGTTATTCACCCCGAACGAAGTTTGCAGCGGTGTGTATTTGAACAGGTGGTTCAATACAATATTAGGTATAGCATCCTTTTTCAGGTCGAAAACAATGCGCATACCTTCGCGGTCCGACTCATCGCGGATGTCGGAAATACCTTCGAGTTTCTTGTCGTTGATTAGCGACGCGATCCGTTCGATCATCGCCGCTTTGTTGATCATATAAGGAATTTCGGTTACGATAATCTGCTCGCGACCGGTTTTGGAAACCTCGAACTGTGCCTTCGAACGCATGATAATGCTTCCGCGGCCGGTTTCCATCGCCGAACGGACGCCGTTGTAACCGTAAATGATACCACCCGTCGGGAAGTCAGGAGCCTTTACATGCTCCATCAGTTCGGGGATCGTAATGTCGTTGTTGTCGATGTAAGCGAGTACGCCGTCCACGACCTCACCCAGGTTGTGCGGCGCCATGTTGGTGGCCATACCTACCGCGATACCGGAAGATCCGTTGACGAGCAGGTTGGGGAATTTGGCGGGAAGCACCGAAGGCTCGCTCAGCGAGTCATCGAAGTTAGGTTGAAAGTCAACCGTATCCTTGTTCAGGTCGGCGAGCAGCTCGTCAGCAATTCTTTTCAGCCTTGCCTCCGTATAACGCATCGCCGCGGGGTTGTCGCCGTCGACAGACCCAAAGTTACCCTGACCATCGACGAGCGGATAGCGCAGCGACCATGGCTGGGCCATACGCACCATCGTGTTATAAACCGATGAGTCACCGTGCGGGTGGTATTTACCCAAAACCTCCCCAACAATACGAGCCGATTTTTTATGGGACCGGTTGTAACTTACGCCCAGATCGTCCATTCCATAAAGGACCCGCCTGTGAACGGGTTTCAGACCATCGCGAACGTCGGGCAAAGCGCGGGAGATGATAACGGACATCGAGTAATCGATGTAGGCTCCACGCATTTCATCCTCGATATTAATCGGGATAATGTTTTCACCAGAAGATTCTGCCATAAACGATTAGAAAAGAATCAAAATTTTAAGTTGGGCTAAACCGATAGATTCAATCGCCCAGCGGATTAATACAATCTTGTTGGTACTAAAAAGTCAAATTTCGCCATTTTTAAGCATTCTAACAAACTATCTTTTGTGCTATTTCCGCCCCTTGGGCGTATATCGGTGACTATCCGTACATTACCTTCCAGAAATATCCAGGGGAAAACTAAATTGGCATCTATCATTAAAAATCCCGTTCTTCCTGCTTATTAGGAATAGCTTAATTTTCGACAATTTCACCTATGCCTTTACTATTAACCTTTATCGCGATCCTCGCCCTAATCCTTCTCATTGCCTGGCTTAAAATCGACACATTCATTTCCTTCCTGCTGGTTTCGATCGCGCTCGGGCTCGCGAGCGGGCTGGAAGTAGACACGGTAAGCAAAGCCATCCAGAAAGGTGTGGGAGGGACCCTGGGCGACCTGGTGCTCATTGTCGGGTTCGGGGCGATGCTAGGGAAGATGGTGGCAGACAGTGGCGCAGCCCAGCGCATTACCGACGCGCTGATCAGCCTTTTCGGCCAGAAATATATCCAATGGGGTATGGCGCTCGCGGGATTTGTGATAGGCATTCCATTGTTCTATAATGCAGGGTTCGTGATTGTGATTCCATTGATTTTTATGATCAGTGCAACCGCCCGTTTACCATTATTATATATAGGTATACCAATGTTATCCGCATTATCGGTAGCGCACGGGTACCTCCCACCCCACCCTTCCCCGGCGGCGATCGCGAGCCAGCTACATGCCGACCTGGGCAAGACCCTATTCTATGGCATGATCGTCTCGCTGCCGGCCATCGCGGTGGCCGGTCCTATTTTCGGAAAGACATTGAAACGGTTCCAGCCCAAGCCCGACGCCGACCTGTTCGACGTAAAACCCCGCCCCGCTTCCGAACTTCCCGGATTGGGGATCAGCGTCGTTACCGCGTTACTTCCTGTGTTTCTGCTTACGACCATGTCGGGCGTGAAACGCATTTATCCCGACAATAAACTGATTGCATTGTTGGCAGAGCCCTATTTCGGAATGCTGGTTTCGGTGCTTTTCGCAGCATATGCATTAGGTGTAAAGCGTGGTATGAGCATGAAAAAGGTGGGTAAATCCATGGAAGAAGCCTTCAAAGGCGTTTCCTCAATTTTGCTGATCATCGCCGGCGCAGGTGTATTCAAGGAAATCATGACGGCCAGCGGCGTGAGCACCTTCATTGCCGAAAGCCTCAAGGGAATGGACATTTCCCCGCTCCTGCTCAGTTGGGCCATTGCGGCTGTGATCCGCGTTTGCGTGGGCTCCGCTACTGTTGCCGGACTTACGACCGTCGGCATTCTCGCACCCCTGCTCGCAAATGCGGGCGTACCCGCGGAGCTGCTCGTACTCGCCATAGGTTCAGGCAGTTTAATGTTCTCCCACCTCAACGACGGCGGCTTCTGGCTCTTCAAAGAATACTTCAATCTGAGCATCAAAGACACGATCCTCACCTGGTCGGTGATGGAAACTATTGTGTCAATAATGGGTTTGCTGGGCGTTTTAGTACTAAATTTGTTCGTCTGAGCCGAAGCCGAATGAAAGCCAGGCGAGCGAAGCTAAGCCGCCTCCGTCCGTAAAAACGGACGGAAATAGATTTTTATAACAGCTGAAGAGTATTCCGGCCCCGTTAATCAATCCTTATACTTTCCCCTTGCCGTTCGTTTCAACGAACGGTTTCAGATTGATATATAGATTGCTAGTCAAAGATAGATTGGGGATTAGATTTATAGATTGATAATCAAATTTATAGATTAGAATCAGATCTATAATTTGAGAATTAAGTATAGATTAAAAGAGCACTTTACAACAATTCCAGACTCAAAATTCGAATAATCAAGAATTTCAAATTCAATAATCCACTCATTAAATATGGATAATACACCAGAGTCAAACTTCGCAGCCCTTGGCCTTAACCTCCCTCCCGCTCCAAAACCGCTGGGCGTTTATAAACCGTTATTGATTGTCGACAAACGCTGGGTTTATGTTTCCGGACATGGCACGGTACAGGACGACGGCACGCTGATCATCGGACGCATCGGAAAGGACCTCAATCCAGATCAAGGCAAACTCGCTGCGCGTCAGGTTGGTCTGGCTATCTTGTCCACGCTGAAAGCCAATCTAGGCAGCCTTAACCGCGTCAAAAGAGTGATCAAGGTTCTCGGTATGGTAAACTGTACCGACGATTTCGAAAAACACCCATTCATCATCAACGGATGCAGCGAGCTCTTCGCGAAGGTTTGGGGGGAAGAAAACGGTATCGGCGTAAGAAGCGCCGTAGGTATGGGCACGCTGCCTGATAACATTCCTGTGGAGATCGAGGCGATGTTTGAATTGGAAGAAAAGTAATGAACCTGAGGACGAAATAGTCAGGAGTAGTCAGGTATTGTTGGAAAGCCATTTATTGTGTTCACACCTACACTTGGCCACAAATGACTATACATGACAGTATATGACAATACATGACAAAACTTGACCAATTCGTCACGCAAACCTGCATCACATGTCCTGGTACCTGCTCAACAATCCGGAGAAAGTAATTTCCCCGTCGCTCCTATTCTATAAAGATCGCATCGAAAGCAACATTCGGAGTATGGTCAGCATCGCCGGCTCTCCGGAAAGACTTGTGCCGCATGTCAAGACCCACAAATGCCCGGAGATCGTTGAAAAGCAACTTTCTGCGGGCATTTCCAAGTTTAAATGTGCCACCATTGCCGAAGCCGAAATGGTGGCCGGCGCCGGGGCCCCGTGGGTGTTGATCGCCTACCAACTCGTCGGCCCGAATATCGACCGGCTCTTCGCATTACGCGCGAAGTTCCCGAATACGACCTTTGCGTCGCTCATTGACAATGAGCAGACCGCAGCATTACTGAATGAGGCATCCACTTCCCGGGAACTCCGGTCGACCGTGTTCCTCGACGTCAACAACGGCATGAACCGAACCGGCCATGCTACGGACGAGAGCCTGCTATCACTTTATCGCTATGTGAGCAGCCTCGAAGGACTCGTATTCGGCGGTGTACACATTTACGACGGGCATATCCGCAATCCGGAGTTTTCGGAACGCAAAGCCGCTGCCGACGAAGCCTATGAAAAAGTACTTCCGTTGCTCGACCGTATTGAAACCGAATGCGGCTACGAACCGATGATCATCGTCGGCGGGTCACCATCTTTCACGGTGCACACGCTCCGGCCGGATGTTTACCTCAGCCCAGGCACGAATGTACTCTGGGACTGGGGCTATGGCGATCGTTTCGACGGCCAGCCCTTCGAACACGCAGCGCTGATCCTGACGCGCGTTGTCTCCAAACCCACTCCGGGCATCGTCACGATAGATCTTGGCCACAAAGCCATTTCCGCCGAAAATCCAATCGAAAACCGCCTTCGTCTGCTCAACCTGCCCGAATACACATTACTAGGCCAAAGCGAAGAGCACGGCGTGCTGCAAGTAGGCACCGATGCATGGGAAGCGATCCAGATCGGCGACGTCTTTTACGCACTCCCCCACCACATTTGCCCGACCGTAGCGCTGCACGACTTTGCAACGGTGATCGAGGACGGCAATATCGTTGGAGAATGGAAAATTACGGCGAGGAGCAGGAGGATAACGATTTAGGTGAACCGTCACGTGTAGTCAGGTATTGTCAAGTGTAGTAAAGAATTGTGGCTATAAATGACCTATTGCATAACCTTCTGACTATAAATGACCATACCTGACTACTCCTGACAATGCCTGGTAATAAATGACAATCATACAATCACTCATTCAACCATTACCCCAATGTTCCTCTTCGACGCACATCTCGACCTTTCCATGAATGCCGTGGAATGGAACCGGGACCTTACCCAGGATCTGTATTCGATCCGCGACCGGGAAAAGAACCTCACCGACAAGCCCGACCGCGGCAAAGGCGTAGTGAGTTTTCCGGAAATGCGTAAAGGCAATATCGGGCTTTGCGTAGCTACGCAAATTGGCCGCTACATTAAACCCGACAGCAAAATCCCCGGCTGGCATTCACAAGCACAGGCATGGGCGATCACGCAAGCGCAGGTGGCATGGTACAAAGCCATGGAGGAAGCTGGCGAAATGGTGCAGATCACCGGATTGGCGGGCCTCCGCAGCCATCTGGAATTGTGGCAGAATGCCGAATCGACCGAGGGCTTGCCTATCGGCTACATCCTCAGCCTCGAAGGCGCCGATTCATTCGTAAGCCTCAAAAACCTCGAAACTGCTTACGGCTATGGCCTGCGGGCGATCGGGCCCGCGCATTACGGCCCGGGCGTGTATGCGTACGGGACTGACTCGGACGCGCCGCTGAGCGAGAAAGGCAAAGACCTGCTCCGCGAAATGGACCTGCTCGATATGATCCTCGACGCGACGCATTTGTGCGACACGGCATTCTGGGAAGCGATGGATTTATACAAAGGCCCGGTTTGGGCGAGTCATAACCTCGTTCGCGCTATTACGCCTCACAACCGGCAGTTTTCCGACGAGATGATCAAGGCCCTGCTGGAACGCGACGCGGTAATCGGCATGGCGTTTGATGCCTGGATGATGATTCCAGGCTGGATACGCGGCAAGTCGACTCCCGAAAGTACCGGACTGAAAATCGAGCACGTTGTGCAGCATATCGACCATATTTGCCAGATTGCCGGCAATGCCATGCACGTCGGCATAGGATCCGACCTGGACGGTGCTTATGGCAAGGAGCAATCGCCGGGCGACCTCGATTCCATCGCCGACCTGCAAACGATTCCCGGACTATTGGCCGCGCGGGGCTACTCTGCAAGCGACATCGAGCATATCATGTGGCGCAACTGGGTCAACTTTCTGGAAAGGAACTGGGCCTGACGGCATTAGCCTACTATTTCGCAAGAATTTATAAAATCTAATAAATTCTTAATATAGCAATAAAAGAAGTTTTCAGAAAAGCTTCGCAACTTGGTATCATGGTTGCGGAGCTTTTTTGTTTTGATGCAAAAATAAACGCCTATACTTATTTGGAATCATTTTAAATAAGTAGTAGTTTTGAATGAATAAATCAACAATCTAAATCAGGTCGGTAACATCCGGCCCCTAAATTTCACGTAACGACCAATGGCTAATACATATAAAATTTTCTTCCGGACGCATATCCAGGCCAGCAAATCGCTGCAAAAGCTGCACGACTGCCTGAAACAATTGAATGTAAAACACTGGGCCTATGACTTTCAGGACTTCCTCCTGACCCTGACCTCCGAACTACCGGATTTCACCCGTATCCAGCTTGCCTTGCGATCTGCCGGTTACGTTTGCCACTTTATCAAGCTCGAAAACATGAATGAGAGCCATTTGGACACCAACGGCCTAGCAATTGCATAAACTACTGACGTTTAACGGCTATCCATTCCTTTCCTTGGGCAGTCATCGGTTTCCGGTGGCTGCTTTTTTATAGCTAACAAATGCTTTCGGGCACCAGGTTGCGTTTTGCCTGTTGCATATGGCGTTCGTTGTGTGCGATGATAAACTGGAAAACATCCCCGATTTTCATGCGGATAAATGGCAAGATGGATATGGGGATACGGATGGCGTCGAGGTCCTTGCCCATCCCGTCGCGCAGGAGGTATAGCAGCTCTTCCTGCTGCCTGATAAACTCCCTCACCACACTCGCCGAATCCAGTCGGGATTGCGGAATATGCCCTTTGAACGCCTTATACTTACGCTTTCCTGTTTCCGGGTCCATCATTTTGGTGAAATAAGCGCCTATCCAGGTGCTGGTAAAACCCTCCGCATCGGCAGGTGGGGCAGCCCGGAGCTTATCACGCATGCGGGGCAAATAGTAATGTCCGTAGCTGTTGAGATGGTCCAGGCATTGTGCGATGCTCCAACCACCCGTGGCCGATGGTTTGTTCAGAAATTCATCGTTCCTGTTTTGAAACAATGCAACAGCATCCGAAATGTGTTGCTCGACTACATCGTCAAGCTTTTGCAGTAAGTCCTTCTTATTGATGGTTTCCATGGGCGTTCGATACTTTGATGTCGCAAAGTTGCGCTTCCGTTTCCTTGAAATATTTGGTAAAAACCAACATTTTCAAATCCGGACCTTATTCACAAGCTTGCTGAAATTGGTTGGATCGATGCCCAGGTAATTGGCGAGGTACTTATGCGGCACCAGTTGCAGGATATGCGGGCTGCGTTTGAGCAGGTTGCGAAATTTATCCTCCGAAGAAAAGCATTGCACCTCCACGAGACGCTCCAGAATACCGGAAAGCGTATTCGTTATGCCTGCCCGGAGCATACGCTCGATCGCCGGACGCTCATAAGCCACCTCCTTAAACTCAGTGTAAGGCGCACGGATAAAGCTCGACGGCGTAAGTGTTTCGTAATAATACCGCGATGGCACGTCCATCATCACCGAATCGATAATGCCCCCGAACGATGGCCGGTAGGTAAATGCGATGGTCGCCTCGCGGCTCTGGTCATCGAGGTAGTAAATGCGCTGAACGCCGTCAGTAACGAAGTAAACATACCGCTCGGTTTCGCCCGCGGAAGTGATAATCTCTTTCCTCCGGGCGCTGAAAGGCCTCCAGATGTGCGAGAGTGCCTCCCAATCGGCTTGATCGAGCGGATGAATGGCCTGAACGACCGAATGAAGCAATTTTAGCGGTTCCTCCATAGAACCGCTAAAATACAAAAGCCCTTCCTACTCGCCTACGGGCGAAACCATAAAATGCAGGAAATGGAACACTTCGTCCTGGCTGCGGATATGATTGCGCGCGGCCGAAAGGTCATCCCCTATTTTGATGGTAAAAGAAGTATCCGGCAATGCCTCGAACATGTCTTCGTCGGTCGTATCGTCGCCGATGGCCAGAATGAAATCAAAATCGCCGCTTTCTACGAATGTCCGGGTGGCAGTCCCTTTATTGAATGCAGTTTTCTTGACTTCCACCACCTTGTTGCCATCAATCACCTGCAAGTTCAGTTCCGGCTGGATGTAATTTTTGAGTTGCCAGAGCAGCTCCTGTGCGCGGCGGCTTGCATATTCCTTGTCGTCTGCGGTGCGATAATGCCATGCCAATGCGGTCTCCTTTTCCTCCACAAATGCGCCGGGGCAACGTTTGGCGTAGATCTGCATCATCGGACGGATACCATCCTTCCAGTTTTCTTCATAACCCTCATTCAGCTGCCACTCACCGGAATCTTTTGCTTTGATCAACGCACCATGCTCCGCAATCATATGCACGGGCAGGTCGCTGAAAAGCTTATCGAGAAAATAGCGGTCGCGCCCGCTGACGATCACCACGGTATCCCGTTTGGCAATTTCGGCCAACAATTTTTTTACATCCTCGCTCATAATCGCCTTTGCCGGATCGGGAACGATTGGCGCCAGGGTACCATCGTAATCAAAGAAGAGAATTCTGTTATTGGATAATTGGTAAGCGTGCCGGATTGCGTCGATGCCCTTGTTGTTCAGGAAAACCTGGCGCAAGCGGTCGTGTTCTAATTCTAACATTGTCATTTGGGTAAAAAAATCACTGGTCCATGCGAACACATCGTAATCGCGGATCCTTTCGCGCATAGCGTTCATTCGTTTGTTTTGTTCCTCTTCCGGCATTTCGAAAGCGGTTTTGATCGCATCCGCAATGTCCTGCCTGTCAAGTGGGTTAATGATCAGGGCTTCGCCCAGCTCGGCCGCGGCACCGGCCATTTCACTTAAAATCAACACTCCGTGGCCATCCTTCCGGCTGGCGACATACTCCTTGCAAACGAGGTTCATACCGTCGCGTACGGGCGTGATCAGCGCCACATCGCTGGCCGTGTACATGCCCACCATTTCGTGATAAGGCATCGAACGGTACTGGTATATGATGGGTTGCCAGGATATGATTCCAAAATCGGCATTGATCTTCCCTACCGTCTGGTCAATATCCGACTTCATTTGCTGGTATTGTTCAATGGTGTCACGCGACGGCACGACTACCATCACAAACGATACTTTTTCGTGCCAATCGGAGTTTTGTTCAAGAAAACGCTGGTAACCATGCAGGCGGTGGATAATACCTTTGGAATAATCGAGACGGTCGACCGAGAAAATAATCTTCTCTTTAAGCGACTGCCGGGCGTCGGAACGGGCGGCTGTTACGTCCGGGTCGTCGTAGGCGTCGTTGAACTTATCAAAATCAATGCTGATCGGAAATGAATCGACCTTGACAATGCGGTTACCCAGGTTGATGTAATGCAATTTATTCCCCAATTCGGAGACAAGTCTCGCCGCTTTCAAAAAATATTCCACATAATCGTTGGTATGGAACCCCACCACATCGGCGCCCAGAATGCCGTCCACGATTGCCTTTCTCCAAGTTACCGGCAGCAGCCTGAATATCTCAAAAGAAGGAAAAGGAATGTGAAAAAAGAAGCCGATTTTGTTCTCAGGAAAAGCATTCCGGATCATTTGCGGAAGCAGCATCAGCTGATAATCCTGCACCCACACCACATCGCCGGGACGGATCACTTCTTTCACCTTTTCGAAGAACAATTCATGCGCCTCACGGTAGGCATCGAAATACACATCGTGAAACCGGGCCAGCGAAGGGAAATAATGGCAAAGCGGCCATATCAGGTTGTTACAGAAGCCTTCATAGTAATTTTCATTGAGCTCGTCGGGAATGAAAACCGGGTGCGCCCGGAAATTTTCATTCTCCATCGACTGCCCTTCGAGCTCCTCCGGTGTATTCTCGGAAAAGCCGATCCACTGGATCTTCTGATGTGCGTCGAAAGCTTCGTTTTGCTGATCCTTCACCAGCGAGAGTACCGCTGAAACCAGGCCGCCGGAATTTTGAAATAGTCGGGAACCACCGCCGTCCCGAACCACCTTAAACGGTAGCCGGTATGCGACTATGATGAGCCTTCCCGCATTAACTGACTGAGATAAACTTTCCATAATATGCCCGAAAGCCCTCAAAAGCCATGCCAAAAACGGCTTTTGAGGGCATTTCCCTCTGTGGGTACAACAAATGCGGCATATACTGCCATTTGGCAGATTTGCCCTACTCTATCAAAAAATGAGCGGGCCTATCAATCCGATAAGGTTTTGCAGGAAGAAATGAATGTGTTAATTTCGCTATTGCAACCTCTTCTATCACATTACAGGAACCGGTGGTCCGTCATACGGATTTCCGGGCCGCGGCGCGAAAGCACACAAATCCTCGGCAAGCAACCCAGTTGCTGTTTTCCATGAGTTAATGTGATAGCTGACCACAAATACAGGCTTGTAAAAGCCCAAGATTAGTCAAGGACTACAATTATGTAATCGCAGATTAATGCTGTGCCACTCTTTGTTGTGGGTTGCAGGCGGCCTGTAAATGGCCGCCATTTTTTTTGCCCGGCACTTTTGCAAATCTGTCGGCCTTTCTCTTTATTTGTCTAGTAAGTTAGTAGAATACTCCTTAACCCCCGCCCCGTTCCGAACGGGAGAAGCGCTTCGTTATGTTCCGACATAATCCTAATCTGAGTTACACGGTCCTGATGCTTTTGCTGGCATCATCGGCTTTGCTGGTATTCCGCAAAAAAGGCCTCGCCCAAGGTACCGCACAGCAGCCGAACGTGATCTATATACTCGCCGACGATCTGGGCTCAGGCGATCTCTCCTGCCTTAACCCTGATTCGCAGATCAATACACCCCATCTGGACAAGCTTGCCTCTGATGGACTTGTCTTCACGGATGCGCATTCGGGCTCGGCCGTATGCACGCCTACGCGCTACGGGATCCTCACCGGCCGGTATGCGTTCCGATCACGGCTCAAAAAGGGGGTATTGGGCGGCTACTCGCCTATGCTGATTGAAAGCAACCGGTTTACCGTAGCCGACCTGATGAAAAAGGCGGGCTACCGCACGGGCGTGGTCGGGAAATGGCACCTGGGCCTCGATTGGGCCAAAACCGATGCTTCCAAAGCCATCAATCATGCGGAGTACGACGTCGACTGGACTAAAAATGAGAACCTGGCTCTTGAAAAAGGCATTACCGCCGGGCCCAACGACCTCGGTTTCGACCATAGCTTCATCATTCCGGCCTCGCTGGACATTCCTCCCTACATTTACCTGCGAAACGGCAAGCCCGCAGATCCGCATTTGACCGACATTGCCGGAAACAAAACGCCCCGCGGTGTTTTCTGGCGCGACGGCAAAGGTTCGCAGAGTTTTGATTTGCAGAAAACGCTGGATGTTTTCGGTCAGGAAGCGAAGAACTTTATTGCCGGCGCTGCCCAAAACCGGTCAAAACCATTCTTTTTGTACCTGCCATTGTCCAGCCCGCACACGCCATGGCTGCCGTCGGAAGCACACAAGGGTAGCTCCAAGGCCGGGATTTACGGCGATTTCGTACACCATACGGATGCCGTTGTAGGCGCCGTGCTGCATACGCTCGACAGCCTCGGGATTGCCGAAAACACGCTCGTCATTTTCACATCCGACAATGGCGCCGACTGGAAACCCGGCGACAAGGAGCTCTACCCTGCACACCGGGCCAATTACCTTTACCGGGGCGAAAAATCCGACATATGGGAAGGCGGTCACCGGGTCCCGTTCATTCTGCAATGGCCAGCCGTTGTGAAGAAAGGCGGCAAAACCACCCAGACCATTTGCCTCACCGACCTGATGGCAACGCTCGCATCTATTACAGGACAAAAACTCGACAAGAACGCCGGTCAGGATAGTTTCAGCTTCGCGTCCCTGTTGCGTAGCGCAGGCGATCCTACGCCCGTGAGGCCCAGCATTATCCACCATTCTATCGACGGCATGTTTGCGATCCGCCGCGGCAAATGGAAGTATATAGACGGTAAAGGAAGCGGCGGCTGGTCGTCGAAGGGCGATGCCTCGGAGCCGGAAGGACAACTTTATGATATCGAAAATGATCCTTCCGAAACCACCAATCAGTTTGAAACGCAACCTGAAATTGTGAAAGAGCTTCGGGCACTTTTGGAAAAACAGAAAGCGCAGGGCTTTACCAGGACATTGTAAAAAACAGGGCTATAATTTAAAAATAGCTCCGCATTGCCTCCATGTACTCTTCAATAGGCAGCGAATGCCGCATTTGCATGAGCTGATTACCCGTCGCGCCGATCACATTCCTGAACCGGTTGGTCTTGCGCGTGGCGAGGCTATGAATGACGTTCACGATTTCCATCGGATCGTCGAGTTGGCTCTCGTCGGCACTTTCCATAATGGATTGGAGCTTGTTGGTGAGCTCATCGTAAGCGGTAATCTCCGGGTGGGTATTCCAGACAATGCTTTCTTTGAAATTATTCCCTTTCGAACCGCCTTGTTCGATAAGTCGCAAATCTATATTGAGAGGTTTCAATTCATAATACAGCCCTTCGATCAGTCCTTCCAGCGCGAATTTCGACATGTTATACAGCGAGCCCAAAGGCACCGCCGTGGTAATGCCCATAAACGAGCTGATATTGATAAACATCCCTTCGCCCCATGCACGGAAATGCGGCAGGAATGCACGGATGACGTTGATCGGCCCGCGGGTGTTGACTGCAAACTGCCAGTCGATATCCGCCTCGTTCGCCAGTTCGAGCGCGCCATAAGTGCCCATGCCCGCATTGTTGACCACGACGTCGATCTTTCCAAAGGCTTCGATCGCCTGTTCCGTGGCCGCCTTCACTTGTGCGGGGTCCGTCACGTCCAGCTTAAAGATCCGGATGTTTTCGTATTCGGTCAGTTCCGTCTCCTTTTCCGGCGTGCGCATGGTAGCGGCGACGTTCCAGCCGTTTTCAGCGAAATACTTGGCCGTTAATTTGCCCAGCCCGCTGCTGGTACCTGTTATGAATATGCTCTTTTGCTCTTTCATTTGAATTAAAATTTGATTTGAATGAGACAAAATTACCGCCAATTGGTATAACTTTGTAATCAGTATCACAGAGTATACCAACTGCGGTTATGGTAAAAGCAACATTAGTCAGGAATCAGGCAGAAGAAGTGAAGGCCCTCCAAGACACGATCTACGTCATCGGCGGCAAATGGAAACTGCCCATTATCAATTCGATATGCAATGGGAACAAGCGTTTCAGGGAAATAGAGAGGAGTATTCCGGGCATTACCACGCGAATGCTTTCCAGAGAGCTCAAAGAAATGGAAATGAACAAGCTCATCAAGCGCACCGTCTACCCCGACTCTCCGGTGCTCGTGGAATACGAATCGACGCCCTACTGCAAAACCTTCGGAAACATCATTCTCGCGATGATCGAATGGGGTAAGGAGCATAAAAAGTACATCCAGGAAGAGGCCTGAAAGCCGGCAAAAATAAAGCCCACCGTTTGGCGATGGGCTTGGCAAGATCAGGCAATGCTCCGTATCCAGGCTTCGGCTTGGTCTGGGTCGGTAAAAAACCGTTCGTTGGGGCTGCTGTAAAGCGATTCATACTTTTCGATTTTCGTCGCGTCCTGGTGGCAATGCACCGCTGCCACGCACCGGATGTCGCGCTTGCTGGAAATCACGAACTTGTCGGCTTCCTCCGCAAACATTGCGACGTAACCTACCTTCCACCCGTAATCCGCCAGCGTCAGCGGTACGATGGTCCGAAAATGCTTGTGCGCATCCAGGTTCAGGGCGGTGAAGCCATGCAGGTTCACGAATATCCTGAACGTCCCTCCGTCTTCGATGCGGTCCAGCGCTTCGTGAAGTGAATTCTCCCAGCGGATCACGTCCTCTTTCTCCAAATCGCCGCTGATATGCGTGATAATGAGCCTGTTTTCGGGCTCCCAGTCGGTCTTTGCTATTTTTAAATCTGACATTTGCATGTGGCTAACGAATACTAAACTGACGGCATAAACCGCAAGCCCATGCATTTGTTCCGCACCGTCGACCGACAGCATGCATTTATCGACAAAGCGTATCTCAGGCCAGCAATCCCTTTGCATGCAGGTCGTCAAAAAGCAGCTGCGCGGCCAGCGAAACCCTGGGACGATCGGCATAGCCAAGCCAGGACGCCTCGTCGATCTCCGCCGCAGCTTTCACTTCTGCCCTTTCGCTGGTTGTGTAGCACCTGAGCCTCACCAGTACCCCCTCGGGCTGCCCGTGCGCTTGTGCATGAAACTCCCCGTAAAACTCCAATGACGAAGGGGCCAACGACATGCTAATCTCCTCGGAAATCTCCCGTACCAATGCCTCCTCATCCGATTCTCCGGGCTCGCGCTTGCCGCCGGGGATGTAGTAGGTATCCCGTCCGCGGCTTCTGGCGGCCAGTATTTTTTTATTCTCCATATAAATCAGGGCCAGCTTGTCGATCATAGTTTTAATGCTTGAAATGAAGGTTTGATAACTCACCGGACCAAAACTACAAATACCTCCGCCGCCTTACGCTCAGAAATTCAAAAAGAATTCAGAATTCAGTGGTACGTTCAACGCCCGATACGGTACATTAGCCCGACTGACACGACCTAACAAAACCTAACTAAATGGACACTGCCACTCAGGGAGTTGGAACACCGAGCGTAATGCGCTCAAAATCAGAATTTCTATCACGCCCTCTAACAATTACCCTGCTCTTGATCGGCATCTCGATGCTGACGCGTATTACCCTCATGCTCAAAGCCGGCAGCGGCGTCGATTATAGCATTACCAACGTGCTCGGCATTTTCGGCATCGGCCTGTTTTATGATTTTCTCAATTCTTTGTATTTCCTTATCCCGGTCATGCTGCTTGGCTGGCTCACGCCCACCAGGTACGCCGGCAAAATAGGTTTCAAAATAGCGGCCGGTATTTTGCTGTTCATCCTCGTGTTCCTGCTTTTGCTGAATGCCGTCTCCGAATGGGTATTCTGGGACGAATTCGGCTCGCGGTTCAATTTCATCGCCGTCGACTACCTCGTTTACACGCAGGAAGTGGTGGGCAATATCCGCCAGTCGTACCCGGTGGAAGCGATCATCGGCATATTGCTCGTGCTCGCAGTGCTGCTGACGGTGCTGGTATCGCGGCTATCCCGCCGGTTCGCTTTCGGGCAAATGCGTTTCGGAAAGCGGTCGCTGGTTGTTGGCGTATACTTCCTGATCGTTACCACGGTTTTCCTCACGATCGACAACAAAGTCCGGCAATTTAGCCGCAATGTCTATGTCAACGAGCTGGCGGGTAACGGGATGTACGAGCTCTTTGCCGCATACCTCAACAACGAGCTGGATTACAACCAGTTTTATATCAAACTCGATGAACCGCAGGCGTCCTCGACCATCAGGTCACTGGTAAAAACGCCGGAAAGCCGTTTTATCGACAACAAACAGTTCTCCATTGAAAGGGATATTGTCAATACCGGTGCCGAGCTGCACAAAAACATTATCCTGATCAGCGTTGAAAGCCTCAGCGCCGATTTCCTCGGAAGTTTCGGAAACACGCAAGGTATTACACCCGCGCTCGATTCGCTGGCCCGTCAGAGCCTTCTATTTACCAACCTTTACGCGACCGGTACACGCACGGTCCGTGGGCTGGAAGCGCTGTCGATATGCACGCCGCCCACACCCGGTCAGTCCATCGTACGCCGGCCGCACAATGAAGGCCTTTTCTCCATGGGCAGCGTGTTGCAAAGCAAAGGTTATCAGACCCGCTTCATCTACGGCGGCTATGGGTACTTCGATAATATGGGCTACTTCTTCGGCCATAACAGTTACGGCGTCGTCGACCGGACTGCCCTTTCCAAAAAGGAGATCGACTATGAAAACATCTGGGGTGTTGCCGACGAAAACCTTTTCGAACTGGCCACGCGGGAAATCGGCTCCGCGTCGAAGACCGGCAAACCCGTTTTCGCCCACATTATGACCACTTCCAATCACCGTCCTTACACCTATCCCGAGGGACGGATCGATATCCCCTCGCACACCAGCCGCGAAGGTGCCGTGAAATACACCGACTTCGCGATCGGCCAGTTCATCCGCAATGCGCGAAACCAGCCGTGGTTCAAAAACACGCTGTTTATCATCGTGGCCGACCATTGCGCGTCCAGCGCCGGCAAAACCGATCTGCCGGTGAACAAATACAAAATACCGTTGATGATGTACGCTCCGGGATTTATCGAACCGGGCGTGATGCCGAGGCTTATGAGCCAGATCGATATCGGGCCGACCGTGCTGGGCTTGCTCAATTTCTCCTACCGCAGCAAATTTTTCGGATATGATATTTTCAAACTCGAACCCGGCCGCGAGCGGGCATTTGTGAGCACCTACCAGAGCCTGGGATACATCAAGCACGATTCGCTGATCGTATTAAAACCGCAGCGACTTGCCGCAACCTTCACGCCAAACTTCACAGATGGCTCTGCCACGCCGGCCTCACAAAACACGCATTTGCTCGACGAAGCCATTGCGTGGTACCAGAGTGCGAGTTTTCAGTTCAGAAATGGCTTGATGAAAAAATAGTTTGGTGTATCGAAAGTATTTAAAGGTTACATAGGCGTTTATATTGATATTTTCATCAACATAAATGCCTTGCTTTGAAAACCTCTGCCCATCTCGTTGCGAAATGCTCCTTATCGACACTCCTATGCCTATACGCATACAACAATGCGCAGGCTCAGCACGTGCGTGTTGTACACACGGGCAGTACCAGCATGGACGTACGCGACGGTACCGGGTTTCGAAAAGGCGGCTGGGGTATTGACCCCTCGGTCCGGCCGGACGTGTACGAAACATACATTGAAGGCGAAAGTAAAAAAGTCAGCTTTATCACCGACCGCGATTCCATTACTTTCGACGTTATGCCGGGCAAAACTTATCCTTTTGCCTTCGTCCTCAACGGGAAGGATAGTGCATTTACTGAAATCAGGGGGATCAAATTGATGCCCCGGGCGCAGTTTTCCAAAGCGTATCAGCAGGCCAACCGTGGCAAAACATTGGTTGAAATTCCGCAAATGTACGAGCTGCTCAACGTCATATTCGCGTTGACCGACAAAGGGCGGACGAGCAATGGCCTTATTCCCCGCAACACCGATTATTATAGTCAGGTGATGGAGTGGTTCACTCCCTATCGTGACCAACCTGCCGTAAAAAAAATCAACACCGAACTGGCAGTTGACGGCGTTTACCATGCATTAAAAATGGACGCATATGCATTCGAGCTGAATGCGGACGGCATCATCGTTCAAAGTCCCGTTTACGACCGCATCGGGCGCTCAAACAGTAACAGCTTACGCACCTATATTGCCGATCTGCAACAGTTTGCCCGATCCAGCCGGTTTCAGGAGTTTTACAAGGCCCATCAACCATTCTACAACCAGCTTATCACCGCTTACCGCGATTCAATCGGCGTACCGGAAATGCAGCGCTGGCTTGGCAGAAATTTTCCGTCGACCCGTTACGATGCATTCAAAATCATCCTGTCGCCCCTCGTAGGCAATAACCAATCCGCCAGTTTCTTCGAGTTTAATGGTTTCCGAGAGGCACAAGCGCACGTAAATTTCCCATTCCATAAGCCGGGAAGCACCGCCGGTTGGTCGCCCGAGGCGATATTTGTAAAGGACGGCAACATTGTTTTCACCGAACTAAACCACGCCTTCATCGGCCCCGAAGGTGAGAAACCGGCTTACCTCACCCGCATTCAAAAAGCATTCTCCGATCTCACCATTTGGAACGATCCATCCAAACCGGCACGGGGCTACGACACCCCGCAAGCCTCTTTCGACGAATACATGAATTGGGCGCTCGTCAGCCTCCGCTACCTCGACTACGCCCCGCCAGCCGAGCAGGACAAACTCATCGCGGGCATTGAGGATATGATGGTAAACGACCGTGGCTTCCGGCGCTTCAAAGAATTCGATCAGTTTTTGATCAAAACCTACAAAGCGCGGAAAAAGGGGCAAACGGTTGCGGATTTGTATCCGGTGATTATTGGGTGGTTTGAAGAAAATAGATAAGCATCAAAGTCACCGCGATTAAGAAGGACTAGTTCCGCAAACTCTTCGCGAAACAAACACTATTCTCTACCCCTACATACTGCCCGTAATTTTCGGTGCGCTGGTAGCCATTCTTCTCATAGAGCGCGATCGCTTCGGGTTGGCGTTTACCGGTTTCGAGGACGCATTGGGCATAACCTAGTTCATTCGCCCAGTTTTCCAGCTCCGTGAGCACGCGGGTTGCAATGCCTTTGTTACGACCATCCGGCGAAACGTACATGCGTTTCACTTCCATAGCCTCGTCATTGAATGCTTTGATCGCACCGCAGCCGATGGGCCGGTCGTTTTCGTAGCACACGACGGCGTGACGGATTTTATCGATTTTGTTGAATTGAGCGTAAAATCCGTGGTCGGCGCCGTCGCGTTCGGCGAGTTCGGCGTCGAGCAGTTTTACTAATGCTTTGAAATCAAGGTCGTCGGAATCGGTTCTTCTTAAAATGATCATTGCAATTCTTCGAGTTCTACTACTTTGGGCGTTTTGGTGAGCCAATGGATAATCAACCACGCCACAAGATAGGTAAATCCGCAGATTGTGAAAATGATGTTGTATCCCGCCTGGATGTTGCCCGCCGCTTTGTAGCTATCGAGCAGACTGCCGATCAGGATCGGGAAAAGGATCCCGCCCACTGCCCCGGCCATACCACCGATGCCTACGACCGAGCTAACGGCCTGCTTGGGAAACAGATCGGACGGCAAGGTAAATACGTTCGTTGCCCAGGCCTGGTGCAATGCCACAGCGAGGCTGATCAGCCCGACGGCCATCCATACGCCGCTGGAAAACTGGATCAGTATCACCGATAATTCACAGCATGCCAGACCGAGCAGTACCGTCTTGCGGGCTTTAAGCGTAGGCCAGCCCCGTTTGATAAGCCAGGACGACAGGTAACCTCCTCCTATGCTCCCGACGGTCGTTGCGGTGTAGATCAGCATGAGTTCAAAACTCGGCTTTTTGAGATCCAGATTGAATGTGGAAGCAAAATAGGAAGGTAGCCAGAACAGGAAAAACCAGTAAATCGGATCAATGAGCCCTTTGCCGGTAATGTAGGCCCAGGTTTGCGGGAAAGTGAAGAGTTTGATCCACTTAACAGGCTGTTTTTCAGCTTCGTTTTCGTCCTGCTCCTGCCCGCTCAGGATGTAATGTAGTTCTTCCGAACTCAATCGCTTTTGTCTTACAGGAATATCATAGAATACAAGCCAGAAAATCAGCCATACGAAACCCAGCGCGCCGGTGATCCAGAATACCTCCTGCCAGCCATAATGGCTCAGGATCCACGGCACGAGTATCAAAGCAACCACCACACCGACGCTCGTACCCGCATTGAAAAGGCCGGTCGCCAGAGCCCGCTCCTTTTTTGGAAACCACTCCGCTACCGTCTTCACTGCCGCAGGATAATTACCGGCCTCGCCTAACCCCAACCCCACACGTGCGACCCCGAACCCGAATGCGCTCCGCGCGACTGCGTGCAGCATACCCGCGATGCTCCAAAAAATGATCGTAAACGAATACCCGGCTTTGGTGCCAATCTTGTCGATCAGCCAGCCGAAAACGAGCAAACCGATTGCATAAGCGGCTGTAAATGCCATTACAATGCGCGCAAAATCGGTTTCTGTCCAAACGAACTCCTTTTCCAGAATGGGTTTCAGGAGACCGATGATCTGCCTGTCGAGGTAATTAATGGTCGTGGCGAGAAACAGCAGGACCACGATGATCCAGCGGTAATTCCTGATTTTACCCATTTGTTAAGCGAGTTTTTGTGCAAATTGAAGGAAATGTGTTTTCAGTCCGTCCCAGTCTTTATCCTGTATCAGTTTCTTATCAAACAGCTGCCCGCCGATGCCCAGTCCGTTGGCACCTGCTTTCAGAAATGCCTCCATGTTTTCGAGGCTCACGCCGCCGGTAGGCAGGAGTTTCAATTGGTTCATCGGGGCTTTCACGTCCTTGATATAGCCCGGGCCCAGGGCCGTAGCGGGATAAATTTTCACCATCGATGCGCCCCATGACCACGCCTGGAAGATCTCAGTGGGTGTGTAAGCCCCCGGAAATACCGGAACGCCTTTTTTAACACAGGATTTAATCACCTTTTTACTCAAAACCGGCGTCACGATAAATTGCGCACCGGCATCCAGCGCCGCATCCAGGTCGTCTTTGGTACACACTGTCCCGGCACCGATGTTCAGCCCGTAATGTTCGTTTTCCAGCGCATAACGGATCATATCCGTAGCCCCGGGCGTGTTCATGGTGATTTCGACGGTCGTCAGGCCCGCTTCGCGGTAAATGGGCAGAATGCGCTTGACGTCCTCCGGCGACACGTTACGGATAATACCGACCAGCGGTGCTTTGTTGAACAACTCCCACGAAAATGTACGCTCACTCATAAATTTGTTTTATTCAATGTTAAATGTTGGTTCTCAAAAATCCGGATATGTCCGGTTGTAGCCGCGCGATCCACAATTTCCGAGGGAATGATGGTCGCCCTGCCGGCCAGTCCCAGTGTTTCAATGGCCGCCTTGTACAATTGGTACAGGTTGTTTCCGCCGCAGAGCACCAGGTGCGCACTTGTCTCCTTTGTCAGGTCGCGGATTTCATAACCGATCAGCAGCCCGCTCAGGAACATTCCGTTTTCCCGCTTATTTAATAAACCAAAAAGCTGGTTGGTTCTTACTGTAAATAACGCATTTAAAATATTTCCGGACCCCGATTCACGTATACCCGAGCGGAATGCAGCTGCGGCCTCCTCGTTGAAATCGGATTGAAGGTATTGGTCGATGGAGTCTTTCAGAATACTTTGATTGGCCATCAGATTGAACACTTCACCGGTCATAAAGGTCTTAAAGTCAATCAACCGGCCATCGCGCACGAACATATGTTTGGAATGCGTGCCGGGGAAAATGAATATCGCATCCCGGCCGGAAAGGTCCATTGCCGCGCCCAGGCCTATCAGCTGCGTTTCCTCGCCGCGCATTACGTCGTGATCGCTGCGCACGCCTGATATCAATGTGACCTCATGCGGAAAACCCGGATAACCTTCGTAGTGCTTCATGCCCAGATGAGTCCCTTCCAATGCAAACGGCAGCCGGGCATACGGTAATTCCTCCATCCCGATCGACGACGAGGCCATGCCCGACACCACGATCGGCACTCCCGCCAGGTCTATACCCGTTTGCTTTTGCAACGCGGTGATCTGCGTTGCAATCATCGAACGGTAATAATCGTCGCGCGCAACCGAGCCATCCGCATTTGCTTCCAGCCAGGCATTGTAAACCGTACCGATCCCATTCGGGGACGTCACCTCGCCTACCACATCGTGATCCGTCACATTGACCAGCCTCAACCGAAACGAGGACGTTCCCCAATCACAACTTAGCAGGTGTTTACTCATGGTTTCTTTGTTAGGTACCGGGATTGAAATCCCGGGTTATGAAATGTGCGTGCCTCCGGCACTTGTTTTTGTTGATATCTGAGTATCCTCAACCGTTCTGAGCCGTCGACTTCAGTCGACGGGCACGGGGACGGGAAAAGATCGCTGGGGCAATGCGAATGCGATGTAATTGCCGCCTGGTTTCAGACCATATCTTGTGCCTCCGGCTGCGATTGCAATATATTGCTTTCCATCGACCATATAGGTAACGGGCGTCGCAAAACCGCCTGCCGGGAGTTGGTATTCCCAAACAACTTTGCCGGTTTTGGCATCGAATGCCCTCAGTTTCTCGTCGTAGGTGGCTGCAATGAAAAGCAGGCCTCCCGCGGTTACCAGCGGCCCCCCGTGGTTTTCCGTGCCGGTTGGCGGAATCCCCTGTTTCGTCAGCTCAGGGTATTCGCCGAGCGTCACTCTCCAGAGGTACTCGCCGGTATTCATGTTAATGGCGTTCAGCGTGCCCCATGGCGGCTTAATGGCCGGGTAATTGTCCTGATCCCGGAACTGAACATTTCCGTTGTTGACATAAGGCGGCTGGTACGGGAAATGGGCATTGCTTTTTGACCCGGCGGTAGCTGTTTGCGCGTGAATGTCGTTCGCTGCGGGTTTGGGTTCTGTTTTTAAAAGGAAATCCAAAATCGCTGTGCGGTCCTCCTTCGAAATATGCTGGAAAGACGGCATTCTCCCGCGCCCGGTTTCGAGCAACGCGCCGATCTGCTCGCGGTTCATGCGTTGGCCAATGTCCTTTAAAACAGGGTAAGCCTGGGTGGTTGCCGAAGCTGTCGCTGTTTGGGAATCAGTAGCATGGCAAACCGCACAATTTGTATTAAACAATACCTGACCTCTTGACAATACCTGACTTTTCTCACCGCGCTGCGCGTCCCTGGCATCCCTCATTTTGAGCCACCAGAGCATGTTATTGCCATTCACATACACAATTCCATCCGGATCGGCAGCGGTACCGCCCCACTCCGCCCCTCCGCCAATGCCATAGAGCAATCCGCCGGACAAATCGGGGGGCTGGTTTTTCGGGCCTTTGTTGCTGATACCGAAGCGGTCGAGCACGTATGCGTGCGCCTCGGGTGTGCGTGTGGTGATATCCGCTTCGGTCAATGTCTGATTGGCGAATGGCGCGGGCTTGACCGGTACCGGCTGCGTAGGCCAGGGCTGGTCGCCAGATAGTGGCTTTGCATTAGGTACGGGCACCTCCTTCACCGGGAAAAGCGGCTTGCCCGTATCGCGATCGAACAGGAAAACATAACCGTCCTTCGTCGCCTGGGCCACGGCATCTAGCATTCTGCCATTTCTTTTGACCCTGATCAGGTTCGGCGGGCAAGGAATATCCCTGTCCCAAAGATCGTGATGAACCGTTTGAAAATGCCATATCCGCTTGCCGGTGGCTGCATTGAGGGCAATCACACAATTGGCAAAAAGGTTGCTGCCTTTTCTGGCCCCGCCGTAAAAATCCACCGAAGGCGATCCCGTTCCAAGAAACACCATTCCCCGTTTTTCATCGATCACCATGCCCGCCCAGCAATTGGCGCCGCCCAGTTTCTTGTATGAGTCTTTCGACCAGGTTTCGTAGCCGTACTCTCCCGGCAGCGGAATCGTACGGAACACCCAGGCGACTTTGCCCGTCCGCACATCGAATGCACGGATGTGCCCCGGCAATGCGTCGCCGCCCTCGGACACCGATGAACCGGAAATGAGCAGATTCTTGAAGATCACCCCGGGAGTCGTGTTCCGGATGTTGAACTGGTAAGGGTCGTAACCGTAAGTAGCGGCGTCGCCGAGGCCATCGTGAAAATCCACTTCACCGTTTTTGCCAAAGCTCTCAACCAGTTTGCCGGTTTGGGCATTCAACGCAAACAATGAAGCGCCGGCCGTAAACAGAATGCGTTGATCGTTCCCCTCCGACCAATATACCACGCCGCGCATCGGATGAAACCGGGGCCGCTTTCCTTCGAAAGGATCAAACTTCCAAAGTTCCTTTCCTGTGGCCGCTTCAATCGCAAATACCTTCAACTTAGGCGTGGTACCATACATGACCCCGTCGATCACGATCGGCTGGCATTGTATATCCATGCCCCGCTCGCCAGGTTTATTGTTTTCGCCGGTGTCGTACGTCCAGGCCGGTTGGAGGTCTTTCACGTTGTCCTTGTTGATCTGAGTCAATGAAGAATAGCGATTACCGGCATTATTGCCGCCATAGACCGGCCAGTCGGCGTCCTTGCCGTCTTCTGGGAAGCGGCCTTCCGGGAAGCGGCCGTGTTGGTCCGGCGTTGAAAGTGAACAAAGGATAGCCGTTGCAAACAATACCGATATGAGCGGAAAGCGAATCGTCATAGGGTCTGGTTAATATTTGTATTTAAAAATCAACATCTCGTTTTTGGAGCTATTCAGGCTGCCGGTTAATTGTAGTTACATACCTACGGTATTGACTGTTTGGTAAAATTGCATTGCTACCAATGTTACGTGCCTAACGGCACTGTTTGGCAAAACCGAGTCGCGTTAGCGACGTAACATCGGTAGCAAAACCGGTTCAACCCGATTTCAATCCCGGAGGGATGTAACAACAATAACCATTATCCCCTACTGATTCAGATTCGGGTTAATCGAAGTATCCGTATAAGGCAGCGGGAACCAATAATTCGCCTTCACGATCGGCTTAATCGGCTGCAAATCGTCGGCGCTTTTCCTGGCGTTTGCTTCCTCCACCTTTTCCAGGCGTACAAGATCGAACCAGCGTGTACGCTCGCACGCGAACTCCCACGCGCGCTCCTGCACGACCTCGTCCGCGAATTGCGCGGCGGTAAGGCCATCACCGGGCGTCAGTGCTTTGGTACCTGCTGCACGTCCGCGCAAACGTACCTTGTTCAGGGCATCATAAGCCGCCTGGTCGGGGCCGCCGGTTCCGCGGGCCTTGGCTTCGGCGTAGATCGTCAGCACGTGCGGGTAACGCATCATCACCGAAGGCAGCGAAATGCTTGATGTGACGATATTGCCTTTGATATACCACTTTTGGTAGTAGGGATGTTTGGTCAAACTGTTCTGCCAGGGGATTTTTGTAGCTCCTAACCCGAATTCCGTGCGGAAAGTGGCATCCTTACGCGGCCCTGCGGGGAAATCACGGAAGAAATTCAGCTCGGCAAACATATCGTCCCAGCCACCTTCCTCGCCCGGCATGGTGGTGTTGCCATAAGTCGCATTTGCCGTGCCGCTGCCGCCAAGATAACCGCTGATCTGGAACACCGCCTCTTTTGTACCCGGCGACGCAGGATCATTCTCAAAAACCGCCGCGAAAGTCGGCAGCAGTTCAAAGCCGTAGGCAGCCGCATTGTCGATCACCTCTTTGGCTTTGGCGGCAGCCAGGTCATATTTATCCGTCTGCTTCAAAGGCCAGCCTGCCATGGTCAGGTATACGTCTGCGAGGAATGCTTTGGCAGAACCCTTGTTAGGCCGTCCCGGATCGCGTTTCGCATTCGGCAAATTGGTTTCCGCTACTTTTAAATCCGCTACGATGAGGTCATAGACTTCCTGCGGCGTCGATTTTTTGACAGTCAGCAAATCATCGGAATATTCACCAGCCATGATCAACGGAATATTTCCCCAGAAGCGCGTCAGCCAGTAGTACGAAAACGCACGGATGAAATGCGCCTCGCCCACGATGATATCGATCGTCGCTTTGGTGCCCACTGTTTTCTGGTAGTTGTTAATCACATTATTGGCCCCCTGAATGGCCTTGTAGCAACCGTTATAAACTGCATTGGAGCGCTGATTGGTAGTCGACACATTGAACTGGTCGAACTCCCGCCAGTCGGCCTTGTTACTGGCCGGGTGCGTGGTAACATCATCCGCACCCAGCACAGCCGCATTGGCCGAGGGGTGCAAAAAGCCGTACGTCCACTGGTTGGCGAGGCCCTTGTAAGCCCCGGTCAACGCCGATTCGAGGCCGTCCTGCGTCGAAAGCACATTAGGCCCGTACAAAAGCCCGGTCGTATCCTCATCCAGGTAATCACTGCAACCGGCTCCCGTCAGAAGCAGGCCGCTTAAAAGAAGTATGGTTAGTTTTTTCATGATTTTATTACTTCGGCTGTCGGCTTTCGGCCGTCGGCCAGTTTCGTTTATACATCAGCCGTCAGTTCTCGGCTTTCGGCTCTTTTTTTTGATTTAAACTTTGCTCAATTTTTCCGGACTAAGTTCGACTGCCGATTGCCGACAGCCGATGTACCATCAAAATCCCACCGTCAACCCAACCGTATACACTTTCGCATTCGGGTACGAACCGCGGTCGATACCGATGGCTGTATCCGTGCTGGAACCTACGTTGCTGGTTTCCGGGTCCGGACCGGAGTATTTCGTGATTGTGAACAGGTTGGTAGCGCTCGCGAAAACGCGGACATTGGCCTTATCCTTGAAAACCGACGACGGCACATTATAGGCCAGGCTCACGTTTTTCAGCCTTACAAAACTGCCGTTCTCCACAAACCGGCTCGATTGTGTAAATGGCTGGTAGGTTTTGGTAAATGCCGGGATATCCGAATCGGTATTGCCTTCGCGGTAGTAATCGCGGATCTCCGTGAGCAGGAACTGGCGCGCCTCGCCCGAGCCCGACATCGCGCCGGCACGGGTATAGTTCAGTTTATCGACCCCAAATGCTCCCTGGAAGAACACATTCAGCGTGAGACCGCCATAAGTGAAGGTGTTATTCCAACCGCCGGTCAGTTTCGGAAACGCATGGCCCACAATCTGAAAATCGTCGGTGGTAATGGCATTATCGCCGTTTACGTCCTCATAATGCGGGTCGCCGGGAACACGGCCTTGCTTGGCAGCGATATCGGCCTCATTCGGTTTGAAAGTACCCAGGTATTTCAGGCCCCAGTAAGAGCCCAGCGGCTGGCCTGGCATGAGCATGAACTCGTTGGTGATAGACATCCCGCCACCCGCACCGGTTCCGGTTCCAAGCCGTGGCAATCCGCCGAGGCTCACCACCTCGTTTTTCAGAGTTGAAAAATTCAGGTTCGTTTCCCAGCTGAATTTTCCCTTTTCAATAGGCGTACCACCGATCGCAAACTCGAATCCGCGGTTCCTGATCTCTCCCACGTTGCGCGGCTGCGTACCACCGCCCGCGTAGTTGGGCAGCTGCACGTTCAGCAGCAAATCGGTCGTGCTCTTGTTGAAATAATCCGCCTCGAAATGCAGCCGTCCGTTCAGGATTTCCATTTCAATACCCACGTCGGTTTGTGTGGTCGTTTCCCATTTCAGGTTCTTGTTGCCCTGGTTACCCTGGATCACCCCGGCCGTTACGCCGGTATTGTTGAAACCAACCTGCGTGGAGTTGTACGGTGACAATGTCGCGTAAGGGTTAATGGCCTGGCTACCGGTTTTACCCCAGCTTCCTCGCAATTTCAGGTTCGAAAACACATTGAGATTCTTGATAAACTCCTCCTCCGAAAGCCGCCAGCCCAATGCAACCGACGGGAAAATACTGTTCCGGTTATCTTCGCTGAACTTCGAGGAACCGTCTCGACGGATCGCCGCGGTTACCAGGTACTTGTCTTTGAATGCATAATTCACGCGTCCCAGCAATGAAAGCAGCGTCCATTTCGAAAAGCCCGAGCTGACAGTCGCGGCCGAGTTGCCGCCGATGTTATCATAACCCAGCTGCGGAAAACGAAGGCCGTTGGCCGTTGCAGTAAAGTTCTTGTCGGTAAACTGCTGGGTTTCCAATACCGCCACGGCCGTAATCGAGTGATTTCCGAATGTACGGGTGTAGTTCAACGCATTGGTATTCTGCAAAGTCACCTGGTCGGCCGAGTAGCGCGTTGCATTCGGGTTGTTGTTTGAAAGGCGTTTGCCATTGAAGCTTTTGTTCTGCGCGTCGAGGTAGTTGATCGCGTATTGCAAGTCGAGCGAAAGACCATTAATCGGCAGTTGATAGGTTAATCCGCCAATGGCATTGATATTCATGCGCTCAGTGTCGATGGACTTGTCGTACAAATGATCCAGCGGGCTTCTCGAAACGGAACCGGTCGGGTCCGCGAATGTCGGTTGACCATCTGAGCCATAAGCCGGCGTGGTTGGTGCCCATTGCAGTGCTTCTATCAGCGCACCGCCGCCGTCGGTATTGTGGTTGGCGGTTTTGGCACCCGACAAATTAAGCCGCAATGCCAGATTCTTGTTGATTTGCGTACGCAGGTTGGTTCTCAAAACATACCGTTTGAAACCGCTGTTGTTCACAATCCCTTTCTGGTTCACATAGTTACCCGAGATCAGGAAGGAGGTCTTCTCGTTCCCGCCCGAAACCGTCACCTGGTGCTGCTGGCCGCTTCCCTTGCGGTAAACGAGGTCCTGCCAGTCAGTACCGCCGTTCTTCTTGAAATCATCGATCTGCGCCTGCGTAAATGGCGCATTGGAGCCCGTAGCAGCGGCGCGTGCGTTCACGATCTCCGCAAATTCTCCCGCAGGCAGGATATCGAACTTCTTGATCACATTCGAAACGCTTCCCTGTCCTTCATAGCTCACTTTGATACCCTTGCTGCCCTTTTTGGTCGTGATGATAATCACCCCGTTGGCACCGCGGCTACCGTAAATGGAGGTCGAAGCCGCATCTTTCAGCACTTGCAGGGATTCGATATCATTGGGGTTCAACAAATTGTAGTTAGCACCGACAAAACCATCGATCACATAAAGCGGATCGTTATTACCCAGTACCGAGTTCGCCCCACGAACGCGCACTTTCGAATCTCCGCCCGGCGCACCGTTGGATTGCGTCACCTGCACACCTGCCGCACGCCCCTGCAACACCTGATCGAGGCGGGTAACGGGCTGCTGCGAAAACTCCCGCGTCGAAACCACCGACAATGCACCGGTAACATCGGTTTTCTTTTGGGTACCATATCCTACTACTACCAGCTCATCGAGGCTGCGCGAGCCCTGCGCCAGTTTAATATCAATTACCGATCGGTTGCCGATCTCTACCGTTTGACTTTCATAGCCGATAAACGAAAATACCAGCGTGCCGCTCCCCGGCGCCTGGATTACGTAATTCCCCTCCCCGTCTGTCACGGTACCCTGCGAGGTACCGCTAATCAGGATGCTCACGCCAGGCAGCGCCGCATTGTCCTGATCCGTCACTTTTCCGGTCACCCTGGCATTCTGGGCAAGCAAACTTCCGCCGCCCAGGCCAAGCAAAACCAAGCATAAACTCAGCATTTTTTTCATGGATTATTTATAGTTAAACGTTATTAAATACTATTTTTGTTGAGGTATGGGTGTAGCGATCCTGCAAGGGACAATGGACCGCCGACCGCCGACGACCGACCGCCGAATGAGATGTGGACACCGCATCCGGGATGATGCCTCCTGCAATGCTTTTGCTAGAAACGGTATGCCCCTCCGGGGCAGCATCCGGTTAAGGTCCATGGTCGGCGGTCAGGCATCAGCCCTTTTCACAACTCAAGTCAACCGCCAGACCCCCCCTCACCGCTACAAGCAAGCGATCGACGGTCTATGGTCGGCGGTCTATCGTCGGCGGTCGGCGGTCAGCCCTACCAATCCACCACCGAGCCGTCCAACGCATTATAACTCTCTGGATTCTTCCAGTCGTGGCCGATTTTGTCTTTTAATGCGTCCTCGTCAAGTTCTACACCGAGGCCGGGTTTGGTAGGCACCATCACGGTTCCGTCTTTTTGTAGTTTGAATGGTTCTTTGAGATAGCCTTCACCCAGCGTAACTTGCTCCTGCACGAGGAAATTGGGCACACTGGCAGCCAGTTGGAGGCCCGTAGCGAGCGAAATCGGGCCCATCGGGTTGTGCGGGGCAATGGGAATGTAGTAGGCCTCGGCCATTCCGGCGATGATCCTGCCTTCGGTAATGCCTCCTGCGTGGCATAAATCGGGCTGGATAATGCTGGCTGCACCTTTTTCGAGGATTTCGCGGAAACCCCATTTGGTAAAGATCCGCTCGCCCGTCGCGATCGGAATATGCGTGCCTCTGGCAATGTCTACGAGTGTGTCCACATTCTGCGCCTGGCAGGGTTCTTCCACGAAAAACGGCTGATACTGCTCCAATTCCTTGATCAATACCTTGGAAGTCTGCTGCGGGACCGCCCCGTGAAAATCGATAGCGATATCCATTTCCGGGCCACCGGCTTCGCGCAGTGAGGCAAAATTGTCGGACGCATATTTGATGAATGCCGGATTCTCAACAATGTTCGCCGGGTTCTTCTTAGCGACGCCCGTTTTGATGATCGTATACCCCTCGGCTTTCCGTTTCTTCATATCCTCCGCGTTCGATGCGCGCCCATATATACGCACGCGGTCGCGGGTAGGCCCGCCCAGAAGCTCGTGCACCGGTACGCCCAGGAGCTTGCCTTTAATGTCCCACAATGCCTGATCGATGCCGCTCAATGCGCTCGTGAGGATCGGCCCACCCCGGTAGAATGCGTGGCGGTAAATCGCCTGCCAGTGATGCACCACCGCCCGCGGGTCCTTGCCAACAAGGTACGGCTCCACTTCCTTGATCGCCGTTTGGATCGTCAGCGCGCGTCCTTCCAGCAATGGCTCCCCGAGGCCCACAATGCCGGCGTCGGTGTGAATTTTAAGGAAAATCCAGCGCGGCTTCACCAAAAAGGTTTCCAGCTTGGTAATCTTGACCTTTCCATACGCCTGAAATGGCGCCGGATTGGCTGCATACGAAGTTTTAGGCAGCAGCATTGTGCCCGTCGCCGCAACACCCAGGACGGATTGAATAGCCGCCCGGCGCGACAATGTGGTAGATTTCGGGTTAGGTTTCATGGGATTACCAGTTGTGGATAGAACCGTCCGGACTTTTCAGGATCGGATGCGGGAATTTGGTTTTCTCTTTGACCTCCATGATGAAAGTCGCCTTTTTCGGATCAAATTTTACCCCCAGTCCGGGCGCGTCGTTGAGATACAGCTTACCATTTTTGAAATTGATAAAATCCTCGTTGAAATACGGCGGCCGCTCCGGTTCACCTCCGCCGAGCTCCATCAACGCCCGCGCCGGGCTGCTCGAACCCAGTACATGCACCAATGTCGCCGTCGCCAGCGGGCCGGTGAAATGCGGTATCATACCTACATAATGCGTTTCGCACATGGACGCCAGTTTCTTGAACTCGCTGATGCCGCCCGTGTTCGGTAATGTAAACCGGGTATAGTCGATCCAGCGGTTTTCGATAAATTCGTTGCAATCCCAGCGATCGCCGAACTGCTCACCCACGGCAATGGGCACCTTGGTCATCGAGCGCACAGTTTTATACACCGAAGGATTCTCCGAGCGGATAATGTCCTCCACGAAATACGGTTCGAGCGATTCCAGGGCGGTGCAGATCTTCAAGCCATCGGTCATATCAAAACGGGTATGCAGGTCGATGGCCCATTTGCCTCCTCCGCCCACGGCCTCGTCGATTCTTTTGCAGAACTCGATCGTCTTTTTCACATTTTCATAAAAATCGAATGGCTGGTCGCCATTACCGCCCGTCGGGCCGATACGGTAGGCCCGCAGACCTGCTTCGATACAATCCCTGGCCCTTTCCTCTTCGGTTTTGGCTTTTGAGGCACGGAAACCGGTGGCATAGCATTCCACATAATCGCGTGTGGCGCCGCCGAGCAATTCGTACACCGGCACATTCAGCGCCTTGCCTTTAATATCCCAAAGCGCCATTTCCAATGCCCCCAATGCATGCAGCTTCTCGCGGCCCGGCGGGTAAAACATCCCGCGGTAGACGTTCTGCCAGATATGCTCAATGCGGAACGGGTCCTCCCCGATCATCATCTGCGCGCATTGCTCGATCATATCTTTCGAACCACCCTCGCCGATACCGATAATGCCGCCGTCGGTTTCGATCTCAACAATGCCCCGGGCCTGGTTGAAAAGCGGTTTGTTATAGCCCGGCGCGGCGTAATAGCGGATCTTGGTAATCTTCATTTTGGAAGCCGCCTCGGTCTTCGCGAATGGGAAACCCGCCGCGACGGCGGTAGTACCCAGGAAGGCGGTTTTTATAAAATTTCTTCTTCTCATTGGTGATTCGTTTGGTCAGGAATTGTCATTTGTGGTCATTTGTTGTCAGGGGAGTCGGGAGTTGTCATTTGTGGTCATTTGTTGTGAGGAGTTGTCAGTTGTTTGTCAGGAATTGTGTGTTGCTGAATTCGTTGCTTTCATGTTTTTCTATTCCGTTGCAATAAACCGGGGCTACGAGAGCCGCGTTATTCGATATTTTTAACCGTTGCTAGAAAACAGGAGGCTACTACGGAGCCGCGTTTTCGATAGGTATTGCCATGCTACAAATAGGGGGCTCCTCCGGAGCCGCTACCGCGCCGGATTAGGTTACCACATTGCCCCGGAGGGGCTTCCTGTTTATAGCAAATCAAGCAAGGCTCACAATTCTACGACTCCGGAGGAGTCTCCTGCGCCCACCGTCAAACATCCCGTCAAGTCACAGCCCTCCGATCCCCTCTCTCCAAGCCCCAAAAGCCCCGATTTCCCAACCAACACTACTACCACCCACGCCTACTCTTGACTACACCTGACCACACATGACTACACCTGACACCCCTACCCACCCACCGCCGTCGGTTTAGCCTTCGACGATTCGCGGGCGATCAGCCTGGCTTCCATTAATATCTGCTTCACACCTTCCTCCGGGTTTTTCAGTTTCATCAATAAATACTCGACGGCCGTTTTGCCGAGCATTTCCAAGGGCTGTTGTACATAGGTAATCGGGCAATAGTACAGGTCGAAAACCTCCGCCTGGCCGTAGCTGACGATCGCCAGGTCGGACGGCACTTTGAGGCGCAGCTCATTGATATATTTCAATGCATTGATCGCCAAACCGTAAGTCGCAAAAATCATCGCATCCACACGCTGCCCGGAGGCCAGTATTTCGTCGATTGCCGTCCGCACTTCGCTGTCCATCGTTTCGAAATGCACCTCTTTCAACCAGGAGTCGTGAAACTCGATGTGGTTATCGCGCAATGCATGCTTGTAGCCGCGCACACGCTCTTCCATGTGGTACATATTTGATTTGTAGGCCATGATCCCGATCTTCGAATAACCGCTTTGAATGAGGTGAACCCCGGCATCGTAAGAAGCCTTATAGTTGTTGGTAGCGACGAAATCGGTTTGTATTTCCGGAAAATGGCGGTCCAGCAACACGAATGGGATATTCCGCTCTTTGAGATAATGCACCTGGCTTTCGGAACCTTCGCAGGAGACGATGATGAAGCCATCGACCTGCCGGTTGATCAGCACATTGAGCAAATCCCACGATTTCTCGGCATGCTCGTCGCAGGAGCCGATGATCACCGTGTAGCCGTTCTTTTTGGCCTCATCCTCCACCACACGTGCGATGTTGGCGAAGAACGGGTTGGAAATGTCGGCGATAATGAGCCCGATCGTGTACGTCTTGCCACTCCGGAGGCTTTTGGCCAGGTGGTTGGGCTGATAGTTCAATTCCTTGGCTATCTGCCTGATTTTCTCGGCTATCACCTCTCCTACCCGGGTCTCTTTCTCCTTCCCATTGAGGACGTACGAAACCAGGGCCGTGGAGACGCCCGCCTGCTGTGCAATATCTTTGAGCGATGCTTTTTTCATGGACGTATAAGCGTACCGTCGAATTTTCTTACTTGCCAGTTCGATTTTGTGGTGATCGGGAATTTGGCAGCCGCCTTTTCATCGATGTCCACGCCAATGCCCGGCACCTCGTTCACCGACATATAGCCGTTCTTCATTGTCGGGCAACCAGAAAATACCTCCAACGTTTTGTCGTTGAACTGCACCGCCTCCTGAATTCCGAAGTTCCAGACAGCGAGGTCGATATGCGCGTGCGCCGAGTGCCCTACCGGCGACACATCCCCCGGACCGTGCCAGGCCGTTTTCACATTGAACCATTCCCCGAGCCGCGCCACTTTCATAGCCGGCGTAACCCCGCCTATCTGCGACACGTGAATGCGGATGTAGTCAAACCACTGGTTAGCCATCGGTTCCAGGAACTCATTGATATTATTGAAAAGCTCGCCCATCGCCAGCGGCACCGTGGTACTCTGGCGCAGCAGTTTGAACCACTTCATGTTTTCGGGAGAAAACGGGTCTTCGATGAAGAACGGCCGGAATTCTTCGAGCTTTTTGATCATGTTGATCGCATTCATCGGCTGCACGCGCTCGTGGATATCATGCAACAGTTCCACTTCCTCACCGCATTGCTTTCGCACGGTTTCAAAGAGAATGGGAATGGCTTTCAGGTAGGCATTTTCATCCATATAATTGTCGGTAGCCCCGCCGAAACCCGCTTCCTTGAAATCCGGTTTTTTGGTGGTGCTGCCCACCGCCCCGTAACCTCCCTGCTGAATGCGGATGTAGCGGTAACCCTGCTCCTGGATCTTCTTCACGCTCTCCACCGTCTCCTCGGGTGTGCGCCCGTTTGCATGCGTGTAGCACGGCACCGCGAAGCGCACCTTGCCGCCCAGCAACTGGTACAACGGCATTCCGGCGCGTTTGCCTTTGATATCCCAAAGTGCCTGATCCAGGCCGCTCAATGCATTGTTCAGCACCGGGCCATTCCGCCAGTAGGAACTCACATAGGCAGCATGCCACATGTCTTCGATGTTGTCGACGTCCCTTCCGACACAAAATTCATTGAGATAGGTATTAATCGCCACCAGCACCACCTCGGCGCGCTGCGTGAAGGTGGCACACCCCAGCCCGTACAATCCCGGCTCGGAAGTTTCGACCTTCACCACGATGAGGTTGGAACCCTGCGGCGCCGTGGCAATCGCGCGAACGCTCCTGATCGTGAGGGGTTTCATCGCTTTGGCATACTGCGGCGTTTCCGCTTCGTCCATCCGGCGAGCAGCGCCTTGGGCATTCGAAATGCCTCCGAACAGTCCCAGTATCCCCGCGGAACCGCTCAGCCCCAGCGCTTTCATCGTTTCCCGCCGATTCATTCCGTTCTCTTTCATTTGTATCAGGTTAAAGGTTTAAGAATTGCTATTACTTTTTATCCCACCATACCCTGGTATTCAAATCATTAGGCCCCTGCCGAGTGTTGGCATCATTCACATTCTGCAAGTTCACGACGATCTCACTATCGGGGTACGGCATGCGGCGGATAAAGTCCTCCTTGATCTCGGAACCGGGATACGGGTTCTTTTTCAGCGCCGGGAAGCCGCTTCTGCGGAAATTGGCCCAGGATTCGTTGCCGTCCAGGAAGGTCGCCACCCAGTATTGCGTGTTAATCTGCTCCAAAGCCTTGGCGGCATCCAGCGGATGCGCTTTCAGGTACGCCAGAATAGCATCCTCCTTGATCGCCGCGCTCGGGTCGTAGAGCGCCATTTGTTCCAGGTTGGCTCGGATTCCTTTGGCATAATAATCGGCTGCTTCGCCCGTCACCCACCCGCGCACGGCCGCTTCCGCGAGCAGGAGCTGCACTTGCGCGTAGGTAATGTGAAATTCCGGCGCATCGAGCTTCAAAACGGTCGTCAGGTTAATCTGGGTAAAATCCCACAGGCTTACTACGCCATTTTCCGCCAGTACGCCGCTGATCGTCACGTCGTTATACCCCATTGGCATTCCGATTTGCACTTTCGGATCGGATGAAGCGCGTGCCGGAGTCTGTTCCGGACCGCCTTTCGCGCCTACGTACCTGACCGCGAACACGGGCAAGCGGGGATCATTGTTTTCTTTGAGATAATTCACAAATGGCGCTGCGAGGTAGAAATTGGTCTTTTCGCGCGCCGCCAGGTGGTTGGCAATGAAGTTATTATAAAGCGAAGTGTGCCGGATGACCGAGTTATCGGTGTTGTTTTCAAAAAGGCCACCTGCTACCGCTTTTGCCACATAGGCTTTGGCGGTCGTCGGATCTACTTTCGAGAGGCGCATCCCTGCACGGAGCATGAGCGAATACCCCAGCTTTTTCCAGCGCGCCACATTGCCGCCATAGAGAATATCGGTCGTTACAGGAGCCTGCGACGCGTCGAGCGCACCGGCAGCTTCTTCCAGCTCTTTGAGAATATCCTTGTAAATAGCCTCCTGCGGATCATATTTCGGGCGGATTTCCTCGCTGATGTAACCTTTCCCCGCATCGAAATACGGTACGTCGCCGTAGGTGTCCGTCAGGATCATGAATGCGTAGGCCTTCCAAATCCTGGCGGCGTGGTAGATATTTGCATTCAACGGATCTCCCTTCGTTTGCTCGGTAACGGCTACCAGCTGCTTGATCACGTTCCTGTAAAAATTAACCCAAACCAGCGGCGAATTGGAGTTGTTGAGCTGGTTGTAATTGCCTCCCGACAATGAGCTTCCATAGGGGGTAATCACCTGCTGCACAATACCAAAGTTGTAGCAGAGCATGCCGAGCGTCGACACGCCGTCGAGGTAAGTGGTGGCAATGATCGCCTTGTTCAGGATCAGCGAAGGAGCCAGGGAAGTCGGGTCGACCTTGTTGGTATTGATCTCGTCAAATCCTTCATCGCAACCGGTGATGAACGTCAGCGACAGGGCGAGCGCCAGCATATATTTGAATGTAGCTTTCATGGGTTCGGCGGTTAGAATTTTACATTGAGGTTGAAACCAATGCTGCGGGTCGGCGGCAAGCCGGGCCAGAAATCAAGGCCGGTAGCATTATCCGACGAGTTCAGCACCTCTTCCGGGTCCATATTCTCCGTCCATTTCTTGATCACCAGCACATTGTTAGCGACGGCGCTTAATCGCAGGCCCTTCACAAATGCTTTTTCCGGCAGCAGTTTGCCCAGGTCATATCCCAATGTGAGCTGACGCAGTTTCCAGAAGCCCGCATTCTGTACAAAATCCTCATTGATCCCGAGCGGGTTAATCGATTCGTAGAACGGCTGCACGGCAGCCTTGGTCTGGTTCACCTCACCGTCCGGGTTCACGCCGTTCCCGATCACATAGCCTTCTGCGCGGCCTGGTAATGTGCGTTTCGACAGCCCGTGGCGCATGTAATTGATGTTCCGCCCGGCGATCATTTTATGGCCCAGTTTGAAATCCACCAGTGCCGAAAGCATAATGCCTTTGTAATTAAAAGTGTTTGTGATACCGCCGAAATACCTGGGCAATGCATTGCCAACGTTCATCAATGTATTGTTTCTCAAAGGCATACCGCTGTTTTTGTCGAACACCTGCCTGCCTTGCGCATCGCGCAGGTACGTGAACGTGTAGAGCTGGCCGAGCGGCTTGCCTACCACCATGTTGAGGGTCCGCCCGCCGCCACCGCCGACGGTAATCACGGTATCTTTCTCGGCCAGGCCCAGTTTCAGCACTTTGGAGGTGTTATAGGACACATTGAAACTCACGTCCCAGGTAAAGTCCTTGGTTTTCACCGGAGAGCCCGTCAGTAATAGCTCGATACCCTTGTTCATGCTCCGGCCGACATTGATCAGCTGCGCGGTGTAGGAAGAAGCGTCGGAAATCTGCGCCGCAAGAATCTGATCATCAGTGGTTTTGTGGTAGTATGTTAAATCAAACCCGAGCAGGTTGTTGAACAACTTCATTTCCAGACCTGCCTCGGCTTCCTTAATGCGGAGCGGGCGCAGGTTTTTGTTCGGAACGATAGACGCGTTGACGCCGCCCACCGGCACAGCCTGGCCCGACGGGTTCGGGAACGAGTTGTTATCCACCGCATAATACAATGCATTGGAATACGGGTTCACGTTGTCGGAACCCACCTGCGCGTAAGCCGCACGCAGCTTGCCGAACGAAATCCAGGCCGGCAGGTTCGGGAAGGCCTGCGAGAAGATAAAACTACCGGTCACCGACGGGTAAAGGATGCTGCGGTTCTGAGGCGCGAGTGTTGAGAACCAGTCATTTCGGGCTGTTACGTTCAAGTAGATAAACTCTTTCCAGGAAATGGTGGCAGCACCGTAAAGTGAGTTGATCTTCTTCTCCGAAAGCTGGTAAAGCGGGTTTTTAACCCGACCATTCATGACCGTGTACAAGCCGGGCTGAACGAAATCCTGCACGGTAACGCTGTTGTAGTCCATCCGAGCATAACGCTGGTTGCCGCCGAGGGTCACATCCAGCCCGAGGTTGCCGAAGGTACGATTGCCGCCAAGGATAAAGTCGAAGTTACGCTCGGTATTACGGCGCACATCCTGTGTAAATGAACCGTTTACGTAACCCACCGGCGCTTTGGCGATCGGTGCGTAGCCATTGGGAATGTTGTAGTCCTGGTTGCGAACGTAAAAGTCCTGGGCGCCGCGAAGTTGCAGGTAAAGCCAGTCGGTAAACTGGTATTTCAAGGCCACATTGCCGAAAAGGCGGTCACGGGAAATGTTCTCGAAATGATGACTGAGCGAGTAATAAGGGTTATTGCGCACGAGAAACCGTGAAAACACAAATTCGTCGCCATTCGGCAAGGTCTGATTTTGCTTCAATGCGTCGAAAGGCATGGAGTTGGCCAGGGTGAAAATGACCGTCGAAGTAGCAAAGTCCTGGGTATCGATCTGCGGCGGATTGGTATTCTTTTCTTTGGAATAATTGATGTTGCCAAAAGCCGTGAGCCTTTTCGAGATGTTTTGCGTAAAACCCAGGTTTACCACTTTCCGGTTGAACTTGTTGTTCTCGACAATACCCCGGTTATCGCTATTGGCCAGCGACAAACTGAAACCGCCGTTCGGGCCATTGTTGGAAACGGTGATTGTGTTGGTCATATTCGTCCCGGTGCGGTAAAATTGCTTCACACGGCCGCGTACGGGCTCGTAAGGCCAGGTCTCATTATCGAAAAGTATTTGCGTCATGCCCGGCTCGAACTTCTCCCCGAAGCTCCATACACCCGACGTCGGATTAGCCGTCGTGGGACGTTTTCCTCCTTCACCCTGGCCGTATTCGTATTGAAAATCAGTAAAATCCAGCGGCGTATCGGTCGTGAAGTTGATATTGTAATCGAGGCCGATGCCTTTTCCCGTGCCCCGGTTTTTGGTCGTAATCATCACCACACCATCCTTTGCCCGCGAGCCGTAAAGCGCTGCGGCAGTGGCGCCTTTGAGCACGGTCATCGACTCGATATCGTCCGGGTTAATGCTCGAAAGACCGTCGCCGCCGTCGGAACTATTCGCAGCGCGAGAGCCGTAATCCCCGCCACCGGCGAAGTTGGAGTTATCGATCGGCACGCCGTTCACGACAATGAGCGGGTTGTTCTGCCCGCTGAACGACGATTGCCCGCGGATACGGATCTTGGCTGTCCCACCCGGCCCCGTCGATAATGAAGTGATATTCACACCTGCCATTTTACCCTGTAACGAGCTCATTACGTTGGGGGTACGGTTCGTCGAAATCTGATCCGAATTGACTGTCGCCGTAGCATAACCGAGTGTTTTGGCCTCCCGTTTAATACCCAGCGCGGTTACCACGAACTCATCGAGGTTCCTCGATTCCTGCATTAGTTGCACATCGATCACCGACCGCGCACCAACTGCGATGGTTTGACTTACATAACCTATAAAAGAGAAAACGAGCGTCGCATTGGCTGGGGCATCCAGGGCATATTTGCCGTCGGCATCGGTAACAGTACCTTGCGAAGTGCCTCCGATCAGGATATTCACACCGGGTAAAGGCTCCTTATTCTCGCCGGTGACGGTGCCGGCAACCCGGCCTGCCTGGGCAAAAACCGGGCTGCTACACAGTGTCGCGAGCAGCACGATCATCGTAAAACATTTCTTCATCACATCTAATAGGGTCAAAATTCAGGGTGAATAGGAACTATGCAAAACGTACGCGAAAACCGTAATTGCTTACGGACACGAGGGCCAGGAATAGTACAGGCAAAAAAAATAACGGGCACGGCCAGAAAGTCCGAACGTTAATATATATACGTAATCAAAAAGAGTCCGTTCTGCGGCTGACATAACGCCGTCGACGCAGCTCATGCCTCCACGGCACCGAATACAAGCTATGCTGAACTACAATTTTCTTGTTTAAACGATTAAGCAAATTGTCAAACAAAATCTCGAATGGTACTGTCTTAGTCAGGTTGTTCTGTGATGGTATCGGGTACTTAAACGGCTAACCGGAACTGTGTCGGGTCGCAAGAGGAAATATTAAATACGTCTGTCTTTAATATCTGATATCAATCTACCAATAAGGAAATAATGTGTCCAAATGTAGATTTAATCGATTAAACAACAAAATTTCAAAGCAAATATTTTAACATTTTTTCTAAAAATAAGCACATAACCTGTTTTCATTACCTCCAACGCATTGCACAGCCACGATGTATTTCAGATAATGATTCGCCCGCTTTGCGTAAATGCGGGTTGCTTCCGGGCCGCAGACCGTTAGATTTACCCCGAAATCCTCCTTATGGTTTTCCGATCATCCATCCTGTCATGACTTTTTTGAAACGTATGTTGGAACAATCCAGGCTCCCGCTGTCTGTCGGGCAGTTCTGGTGGTACTCCTTCTGCTATTGGGGCATTTTCGCGGTAATAACGTTCGGTCAGCTTATGATGCTGTGGCTTTTGAAGGAAGGGGTGGTGATGCAGCCTCACGAAATGTTTATATGGCTGCTCGACGGCCTGTTCTGGTGGTCCACCAGCCCGCTTGTGCTGTACGCCGCCATCAAAGTACCGATCGCATTCAAGGTCCGCGAAAGTTCTTCGATTTTCAAACCGATCCTTCTCCATCTGGCGATCGTTACATTTCTCAATATTTTCATCAACATCCTGCACTATTATATTACCAATCCGCTCATGTACCGCGCTGTCGGGAAATCGGTGCCGCTGGAAAACTATCTGTTCTCGTTCTTTATCGGCTACACCGCGAGTTTTGGTCAATACCTGCTGCTGGTGGTGGGTTTCAATAAGGTGTCCTACATTTACCGCTACCAGGAACTAAAACAGCAGAATTTCGAAACCGAGCTGCACAACGAGCAGCTCCGTGGCCAACTGGCGAATGCGCAGCTGCAATCGCTCAAAATGCAGCTCAATCCGCATTTCCTTTTCAATACATTGCATAGTGTGGTGAGTCTGATGGTTAAAAACGATATCCGCAAAGCCACGCTCATGATCACCACACTGAGCGACCTGCTGCGCGCCGTGCTCGTGAACCAGTCGGCCGATTTCATTCCCTTGCAGGAGGAACTCAAACTCACCCGGCAATACCTCGACATCCAGCAAATCCGCTTTCAGGACCGTCTGAAAGTCGAATACCACATCGATCCGGCGTCGGAACTTTACCCGGTGCCCCAGCTCATCCTGCAACCGATCGTAGAAAACTCCATTACCCACGGTATTTCCGATGTGACCACCAACGCGCTCATCCGCATTGCCAGCACCGTAAACGCTTCGGGCATGCAGGTGACGGTTTACGACAACGGCATCGGCGGCGCGTCAAAGAAACCGTCAAAAGGCATGGGACTGGGCTTAAAAAACACACGACTACGGCTGCAACAAGCCTACGGCGCAAACGCCCGGCTGGAATTTGACCAGCCGGTGGGTGGAGGGACATCGGTAACGCTCTTCTTTGACCGCCGACCGCCGACGGCGGATGGCTGATGGGAATTAGAAATCTCTTCTTGTCGGAAGAGGCGATGAAGCCAGGTTGCCCCCCGGGGCTCGTCGGGCTGTTTTAGTTTTCGCCTTGACATTCAAAATCTAATCGGCGGTCCGTCGTCCGTGGTCGGCGGTCAACCAATAACAAACACCCCAAAAGAAACTATGAAATACCGCTGCCTGATCATCGACGATGAAATGCTGGCCAGGGACGTAATCAGGACATTTGTACAGCATGATCATTCCATTGAAATCACCGACGAGGCCGCCAATGGTCCGGAAGCGGTGGTGAAAATATTGCAACACAGGCCCGACGTCATTTTTCTGGACATCCAAATGCCCGAGCTCGACGGTTTTGAAGTGCTGCGCGAAGTATGGCCGCATCACCAGCCATTCGTCGTGTTCACCACAGCATTCGATCAGTATGCATTGCGCGCATTCGAGGTGAATGCGATCGATTACCTGCTCAAACCCTTCGACGAGATCCGCTTCCACCAGTCGCTCGGGCGGCTGAAAGAGCGGCTTAGCCAAAAATCCCAGCCGCGGATCGAAGAACTGGTAAACAGCCTCCTGCGCGACCAGAAGGAAAAAGAGGAAAACTTCCTGCAACGGCTGCTGGTGAAAGAGGCCGGCAAAATGTACCTGGTCAAAACGGACGATATCACGCACTTCTCCGCCGACGGCAATTACATATCCGTTTACACGGCTCAAAAGAAGGTTTACACAGTTTACGAAAGCCTGGGCAGCCTCGAAAACCGCCTCGATCCGGCGGTTATGATCCGGGTGGGACGTTCGAACATCGTGAATATGAATTTCATTTCAGAGCTCGAAACCTACTTCAACGGCGAGTATATCATCCATTTATCCACCGGTGAAAAAGTGAAATGGACTCGTGGTTATCGCGATAATATCAAAGCTTTCATCACCAAAATGGGTTAGCCAGCCGATACGGTTCACGATTTGAAATGCACGCTTTACATAGTAAAAAGTCCAGATCAGACATTTTTCGTACCCATTTCAACGATTTAGAGTACAAATTTGTCAGACAAGATAGCTTGCAGCTTTGGGCGGACAGCTTCGGGCAGACAGCTTCGGGCGGACAGCCTCGGGCGGCAGCTATCCCCGACATTCAACCGTAATTAAATCCGTTAGCCATGCTCTTCAAATCTTCTACCAACCTAACCTCAGCGGTATCGGCCGCGCTTCATAATAATAAGGGGCAACGCCAGGCCATTTTCATCGTCGCGTTTGTAGCGGCGCTCATTCTCTGGAAATTGTTTACGGGCCTTGCCGCTGCCAACCACGCGGATGCATGTACCTCTACTGCCGAGACCTCCACCAGCGACCAGAAAATGGCCGGTATGAAATGGAGCTACGATGAACTGGCCCACAAGCTCATCATCGAAAACACCGACCTGGCCTATACTGAAATCGGCGAAGGGTTCACAAAAGGAATTGGCCGGGCCCTCAACAAGGTTACCCGGCAAGGTGTTGCCCGCCAGAATTCCGGCAAGCGGGTGCTGGTTAATTTGTGACCCGCACCACGAGCTTACCCGACACATGCCCTCGCTCCATTTTTTCGTGTGCCTGAGCGAGGTCATGCCAATCATAAATCTTTGAAACGTGCGGCCGCAACTGCCCGCATTCCACCATTTCTACCAGCTTTTGCAATACTTGCCCCTGGCGGTTCTCCTCGTGGGCTGCATTCTGGCGGCCGGCGATCCGGCCGCCGGATCGCCGGTCGCCGGATCGCCGGTCGCCCATAAACTGGTAGCTTAATGTGATGTTCTTCAACAGCAGCTGGTACCCTTGCTGCTCGTCCACTGCAACCGGCAGTATGGTGCAGATATGGCCGTTGGGCGAAACGTAATCGAGGCTGCGGGAAAAGCATTCTCCTCCGGCATTATCCATGATCAAACCCGCTCCCCGGCCTTTGGTAATATCCATCACGGCACCGGCGATGTCGGCTTCACGGTAGTTGAGCACATGGTCGGCGCCCAGTTCATTGGCGCAATAGGCGAGGGATTCGGGGCGGCTGGCGGTGGTAATGATCCTGCACCCTGTGTTTTTAGCAAGCTGAATGGCCAGGTGCCCTACCCCGCCCGCACCGGCGTGTATCACGACCCAGTCGCCCGACCTGATCCGCAACCGATCGAACAACGCCTCGTATGCGGTAATCCCCACCAACGGGATGGCTGCTGCTGTCGCATCTGCAAGCGTGCCCGCCCATGTGCACGAGCGATGATCGATCGCCACATATTCTGCATTGGCACCGTTGCGAAAGGGTGTCGGCGAACCGATTACCCGATCGCCGATTTCAAAACCCGTCACATCCCGTCCTTTTTCGACGACCACGCCGCAAACATCAAAGCCGAGCGTAAGCGGGAAATTCCGGGGAACGGATGCCTTGTTCCGAATCCGGCAATCGAGCGGGTTAATACTGGTTGTCAATACTTTTACAATAAGGTCGTACTCCGTCGGCACCGGATCGGCCACCTGCTGCATCTCGAACACCTTAGCCGCCGGCCCGTGGGCGGTAATTACATTTGCTTTCATAGATCTGACTTTTGAGCAAATGTCGGGACAACAAACCGGGCGTACTTGCGCGGAAGGGAGCGCTATTTGCGCGAACGGGAGTTTTTGAATATCATGGGCCTAACCTTGTATTTTCTCAAAAAAGCATTTGAAAAGGCGGCGGCGCTTTCGTATCCGCACTGCAAGGCGATGGCCGAAACATCCAGACTTGTATCCAAAAGTAATTTTGCGCCGCGTTCGAGACGAAGGTCACATTGATATTGGAAAACAGAAGTGCGCAGTTGCTCACGGAAAAGCTGTTTAAGACGAAAACTGTTGGTACCTGCCAGCTTCGAAAGCTCAGCGATCGTCAGATAACGTTCGGCCTGGTGAATATGCCAGACGGCCTCTTCCAGAATGGCTTCCCCGCGGGCGTGCGGAAGGCGCGAAAGCGAGAGCGACGCGAGGTTAAAAAGCTGCTCGCTCATGAGCTTTTCCTGGAACAGGTTGAGTAATCCCTGATTTTCACGCGAGATGTTTTTGAGCTGCAAAAATGCCCGGGTGACTTCGGCAGACAAACTCATAACCTGTAATGCTCTCTCGAACACAGCAGGCGCATCGCGTTGCAGCATCGCCACATGCGTGTCGGAGAGATGCATGTGAATCACTTTAAAAGCCGTGTTGGCTGGTAATACGGCCTGATACGGCTCCCGCTCGGTGCGGTAAAACAGCGCCTGCCCCGTCCGGAAACCGTATTCCTGCGAGTGCTTCGGCACGGATCTCGATTCACCAGCAATGCAAAGCACCATTTTGTAAAAACTAGCTGCATAGCTGACATTTAACGTATGAGCCGCATTGGTCTGAAAATCAAACCAATGCACACCTTGCATTGAAGTACCTTCGGACTGCTCGTAATGGCTGTAAAGCGGCCGGCCTATAATAACCGGGGCGGGTTTCCCGGGAAAAAGCGGTTCATTCTGATAGGAAATCCTCATGATCACTCACATTTCGATTCCTGCAAAATAAAAAACGCTCCCGAAAAACCCGCCCCGCGAGTTATTAATAGGCTGCTTCCAGCTCGGCTTCTTCCACGATAGCCTTTGACTCAACCTTAGGCGGCAACAGCTTGTACATCACCGGCGTCACCAGACGCGACAGCAACGTAGAGCTGATCAACCCGCCGATCAGTACCAATGCCAGCGGTGAATACAAGGCGCTGTATTCGATCACGAGCGGCAGCAACCCGCCGATCGCCGTCATGGAAGTGAGCAATATCGGTACGAAACGGATTTCACCGGCCTCGATAATCGCTTCTTCTATGCTCTTGCCCTGCTCACGGAGCTGGTTGGTGAAGTCGACGACCAGCAATGAGTTCTTCACTTCAATACCAACCAATGCAATAAAACCAATAGTTGCCGTAAATGACAGCGTTTCGCCTGTCAGGAAGAGCATTGCAAGCCCGCCCACAATACCCAGCGGGATCACCGACAAGACGATCAGGATGCTTTTGAAAGTTTTGAATTCCAATATCAATACACCCAGGAAACCGAAAACGGTGATGAGTATGATCAATCCCAATCCGCCGAAACTCTCCTCCTGGCTCTCTTTCTCACCGGCCACTTTAAAATGCTGGCCTTTTTCGAATTTAAACTGGTTGAGCTTCGCCGTAATGTCGTCGTTCATTTTCTGGACATTGTACCCCGGTTTGGTAAATGCCGAAACAGTCACGTAGCGGTCCTTATCGTAATGCCGGATCTGGTTCGGTGAGCTTTCCATTTCGATGGTCGCAATGTTTTTCAAAGGAATACTCGCACCCGATGCCGAGGTAACATACAGTTTATCAAAAACACTGTAATCTTGAATGGCTGCATTACGCGGCACCGACACATTGATATTGTAACTATCCGCCTTGCCTACATCTTCGCGGAAAGTGGCCACGTTCAGCCCGGCAGCCCCCAGCCGCACCGTACGATCGATGTCGGCCGAGGAAATGCCCAGCGTTCCGGCTTTCTGTTTGTTGATGTTGATGCGTAGGTCGGTCGGTTGTACCAGCAACGGGTTGTTGACGTAAATGGTACCTTCGGTTTTAGTAAGCAGGTCGGCGACGCGGAAGGCGGTTTTGCGCAAGTCTTCCAGGTTTTCACCATAAATACGATAGGCCAGCGGCGCCTCGATCAACGGGCCTTGTTCAAAGTCTTTGACCTTGATTTCAGCGCCGGGATAGCGTTCCAGCTTTTTGCGCAGCTTTTCAATCACCTCCACCTTTTCCTCGGTTTCCAATCCTTCTACCTGCACAAAAATCTCGGCAAAATTCTCGCTCTCATTCCGCTGCACTACATTATAATACACCCGTGGATTTCCCTTGCCCACGTTGGTCGAGAAGGAAGTAATGAGCGGTTCCTGTTTGAGAACACCTTCTACGTAGCGGGCTATCTCGTTGGTTTTCTTTAAATTAGTCCCTTGTGGCGTTTCAATATCGATCAGGAACATAGGCTTCTCCGATTTCGGGAAAAGGCTGTTGCCAATGAGCGGCACCAGTGCCAGCGAGCCGGCGAATATCAAACCGGCAATGGCCAATGTCGTTTTAGGCCAATGCAATGCGCGGTCGAGCACGCTGCCGTAAGTTTTGTGAATGCCTTTTTTCATGCCACGTAGGAGCCAGTTGCCATCTTCCGAAGCATGGGGTTTCAATATCACGCTCGACAGGAACGGCACCACGGTAAGCGATACGAGCATCGAGGCAAATACGGTCGTGATCACCGACATCGGCAGACTGCGGATAAAATCGCCCGCACCCTCGGGCAGGAACACCAGCGGGAGGAATGCGAAGATCAGCAGGATCGTACAACCCACCACGGCGAGACCTATTTGCGACGACGCCTGAATGGCTGCCTGCACCTTGCCATAGCCCATCCGCAAGTACCGCTCGATGTTTTCGACGACCACAATGCTGTCGTCCACCAGGATACCCAAAGCCACGATCATCCCCACAATGCTGAGCTGGTTGATATTGTACCCGAGCAGATTCATCATCGTAAGGCCGATCGCCAGCGAAAGCGGGATCGAGATCATCACCACCAGCGACGCCCTTGTGCCGAGCGGCAGCAATGTGAGCAATACCAGCAATATGGCTATTCCAAAATCGCGGGCAAAATGCGACAGCCGGGTATCTACACTACTAGCCTGGTCAAAAACCTTGATCATCTCAATGTTCGAAGGTAGGTCTTTCTGAAACTCCGCTACCACCGGCTCCACCTGATCGCGCACGGATATGATGTTCTCGCCCTCCTTCTGGCTCACGTTCACAAAGCTGCACCGGAAGCCGTTCAGGCGGGTAATGTGCGTTTCGTCTTCGTAGCCCATTTTCACGTCGGCCACGTCTTTGAGGTACACGATCTTGCCATCCGAACGCGACACCACCGTATTGGCCACTTCATCGAGCGTGCGGTAACTGCCGCTTGTCTTGATATTCAGCTTTTTGGTGGCCATGCTGATGCTCCCGCCGGGAATGTTCACGCCCTCGCTCTGCAATGCACCCACAATCTGGTCCTGGGTCAGCCGCTGCTGGGCGATCTTCTGCAAGTTCAGGCTCACTTTCACCTGTGGTTCGGGAATGCCCGAGTACTCCACTTTTTTAAGCGTTTTGATCTTTTCCAGGCGCTCCTTGAAGTCCTTCGAATACTTCTTCATTTGCGCGTAGGTCGCGTTCTCGCTGATGAGCGCGTACTGGTAAATGCTGACGTCGGATGGTATCTGTTTGTTGATGCGGATGTCGGCAATGTCGGCCGGGAGCTGCGAGCGCAATGCATTGATCTCGCGCACTACTTCCTGGTATTTATCGTCGGGATTGGAGCTGTATTTGTAAATCACCTGCATCACGGCCAGGCCGTCGCGGATGTCGGTGATAATGTGCTTCATATCATCGAGTTCGTTGATCTTCTTCTCCATCGGATCCACCACCAGCTGCTCCATATCTTTCGGATTAGCGCCGGGGTACACCACCACCACGGTAAATTGCGGCGGATGAATATCGGGGTCCTCGCTTCGGGGCATGGTGAAGAGCGAGTAGAGCCCCAACGCCAGCACACCCAGGAATACTACCAGCGTAAACTGGTAATTCTTGACTGCAAATTCAGGTAATTTCATGGTCTTTGCGGTTGAAAACGGGTTACTGAACTACTTTAATCACCGATCCTTCGGCCAGATAGGCCGATCCTTCGCGGATTACCCGCGCACCCGCGTCTATACCTGCGAGGATAAATGCCTTATCGCCATCGAGGAATGCGATTTTCACGCGCTTCTTCTGCGCCTTATTGCCTTCGGCCACAAACACGAATGCGCTGTCATTTTCCCCTTCGATCAACGCGTCCACGGGGACAGACACCATGCTGGTTTTTTCTTTCGGATAGATGTGGACTTTGGCAAAAAGGCCGCTGGCAAGCTTGGTAGCCGCCTTATCAAGCGTGATTTCAGCCTGGTAAAGCCCCGAAACCGGGTCGCTCACCTGCGCGAGGGTCTTCACATGGCCCGTGAAGGTCTGGGAATAGGCATCGAAATTGATTTCCGCTTTCTCGCCGCCTTTCAGCCGCGCCCAATCCTTGTCGGTGAGCCCGCATTTCACGACCCAGTCGCTGCTGCTGGTGCTGCTGATATGCAGCACGGGCGTACCGCCTTGCACCTGCTCACCGGCGTTCTGTAATTTCTGCATCACTACGCCGTCGGCAATGGAGAAAATTTTGGTTTGGGACAAGTTAAATTTGACGATGTCGAGCTGTTTCTCGGCCAGTACCAACGCAGTTTGGGTGTTTTCCAACTGTTCCTTCGTCGCCACGCTGTCGCGGTAGAGGTTCTGTACGCGGCGGGCGTCTCGCTGGGCTTTCAGGAAGTTTTCCTCGGCCTGACCCATTTGCGCGGCAATTTCGGTCGTGTTAAGTGTCGCCAAAAGCTGCCCTCTGCGCACCTTGTCGCCTTCTTTCACCATAATATCCTTGATAATCCCTCCTATCTTGAACGATAACCGGGCTTCATTTTCGGAACCCAGCAAGCCGGATGTTTCCACGGCCTGCGCCTGGGTCAATGCGGCGGAGCTGATGATTTTCACAGGAATGGTATCGTCGGTTTGCTCCGGCTTCTTTTCTTCCTTGCAAGCGGCGGTCAGGAGCGCGGCTGCGAGCACGTAGGCGTATATGATGGGATGTGTTGTAGCTTTCATGTCATTTTTAGTTTGAGAATAAGTAGCTCGCCCGGGCCCGCTCCAATTCGGCAGCACGGGTCTGGACATTCAAATAGGAAATACTTTGTTGAAGCTGGTCGTTGATCAGCCGGTTCTGGGCGTCAAGCAATTCGATGTAGAGCAGCTGGCCCTCCCGGTAGAGTTTCTGCTGATCCTGATAATATTGCTGTGATAATGCAGTCTGGCTTTTGGTAGCACGGTAAGTAAGCACTGCCGACTGAAAAGTATTAGCGGCTGTTTTGTTTTGTAATTGAAGCTGCTGTTCTACCTGACTGATCTGCTCGCCGGTAGCCTTCTGCTCCAATTCGGCTTGTTTCACTTTGTATTGCGTGCGGTTGTTGGCAAACACACGCCAATCGAGCGTCACACCGAAGAGGTAATAGCGGGTATCCCGGTTGAAATTCACAAAATCACCCTGCGAACCCAGGTCGATGAATGTCGATAGCTTCGGCAATGCGCCTGCCCGCGCCAACTGGCCGGATAATGCATTGATCCTGGAAAGCGATTCCAGCTTCGCCAGCTCTTCCCTCCTACCTGCCGCAGCCGTGTCCGCGAGCACCTCCGACTCACTCGGCGAACCTATTTCGAGGCTGGTTTCCAATGGATTATTCAGCAAAAAATTTAAATAAGCCTTCGCATTCACCGATTGATTCCTCGCATCCACCAGCCTCGCTTCCAGGCCTATCACCTCATTTTCAGAACGGGTAACCACCGTGCGGATCGCCTTATCGTTCTTTACCAATGCCTGGTTGAACCGCAAATTCTCTCGTGCCAGCGAAACGGCGCTTTCCAGGATACGAACAGCCTCGTCGGCCTGCTGGCAGGCATAGTAAGCCAGCTTGATCTCCTTCACTAACTCTCGCCTGTAAACGTCAACCTCAGCCTGCTGCAAATGAATCTGCTCCTTGCGGATCCTGGTGTTGTACGTGATTTCCGCATTGTAAAGCGGCAGGGAGGTCCGGAATTTGGCATCGTAATAGTTTCGTGGATTGAAGGTCTGGCTCACATTTTCCACTTTCGGGAATGCCGATGAGTTCGTGAGTTCGTTCAGTGAATTATATACGGGGTTCAGCAAATCACCGATCGGGATGCTGATTTTCCGTCCGCCGCGCGAGTCGAGATAAGAAGTACTGAAATTGACCTCAGGATAAAAGAACGTCCTGGCTTCTTTGAGCGCGAACAGGTTCCTTTCGAGGATAAAGCGCTGTTGTCTAAGCCCCTGGTTGTTATGCAGGGCGTGATCGATATAACCTTGCAAATGCGCATCCTGCCCTCGGACGGGTGCAAAAAGGCTCAGCAAAGGCACAAGAAGGCACTGCCAATGCCGGGGCATGGGTTTCAATAATCGCATCATTTTAAGTAATGTTTAGTTTATAAACAGTGTTTAGTGAATGGCAAAATTTTTTACGTTTTAAGATTAGCCATAAAAAGATCGAATGAGCTGTACAATACCTCGCGGGTCGTGTCATCGGGCAACATGAGAATGCACATGCGCTCGCGTACGTAAAGCGAAACCAATCCGTGCACGAACGACCAAACCATAATCGCCGTCACATGCAGGTCCGCCGGCCGGATCCTCTTTTGGTCGAGACATTCGGAAAGCGTCGTCAGCAAATATCCGAACGCACATTCCCCCGCCTTCCATTTTTCTTCATTCTTGATCTGTTCCATCGGCGCGCGCATGATAAACATCAGATCATAGTAATCAGGGTTTTCCAGGCCGAATTTGATGTACGTTCTGCCGATCGCCCTCAGCCTTTCAAATGGGTCGGCAATCCCGTCGTGCCGGCGTAAATGCTTGTCCAGAATATCGAATGCATTTTCATGAATTACATAAAAAATCTCATCTTTATCCTTGAAATACAGATAGATAGTAGCCGGACTATATTCAATATCATCGGCAATGCTGCGAATCGACGTCTTATCGTAGCCTTGCTTCAAAAACAGCTGAGTCGCCGATTCGATAATCAGGTTCCTCATTTCCTGCTTCTCCCGCTCTTTTCTCTCCTTAATCGCCATGCTTTTGTAATTACGATGTGAATATAATAAACACTGTTTAGTAAATGCAAGTTGTTTATTAAAATAAGGTAGGAATGGCGCAATTCTACCCATGAACGGGAGAAGAATATGTGGGCAATGCTATTTCCGTTTGAAACGGTCGTCGGTAAGGGCTTCGAGGAAAGCCACGATGTCGTCGACCTCGTTGTCGGAAAGGTTCAGCGCGCTGCCGAGCGACAGGTCGCGATTAATGGGATTGCGTACGAATTTATCAGGCGTGTTATAGTATTGAACTACCTCGCGCAGCGTTTTAAACATCGCATTGTGCATATAAGGAGCTGTAACAGCTACATTCCGCAGGCCGGGCACTTTGAACAAGCCAATATGCGAGCTGTCCCCGGTGACCTTAAAACGCCCGGGGTCATTCAGCTCCTTGCCATTAAACAGCCCGATGCTTTTGAACCGGTCGGCGGTAAAATCTTCGCCGGAATGGCAGGTGGCGCAGTTGGCTTTGCCTATGAACAGCATTCTGCCCCGCACGGCAGCAGCCGACATCGCATTGACGTCCCCGTCCAGATAGCGGTCATAGGGCGTATCGGTCGTTTCGAGCGTGCGTTCAAATGCCGCAATGGCGCTGAGCAGGTTTTTAGTATTTACCTCCGTTTTAAATACCTTTTGAAATGCGGCGCTGTAAAAATCATCCTTTTGAAGGCGCTCTACTGCCTGGTCCACGGGCAGGTCCATTTCGTCGTGTGTGGCGAGCGGGCCGAGCGCCTGCTCTTCGAGCGAAGCCGCACGGCCATCCCAAAAGAAGTCGGTACGGCCCGAAAGGTTCGTCAACGCCGGACTGTTGCGCGTCAGCCGCGTACCTTTATCACCGATACTGAATGCCGCCGTATCTGCGAAAGCGAACTGCGGAATATGACAGGAAGCACAGCTGATCGCCCGCCCGCGTGAGAGAATCGGGTCCGAAAACAGCTTTTCACCCAGTTCCTCCTTTGTGTTCAACTCCACTGATGCCTCGTTGGTTTGCAACGAAACGAATGCCAGCGAACCGCAGCAAAGCACGGCTGCCAGCCATTTTGTAATACCCATCTGAAACGTTGGATTTAAATCAATGCACTTCAAAAGATTCCTTGAAAGGCACGCAGAGGCCGTCCTCATTGGAACATAAGAGACCCTTGATCGTCCCTGAGACCTTGCCTCCCGCCTTGGCCACTCTGATCGTCTGCCGGAACTCGGCCTTGTCTGTGAAGTAGGTATAGGCCTTATCCCAGGTCGGATCCACGGCTTTGAGCGGCTTCACCGCCCGTATCTCGCCCACGAGCTGGTAGGCGTTGTTGGCGTTGAATGCAAATTCAGTGGGAAGCGGACCGATATCGCCCTTGAAATCAGACGAGTAGAGCTTCCAGTTTTTATTAATATCCGCGGAAAATACTATTTCTACCTGCTCGCCCGGTTTGGCCCCGGCTTTCGAAAAGCTCACTTTCCAGCGTGAAATATCTTTCAGATCCTGACCAAAAACGCTGCCCGCACAGCACAGTACGAGCATTAAAATTCTGTAAATCATGGGAATAAGATTTAGAGCATAAAATATTAAACAACTGCAAAGCATGTTGTGCCTTACCGGCCCGGCCTTGCAGTTGTCTCAAATCACCACGTACCTAGTTTGTTGAACTCACGATTTAGTTCAAGTATTTTGAGTTGCATATGGATACGATCGTTGCACGATAATGTTACGATGCGCAAGTCCATGGCATTGTTGTTACATGCCTGACGGCATTTTCGGGAACGCCGGTTTCCAGAATTGCTACCAATACTACATCGCTAACGCGATTTGGCGCCTTAACCACAAGTGCCGTCAGCCACGTAACATTGGTAGGAAACATTGGATTCTATCCGTTTCGACAATCCCGTAGGGATGCAACAACGTCCCGCGTGAGACGACAGCCCTATTTCGAGCTTTTGGTCGTACCGACCGCCGCCGAACTAACACCCGACGGCACCGGCTCGGAAATGAGCTCGTTGAGGTCTTTGTTCCATTTCGCTACGTAATCTTCGAAGTATTTGCCGGTGATCTCGCCGGTATAGCCGGTGTGGATCTGGCGCACTTCGCCTTTGCGGTCGATCAGGATCGTAGTCGGGAATGCCATCATGCGGTTGAGCGCGGGCAGCTTGTCGGATGCCACTTTCTTATCTGCAATGCCTCCGAACAGAATGTCATATTCGATGCCATATTTCTTTTTCAGCGTGCCAAGCGTGTATTTGGCATATTCGAGGTCGTCTTTCTGCTCGAAACCGATGGCGATCGCTTCCACGCCACGGTCTTTGTTGGCGCGGTACCACGGCGCGAGGAACGACGTTTGGTCGGTACAGTTAGGGCACCAGGTACCGATGATCTCCACGATCACCACCTTGCCCTTATACTTGTCGTCACTGAGCGAAACCTGCTTGCCGTCGAGGTCAGGCAATGTAAAATCGAGCTTTTTATAGCCCTCTTTCAAGTATGTCAGTTTATAAGGATCGGGCAATTCCGCCTTGTCGTTCTTGCTGCCTTCGAACTTGGTATTGTCATAAATCCCCGAGCTGATCACGCCGGTAATGCTGCCATCCTCGTTGATTTTGCCTTTATACACACGCGGGTTCGGGCCCGAGAAGTGCGAGAGTACAAATTCGTCGCCTTCCACCACGCCTTCGAGTTCGCGGCTATCCCCTACCGTCGACATTACCACGCCGGTGAGTTTGTTGCCCTCCTGTTTCAGAAGCGCCACGTTATCGGGCATTTTGGCTTTGCTGAAAACCTGCAAATCCCATTTGCCGGAGAGGTTATGTTTGGTAGGTTGCTCTTTGCCTTTCTCTACGAAACGGTAATTTTTACCATATTCAGCCGAGAATGGCAGCGCATTGCCCCGGAAGCCCGGCACGAGGCTGCGGTACTCGCCCGTAATTTTGCCATCTGTTTCTACTTTCGCCACGAGCGCGGCATCGTAGGTATTCATTTTCACGAAGATTGAGTCCCCGGCGAGCTTTGTCACCTTGAAATCGTCGCGGCGTGACCCGTTGAGCAAAGTCAGGATCGGGTGATCCTTGTCTTTGGCATTGTATTCGAAATTGAAGGGAATGTGCGTCTCGCTGATCACAAATTCGCCGCGCCATACGCCTTGCCTGGGTGCTTTGGCATCCGGACCGTCGCCCGCTAATGCTGCGCTGCCGAACAATGTGGCTCCTGCCAATGCCACGGCTTTCATCTGGTTGTTGATTTTCATACAACTGGAAATTTTTAGGTTTTTGAAAAATGAAGTACTCTGTTTGCGACCCGAGGCATTTTGCAGGATTGGCCCGGATCATCGGCGGGTCGGTGGTGGTTTGTGACCGGCCGTTGAATCATGCAGCAAATATAAAACGGCGATTTTAATTATCTACAATTTTCGTAGACTAAGTAGAATAAACTCGTTTTTCGTACCACCAAACTCCTACGCAGGTACCTATAATGCAGCCCGCGCATCTGGTGGCAATGTGCCCGATTTGTGTTTTTAAAATTTTGATAAACCGCGTCACGTGCCGTTACCTTTGTGGCGTCTTACAGTTACTACCTGCAAAGTAAATGTGGATTTATAGGTGAAGCCTTCTGCTGGTCGGCCGCCGTATTTCGGAAACTATAAATTTACAAATCATGTCAAAATCAGTCCCTTGCAAGCATTGCGTGCCGAAAAGCACTTGTACACACCATCGTTGTTGTCCGGCGGATATCTGGCGGAGTTAAGTATGTTTTTTTTAAATTCAATATAGTCTATAAACTCCGTAGATTAAATATAATAACACTTCATCCGACGGTGTGCGGAATGGCTACCGACGGGACTGCAGGCTCTCCGTCCAGCCATTCCTGCCATCGCCGGATCAGGTTTTCAACAGGTTTAAGATCCTATAAATACTTATGAAACATTTATTACTTTTTATACTTTTAATATCCACTCCCCTGCTGGCCCAGCAACGCACGCTCACAGGTGTGGTTCGCGCAGAAGACGGTGCACCGCTCCCGGGCGTGAACGTGGCCGTCAAAAACACGCGCCAGGGAACGATTACCGATACCGACGGCCGTTTCACGCTGGCGCTCGTCAAAGGTGAAACATTGGTATTTTCCTTCATCGGTTTCACTGCGAAAGAATTGCCCATTACCAGTTCCAACGAATACGATGTAACGCTGCTCGCCAGCACGCATACGCTCGGCGAGGTGCAGGTGGTAGGCTCGCGGAATGCTAACCGCACGAAGATCGATTCGCCGGTGCCGGTGGATATCATCGACTTAAAACCCTTGCAGGAATCAGCTCCGCAGGTCAGTATCACGCAGCTTTTACAATATGTTTCGCCGTCCTTCCACTCGGTAAACGGTACCAATGCCGGTGATGCAGGCTCCGCATTGAACCTTTCCCAACTGCGTGGATTGGGCGTGGACCAGTTGCTGGTGCTGGTCAACGGCAAACGCCGCCATAAGAGTTCCAATATCAACTGGGGCGGGCTGGGTAACGGGGCTACGGGTTACGACCTGAATGCCATCCCGACAGCAGCCATCGAGCGCGTAGAGATCCTGCGCGACGGTGCGGCGGCGCAATACGGCTCCGACGCCATTGCGGGTGTGATCAACATTGTACTCAACAAGAGCGTCGACCAGCTTACTTTGAGCTCCACGGCAAGCTCGCGCCGCCGCGGCGATGGCGTGACAACCCGTACCAATGCCAATTACGGCTTCGCATTGGGCAAAAGCGGCGGCTACCTCAATACCACAGCGGAGTTTGCCACCCAGGCGATTTCCATATTGCCCGGCCGGGACGATGCCGGTCTTTACCTCGGGCCTATCTACGGCGGGGGCGCTAATACCCGCAATTACGATGCTATCTATACGAAGGAGATCGACGAGGCCATTTTAACATCCCGCGGCATCGACCGCCACCATTTCGACCGTCGCGGGGGCGGTTCCAACAAAGCCAAGGATGCATTGCTGTTCTTCAACGCTGCCGTACCGATCCGCCAGAATGCTGAGCTTTACGCGTTCGGGGGCATCAGCCACCGCAACTCGCAGTTCACCGCCGTATACCGGCTCCCGGGCTGGACCGAACGCAACAACGCATTCCTCTACCCCGACGGCTTCCTGCCCGCGATGGAGAACATTATCACCGACAAGTCACTTGCCGTGGGCATTAAAGGCAAAATCCGTGACTGGGACGTCGATATTTCCAATGTGTATGGTAAAAACGATTTCGGGAATGTGATTACCAATTCGCTGAATGCAAGCCTGGGCCTGAAAACACCTACTACTTTCGATGCAGGCAGCTACAACGCGAGCCAGAATACCGGCAGCATCGATATCAGTCGCTATTTTCCAAAGGCGCTGAAAGGCATTAACGTCGCATTTGGGGCGCAGTACCGCGTGGAAACCTATCAGATCATCGCGGGGGAGGAAGCATCGTATTCCAAAGCCGATCTCCGGACTATTTACGGCCTCGACACCACGGCCACGGGCATTATTTATCAAACCAAAGAAGGCAGCATCGGCCTGAACGGATTGTCGCCCGGTTCGCAGATCCACGCAGGCTTCCGTCCTGAAAACGAGGTGAGCGTGAACCGCTCGATCCTGGCGGGTTATGCCGATATTGAAGCAAACATTACCAATAAATGGCTGCTTTCGGGCGCATTGCGGCTCGAAAGCTTCTCCCAGCTCCAAAATGTGACCACCTATAAAGTGGCAACGCGGTACAGCATTACCGACTGGCTGGGCATCCGCGCTTCGCACAACACGGGCTTTCGGGCTCCCGACCTGGCACAGTATTACTACACCGAAACGTCCACCAGTTTCCAGCAGGGCCGTGCCATCGACCAGGTAACCGCCTCCAACCAGAGCGCCGCGACGCGCGCGCTGGGCATTCCTACGCTCACACCCGAGAAATCGAAAGGCTATACGGCAGGGTTTACGTCCCAGCCATTCCGCAACTTCGAGCTCACAGCGGACGCTTATCTCGTGGATGTAAACAACCGCGTGGGCAATACAGGCAATTTCTCAGCCACAGATGTCAACCTGCCGAGCGAGGTACGCACTTTGTTCGTACAGACGGGCACTACCCAAGCCAAGTTCTTTTACAACTCGTTCAGCACGCGCACGAAGGGCCTCGAAATCACCGGAAGTTACCGTACGCCATTCCGCAGCGGTACATTAAGCCTGCTTTTAGGAGCCAATTTTGTTAAAAACGAGGTGACCAAAGTGAACACGCCGAAAGGCTTGGAAGCATACCGTTACATTATCTTCAACGACGGCGAAAAAGCGCGCGTGACCTCGCAGATTCCCGGCCAGAAAATTACGCTACAAGGTATTTTCAAGAAAAACCGCCTAACCTACCTCGCGCGCGCTGTCTATTTCGGCTCGGTTACCAACGCCTCGGCATTGAATGCGACTTTTCCTAAACCCGACTACTTCTACCAAAAACTGAAACCGATCTGGGTGGCGGATGTATCGGTATCCTACGCACTTTCCAGGTCGATTCAGGCTACACTAGGGGTCAACAACCTCTTCAATGAGCTGGGCGACTACTCCGACCCCAAATTGAGTGCATTGAACAACCCATCGGTCATCGGCATTCAGAACGGCAGTGCCGGTATCCAGCCATTCGTCCGTGTTACCGCAAAACTTTAATCCAAACCAGATCATGAAAATATTCCAACGGATGGCCCGCCCTGCATTTCAGCTCCTCGGCATTATCCCGGCCATTTTCCTCACTTCGGGCTGCAAAGATACCAGCTACCTCGACGTCGATGCCACCGACCGGCCCCCGCTCAGCGCTTACATCAGCTTTGTAAATGCCCGCCCGGTCGATACCGGCCTGTATTTCTGGACTTTCACCGACAAAGTAACGCCCACGCCCGTGGCCATTAACAAGGCTTCCGAGTATGTGCCAACCGTGTTTGGTAACGTGCAGATTAACTTCACCGAAGGCGCTAACACGAGCTACAAAGCGTCCTACCAGTTCGGCAACTCGGCGACATTCACGGCAACAGGCCGCCCTAACGGGCCTATCGCGACTTTCTACCACACGGTAGTAGCCGCTCGCACCGCCAATAACAAGGCCGATTCTCTGATCCTCTTTTACGACGATCTTAAAGCCCCGGTCGCCGGCAAGGCCAAGCTTCGGTTCATCAACCTTTCACCTGGCGCCGGCACATTGAATGTGGTCCAAAACGGGAAAACGCTCTTCAATCAGGTCGCTTACGGTCGTGCTGCGAACTCGGCGCTGACGGGCGAAGCATTGAGCGCCTGGTCGCTCGGCCCATTTGAAACCGTCGACGCCGGCACGCTCAACGTCGATTACCTCAATGCTGCCACCGCCGCAAAAGTAGGAACCGCCAGCCTGCAACTGGAAGCTGGAAAAATATATACGGTCTTCACCCAAGGCCTCCCCAACGCCAAGCCATCCTTCGGCACCAGCGTTATTGAACATCCTGTAAAGTAAATGGTGATTGGACAAGATGAAAGCCGCACTGCCGATGGTGGTGCGGCTTTTTGTGTTGAGTGACTATAAAACTAATCAAATGTTTGTTATTTACAAACATTTGATTAGTTTTATGCAGGCTTTGAAAGTCAGCCAGACGCTAATTGGCACACACTATAATGGAAGCTCTTATTCGGAGAATCAAAGACATCGCCGCTGAGAATGCATTAGGATTTACAATTACCCTCCCCGATTGCGAGTTTGTTACATCGGGCTATGTCATTGCCATGCTGGAAACCCAGAATTCTTTTGGCGACGAGGGATTGAGAAGGGTGATCGGTTTGGCGTCAGACACGACGGGAATTATGGGCGGCTGGAACGACGACGGGTTGTTTTACTGGGATGCTGTATACATCGTTCACGATCGCGAACAGGCGATTGAACTTGGCAAGGTAAATGAGCAGATAGCGATATATCACATTGAAAATGACGACCTGATACTGATTGAAATTTAGTTGGGCTGTTCACTCGTATTATATTACTAGAACTTCGATTATGGAAACTATTGTTAAAAACATACATCTGATAAAGGACCTGACTACTTCCGAAAATATCAAGAAACTGGAAATTGGAGCTTTACAACATCGGAAGTTCGCCAGGATAACTTTTAAAGTATTGTCTGCCCGGGACGGTATTCTTGAAATTCAGACTATTCAAACCAAATCGCCTCATGAGAACCATGCCGACGAGAGCAAGTTGATTCTTCGCACGAAGGAGTTGTTTTTACATTTCTTCCCCGAGTATGAAATTGTAGTAACTGCGGTCCCCTATCAGGGAAATCCCACCGAAAAAGTCACACCGGAATATATCCGGGAAGCTATGACCAGCTACGACATCAAGGTAAAGGACATTGTGGATGAAACAGGTATCGATAAAAGTAACGTAAGCGCCTGGGTAAATGGCACGCGCACGATGTCACAACCTGTCAGGGCGATGTTCTATTACTACATTTGGCAGAAGGCGGCGGTAGTTGCAGCTAATGCAAAAAGCGCGTAAAAGTTGTTTTTACTATCCCAAAACGACCACCTTCAATTTCGAAAGTGGCGCAATTTTCTTCAGGAAATGAATCAACACATCTGTGTCGAGATAAATCATAGATTCACCTCGTCTGCAAGCTTAGAAATATCAATGCTGGGATCGACTTTTAAATCTTTGAACTCCTCCCGTAGCGCCATTAGAGATAGATACAGGTCCTGCTGAGACGTGCCGTCGGGCTTTACATCCTCTACAACGACTTTGATCTCCTTGTCACCAAATAGTTTTCTGAGCTTATCGAGAAAGCCCGGCGTGAGATTTGATGCCCTTAATTGAAAAGTGTGTTGCATAGCTTTATGGAATTGCTTTTCTCAAAAATAACAATTCCATAAAGCCCAAGCAACACAAACGGGCGTATAGTCCGATGGATAAATAGGAAATGATCAGAAGGCTACGCCACCGAAAGCATCCGCCTGCTAAGCGCGCTTACGCGGATGCCTTTCAGATATTTCGTGCGTTCCTCGATTTCGTTTTGATAACGGAAAGTGTATCCCGGACCGGCTGCGCGTTTGAACTCGCGGGTGGCATCCCGGATTTGCTTGCGTGAGATGCCGCTGTATTCGAGTTGGAGCAGCTGGGAACGTTCCGGAGTGGATTTTTTGAGTTTCCAGTATTGCGGATGGTTCGGCCCGATCGGCTCGCGGAAGTCGGTGTCGTGTTTTTCGCGGATGAGGAATTCGTAATCGATGACGATTTCGCTGCGGTTGCGGGCCACCCGCCCTCTCACGATGATCTTGGCCTCCCGGCCCACGCTCAAATGAAATGTCTTTTCTAATACCATGATGGTTTCCAGTTTAATAGGAGTTGACGCCCTCTTCTTCCAAATTCCATTCCAGCAACAGGTGGTTTGCTGCGAAATTATTTAGTCTACTTATTTTATAGACAAAGTAAGGTTAAAATTGTCACTCTTCAAAGCCTTAGCCGCAAAAGTTCATTCCGCACATTAAACAATTGGTTTTGTACATCAAATTTCCCGATCTTCCCGCATTTTTAATTCCTTACCCCGATCCGTTTAATCCAATGAATACCCGCTTTACCGCGTGGCAGTACTATGTAATCATACTGGCCGCGCTTCTCCCGAACTACCCCACTCTGGGGCAATCTCCATCCAAAAACAAGCCTAATATCATCGTTTTCCTGGTCGACGACATGGGCTGGCAGGACACCTCGGTGCCGTTCTGGAACAAGGCTACCGATTTCAACCGCCGCTATCATACACCCAACATGGAAAGGCTCGCACGCGAAGGCATGAAGTTCACGAACGCCTACGCAATGCCCGTATGTACGCCTACCCGCGTGAGCCTGATCACGGGCGTAAATGCGGCGCACACCCGCGTAACGCACTGGACATCGCCCGACAAGAACAAGAATACCGACTATACCGACGCCACGCTTAATGCGGTCGACTGGAATATCAACGGTTTCAGCCCGGTTGCCGGCGTCGAACATACTTTTCATGCCACTGCGCTGCCCGAAGTGTTGCGCCAGAACGGCTATTACACCGTACACAGCGGCAAGGCACATTTTGGCTCAGAGGGAACGCCAGGCGCCGATCCCCTCAATGCAGGGTTCGATATCAATATCGCGGGAAGTTCGATCGGGCATCCGGCAAGCTACTCGGGCCGCGCTAACTACGATAGCCCAGCCAACGGAAAACCCAACCGCAATGCCGTGCCGGGTTTGGAAGCCTACCACGGCACCGACACCTTCCTGAGCGACGCGATCACCATCGAGGCCCTCAAAGCGATCGAGAAACCGGTAGCCGACAACAAGCCGTTCTTTCTGTACCTGGCCCATTATGCGGTGCACGTGCCGCTTACCGCCGACCCGCGCTTTTTGAACAAATACCTCCAAGCCGGCCTGGACAGCACCGAGGCCAAGTACGCCGCATTGCTCGAAGGCATGGACAAGAGCCTCGGCGACGTGCTCCGTTATCTGGACGAGAAGAAGATCTCGGACAATACCGTAGTGCTTTTTATGTCGGACAACGGTGGCCTGAGCATTACACCGGCACGCGGCGGAAAAGCCTGGACGCACAACCTGCCCTTGAAAGCGGGGAAAGGGTCGGTCTACGAAGGCGGTATCCGCGAGCCGATGCTGGTAAAATGGCCTGGGGTGGTTAAAGCCGGCACGGTGGCCGATCAGTATGTGATCGTGGAGGATTTCTACCCGACTATCCTGGATATCGCAGGCATAAGAAATGCAAAAACCGTTCAGAAAATAGATGGAAAGACATTTTTGCCGATCCTGAAAAACCCAGCATTCAAAGATGATAAACGGGGGCTCGTGTGGCACCATCCCAATCGCTGGATCGCCGCGGAAGGTCCGAATATCCACTACTCAAGTGCATTCAGGCAAGGCGACTGGAAGCTGATCTACGATTACCGGCAGGCAAAGCTGGAACTTTATAACCTGCGCGACGATATCAGTGAAGAACATGATCTCGCCGCTTCCAATCCTTCGAAAGTAAAAGAACTGGCAACGCTCCTTACCCGGCAACTCAAAGCCTGGAATGCGCAATGGCCTACTTTCAAGACGACGGGCAAGCCGGTGCCTTTTCCCGACGAGCTGGTAGCGAAACAATAACACAGATCCAAAAACAAAACACCTCCCAAGAAGCCTCGGGAGGTGTTTTCGCTTTACTCAACGTGTACAAAAGATTGTACATCTAATGGACGTGAAAATATAGTGCCTGTGCTCACTAATGTCATACAAAATCTGAGCAAACGGCTGACTACCCCTCCCCGTCGGTATTTTTCATCTTCATCAGCAATGAGTACGCGTTACGGATCACGACCTTCGATCCGGCATCGATCCCCGCTCCATTAATTTGCTGAAAGCCGTCCCTGACCGTCCCGGGCTCGATTTCCACCATCTCGAAATTACCCGATTCGCGTTCCACGAAAATGAACGACTTATTCGCCCAGCGAACGACCGCATCTTCGGGGACTGTCAACGCTTTTTTTCGCTCAATCGATACCTCGCCGTTCATGAACATCCCCGGCACGAGCGCCGCGCTGTACTGGTCGAAATGGCAATGTACTTCTGCCATTCTGTCATCTGTAAGGCTTTTTCCAATCAGGATTATTTCGGCGGTGAATTTCTTTGAAGGGTCGGCATTGGTGTAGGCTTTAACCTGCTGGCCGACAGACAGCGCATTCAGGTCTTTTTCAAACACACTCAGTGCCAGATGGATATCCTTGGGATCCACGAGCTCGAAAAGCATATCCGTAGGCGCAGTGTATTTACCGACATTGACATTCACCTTCGAAACAAAGCCGTTGATCGGCGAGAGAATGGGGACGGTTTTGGAAATATTGTCCGGGTTGAGCTTCTGAGGTGCTATCCCGATCACTTCCAGTTTTCGGGCCAGCGCATTCATCAAAATGCGCTCGGTTTCCATTTCAGCCTTCGCTTGCTGATAGACCTTGTCGCTGACCGCTTTGCTTTGGTTCAGGTCTTTCTGCCGTGCATATTCGTTTTCGGCGAGCTCAAATTTGGCGCGTGCCGTGAGGTAATCCTGTTGGAGCTGGATGAATTGCATATCCTCCAATTCTGCGAGTACCTGTCCCTTCCTGACCCGCATTCCCGGTAGCATTTTGGTAGATTTAAGGTAACCACCCAGGGGAAAACTCAGACTGATGGTGCTTTGCGGCGGCACGTCGATCTTGCCTTGCAGCGTGAGCTTGCCGGATATGTTTTTCAACACCGGGTTGCCCACTTCGATCCCCACATTGCGAATTTGCTTTGAATCGAATGACACCAGTCGCATAACGGTTTCTGGCGTTGCGGCGGTATCCGCTGCCGACGGCGCGCTGGCCGATCGCTGCTCTCCGCCAGGGCTGCTGCAAGAGAGGCTGGCCCAAAGCACGACGGATATTAAGATGTATGTTTTCATGATGTCTTATTGATTATTCAAATGGAGTAACTGGATCACAGCCTCATTGTAGCTGCCGAGCGCATTTACGTATTCGCTTTTAATGGCAATGGACTGCCCTGCGAGGATTACCCATTGCAGGTAGTCGATTTCCCCGGCTATAAACTGCCGGTCGGCAACGGTGATGATCGTTTCCGCATTGGGCAAGCCCTGCTGTTCATAGTAGCGCAGGTTTTCGGCAAATTTCCGGACCTGCTCCTGTGCATTGCGCCATTCGGAGCGCAATCGCTGGCTGGTAAGCTCGGCGTCGTTTTGCGCGCGCATCCACTCGATGCGTGCGGCGGCGACCTGCGCGGTATGGGCCTTGAAAAAGATCGGAATATTGATCCCCAGGCCATAGTAGCCAAAGCGGTCTTTCCCCGTCAGGTTCACCTCCTGCCCATTCAGCAGCTGCGTGCCGCGCAGGCTTTGGTTGTTGTAGGCCGCGGAAAATTCCGGGAGCATTTTGGATTTTTCGGTCCGGTAACGAAAGTACGCCGACTGTGTAAGCTGCCGACTAATCTCGATTTGCGGCAAATCCTGCAAGCCGTCCAATCCTGGGAGATTTGGCGCGGCCATGCGTGGCGTGATCCATTGCGGCGTGTAAGTCAATGAGTCCTGCAACCAGAAATTGAAGCGTTCGAGCACCATAACAAGGTCGTTCCGCACGAGGTTGAGCTGATTGGCGATTTGCTGTTTCTGAGAGCTGGCAGCTGTTTTTTCAAGCACATTGGAAGCCCCACGCTCGAAACGGAGATTGGATTTGCTTTCAAAACCGGTGAAAATACTGTCGGCATAGAGCAGCAGTTTCTCACGCTCTTTCAATACGGCATATTCGTAAAACACCTGTCGCACCCCTGTCCGCACTTCCTGCTCGCTGAGCCTCGTCCGGGCCTGCGCCGCAAGGTAATCGGCTTCGCGGGCTTTGCGCTGGTTGCCATACACGGAAGGGAACGCGATCGTCTGCGTAATGCCGATGCGCATGTCGTTATTCGGGCTGTTGAATTTGCCGTAATCGGCGCTAATGCCCGTTTTGGCAATATCGAACGCGCTACCCCGCAGCTTATCCGCAGCCTGCTCCCCTAGCCGGCTTCCTTTGATGCTCCGGTTATGTGCCAATGCTTTCTGCACCGCTTCATCGAGGCTCACCGGGCTGTTTTGAGCTTGCGCCATGTTGGTAAATACCAGCAAGAGGCCCATTACAGCGGCCACACTGCGTGGCTTCATCTCCGGTTTATTTTTTGAATTAAACAACAGATACAAGGCCGGCAAAACAAACAATGTGAGCAATGTAGCCGTCACCAACCCGCCTATCACCACCGTAGCCAGCGGGCGTTGCACTTCGGCCCCGGCCCCATTACTGACGGCCATCGGCAGAAAACCGAGTGATGCAACAGCGGCCGTCATCAATACCGGGCGTAACCGGTTGCGGGTGCCCGTCATAACCAGCTCCAACGCATCGGTAATGCGGCCTTCCTTTTTGATCCGGTTAAATTCGGAGATCAACACGATCCCATTCAATACCGCCACGCCGAACAATGCGATGAAGCCCACGCCCGCCGAAATGCTGAAAGGCATGCCGCGCATGGCCAGCGCAAACACGCCGCCAATAGCCGACAGCGGAATGGCCGTGTAAATGAGCGCGCCATCTTTCACGGACGAGAACGTGAAATAAAGCATCATGAAAATCAGCAGAAGTGCTACCGGCACCGCGATTCCCAGCCGGGCCTTTGCCTGTTGCAGGTTTTCGAATGCACCGCCGTAGGTAATGGAATAACCGCTCTCGAACTTGATTTTCGCTTCTACCTTTTGCTGCAACTCCTCCACGATCGACTGCACGTCACGCCCCCGTACGTTGAACCCGACAATAATGCGCCGGCGCGTATCTTCGCGCTGGATCTGGTTCGGGCCCTCGATCTCGCGCACGGCTGCAACCTGGCTGAGCGGTATCTGCAAGCCTCCGGGCGTAGACACGAGCAGGTTCTGCACATCGGCAATGCTCTTACGGCCTTCCGCGCCCACGCGCACGACGAGGTCGAAGCGCTTCTCGCCTTCATAAATCTGCCCGGCTGCCGCGCCCGCGAATGCCGCATTGATGGTTTTATTAAGGTCGTCGATGTTCAAACCATATTTGGCGATCTCGGCCCGATTGAAATCGATCACGATCTGCGGCATACCCGTCACTTCCTCCACATACCAGTCGGCCGTGCCGTCCACACGCCGGGCGATCTGGCCGAGCTGGTCGGCATAGGCCGCGAGTTTATTAAGATCTTCCCCGAATATCTTGCAAACCACATCCTGCTTCGCGCCGGTCATGAGCTCGTTGAAACGCATCTGAACCGGATACTGGAAACCGGTGGTCACGCCGGGAACCACTTCCTGCGCCGTAGCGGCCATTTTGGAGGCCAGTTCGGGGAAAGTTCTGGCATTGGTCCATTCCGATTTGTCTTTCAAAACGATGATCATATCCCCGCCCTCGATCGGCATCGGGTCGGTGGGGATTTCGGCGCTGCCAATGCGCGACACGACTTTGATCACCTCCGGATAATCCTTTTTCAACCGGTCGGAAATGCGGTTGATCGCATCGATGGTCGTACTGAGGTTGGTTCCCACCAGAAGGCGCGTTTCGGTAGCGAAGTCACCCTCTTCCAGCTGCGGGATAAACTCCCCTCCCATTTGGGTGAAAATCAGCACCGCGCCGCCAAAAAGCACAAATGATCCCGCCACCATCGCGCGTTTGAAACGCAATGCACGCGCGAGCACCCGCTCATACGCGCGCTCGATCTTTTCCATAATCCTGTCGGACCAGTTGGGTGTGCGGCTGATCTTCTTACTGATCAGCAACGAGCTGATCATCGGTACATAGGTAAGCGACAAAATAAAAGCACCCAGGATCGCGAATGCGACGGTTTGCGCCATCGGCTTGAACATCTTGCCTTCAATCCCTGACAGCGAAAGAATCGGCAAATACACGATGAGAATGATGATCTGCCCGAAGACAGCCGCATTCATCATCCGGCTCGCCGAGCCCGACACTTCGTCGTTCATCTGCCGCTGGTTAAGGCTGCCTATCCCCGCATATTTGGGGGAGGTATGCAAATGGTTCAGGATTGCCTCGACAATGATCACCGCGCCATCGACTATCAACCCGAAGTCCAGCGCACCAAGGCTCATCAGGTTACCGCTCACCCCGAACAAGTTCATCATCGCCACTGCAAAAAGCATCGACAGCGGGATCACCGAGGCCACGATAAAACCGGCCCTCAGATTCCCCAAAAACAACACCAGCACGATCACGACGATCACCGCACCTTCGAGCAGGTTATGCTCTACGGTACCGATTGCGTTGTTCACCATTTTGGTACGGTCGAGAAAAGGCTCAATTTCGAGGCCTTCGGGCAGTGTCTTGCTGATCTCCGCGATCCGCGCCTTCACATTCCCGATCACTTCCGAAGAGTTACCACCTTTAAGCATCATCACGATCCCCCCGGCCACTTCTCCGTAACCGGCCATCGTGAGCGCGCCGTAGCGTATGGCGGGCGCAAAACGTACCTGCGCCACATGGCTCACGAGCACGGGCACGCCGCCGCGGTTGGCAACTACAATGTGGTTGATGTCCTCGATGGATCCGGCCAGCCCCAGGCTTCGGATGTAAAGCACGGTCGGCCCTTTTTCGATGTATGCGCCGCCGGTGTTCTGGTTGTTGCGGCTGAGCGCGGTAAGGACGTCCGTGATAGTGAGCCCCATCGCTTTCAGCCCCGACGGGTCCACGGCCACTTCATATTGTTTCAGCTCCCCGCCAAATGTGGAAACGTCCGCAACGCCGGGTGTACCGAGCAATTGCCTGCGGATGAGCCAGTCCTGCGTGGTACGTAGGTCGGCCAGCGAGTATTTCTTTTCAAAACCCTTTTTGGGCTTGACAACGTATTGGTAAATCTCTCCAAGCCCGGTCGTAACGGGCGCCAGCTCGGGTTTGCCGGCTGTTTCGGGCATATCCACCTGTGAAAGGCGTTCGGTAACCTGCTGGCGTGCCCAGTAGATATCGGAATCGTCGTCGAAAACGATGGAAACGAGCGAAAGCCCGAAGCGCGACATGCTTCTGCTTTCTTTGAGGCCCGGAATGTTGGCCGTGGCCTGTTCGATCGGGAAAGTAATGAGCCGCTCTACGTCCTCGGTACCGAGCGACGGTGCAGTAGTGATAATCTGCACCTGGTTATTGGTGATGTCGGGAACGGCATCGATGGGCAACCGGGTCAACTCAAAGATACCATAGGCAACCCACAGCAGCATGAATATCCCGATCACCAGCTTGTTCTCCACGGAGAACCTGATGATTCTGTTCAGCATATTGGTCGGAAAATAAATACACGTATACGCGCATCGCTACCTGAGTAGCACGCACGGACAGGGCAGGGCGCATGAGCCCCGGATCTGGTGTATTTAGGCCCGCGGAGGGCGGAAGAGCGAGCCGAGCACGGTGCTGTAATCGACCTGCGGCACAGCGGGGCCGTATTCGGCTTTGATGGGGAGATAAACCCGCTTGAATGTAAAAACGGGGGTGTTCGGAACGAAGATGAAGTTGGACGTATGCGCTTCTACCTTTTTAAAAGGTAATTGCATGTCCTTGTCGTCGTCGTTGTCGTTCAGGTCCTTTCCGAGATAATGCATGGAGAGGAAATCGGCGAAAGTGATTTCCCGGTTGAGCGACTGGTGCTCGGCGAAATGTTTGAGAAGCAAAGGAATCTTGTACACCTGGCAGAACGAAGTCGTGTCCAGGATAACTATAAATAAAATGATATTTCGCAATAGCCTTCTCACGGCGGTAAAAGTAACTCACGGGATCGTTAAAGTCAACCGCTGGCCGTTTTAAATGGCACTCATGATTTTCAACCCATCATAAAAACAATGTGCCGACCACCGGCCGGCACGTAACGCAATTGAAAAGTACAAATTTCTTCAAGCTTACACCCATTTAACTAGCGGCCGCCTCCCGATCCTTGCAAGGAAGCCAGTTTTGATTCATCATCGGCAATTTTCTTTTTTAGCGATTCAATGTTCTTGTTCAGCTTTTCGAGGTTCTGGACTGCCCGGCGTGCCCGCTTGGCGTCGCGGTGGGCCGAGCCTGCACTCTTGCTCGCTCTCCGTGCATCTTTTTTGTCCTGCGGGTTATCACCCAGCTTTTCGGCCGCTTTCTTGTTTTCTTCGGCGGATTTGCGGGCTTTCTCTGCGGTAGTCGCTACATCTTCGGTTTTCTGAGCAACCTGATTTTCCAGTTTGGCCAGTTCAAGCTTCCGGTCGTTCAGCCTTTTGCTGACCTCGAGTACTTGTTTCTGGTCTTTCAGCATGTTGATAGAGTCTTTGGACACCACCTGGGCCGATACTGACATCGTGATCAGCAAAAATCCCATTACTGCAATTATGTCCCTGATTTTCATAGTGGTTTTTAATTTAAATAAACAATAGTAACCTACTGCGCGCAAAAACTGTGCCTGAGCGCGTGGTTAAATATAATGCGCTCACCGGAATCAAACAATGATTTTCGGGGTTAATCCACAACGTTCCCGCGAGTTCGGGATCACGCTTATTGTTCATCAAATCATCAACAAATTGAAAAATATGCTACGCTGGTCCCGTCTCGGGCTCAGTCTCGGGTTGGCTTTTCTGCTTACCTCCTGCGACGATCTGTTTCAGTACAATCCCAATGAGGAAACGTTGCTCGACCGGGACAAAGACCTTACTGCCAAAAACATTGCAAAAATCAGCCGGCTTCCCGTTTCCGATACCACGCGGTTTATCCTCATGGGCGACACCCAGCGATGGTACGACGAATGCGAAGACTTTGTGCGTAGCGCCAACCAGCAAAAGAGCATTTCATTCGTGCTGCACGCCGGCGACATTTCCGATTTTGGCCTTACCCAGGAATTCAAATGGGTGAATGAGATCATGACGCGCCTTAAATATCCGTACGTGACCGTGATCGGCAATCACGATATTGTGGCTAACGGCTCGGCAACTTACCGCAAAATGTTTGGCCCGCTCAACTATTCATTCGGCTTCGGGCGCGACCGGTTTATTTTCGTGAATACCAACTCCCGCGAATACGCATTCGACGGTTCGGTACCCGACATCGCCTGGCTGAAAGCCCAGCTCGCCGACAATCCCGCTCACCAGAACACGATCGTGGTCGGCCACGTGCCGCCATTCGATGCCGATTTTGACAAAAATCTTGAAAAACCTTACACCGAGGCCCTCGCGAACGACCCGACCGTAAAATTCACGCTCTACGGCCATCAGCACAGGTTTTATGAAGGTCAGTTTTACGACGACGGTGTGAATTACCACCTGACTACCTCTATGGGTGCGCGTGGCTACATGGTGGTTTCGACCTGGAAAGGCGGTTATAGTGTTGAAAGGGTCAATTTCTGAAAGTCATGAAAAAGTATTTGCTATCACTACTCCTGTTACTCAGTATCCACGGCATGGCGCAGGAAGTTGGCCTAAGGTCGCGCCGAGCCTGGTACCTGCCCGATCATCTGAAATTGCAGTTTGCCGGCAACATCGGCTTCCTTTCCGGCGGGCCTGGTTATGTTTCGCGGAACAAGACGCTGGAAACCGACCTTCTTTTCGGGTTTTTACCTCAAAAATACGGCGGAGACGCACTCGTTACGACCACACTCAAAACAACCTATTCACCCTGGCGCATAGGGCTGCGTGACAGCTATTATATCAGGCCGTTTTCGATCGGGGCTTACCTGAGCTACACTTTCGGGCCGCAGTTTGATACCAAATGGCCTTCCTACTACCCTGCGGGCTACTACTGGTGGGCCACGGCTATCCGGCCGGGCGCCTACATTGGTGGAAAGGCCGGGCGAAATGTAGTGCTGAACAACCGGCGGCGGTCTTTCGAGCTATATTACGAGCTAGGGACCTACGATCTGCTCATTATCAGCTATGTACAAAACAAAAGCTTTCTGAAACTGCACGACATCGTGAGTCTTTCACTGGGTGTGAAGTTCGGTTTCGATTAAATGCGTTCGGTTTTCGAAGAAATATCACGGATAATTTCATCGAGGGAGTAAGCCGAGGTCAGAACATGGTCGAGCAGTTCGTTTTTCTCGGTATCCGAATGCTGGTAGTTGCGGATCAGGTCTATCAGGCCCATCAGCCTCGCGAGCGGCGCGCGTATTACATGCGACTGCATCCAGGCGATCTCCTGCAATTTATGGTTGCGTTCTTCGATTTCACTGATGTAACGCAGGCGGTCGGTCACGTCGTGGCCGATCGCAATCCAGTGCGTATGCACACCTCGCACATCCGCGACGGGCAACAGCGACAGGTTAATGAAAAACTCCTCGCCGTCGCGTACGTAGCGCAACGTGGCGCCTTTAAGGGCTTCGAGGCTGTAAATAGCGTCTTGCAGCCGATCGAAGTCATTCCGGGCCGGACTGAAACCTCGCAGCAATGCCGGACTCTTACCCACGATCTCCTCGGGTGAATAGCCCGTAATGCGCGTGAACGCAGCATTGACATACAACACTTTGAGCCCCGAAATGTCACGCGGGTCAGACTCAGCAATCAGCACCGCGTCGTTGGTGTTGGTAATCACCGATACGAGGAGTTTCAGCTCATGTTCTTCCTGACGGGCCTTGGTAACATCCCTCAATACGCCGATCATCCGGGTGGCCTTTCCCAGCCGGTCGCGGCGGATATAGCCGATCTCCTCGACGTAAGCATACTGGCCGTCGGCTTTCATGAAGCGGTAGTCGATGATCCATTTATGCTGTTCGGGGTCGGCGAGCTGCTTTTCGAGGCTTGCCTCCACCTGCTCTCTGTCGGAGGCATGTACCCGTTCCGCCCAGCGTGCCAGAGGATAATTCGTTTTGTCCGGTTCTTTACCGAACAGTCTGTAAAAACCATCACCCCATTCAATATGATCGCGCGCGAGGTCCCAATCGTAAATCGCGTCGTTGGTGGCCATATTCACATACTCGTGCCGCTCGTTTACATCCTGCACCAGCTCGAAATTCTGGCGGTTCTCCAAAATCACTTTCAGAATCGACGCCACGCGCTCGATCACTTTCAGCTCATCTTCCCCAGGCACTGAGATACGGTCATAATAGATAGCGAAGGTCGCCACCACTTCATCGCCGACGATGACAGGATGCGACCAGCAGGCGCGCAGGTTGTGCGGTAATGCAAGGTGCCGGTAAGTATCCCAGCGCGGGTCGGTATCGATATCACTGACGATCACCTGCTGTTTCAGAAAAGCGGCCGTACCACACGAACCTTCGTTCGGCCCAATTGCCCTGCCGTTTATCGCATCCACATACTCGGGTGGCAGCGAAGGCGATGCCAATGTGTACAGCTTCCGGTTTTTAACAGCCAGCAAAGAACATTTCGAATACGGAAACATCGCTTCCACGCCCTGTACATATTTATCGAGCACACTCGCCAGCGGCGTGCCTTTCACCGAATTCATTTCGAGCACCATCTTTTCGAGGTGTTCGAGGTTTTCGAGCCGCTTCGCCTCGGTAATGTCGACCATCAGGCCCCTTAATGCGACAGCCCTGCCGCCTTCGAGGATCACCGAAACCACATCCTTGATCCACACCAGGCTGCCGTCGGCTTTCAACATGCGGTAGTCGAAGGTGTGGTTACGAAGCTGCTGTGTTTCGCGGTGGCAATAGCGGACCGCCTGATCGCGGTCGTCTGGGTGAATGTGATTTTGCCAGAAAGACGAATCTGCGAGCCATTCCTCCGGCGTATAGCCCAGGATATGCTGCACCTGGTCGCTGATAAAACTGAATTCGAAGGTATCCGCATTGGCTTCCCAAACAATGCCATCGACTGTCTGCACGAGCGATTCGAACTGCCGGTGTGATTCCACAAGTTCCTGCTCCACTTTCTTACGCTTATCGATATCATGGATAACCCCGTAGATCCGGGTACAAACTCCTTCCACGATTTCGGATTTCCCTGTTACCCGGACCCACTTTTCGGTTCCACTGCCAGTGACGATAACCAGTTCGAGGTCCAGCAGCTTGCCGGTTGCTATCGTCTCATCCACGGCCTGCATAAAAGCATCGCGGTGCTCGCCGGGGCGGTAAAACTCCATGGCGGACAAAAAACCGGGCTGGTAGTCGGCGGGTACCTCGTGAATTTCCTTCACCACATCCGACCAGTTGATGACCTCGTTGATCAGGTCGGCCTCCCAGCTGCCTATCCTCGCAATACGGAGCGTTTCGTTGAGAAATTTTTCGGAAGTAAAAGGACTGTGCGTCCGCTCGGCCATCGTCACTTCGGTCACGTCCATCACCGTGCGGAGAATACACACGATTTCATTGGCCTCGTTTCTGACCGGCGTGTTTGTTGCCAACAGGTATTTAATATCCTGCCGCCCCTCGCTGTCGGGCGGCAGAATGTACTTCGTAGCAGGCGATTGATTAGGCAGCCCGTCTGCGACCAGCTTTTCGAGCAGGTTGTTCCAGGGGGCTACGCGGTTGTAGGGATTATTGGGAAATGCTTCGTAAAAACCCTTACCAACCAATTCGTTACGGGCCATGCACACCATTTCCAGGTAAGCATCGTTCACGTCGGTGATGGTAAATTTGGGCCCATCCGGAAGCACCACCATGCTGGGTGCCGGGAGAAATCTAAATACCTGACTCAGATAATGGTTGATCATATCATTGGTCGGCCCCGAAAGACCTGATGCACAGTTTCCCTAACGATGGCAAATAAACGTTAACCTCAATTCTCCCGATCAAAAAACCTTATTATTCGTACAATTTAAAGATATTTTCGACGAAAAGAGGTAATATAATCACTATATTGGGATTGAAGCCTTAAATATATTTATGAAAACGATTCTACCTATCGCCGCCTTGTCGTTGGCCACTGGCCTTGTCGCAGTTGAACGTCAATCTGCTGAAACGGCGGCATACCCGAATACCCCCACAGAAATAACCGTGTGCGGCCCCTCGTATCAGAATCTCCCGGCACCCATGCTGAATGGTAAGTATGTAGTGGCCCTTCCGGGCTGGGGCGGGTTTTCCTACAAGGTTTCGACGAGCTCCGACAGCTCCCAGTTCTATTTCGATCAGGGGCTTAATATGTATTATGGTTATCATTTCAAGGAGGCGGTGGCGTCGTTCCGGGAAGCCGGCCGCATCGACTCTACCAATGCCATGGCATTCTGGGGCCAGGCGCTGGCCATGGGCCCGTATTATAATGCAGCCCATTTGTACACCAAACCGGCCGAAGTAGCGCAGGCACTGGCCAAAATGAACAGCCTCACCGCCCACGCCACCGAAAAGGAAAAGTTGCTGATCGACGCCATGAACGCCCGGTATTCCGACGATCCCTCCGACACCAAACGCGCTGAACTGAACCAGGCTTATTCCGACAAGCTCAAAAAACTGGTGGCCGATCATCCCGAAGAAAATGAATTCAAGTTACTCTATATCGACTCCCAGATGCTGATGCACGCATGGGATTTCTGGAAAAAGGACGGTACTGCCAAACCCTGGACGCCGGAGCTGGTCGCATTGTGCGAAAAGGCGCTGAAAGCCGATCCGAAACATCCGGCAGCCCTGCATTACCACATTCACCTCACCGAGGCTTCCAAACACCCCGAGGTAGCCCTCGCGAGCGCGGAGGCACTGCGCGACCTGCTCCCGGGCGTAGCGCACATGGTGCATATGGCCAGCCACGAGTACGAGCGCAACGGCCTTTTTACGGAAGGCGTGGAAGTGAACAACCTTGCCGACGATGCCCTGCTGAATTATGATATGCTGGCTAAAAACCTCTCGCTCACCAAGCATTCCCCGCATTACTTTGCGGTGCAGACCTATTGCGCGCTTTCCGCAGGCATGTACAGCGACGCCATGCGTTATGCGCAGCGTTGCCGTCGAAGCGTAGCGCCGAAACCTGAAACCACTTACGACCAATACCTTTTTATGCTGCCGGTCATGACGCAGGTTAGAATGGGTAAATGGCAGCAAATCCTCTCCGACTCGGTGACGCCTGATCCGAAATGGACCTACGCCAGCCTGCTATCCGACTTTGCCAAGGGCATCGCATTCGCCAACACAGGCCGCCCCGATTCGGCTGCTGCCCGGCTGGCTTCATTGAAGGCCCGAATCCAGGACCCGGTTTTGACCAAACGAAGAATCCCGTTCAACTCGCCGGTGGAAATTGCCGCCATCGCGGAAAAAATTCTGGAAGGCGTAACAGCCATTTCACGGAACGAGCGTACCAAAGGCATTGCCGCTTTGGAAGACGCCGTCAAGCTGGAAGACCAGCTCATTTACACCGAACCCAAAGACTGGCCGCTACCATCCCGCCAGTTCCTGGGTGCTTATTTGTTGAAATCGGGGAAACCGGCACTGGCGGAAAAGGTCTACCGCGAGGACCTGATCTTCAACCCATCCAATGGCTGGTCGTTGGTAGGCCTGTCACAAAGCCTGAAAGCACAGCGGAAAACCAGGCAGTTGGCGGGTATTAAGGCAAAATATGAACGGGCATTCGCCAAAGCCGAGCAGATTCCGACGGGTTCTGTCTTTATCAGGTAACTTGCTTTTTTACCTTATCCGGAATCGCGTATGAGTGTGTTCAAAATCGGCCGGCCGGGCCGGAATGCCATCCTATCCGCCACTTTGGTTGCCGGCACGCTCGACATCTTGGCGGCATTTCTGGTGTATGCCGTCATATTGGAAAAGACCAGTCCGGCGCGCATACTCATGTCCATCGCGAGCGGGGTCTTCGGCAAGGCCGCTTATTCGGGCGGCACACCGATGATCATTACCGGTCTGCTGCTGCATTTCCTGATCGCCCTCATTTTTTCAATTTTTTATTACCTCATTTACCCCGGCCTGTCCTTTCTGCGCCGCCGGAAGCTGGTCAGTGGTATCCTTTATGGCATATTCATCTGGCTGGTGATGAACCTCGGCGTTTTGCAGATCGTGTTCGAGGGCATGCCCCTCCCCGACCCCGGTGCGGCATTGCTCGGCATTGCGATCCTGATCGTAGCCGTGGGTATCCCTATTGCGTACATTGTGCCGGCCTCACGGCGGTGATTAGTCCAATGAAAGAAATCTATCAAGACAAAGTACAGGCATATAAGTTATCGGCAGCAGGCATTTTACCCGAGCTCAACAGCCTGTCCTATACCCGGCTGGCCGTGTTCCTGATGACCGGCATCCTCGTCATGTCGTTTGCTGCTTACGGCTGGGTGATTCCCGTTGTTCTCACCGCCGCTATCGGTGCTACCTGGTTCGCTTTTACATTACGCCGCTACAACCGCCTTACCGCCGACAAAAAGCGTGTCGAGTATTTAATACAAATCAACGAGGCGGAGCTCCTGCGGATGGATAACGCGCTTTCCGCGTTTCCTGCCGGGGAGCAATTCCTGGGCCGCCGCCACGACTACGCGGCCGATTTGGATATTTTCGGGCATCATTCGCTGTTTCAGCTGCTCAACCGGACCACCACCGAATCCGGCTCGCGGCTGCTGGCCAGCTGGCTGTCCGCTCCCGCCGATCCCCAAACGATTGCCGACCGGCAAGCTGCCGTACGCGAGCTGGCGGATAAGCTCGACTGGCGGCAGGAATTCCAGGCCTCCGGTATGCCGTTCCATTCCACCGACAGTGACTACGAACTGCTCCTGAAATGGGTGGACGAGACGCCGCGCTTTTTATCATCCCGAAAGAGCCTGTTAACGGTCAGCCTCTCGCTCGCAGCGATTTCCACCCTCGCATTGGGATGGTTCCTTTATCATTTTCTCTTCCATCTCCGCGACCTTGACGGCATTCATTTACTGCCTCTCATTGGAATGGCGATCATTAACGCAATCTACCTTCGGAAGTTCAGACATGCCGCGGAGGACATCATAATGAGCACCCAGCGGAATATCGGCATTATCGGAACCTACCACTCGCTGATTAAGACCGTTGAGAAACAACGATTTGAAACTAAACAACTAAACGACCTGCAAGCCATATTTGCGCAAACGGGCACGAAAGCCTCGGAGGAAATCGGAGCGTTGAAAAAGATATTGGAAATGTTCCAGCAAAAAGGCACCCGCAATACCATTGGTAAAAATGCCTTTTACGGCATGATCAATAACCTGTGGCTGATCGACGTCCACCTTATCCTGAAAACCGAAGAATGGAAATCCCGAAACGGCGCACATGTCGGCCCGTGGATCACGGCGGTGAGCGAGCTGGAAGCGCTCGCCAGCATGGCCGGGTTCGCCTACTCCAATCCCCGTTACACTTTTCCCGAAATCACAACCGAACCTTATCTGATTGATTTCAAAACAGTTGGACACCCTTTGTTAAAGCAGGAAAACCGGGTAAGCAACGACTTTACCATGTACGCCCGCGGCGCTACGACGATGATCACGGGCTCCAACATGGCCGGCAAAAGTACTTTCCTGCGAACGGTGGGCATTAACCTCGTACTCGCGTTCATGGGCGCGCCTTGCTGCGCGTCGCACGCGCGGGTATCGCCCCTGCGGATATTCACGAGTATGCGCACGCAGGATAACCTCGAAGAATCGGTGTCGTCGTTTTACGCCGAGCTGCAACGGATCGAGCAATTGCTGAAACTCGTGAGCGAGGGCGAGCCCATCTTCTTTCTGCTCGACGAGATGTTCAAGGGTACCAACTCGCAAGACCGCTTCCGTGGAGGCGTGTCGCTGATCCGCCAGTTGGGCGAGCTGAATGCATTTGGGATGATTTCTACCCACGACCTGGATCTGGCCCAACTTACCAAGGACTTGGCGATCGAAAATTTCAGCTTCAACAGCACGATCCGCGACGGACAAATTTCATTCGACTACCGGCTCACACCCGGTATTTGTACCGATTTCAATGCAAGCGAGTTGATGAAGCGCAGCGGGATACGGATATTGTCGGATATCGGTTCGGTCTGAAAACCGTCAGGCGCTTTTCACGGCCTCTTCCAGGTAGGCTTCCAACGTGGTGTCGGCCTGCGCGCGAACCGTTCCTTTACTGTCGGGCATCGACTTGCCGCTGATGACGGCCTCCGTCATTTCGATGAAGTTGCGTACGCCATCTGCCGAAAAACCGATCGAATCCAATGTTTTGTCCCAGTCCTTCCGCGGTATTTGCTGCGCCTTGACTTCCTTGCCCAGCACCTCGCCGAATGCTTTTGCCACATCGGCAGAGCTGTACGAACGCGGCCCGTAGAGCTCGTAAATTGTCATATCATGGTCCCCGTTGGTCAGCACTTCCGCGGCGAAATGGCCCACGTCCGAAGGACATATCATCGGAATTTTGAGATCAATCGGGAAGAACGTGGGCAGCACGCCGTTTTTTTTCGCCGGTTCGAGATAGTTGAGCCAGTTACTGAAATAATACGCCGGCCGGATGAATACCCGCGAAACGCCGATGCCGTCGAATGCGTGTTCGAGCATGTAGGACATCACCAGATTGCCCGTCCCTTCGCGATGCTGCGCGCCCATCGACGACAGCCCCACTACTTTTTTAATACCATCAGCAACCAAAGCGGCGCGGTAGTTGGTCAGGATGTCGTTCGTATCACCGAGGACATTTTTTTCCCGGCCCGTTTCGGGCGTCAATGCAAAAAGCGTCTCGCCGTCGCGCAGGGCTGCTTTTAATGCGGGCAGATTATGCGCGTCGGCTATGGAAGTGTCCACTCCGCGCGATTTCAGCGCTTCGGCCTTCCCTTCGTTTCTTACTACTCCCTTCACCGGTGCTCCCAATTCGAGAAGCCGGTCGACAACTGCCGAACCTACCCGGCCCGAGGCGCCCAAAATGATGTGTGCCATGATTTCAGAGTTTGTGATGAATAAAAAAAGTCGTTTACATCAAAAATCAAACCAGCCGCCATTGCCGCCGCGGTTGCTCGCAGACTTCGCCGGTAAAGTGCATTTGATCCCGTCCGACCAGCGTCTCGTCAAAACAATTTTCCTGCCAAAGTTCTGCTCCATTCTTTTGCAGCAGAACTTTTGTGGTATGTTGTATGGACCGCCGTGATTTTATGCAAACAGCCGCGCTGGCAACCGGCGGCCTCTTACTTTCCTTTTTCGTCCCTTCGAAATCCGCTGCGGCCGCATTGCCCGCATCCGCTTTTTCGCCGAATGCATTGCTCCGGATCGACCCCGACGATACGATCCGCATTGTTCTCAATAAAGTGGAAATGGGCCAGGGCATCTGGACGACACTCGCCATGCTCATCGCCGAGGAACTGGATTGCGACTGGGCGCGTATCCGCGTGGAGCACCGGGTAATCGAAGGCCCACACCTGGATGAAAGCATGTGGGTACTTTCCACCGGCGGCTCGGATACCGTCAAATCCGAGTTCGACTGCTACCGCACCACGGGCGCCATCGCGCGTACGATGCTCGTGCAGGCGGCCGCACAGCGCCTGGGCATTGCGCCGGACCAATGCACAACTGCCGGGGGTTACGTACAGGCAGGAACAACCCGACTAAGTTACGGCTCCCTGGCCGCAGACGCCGCCCGGCTACCGGTTCCGGACGTAAAACTCCGCAGCCCCAACGAATGGAAGCTGATCGGTGGAAACCCTCCGCAGAAGCTGGATGTACCCGATAAGGTGAATGGGAAAGCCCGGTATGGTATCGATATTCAATTCCCCGGCCTGTTAACTGCCGTGCTCGAACGCTGCCCGGTGTTTGGGGGGAAGGTCAAATCTTACGACGCGTCGGCTGCGCTGCGGATTCCGGGCGTACGGAAAGTGGTGCAGGTGCCGGAGGGCATCGCCATTGTAGCCGAGCATTCCTGGGCGGCCATACAGGGACGAAAAGCGCTGCATGTTGAATGGGATACTCAAGGCAGGAGTAACCCCGATACCGCGCAACTATTCGCGCAATACCGTGAGGCCGCCGGCCAGCCGGGTAAGGTGGCACAATCCAAGGGCAATGTTGCCAATGCCTGGCAACAAGCGCGGTCGCTCTATGAGGAGGAGTTTTGTTTTCCATTCCTTGCCCATGCGCCGATGGAAACCCTTAATTGTACGGTAAAACTGTCGGCCGGCAAATGCGAAATATGGACGGCTACCCAATCCAATGCGCTGCACCGGCAGGAAGTGGCGAAGTCTCTGGGTTTCAAAGACGAGCAGGTAACCCTCTACGCGCCTGCCATGGGCGGCAGCTTCGGGCGGCGCGGCTCCTTCGGGAACGACTGGGTGATGGAAGCTGTGCATATTGCCCGGGCGAGCGGCGAGGCTGTCAAACTGATGTGGACGCGGGAGGACGATATCCGCGGCGGCTATTACCGGCCGGTGTATTGGCACAAGGTCAAAGTGGGCACGGATGCGGCCGGATTGCCTGTGGCCTGGCAGCACGACGTCGTCGGCCAATCGCTTTTTGTGAATACGGTCCTTGAAAAAGACATTGCTCCCAACGGCCTCGATTACAGCACGATCGACGGTGTGAACGGCTCGCCCTACATTGCCCGCTGCCCCGACCATTCCGTTAGGCTGCACACTACTGCCAACAATGTGGCGGTACTGGCCTGGCGGTCTGTGGGTAATACGCATACGGCATTCGTGATGGAAACGGTCATCGACGAACTGGCTTTCCTGGCGCGTACCGATGTGGTCGAATACCGTAAAAAGCTGCTGGCCGGCCATCCGAGGCACCTCGCCGCATTAACCACCGCTGCCGAAAAAGCAGGCTGGGATCATACATCGTTCAAAGGGCTCCCCGCGGGCCATTTCCGGGGCGTAGCAGTGCACGAAGCCATGGGCAGCGTGGTGGCGCAGGTAGTCGAAATATCCTATTCCAACCGGTACCTGAAAGTCCACCGCGTGGTATGCGCCATCGCGTGCGGGCTGGCGGTAAACCCGGACGGCGTGAAGGCCCAGATGGAAAGCGGCATTATTTACGGGCTCACTGCTGCATTATTCGGTGAAATCGCAATTGAAAACGGGGCAGTCCGCCAAAGCAATTTCCACGATTACCGCATTCTGCGTATGGACGAGGCGCCGGCTATTGAGGTAGACATTGTTGAAGACGACGGCAAAATGGGCGGAGCCGGCGAGCCCGGTGTAGCGCCCATCGCACCGGCGCTGGCGAATGCATTCTTCGCAGCAACCGGCAAGCGCGTCAGGAAATTGCCTTTGCTTTCCAATATTTGATAAATTTAGGGTATGCAAAAGGCGCTTTCCAAACTGTACCACATTCCTTTCTGGCTCGCTTACCACTACTTGTGGTGGGTGGTCGCGATGGGCAACCCATGGAAGGCTGCACACAGCATCCTTTTCTCGCCTTATGCCGTCAAGTTCGTGTTTTATGTGGTGTTGCAGGCGGTGGCGGTGTATTTCAATTTGTATTACCTCATTCCTAAATACCTCGAAAAGGGGCGGCTCAAATCCTACATTGGCTACCTGGGCATAACCTTGCTGGCTACGGCACTGGCGATTGTTTCGGGCTACTATGTGAGTGCTTGGCTGGCGCATCAGTCGGTGGAGACGCTGTTTGGGAGGGATACCAATTGCTTCTTCTATTTTTTCGGTGAAGCGATGCCCTCTACATTGGCGAGTACCACATTGGCAATGAGCATTAAACTCACCAAAAACTGGGTCCGTACCGAGCGGCGGAAACAGCTGCTGGAAAAAGAGAAACTCGAAACTGAATTGCGTTTTTTGAAATACCAGTTCAACCCGCATTTCCTGTTCAACAGCATTAACTCCATCTTTTTCCTCATCCACAAAAACCCCGACGCCGCCTCGTCATCGCTGGCCAAGTTCTCCGAATTGCTGCGCCACCATCTGTACGAATGCAACGACGAGCTCGTGCCCCTCGATAAGGAAATCGCTTACCTCCGCAACTTTATCGCGCTCGAAAAACTGCGCCAGAATACCGGCGTGACGGTCGTTACCGATATTACGGATGAATTCCCTCCCGGCGCAGGCATTACGCCATTCATTTTAATGACTTTTGTTGAAAATGCTTTCAAACACGTTTCGAAAGACAATGACCGCGATAACCGGATCGAAATTCGCCTGCACGCAGAAACAAGCACGCTTGAATTTGAAGTTTCAAACAGTTCCTCTCCCTTAGCGACAAGGCAAGCCGTGCATTACGGCGGCATAGGACTCAAAAATGTACAGCGTCGCCTCGACCTCATTTACCCAGGCCGTCACGACTTGGCTATCCGGCATCATGACGGCGCATTTCAAGTAAACCTTCACATAGAACTGACTCCGCTGCCAGCGGTACCGATCAGGCAGCCAGCTCTCCAATAGTACTTTATTTTAATTTACTTTCATTAAAAATACTTTCATTTCCTTTCGCAATGTTAATCCAAGCGTAACGTGTCGTTAACGGACTGATAACATTGCCAACCTACTTTTGTGACGGATTTAGCGGTCACACTTCCCCTCTCTATACGTATACGATCAAGCGGCAGTAACTATAACTGCGAACCGAAACACATCCTATTTCCGGGTTACGACGCCGTAGCTTCGGAGGCAGCGCCTATGCAATGCATTTGAACGAAGTACCAATAACCAAACGAACAGAAAAAATGATGAAATTAATTACTGCATGTCTCGGACTATGCGCATTCCTCCTGCTTTGGGGGCCCGAAACGCGGGCACAGGGGAATGAAGCGTCCATTGTCGGGAAGGTCAGCGAAGGACAGGCCGGGCCGGTTATCGGTGCTACGGTTTATGTCAAAAACGAATCGACCGGTTTCAGTACGGGTACGGTTACCGACGCGAACGGCGATTACATTATTAAGCAGTTACCTCTTGGTTCGCCCTATTCCATCACGGTGTCGTTTATCGGTTATGGTGAGCAAAAAAAGACCGGATATTCGCTCAACCAGGGCGACCAGCTGCGCCTGAACTTCTCACTGGAAGCCTCTGCAAATGAGCTCAAAGCGATTGACATTGTCGCCAACTCCCTGAAAAACACAGTAGTAACATTAGGCGCCTCTACGCCCGTTACCGCCCGTGACATTGCGCGGCTACCCGTAAACGGCCGTAACTTTACGTCGCTCATGGACCTGTCGCCATTGACCAACGGCAGCAGCCTCGGCGGTCAGCTGGCCTCGTCGACCAACTACACCATCGACGGGATGACCTCCCGCGGTACCATCGCCGGAGGCGCTACTTCGGGCGCTTACTCGATTTCGATGGAAGCGATCCGGGAGTTCAAGGTGGTTACCAACGAGTACGATGTGACCATGGGCCGCGCGGGTGGCGGTACCATCAGCACTGTGACCAAATCGGGTACCAACCAGCTCTCAGGCAGCGCGTTCACGTATGTGCGTAACGACGCGCTTTCGAGCAAATACGACCTCCGCGGAAACAAAAGAACGCAGGAGTTTTCGACTTACCAGTATGGATTTTCACTCGGTGGGCCCATCATAAAGGACAAGGTGCATTTCTTCGTGGCATGGGACCACCAGGCCGACTCGCGCCCGCTTTATATTGCCAACATCCTCAGCCCTGCCGACGAGGCAGCCAACAAGGTTACCAATGCAACCCTGGAACGTTTCGTAGGCATTGCCCGCGACAAGTACGGCGTTTCAAGCGCCCCTCAATACGGCGCATTTGACAAAGCCAAAGGTACCGACGCGATTTTCGCCCGCGTAGACTGGCAGCTGAACTCCCGAAACCTGCTGACGATCCGCAATAACATGGTGATCGAAAACGACGCGCTTTCGGAAGGCGATAATTCCAATATCAACTTCTACGAGTCTTACATCGACCGTAAGAAATTCGATAACAGCCTCATGGCCTCGCTCCGTACGAGTTTGAATCCGCGTGTGACAAATGAGCTGAAAGTGCAGCATTTCTACGAGGATGTACAGGTGCTTCCAAGCTCCCAGCTTCCTGCCGCAGGTATTCCGCGCGCGATTGTCGAAAACGTTGAATCTGTTGTCGGTACAACCAATTACCTGACCTCCATTCAGATCGGTGGTCAGCGCTTTTCGCCGGAATGGTTCAAAGGAACTGTGGTGCAGGCGGTGGATAATCTGTACTACAATACCGGGAAGATTAACTTCACATTCGGTATCGACATGATGTACAACCTGATGCATTCACGCTATGGAAGCGAAATGAACGGTCGTTTCTATTTCACGGGAATGGATAATTTCAATAACCTGAAACCTTACCGCTACGCCCGCGAAATTTACCTGAATGAAGACCAGAGCAACAAAGTAAAATCGCTGAGCACCGGCTTGTATGCGCAAATGGATACCAAACTGGGTCTCGGCCTGGATATGACTGCCGGTTTGCGCCTGGACAATACCGTGTACCTCAACCGGGCGAATTTCAGCCAGGTGGTGTTTGACGAGCTGGGTATCAAAACCAACAACCGCATTAACACCCTGCAATTGCAGCCGCGCGTACAATTCACCTGGGACGTGAACGAGCAGAGCAAAGATGTGATCCGTTTCGGAGCGGGTGTTTTCGGTTCGGCATTGAACCCTTATTCGATGGTGAACAATATGCTGTTCGACGGTTCCAAAGTGGCTTCGGTGGAAATCCAGGGAGCACTGGTACCAACCCCTGATTTCCCACTGTACCGCCAGGACCCAAGCAAGGCTCCCGGTGCGGAACTTTTCAATATTCCCGGCATCGAGCGCCTGATCACGATCAACACCAACAGCCCGGATGCCAAGGTTCCGGTTGTGTATAAAACCAACTTCTCGTACAACCACTTTTTCAGTGACCGCCTGCGGATCGGTGTGAGCGGATATGCGTCGTGGGCGCGTAACAACTACATGTACATCGACCGCAACATGGTGGATGAGCCGTTCTTCCGCATCGGTGCAGAAGCCAACCGCGGTGTGTACGTTCCTGCCGAAACCATCAATGCCACCAACGGTGCTACCAACTGGCTCAACAGCCGCCGGACCAAGCAGGTCGGCCGGGTGCTGGAACTCGTGAGCGATGGCAAGAAGAACCAGTACGCATTGGTGATCGACGGTACATTCAAGTATTTCCGCGATGGACAGATCACCGCTTCCTACACCTGGAACGATTCGAAAGACAATACTTCCTACAATGGTAACGTGGCCAACACCGCCACCCTCGACCAGATGGTGATCGACGACCCGCGCGACCTGAGCCGCATGAGCTATGCCAACAACCAGTTCCGCAACAAGGTAGTGGTGTACGGTACAGCACCGAGCTTCTGGGGTATTACACTCGGCGTTCGCTACTCGGGCATCGGCGGTACACGTTACTCGCTGGCCGTGAGCGGCAACATGAACGGCGACTTCGTTTCCTCCAATGACCTGCCGTACGTGTACGACTACAATAGCGCCGCAACGCCGGAATACATTCGTACTGCACTCAAATCCATCATGGATAATCCGGATGCCGAGCAGAGTATCAAGACCTACATCCGCGACAACACGGGGAAAATCGCCGAGCGGAACGGCGGCGTAAATGGCTTCTACGGCGTGTTCGACGTTCGTTTGGGCAAGCGTTTCAAAATCTACAAAACGCACGGTATTGAGGCATCCATCGACGTGTTCAACTTCGCCAACCTCCTGAACAAAGATTGGGGCGTGGGTACCAACCTGGGCAAGCAAACCTTTTACACGATCAAGAGCTTCGATAAGACGAAGAAAGAGTTTGTTTACAATGTGAACAAGGGCGCAGGGGTGTCAAGTCTGAACGGCAATCCTTACCAGATCCAGGTAGGACTGCGCTATTCATTCTGATCACCGGCATGCTCACCAAGGAGTAGCATTTAGGTTTGTAAGATAGATAAGAATCAATGGAAAGGGCGTCGCTGGTATGCGGCGTCCTTTTTTGTTTGCAAGAGGCATAATTTTTGATGTAAAGCCATTGGGTCATTACATCAAAAAGAATCCGCAAAAACTATGAAGAGAACGTTGCAAGCAGCCAACATCATCGCGTTGATAGCCACCATGGTGGTGAACTACCTGTCGAATACCGGCATTTTCAACAACAGCACGATGGCCAGCGTTTCGGCCCGGTACCAGAACTTCTTCACGCCCTCGGGCTACGCATTCTCCATCTGGGGCTTGATTTACCTGTTGCTGGCTGCATTTGTCGTGTACCAGGCGCGCGGTATTTCGGGCAGGCGCGAAACTCCCGCAGTAGTGGAAAAGATCGGCTGGCTGTTTGTGATTTCCTGCGTTGCCAACTCGGCATGGGTCATGGCGTGGCTGTACGATTTCACGGGCTTGTCGGTACTGATCATGATCGTACTGCTGGCGTCGCTGTGGCTCATCATCGTTCGCACACGCATGGAAATGGATGTGATACCCATTAAAAAAATAGCATTGACCTGGTGGCCTTTCGCCATTTACCTTGGCTGGATCTCGGTAGCGCTCATCGCCAACATAGCGGCCTGGTTTACCAAAATCGGCTGGAACGGTTTCGGCCTCTCACCCGTAACGTGGACTGTGATCATGATCTGCGTCGCGGGCATCGTATACCTGGGCCTCACGTGGGCACGCAACCTGCGCGAATCGGCGATGGTTGGGGTTTGGGCATTGATAGCCGTTGCAGTGGCCAACTGGGGCACCACGCCGGCGGTCGTCAATACGGCGCTCATTGTTTCCGCAATTATCCTGATCAGCAACGGAATCCACGCCTACCGCAACCGCGGAAAGCATTTCCTGGAAGAAGCGAAAATGGCGCGAAGATGATACCACGGCGCGAAGCTCTTGCTTCGTGCGTACTATTCGCAGGCCTCCGGCCAGTCGATATATCACGATGTTGCATTCCTGACCGGCCAGAGGCCTGCGAATAGGGTGTGCAAAGTCGGAGCTTTGCACCAGCGTTACCGCACCGCAAACGACCGGCACCAATCTATGATTTTTGGGTATAAATCCGCTACCGGTGTATCCGGGTTTTCCTTTTTTATCTTCATCAAAGCCGCATTGAATTCTCTGAATTTCGCGAAGCCCCGCCCTTCGACATTCAGGGCTTCACGCCTGGCAATCAGAAATTTTGCCGTCGATGCATCGAAGGTATCGATCGCGTAAAGCGAAAACAGCGCGTGGGTCATGTACTCATTGAAAATGTACGCGGGCTTTGAATAAAAAGAAGTCTTGGAAACAGGAGCCCAAAAGTCTCTGCTGGCAAAAATACTGTCTATCTCACCTTTGAAACTATCCGTTCTCGGGTTCACGTAATTATGATCTACTTCCGTGAAAATAATGCCTGCCAATACGCCGCGACATTGTTGCTCATTCAGGTCCGGCGCCATATTGTATAAGTTAGGCCCGTTGACAAACAGGACCATCTCGTAGAATGACCTGCCATTCTCATCGGATCCTCCGAACTGCTGCGTGCTGTGCCGGGAATTGATGATGGGTGAAAAAATCAGCCTGGAGGTATCAAATCCACGATGCGAGAATTGCTTACCCAGCCATCGCTGCATTCCTGCCACATCACTCCACTCCGCTTGCTGGGCTATAAGCTGACGATAATACGGTAAATGGCTTTGATAAAAAGCCCTGAAATTCGACTGCCTGGCAAAATCCGCAACGAGTCCGACATTACTGCGGAATGCATTGGAATAGGTTGAATCGTCCGATCCGTAGACAAGAAAATACTGGGTAGGCATCAATTGGTCTCCATTAAACTCGTAACAGATGCTGTTATCCCTGAACTCATAGTAGTTATTTGAATATTCTGCCTCGCGAACATCCAAAGCCTTGAAAACCGGGTGCCCTAAATACGGTTTGAAATACGCCATGACTTCGTCGTGATACTGACCGGAATCTACCATACCGCCCATCTTTTTCGCCGAAGGGGAGAGCATTAGCAAGATATTGGCCAATTCAAAAGTTTCCGGAACCTCAACCAGCGCTCGTCCGCGGTTTTCACGAATATAGGCATATGGAAATGAGGCCGTCACGTTGTTGAAACGCAGCCGCAATTTGTAGTTCTTCCCAGCCAGTTGCAGCGGGAAGAAATGCTTTTCTTCATAAGGAAAGTTATCGTTCCGTATTTGAATGGAGTCATTTTCGAGGTAAACGGTCACAGTCTTGCCTGGCGCTCCATCCGACCCCAGGTCAATGATCTCATATTTTTTGCCGGATAGCATCAACGGCGCCTTCATATGGTTGAACCGCACGCCGACAGAAGTCGCTGCAATTTTCAGCGTATCCTTATGAAAAAATGTTTTGGATTGTGCTGCTACCATTGCCGGCAGCAGGAAGCACGCAAAGCAGATGCATCTGAAAAGCATATCGAAATACATTTAGAGTTTCAAAGCCAAGGCGCGAAGCTCTTGCTTCGTGCCTACCATTCGCAGGCCTCCGGCCGCTCAGGAATGAAACACCGCCATGTATCGACGGGCCGGAGGCCTGCAAATAGCTTATGCGACGCAGGAGCTCTGCACAAGCTCGTCCAATGTAACCAATAATATAATAATTATAAGAATATTTTATCCAAAACATTCCTGCTGCGGCACCGCAGAATCACGCGCAATAGCCATTCGAAGATTTTAATCCCTTTTTAACCTCCTTTTAACATAGAGTTAAGGATGAAGTGCGGTTTTTGTATGCGTATAAGCGACACACACCTACGAAAAGAACAATTTACAAACCCCGCGCCGCACGAACAGCGCCCAAATGCATGCTCATTTTCAAAGACTTGAAATAAAGTTACCGATTAAAGCCGCTCCCATGCGGCTTCAAATTATACAAAAGACTCAATAGCGACCCGTTAAGATGATCAAAGAATTGCTGAAATACCTCCTGCCCCTGTGCATTCTCCTGGTGGACGGATACAGCAATATGTATGCGGGCTCGCAGGAGCGGCAGGCTTGCCTGTCTCCTATTCAGGTTCTTGCCCAATCGGAACATCCCAATTTTGTACAGGCTTTCGACGATAACGACCCCGCGTTCCGCCTCCCGGACGCAGCGCGGAAGTTTGCCGAATTTGTACGGACCATTTCCGAAGAAAAAGAAGAAGATTCCAGCGAGTCGTTCTCCCTTAAAAAATCACCCCGCGCCGGCGGCATTCTTGCAGCCGCATTTGCTTCGCGCCAGCTTTTTCCCTTTTACAGCATCGCCACGGCCCGACCTACTCGATGGTTTGGCTCACTTTATTCCTCCCGCCGATATCTGAGGCTTCGCGTACTCAGGATTTGATCCCGCTCAGCGGCAGGCTACCTATGGCCTGTCGATCCGGTCGTCGTGGCGCCCATCTCCCCCGGTAGCTCACGGCTGCTTTACACTGTGCCGTCAGGCACGCCCATACGAACAGTAACTATCAAAAATTCAAATTAGCTAACTCCAAAAATCATCATGAAAAGAATTCTCATGCTCGTGAGCTTGGGTGCATTGTTGTATCAGACAGGCTGTACATCCAAACACGAAGAAGAAAAAGAAGAAGCGGTTAACTATTCAGTGACAAGCCCCTTACAGAAAGACACCACCATCATCAAAGAGTACGTGAGCCAGATCCGGGCTATCAGCCACATCGAGCTGCGGGCATTGGAAAGAGGTTATTTGCAAAAAATATATGTGGATGAAGGTCAGTTCGTGAAAAAAGGCCAACTGATGTTCCAGATCATGCCGCTGGTGTACCAGGCTGAACAACAAAAAGCGCAAGCCGAAGCCAACTTCGCCGAGATCGAATACAAAAACACCAAGGCGCTCGCCGACAGCAATGTAGTTTCCAAAAACGAACTCGCGTTGGCCAAAGCGAAACTCGATAAAGCGAAAGCGGAACTGGGACTGGCGGCAACCCACCTGGGCTTTACTGAAATCCGCGCGCCGTTCAACGGCATCATGGACCATTTTCAGGTGCGGTTGGGAAGTCTCGTGGATGAAGGCGACCTGCTTACAACCCTCTCCGACAACAGCGAAATGTGGGTGTACTTCAACGTTCCGGAAGCCGAATACCTGAATTACAAATCGGGTGAAGACAACGGTAACCTCCTGAAAGTAAAACTCAAAATGGCCAACGAAAAAATCTTCGATCATACCGGAGCGGTGAAAACCATCGAGGCCGACTTCAATAACGAAACAGGTAACATCGCATTCCGGGCTACGTTCCCGAACCCCAAAGGCTTGCTGCGCCACGGCGAAACGGGTAACGTGCAGATCAGCGTACCATTGAAAGACGCCCTGCTGATCCCGCAGAAAGCTACTTTCGAGGTTTTGGAAAAGAAATACTGCTATGTGATCGACAAGGATGGCAAAGTCCAGTCACGCGAGATCACGATCGCTGCCGAATTGCCGCACATTTTCGCGGTTTCACACGGTCTTCAAAAGGACGACAAAATATTGCTGGAAGGATTGCGCCAGGTACGCGAAAACCAGAAGATCAGCTACAAGTTCCAGAAGCCCGATTCGGTTATCTCTCACCTAAGCCTGTACGCGGAATAATCAGGTCCGAAAGCAAAAGATATGTTTAATCAATTCATACGACGACCTGTATTCGCGATTGTGATATCGGTCATGATAGTCTTTATTGGTATACTGGCTATCAAAAAACTGCCTATCTCGCAGTTCCCGGACATTGCTCCTACCACTGTTAACATCTTTATCGCCTACCCGGGGTCAAGTGCCGACGTACTGGTAAAATCCACGCTCATTACGCTGGAACAGGCGATTAACGGTGTTCAGGATATGCGTTACATCGCTACCGACGCCACCAGTGCCGGTGAAGCCACGCTAAGGATCATCTTCGAACCCGGTACCGACCCTAACGATGCCGTTATCAGGGTAAAAACAAGGGTTGACCAGGTAATGCCGCTTCTCCCGGAACTCGTGCAGCGTGAAGGGGTAATTATCACGCCTATCCAGCCGAGTATGTTGATGTACGTCAACCTGTACTCGAAATCGAAAACCATCGACGAGAAATTCCTCTTCAACTACGCTACCGTAAAAATGATCCCTGAAATCCAGCGGACCAAAGGGGTAGCGCGGGCGCAGATCCTCGGTAGCCGCCGTTACGCGATGCGCGTATGGCTCAACCCCGACCGCATGCGTGCGTACAGCATTTCTGTGGAAGAAGTAATGAAGTCGCTGGCTGAACAGAGTATCATCGGTCGTCCCGGCCGGATCGGACAAAGCTCCGGTATCGCCGCGCAGTCTTTGGAATACGTATTGACTTACAAAGGGCGTTACAGCGAACCGAAAGAATACGAGGATATTATCATTCGTGCCAACAAGGAAGGTGAAAGCATCCATTTGAAGGATATCGCAAAAGTGGAGCTCGGTAGTGAATTCTTCGATATTTACTCCAACCTGGATGGCAAGGCTTCTGCCGCGATCGTTTTGCGCCAGAACTATGGTAGTAATGCGAGCGACGTGATCGAGGAAGTGAAGAAAAAGCTCGACGTGATGAAGGCCTCCTTCCCTCCCGGCATCGACTACAAGATCAGCTATGACGTTTCCCAGTTCCTCGACGCGTCTATCGAGCAGGTAATCGACACGCTCCGCGATGCGTTTATCCTCGTGGCATTGGTAGTATTCCTCTTCCTGGGCGACTGGCGCTCAACCCTGATCCCGATCCTCGCGGTTCCGGTATCATTGGTCGGGGCATTCTTCGTGATACAGGGATTCGGGCTATCGATTAACCTGATCACCCTCTTTGCATTGGTATTGGCGATCGGTATTGTGGTCGATGACGCGATTGTCGTCGTCGAGGCCGTCCACGCCAAGTTTGAGGAGGAACCCGGCATAACGCCTTACAATGCGGTGAAAAAAGTATTGGCCGAAATCAGCGGTGCGATCATCGCGATCACCGCGGTAATGGTTTCGGTATTCGTTCCGATCTCGTTCATGTCGGGCCCTGTGGGTACATTCTACCGCCAGTTCTCCATTACCATGGCCAGCTCCATCGTTATCTCGGCGCTAATCGCCTTGACGCTCACGCCGGTATTGTGCGCGATGCTTTTGAAGAGCCACCACGGCCATCCGAGAAAGAAATCCATCATGGACAAGGGTATCGATGCATTCAACCGCGGTTTTGAAAAACTTACCGGCAGGTATGTAGCATTGCTCAACAGGATCGTAGCCCGCCGTCTGGTGACATTCATCGTTCTGGGTCTGTTCTGTTTCGGTATTTACTGGGCCAACTCCATTGTACCGGCAGGTTTTATCCCTAACGAAGACCAAAGCACGATCTACGCGATCATCCAGACACCTCCGGGATCTACCCTGGAAAAAACCAACGAAGTATCGCGTCGCCTGCAAAAGATATGCGAGGAAGTGGAAGGTATCGAATCGGTATCATCGCTGGCCGGTTACGAGATCATGACGGAAGGCCGCGGTTCCAATGCGGGTACCTGTTTGATCAACCTTAAACCATGGCACGAGCGCGAGCAGAATGTGAAAGAAATCATGGAAGAGCTCGAACATGCTTCCAAAGGCCTCGGCGCGACGGTCGAATTCTTCGAACCACCAGCGATTCCAGGTTTCGGTACGTCCGGCGGTTTCTCGATGCGTCTTTTGGATAAAAACACCGATACCGATTACCAGGAGTTTGACAAAATCAACAAGGAATTCCTTGAAAACCTTGGCAAACGCAAAGAGCTGACCGGTTTGTTCACCTTCTTCGCTGCAAACTATCCGCAGTACGAACTGGAAATCGACAACAAACTGGCCATGCAGAAAGGCGTATCGATCGGAAAAGCGATGGATAACCTCAACATCATGATCGGTAGTACTTACGAACAGGGTTTTATCAAGTTCAACCAGTTCTTTAAAGTATATGTACAATCCGATCCGCAGTTCCGTAGGCTCCCAACCGACCTTTTGAAACTGTTTGTGAAAAACGAGGCGGGTGAAATGGTGCCTTACTCCTCGTTCATGAAGCTGAAAAAAGGCCAGGGACCTAACGAGATCACGCGTTTTAACCTCTATAACTCGGCGGCGATCCAGGGACTTCCTGCGAAAGGCTATACCACGGCGGAAGCCATCGCGGCGATCCGTGAAGTAGCGGCCAAAACGCTTCCGAAAGGTTACGATATCGCATTCGAAGGTCTTTCTTATGACGAATCGATCCGCGGAAACGAATCGGTGGTGGTATTCGCGATCGTATTGGCATTCGTGTACCTGGTACTTGCGGCTCAGTACGAAAGCTTCATCATTCCGCTCGCGGTTGTATTATCGCTGCCTGTCGGGGTGTTCGGATCTTTCCTTATGCTGAAACTGATGGGCCTTGAAAACAACATCTATGCGCAGATCGGTCTGATCATGCTTGTCGGGCTCTTGGGTAAGAACGCCGTATTGATCGTGGAATTCGCGGTGCAGAAGCGCGCCGAGGGAGCCACTATCCTTGCAGCGGCGATTGAAGGCGCCAGAGTACGTTTCCGTCCGATCCTGATGACCTCGTTCGCATTCGTGGCGGGTCTGATCCCGCTGATCATGGCCACCGGCGCCGGTGCGATCGGTAACCGTACCATCGGTTCATCCGCCATGGGTGGCATGTTGTTCGGTACGGTCTTCGGGGTCATCATCATCCCGGGCTTGTACTACATATTCGCCAAACTGGCTGATGGCAGAAAACTGATCCGCGACGAAGAAGACAGCTCACTGTCCGAAGGATTCGTACACGCCATTGACGCTTTCCCAACATCAGAAGATAAAGACGAACATGCGAAATAAGAGAATATTGAATTGGGCCGGCATCGCGTTCATCGGGCTGGCCTACCAGGCCTGTAACATCCCGACGCTGCCTCAGAAAACGGAAAACCGCGCGGTACCTGTGAGCTTCAACGGCTCACAGGATTCCACCAACACCGGCAAGGTGAGCTGGAAAACGTTTTTCACAGATCCCAACCTGAATGCGCTGATCGACACCGCATTCAAGAACAACCAGGAACTGAACATTACGATGCAGGAAATCGCGATCTCGCAAAACGAGATCCAGGCGCGCAAGGGGGAATACCTCCCCTTCGTAGGCCTGCGCGGCGGTGCCGGCGTGGAAAAGGCGGCGCGCTACACCAACATCGGTGCCAGCGAAGCCACTACCGACATCAAACCGGGCAAAGAGACGCCCGATCCGCTGCCCGACGTAAACATCGCGGCAGTGGCACGTTGGGAAGTCGATATCTGGCACAAGCTGCGCAATGCGAAAAAAGCAGCTGCAACACGGTACCTGTCGTCGATCGAAGGCAAGAACTTCATGATGACCAACCTCGCAGCCGAAATCGCCAACTCCTATTACGAACTGCTCGCATTGGATACGCAGCTGGCCATCATCCGTCAGAATATCGACATCCAGAACAATGCGTTGAAAATCGTAAGAATGGAGAAAGAAGCCACCCGCGTGACCGAGCTCGCCGTACGCCGGTTCGAAGCGCAGGTGCTGAAAACGCAAAACCTGCAATACGGTATCCAGCAGCAGATCATCGAAACCGAAAACCGGATTAACTTCCTCGTTGGACGTTATCCGCAGCCGGTACAGCGTAGCAGCCAGGGTTTCGAAAACCTCGTTCCAAACGTGGTGAAGTCCGGTATCCCTTCGCAATTGCTTTCAAACCGCCCGGATATCAAGCAGGCGGAGCTCGACCTGGAAGCGGCGAAAATCGATGTAACTGTGGCGAGAGCAAACTTCTATCCTTCGCTGGGATTGTCGGCCAGCCTGGGTTTCCAGGCATTCAGCCCGATTTACCTCGCCCGCGTACCCGAGTCGATCATGGGATCGCTCATCGGCGACCTGGCGGGTCCGGTGATCAACCGTTACGCGATCCGCGCGGGTTATGCCAATGCGAATGCGCGCCAGATCCAGGCCATTTACAACTATGAGCGTACCGTTCTGAATGCGTACATCGAAGTGGTGAACCAGCTTTCGAACATTAACAACCTCGAAAAAAGCTTCGACCTGAAAACGAAAGAAGTGGAAGCACTCAACCAGTCGACCACCATTTCAAACCGGTTGTTCGCCTCGGCCCGCGCCGATTATATGGAAGTGTTGCTCACCCAACGCGACGCGCTGGAATCAAAATTTGAACTGATCGAAACCAAAATGAAGCAGATGAATGCCATGGTGAATATCTACCGGGCACTCGGAGGTGGATGGAATTGACCGATTAACTTAGGATGTGGTTTTTTGATAAAGATTCTCCCGGCTGGGGGAATCTTTATTTTTTGCAGGTAATTCCATCACAAAATCAGCTTATTACGAGGATTCGAGTGAAGTAACCGCTTGTACCAACCTAATCCTTTTTTCTATGAGCCTGAAAAATTTCCTCACCTTTGCCCTGCTGACCATTACCTACCTGCAACTGCAAGCGAAAGACTACCGGACCTCGCTTTTCGGCATCCATTCCGACGGCATTACCCTCAATACCCGCTCCATTCAATACGCGATCGACTTCATTTCCCAAAACGGCGGCGGGAGGCTGGTGTTCAATGTGGGCCGTTACCTTACCGGCTCCATTCACCTGAAATCCAATGTAACCCTGCACCTGGAAGAAGGCGCCGTACTCCTGGGCTCGCTGAATCCCTGGGATTATGACAAAAAAGTGTGGACCGCCATCGTTTTCGCGCATGACCAGCAGAATATCGGCATTACCGGCCAGGGCGTAATCGACGGCCGGGGCCGCTACATTGCCCGGAATATTGTAGACATGATCCATAAGGGGCTTATCAAGGACCTTTTCCGCCAGGACCGCCCCGAAGCCGAAACGCGCCCTGTGCTCGCGTACATACGCAACTGCGAGAATGTGAATGTCAAAGGCGTGACGATGCAGAACTCATCCAGCTGGGTGCAGATTTACGACCAATGCAAAAACGTGGCCATCGACAGCATTACCGTCGACAGTAAAGCCTACTGGAACAACGACGGCGTCGATATCGTAGACTGCGACGGCGTAAGCATTACCAACTCCTTTATTGATTCCGACGACGACGGCATTTGCCTCAAATCACACGATGCTTCCAAAGTTTGTAAAAACATACTGGTCAGGAACTGCACCATCCGGTCGAGCGCCAATGGGATCAAGTTCGGTACGGCTTCGTACGGCGGTTTTAGTAATGTAAAAATCTATAATGTAAAAATCTTCGATACCTACCGTTCGGCCGTCACCCTGCAAGCTGTGGATGGGGGTTTTGTGGAAAATGTGATTGTGGACAGTTTGAGGGCATACAATACCGGGAATGCGATCTTTTTAAGGATTGGAGAAAGGATGAAAGGGAGGAAGGGGAGGATGGAAAATATAAGCATATCTAATATGTACGTGGAAGTGCCCGCTACGAAACCAGATGCTGGCTACGAATATGAGGGGCCTATTGAAGACATGCCGCGCAACATTTCACCGTCGGGCATTGTAGGCATGCCGGATGCGATCATAACCAACGTCACCTTGAAAAACATTGAAATCAAAATGCCGGGTGGCGGCAACCCGATGTTCGCCAAAATCGGGCTGGATGAACTGGATAAGGTACCGGAGAAGCCGACCTTCTATCCCGAATTCTCGATGTTCGACGAACTTCCCGCGTGGGGCCTGTACATGCGTCACGCGAAGGATGTCAGGATCAGCAACCTCACATTATCCTGCGAAAAGAAAGATTACCGTACCGCCATCGTTACCGACGATGTCCACGAGGCGACATTTGAAGGCATAAAAGTGACGCAGCCGGGCGTCGCCACGCCGAACGTTGCTAAAAATCACATTCACACCCATAAATCGACCGGAGTTATCATCAGGAAATGAGACGTGTTCGTCGGAATATAGCTTTGAAAATATTGTCCGCGATTGTGATCCTCGCAGCGAGCGCGGCGGTCTATACCATGCACATCATGCGCTGGCTGCCTTGGCAAAAGCCGGTTTTTGAACGCGCTATTCCCGCAAATTGCGTCGCCACTACCGACAAAGCCATTTTGGTTTTTTCCAAAACAAACGGCTACCGGCATGCATCCATTGAAGCGGGTGTGAAGGTTATTAAAAAAGCAGGTCAAAAGCGGGGATGGGAAGTAGTAGCGACGGAGAACGGCGCCTATTTCCATGAAATTTGCCTGAAATCCTACCGGGCGGTGGTCTTCCTCTCTCCCACCGGCGATTTCCTGACGGATGAGCAGCAACGCGCATTTGAACAATATATTGAAAACGGCGGCGGTTATGTGGGCATCCATTCCGCCGCCGATTGCGAATACAAATGGGATTGGTACGGCACGCTGCTCGGTACACGTTTCCGCAGCCACACATTTTTGCCCTACCCTGTCCCCGAGGCCGAAATCGTAACCGAACCCGGCTCGCATCCCGCTATCGACGGCCTGCCTGTCCGCTGGTCGAAGAAGGATGAATGGTACAATTTCCAGGAAAATGTGCGCGGGAAGCCTGGTTTTCAAGTGCTATTGGCCGTCGATGAAAGCACCTACCCTGCCTTCTGGCCCAAAGCTATGCATGGCGATCATCCTATCGCCTGGTCGCGGTCAGTCGGCAAAGGAAGGATGTTTTACACGGCTATCGGGCATAATGCGGCTACTTATAGCGATACGACAGCTATGAATCATATCATGGGTGGGATCGCCTGGGCGGCCAGGTTATGAATGCGTTCGCAATATCAAGCAATTGTTACCATAATATTAACCAAACTATTGACTAAGAGCCTTTTTGGGGCACAAAATTATACCCTGCATTAACATTTTATTAAGTCTCTCCAAGCGGCACCCCGACATTTTGACGCGTGATTATTTTTAGTTTTCAAAACTACTCACAAATCAAAATGCAAAAGAAATCTCTACTGGCGCTGCTGCTTGCCGCAGCTCTCATGAATGGTTGCACCGACCATGCCCCTCAAAACCCGGTACAGGAAGATCCATCGGCTTTCAAAGAGGTGGCAGGCGTGGACCTGGGGAATGTGGCAGCCGCCGAAATCTCCGCCTATGACCCCATTTCCAAAAGACTTTTCACGGTGAACAACGAAAAGGCCGCCATCGTGGACGTACTCGATCTTTCGGCATTCCCGGCGATTACCAAGCTGCAACCCATCGACGTTTCGGCGCTGGGCGGTGTGGCCAACAGTGTAGCGGTTTCGAACGGCAAGCTGGCGATCGCGCTCGAAGCGGCCAACAAGCAGGCGAATGGCAGCGTGATTGTACTCAATACCAACACATTGCAAATGATCAAACAAATCACCGTAGGCGCATTGCCTGATATGGTGACGTTCAGCCCGGACGGCCGGTTTATCGTAACTGCCAACGAAGGCGAGCCTAATGCCGATTACAGCGTGGATCCCGAGGGTTCGGTTTCCATTATCGACGTTACGAACGATTACAGTGTTAAAACCCTCACTTTTGAAGGATTCGAGAATGATTACAATGCATTGGCAGCGAAGGGTTTCCGCAAGTTCGGGCCTAAGGCTACGCTTGCCCAGGATATCGAACCCGAATACGTAGCGATTTCCGACAACTCCCAAAAGGCATTTGTGACCTTACAGGAAAACAACGGCGTGGCCGTAATAGACCTGATCAGCGGCAAGATCCTCGCCCTGCATGCGCTGGGAACCAAGGATATCAGCTACATCCTCAACGCCCTCGACCCGAGTGATAACGATCAGAAAGCGGAGCTGAGAAACTGGCCGATCAAATCATTCTACCTGCCTGACGCGATCTCCTATTTCAGCGTGAACGGTACTCCGTACGTAATCACCGCCGACGAAGGCGACGCCCGGGAATACAGTACGTTCGACGAGCAGAAACGCGTAAGCTCGCTCAAACTGAACCCGGTATACTTTCCGAATGGCGACGAATTGAAAAAGGCTTCAAACCTCGGCCGCCTGCGCGTAACCAGCACGCGGGGCGATTTTGAAAACGACGGCACTTACGAAGAAGTTTACAGCTTCGGCGGGCGCGGTTTCAGCATTTTCCATGCCGCGGACATGAAGCGCGTGTACGAATCGGGTAACTCGCTCGAACAGGAGGTGATCAAAGCCGGCATTTACGACGATACCCGCTCGGACGACAAAGGCGTTGAACCCGAAGGTGTTACTGTGGGATGGATGAATGGCAAACAGGTGGCATTCATCGCCATGGAACGTGTTGACGCCGTGGGCGTTTACGATCTGAGCAATCCGGGCGCACCGCAATTCCTGCAAATTATCAAAACAGGCGACGCTCCCGAGGGGGTACTGTTCATTCCTTCGGACAAGAGCCCGAACGGCAAAAGCCTGCTCGTGACAAGCAATGAGGAAGATGGTACAGTGAAATTCTTCCAGCCGTAACAGGCCGGTATCGATTGAATGGGGCCGTCCGGGAATCCGGACGGCCTTTTTGGGTTTAATGCCCGTCAGCCGCTGGCAATGCTTCGGAACGCTCCCCTATTACCAATGCCGCACCGGTAACAGCCGTGGCAGTGACAATAATATCAAACAAAACACTGACAGTAACCGCGATGGGCTCCGAAACACCCAGCAATACCGAGCCGCGCAAATACACCAGTTCCCGCACACCTATTCCGCCGAAGCTCAGCGGGAACACCGTTGCGATGGAGGAAAGCAGGAAAAGTAATGCGTAATCGGCCCAATGGCTGGTCTCGCCCATGGAATAAAGCAGGAAACCAGTGCAGATGATTTGAAAAACCTGGGTTCCGAATGAAAGCAGCAGTGTGCGGCCCAGCACCGGAATAATACCCGGCAGCCATTTTTTGGCGCTCCACCAGAGCACTCCTGCCCCCGGCAATGCCAATGCAGGTATAGCGGCAATAAATGGATTGCCATAAAAACTGACCATCCCGATCAGGCCGGCCAGCAACCCGAGCATCACAAAACCGATAATGCGGTCCCAGAGCAGAATGCGGGTAATCAGCATCGTGCCATGTGCCGGAAACTGCTGTTTCAAACGGAGCAGCTTACAGGCATCGCCCCCCAGCCCACCGGGCAGGAACATCCCGTAAAACATGCTGATCCAATGCAAATGCAGCCCGCCGTAATGCGACAGCCCTATTTCGTGCGCTTGAAGGATAGTAGTGAGCCGCACCGCCGCAGTAATGCGGGAAGCCAGGTAAGGCACAAACGCCAATGCCAGCAGCCATTTGTCGGCCTTGTCAATGGCCTGCGATACGCTTTCCAGATCGATACGGCTAAAAACCCACCAAAGGAGTGCCACCGTGATCGACAGTTTCAGCAGCCATTTCAGGTACTTCATCATGCGTCAGTCTCTTTTCAAATGCACGAGACCAATATTCTTGCATGCATCCAGCCGGGTTCGGGGGTTGATAAAACCGGGTTTCAGTTTGGTTGTATCAAAATCGAGGTAGCGGTACGCCTCGCGCGCCTGTAACCCGCCCGCCTGCTGTAATGCGAATATCTCGTCGATCGGCCCCACTACCCAGAAATCCTTCCGGGACACAAGGGCTGCCGAATCGGCCTCCGTGTAAAAATACCCGGAATAGTAATTCAGTGTCGGACTTTCCCAGTTCATCACGTAAATATTATCCTCTTCCAGCCCGAGGTTCCTGATTTTGGCGGCAATGTGCTGCCCGGCCTGGTACCTTTGTAGTTCGTAGTAGAAATTGCCGTTCATCAGCACGTTCACCAGCACCGAAGCGCTGAGCGAAATACCTATCAACCGGTGCGGCCAGCCTTGGGTCACCCGCCACTCGTAAAATACCAGATACAGCGCCGGCAAAACCGGCAAAATAAGGGCATATGCTTTCACCGGAAACAAATAGAGGTTGATCAGCAGCCCCAGCAGGATCATAACCACTGCCACGAACTTCTGCATGCCATTGAGCAACCTGCTTTCCGTACCCTCCGCATTGACTTTTTCCAGCTCGCCGGCAATGAGGATCGCAAAAAACGGGAAAAGGATATTGAGGTAATGCGGCAAGCGGAAATTGGATGCCGAGAGAATGCAGAACATCACGACAATCGTCGTCCAGCTGAGTCCCTCGCTGTCCTTTTCAGGTGAAAATTTTCTTTTAATTAATGTAAACCCTCTTCTAAAAACAGCCCAGTACCCCAGCAGGCACCAGGGCAAAAGTGCCCATAGCAATGAATGGAAAAACAGGAACGGGTCGTTTCCGCCGGAGCTTCCCCAGTTCACGCCGTTGAGGCGCTCGGTATTCTGGTAAAAGAGGATAAATGCGACGCCGGAAGTACGGCTTATCCCGCGAATGACCTTGCCCGGATGGAGGTCATATTGCAAATAATAGGCATATAGCACCGGACTGATGAATACAAAGAAAAGCGGTATGGCCCAAACCCATTTCAGCGAAAACAAGAACCGCCAGTTGCGGGTGTATAGCAGCTGCGAGCCGACGGCGATCACCGGTACCGCTGCTCCCGACATGCCCTTCGTCGAAAACGACAATGCGAGCACAGCTGTGCCTGCGATCAGCATAGCGGGTTTCAATGTAACGGTGTATTCGTACAACAGCCAGGTGGCAGTGATGATGAATGAAAGCAGCAATGCGTCCATTCTGACGTCGTTATGAGCAAGAATGTACGCCTGTGTAGACACGAGGATCAACACGGCGTGCGTACCGGCTTGCCTGCCGTACAGCCGCCCAGCCAGCCGGTATGTGGCGTAAATGCCGGGGATCGCCAGCAGCAGGCTCGGCAATTTGTACGATAAGGTTCCGATTCCGAGCAACATATCCCCCAGCGCGGAGAGCCAGAAGAGCATATGCGGCTTGTCGAGGTAATCGCGGCCGCGATCGATGAGGCTCACGTAGTCGCCCGTGAGGTGCATATGCATGCCAATGAGCGCGTGGTGCGCGCTGTCGTTGTCAAACAGCGGCAGTAGCAAGCCCAGGATGTAAATCGACAGGATAAGGCCGGCATAGAGATACCGGATATAAGGCGGATGTGTTTGCATAAAAAATCTCAGGATCTCACTGGTTCGCTCGTTCTGCGCTCCTGTTTGGGCGTGTGGCCATTGCGGGTAGTAGGCTCGACCGGCCGCTCGATAATCTCCCGGATGGTGTACGGCGTTTTGCCGGATCCCTCGTAGTAGCTGCGCATAAGCATTTCGGCGATCAGCCCCATGAGCACGATCACAATGCCGGTAAGCGCCAGTGCCAGGCCCGCCAATGTACCGGTAGTCCCCGAAAACAGGTGAAACAATTGCCAGAGCAGCAGCAATATGCCTGCAACCAGGAAGCTCCCGCCCCATGCCCCAAAAAGATGCATGGGCTTTTTCATCCAGCGCTGCATGTAAACCATCAGCAGCAGATCGCCCAGCACGCGCGTGGTGCGACCGAGGCCGTATTTGGATTTCCCGAAGCGGCGCCTGTGGTGGCGCACGGGCACTTCGGTCATGCGGGCGCCGGTGATGTTGCCCAGCACGGGAATGAACCGGTGCAGCTCGCCGTATAGCCCGAGGCGTTCGGCGGCCTCCCTGCGAAAGACTTTCAGTGTGCAGCCGTAGTCGCGCAGGTGTACGCCCGTGAGGTTGCGGATCATGGCATTGGCCATACGGCTGGGTAGTTTGCGAAGCAGCCAGCCATCGAGGCGGTTTGCACGGTAGCCCGCCACAATGTCCCAATGCCCGCTGCGGGCGTGGTCGAGCATCGCGGGGATATCGGCCGGATCGTTCTGGAGGTCGCCGTCGAGCGTAACAATGTATTCGCCCGAAGCGTGGGTGATGCCGGCGGCCATGGCGTTGGTCTGCCCGAAGTTACGGGTCATGACAATCACCTTCAAACGCTCGTCGCTGGCCTGTTTCAGCATTTTTACGGTATTGTCCGTAGAACCATCGTCCACCGCTACAATCTCGTAATCGAAGTTCTTCATCGTGTCCCGCACGGCATCGAGCAAATGGGGCACATTATCCTGCTCATTGAAAAGGGGGATAACAATTGAAAGTTGGCAACCATGGTTTTTCCTTATTTCGGGAAACAAATCATACGATGCGTGCAGATCGAAAAATCCTTCCATTCTAATCGAAACAATGTGGTCGTTGATGCGTAAGGACAGCCGGCGTCCTTTTCGGTGCCAACAATGGATCGATGGTTATTGGTTTACACAAACAGCACAACTAACAATTTGATAACAAATACAATACGTAAATCCTGATTATTTTCTATTTGACCACAATGGGGAAACATTGAATTAAAATCAAAGATAAACCTTGCGAAACATCATCGGGATATCATACTATTTCCATTAATAATTTTACTAAATTCGATACAAGTCACCTCGTTATTCTTCACGTTCTATGAAACATCGTTTACTCATCATTCCCCTGCTGTTGCTGTGTGCTCATGTGTCGTTTTCACAAACGCCAAAAGGGGCCATCGACGCATTCACAGCAAGTACCGGCGCGCTGCCTACGATCGATCCCGCTACCGGGTCATTGAGCTTCCTCCGTTTCCCTGCCCAACGGGCGTTACAGATCAACGGCGGCGATGCTCAACAGAAGTCGATGAATTTTATTTCCCAATACAAAACCCTTTTCGCCATCCGCGACGGCGAGGACGAGTTTCGTTTACGGGAGCAAAAGACGGACAACTATGGTCTGCAAAACGTAACATTGCAGCAAACATATAAGGGCGTACCGGTGTACGACGGCCTGATGAAGTTCCATTATAACAGTGCACAAGGCCTTACGGCCCTGAATGGCAACTTTATTTCCGAAATCAAGGTCAACGTGGTGCCTACGCTCGCGCAGCACGAGGCCGAATCGATTGCTGCCGGGCTGGTTACCACGCAGCAACTGGGCAAATCGTCGGTGCCGGTGAAAGTTAACAAAAGCACCCTCTGTATTTTCCAGAAAGGGCTCGCCCAGGGCTTCAATGGATCGAAGTTCCTGGTGTATGAAGTAGAAGTGCGGAATGATGCCGATGTGCGCGAGTTCCTGTTTATCGATGCGCACGACGGCCAGCTTGTGGAGCAATTCAAGGGAATGCACAATATTACCAGAAAGCTCTACGAAACTTCCGTCACCGTCGCCAATTTGAAGTGGCAAGAGGGCGACGCCTTTCCCGGCACGCTCGATCAGTGGCAGCAGTCGGAAGTGGAAAGTTCGGGTTTTATATACAATCTGATGAAGAATGCATTCGGGTATGTATCCTTCAATGGAGGGGACGCGGCGATGATCACGATCAACAACAACCCGAACATCAACTGCCCCAATGCCAACTGGAACGGCGCCACCGCTAACTACTGTACCGGAACCGCCACCGACGACGTGGTGGCGCACGAATGGGGCCACGCCTACACCGAATATACCAGCGGGCTGATTTACCAATGGCAGCCCGGCGCGTTGAACGAGGCCTATTCCGATATCTGGGGCGAAACCGTGGATCAGCTCGACGGCTACATGGATAGCGGCGAATCCAATGCCCTTCGTACGAGCTGCGGCAGCTCCGCCCGCTGGCAGGTAGGCGAAAAAGCCACCGCATTCGGCGGGGCGCTCCGCGATATGTGGGACCCGACCTGCAAAGGCGACCCCGGCAAAGTAAGCGATCCGCAATACTGGTGTGCCAATTCCGATGAGGGCGGCGTGCATACTAACAGTGGCGTAATTAACCACACCTATGCATTGCTGGTGGACGGGGGCACTTATAATGGTCAAACCATCACCGGCATCGGCCTCACCAAGGCTGCCCACATTTTCTGGCGGGCGCAGTCGATCTACATGACGGCCACGACGGACTTCGCCGCACAGGCAGACATCCTGGAAGCCGCCGCCAACGACCTGATCGGCATTAACCTGCAAGGTTTGTCGACAGGTACCTCGGCACCGGGTGCGTCGGGCCAGATTATCACGGCGGACGACGTTGCCCAATTGGTGAAGGTGATCACGGCCGTGGAGCTTCGGTCGGCCACCAATTGCGGGTTCCAGGCCACACTCGCACCCGCACCTGCATTATGCGAGGGTGCGAACGCGGGCCTGGCGATTTTTTACGAAGGTTTTGAATCGGGCCTTGGCGGATTTACGACTTCTTTCTCGACCTCATCCGCAGGCTGGGTAAGCCGCCAGTGGCAACAGGTGGTTGCTCCGGGCGGACGCGCCGGCCATGCCGCTTTTGGCATCGACTACCAGGGAGGCAATTGTAACACGGCTACCAACCAATCGGGCATTATCCGGATCGAAAGCCCCGTCATCACGATCCCCGCCGGCACTGCGGGTGACCTGGTGATGGCATTCGACCATTACATTGCACTGGAAGACAGCTGGGATGGAGGCAATATCAAGTTCAGCATCAACAACGGGGCCTGGACAGAAGTACCTCCCGCCGCATTTATCGCTAATGGATATAACAATGTCCTTACCTCTTCGGCAGCGGGCAGCTCCAATCCGCTGGCAGGCCAGTTTGCATTCACGGGAACCGACCAGGGCTCGGTAACCGGCTCGTGGGGCCAGAGCCAGATTAACCTAAACGCCGCCGGTATCGGTCTGGTCCCGGGCAATACCATCAAGTTCCGCTTCGAGGTGGGTACCGATATTTGCGGCGGTGTGGAAGGCTGGTATGTGGATGATATCCGGGTGTTTACCTGCGCGGTGACGCCGGCAGTTCACTTCGCAGCGGCCAGCGCCATCGTGAACGAGGGCGAAGCGACTACTGTGGACCCGTCGGGCTGTCTCAAATATGTCGACAAAATGATCAGCATCGGAATAGACAAAGCTCCGACTCAACCGGTAACCGTTACATTCAATACTCCTACCGGCACGGCCAAGCAAGGTGCAACCGGCGATTACATCATTTCGCCATCGTCCGTCACGCTCCAAGCGGGCTCGTTGAACACAAACGTTACCGTACGGATCCTGAACGATGCCTATGTGGAAGGTCCGGAGACGATCAACCTTTCCTATGCGCTGAATGCGAATGGCGGAAATGGCTACGCGGCTAGTACCCTGCAAAATTTCGAACTGACGATCAACGACGACGACCTTCCCCCCGGCAATTACACCGAGGAACTGCTGAGCTCCAACTTCAACAATGGTCAGCAGGGCTGGAAAGCGATCAATGGGGGCAATTCGTACCATACGTGGGCAATAGCCCAGTACAGCAATGCAGGTTTCGAAGACGGATCACCGTTTTTCTTTGTGAATAGCGCCATTAACAATGCTTACATACTGGATGAAATCCTGGAATCGCCCGTCATCAATACATCGGCGAGGAAAAACCTGGTACTCAGTTTCAGGCAAATATGGGAACGGCAAGTGGGCGATTTCGCGGAAACGGGCACGGTGGAAGTATGGGATGGGACAGCCTGGCAAACCCTGGTAACGCAAAATGAAGCAACCGGTAACCTCGGGAGCCTGCTTGGCTACACGTCCACGTTGACGACAATCAACATACCGGATGCTTATGCGAACGTCAACATGAAAATCAGGTTCCGGTATATTTCCCGCTCGGAAATATGGTGGGCGATCGACGATGTGAAGCTGACCGCCGCCCATTCAAACCAGATCCTGTCGACGGTGAACAGCGGCAATGCGGCCAGGCAATACCTCGGGCCGAACGAAACCGCGGTTTTCTACGACCCGGCAACCGGCAATCTGATGGCCAAAATCAAGAACCTGAGCGCGCATGATTACGGCTGTACCACGGTGGAAATCGACCGTGCAGGCGCCAACGGCACTCCCTGGCTGGGCAGTTATCAGGTAACCAACAAAACTTTCAAAGTAACGCCTACAAACAACAACCCGGCCGGCCAGTACGAGATCACGCTCTACTACAATGCCTCCGAGCTGACCACATTCACGCCGGCGAACATCCAATCGATGGGTAAAACGTCGGGCACCATTGCCACGGCCGGGGCTGCAAATACTACGCTCGCAGAGGTGGTCGACAGCCCGGCGTTAACCAGCGACTATGCATTCACCGCCACTTTCAACACCGGGTTCTCCGGTTTTGGCCTTTCGAACGCGCCTCCGGGAGCCGCATTGCCCGTGACGCTGGTGGATTTCGAAGGCAAAAACACATCGGAAGGCAATGTGCTCCAATGGACTACGAGCTCGGAAAGCAACAACGATTATTTCGCCATTGAAGAAAGTACCAACGGCAAAAACTTCACCGAGTCGGGGCGTGTGAAGGGTGTCGGTAATGCTTCCGTGACGACCCGTTACGACTTCACCGACGTGGATTTCAACAAGGGCATTACCTATTACCGCCTCAAACAAGTTGATTTTGACGGCAAATACGCGTACAGCCGCATGATCGCGATCGATGCGCCGTCGGCAGGCAACATCCGCTTCTATCCCAATCCGGTGCAATCGGCGCTCGACATCGAGCTGCCGAACCTGCAACGCAATTGGGTCAATGCGAGGGTGATCAATGCTTCGGGCCAGGAGGTGATCGTGAAGGAACGGGCGGTCGTTCAAAACGGCAGGCTGAATATCCAGCTGGGCAAGCTGCCGGCGGGTATTTACCAGGTGTTGATTGCCAACGACAAAGTCAGTTACCGGTTGTCGGTTTTCAAACCGTAATCCACTGGAAGTATACCAAAGAGGGCTGCATGAAACGTGCAGCCCTCTTTTTTTGCTTTAATACCTGTTAATAAACCTCATCCATCACCTTCGTCAGCCAGTCGGCGACGACCTGCGCATTCGCGTCCTGGTTATGGATAATTACATTCCCGATTTGCCGGAGCAGTAAGGCGGAATAGGTTTTCTTATCGGCATCATAAGTGTAAGCGTAAAAGCGCGTAAGGCCCAGGTCGGCCCCGCCGTTGGCCGGTTTTGAGAGGCTGTCGCCCTTTATCTTGCGGGAAGCGCTGACGTATTTATCCAGATCGCCGGCGGCTATCCTGGTGGCAGCAATCGTCGTTTGAGCGATGTTGGCCTCCATTTCCGGCTTCGAAATCGTCGATTTCAACTCGACGTCATTCCAGCTTGCCGGCTTGTCGTAGGTTCGCACCTGCCCATCCTTGTCGATCAAAAAACCTTTGAACTGGTTTCCCCAGGCCTGGTTGGTATAGTGTATTTCAAAATAAATCTCCTGCTCGTTGGCTACCACGACGTCGTCGGAGCAGGAAACACACAACGAGGCCAGCATGCTTAAAATCAGGATCGGGATAATGCATAAAGCTTTCATATTGCAACTAGCGGATTGACCTAAAATTAATCATTTTCCACCGTTGAATGACCATGCGCACCTCTGAATAGTTGGAACAAAAATGCCCCGCCAAACGACGGGGCATTGCAATACCGCTAAAAGACGTAATTTAATATCAATAAACTACTCCACAGCCACATATTTGCCAGAGCAAGCCTCGATACAGCCGTAACCCAGCGTGACCTTCGCAGCCGAGAGGTCCGAATAAAACCAGATGTGCGACGGCTGGCTCCGGTCGATCGGGATCAGCTCCACCCGCTTGTCGTCGAGCACTTTATATGCGTTGAACAAAGGCACCGAAGATTGTCCCTGGCCTTTTGTCTCTATAAACTCTCCGTTTTCCTTAAACTCGATGGTATGGGCTACGTCGGCCGTCACTTCGCGGTAGGTACCGCTGCCATCACCCGGGTCCGCAAGGTATTCGGTAAGCTTCCATTTGCCGATCAGGCCGTTGTTTTCCTTCATGGCTCTTTTAGCTGTGTCGTCGATTGGGTCGGCGGTTTCGTTCTTGCAGGCCATCACCGTCCAGAGGAGCATCAGCGCAAAGAGTAAGCGGGTAGTTTTCATGGGCTAAGAATTAAATTGGTTTCGGTTACATAGATTCGCCCGTTTCATTTTTCGTTGGAACAGCCGGAAAATTTTGTAACCAAAACCACCCATTCATCGCCGCCATCATTTACGGATCGTCCGGAAAGTGAGATTAATCCGCGGGCCGTTCTGTGTTTTCGATTTCGGAATGCGGTGCTCCCAGGTGTGCTGTAAATCGCCCTTCATAATCAGCAGCGAGCCGTTTTCCAGCGTCAGCCCGTATTTCCTCGAATGGTCGGGACGGTACCGGAACTCGAATCGCCGCTCCTGCCCTATACTCACCGACGCGATCACGGGATTGCGACCGAGCTCATCCTCATTGTCGCCATGCCAGGCCACCGAATCGTTGCCATCGCGGTAATAGTTGAGCAGTACGCTGTTGAACATAAAACCCGTCTTCCGCTCTATCTGCTCTTTGAGGCCTGCGAGCTCGTCCGTCCATGCGTAGGGCTCAAACTTTGTGCCGGAAAACGTATACGATTTGTCGGTATCGCCGTACCAGGCCATGAGCCTGGGTGCGGTCACTTCCTTGCCGTACATCTGCATTACCTGCTGCCGCCACGGTACTTCCGCAATCCACTGGCGCATGAGCCCGGTGCATTCTGCCGCCGGTATGAAGCCGGGATAATATTCGAGCAGATCCTCGGGGAATTGAAGGGCCTCCTGCGAGCTAAAAAGACTTAATTGTTTCATGTAGTTTGCTGATCAATGTTTCCGAAACATAACAACAAACTATCCAAAAAAGTCTAAGCCGTAGTGTCAAACCTGCTCCGCCGCCACTGGCTTCGCTACGGCATTTCCCTGCTCCACCCATTGCACTTTCACATTTTGTACTTCCGCCTGACGGGCTATTTCCGCCTCCATGTCCGGGAACTGGTGGTACATACCTTCTTTGTGAAAGCCATAATGAATGGGCACCAGCACATCGGCATGCAGCAGGCGCGTTACGGTAATCGCCTGGATGGGTGTGAGCGTAATGGGCACCGGACTTGGCTCCACACGCGGAATATTCACTACCGCTCCGTTCACAGGTAAGAACACGGCATCAAAATGCTGCCAGGTTTTGCCCAGTTGCCAGAACTGGTTATGCCACATCGTATCGCCGCCGTGCAGGATACGCTGGCCGTCGGCCTCGATCACCCACGAAACCTGCTTATCGCCCACGCCATCCATCGCAAATACGGCTGTAACTGTGAAATTGCCGATTTGCTGCGGCGCATTCAGCGCGAGTGCCAGCGGCGCGAAACCGTCGTTGGTCACCTCGGCGGCGATCTGCTCTGAAACGACGAAACGGCCTTCCGGTTTCAGTACGGAGCGGATTGCCTCGGGGTCGTAGTGGTCCGAATGCAAGTGCGTGATCAACACCACGTCCGCGGCCGTGTTTCCTACAAATTGAAATGGTTTTTCCGGCCCGATGGCCGCGCCGCGTTGGTAATTCTGTACGGCATCTATGAGTAATATCTGGCCATTGGATTCCACTTTCAGGCCTGCCCAGGATAATCTTTGAAGTTTCATGTGCTGTTCTTTTTAGTACATGACAAAAGTATTTGTTTTAGACATATGAGAAAAATGATTTATTTTTATCAAAACAATGAACAATACTCATACAATGCTAACACTTCAACACCTCTATATCATCGAAAAAATTACCAGCGAGGGCTCGGTAACCAAAGCCGCCGAGAAGCTGAACCTTACGCAATCGGCGCTGAGCCACCAGATCCGTGATCTGGAAGCAGCCAGCGGCGTCAAACTCTTCAACAGGATTGGGAAGAAGCTCGTGCTGAACGAAGCCGGCCAGCGCGTGGTGAGCAGCTCCCAAAAGGTACTGCCGGTGATCCGTGAACTGGAAGCGGAGCTGAAAGAAATGCGCGAAGGGAAGAAGCAAACGATCCGCATCAGCACCGAATGCTACACCTGCTACCACTGGCTGCCACGGCTGCTCATCGATTTTCATGAGGAATACCCGGGCACCGACATTCAGATCATAGCCGAAGCAACGCGCCGCCCGATGGAGTACCTCGAAGCCGGAAAACTCGAACTCGCGCTGGTCAACGGGACGAATAGCAACAGCAGTCTGCATTTCGAGCCGCTTTTCGAGGATCGGATGGTGGCGTTACTTTCCGATAAGCATCCGCTTGCATCGCGCAATACGCCGCTCGAATTTTCGGATATTCATTCGGAAACGCTAGTGGCGTTCCAGATCAGCAGCGCTAGTAACCTGCTTTCGCCGGACCTGGTGTCGCAGCTTTCCCCTAAAAAAATCATCTACATTCCGATGACCGAGGCCATTGTGGAAATGGTGCGGTTTGGGATGGGCATTACCGTTATGGCCGAATGGGCAGCCCGCCAATACCTGAGCACGGGCGGGCTTATGACGCTTCCTTTCCGTTCGGAGATCGGTACACGTCACTGGTACGTCTGCACGCATAAAGACCGGAGCGATGCGCTGAGCGGGCTCGTGGGCAGGATACAATCGGCTTTGCTGGGAACTGAAAACCCGGTGATGGCCTGATGTCAGGGCATTTCGTAGCCGGTAATGCCCTGTTGTCTCAATTTTTTCATGAGAAGGTTGCGCCCGCGCAGAAGCTGCGAACGCGAGGTACTGTCGGTAATGGAAAGCGCCTGGGCGATTTCGATGTGCGAATAGCCGTCGATGAGGCTCAGACTGATGATCCGTTTGTAACCCTCGGGTAGTTGCGCGATCATTTCGTCCACGATCCCGATCCCAAGGCGGTCGATCATGCAGGTATGGTCGTTGGACTCAAAATCCAGGGGCGAAAAGTCCATCGAATGGTTTTTTGCCTCTTTCTTCGTGACGCGGTGGTAATAATTAATAGCCGTGCGGGTAACCACTGCCCGCATCCAGCGTTCGATCGATTCGATGTTCTGCACTTCATCGAGGTGCCTGAAAATCTTCACGAATGACTCCTGGTAAATATCCTCCGCCTCCATGCGCGTCCGTGCGAACCGCGCGCAGATACGCATGAGCTCGGTGCGAAAGCGGTTATAGAAGAGCGTCTGCGCGCGCTGGTCGTTCTGCTGGCAAGCCCTGACGAGGTCGGTCAGCGTGCGGTAATTCTTTTTGGTTGATGCCTTCATGAGCTGTAAAAGGAAGTTGGGTAGTTGACAGACTGGTATTTGATGTCTGTTTATACCGCCCGGCGTGCAACCTTATCAGCAAGTGACAAAAATTTTAAAAATAAAAAGGCCGGAAGCAAAAATGCTGCTTCCGGCCCTGATACTTCATTCATTTAATTAAAATTTATAAGCCACGCTCAATGTCGAGTTCCTCGGCTTTTGCGGGTTCACCGACCAGTAACCGATATAATATTGCTTATCAGTAATATTATTGACGTTCAATGAAATGCGGAAATGACTGGCATTATAGAACACGCTCGCGTTCAGCAAAGTGTAGCTCGGCAGCATGAATACGCCCGTCTTACTGTTATCAATCACCTTGTATTCTCCGGCGTAGTTTCCGCCGATACCCAACCCTGCGTTTTTCAAAGTGCCGCTGCTGATGCGATAAGTAGCCCAGAAATTGGCGAGATTCTGCGGTCCCTGCCCGCCAATCACACGGCCGGGCTCGCTGTAAAAGTCCTCGGGATCGCCCGAGATCACTTTGGTTTTGTTGTGACTGAAACCGGCAATGAGGTTCAGACCAGTGAGTGGGTTAGCCACAATGTCCAGCTCAAAACCTTTGCTCCCCACTTTGCCGCCCTGGTTGTAATCGAGAATATTGGCGGGATCAGGCATCACGCGATCCGACACTTTGATGTCGTACACCGAAAGCGTAGCAGCTAGTTTGTCGGAAAACAGGTTGGTTTTAATACCATATTCCCATTGATCGGCATGTTCCGGACGGAACGATTTCACCCGGGGATTCGTACCGTCGGCATCGGTAACCCGGCGCGGAGCCACATTAATGAATGCATTCATGTAGTTGGCAAAAAGCGACACCTTGTCGATCACCGGCTGGTAGACGATCCCGAACTTCGGCGACAGCGCCCATTGGTTATAGTCGTCGTCGGAAGTACTGCGGTCTCCTTTTGAATCGTAATGATCCGCACGCAAGCTTACCATCGCGCTCAGTTTCGGAGTGAAATTCAGCACGTTGGAGGCATAGAAACCTAGCGATGAGTTACTGATATTGCTTGGGCCGCCTTCGGCTCCGGCCAGCAGGTTATCCACCGAAGCCCGCGTGAGGTACACGGGTGCAAGCGTGTCGCCCGAGTACGGATCGACGTAGTTGACATCCCCCTGCGGCGTTACATTACGCGCCCGGCCCCAGCCTGAGCCATTGTCGATGACGTTTCTTTTGAAGTAATCCACGCCTACCAAAAGCCGGTTTCGCATGTTGCCGATCTTGAAATCGCCGTTGAAATTTTGCTGGATATCCGTGGTACTCATCGTTTGCTGCTCATTGTGGAAGTACTGGCTGAACCAGTTGTCGCCTGAAACATCGTCCCAGATGTAGGTGTAAATACCGGCCGACTTCACCGTTCCTCTCGAAAAGACCGTCTGCGAAGTCCATTGATCCGAAAGCTTATAAACCGCCTGCGCCTGCAAATTGAAACGCGGATTGCGGATCGACAGGTCGTTGGAAGTGAACGACAGGCGCGGGTCGAGGTTGAGCTCTCTTAGGTTTTTGAATGGCAACGGACTCGAACGGTCGGAATGGAAAAATACCGGCGCCACGGCCCTCTCTTCTTGGAGGATTTCGGTCAGGAAATGGAAGGTAAGCCTGTCGTTTGCCTCATACACGAGCGCAGGCGCGATGAAGAACGACTTTTTGAAACCTGCGTCCTGGAAGCTGTTTTCTGAGTGGTAGGCGGTGTTCACGCGCAATGCGATCTTGTCGGCTTTGCTGAGCGGCGTGTTTATGTCGGCGGTAACGCGGTTCAATCCGAAGCTCCCGGCATTGTAGCCGATTTCTCCGCCAAACTGGTGGTAGGGCTTCTTAGTGATGGTGTTGATAATACCGCCATAACCATAAAAAGAGCCTCCAAACAACGTGCTGGAAGGACCTTTGATTACCTGGATCTCCTCCACATTGGACGGATCGAGGTTGCCGCTGGTAATGCCGGGAAGGCCATTGTAAAGCAGCGGCTGCGCTTCGAAGCCCCGCAACGCAAAGTAGGAAGCCCCGTCGGTTCCCCTGCCCGTCGATTCCCAGGTGCGCGCAATACCCGGCACATTGCGCAGGGCATCGTCGTAGCTGGTAATGCCCTGCTGCTTCATGATCTCGGAAGAAACAGTGCTGTAAACCTGCGGGTTTTCGAGCTTCTTCAAGGGTATTTTGGCCACGATCACATTCTCGCGGTTCAGGTTGCGGGCAGAGACCATCACTTCCTGTAACTGCGAAGCATTTTCTTTGAGCGTAAAATCCACGGAGGCGGTACCGCCCGCCGTCACCTCGATTGTCTGCTCCTGTTTTTCCAAACCAATAAATGAAGCTACCAGCCTGTGTAACCCGGGCTGAATGTTCCTGATCTGGTATTTGCCATTTCGGTCGGTCAATGCGCCTTTGGCGGTACCTTTTACATTAACGGTTACGAGTTCCACCGGTTCGCCGTCGGCAGTACGGACTGACCCACTGATCGTTCCGCTTTGTGCAAATACCTTTGTAACAGCTAAATAGAAAATAAGAGCGAGTAGAAATAACCTTTTTGTCATAGCGTAAATTTAGATTTTGCTCAAAAATATTATTTAAACTAAATCTAAACAACAAAATACAACAAAGAAAAACGGGGCTCGTACGATCCGTCCGCACGGCAATTCGCCCCGCTATTTCAGCTTACCTGAATTGACATAGAAATCTGAAAGAAGTGCCAGGAATTCATCCTTGCGCCGGCGCGACACCTCGATCTCGGTATTATCGCTCATCCAAATCTGGCCGCCATCGCCTTTGACGTACCGCTTGATGTGTTCGAGGTTGATGATGTTGGATTGATGCACCCGGAAGAAATAGTAGTTGTCCAGGATCTCCTCATACTCTTTCAAAAGCCGTGAAACGACGATCGCAGGACCTTTTACGAGGTGAAATTTGGTGTAGGAACCCAACGATTCGCATTGGATAATATCGGTCATCTGCACAAAATGAATGCCCTCCGCCGTAGGTAATGCAATGCGCTGGTTGTCGTTTCGCTTCCGTTCGATCAGTCGCGGCGTGCGAACCGGGTCCAGCTGCTCCTGCAAAATCCGGAGCTGTTCGGGATTCACACTCCCTACCCTGTCCCTGAACTTCCCGACAGCCGTTTGAAGCTCGTCCGGATCAATAGGTTTGAGTAAATAGTCGATCGCGCTGAAACGGAACGCGCGAATGGCGTATTCCTGATAGGCCGTTGTGAATATCACCCCGAAATCCACCTTTTCGAACGTGGAAAGCAGGTCAAATCCACTTTTACCCGGCATTTGAATGTCGAGAAAAATCAGGTGGGGCCGCTCTTTCCGGATCAGCTCAATCCCGATGTCGGCATTGCGGGCTTCCCCGCACACCTCCACCTCCGGGCAGACGATCCGCAGCAGGTTAGTGAGCGCTTCCCGGGCATTGGTCTCATCGTCGATGATGACGGCGCGTAAAGATGGGTTCATAAGCTATACGTTTTCAATCGGGATGATCATTTTTACGAGCGTTCCGGCCGGTTTCTTGTCGTGGTCGAAAAGGTCTATCATTTCAATGCGTGCCTCGCTGTCCTTTTGCCGCAGCGCCTCGAAAATGCCCCGCGTCATCTCCTGTCCTCTCGAAATATGTCCCTCCATGCGCGGCGCAAAGTCACGGCCCACGCCATTATCCTCGATCGTGCACACAATATGGCGGTCGCTGAGCCTGGCTGTGATCGTCAGCTTCTTTTCACCTTCCTTGGGCATCAGCCCATGCCAGATCGCATTTTCTACGTAGGGCTGCAAAAGCATCGGAGGCAGCTGCGCATCGAGCAGCAGGTCATTTTCTTCAATATCAAATGAATAACTAAACTCGTGGTTGAAGCGGAATGACTCGATCTCGACATACATTCTGAGCGTATCGATGATCTTCTCGAACGACAGGTACTGATGATTGGAATTCTCCATAATGCGCCGCACCAGCTTCGAAAATTTGGAAAGGTACTTGGCTCCCTCCACCCCGCGGTTGGTAAGCAGGTAATTCTGCACCGAGTTGAGGGAGTTGAATAGAAAATGCGGATTCATTTGCGACTGCAATGCTTTGAGGCGCCATTCGGTAATCTGGTGATCGAGGCGGTTGCGCTCGGCCAATGTGCTTACCCGCCAGCGCATCATCGCAACGATCAGCCCCGCGATGGTGAGGCCGATCAGCACACGAAAAAACAGCGTATTCGTAAAGTAAGGCCGGATCGAAAGCTGGATCACAAGCGGCTCCTTGCTTGCAATGCCAGACGCATTGCTGCTTCGTATGCGTAATGTATACGAGCGCGCAGGCAGGTTCGCGAATGAAACCGTATGATCATTCCCAAGGTCCGTCCACTCGTCATCGTAGCCTTCCAGCTGGTAGTTGAAGCGGTTCTGCGACGCGGGTTCGAAATTCAACGGCGTAAAACTGAAACTAACCGAATTCTCGTCCGGTTGAAGGATAATTTTTTTCGCCTCGTCCTGAAATACCTTTTTTCCCTTCACTTCCACTGTGGACAGCACAATCTCCGGTGCATGCACGTTCCCGCTAAGCCGCCTGACATCGAGGATGTTCAATGCATTGATATATCCCAGCAGCAATTCTCCCGGGGCATGGTAATAAAAACCCACCGGCGCATTACTGCGGAGGCCCTCGATGGTGGTCAGGTAACGAACCGAGCGCGTTTGAGGGTCGGCCACATGGATACCCTCATTGGTACTAAACCACAACTTGCCGTCGGGCATCTCGGCGATGTTGGAGCAATAGGTGTCTTTTAAAGTACCGGACCTGAAATCGAACGAATCCTGGATCAAACCATTGGGTGCTATCCTGGAAACGCCGCCCCAGCTAGCCACCAGTACCGAACCGTCGGACGCTACCTGAATGGCATTGATGCAGTCGCCGCCCAATCGTCGGTCCTTGTTGACAGCCAGCTCCCGGATGTTGGTAAAAGTCCCTTTTTTCTCATCAAAAAAGAACAACCCCCTCGAACAGGTTGCGATCCAGATCCTGCCATCGGGCGTTTCGCGCATTGCTTTGATATAACTCTGATGGACCAGCTTCCTGCCCTGTTCCGGCGGCCACAAATGCAGTTCCCGGTTCGTGGCCGGGTCGAGCACTTTCAGGCCTTCGTTCAGGCTGGCGATCCAAAGGCGGCCCTTGCTGTCCATTAACCCGTCGCGGAAATCGGTATTGTGAAACAGACCCGTTCCCGCCTGCCAGGGCTGAAAGCGCTCCGAGCTAGCGTCGCCTGTAAAAATTCCTTTATCGGTAAATGCAAACGCCTTTCCGCCGATCGTCCTCACCTTGTCGGCAAATGCCTCTTGCTGTCCATAGCGGTGCAATTTGAACCGGTTCGAAGCCGGCTGCCAATGCAGCACGCCCGAATGCGACAAACCCAGCCAATAGCTACCCTCCTGCGCGGGCTGGATGCTCGTCACCTGCACGGGCAAGCGCACTACGTCCGCCGGTATCGCCACCGTGCGCACGCCGATGTTCCGATAGCGGTATTTGAATATTCCGTCGCTGGTGCCCATCCACAGAATGCCATTCGCGACGTCGTCATACATGTCCTTGATGCGAATGCCCTGGTTGTAAAATTCAGGGAGATGGTAGAGCTCGTTCCGCCCCGGGTGGTACACGCTCACGCCGTCATTCGTCCCTACAAACAGCACCTTACCCCCATTCTCATCCAGTGACTCCCGTACGCAAACCACATTGTTTTGTTCAAAACCGGCTTTACGGATCGAGAAACGGTGGTCCGCCGGCGAATACTTCACCAACCCATATTCATAACCGCCTATCCACAGATTGCCCGCCGAGTCCTGTGAACCACGGCTCAGCCTGATTTTAATGCGGTTTTCGGGGTAAATAGCGGCCGGCCCCAGCACGCACACGAGCTTGTCGTGGCGGCGGTCGTAGAAGTACAGCCCGAGTTCCGAAACGATCCACAATACACGTTCGCGGTCCTCGAAAAAGCTGGCATACTGATACACATCACCGCCATTGCCCGAAGCCGCAAAAGTGTATCGGAAGAGCTTCTTTCGCGCGATGTCGTACCGCTGCACCGAAGTGTAGTCGCAAACCCACATCTGGTCGTACGAATCGACCATCCCTTGTTCATGCAGGTCGTTGCCGGTATCTTCGTCGTCATAATTATTCTGCACCAACGTACTCACCTCCATCGTATTACGATCGATCCGCGCGATGCCGCGTGTATCCACCGACGTGTACAAATCCCCCCTGGAATCCGTCGACACGCCGGAGCAATAGCCAAGCTGCAAACTATCCAGCCGTAGAAACGAATAGCCATCATAGCGGCAGAGATTCCGCCCCGTACCGATCCACAGAAAGCCACGGCGGTCCTTATTGAGGCACCAGACATCGTTGGAAGGCAACCCTTCTTTGGTCGTGAGATGTTCGAGCGAGAGCACGGGCATCTGTGCACAGACATTCGCGCCAGGCAGGAAAACGAGCATCAAAAAAACGATAATCCGCATGCGGGTTACAGAAAGCTGGACCAAATAATATCTTTAAGCGAAAGCGCCGGGCTTCTTACTCCCCCAACTGCGCCACCGCGGCATGGCGGTCCGGACGAGCGGCCCCACCAGCCCGCACCTGATGCCCGCCGCTATCCCCGCGCGCCTGACTCCTGGCCTCTTCGGCATTCAACTTCTCGACATAACAGAGCGCCAGCAACGCCGCGAAAGTAAGGTAAGCTAAAAATGTCTTCATAAGCGTAAGGGTGATCGACGTTCAAAAGAATACAAGGCTCAACAGGATCATCGCGGCGATCAGCAGCAATGCAATCCAATCGAACTCCCGGTCAAAAAATTTCCTGAGCTCCCCTTTTACCAACCTTCTCCCCTCCTTTTTTGCCGGGTTACCGCCTCTTTCCATACGCCTGTTGTTGATTTTTGATTGAGATGTCTTAAAAGTCGCCAGAATCGCCCGTGGAAAGGCCGCAGCTTCAAATCCGGCCGCCGTAAACACATAGCCGGCAGAAGGCACCTGATATCCGGAAAAGCATTTCATCCCCATTTTCCCCGACCGGCCACCCCATTTGTGAGCCGACACAGGGCATCTGCCCTACCCCAGAATGTTACCTGGATGTGAATTCAAAAAAATTTAAATTTTTTTAGACGTTTAAATTTCTAAATCTGAGCCATTTGCGAAATTTCCCGCATTTCCGCTCAAAAAATAGTGCTCTCAAAATTTGTTTGATAAAATCCCAATTGTACTTTTGCACCACGATACGGCGCTGCGGCAGACAGATCGAAACGAAAAAAGGCCTGAATGTTAAGTTTTCATGAAAGGTTAAAGTTTCGAGAGAGTCAGAAAAAGCGCCACTAACATATAGATCGATTCCGTAGCTCAGCTGGTAGAGCAATACACTTTTAATGTATGGGTCCTGGGTTCGAATCCCAGCGGGATCACTTAAAGAGATAACAAAAAGCATCAAAACCCTGCAAATCAACAGATTAGCAGGTTTTTTTCTTTTCCGGGTTATGCCAAAATATTCAATTTTTAACAAATTTTTGGTGGATCAGTCCGAAAACTTGGGGGGCGATAAAAAAGTAGTTGTTTTGCGATGAATCAATATTGAATGCATTGCAAGAGTCATATTTAGCCCTAGCCCGCTTCCTGTTACCCGAGGGGATCCTCGATTATTTCGAACTTTCCAAAATCGTTGAAGGCCTCACTGGTCTTCACATCTACCTGGAAGAAAAGAATCTTTCTCCTGCCGAATACAAAGATCAAAAATTAGAGTCCAAAGGCTTTCTGCCCGAGATATACATTCAGGATTTCCCGATTCGTAATCAGCGCGTTACACTCTGCATCAAGCGCCGTCGGTGGGAAGTCAAGGATACTGGTGAGATAGTCAGCAGGGACTGGAATGTAGTACAACAGGGAACTCGAATGACCAAAGAGTTTGCTGATTTTTTAAAAGGACTGTATTGATAATAACCCTGTTAGCTGCTCGCAGCTAGGCAAGTATTTCCATCTGGACGGTAAGCAGCTTCAGGAGCAGTATAAAAATCATATTAGCGATTACAAGGATTGGGATCAACGTGAGCATGCGGCAGAATGGCTTTTGTATCCAGAAAATGCCGGTCCATATTTAAGCATCGATGAGACCTCACTTTCCAATGGCGAACTTTATACTATTGTAACTAATAAGGCCACAAAGGAAGAAAAGGCTCTTTGTTAGCAATGGTGAAGGGTACGCAAGCAGCATCAGTGATTGGAATTTTGCGAAAAATACCCAAACGTATCCGCAG